>NZ_JAUDBQ010000009.1 GCF_030372105.1 Cellulomonas cellasea | reverse complement strand
GCTCGGGGCGCTGGCCATCGGCGCCGCGTTCGTCGTCGTCTACACCGTCCGCAAGCGCAAGCACCAGGACGACGACGACCTGCAGACCTCCGCCCTGATGCGCACCTCGCTGCGCCGCATCGCGGCCTCCGCGATCGTCCTGCTGGGCGTCGAGTTCATCGTCCTGCCCACGTACGCGCTCGACCTGGCCACCGGCAACGTCAACGCCCAGGCCTCCGCAGCGATCCTCATGAGCGGCGGTGGCGCCTACCTCGTCACCCGCCTCGTGCTGGTCTTCGCCGGCGCCGGGCTGCTGGGCTTCTTCCTCTACCGGTTCGCCTTCCGCGGCAAGGAGCGCCACCTCGTCTACCTGGCGTCGAGCGCCTTCGTGCTCGTCCTGGCCTCGGAGACGATCGGGCGCATGCTGTTCTACTCGTCCTTCGACCGCATCGGCCTCTGATCCACCACCTCCACCCGCACGTCCTCCACCCGCAAGGCGGAATCTCATGAGCACGACCCTCGACGGGAACCGGCTGATCGGCGCCCGGCTCGACTCCTTCGCGGCCGCGTACGGCTTCCTCTCGCGCCTGTTCCTGGCGCCGGCGGACGCCGAGCTGTGCGCGCGGCTCGCCGAGCCGGGGCTCCTGGACGAGTGGCCGCTCGAGTCGGATGCCGCGACGGTGGAGGGGCTGCGCCTGCTCGGCAGCGCGGTCGGGGCCGGGGGCGCTGAGCCCACGGCGGACCCGACCGCGCTGACCCGGGACTATCAGGCGCTGTTCGTGGGCCCTGGGCCCCTGCTCGCCACGCCGTACGAGTCGGTGTACCGGACGGTGGACCGCTTGCTGTTCGACGAGCCCACGCTGCAGGTCCGGGCGACGTACCGCGCCTTCGGGTTGGAGGCCCCGCGCCTCAACCGGGAGCCGGACGACCACCTGGGCCTCGAGCTGAACTTCCTCAGCAACCTGTGCCTGCGCGGCCTGGACGCGCTGTCGCAGGACGACGGGCCGATGCTCGACTCGATCTTCGCCGCCCACGCGGCCTTCCTCACCGACCACCTGCTGGCCTGGGCGCCGGACTGCCTGGACTTGGTGACGGAGCACGCCCGCACCGACTTCTACCGTGGCGCCGCGGCGCTCACGCGGGGCGCCCTCGAGCAGGCTGAGGCGTCCTTCGTCGGCTGACCGCACGCCTGCCACCGGTCGCGGGGTCATGAGCGCTCCCGCAGGTCGTTAGCCTGGCGGGATGAGTGTCATCCGCGAGCTCCGGCAGCTCCTTCGCCTGCCGGGGTTCCGTCGGCTGTTCGTCGTCCGGCTGAGCAGCCAGGCCGGTGACGGCCTGTTCCAGGTGGGTCTCGCGACCCTCTTCTTCTTCAACCCCGAGCAGCAGTCGACCGCTGGGGACGTGGCGATCGCGTTCGCCGTCCTGCTGCTTCCCTTCACCATCGTGGGCCCGTGGGCGGGCGTGCTGTTGGACAAGTGGCGCCGCCGCCAGGTGCTGCTGGTGGGCAACCTGGTGCGGGCCGTGATCGCGCTGGTCATCGCCGTGCTGATGGTGACGGTGGGCGTCGGCCCCGCGGTGTACGTGCTGGCGCTCCTGGCGCTGTCGGTCAACAGGTTCCTGCTGTCCGCGCTGTCCGCGTCGCTGCCGCGCGTGGTGGACGGCCCGCTGCTGCTGACCGCCAACTCGCTGACCCCGACGCTCGGCGCGGGCGCGGTGGGCGTGGGCGGCGCCATCGGGCTGGGCCTGGGACTGGTGCTGCCCAGCGGGCCGGTGGGCGACGCCGGGGCGGTGGTCGTCGCCAGCCTGGTGTACGTGACGGCGGGCTGCCTGGCGCTGCGCATCGGGCGCGACGCCCTCGGGCCGGAGGCCGTCGCCAGCTCGTCGCAGGTGCTCGCGCAGGTCAAGGAGATGGGCCGGGGCCTGGTCGCGGGCGCCCGGCACCTGATCGCGCGGCGCACCCCTGCCGCCGCGCTCAGCGTCATGGCGGCGTCGCGGTTCCTGTACGGCGTCGCGTTCATCGCGAGCATCCTCATCAGCCGCAACCTGCTGGCCGACCCGCAGGACGCGGCGGCGGGCCTGGCGGTGTTCTCCCTGGTGCTCACCGCGTCCGCCGTGGGCTTCGTCCTCGCGGCGGTGCTGACCCCGGTGCTGACGCCCCGCATCGGGCCGCACGCCTGGATCGTGCTGTGCCTGCTGCTGGCCGCGGCCACGCAGACGGTGCTCGCCGTCACGGTGGCCCGGGTCCCGCTGCTGCTGTGCGCGGCGGCGCTGGGGCTCGCGGCGCAGGGCGCGAAGATCGCCGTGGACACGATCGTGCAGCGGGACACGGCCGACGAGTTCCGGGGCCGGGCGTTCGCGTTGTACGACGTGATGTACAACGCCGCGTTCGTGGGCGCCGCGGCCCTCGCGGCAGTCACCCTCCCCGACACCGGGTGGTCGCGGCCCGTCTTCGTGGCCCTCGCGGTGGGCTACGCGGCCGCTGCGCTGGGCTACCGCGCCACGACGGCCCACGCCGTCGGGGCGCCTGCGGCCGAGGGCCCCCCGGCGCTGCCCCGGGAGTCCCGCGCGCAGGGCGTCGAGGGCGGCTGACCAACTCGTCGCGCAGGGGCGCGCTCACCGGGGATCGTGCGTAGTCTCGCGAAGGTGAGCGATCTCTCATCTGGCGTGCTGCGGGCAGCGGCACTGGCAGGGGCGGCAGCCGATTCCCATGGGGTGGCCCGGACGCCTGATCTCAGCGGCGACCTGCACGCGCGGGCGGTGATCGCCAGCGACCTGTCGTTCACGATCTCCGACCCGCACGCGGCGGATGACCCGATCATCTGGGTGAACCCCGCCTTCGAGCGCCTCACCGGCTACTCGCCCACCGACATGCTGGGCCGCAACTGCCGCGTGCTGCAGGGCCCGCGCACGGACCGCACCGTCGTGGCGCGGATCCACCAGGCCCTCGAGCAGGGCCTCACCGTCGCGGACACCCTGCTGAACTACCGCAAGGACGGCACCCCGTTCTGGAACCAGGTGGTGATCAGCCCGGTCTACGACGCCGACGGCCGGCTCACGCACCATGTGGGCATCCAGGCCGATGTGACGGCCCGCGTCGAGCAGGAGCGCGCGCGGGACGCGGCCCTCGGCGAGGCGCAGGCATCCCGGGCCCGGATGCACCTGCTCGCGCAGGTCAGCGAGGAGATCGCCCGCAGGCTCGACTACGACGACGCCCTGGTGGCCCTCGCGGAGATCGCCGTCTCCCGCCTGGCGACCTGGGGGTTCATCGTCGTCACCAACGACCGGGGGCGGCTCGAGCGGCTGCATGTGGCCGCCCGGCATCCCGTCCGCGCGCAGGACGCGCACGACCTCGAGCGCGGCGACCCGTCGTGGGTGATGCGCTCAGCGGCCTTCGAGCTGGCCCGCACGGACGACAGCCGATTCGACGCGCGGCCGTTCTCCATCGACCTGGAGGCCCTCGCCCAGCAGGTGCCCGCCCATCGCCTGGAGGTGCTGCGGCGCCTGGGCCTGGGCGCCGCGCTGGTCGTGCCATTGCGCGCCCGCGACCACTTCATCGGCGCCCTGTGCCTCCTGCACGACACCGTGGACGGCTTCACCGCCGAGGACGTCGTCACCGCCGCGCATGTGGGCCAGCGGGCGGCTGTCGCCCTCGACAACGTGCGGCTCTACCTGCGAGAGCGCACGGCGGCCCTCACGCTGCAGCACAGCCTCCTGCCCGACGTGCCCACCGTCCCCGGCCTGGACGTCGCCGCGTCCTATCTGCCCGCGCTGCACCGCGCGGAGGTCGGCGGCGACTGGTTCGACGTGATGCCGCTGCCCGATGGCGCCATCGGGCTGGCCGTCGGGGACGTGGTGGGCCACGACCTGGGCGCGGCCGCCTCGATGGGCCAGCTCCGCTCGGTGCTGCGGTCCCACGCGTGGAGCGGCGCCCGGGCCGGACGCGTCATCGCGCACCTGGACGAGCTGGTGCGCGGCCTGGGCATGGCCGACCTGGCCACCTGCGTGTACCTGCGCCTCGAGCGCCCACCGGAGCCCCCGAGCACCCCGCCCGGCGGCGCCGCGCCGCCCGAGGGCGCCCCGGACCGGCTCACCTACTCGCGCGCCGGCCACCCCCCGCCCCTGATCCGGCTGCCCGGAGGCGAGGTCCTGCCGCTGGACCAGGCGCTGACCACCCCCGTGGGCGTCGTCAACCTCCACACACCCGACCCGCAGGCCGAGATCGCGCTGCCCCAGGGCGCGATCCTCGTGGTCTACACCGACGGCCTCATCGAGCGCCGCGACCGGTCGCTGCGGGACGGCATCGGCGAGCTCGTGCGCGCCCTGTCCGCCGTGCAGGACGACGCGTGCGCCGCCGACGTCCGCGACCAGCTCGTTGGCCGGTTCGTCGGCTCCGAGCAGGAGGACGACGTGTGCGTGCTCGTCGTCCGCAGGCCCGTGGTCAGGCCTGCTCGGCCTGGCGCCCCTGCCACCAGCTGAGCAGCTCCGCGCGGGCGACGTCCTCGCCGAGGGGGCCGCGGTCCATGCGCAGCTCCAGCAGGTGCCGGTACGCGGCGCCCACCTCACGGCCGGGGCCGATGCCGAGCACCTCCATGATCTGCTGCCCGTCCAAGTCGGGGCGGATGGAGGCCAGCTCCTCCTGCTCCCGCAGGCGCGCGATCCGCTCCTCCAGGTCGTCGTACGCGGCGGACAGCCGTTCGGCCTTGCGCCGGTTGCGCGTGGTGCAGTCCGACCGGGTCAGGCGGTGCAGGCGCTCCAGCAGCGGCCCCGCGTCCGTGACGTAGCGGCGCACCGCGGAGTCCGTCCAGCCGCCGTCGCCGTAGCCGTGGAACCGCAGGTGCAGCTCGGTGAGCCGCGACACGGCCTGCACCGTCGCCTTGTCGAAGCGCAGCGCCTTGAGCCTGCGGGCCACGAGCTTCGCCCCGACCACCTCGTGGTGGTGGAAGCTCACCCCGCCGCCGTCCTCGAACCGGCGCGTCGCGGGCTTGCCGATGTCGTGCAGCAGCGCCGCGAGCCGCAGCACCAGGTCGGGTCCGGGGACGTCGCCGTCGGGGCCGGTCTCCAGCGCGATGGCCTGCTCCAGCACCGTGAGCGAGTGCTGGTAGACGTCCTTGTGGCGGTGGTGCTCGTCGATCTCGAGCCGCAGCGCGGGCAGCTCGGGGAGGATGTGCTCGGCCAGGCCCGTGTCGACGAGGGTCTGCAGCCCCGGGCGGGGCGACGGCGACATCAGCAGCTTGACCAGCTCATCCCGCACCCGCTCGGCCGAGACGATGGAGATCCGCTCGGCCATCTCGCGGATGGCCGCCAGCGCGTCCTCGTCCACGGCGAAGCCGAGCTGCGCGGCGAACCGGGCCGCGCGCATCATCCGCAGCGGGTCGTCGTCGAAGGACTGCCGCGCCGCCACCGGGGTCCGCAGGCGCTGGGCGGCGAGGTCCGACAACCCGTCGAAGGGGTCCACGAACGTGAGCTCGGGCAGCCGCACCGCCATGGAGTTCACGGTGAAGTCGCGGCGGGAGAGGTCGCCCTCCAGCGTGTCCCCGAACACCACCTCGGGCTTGCGCGACGCCGGGTCGTACGCGTCGGTGCGGTAGGTGGTGACCTCCACGACGACGTCCTCGCCGCCGTTGCGCCGACCGTGGCGGCGGGCGCCGATCGTGCCGAACTCCCGGCCGATGTCCCAGTGCGCGTCACCCCAGCGCGCCAACAGCGCCTGCGTCTCATCCGGGGAGGCCGACGTCGTGAAGTCGAGGTCCGCGCTCACGCGCCCGAGGAACGCGTCACGGACGGGCCCGCCCACCAGCGCCAGCTCGTGACCGGCGGCCTGGAACACCTCGCCGAGCTCGATCGCGGCGGGCGCGAGGTCGGCGAGGACGGTGAGGGCTCGCCGCTGGAGGGCGAGGAGGGCGGTCTGGTCGGTGGTCGGCACAACGTCCAAGCCTGCCAGACGCCACCGGGAGTGAAAGCCGGATAAGGAGAAGTCGTTACAGTGGCGACATGTCGAGCTCTGCGCAGCCCGCGCGCCCGGGCGCCGTCCCGGCGCCGCCGGGCGGACACGCGCTCCGTATCGACCCGGAGATCGCGTCCGCGCGCACGCTGCCGCACACCCTGCCGGTGGTCGACGAGACCTCCGCCGGAGGGCTCGTCGTGCACACCATGGACGGTATCCGGCATGCGGCGGTCATCGCTCGCCGGAACCGCGCGGGCCGGCTCGAATGGTGCCTGCCGAAGGGCCACCTCGAGGGCGCCGAGACGCCTGAGGAGGCCGCGGTCCGCGAGATCGCCGAGGAGACCGGCATCATCGGCGAGATCGTGCGGCGGCTCGGCGTCATCGACTACTGGTTCACCGGGGACGACCGCCGCGTGCACAAGGTCGTCCACCACTTCCTGCTCGGCGCCGTGGGCGGCGAGCTCAGCGTCGAGGGAGACCCCGACGGCGAGGCCGAGGACGTCGAGTGGGTGGCCCTCACCGACTTGCCGGCGCGGCTCGCCTACCCCAATGAGCGGCGACTAGCAGAGGCCGCGCACGCGGTCCTCGTCGGCGAGGCATGACCCTGTTCCCTTCGACCTCCACGCTTGAGCGGCACACCCATCGTGGGCCGCTCGTCGTGCTCACCATGCTCCTCGCGCTGGCCGCGGTGCTGCTCCCGACACTTCCCGGGGCCGGTGGGGCAGCCCATGCGGCGCCGTCGGAGGACGGGTTGGCCGTCGACGTGTCCGTGACCGCCGTGCAACCGCAGGTGCTGACCGTCGACCAGGACCTCACCGTCAAGGCCGTGGTGCGCAACACGGGCGACACGACCATCGAGCAGCCGCGCGCGACGCTGCGGATCAGCCGCTACCGGCTCGCCAGCAGCGAGCGGCTGGCCGCGTGGACGAGCTCCGCGCCGGGTGACGACGCCGGCAGCCCGGTGCAGTCCATCGACCTGGAGGCCCCGCTCGAGCCGGGCGCCAGCGCCGAGGTGGTGCTGACGGTGCCCGCCGCGTCCGTCGGCCTGCTCCGCTCGGCGTCCGCCTGGGGCCCGCGCGGCCTCTCGGTCGAGTTGTCCGACAGGTCCCGCCGGGTGGGCCTGGAGCGCACCTTTCTGCTGTGGTCGCCCTCCGAGGATCCGGCGGACCTCAGCCAGGTCGCGGTGGGCGTGCTGGTGCCAGTCGTGGGAGACGGGCTCACCACCGCCGACCTCGACGCCCTCGAGGCCGCGGCGGACGAGGCCAATCCCGCCGACGGGACGACGGACTCGGTCGACCCGTCGGGCACGGCATCGCCAGGCGCGCCCGACGACGCTGGCGACGACGCCGTCGACGCCTCCGCCGCACGCGCCACGGACGCGCTCGAGGCGCTCACCTCGACCGGCGGCCGCCTCGACACGCTGCTGCAGGCCACCGCTGGCCAGTCGACCGTGACGTGGGCCGTCGACCCGGGGCTGCTGGACCAGGCCGCAGTGGGCGGCGACGCCGCACGCGCCTGGCTGCAACGCCTCGCCGCGGAGGCGAGCCGGACCGACGTCATGGCACTGCCCTGGTCCGACCCCGACATCGCGGCGATCGCGCACGCGTCGGAGAGCGCGCTGCTGAACGTCGCGCTGGGCATCTCCTCACCGGCTTCCGCACAGGTGCTCGGCGAGTCCCCCGCCCGGCTGCTGTGGGCGGCCGACTCCACCCTCGACGAGGAGACGGCCGAGCTCGCGGCACGGTCAGGCGCCGGCCCGCTGGTCGTGGGCGCGTCCACCAGCGGATCGACCCTCCCCGCGGCGACCGCGCGGGTGGACGTCGACACCGCGGCCGGCCAAGCCGAGCTGCTGGTCCCCGATGCGACCCTCAGCAAGCTGCTCGCGGACCCCGAGTCCGTGCAGCCCGGCGCCACGCCCGCGACCGTCGCCCAGCGGATCCTCGCGGAGACAGCCGTCGCGGCGCGCGCGGCGACCCTCTCGGGCAGCAGCCTGGTGATCACCGCGCCGCGCGACTGGGAGCCCGACGCCGCACTGGCGCAAGCCCAGCTCAAGGCGCTCACCGCGGCGCCGTGGGTCACGTCCACCTCCGTGTCCGACCTCGTGGAGCAGGACGGCGAGACCACGACGCTGCCCGCCTCCGCCAGCAGCTCGAGCGAGCTCTCCCCCGCCCACGTCAACGCGCTCGGGGGCGCCCGTGACGACGTCGCCGACTTCGCCCAGGTGGTGCCCGACCCGCAGCGCCTGCTCGACGGCCTCGACCGCCGGCTGATCGCGCCTCTCGCCGTCGCATGGCGTTCCGACCTCGCCGGGCGGAAGGTGTTCGTGGACACCGTCCTCGAGGAGGCCACCCAACGCCGCAGCGGGCTCACCGTGCTGCTCAGCGAGCAGGTCACCGTCGCCGCCAGCTCCAGCCAGATCCGGCTGGTGGTCCGCAACGCCCTCGACCAGCCCGCGACAGTCCGGGTCGAGATGCTCTCCAGGCAGTCCTGCCTCAAGGCCACCGCCTCGCCCGTCACCACCGTCGCCGCCGCCTCCGAGGAGGTCGTCACCGTGGACGTGCGGGCGACCTCCGCCTGTGACGTGATGGTGGACGTCGTGCTGCGCGCCGAAGACGGCACCCTGGTGTCCACCCCCGTCGCGTTCAGCGCGCGGGTCACGCCGTCGATCGAGGACGTCGGGCTGAGCATCGTCGGAGCGCTGCTCGCCGCCGGGCTCGTCGCGGGTATCGTCCGCACCGTCCGCCGCGGCCAGACGGCCCACCGCGGCGCGCGGCTCGCGGCGCAGGCCCAGGCCGACGCGGAGGCGGCCGCCGCCGAGGCCGAGTCCGCCGGTCAGCACGAGCAGCCGGCATCGCACACTCAGGAGGGCGTAGGTGAGCACCGCTAGCGGATCGGCCGTCCCGCCGCACGACGGTGACGCCGAGCCCATGAGCCCCCCGGTCGACGCCGAGGCCGAGGCGACCCTCGGGCCCGACGTGGGCGAGGGCGTCGGCTCCGTCCCGATGGCCCCTGCGGGCGACGCCACCGGCATGGGGCGGTCCACCGCGCTGATGGCCTCCGGCACGCTCGTCTCGCGGCTGCTGGGCCTGGTGCGCGCCGCGATGGTCGTGTGGGCCGTCGGCGCCACCGGCGACGCCGCGAACGCCTTCGCCGCGGCGAACAAGCTGCCCAACGTGCTCTACCTGCTGATCGCCGGCGGGGTCCTCAACGCGGTGCTCGTGCCGCAGGTGGTCCGGGCCTACCGCCGCGCCGACGGCCAGCAGTACGTCGACCGGCTGCTCACCCTCGGCGCCACGATGCTGGTCGGCCTCGCCGTGCTGCTCACGGTGGCGGCCCCGTTGCTGACAGCGCTGTACACCGACTTCAGCGACCCCGCCGTGCAGGCGCTGACGGTGCTGCTCGCCTACTGGTGCATCCCGCAGATCTTCTTCTACGGCCTGTACTCGCTGCTCGGCCAGGTGCTCAACGCGCGCGGGTCCTTCGGCCCGTACATGTGGGCGCCGGTGGTCAACAACCTCGTCTCGATGGCCGGCCTGCTGGTGTTCGTGCTGGTCAACGGCACCATCCAGACGTCGGCGCTGGACGATCCGAGTGCCTGGGGCGGCGGGCAGGTCGCGATGCTCGCCGGGACCGCGACGCTGGGAGTCGCCGCGCAGGCCCTGGTGCTCCTGGTCCCGCTGTACCGCTCGGGCTTCCGGTACCGGCCCCGGTGGGGCTTCCGTGGTGTCGGGCTGCGCTCCGCGGGCCGGGTGGCGGGCTGGACGTTCGCCGCGCTGGTCATCGGTCAGCTCGGCGTGCTCGCCGTCAGCCGCGTCACCACCCGCGCCGGCAGCCTCGACCCGTCGTACGCCGGCAACGCGCTGTGGGACTACGCGTTCCTGGTCTTCATGCTCCCCCACTCGCTGGTCACGGTGTCGCTCGCGACGGCCCTCTTCACGCGCCTGTCCGCCACCGCGGCCGCCGGCGACGTGGACGGCGTGCGGGCCGACCTGTCCCTGGGCCTGCGCACCGTGGGGCTGTTCACGGTGCTGGCCACCGCCGGGATCGCCGTCCTCGCGTACCCCATCGGGCGCGTGATGTTCCCCTCGGGCGGGGATGACGCCTGGTCGGCGCTGGCGCCCGCGATCGTCGCGATGGTGCTCGGACTCGTGGCGTTCGGCGCGTGGTCGCTGTGCCAGCGCGTGTTCTACGCCTATGAGGACGCCCGGTCGATGTTCCCCATGCAGGTGGGCATGGCGGCTGTCGTGGTGGGCGGCACGTACCTCGCACAGGCCGTCCTGGAGCCGTCGTGGTGGGTCGTGGGCGCAGGCCTGGCGTCCAGCCTGTCCTACGCCGTCGGCGCCGTCGTGGCGCTCATCGTGCTGCGCCGCCGGCTGCACGGGGTCGACGGCCGACGGGTCGCCGCGGTCCACGCCAAGGCGATCGGGGCGGCTCTCGTGGCCGCCGCGGTGGGCATGCTCATCGTCCGGCTGCTGGGGCCTGTGGACGGGATGGGCGGCGCGATCGTGACCTGCGTCACGGCCGGGCTCGCGATCAGCCTCGTCTACGTGCTCCTGCTCAAGGTCCTGCGGGTGCGGGAGGTCGACGCCCTGGCCCAGATGGTGATCCGGAGGGCAAGGGGTCGGCGGCGCTGAGCGGCACCGCCTAGCATGGAGCACCGGCACATTGTCGGGACGAGAACAACTGCGGGAGGCCCGGTGGAGGACGTCGTCGGACGCGGCTCAGTGCTGGCCGGACGGTACCGAGTCCTGCAACCGATGGATTCCGACCTCGAGGGCTCGACGTCGTGGAAGGCCACCGACCAGATCCTCGACCGCGCGGTGCACGTGCGCATCCTGGACTCCGCGAACGCCGCGCAGGCGCTCGACGCCGCGCGGCGCGCCGCGCTCGTCTCCGACCCGCGACTCGTCCGCATCCTCGACGTGGGCAACCACGAGGGCGTCGGCTACGTCGTCACCGAGCATGTCGCCGGGCCGTCCCTCGCCGAGCTCGTCGCGCGCGGCCCCCTGACCTCCGACCAGGCCCGCTCCGTGGTCGGCGAGGCCGCCGCCGCGCTCGAGGTCGCCCGCCGGCGCGGGGTCCACCACCTCGCGCTGCGCCCCTCCGTCGTGCACATCACCCCCGAGGGCCGCCTGCTGCTCAGCGGGCTCGCGATGGACGGCGCCCTCCTCGGCCACGGGCTGGGCGACGCGGCGGCCACCACGCGCTCCGACGCCATCGGCCTCGTGCGCCTGCTCTACACCGCCCTCACCGGCCACTGGCCCGAGGGCGACAGCGGCATCCCCGCCACCGGCCTCCCCGCCGCCCCGGTGGTCGACGGCGTCCTCGTGGCGCCGGCGGACCTCGCCGCGAACGTCCGCGCCGACCTCGACACGCTGTGCGCGGTGACCCTCGGGCCGCATGACGACGGGCCGCGCAGCCCCGCCGAGCTGGTCCGCGAGCTCGAGCCGTGGGGCGAGATCCGCACCCTCGGGCCGCTTGACGCCTCCGCGGAGCCCGCCGCCACGATCCTGCAGGAGCCTGTCCGCGGCATGGGCCCCGAGTCCGACGCCGAGTCCACGGCGCAGATGCCCCTGCCAGGGCGCGTCGAGCGCCAGTCCGTCCGCTCGGCGTTCAACGACCAGCCGACCGCCGGCTCCGGCAGGCCCGGGACTCCCCCGCCCGCCGCTCCGCGCGGCCGTGGCGCGTTCCCGGCCGGCGCCGGAGCCTCCGGTTGGCCTGCCGAGCCCACGAGGCCCCCTGCCACCCCGGCCCCCGCGGGCCCGCCGCCTCGCGTCGCCCAGAACGGCGCCCCGCAGCCCGGGCTCGCGCAGGCCCGGCCCACGGGGGCTCCCATCCCCGTCGGGACCGTCCAGCGCACCGCGGCGATGCCCTCCGGCCCCGCTGCTCCCCCGCCGACGGCGCCGCCGCCCAGCCTCCCCACGAGCCCGTTCGACTTCTCGTCGACAGCAGATGACGACGAGACGGTCACCACGCGGCGTTTCGACCCCACGAAGCTCGTCCTGCTCGTCGTCGGGGCGCTCCTGGTGATCGGCGTCATCGTCGCCCTGACCTCGCTGTTCCGGCCCATCAGCGGCGCGGATGACGATGCGGGCGCCGCTCCCGCGGTGACCTCCGGGACCCAGGACGAGTCCGAGCAGAGCCCGACGACGGAGCAGCAGCAGAGCCCGTCGGCGGAGCCCTCCCCGAGCCGCACCGCGAACTCCGGCGCGGCTCCGGTCATCGCCTCTGCGACGACCATCGACCCGTCCGACGACGACGGCGAGTACGAGGACGTCATCGGGCGCGCCTTCGACGGCGACCCGGCCACATTCTGGAAGACGCACACCTACAACAACGCGAACTTCCTCGGGCCCCGCAAGCCGAAGGTCGGCATCGTCCTCACCCTGGACGGCTCCACCACCGTGAGCAGCGTGACGCTCAACGTCAACGGCACCGGGGGCCAGGTCGAGGTGCGCGAGGGCACCGCCGCCGATCCGGAGTCCGGCTCCGTGCTCGCCAGCGGCGCCATGTCGGCGGACACGGTGCTCGAGTTCTCCGAGCCCGTCACCACCGACTCGCTCGTGATCTGGTTCACCGAGCTCCCCACGGCCACGAGCGGCGGCTACCTCATCGAGCTCACGGAGATCACCCTCTCCTGACGCCGCCGACCACTCCCCTCCGCCCGGCCCGGGCGGGCCAGGGGAACAAGTGAGATCGACAGACAGTTCTGCTGTCGACACCGACCCGCGACCGCCAAGGACGTCAAGTGACTGAGCAGCCCCTCCCGCGCGACCTCATCATCGTCGGCTCCGGCCCCGCCGGGTACACCGCAGCGATCTACGCGGCACGCGCCGGTCTGGCCCCGCTGGTTGTCGCCGGCTCCGTCACCGCTGGTGGCGCCCTGATGAACACCACAGAGGTCGAGAACTTCCCCGGCTTCCCCGACGGCATCCAGGGCCCCGAGCTCATGGAGAACCTGCAGAAGCAGGCCGAGAAGTTCGGCGCCGAGATCCTCTGGGACGACGTCGTGAAGATGGACCTCACGGGCGACGTGAAGACCGTCGAGCTGGGCAGCGGTGACGTGTTCCGCGCCCTGTCCGTCATCCTGTCCACCGGCTCCGCGTACCGCGAGCTCGGCCTGCCCGACGAGAAGCGCCTGTCCGGCCGCGGGGTCTCCTGGTGCGCCACCTGCGACGGGTTCTTCTTCCGCGACCAGGACATCCTCGTCATCGGCGGCGGCGACTCCGCCGTCGAGGAGGCCACGTTCCTGACGCGCTTCGGCAAGAGCGTCACGATCGTGCACCGCCGCGACGACCTGCGCGCCTCGAAGATCATGGCCGACCGCGCCCGCGCCAACCCGAAGATCAACTTCGCGTGGAACAGCGAGGTCGTGGCGATCCACGGCGCCGACAAGGTCACCGGGGTCACCCTGCGCGACACCGTCACCGGCGCCGAGCGCGAGGTGGGCGCCGCGGGCGTCTTCGTCGCCATCGGGCACGTCCCGCGCTCCGAGCTCGTCGTCGGCCAGGTGGACGTCGACGAGAACGGCTACATCCAGGTCGTCGGGCGCACCACCGCCACGAACCTGCCGGGCGTCTTCGCTTGCGGCGACGTCGTGGACCACACCTACCGGCAGGCCATCACCGCTGCTGGCACGGGGTGCTCGGCGGCGATCGACGCGCAGAACTACCTGGCCGCGCTCGCCCATGTCGACCCCGCGTCCCCGTCGGAGATCCCCGGGGCGCTCGTGGAGGAGGAGAAGGCCGTATGAGCACCACCCAGGACGTCACCGAGGCCACCTTCCAGTCCGAGGTCCTCGACGCGGACCTGCCGGTCATCGTCGACTTCTGGGCGCCCTGGTGCGGCCCGTGCCGGTTGGTGGCGCCCGTGCTGGAGGAACTGGCCCAGGAGTACGACGGCCGCGTGAAGATCGTCAAGGTCAACTCCGACGAGAACCCGGGCATCACCGCGCGCTACAGCGTGGCGTCCATCCCGACGCTGAACTTCTACGTGGATGGCGAGCTCGCGCGGACGCTCATTGGGGCCCGCCCCAAGCAGGCCATCGCCAAGGAGCTCGACGAGGTGCTGGCCGAGGCTGCCGCCACCGCCTGACCTGCGCGGGCGCACGCAGTTGTGCCGGCGGGGGGTTGTGATGGTGCCGTGTCAGTTCGCGTGGCGGATGGACGACGGGACGTCGGCGGCGCTGCCGCGTGCGACACTCGGAAGGTGAGCGAGAACCTGACTCCCGACGGCATCGCGTCGGGCACCCCCCCGCACGCGGCTGCCGCCGGCACCAGGCTCGACCCCTGGTTGTCCTCGTACGCCGCCCGCACCCAAGGCATGCGTGCCTCCGAGATCCGCGCCCTGTTCGCGGTGGCCAACCGGCCCGAGGTCGTCTCGCTCGCCGGTGGCATGCCGTACCTCGAAGGACTGCCGCTCGACATCCTCGGCGAGCTGACCCAGCGGGTCGTCGCCACACGCGGCACCACGGCCCTGCAGTACGGGTCGGGACAGGGCGACGAGGGGCTGCGGGAGCAGATCCTCGAGGTGATGCGCCTTGAGGGGATCACCGCGCACCCCGACGACGTGGTCGTCACCACCGGCTCGCAACAAGCCCTCGATCTTGTGACCCGCATCTTCATCGACCCGGGTGACGTCATCGTCGCCGAGGCGCCCTCCTACGTCGGCGCGCTCGGCGTCTTCAGCGCCTACCAGGCCGACGTCGTCCACGTCCCCCTCGACGCTGACGGGCTCATCCCCTCCGCGCTCGAGGAGACCCTCACCGCGCTGGAGCGCGAGGGCCGGCGCGTCAAGCTGCTCTACACCGTGCCGAACTTCCACAACCCGGCCGGCGTCACACTCTCCGCCGAGCGTCGCCCCCAGATCCTGGAGATCGCCCGCCGCCACGGGGTGCTCGTGCTCGAGGACAACCCCTACGGCCTCCTCGGCTTCGAGGGCGACCCCATCCCCGCGATGCGCGCCTTGGACGACGACGGCGTCATCTACCTCGGCTCGTTCTCCAAGACGTTCGCCCCCGGCTACCGCGTCGGCTGGGCCGTGGCCCCGCACGCCGTCCGGGAGAAGCTGGTCCTGGCCAGCGAGTCCGCCATCCTCTGCCCGTCCAACGCCTCGCAGCTCGCGATCAGCGCCTACCTGTCCACCTGCGACTGGAAGGGCCAGGTCAAGTCGTTCCGCGAGCTGTACCGCGAGCGGCGCGACGCGATGATCGGCGCCCTCTCCGAGCACCTCCCCGACGCGAGCTGGACGGTGCCCAACGGCGGCTTCTACACCTGGGTGAAGCTCCCCGAGGGCCTCGACGCGAAGGCGATGCTGCCGCGGGCCGTCACCTCACGGGTCGCCTACGTCCCGGGCACGGCCTTCTACGCCGATGGCCAGGGCGCCGACCACATGCGGCTCTCCTTCTGCTTCCCCACCCCTGAGCGCATCCGCGAGGGTGTGCGCCGGCTCGCTGGCGTCGTCGCCGGCGAGAGCGAGCTCGTCTCGCTCTTCGGCACCGGGCCCGGCGCGCCGAACCGCACGATCCAGGCGCCCGGCCCCGACCTGACGTGATCGCCTGATCCACCCGAGCACCCCCGGCTCGACCACCCCGGATCGAGCGCCGTCCTTGCAGAACCCGGAGCGTCCACCCCCGTGAACGACACCACCAGCCTCTCCCCCCTGCGCGTCGTCATCCTCGCCGGTGGCCTCTCCCACGAGCGCGATGTGTCCCTCCGGTCCGGCCGGCGCGTCGCCGATGCCCTGCGCGCCTCAGGCGCCGAGGTGACGGTGCACGACGTCGACGCGGACCTTGTGCCCGCCCTCCGTGAGACCGCCCCTGACATCGTCTGGCCGCTGCTGCACGGCGCCAGTGGTGAGGACGGATCGGTGCGCGATGTCCTCGAGCTGCTCGGCATGCCCTGCCTCGGCACCGGGCCCCGCGCGAGCCGCATCGCGTGGAGCAAGCCGATCGCCAAGACCGTCGTCGCGCGAGAGGGGATCAACACCCCGGAGTTCGCCACGCTCCCCCAGAGCCTCTTCCGTGAGCTGGGGGCCAGTCGAGTGCTCGACGCCATCGTGGAGAAGCTCGGGCTGCCGCTGGTGGTCAAGCCGGCCACGGGCGGCTCGGCGCTGGGCGTGACCCTGGTCCGCGACGCCGCCGACCTGCCGCGTGCGATGGTCGACTGCTTCGCCTACGGCGACACGGCGCTCATCGAGCGGGCGATCAGCGGCACCGAGGTCGCCGTGAGCGTCATCGATGTCGGCGCCGGACCCGAGCCCCTGCCGGCCGTCGAGATCGTCACGGACGGCGCGTACGACTACGACGCCCGCTACAACCCCGGTCGCACCGAGTACTTCACTCCCGCCCGCCTCTCACCCGAGGTGGCCGAACGCGCAGGACAGGTGGCTGTTGCCGCGCACCGCGCGCTGGGCCTCCAGCACCTGTCGCGGACCGACCTCATCATCGGCGATGACGGCGTCGTCTACTTCCTCGAGGTGAACGTCGCGCCCGGCATGACTGAGACGTCACTGTTCCCCCAGGCGGCTGAGGCCGCTGGGTATGAGCTCAGTACCCTCTACCGTGCACTCGCCGAGGCGGCTCGGCGCTCCTGACGCAGGGGTCCGCACCCGCGGTCACGCGGGTGCGGACCGGAGCCCCCTTCGGCGTTCCACGTGAAACGGCCAGCCAGATTGCTCTGGCTGGCCGTTTCACGTGGAACATCCGCAGGTGATGCTCAGGAGCGCAGGAACCCCGGCTCGTCCGGGGTCAGGCTCTCCAGGATGCGATTGAGATCCTGCACCGAGGCGAACTCGACGGTTAGCCGACCACGAGACTTCCCCAGGTTGATCTTCACGCGGGTGTCCAGGCGATCGGAGAGCCGCGAGGCCAGCTCGTCGAGAGCCTCGTTGCGCTCCCCGGCGCGAGGCTGACGCCGCGCCGGCGCCGCCTCTCCCCCGAGCGACACGATCTCCTCCACCGCGCGCACCGACAGCCCCTCAGAGACGATGCGCTGCGCGAGCCGCTCAATGGCCGCACCGTCGGTGAGACCGAGGAGTGCCCGGGCGTGCCCGGCGGAGAGCACCCCCGCCGCGACCCGACGCTGCACCAGCGGGGGCAGACGCAGCAGCCTCAGGGTGTTCGAGATCTGCGGCCGCGACCTGTGGATCCGCGTCGCCAGCTCCTCATGGGTGCAGCCGAAGTCGTCCAGGAGCTGCCGGTAGGCGGCTGCCTCCTCGAGCGGGTTGAGCTCCGACCGGTGCAGGTTCTCCAGCAGCGCGTCGCGCAGCAGGTCGGAGTCCTCGGTGTCCCGGACAATCGCGGGGATGGTGTCGAGCCCGGCGGCCTGCGTGGCACGCCACCGGCGCTCACCCATGATCAGCTCATAGCCGTCGGCGCCATCGGGCCGGACGACGATCGGCTGCAGCACGCCGATCTCACGGATCGACCCGATCAGCTCGTCGAGGGCCTCCTCCTGGAAGACCGTTCGGGGCTGACGCGGGTTCGGGCGGATGGAGCCCACGGGCAACTCCGCGAACCGCGCGCCCGGCACCGTCAGGAGCGCGTCATCGCCGTTGTCCTCCCCTGCCGGGGCAATGCGATCACTCGCCGCACGGGCATCCGCGGCGGCGCCGTTCGACTGTGCAGCCTGAGTGGCCGTGGCCTGCGGCTCGCTGGCGGTGGTGGATGCGCTCGCGCTGTCCGCCTGCGCAGTGGGCTCCGACCCCGGCTGCGTGGCCGAGGTGGCGCCACCGTCGATGCCATTCTCGGTGCCCACGGCGTGATCGGGCGCCACTGTAGGCGCCGACGTTCCACTCCCGGCCGTCGCCGTTTCACGTGAAACAGCCTCAGCCTCCGCGGTGGCCTGCGTCGCCTGCGCGGCGGCGTCCTTCGCAGCGGCCTCCTTCGAGGCGCGCTCGTCCTTGCGGTTGTCAGGGAAGAAGACGTCCACCGGACGTTGGCCCTCGGAAGGCCGCTGACCATCGAGGCCGGTGGGGATCAGTGCCCCGAGACCTCGTCCGAGACCACGACGCTTCTCGCTCACAACTCCTCCTGCTGCTGGGGGGTCGCGGAACCGGCGTCATCGCCGAGACCGTTCGATGCGGGGGTCGCATTGCTGTTGTGCGCCGAGGCCATCGCGTCCGCCGCCTGCCAGGCACGCTGCACGGTGGAGGACAACGATCCTCCGGCGGTGACAGCCGGCTCCGCGCGCTCGGCGAACTCACGGGCCGCTTCCAGGTACGCCAACGCACCCGACGAGCCAGCGTCGTACGTCATGACCGTCTGGCCGTAGCTCGGCGCCTCGGAGATCCGCACCGACCGCGGCACCGCGGTGCGCAGCGTCACGTCCGGGAAGTGCTCGCGCACTTCTTGCGCGACTTGCTGCGCCAGGTTGGTGCGCGCGTCGTACATGGTCAGCAGGATCGTGGAGACGTGCAGCTGAGGGTTCAGGTGCGCCTGGATCAACTGGATCGTCTTGAGGAGCTGGGTCAGGCCCTCCAGTGCGTAGTACTCACACTGGATCGGGATGAGCACCTCGCGAGCCACCACGAACGCGTTGACCGTCAGCAGGCCGAGGCTGGGCGGGCAGTCCACGAAGACGTAATCGATGGGCTCCTGACCAGCGGCGACACGCCCTTCGAGGTACTGGTCGAGAGCCGTGCGCAGACGGGTCTCGCGCGCGACCATCGACACCAACTCGATCTCGGCGCCCGAGAGGTCGATCGTGGCCGGCAGGCACCACAGGTTCGGGGTGTCCGGGCTCTCCTGGACGGCATCCGCCATCGGAGCGCCCTCGACCAGGACCTCATAGATCGACGGAGTGCCCGCACGATGGTCCACCCCGAGCGCCGTGGAGGCATTCCCCTGCGGGTCATTGTCGAGCACGAGGACATTCAGCCCGGCCTGGGCCAACGCCGCAGCCATGTTGACAGTGGTGGTCGTCTTCCCGACTCCACCCTTTTGGTTCGCGACAGTGATGACGCGAGTCTTGGCAGGACGTGGGAACTTGCGTCCACGGAGCTCGATGCGCCGACGCGCATCCTCCTGGATCTGGGCCATCAGCGGTGTGTCCTCATCTGCGTCCGGCAGGCTCTTGACGAGTGCCGCACGCCTTTCTTCATCGGAGTCGGTGGCTTGCTGAGCTTCGGCAGAAACCGTTGACAACGAATCGCCAACGCCCTGACCTGCACGTTCGTTCTGACTCTCCCCCGCACCGCGGCCGGCTGGCCTGGTGGAGGAGTACTTCTCCGCGGCCTGCGCTGCTTCGCGCGCGGCGCCTGCGACGAGCGGGGGCAGGGCTACGTTCTCGTCTTCTGCCGCCTGGGGTGGACCCAGCGCAGGGGCCCCCGAGTCGAAGAGCGGGTCGTCGAGGTGTGGCAGAGAGAGGGCATCGGCGGAGACGTCAGAAGAGCGCGCTCCAAGGTCGGACGCGAGAGCTCCACGGTCTCCCGCACCCTCCCCCACAGCGTCCGTACCGTCAGCCGCGCCCACCGAGCCAGCCAGCTCACCAGCCCCCGGCCATTCACCCACCACGCCCGCGGCAATGCCAGCACTCGACGCGACCCCGATGCCCAGGTCGGCCGACGACTCCCCCCGGCCCGCGGCCGCCGCGTCCCGACCTGAGGGTGCCCCGACTTGCCCCGGGGATGCCCCGCCCTGGTCGACGCCTGTCCCATGCTGGCCCGCAGGCAACCCGGCCTGGTCCACGCCTGCCTCGGCTCGGCCCGGAAGCGTCCCGGCTTGGTCCACGGCTGCCCCGACCTGGCCGGATGGCACACCATCCCGGCCCACCGACGACCTAGCCTGAACCGTCACGGGCACACGCGGACCCGCAACAGAGGTGCCCATCTCGCTCGGAACCCCCGCGCGCCCGACAAGGGCCTCGCCGCCCTCGCCACCACCCACCTCATCGATGGGCACCGGCAACCCGTCCACCGCACCGTCGCGCGATCCCGTCGTTTCACGTGGAACCGCCAAACCCGCGTCGCCACCCTCGCCCCCCGGGGCAGCACCGTCAGCTCCCGAATCCTGCGTCGCGTGAGTCGTCTCACCGCTGAGATCGTCCTGCAGAACCGCGGACGGCTGCTGCCGAATGTCTATCTCCACCGGCTCCTCGAGCGCAGGGGTCTCCCGACCGCTGTCGACGGGCGCCCAAAAGTGCTTCCGAGGCGACGTTGTGGCGCTCAATCCTTCTCCAGGAGCCCCTGAGACGCCGCCCGTCCCACTCCCAGCGGGCGAATCCTGCCCTTCGGAGCGCACGGAGCCGCTGGCGAGAGCGCCGGAGCCCGGAATATCGATCCCGAGAGGGTGCGCGCTGCCGCCACCGAGCTCGCCACGGCCCGCCGTGCCGCTCACGTGGTGGTCGGGCGTGGCGCGCCGACCCCGCTGCGGCAGTCCCGATGCGGGGCCGGCGTGCTCGAGCGACGGCTGCGCGTCTAGACGATCCGTGGCGAGTGCGGGAGCCGGGACCGCGGCGCGTCCTTCCCCGGCATCCGCCGGGCGACCTGTTTCACGTGAAACAGCCGGCCCGCGACCCGATGCGTCCACACCGGACGCCGACGCACTACCGAAGGAGCCGCCGCCATCCACCACGTCTGCGCTCTCGGCAGGAGCCACGCCGCGCGCGACCCCTAGGACCGCTTCACCGCCATCCGCCAACGCGATGTTGGCGTGTGTGTGAGCGACGGCATCAGACGCCCCGTCAGCAGATGAAGCCCCCACAGCAGCGGGCTGGGCCACAGCGCCCTGCTCGCCCACGGACCCAGCCTCCGCTGACCCCTGTCCTGGAGTCCACGCCGCGCCGGTTGCGGCTACCGCACTCTGCGCTTCTTCGGCGGCCTGCTGTCGGCGCTTCTTCCTACCGAACACCGCGCTCAGCCTCCCGAACGACGCGGACCACGTTCGTTTGCTCGGCTCCTTCGATCGTGGACGCACTGATGACCTCCGCGGCTGCTCCACCGAGCTTCTTCGCCCAGCGGGCGCCGGCTTCGACCTCGTCCTGCGCTCGGGCGCCCTTGAGCGCCACCAGCACTCCCCCCTTGCCCAGCAGGGGAAGCGCCCAGCGGTACAGCCGATCGAGAGGCGCCACCGCACGGGCCGTCACGGCGTCGGCACGCAGTTCGCCGTGAAGCTCCTCAGCCCGACCACGCGTGACGACTGCGTTCGAGAGGCCGAGCTCATCGACGACCTCGGTGAGCCAGTCGATGCGGCGCTCCATCGGCTCGAGCAGGATGACCTCGGCGTGAGGTCGCATCGCCGCGACGACGATGCCGGGCAGCCCAGCCCCGGAGCCGATGTCGATGATCCGCCCGGTCTCGGGAAGGAACGGGACGACCGCCGCCGAGTTCAGCAAGTGCCGCTCCCAGAGCCGTCCGACCTCACGTGGTCCGACGAGTCCGCGCAGCACGCCTTCATCAGTCAGCAGCCGATGGAATCCCTCAATGGCCGGCCATGCCTCGCCGAAGAACTCGACCAGTCGCACGTCGCCTTGCCACGGATCGATCTCCGACTGCTCCGCGTTGTGCTCGTCGCTCGACACGCTGGCCCCCTTCTCGTGCTACCCGCGATGTCGGGGCGACGGTGTTCATCTACGTCGGCCTGGGCGCAGTTCGCCCACAGCCCTTCCACTGACTACGTGTGACCCGCGCGAATCGTCGGCGCCAGTCCTACGTGCGCACCACAACGGCGGCGCAACGGCTGCCCTACCGTACCGCGCTGTTGACGCCTCGCACGGGCACCACTCCGACGCTCGGACGAGCCCCCCGTTTCACGTGAAACAGATGCCCGCCAACGAACCGATCTCAGCGTCTAGCTCGCTGAACCCACGGCCCCCACCGCTGCCCCGGGAACTCTGTTTCACGTGAAACGAAGAACGGCCAACCCCGAGGGATTGGCCGTTCTTCGTTATGTCCCGCCCCCGGCCCCGCCGGGATGGGCGCCAAACTATGCGGAGCGAATCACCACGTGACGCGAGGGCTCCACGCCGTCCGAGTCGCTGACGAGCCCAGCGGCCGCGACGGCGTCGTGGACGACCTTGCGCTCGAACGGGTTCATCGGCGCGAGGGCCACATCGGCGCCGTCCGCCTTGACCCGTGCGATGGCCTCGTTGGCGATCTCGATCAGCTCGAGTCGGCGCGCAGCGCGGAAGCCGGCGATGTCGAGCATCAGGCGGCTCCGCTCCCCCGTCTTCGCCTGCACGGCCAGCCGCGTCAGCTCCTGAAGCGAGTCCAGGACTTCGCCGTCGCGCCCGACGAGCCGCCGAAGCGCACGCACCGAGCCCTCTTCGCCGATGATCTCGACCGCAGCGCGGCCGTGATCGACGTCGATGTCGATGTCGCCGTCGAGGTCGGCGATGTCCAGCAGCTCCTCGAGGTAGTCAGCCGCGATCTCGCCCTCTTCTTCGAGGCGCGTGGTCGGGCTCGCCTCTGCAGGCGCGGCGGGTGTTTCAGAAGACGTCATCGGTGCTCCTCGTCAGTCGGCTCGGCGCCGGGTGAGCGTTACTTCGTGGGCTTCTTCTTGGGGGAAGGCTTCGGGCGCGCAGTCGTCGGCTTGGAGCCACTGGCGGGCTTCCGTGCTGCCGACGTGCCGGAGGGCTTGGGCCCCTGTCCTGCCGGACGCTTCGGCGCCTGCGCCTCCCCACTCGGCTCGGCGTCAGCCGACGGCGTCTCCGCGGGAGCCGCCGAGCCGTCCACCGGACGAGGCTTCGCGCGGTCCTTGCGCTTCGGCTGGGGGCGCTGACCGCGCGGCTTCTCCTCGATGACGGGCTTCTCTTCTTCGATCACGATGCCCTTGGCAGCGGCCTTGCGCGCCTTGCGCTCCTTGAGCGCCTTCTCAGCGGCGGATCCGGGGGCCGGCATGCGACGGATCGTGTAGAACTGCTGGCCCATCGACCACACGTTGGTCGTGGTCCAGTAGACGAGGACACCGATCGGGAAGTTGACGCCTGAGATCGCGAAGATGACCGGCAGCGCGTAGAGCATCATCTTCTGCTGCTGGGCCATCGGGCCCTGCAGGGCCGCCGGCGGCATGTTCTTCATCGTGAGCTGGCGCTGCGTGAAGAAGGTCGTGGCCGACATCGCGACGATCAGGATGACGGTGACGATCTTGATGTTGATGTCCGCGCCGGGCTGCAGGAAGTAGCCGGACAGGGGGGCGCCGAAGATGGTGGCGGACTCGAACTCCTGCGCCACAGCAGGGGTGATCGGGCCGATGTTGGGGCTGCGCTCGTAGGTGCCCGCGGCGATCAGGGGCATGGAGTACAGCACTCGGAACAGCGCGAAGAAAATCGGCGACTGCAACAGGATCGGCAGGCAGGAGGCGAAGGGGTTCGTCCCATGCTTCTTGTAGAGCGCCATCGTCTCGCGGCTCATGGCCTCACGTGACGCGGGGTCCTGCTTCCCCTTGTACTTCTTCTGGATCGCCTGCATCTCGGGCGCGAGCAACTGCATGCCGCGCGAGGCCCTGATCTGCTTGAAGAAGAGCGGGATCAGGATGATCCGGATCACGACCACGAGGCCGACGATGGACAGCGTCCACGCGATGCCGCCGGCGGGGTCCATTCCCAACCAAGCGAGCGCCTTGTGGAACTGGACCATGATCCACGCGACCACGACCATGATCGGCCATAGCAGTCCATCGAACCACGACATGTGGCAGAGCTCCTCGGTGGGGGGTCAGGACGTGGGGGAAGCCACGTGCGTCAGGCTGTGCTTGTGGGGCCGCGCGGGGGGCACATCGTCGATCCCGCCGGCACTCCAGGGGTTGCAGCGCAGCAGTCGCCAACCGGCCAGCAGCGAGCCGCGGACTGCCCCGTGCCGCTGCACTGCGACAACCGCGTACTGCGAGCACGACGGGTAGTACTTGCACGTCGGCCCTGTCATCGGCGAGATGAAGAGCTGATAGCCGCGCAGGACGAGCAGGATGGCGCGCCCCGGCAGCGCGGCGACGAACCGCAGCATGGTGTGAAGGCGCTCGCTTGTCATCGGGAGCCTGAGCCCTCGTCGCGTCGACGACGGGCACGGCTGCGCGCGACGTCGAGTGCTGAGTCCAGGTCGGAGCCCAGGGAGGAGTACTCCCGGGTGGCGGCAGGCGCGAGGGCGCGGACGACGACGTTGCTGTCGGCGGGGAGCTCCGTCAACCGCTCGCGCACCAACGCGCGAAGCCGTCGCTTCACCTTGTTCCGCACCACGGCGTTGCCGACCCCCTTGGACACGACGAAACCGACCGCCGGACCAGGTCCGGGGTCGGTCCGAGTCACGAGGTGTACCACCAGCGACTCCCGTCCACCGCGCGCACCGCGCCGCACCGCCTGCTCGAACTCCGCAGGTCGGCGCATCCGGTGCGCAGCGGGCAGCACCGGATGTGGGTCAGGCCGAGAGCTCGGTACGACCCTTGCGCCGGCGGGCAGCGAGGATCGCACGGCCTGCACGCGTGCGCATGCGCAGACGGAAGCCGTGGGTCTTGGCACGACGCCGGTTGTTCGGCTGGAAAGTGCGCTTGCTCACGAGGATCTCCAAGTACTTCGGGGCAACGGTCTCGCACGGTGTCGCGCGCGACCAGGTAGGTGTGCCGAGCTCGACTGCTCCGTTGTTCGACGCAAGTGCGCGTCCGGCGTCAAGGCACGCCAGCAGGAGCCATCAGGAAGGGCTGGTCAACACTACGCCGGGCCCGCTCCAAGGGTCAAACCAGGCGCTGGCGCACCGCGTCCGCGCAGATCATGGACCTGCCCGGTGCCTCGCGGCCGATCCAGCGCCCTGGCACTGACGCCCGACTCGGGCCGGGGGCCTCCCCGCCGGCGGTCCTCATCCTCTCAGGCGTTCGTGGGACTCCCCGAGCGGGCAGTGGGCCACTACCATCGATGCGTCGAGCGATGGGCTCGTCCCGCCGTTCGACGATGAGCCGCAGCAGGGGGCGAGAACTCGCCGTCGGGCCGCCCCGATGGGCGGCGCAAGCCGGAGATCCGTCACACACAGGTTGTGGATAACTGTGTGGATGACCGGCTACCGTGCGACACTCGACCACGAGAATTCACCAGCAGCGAGGGTAGGACGTGTCACCACAGGACGAGCAGCTGGCCCACGTCTGGGCTCACGCCCTTTCTCAGCTGGACTCGAGCCCCGACATCACGCCGCGTCAACTCGCGTTCGTCAAGCTCGCCCAGCCACTCGGCCTCCTCGACGGGACGATGCTCCTGGCGGTCGGCAACGACCTGACCAAGGAGTATCTCGAGACGCGGGTGCGCGCCGAGGTGACCGAGGCGCTGTCCACAGCTCTCGGGCGCGAGGCCCGGTTCGCCATCACGGTCGACGCCGACCTCGTCCCGCTCGACGCCCCCGCGTCCTCGGCATCCACACCGGCTCGCACCGCGTCCGCTGAGTCCCTGACCTCAGACCCGCAGGACTTCATGGCCGGGGCGCCGCCGCTCGACCAGGAGCCCCTGCGGATGAGCACCGCTCGGCGCACTCCGCCCACCGAGCCGGCCCGCCTCAACCCGAAGTACCTCTTCGAGACCTTCGTCATCGGCTCCTCGAACCGTTTCGCGCACGCCGCCGCGGTGGCCGTGGCCGAGGCCCCCGCCAAGGCGTACAACCCGCTGTTCATCTACGGCGACTCGGGCCTGGGCAAGACGCACTTGCTGCACGCGATCGGCCACTACGCGCAGAACCTCTACCCGAGCGTGCGCGTGCGCTACGTGAACTCCGAGGAGTTCACGAACGACTTCATCAACTCGATCGGCGAGGGCCGGGCGGGGGCCTTCCAGCGGCGCTACCGCGAGGTCGACGTCCTGCTCATCGACGACATCCAGTTCTTGCAGGGCAAAGAGCAGACGATGGAGGAGTTCTTCCACACCTTCAACACCCTGCACAACGCCAGCAAGCAGATCGTGCTCACCTCCGACCTGCCGCCCAAGCAGCTCAACGGCTTCGAGGACCGCATGCGGTCCCGCTTCGAGTGGGGCCTGATCACCGACGTCCAGCCGCCGGACCTCGAGACGCGCATCGCGATCCTGCGCAAGAAGGCCGGCAGCGAGCGGCTGCAGGCGCCGCACGACGTGCTCGAGTACATCGCGTCGAAGATCTCGAGCAACATCCGCGAGCTCGAGGGCGCCCTCATCCGGGTCACGGCGTTCGCCAACCTCAACCGGCAGCAGGTCGACCTGTCGCTCGCTGAGATCGTGCTCAAGGACCTCATCACGGACGACCAGACGGCCGAGATCACCGCGACGGCGGTCATCGGCCAAACGGCGGCCTACTTCGGCCTGTCGATCGAGGACCTGTGCGGCTCGTCGCGGTCCCGGGTGCTCGTCACGGCCCGTCAGATCGCCATGTACCTGTGCCGGGAGCTCACGGACCTGTCGCTGCCCAAGATCGGGCAGGCGTTCGGCGGACGTGACCACACCACCGTCATGCACGCGAACCGCAAGATCCGCGAGCTGATGGCCGAGCGTCGGTCGATCTATAACCAGGTCACCGAGCTCACCAATCGGATCAAGCAGCAGAACCGGGGCTGACACGCCCTGGCCGCGTGTGCGTCCGCAGGGCGGCCTCGCAGCCCCTTATCGGCCCACGACCTGGCCAACAGCCCGGCCCACGACGCCGATCCCACGGAGGGATCGGCGTCGTTCGCATGCCCTGGAGCCCGCTTCATCCCGCTCTGCGTCGGATGGGCGCCGAAAGTCGAACCTCATGTCCAGACATCGGTAGGACGATTGTGCACACCTGTGCACAGACCTGTGGACGACGGTGGACAAGGGCCCCACACATGTGGACGACAAGGGACTCCTCGGTGGACAGAGGACGACGCGAAAGTGCTCATCCACAGAACCGCTGTTCATCCACTGCTGCGTCCCATGGGCCGTGCACAGCCGTCCACGTCGGTTGACCTGCGACAACGCACGTCATCCACACGATGCACAGACCCGATGATGACGACGAGTCCTCTCAGGGAAAGAAATCCGCACACCGTCATGAGGGTTCTAGCGAACCAGGCCGACACACCCGCCCCGACGCCCTTGTCGCGGTACCGGCGAGAGACGCTCTCGCGTAGTGTTGCCCTCCGACCCGGGCACCGCCCTCGCCACATCGGCCCGCGCCGCGGACCGATGGCCGACACGCTGTCGCGGTGCACGGAGTCACTGAGCCAGGGATCGAGAGGGTGGGGCATGAAGTTCCGCGTCGACCGTGACGTTCTCGCAGATGCCGTCACGTGGACTGCACGTAGCCTGCCGACGCGTCCTCCTGTGCCGGTGCTCGCCGGCGTCCGCATCGAGGCAGATGCGACAGGCGTCATCCAGCTCTCCAGCTTCGACTACGAGGTCTCGGCTCGTTCCGAGATCCCGGCAGACGTCAGCGAGCCCGGTGTCGTGCTCGTGTCGGGGCGACTCCTCGCGGAGATCTCCCGTGCGCTGCCCGCCAAGCCCGTCGATGTGGTCCTCGAGGGCACCAAGGTGACTGTCACATGTGGGGCCAGCCGCTTCACGCTGCTGACGATGCCCGTCGACGACTACCCGGCACTTCCGGTGATGCCTGACGTCACCGGTTCCGTCGACGGCGACGAGTTGGCGCACGCCGTCGCGCAGGTCACCGTCGCGGCCAGCCGCGACGACACGCTGCCGTTGCTGACGGGTGTCCGGATGGAGATCGAGGGCGAGAAGATCACGCTCCTCGCCACCGACCGCTACCGGCTCGCCCTGCGCCAGCTCACCTGGACGCCGGCCTCCCCCGACCTGTCGACCACTGCGCTCGTGCGCGCCCGGACGTTGTCCGACGCCGCGAAGTCGCTCGGCTCGAGCTCCTCGGTCAACATCGCGTTGTCCACCGGGCAGGGCATCGACCTGATCGGCTTCGAGGCGAACGGCCGGCACACCACGTCGCTGCTCGTGGACGGCGACTACCCGCCGGTCCGCCGGCTCTTCCCCGACGAGACCCCCATCCACGCCGTGGTGCTCACCCAGTCGCTGGCGGACGCCGCCAAGCGCGTCTCCCTCGTCGCCGAGCGCAACACGCCCATCCGGCTGTCGTTCACCGAGGGCCAGGTCGTCCTCGACGCCGGCCAGGGCGACGACGCGCAGGCGTCCGAGGCGCTCGAGGCGACGCTCGTGGGTGAGGACATCTCGGTGGCCTTCAACCCGCAGTTCCTGCTCGACGGCCTCGGCGCGCTGACGACGCCGTTCGTGCGGCTGTCGTTCACGCACCCGAACAAGCCGGTGGAGTTCACCGGCCAGGACTCGCTCGAGGGCGATGACCTGCAGGAGTACCGCTACCTGCTGGTGCCGATCCGCTTCGCGAGCTGACGGGCGCCCGCTGCGCGAATAGGCGTCTGAGGGCGTGGGGCGAGAGACTGTCCCGAGTTGAATGCCCGATGAAGGAAAGGCGGGGCCATGCACATCGGCCTGGTGGGGCTCGGCAGGATGGGCGCGAACATGCGCACGCGGATCCGGGCCGCGGGGATCGACGTCACGGGTTACGACCCGCGCCCTGAAGTGTCAGACACGGCTGACCTCGCCGAGTTGGTGGAGTCCCTGCCCGATGGCGGGCGGGTCATCTGGGTGATGGTCCCCGCCGGCGAGGTCACGCATGCGGTGCTGGCGGAGCTCTCTGAGCTGTTGTCCCCCGGCGACCTGGTGCTGGACGGTGGCAACTCCTACTTCGCGGATGACGCGCGACATGGCGAGATGTTCGCGGCGCGGCAGATCGGCTACCTGGATGTCGGGGTGTCCGGCGGTGTCTGGGGCTTGGAGAACGGCTACGGCCTGATGGTCGGCGGCGCCGCCGACGATGTGGCCCGCGCGATGCCGATCTTCGACGCCCTGCGCCCCGAGGGCCCCCGCGACGAGGGCTTCGTGCACGCAGGCCCGGTGGGCGCCGGCCACTACGCGAAGATGGTGCACAACGGGATCGAGTACGGCCTGATGCAGGCCTACGCCGAGGGGTATGAGCTCCTGGAGGCGAAGGGGCTCATCACCGACGTCCCCGGCACCCTGAAGGCGTGGTCGCGCGGCACTGTGGTGCGCTCCTGGCTGCTGGACCTGCTGGTCGCCGCGCTGGAGCAGGACCAGGACCTCTCGACGATCGAGGACTGGGTAGACGACTCCGGCGAGGGGCGCTGGACCGTGGACGAGGCCATCGAGCTCGCCGTGCCGCTGCCGGTGATCTCCGCGGCGCTGTTCGCGCGGTTCTCCTCACGGCAGGGCGAGTCCCCGGCGATGAAGGCGGTCGCCGCGTTGCGCCAGCAGTTCGGGGGCCACGCCGTGCGACCGGCTGGCTCGTCCGCTGGCGGCTCCGGGCCGGCGTCCCCGCCGGCTCCTCCTGTGTCACCGGGCTGACCTGCGCAGATGTATGTCTCGTATCTCTCTTTGACGGATTTCCGCTCCTACCGGCAGGTCGAGCTGCCGCTCGAGCCGGGTGTGACGGCACTGGTCGGGCCGAACGGGCAGGGCAAGACCAACCTGGTCGAGGCGGTGGGGTACGTCGCCACCCTCGGCAGTCATCGGGTGCCGTCGGACGCCGCCTTGGTGCGGGCCGGCGCGGACCGGGCTGTGGTCCGGGCGAAGGTCGTGCGTGAGCGTGCCGACGAGCGGGACTCCGTGCGGACCAGCCTGGTCGAGGTGGAGATCACCCCGGGCAAGGCGAACCGCTCGCGGGTGAACGGCGGGTCGCCCGGCCGGGCCCGCGACATCCTCGGGCTGCTGCGCACGGTGCTGTTCGCGCCGGAGGACTTGGCGCTCGTCAAGGGCGATCCCGATGGCCGGCGCCGGTTCCTGGACGAGTTGGCGGTGTTGGTGACGCCGCGGCTCGCGGGGGTCATCTCCGACTACGACCGGGTGCTGCGCCAGCGCAGCGCGCTGTTGAAGTCGGCGGGGCAGGCGATGCGGGGCTCCCGCGGTGGCGCTGACCTGCGCACGCTGGACGTCTGGGACGCGAAGCTGGCCCAGGTGGGCGCGGAGCTGATCGTGGCGCGCCGGGCCATCGTGTCGGCCCTCGCCCCCCATGTCGCGCGCGCGTATGAGCAGGTCAGCTCCGGGCAAGGCGCGGCGGTGGTCACGTACCGCGCATCCCTCGACACGGTGCTGCAAGGCGGTGACCGATCCGACGCGGCTTCGGCAGCCGTGCCCGCGCTCGGGGCGGCGCCGGTGGCGGTGGTCGAGGCCCAGCTCCTCGAGGCCATGGGGTCGTTGCGCGCCAAGGAGATCGAGCGGGGCGTGTGCCTGGTGGGCCCGCACCGCGACGACCTGACCCTGACGCTGGGCGGACTGCCGGCCAAGGGGTATGCGAGCCATGGCGAGTCCTGGTCCTTCGCCCTGGCATTGCGCCTCGCGTCGTACACGCTGCTGACGCGCGGCCCCGACCAGGTCGACGGGCTCGCGCAGGATGACGACCTGTGGATGGCCGACTGGGGTGAGGACGGCGAGCCGGTGCTGATCCTGGACGACGTGTTCGCCGAGTTGGATGTGCGGCGCCGGGACCGGCTCGCGGAGCTCGTCGCGCCCGCACGGCAGGTGCTCATCACGGCCGCGGTGCCCGGCGACGTCCCCGACCAGCTCGCGGGCGCCCGGGTGCAGGTGATGGGCGGGGAGGTGGAGCGTGTCCTCTGACCAGCCGCGCGCACCGCGGCCGCGTGTCTCCCCCGCTGCGCCTGAGGACACCCCCACGACCCCGGCTCCCGCTGTCGACGGGGTCCCCGCAGGCGAGGTCGTCGAGTTGACGCCGCCCGCCCAGGTCGCGCGGGCCGCGTTGGAGCGGGCCAAGGAGGCCGCCCGAGCCAAGGGCATCCGCCCTGGTCAGCCCGCCCGTCGCTCGCCGTTGGACATTCCTCGCGGCACCTCGGGCCCGGGCAGCCGGGACCCGCAGATGATCGGCGCGACGCTGCCCGTGCTGGTGCGCAACCAGGGCTGGGTGCAGAGGTTGTCGGTGGGCGGCCTGATGGGCCGCTGGCGCGAGATCGTCGGCGATGTGGCCGATCACTGCGTCCCGGAGACGTTCGAGGACGGGATCCTGACGGTCCGGGCCGACTCGACGGCGTATGCGACGAACGTCCGGCTGTACTCGTCGGCGATGCTTCGGCAGATCGCGACGGTGGTGGGCGAGGACGTGGTGCGCGAGGTGCGGGTGCTCGGGCCGGCGGGCCCGGGGTTCAAGCGGGGTCCGCGCTCAGTGCCGGGCCGGGGCCCGCGGGACACCTTCGGCTGAGGCTGCCGGGCTCGCTCTGCGCGCCCGCTGGGCGCGCCCTGGGAACAGGGCCCCGGCACGCTGGCGCCGAAGGGGGTCCAGAACCCATGTCCAGGTAGACTGTGAGGGTCATTCTTGGCGTGTCTGCGCCGAGAACTCCAGCGTCATGGGGTGATCCGCTCTCCGGGATCGCCTTGTCCGCGTGTGAGACCTTGAGGAGCACCGCAACCAGTGGCCGACCAGAGCCTGACCGACGCAGCTTCGACGTCGACCGACGGCACCCCCCCAGCATCTTCCAATGGCGGCTACGACGCCAGCGCGATCACGGTCCTCGAAGGCCTCGAGGCTGTCCGCAAGCGTCCGGGCATGTACATCGGCTCCACCGGTGAGCGTGGCCTGCACCACCTCGTCTACGAGGTCGTGGACAACTCCGTGGACGAGGCCATGGCGGGGTACTGCGATCACATCGAGGTGAGCCTGCTCGCCGATGGCGGTGTGCGGGTCACGGACAACGGTCGTGGCATCCCCGTCGACATCGTGCAGTCCGAGGGCAAGCCGGCCGTCGAGGTCGTGCTGACGGTGCTGCACGCGGGCGGCAAGTTCGGCGGCGCGGGGTACTCCGTCTCCGGTGGTCTGCATGGCGTCGGCGTGTCCGTCGTGAACGCGCTCTCCGAGCGGCTCGCGGTCGAGGTCCGCAAGGGCAACGTCTACCGCCAGGAGTACATGCGCGGCGCTCCGCAGGCCCCGCTCGCCAAGGGCGAGTTGGTCGAGGAGACGGGCACCGTCGTCACGTTCTGGGCCGACGACCAGATCTTCGAGACCACGACGTACGACTTCGAGACGCTGCGGTCGCGCTTCCAGCAGATGGCCTTCCTCAACAAGGGCCTGCAGATCACGCTGACCGACGAGCGCCCGGGCCACATCGGCACCGAGGACGAGGTCACGGAGGAGGCGGAGGCGCCGCAGCAGCGCACCGTCACGTACAAGTACGACGGCGGCCTCGTGGACTACGTCCACTACCTGAACTCGATCAAGAAGGTCGAGCTGGTCCACCCCGACATCATCAACTTCGAGTCGGAGGACGTGGAGCGCCGCATCTCCGTCGAGATCGCGCTGCAGTGGACCACCGCGTACTCCGAGTCGGTGCACACGTACGCGAACACCATCTCCACCACCGAGGGCGGGACCCACGAAGAGGGCTTCCGCGCGGCCATGACGTCCCTGATCAACCGCTACGCGCGGGACAAGGGGCTGCTCAAGGAGAAGGACGAGAACCTCACGGGCGACGACATCCGCGAGGGGCTCACGGCTGTCATCTCGATCAAGCTCGGCGAGCCGCAGTTCGAGGGCCAGACGAAGACGAAGCTCGGCAACACCGAGGCCAAGACGTTCGTGCAGCGCGTGGTCAACGAGCAGCTCGGCGACTGGCTGGACTCGCACCCGAACGAGGCGCGCGACGTCATCCGCAAGTCCCAGCAGGCCGCGGCGGCCCGCATGGCGGCTCGCAAGGCGCGTGAGGCGACCCGGCGCAAGGGCCTGCTGGAGTCGGGCGGCATGCCCGGCAAGCTGAAGGACTGCCAGTCGAACCGCCCGGAGGAGTGCGAGGTCTACATCGTCGAGGGCGACTCGGCAGGCGGCTCGGCCGTCCGTGGGCGCAACCCGCGCACGCAGGCGATCCTGCCGATCCGAGGCAAGATCCTCAACGTCGAGCGCGCGCGGCTCGACCGGGCCCTGGGCAACCAGGAGGTGCAGGCGCTGATCACCGCGTTCGGCACCGGCATCGGCGAGGACTTCGACATCTCGAAGCTGAGGTACCACAAGATCGTGCTGATGGCCGACGCCGACGTCGACGGCCAGCACATCCGCACGCTGCTCCTCACGCTGCTGTTCCGGTACATGCCGGGACTCATCAAGGGCGGGTACGTCTACCTGGCGCAGCCGCCGCTGTACCGGATCAAGTGGTCGAACGCGCCGCACGACTACGTCTACTCCGACCGGGAGCGCGACGCCGTGCTCCTCGACGGGCAGGCGCATGGCAAGCGGATCCCGAAGGACAACGCGATCCAGCGCTACAAGGGTCTCGGCGAGATGGACTACACCGAGCTCTGGGACACGACCATGGACCCGGAGCACCGCACGCTGCTCCAGGTGACGCTCGACGAGGCCGCGGCCGCCGACCAGACGTTCTCCGTGCTCATGGGCGAAGACGTCGAGCAGCGTCGTTCGTTCATCCAGCGCAACGCGAAGGACGTGCGCTTCCTCGACATCTGAGGAATGCGCGCATCCGCCCCCACGCGAGACCAAGGACTGATCTGTGACTGAGAACCACACCGACATCGAGCACGGCAACATCGAGCAGGTGGACCTGCAGCTCGAGATGCAGCGGTCCTTCCTGGACTACGCGATGTCCGTCATCGTGACGCGTGCCCTGCCCGACGTGCGCGACGGCCTCAAGCCCGTGCACCGGCGCGTGCTGTACGCGATGTACGACGGGGGCTACCGGCCCGACCGCCAGTTCTCGAAGTGCACGCGCGTCGTCGGCGACGTCATGGGCAAGTACCACCCGCACGGCGACACGTCGATCTACGACGCGCTCGTGCGGCTCGTGCAGGACTGGTCGCTGCGCTACCCGCTGGTCTCCGGGCAGGGGAACTTCGGCTCCCCCGGTGACGACCCGGCCGCCGCGCCCCGATACACCGAGTGCCGGATGGCGCCGCTGGCCATGGAGATGGTCCGGGACATCGACGAGGACACCGTCGACTTCCAGGACAACTACGACGGCCGCACGCAGGAGCCGTCCGTGCTCCCCGCGCGCTACCCGAACCTGCTGGTCAACGGCTCGGCCGGCATCGCCGTCGGCATGGCCACGAACATCCCGTCGCACAACCTGCGCGAGGTCGCCCAGGGCGTGCAGTGGTACCTGGACCACCCCGAGGCCACGAAGGAGGAGCTCCTCGAGGAGCTCCTCACCATCATCAAGGGCCCGGACTTCCCCACCGGCGCCACGATCCTGGGCCACAAGGGCATCGAGGAGGCCTACCGCACGGGCCGTGGCTCGATCACGATGCGCGCGGTCGTCGAGGTCGAGGAGATCCAGGGCCGGATCTGCCTGGTCGTCACCGAGCTGCCGTACCAGGTCAACCCGGACCACCTGGCGCGCAAGATCGCCGACCTGGTCAAGGACAACCGCGTCACGGGCATCGCGGACATCCGCGACGAGACGTCGGGCCGCACCGGCCAGCGCCTGGTCATCGTGCTCAAGCGCGACGCCGTCGCCAAGGTCGTGCTGAACAACCTCTACAAGCACACCCAGCTCCAGGAGACGTTCGGCGCGAACATGCTCGCGCTCGTCGACGGGGTCCCCCGCACGCTCAGCATTGACGCGTTCATCCGCCACTGGGTGACGCACCAGCTCGAGGTCATCGTGCGGCGCACCAGCTACCGGCTGCGCAAGGCCGAGGAGCAGATGCACATCTACCGCGGCTACCTCAAGGCGCTCGACGCGCTGGACGAGGTCATCGCGCTGATCCGCCGCTCCCCCGACGCCGAGCAGGCGAACACCGCGCTGCAGGAGCTGCTGAGCATCGACGAGGTGCAGGCCGGCGCCATCCTGGCGATGCAGCTGCGCCGGCTGGCCGCCCTGGAGCGGCAGAAGATCATCGAGGCGCACGACAAGCTCGCCACGGAGATCACCGGCTACAAGACGATCCTCGCCGACCCGCAGCTCCAGCGCACGATCGTCAGCGAGGAGCTGGCGGAGATCGTCGAGCGCTACGGCGACGAGCGCCGCACCCGGATCCTGCCGTTCAACGGCGAGGTGTCGATCGAGGACCTGATCGCCGAGGAGGAGATGGTCGTCACCATCACCCGCGGCGGTTACGTCAAGCGCACCCGCTCGGACAACTACCGGGCGCAGCGTCGTGGCGGCAAGGGCGTGCGCGGCGCGCAGCTGCGCGAGGACGACATCGTCGACCACTTCTTCGTGACGACCACCCACCACTGGCTGCTGTTCTTCACCAACTTGGGCCGGGTGTACCGCGCGAAGGCCTACGAGCTGCCTGAGGGCGGCCGGGACGCCAAGGGCCAGCACGTGGCCAACCTGCTGGCCTTCCAGCCCGGCGAGAAGATCGCCCAGGTGCTCGACATCCCCGACTACGAGTCGGCCGAGTACCTGGTGCTCGCCACCAAGCGCGGCCTGGTGAAGAAGACCCGCCTCTCGGAGTACGACTCCAACCGCAGCGGCGGCCTCATCGCCATCAACCTGCGCGAGGACGACGAGGGCAACCCCGACGAGCTCGTCTCCGCCTGCGCCGTCGACGCCGGCAACGACCTGATGCTGGTCTCCCGCAAGGGCCAGTCGATCCGCTTCACCGCCACCGACGAGGCGATGCGCCCGATGGGCCGCGCGACGTCGGGCGTCACGGGCATGAAGTTCCGCGGCGACGACGAGCTGCTCGCGATGGACGTCGTCCGCGAGGAGGCGTTCCTGTTCACCGTCACCGAGGGCGGCATCGCCAAGCGCACCGCGCTGACGGTCGACAACTACCGGGTGCAGGGCCGTGGCGGCCTCGGCATCAAGGTCGCGAACCTCCCCGAGGCGAACGGCGACCTGGTGGGCGCGCTGGTCGTGGACGTGGACGACGAGGTGATGGTCATCATGGAGCGCGGCAAGATCGTGCGCTCCGCCGTCGCCGAGGTCAACGCGACGGGTCGCACCACGCAGGGCGTCATCTTCGCGAAGCCTGACACCAACGACCGGATCATCGCCGTCGCACGCAACATTGAGCGGCACCTCGGTGAGGATGCCGGTACCGTGGGCGACGAGAATGGGTCGCCGGACGAGACACAGGACGTGCCGGAGGCCTCCGTGCAGGGCGAGTCGGTGGAGCCGGCCGTCGCCGAGTCATCCGCACTGGAGGACGAATGAGCAGCGATTCCGTTCCGCCGTCGATTCCGCCGCGCAAACGCGCGGTGACGCCCTCCAGCCGTCCGCCCGCCAAGGGGTCGGGCGCGGCGAAGGGCAACGGGGCGACCGGCGACGCGACGGAGGAGCCGCGCCAGGGCGCCACCTCCCCTGCCTCGAACGGGCAGGCGGCCGCCGCAGACCGCACACCGCGGCCCGCGGGCTCTCCCCGGCCGGCAGCGGCGAAGGTCGAGGCGGACGCGGTGGGGACGGCCCCCGGAGCGGCCTATGCGCCGACGGCGACACGTGAGCCGGTCAACTCCAACGGCTCCGAGTCCGCCGCACGCGACTCCGGGCCGGGAGCGGTAGCCCCGGACGATAATGACGAGCCCCCGTCGCCGTTGCAGGTAGCGGTCGACTCCGTGACGACCTCGCTGAAGAAGGCGGCGGCCGCGACCAGCGCGGCCTTCTCCTCGGCGACGCACCCCCGCCCCAAGGACGACACCATGAGCTCGACCACGAGCGCCGCGAACGATCAGCCCGACACCGGCGCCTACACGGCAGCCGAGGCGCCGCGCTCGACTCCCCAGCGCCCCTCGGTGGGCCGCCCGACGACCATCCCGGCCCCCGGCGCCCCCCGCCGTGTGCGGCTCGCCGTCTCGCGGGTGGACCCGTGGTCCGTCATGAAGCTGTCGTTCCTGCTGTCCGTGGCGATCGGCATCATGATCGTCGTGGCAGCGGCCGTCATCTGGTTCACGCTGGACGGCCTGAACGTCTTCACGCAGATCGACACCCTCGTCAAGGAGGTGCTCGGCGCCGAGAGCGACGTCAACGTGCTCCAGTACGTGGAGTTCCAGCGGATCATCTCCGCCGCGACGCTCGTCGCCGTGGTCGATGTGTTCCTGCTGACGGCGCTGTCGACCATCGGCGCGTTCCTCTACAACATCACGGCGTCGCTCGTCGGTGGCGTGCACCTCACGCTCACCGACGAGTGAGCAGTCGCCGCGTTTGGGACCACAGCCCAGGCTGAGGTAGTCTCAACCGGCGCGGTCGTCCACGGACGGTGCGCGCACGGGCCTATAGCTCAGACGGTTAGAGCGCTTCCCTGATAAGGAAGAGGTCACAGGTTCAAGTCCTGTTAGGCCCACTCCCGAACCACTGCGAGGGACGCATGAAGAAGGTACTGCTCCTGTTGGCAGCTGCGGCCGCCGGTTACGTCGTGTGGCAGCGTTACTCGCAGGACCGCGATGAGCGCGACCTGTGGGCCGAGGTCACCGACACCTTCGAGTGAGCCTCACACGGTCGGGCAGGGCGAAGTCGACCGCCCGCCGCGCGGGGCCATGGCGCAATTGGTAGCGCACCTGCTTTGCAAGCAGGGGGTTAGGGGTTCGAGTCCCCTTGGCTCCACCACGATCAGTGCTCTGAACTGCAAGAACGCCTCGTCTGATCCCTCGGCCGGGGCGTTTTCACGTGGGGCCTCGAGGTAGGCGCCAGAGTGGACCGCTCCTGACAGGCGATGGCGCCGCTGCCAAGATGTCGGCATGGGACTCGACCGAAATGTGCTGTTCGCGCTGGCCACGAGCCAGCGATGGGAGCGCAGCGTCCGCGCCGTGCCCGTCGTCGATCGGCTGGCATGGAGGGCCGCCTCCCGGTACGTGGCAGGAGTCAGCGCCACGTCGGCCCTCGACGTCGCCCGCCAACTCGAAGGGCTGGGGGCGGCGGCCAGCATCGACTGCTTCGGCGAGCTGGTGGAGGACATCGCCACCGCCGATCGTGTCACCGAGGAGTACACGAGCCTGATCGACGGCCTCGACGGGACCAAGGACGTGTGGCCGGCCATCGACCTGAGCCACCTGGGGTTGGATGTCGACCCCTACGGCTGTGTCGAGCGCCTGGCCGCCATCGCCGAGCAGGTTCCCGACGGCAGGCGCGTCCAGGTCGGCGCCGAGGACGCCGGCCGGGCGGATGCTGTCCTCGGGTGCGTGCTCTCCGTGGCCGGCCGAGGGCTCGCCCACCGACTGGGCGCGACAGTCCAGGCGAACCTGCGCCGCTCCCCCGATGACCTCGAGCGGCTCGTCGAGGCAGGCGTCCACCTCCGGCTGGTCAAGGGCGCGTACGTCGAGCCGGCCGACCGTGCGCTGCCCTACGGGGAGCCCACTGACGTCGCCTACCTGCGCCTAGCCCACCGGCTCGCCGAGGCCGACGCGCACTTCTCCCTGGCCACCCACGACGGGGTGCTCCGCGAGGCGCTCTTGGCGGCGCTGGGCCCCCGGCAGGTCGAGCAGCTCTATGGGGTCCGGCCGGAGGTCGTGGCGGACCTCGTCGCACGCGAGATCCCGGTGCGGGTGTACGTGCCGTACGGCGACAGCTGGTTCCGCTACTGGATGCGCCGCGTCGCCGAGTCCCGCGGGGTCTAGCGGCGTGGGCGCGGGGCGCGTCGCACGTGCCCGATGTCCCTGAATACCTGCATAGACGAGCCCGCCCTGGAGACACGCCAGTTCCAGGGCGGGCTCATCGTCTGCTCAGCGCACGGTGCAGGCGACTCCGTTCAGGGTGAACGCCGTCGGGTTGGTGTTCGCGCCGGTGTGGGTGGCGTTGAACCCGATGTCAGTGCTGGCGCCCGGGGCCAGGGCGCCGTTCCACGCGGCGTTCTGGGCGGTCACCGTGGAGCCCGTCTGCGACCAGGTGGCGCTCCAGCCCTGGGAGAGCTGCTGGCCGGACGGGAACGCGAACACCAGCTTCCACGAGCTCAGCGGGGCAGTGGAGGTGTTGGTGACGCGGATCGAGCCGGTCAGCCCGGTGGACCAGGCGTTCGACGAGTAGGTCACGGCGCAGGCGGCGGCGGGAGTCGTCGGGGTGGGCGTCGGGCTCGTGGTGACCGTCGGCGTGGGCGTCGGCGTGACGGTCGGCGTGGGGGTCACGGTAGGCGTCGGTGTGGGCGTCGGTGTGACGGTGGGCGTGGGCGTCGGGGTCGGGGTGGGTGTCGGGGTGACCGTGCCCGGCTCCGTGCCCCAGATGAGCTTGCCCGCGTCGTACAGCGTGATGTTCGAGGTCGCCCCCAGGGCCGTGGAGTTGAGGCCGGTGAACGACGGGTCGTTCGCCGGGTTCCATCCGCTGCCGCCGGAGACGCGGAACTGGATCTCCCGCCGGTGGGCGGACTGCCCGCCGGGGTAGATGTTCTGACCGACGCAGCTCACCTCGGCGTAGTACAGGTCGCCGCCAGCCGAGACGGGCTTGGCCGTCTGGGTGCCGCACTCGCTGTAGTTCGAGGTGAGGGTGAGGTTGGCGGCGCTCTCCCCCGGGTCGAGCCGGAACCAGTACCGCAGCGCGCCGTTCTTCAGCGCGCGGGCCGGGAAGGCCGACTGGTTGCGGATCATGGCCTTGACCTCGGTGAACCCGCTGCTCGACGGCTGGTTGAGCATCGCCTCGACGAAGATCTCGGGGCCGTCGGCCTTCTCGGCGACCGGGAATCCGGCGAGCGGGGTGCCGCCGTACTCGTCGACGAGCCGGGCCAGCGCGCTGGTGAAGCCGGCGTTGTAGTCGGTGGCGACCTCGTTGGCCACGTAGTCGTCACGCTTGTCGGTGTAGGCGTCGTTCGCCGATCCCGGCCCACCGACGAGGGCGCCGTACAGCACGTGCCGGGTCTTCTCAGGGTTGGCCATCGAGTCGAGCCACGACCCGTGGGCGGTGCGGTGGTGCGGGTTCTGCGGCGGGTTGGCCCCGAAGCCGATCACGTAGCTCGAGTTGCGGGGGTTGTCGCCGAGGGCGTAGTTGATCTGCCGCACGCCGAAGTCGTGGTACCTGGCCTTGCGGGTCGCGTCGGTGAGCCAGTCGGAGTAGACGAGCGCGACGAACGCGGTGTTGGCCGCGTAGCGCAGCGATCCCCAGGTGTCGAGGACGGCCTGGCCGCCCGGCGAGTAGGGCACGCGCTGCCCGTTGACGCCGACGGTCCAGTAGTCGAGCCAGCGGTTCGCGTCGTCGACGTACTTCTGCTTGCCGGTCTCCATGGCGAGCAGCGGGTAGGCGGCGAACGTCTTGTCATCCCAGGCGACGGTCCACTTGTAGGAGTGCGTGCTGGTCTGGTTCTCGACGGAGAGCTTGTCGTACTCGGCCTCGGCCTTGGCCAGGTAGGCGGCGTCACCGGTGGCCTTGTAGAGCCAGTACGCGCCCCACACGAGCTCGTCCTGGTACCCGGACCAGGACTTGTAGTACGAGGCGGCGGCGGTGACGCAGTCGGAGTACTTGCCGCGGTAGGTGTCGGCGAAGGTGTAGAGCTGCTTCGCGTGGGTGAGGAGCTTCGCGGAGTACGCCGGGTCGTCGGTCTTGAACAGGATGGAGGCGGTGGCGAGCGAGGCGGCGGTCTCCCCCGCGACGTCGGTTCCGGGGCAGCTCGCGTCGACCTTGTACGACGGGCGGGCCATCGGCATGACCTCGGCGGGCCCCCACCACTTGTGGTCGGCCTCGCCGTCGCCCACCTGCACGTAGAGCACGTTGGGCGACGGGTGCGCCTTGATGAAGTAGTCGTTGACCCAGCGCAGGTTGTCCTTCAGGGCGGCCATCTGCCCGGACTTGGTGTAGCCGCCGGGGCTCTCGATGGCGCCCCAGGCGAGCATCGTGGACGTGAAGGCCATCGGGAGCCCGAACTTCACGTGGTCGCCCGCGTCGTACCAGCCGCCGGTGAGGTCGAGGCCGACATCGGCGCCGTCCGTCAGCGCGGAGTCCCCGCGCCAGGAGACGCGGTTGCTCGCGGGCAGGTCCCCCGCGCGTTGCGCCTCGTAGAAGAACAGGGACTTCTGCAGTGCCTCGGCGTAGTTGTACGCGGGCGCGGCGGTGGCGGGCAGCGCGAGCACTCCGGCGACGGCGGCGCCGGCGGCCAGGGTGAGCGCGGTGACCCCGGCGACGGTCCGCCGCCGGGCACGGAATGGGCGTCGGCGCAGGGCTTCCGACGACGTGGGACGTGACATCAATGACCCCTTCTTCGGCGCGGGAGACGGGGCGCGACGATGCGCCCGCCCGACTCCCGAAGGAGTCGGCCGCCTCGCGCATCGTCTAGACGCGAAGCGCGCGGGGTCAACGAGTGAAGCGATTAGGCATACACGACAGGCCCGGTCCGAGGGCTGCTCGGGCCGTGCCTGTGCTGCGTGGCAGTCACGCCACGCTCAGATCTCGCGGGGCTTGTCCTCCTCGGCGGCAGCCGACTCGGTGGAGGCGTCCGCGGCGGGCTCGTCCGTGGACTTCGCCGCCGAGCGGCGCGTCGTGGCGCGCTTGGTGGCCTCACGCGCCTCAGCGGCACGCTCCTGCAGGTCATCGGCGGCGGCGCTGACCTTGTCGGCGGCCTTGCGGGTGGCCTCACGGCTCTTCGCCACGGTGACGCCGGCAGCCTCGCCCAGCGCCTCGGCGGCGTCGCCCACGACCTCGTTGATCTCCTCGCGCGCCTCATGCGCCCGCTCGCGCAGGGCTCCCGTGCCCGACAGCGGCTCCGAGGTCGGCTCCCACGGCTCGGCCCACGGGTCCGTGGTGACGCGCGACTTGTTCCAGGCCGCGAACGCGGCGCCCGCGCCGGCGATGGCCGCGAAGATCCAGAAGACCTTCGCGCCGGTGTGCTTCTTGTGGGTCTTCGCCGCGGCGGCGGCCGAGACGGCCGCAGGGGCGGCGGCGACCTGGTCGGCGGCGCTCTCGACAGCGGCGCCTGCGCGGACCGCGGCCTCGTTCACCGCGGCCACCAGCCGGGGCAGGATCTCGTCGACGAGCTTGTCATGCGCCGTGTCGATGGCCGGGGCTGCCTTGTCAGCGGCCTTCTCAACGCGGGGGGCGGCGGCCTTCACGCTCTCCTGGTAGAGGTGTTCGACGCGGGGGCGCAGCCACTCGATGGCGGCCTCGACCTTCGGCGTGGTCCACTCCATCGCCTGAGAGGCGGCGTCGGCGGCCTGCGCGGCCAGCACCGTCGCGCGATCGGCGGCGTGGCTCCCGGCGTCAGACAGGGAGGAGCCGACGTCGGCGGCCTGGCCCTTGAGTCGACCGGTGTCGATCGACTCGAGATTCGGACGACGGATGCTGAAGCTCATGGCTGCACTCCCCAACGATCACGGTTGACGGTTTGCTGACCCCACACTCTGCCACCAGGTGCTCCGCGGCGCAGGGTCGACATCCGGTCACACCCGATCTGTCATGGGAGAATGTCGCCATGTTCGCGACGCTGCACACGACCGCCGGTGACATCCGGATCGAGCTCTTCCCGAACCACGCCCCCAAGACGGTGAAGAACTTCACCGGGCTGGCGACCGGGACCCAGGCGTGGAAGGACCCGAAGACCGGTGCCGAGCGCACCGACCCCCTGTACAACGGCGTCATCTTCCACCGGGTCATCCCCAACTTCATGATCCAGGGCGGCGACCCGCTGGGCACCGGAACCGGTGGCCCGGGCTACAACTTCGACGATGAGATCCACCCCGAGCTCGGCTTCACCGAGCCCTACCTGCTCGCGATGGCGAACGCGGGCCTGCGCCGTGACCCGATCACGGGCAAGCCGGCCGGCACCAACGGCTCGCAGTTCTTCATCTCGGTGGCCCCGACCACGTGGCTCACCGGCAAGCACACCATTTTTGGCAAGGTCGCCGACGACGAGAGCCGCGCTGTCGTCGACGCGATCGCCTCGACCCCCACCCGCCCCGGCGACCGTCCCGTCGAGGACGTCGTCATCTCCTCGATCACCGTCGAGGACTGACCAGGCTGAACGGCCCCGCATGAGCACCGGAACTCCCCCGCCGGTCGACACCCCCGTCTGCCCGCGGCACCCCGATCGCGTCTCGTACGTCCGCTGCCAGCGCTGCGGGCGTCCGGCGTGCCCGGAGTGCCAGCGGCAGGCGGCGGTCGGCGTGCAGTGCGTCGACTGTGTGGCCGCGGCGGCCCGGACCCAGCGTCCGACCCGCACGGCCCTCGGCGGCACGCTGCGCCAGGGCCGGCCCGTGGTCACGATCACGTTCATCGCGATCTGTGTCGCGAGCTTCGTGGCGCAGCAGGTGGTGCCCGGCTGGACGTCCCGCTGGGCGTTCGCGCCGTTCATCGGCGAGGTGGAGCCGTGGCGGTTCCTCACGGCGGCGTTCCTGCACTCCACCGGCGGGGTGTTCCACATCCTGTTCAACATGGTGGCGCTGTGGATGATCGGCCCGTACCTCGAGGGGATGCTCGGCCGGGCCCGGTTCGCGGCGTTGTACCTGTTGAGCGCGATCGGCGGATCGGTGGGCGTGCTGCTCCTCGCCTCGCCGGACGCCCTCTCCTGGTACACCGGCGTGGTCGGGGCGTCCGGGGCGGTGTTCGGGCTGTTCGGCGCTGTGCTGGTGGTGCTGCGCCGGCTCGGACGGGATGCGCGCGGGATCTTGGTGATCCTGGCCCTGAACGTCGTGATGGGGTTCGTGGTGCAGGGGATCGCCTGGCAGGCGCACCTGGGCGGGCTCGCCGTGGGCGCCATCCTGGGCGCGGCCTACGCGTACGCGCCGCGGGATCATCGGCGGACGGTGGGCATCGGCGCCACTGCGGTGATGGCCGTGCTGCTGGTGCTCGTCTCGGTGCTGCGCTACATGGCGGTCTGACACAGATCGACGAAGGCCCGGAGGCTTCGCCCAGGATCGCTCCTGGCGAAGGCTCCGGGCCTTCGTCGTGCTTCCCCAGAGTTACTCACACCTGTGGAATTACACTGCTGTAGTTATCCACAGGCCTGTCCACCGCTGGGGACAACGGCGGTGTCGTCCCTGGTCAGCGCACATGTTGTGGATGGCGACGCGCGTCACACCTGTGGGTGGCGGTGTGGGTGACGCGTCGCACCAGTCAGCTCAGTGCCACCGGGTGGTCAACCCGAATCCGGCGATCACGAAGCCGAACCCAATCGCGAGGTTCCACTGGCTGATCCCCGGGATCGGGTACTGCGACGAGGAGATGTTGGTGACCACGATCCACACCAGGCCCAGCAGCATCAGGCCGAGCATCACGGGGACGAGCCACCGTGGGTTCGGCTTGGGGCCCGACGCCTTGGCGGGGGGTGGGGTGTATGCGGGCTTCTTCCGCGGCCTCGACTCGGGCACGTCGGTTGCTCCTGTCACGCGTGGGGGCGAGCCGGGGGCATGCTGAAGCCGACCCGCGAGGATGTGGCCTAGCGTAGTGCGCGACATCAGGGGAAAGGAGCATCGTGCCGGACCATTCACAGGGCCGACCGCGCAAGGTCGCGCGAGGCACGATCTCCGTGGCCCTGGTGCTGGCGCTCTCCGGCGCGCTCTTCGCCGCCAACGCGCGCCTGACCAGGGACAGCGAGGAGCGGCGCCCACACGACCTGGTCGACCTCGCGCGACTCGAGGAGAGCCGCAACCAGCGCCTCACCGACGAGGCCGTCGCCCTCCGCGCGGAAGTCGCCGACCTGCTCGACGCGCAGACGAGCACCACCGGGCTGCGGCTTCCGGCCACCAGCGACGCTGAGCGGGTGGCCTCGGCGAAGATCCCGGTCACGGGCGCCGGCTTGACCGTCCGCCTCGACGACGCGCCCCCGAGGTCGACCAGCGCCAACGTCGACCTCGACTCCCTCGTGGTGCACCAGCAGGACATCCAGGCCGTGATGAACGCCCTCTGGGCCGGCGGGGCCGAGGCCATGACGCTGATGGGCCAGCGCGTCATCTCGACCAGCGCGGTCCGCTGCATCGGCGCCGTGGTCTACCTGCATGGTCTGCGGTACTCGCCGCCGTACGTCATCGAGGTCATCGGCGACCCCGACCGGCTGCAGGCCGCCCTCGCGAAGGACCCGGTCATCGACCGGTACCAGGACTACGTGGACACCTACGGCCTGGGCTGGTCGGTGGCCACCCAGGACGCGCTGGAGCTGCCCGCGTATGAGGGGCCGGCGGACCTGGCACACGCTGCGGTTCCCCAGGGCGTCGAGGTAATGTCCCACGATGTCGCCGCGGCCCCCCGCAAGCAGACGACACTCCCCCGCGGAACAAGCGACGAGGACGACAGATGACCATGACGTCCGCTCCGGGAGTCGTCCCGCGGCACAGCCGGTCGTCACGACGCGGGTCCGGCGGGTCGAAGATCGTCTACCACGCGGTCGGTATCGTCGGCGAGCTGCTCATCACCCTCGGCGTCCTCGTGCTCGCGTTCCTGGTGTGGCAGCTCTGGTGGACCGACGTCGAGGGGAACCGCGCCCAAGCGGAGGTCATCGAGAGCCTGCCCTGGGAGCCGCCCCCGGCGACCACTGACGACAGCGGGCCCGTCATCGCCGAGCCGCGCCGCGACGAGCCACCCGTCATCGCCGAGCCCGACCACGCCGTCATGTTCGCCACGCTGCAGGTGCCGCGCTGGGAGGGGGAGCCGGAGCGGCCCATCAGCCAGGGCGTCGACAGGCCCACGGTGCTGGACGTGCTGGGCATCGGGCACTACCCCGAGACAGCCATGCCCGGCGCCGTCGGCAACTTCGCGCTCGCCGGGCACCGGACCACCTACGGCAAGCCGTTCAACAGGGTGGCCGAACTGCAGGAGGGCGACCCGATCGTCGTGCGCACCGCGGACACCTGGTACGTCTACCGGGCGACCTCCAGTGCCATCGTCACCCCGCAGGACGTCGACGTGATCGCCCCCGCGCCCGGGCAGCCCGGCGTCGAGCCGACCGAGCGGACCATCACGCTGACCACCTGCCACCCGATGTTCTCCGCGCGCGAGAGGTACATCGTGCACGGCGTGCTGGACTACTGGGCGCCCGTCGCGGACGGCACCCCCGCCGAGCTCCTCGGAGGCGCATGATGTACCCCTGGTTGTGGCGACACCTGCCAGGGCCGGCGCCCGTGCGGGCCCTGATCCTGGCCGTGGCGGCGGTGGCCGTCCTCGCGGCGTGCTTCCAGTGGGTGTTCCCCGCGGTGGCGCCGTACATGCCGTTCAGTGACACGACAGTGGGGGAGTGACGTGACCCGGATCCTCGTGGTCGACAACTACGACTCGTTCGTCTACACGATCGTGGGCTACCTGGCACAGCTCGGCGCGGAAACGGTCGTGGTCCGCAACGACGCCGTGCCTCCCGCAGACGAGCGCGCCGAGTTCGACGGGGTGCTCATCTCCCCCGGGCCCGGCACGCCCGCCGAGGCCGGTGCGAGCATGCAGGTCATCCGCGACTGCGCCGCGTCCGGCACCCCCATGCTCGGCGTGTGCCTGGGCCACCAGGCCCTCGGGGAGGTCTTCGGCGGCACTGTGGCGCACGCCCCCGAGCTGATGCACGGCAAGACCAGCCAGGTCGAGCACGCGGGCGCCGGGGTGCTCGCCGGCCTGCCGACGCCGTTCACCGCGACGCGGTACCACTCGCTGGCCGTGATCGGCGAGACGGCGCCGGACGAGCTCGAGGTGACGGCCACCGTCGCCTCCGCGCACGGGCCCATCATCATGGGACTGCAGCACAAGACCCTGCCCCTGCACGGCGTGCAGTTCCACCCCGAGTCGGTGCTCACCGAGGGCGGCCATCGGCTGCTGGCCAACTGGCTGGAGATCTGCGGCGACGCGGACGCGGTGGGGCGATCCGCCGGGCTGCACCCACTGGTGCGCGCCTGACCTGAGCGCCGCCGTCACCAGCGGCCACGCACACGAAGAGCCTGCGACCAGCGCGGGAGCCTCTCGGCTCGCTCCGCCCCGGTCGCAGGCTCTCTGCGTGGGCGCTGACCGCTACTGGTTGGCGGTCGGCGTGGGCGTGGGCGTCGGGTTGTTGCCGTTGTTGCCGCCCGATGAGCCCTTGGAGACGCTCAGCTTGACCGTGGAGCCCTCCTCGAGCTGAGTGCCCTTGGCGGGATTCGTCGAGATGACGGTGTCCTTGGCGGCGTCGGAGTCGACGTTCTCGCGCTGGGCGCGCAGCCCGACGGCGTCGAGCCGCGCGGCGGCCTGCTCGTAGGTCAGCCCGACGAGGCCGTCGGGAACGGTCGGGAGCTCGCGGGCCGTCGCCACGGTGATGCGCACCACGGCGCCCTGCTGGACGAGGCCCTCCTGCCGGTTCTGCCTGATGACAGTGCCGGCAGGCGCGTCGTCGGACTCCTCCTCCTCGACCACCGGGGTGAGCTTCAGCTCGAGCAGCTTCGCCTCAGCGTCAGCCTGGGTCATGTCGACGAGGTTCGGCAGCTCGACGTTGCCACTGGCCACGACGAGGTCGACCGCCGACCCCTTGGGGACGGACTGGCCCGCGGGAGGAGTGGTGCTGACGACCAGCCCAGCGGCCTGCTCGGGACTGTGCGCGGTGGTCAACTCGCCCAGGGTGAGCCCGAGCGCGTCGAGTCGCTCACGAGCCGCCTGCTGGGTGAGCCCGGCGAGGTTCTCGAGCTGGACGGAGTCCGAGCCGGTGGAGACGAAGACGGTGACCTCCGAGCCCTCATCGAGCTGCTCCCCGCCCTTGGGGTCGGTGCCGACGACGTTGCCCTCGGCGATCGAGTCGCTGGCCTGCGACTCTTCCACCGGGACCAAGCCCAACTCGCTGAGTTTCGCCACCGCCTCATCGGCCGGGGTGTCGACCAGCGTGGTGGGGATGGTGACCAGTGCGGGCGGGTCCTCTTGGTTCTGGGCGATGAGCAGCGCGGCGATGCCGATGACTGCCGCCAGGGCGACGGCGATCAGCGTCCACAGCAGCCAGCGCTTCTTGGGAGCGTCCTCGTCCTCAGCGTCCGCGCCGGGCTGCTCGGGCAGGCCCGAGCCGGGACCGCCGGGGCTGGTCATGCCCCAGGGCGGGGTGCCGGCGGCGGTGACCGCCGCGCCCTGCATGACCTGCGTGGAGCCGGGGGCAGCGCCCATCACCTGCGTCGTGTCGCCGGAGCCAGCGGCCATCAGCGCGCCCACGGGAGGCGCCCCGACGTGGCCGCCGCGCACAGCGGCCTCCAGGTCGGATCGGAACTCCGCCGCCGTGGAGTAGCGCGAGTCGCGCTCCTTCGCGAGGGCCTTGAGCGTGATCCGGTCGAGGGTCTCGGGGATGTCCGAGGCGATCGAGCTCGGGGTGGGCGCGGCCTCGCGGACGTGCTGGTAGGCGACGGCCACGGGGGAGTCGCCGATGAACGGCGGGCGGCCCGTGAGCAGCTCGAAGAGCAGGCAGCCCGTCGAGTACAGGTCGGAGCGCGCGTCCACGGTCTCGCCGCGAGCCTGCTCGGGGGAGAGGTACTGCGCGGTGCCGATGACGGCCTGCGTCTGGGTCATCGTCGCGGCGGAGTCGGCCACGGCGCGCGCGATGCCGAAGTCCATCACCTTGACCGCGCCCGTCGGGGTGAGCATGACGTTCGCGGGCTTGATGTCGCGGTGCACGATGCCCGCGTGGTGGGAGTACTCGAGCGCCGAGAGGACGCCAGCGGTGATCTCCGCGGCCTCCTCGATCGGCACCGCGTTGCCGTCGCGGAGGATGTCGCGGACAGTGTGGCCCTCGACGTACTCCATGACGATGAACGGGACGTGCGCGACGACGCCGGACGGCTCCGTGACGATGTCCTCGCCCGTGTCGTACACCGCGACGATCGCCGGGTGGTTGAGGGAGGCCGCGGCCTGGGCCTCGCGGCGGAAGCGCGCCTGGAAGGACGGGTCGCGCGCGAGGTCGGAGCGCAGCACCTTGATGGCGACGGTGCGCCCGAGCCGGGTGTCATGCCCGATGTGCACCTCGGCCATGCCGCCGCGCCCGATGAGCTCGCCGACCTCGTATCGTCCGGCGAGGATCCGGGATCCGTCGTCCATCACTAGACGTCCTTAGCTGTCGTCGTTCCGGCGCTGTCCGCGGTGGCGGTCAGCGCGCGTTCGGTGATCATCCCATCGTCAGGGCCCGGAGAAGGGTATCCGGGCAGGCTGACTGCCGGGGCGACCTCGGTCTGCGTGGTCGTCGTCGCTGTGACCTGCTGTTCTGTGCCGATCGTCTGCTCGGCCCGCGTGAGCCTATCCGCGACGGCGGCCCCCAGGACCGCGACGACCAGGAAGAGCAGTGCCACCAGCGGCCAGGTCAGCCGCCCGAAGCGGATCCCCGTGGTCAGGGGGCCGCGTCGCAACGGCTTCGACTGCGCGCGATGCGAGCCGGAGGACCGGCGCGCCTCGGCGCCGTCGCGGAGCTCGCGGCGCGGCGGGTACGACGGGGGCGGTGGCTCCTCGGCGGCCTTGCGGGCCGCCGCGCGGGATCGCAGGGCGGGCTCCGGGTCCTTGCCGGTCGGAGCGGCCGGGACCTCGACGGCATGCGCCACCGGCTCCGGGCGCCGGGCCACCGGCTCGGCCACGACCACGGACATGCCGGTGGGCGGGGTCTTCTCGACCATCGCGTCGAGGCTGCGCGCCAGTGCCGCCGCCGAGCGGGGGCGCTCCGCCGGGTCCTTGGACAGCAGCCGCATGACGATGTCCGCCAGGCGCGGGTCGACGGAGGCCGGCAGCGGGGGGACGGGCGAGTTCACATGCGCGACGGCGATGTCCACAGCCGTCGGGCCGGTGAACGGGCGGTTCCCGGCGAGGGACTCGTACGCCACGATGCCCAGGGAGTACAGGTCGGACGCGGGGGTGGCCGGCTTGCCGACGGCCTGCTCGGGGGAGAGGTACTGCGCGGTCCCCATGACCATGCCGGTGGCAGTCATCGGCACCTGGTTGGTGGCCAGCGACACCCCGAAGTCGGTGATCTTCACGCGCCCGGCACGGCCGAGCAGGATGTTGCCCGGCTTCACGTCACGGTGCACCACACCGGCCACATGCGCGGCGTGCAGCGCGCGCGAGGTCTGCGCGAGGATCCGCAGCAGCCGCTGCATGGGCAGCACGGGCTCGCGCTCGAGCAGGTCGCTCATGGGCTCGCCGAGGACGAGCTCCATGACGAGGAACGCCGACCCCTCCTGCTCGCCGTAGTCGTAGAGCTGGGCGATGTTCTGATGGGAGAGCGACGCGGAGTTGCGGGCCTCAGTGCGGAACCGCTTGATGAACCCGGGGTCGCCCGCGAACTCCTCGCGCAGCACTTTGACGGCCACGTCGCGGGCCAGGGCGTCGTCATGCCCCACCCAGACCTCGCCCATGCCGCCCACGGCGATCTCCCGCACCAGGCGGTAGCGCTCGCCGAGCATCGTGCCCGTCGTCGGCCTCATTGGCCCAGCACCGCCTGCATGACTGCCTTGGCGATGGGCGCCGCCACCTTGCCGCCGGTGGCCTCGTTGCCGGTGCTGCCGCCGTGCTCGACGATCACCGCGACGGCGACCTTCGGGTCGTTCGCCGGGGCGAAGCCGGTGAACCAGGCGTGCGGCGACTGCTCGGCGGTGGTCTCCGCGGTGCCCGTCTTGCCCGCGACCTGCACGCCGGGGATCTTCGCGGCGGTGCCGGTGCCGCTGTCCACGACGGAGACCATCATGTCCCGCAGCGTCGAGGCGGTCCCGGCGGAGATGGCCGTGGAGAACACCGACGGCTCGGTCTCGGAGATGACGTCCAAGTCGGCGGTGCGGACCGTGGCCACCGTGTACGGCGTCATGACCTTGCCGCCGTTGGCGATCGCCGCGGAGACCATCGCCATCTGCATGGGGGTGGTCCGCACGTCCTGCTGGCCGATCGCCGACTTGGCGAGCTTCGCCGGGTCGAGGTCCTCATTCGGCGGGAAGTAGCTCTCGGTGACCTTCATCGGGATGCTCAGCGGGGTGGAGAAGCCGAACTTCTCCGCCTGCTCGCGGAGCGCGTCGGCGCCCAGGTCCATGCCGAGCTGCGCGAACGCGGTGTTGCAGGACACGCGCAGCGCGTCGGACAGGGTCGTCTGGCCGCCCGAGCCGCAGGACGCGCCACCGTAGTTGCCGATCGTGGCGGTGGTCTGCGGCAGCGACAACACGTCAGGGGCCGCGAGAACGGTGTCGGCGGAGTACTGGCCGCTCTCCAGGGCCGCAGCGGCCGTGACCAGCTTGAACGTGGACCCCGGCGGGTACGTCTTGCCGCTGATCGCCTTGTCCACCAGCGGGTCGTTCGCGGCGGCGTTGAGATCCTTGTACGCGGTGCTGGCCGCCGCGGTGTCATGCGTGGCCAGCGAGTTCGGGTCGAAGCCCGGCGTCGAGACGAGGGCCAGCACGGCGCCCGTGGTCGGGTCGAGGGCCACCACGGCGCCCACCTGGTCGCCCAGCGCGTCCCACGCCGCCTGCTGCGCCGCCGGGTTCAACGTGAGCTCCACCGACGAGCCCTGCGGCTGCTTGCCGGTGATGAGGTCCTGGATGCGGCTGAGGAACAGCGAGTCGGAGCTGCCGGTCAGCACGTCGTTCTCGGCCGACTCGATGCCCGTGCGGCCGTTGACGATCGAGTAGAACCCCGTGACGTTGGAGTACATCGCGCCGGGGGCGTAGATGCGCTGGTACCCGAACGCGTCGTCCACCGGCTCCGACCACGCGATGGGTGTGCCGGCCACGATGATCGGGCCACGCGGGTTGCCGAACTCGCGGTACAGCGTCCGCACGTTGCGGGAGTCGTTGTTCAACGCGTCGGCCTGCACGAACTGCACCCAGGAGGTGCCGACCATCAACGCGAGGAACATCGTCACGACGACCAGCGACAGACGTCGCAGAGGGGTGTTCATGCGTCATCACCTCGCATCTCGTCGATCCGTTCGGTGGGCCGGGTGTCCGACGCGCCGGGCGTGCCCGCGTCGCGCGCGGACAGTGGCGGCCGCGCCGGGCTCGTCGACCCGCCCACCCTGATCGGGCTCGGGGAGCCCTGCGGCGGGGTGGCGGGAGGTCCGCTCTGCGGTCCCCGCACCGCAGCCGCGGGACGACGGGCGTCATCCGAGATACGCAGCAGCAGCGCGACGATGATCCAGTTGGCGAGCAGAGAGGACCCACCGTAGGCGAGGAACGGCGTGGTCAGGCCCGTGAGCGGGATGATCCGGGTGATCCCACCCACCACCACGAAGCACTGGAACGCGACGACGAACGCGAGGCCGCCCGCCAGGAGCTTGCCGAAGCCGTCCCGCACGCCGATGGCGGTGCGCATGCCGCGCTCCGCGAGCACCAGGTACACCAGCAGGATCGCGAGGACGCCCGTCAGGCCCAGCTCCTCGCCGAGCGACGCCACGATGAAGTCGGACTCCGCGTAGGGGACCAGGTCAGGGCGGCCGGCGCCCCAGCCGGTGCCGAACAGCCCGCCGCTGGCCAGGCCGAACAGCCCGCCCACAAGCTGGAATGAACCGCCGGGCGCCCGGGCGTAGATGTCGTTGTCCAAGGCGTTGAGCCACACGTCGAAACGGGCCCCGACGTGCGGGAACGTGGTGGCGGCGACGCCCGCGCCGACGACGAACATGCTCAGGCCGATGAGCACCCAGCTCAGCCGCTCGGTGGCGACGTACAGCATCGCGACGAACAACCCGAAGAACAGCAGCGAGGTGCCCAAGTCGCGCTCGGAGACCAGGACGGCCAGCGACGCCGCCCACGCGATGATGATGGGCCCCAGGTCGCGGATGCGGGGGAGTTGCAGGCCCAGCACCTTGGGGCCGGCCAGCGCCAACGTGTCCCGGTTGGTCACCAGGTACCCGGCGAAGAAGATGGCCAGCGCGATCTTGGCGAGCTCGGCGGGCTGCAACGAGAACGGGCCGAGGCGGATCCAGATGTTCGCGCCGTTGATCTGCGCGCCCAGGCCCGGCACCAGCGGCAGCACCACCAGCACGAGGCCGGCGATCATCGCGGTGTACGTGTACCGGCGCAGTGTGCGGTGATCCCGCAGCAGCACGATCACCGCGCCGGCGAGCACCACCGACACAGCCGTCCAGCCGAGCTGGCGGGTCGCGAACGACGCGTCCTCGGCGAGGTCGAGCCGGTAGATCATCGCCAGGCCGATGCCGTTGAGCGCCATGACCGCCGGCATGATCACGGGGTCCGCATACGGCGCGCGCCACCTCAGCACGACATGCAGGCCCAAGCCCAGGACCGTCATGCCGATGCCGTACCCGACGACATCCGCCGGCACCTCGCCCGTCACGCCGATGCCGACCAGGGCGTACGCGGCGATGCCGATCGCGAGGGCGAGGGCGAGGAGGCCGAGCTCGATACCCCTGCCCGGCCGGACGCGGTGCGGCTGGACGGTGGCCATCAGCCGGTCGCCACCGAGGCTGTGCGGGCGTCGTCCTCGAGCTTGCGCACGCGGTCGCGCGCGTCCTCGAGCGAGTCAGCGGGGATGGTCTGGTCCAGGCGGTCGCGCACGTACGCGGGCAGCTCCTTGACGTGCGTCGAGGAGCTCTCCAGCGCGGTGGACAGCTTGATGGGGCCGATGGTCTGCGGGATGCCCCGGTAGATCGTCACGACATCGTCGGTGACGCCCACGTAGTACTGCGTCTGCGTCCAGCGGTACCCGAGGTACCCGGCGCCCGCGAGCAGGCCGATCAGCAGCACGCTGAACAGGGAGCCCACCACGCGGCGCCGGCGCCGGCGGACCGGGTCCACCGGGTCGTCGTCGAGGTGCGCGTCCTCGTCGTCGGGGTCGAGGTCGGGGCCGGAGTGGCCCTCGTCGCCGTCACGGGCAGCCGCTGCCGCCGCCTGCTTGCTGAGGGTGGCCGCACGCGCCGCGGGGCCGTCGGCGGCCGCCGTGGGGCGGTGCCGGGTCGAGGCCGCGGAGCCGACGACGCTGGCCGCCGTCGAGGGACCGGTGCCGTCGGGCACGTCGTCCAACTCGACCACGTCCGCGACGATGACCGTCACGTTGTCCCCGCCGCCCGCGCGCAGCGCGAGCTGCACCAGGCGGTCCGCGCACGCGTCGACATCCTCGAGCGAGCGCATCGTGTCGGCGATGGTCTCGGCGCTGACGAACCCGGACAGCCCGTCCGAGCACAGCAGCCACCGGTCGCCCGGGCGCGCCTCGCGCACCGACAAGTCGGGGGCGACATCGGGCTCGAAATCGCCCAGCACCCGCATCACCACCGAGCGCTGCGGGTGGTGCTCCGCCTCCTCGGCGGTGATCTTGCCGGTGTTCACCAGGTGCTGCACAAAGGTGTGGTCCGTGGTGACCTGCGACAACGCGCCATCACGGAGCAGATAGCCGCGCGAGTCGCCCAGGTGCACCATCGCCAGCTTGTTGCCCGCCCGCAGGATCGCCGTGACGGTGGTGCCCATCCCGGCCAGATCGGGGTCGGAGTGGGTGCGCGCCACAATCTCGTCCCGCGCCGCCTCCAACGCGCGCTCCAACTCGTCGAGCGCGTCGTCGGGCCCATGGGACTCGCCGTCCAACGGCGCCAGCGCGGCGATCGCCACCGACGACGCCACATCGCCGCCCGCATGGCCGCCCATGCCGTCCGCGACCACCAGCAGGTGCGGCCCCGCGTAGGCGGAGTCCTGGTTGTTGGAGCGGACCAGCCCGACGTCGGACCTGGCCGCATAACGCAGCGCGATAGACACCGGGGGCTACCTCTGCAGCTCGAGCACGCTCTGACCCACGCGCACCTGCATACCTGGTGGCACGGGAGTGGGCTGGTCGACGCGCTGGTCACCGAGGAAAGTGCCGTTGGTGGAGCCCAAATCCTCCACCCACCACTGGTCGCCCTGGGGGAAGATCCGGGCATGCCGCGACGACGAGTAGTCGTCATCCAGCACGAGCGTGCACGACGGCGCCCGTCCGATCAGCACCGACGACGTGCCCAACGGCAGCGTCGTGCCGCGCAACGGGCCCTCAGTCACCACCAGCCGCGTCGGGCCGGCGGACCCACGGCCACGGGACGGGGTCACCACGCGAGGCGCATCACCGCCCGCGCTCACCGCAGCCGGCTGACGGGAGGACCGGACACGCCGGTCGACGATCTTGGTGCCGTACAAGTCGCGGCGCAGCACGCTGATCGCGGACAGCACGAACACCCACAGGAGCACCAAGTACCCCACGCGCAGCAACGTGACCGTCAGCTCACTCATGCGGGCCGATCACTCGTCCAGCTCATCGGACGACTCGCCTGTCCAGAACATGATGCGGGTGCGGCCGATCGTGAGGGTGTTGCCGTCGAGCAGCGTCGCCGCCGGGACCTGATGGCCCTCCACGAACAACCCGTTCGTCGAGCCCAAGTCGCTGGCCACCACGCCCTCCGGCGTCACCCGGATCTCCAGGTGCCGACGGGAGACGCCCGGGTCGTCCACGATGATGTCCGCCTCGGAACCCCGGCCGATCACCGTCACCGGGCCCGTCAGCAGATACCGCTGGCCGTCGATGTCCACCAGCGGATGCCGCGGGCTCGGCGCCGACGTGGTCGCCGGGGCCACCGCGCCGCGGATGGTGGCGCTGCGCACCCGGAACCGGCCCGTCTCCAGGTCCTCATGCTCCAAGAACGTCACAGTCACCGGGCCCACGAACGCGTACCGCTGGCTCGCCGCGTGCTCCGTGACATTCGCCGCCAGCTCATCAGCCAGCGCCTCCGAGCCCCATGCCTCCACCTGCTCATAGTCAGCAGGGGACAGCTCGATGGTGAACTCGTTCGGGATGACCGTCCGGTCGCGATCCACCACCGCAGCACGATCGTCCACCTCACGGCGCAACGCGCTCGCGAGCTCGACGGGCTTCACCTCAGAACGGAACGCCTTGGCGAAGGCGTTGTTCACCACGCGCTCCACAGAGTGCTCGAACTTGTCGAGGATGCCCACGCCTCCACCTCCCTTCAGGTGCTCCTACGCTGGTCGTCGGGCTTGATCGTATCCACGGACACCGCCCAGAACCCTCGTTCGCCTGGCACTTGGCGCCCGCGTCGTGCGCTAGCGCCGGTCGCCGCGGCGTGCGGGCTGTGCGCAGGTGTCCCCCTATGTCCCGATCGCCGACGTGATGACCTGCACGTCAGTCTCATGCGACAAGGATCACCGCCCAACCTGAGAGCCGCCTGCACCCCGGGCGCGCCACCGCTCCGACCAGGGCCGGGGCTCCGAAACCCGTCGCCACGGAGCGAGACGGGCTGGTGGTCCGGGGCCTCCCGGGGGGTGATCAGAGGGCCCTCCGCATCGTGATAATGTTCTGCAGCACGCGCGAGTGGCGGAACGGCAGACGCGCTGGCTTCAGGTGCCAGTGTCCGAAAGGGCGTGGGGGTTCAAATCCCCCCTCGCGCACGTGGGCTTGTTCGTCTAGGACAGGCAGAGCAGTTCAGGTAACCCCTGGTCGGAGTGACTCCGGCCGGGGGTTTCTTGTTTGTCGGCCTGACCTGCGGTTTTACTAGCACGCTGGCGTGCTCAGATGCTGACGCGTGGGTCCGATGGCGCTTGCGGGCGCATGCCGATGAGCCCGCTGACCGTGGTGATCAGCGGGCTGTGCTGGTGGTGCTGTTCAGTTCGTGCGGGTGGTTGCCCCCGCCGCCGGTGAGGTCTAGCCGGGCTGGTCGGGCGGAGTGTCCGCGGTGGTGTCGCGGTTGGCTGCGGCGGCGTCGGGCTCCGCCGGGACGGGGATGTTGGCCGCGTCGCGGTGGTGCTTGGCGACGAGCGGGTAGCGGCGTCGGGGTTCGGTGCGCCGAGGGATGTCGCCGATGGTGACGCGCACGTGCAGCGCTCGCTTGCGGGGTGGGGGGGTGCGGCGAGCGTGGATGGCGGAGAAGTCCGGGTCGGTCGTGTCGCCAATGGCGACCATCCACGGGTCGGCCTGGCCGCGCATCGTGTACCAGTCGCGGAGCATGCGGACGTTCACGCCGACTAGCCCGAACGTCACAAGGGCATGCGTGCGTGCGGCGCCGCGGACGCGGCACCAGTCGCGGCGGAAGTTCATGCCGCGGTGGGTCCGGAGCTCGGAGTTGAGCGCTTCGATCGCGGTACGTCGCCCGTAGGACGCGGCCCAGTCCGTCGTGCCGAACAGTTCGTCCTGACGTTCGCGGGCGTAGTCGTCGAAGGACACGGTGACGGTCTTGCTGCACCCGCACGGGACGACGGTCTTCCCGGTGGTCGGTTCGGTGTACGCCGCCTTGCAGCTGGTGGTCGGGCGGTCGTAGCCCAGGCGCATCGACTCGGGGTTGTTGACGCACCGGACCAGGCGGCGCAGCGCCGGGCCGCGCCACCGCTGCGTGCCACGAGCGGTGCCGACTTCACCGAACGGGACGAAGGAGTACGGGATGCGCTCGTTGTACTTCGCCTGCAGGGCGATCTTGTCCTCGAGCGAGATGCCCAGACGGAACCCGGGCAGGTTGCGCAGATGCTGCGGAAGCGCGTCGGAGAACAGGCCACCGTCGACCCAGATGGATCCCATGACCGGGCCTGGTCGGACGGCGCGCTGGTTCTTGTGGAGGTCGAAAGTCTGCTTCACGCCACGCGCACGCAGGGCGTTCGCCCACTTCTCGGCGGCCAGGTACGTGTACCCGCGGTCGGAGAGCAGCTCACACACCTCGTACCCGACGTTTCGTAGCGCGTCCAGGGCGAGGATGCCGGCCGCGGCCTTGTCCGACCCGGCCGGCGCCGTCACCAAGCTCAGTGCGGTGTGCGGGAGCTCGCCCGCACCGAACTCCGGGACCTGCGTGACGATGTGCTCGTCGAACCCGATGAACACCTCCTTGCGGCGCAGGTTCTTGCCCGACCGGTAGCCCTCGCGTGCGTCCGTGTCGACCGTGTGTTGGGCGCGGCCGTCGTACCCGAGGAGCGGCCAGCCCGGGGTGGTGAACGAGTCATGCGACTCGACTTTCTCGCCCTCGTCCTTCGGGTGGACAGCACCGGACGATCGGTCGATGTCAGGGAGGTTGTCCCAGGACCGGCGGGCCGCCCACGTCTCCTTGTCCGTGGAGTCCAAAGCGAACACCGTCGTGGACGGGTGTATCCCGGCGGGGAACGCCGACGCCTGCAGCAGCAGCGCGGCGAACAGCTCGCGGGTGATCGTCCGACCGCCCGTGCACCCGGCCGGGCAATCGGCGAGCTCGCCTGTCACTCGGTTCACGTCGAACTCGTGGTTGTGCGCGGAGACGACCGTGCCGGCATCCATGGCCGTGGTGAAGTGGTCGAGGTTGTCCCACAGCTGGCAGTACGACACCTTCGCGGGCAGCAGCCCGTCACGGAGCATCTCCGCGGCGACCTTCTGCACCAACGTCAGGTGCATGTCACCGCCTCGGATGCCAGCGGTCAGGAACACGACCAGCAGCGTCCGCCACGACACCTGCCGTGGCGCGCCCGTCCGGGCCGTGAGTGAGAACTCGAACGCGTGCGCGAGACCCGTGGTGTCGACGATCGCCTCCGCGACCTTCGTCGCCTGGGCCAGCGACAGGTCGCACGCCTCAACGACGTGCTTGGGCAGCGGAGCCAGCAGCAGCGGGGCGGTCATACGCCACCACCGATCAGCCGGCGCAGCACCGCAGGGTCGCGGAGGGGAACGAATTTTGAGAAGTCCTCCCAGCCCGTCAACGTCTTCACCCCGGCCAGGTGCTGCAGCTCGGAGACTCGCAGCCCCGCCGTGGACAGCTCGACCATCCACGTGGTCCGGAGACGCGACGGCACCAACCGGGGTGCACTGGTCGGCAGTTCCAGCTGACTGAGGACGTTCGACGTCCAGTTCCTCGACGGAGTCCGGTCGGAGAACATCGGACGGTCCCAGTAGTCCAGCGACAGGCGCACGAGCTCGTCGGCGTACTGCGGCAGCACCGGTACTTCCCGGGCATGGGCTCCGGGGATGTGGACGACGGCGACCCCGTCGATCAACTCGATGCTGGAGCCCGGCAGGACGGAGAACTCCGCTCCAGCGAGGCCCGCGCCATGGCACAACGCCATTGTTGCCACGCCGGCACGGCGACGGACTTCCGAGCGCTGCGTCAGACAGATCTCCCACAGCCACGCCAGGTCCGGGCGCCCGTACGGGTCTGCGAGCGTCGAGCGCTTCTTGCGCTTCGGCTCCGGAGCCCACGGCGCCTTCGTGGTCACCGTGCGGCCGATGCGGCGCAGCGCCGACCGATACGACGCCTGCGAGTGCTCCCCGAGGTGGTTCATCCCCGTCTCGGAGAACCGCTCGACGTTCTCCTCAGCGAACAGACGCTCGACGTCGAGCGGCAAGTGCTGCCCGATCGCCCACAGGTAGTACATCGTGACTGCGCGCATCGTCAGATACACCGCCGAAAGCGACTCCGGCGCATATCGCCGAGTCGTGGCGCGCACGTCCTGCTCGATCGTGACCCACTGCTCCGGCGTGACGACACCCTTCGGGCGGTAAGTGACTATGCGGTGCTCAATCAACTCGTGCGTGACCGGGGTTCGCGCGGACTTCTTCGGCGTCGAGCGCCTAGCCACGGGCGCTCACCGCCACTGCAGCGATCAAGACCGCGCCAGCGGGCGCAGGGAACTCTGGCGTGCCGTGGGCGCGCCGGTCTAGAGTCGACAACGAGGACTCCTTGAAGCGGGACCTCGGCCCGGGAGCGGGAACTCCTCGGCCAGCGAGAGCGTCACCTGCGGGTGGCGCTTTTTGCTTGCCTGGACCTCGGTACAGCGATCTGGTTGACCGGGACAGGGCCCGGGGCGCGGCGTGTTCCGCACACCTACCAATCGTTCGGATCAGACCGACGGAATCGCCGGGATCGGCCGATTCCCTGTCGACAACGGTCGACCGTCCTCTTGCACCACGTCTACACAGTGGGTCATCACGGAGTATTCTGGGGCCACTAGGACGGTCAATACCGGCCACCACCGCCCTCCGGGGCGAGGACTACTCTCCACCCGAAGGGTGACTCTTGTCGACAGCCGTTCCTGCGAACATGTGCGTCGACTGCTGGGGGTTCGGCCAGCGCATCGCCGCCAAGGGTGAGCGGTGCGACGCCCACCGATCCGCCTACCGTCGCTGGTATCAGGCGAACTGGAAGGCGAAGAAGGCCGGCCGCGCGTCGGGCGAGAGCACGTACGTCCCCGAGCGGGTGCGCGTGGACAGGGTCTATGTGTCTCCCGACGTCATCAACGTATTGGAGCACCTCAACCGGGATCTGGACATTGCGACCAGGATGCTTTCGCATGACATCCCGGGGTTGACCCAAGGGGCCAAGCGGCAGGTAGTCGAGGCCCGGACGCGGGTCGCCAGGTCGAGTACCAACCTTGAGGACGTCGTGCGGAGCCTCAAGGGCGAGCGGCGTACAACCGTGGCCGTGCGCGAGAAGGGCGCTCGTCGTCCCGCCGGACGGCCGGCGCAGACCCGTCAGGATCCTGGAGCTGGGTCACGATCCTGACGCCATGAAGCTCCGCTGTGCGTCGAGGTCGTCCTCTCGGACCGGGAAGAACGCCCGCGGAGAGACGGCGAGGGCATCCGCGAGTTGCCACATGGCCTTGAGTGAGATGTTCCGGCGACCGTTTTCGACACTGCCGATGTAGGTCCGGTCCAGGCCGGCGGCATGCGCGAGTTCTTCCTGCGTGAGGCCGGCGTTTGCCCTGATCAGGCGCAAGCTGGCACCAAATGACTGGCGCTGGGCTTGCTCACGGGGGGGCACGGGCACCTGCTCGACGGTAGACACAAGTGGTCTCTGGGTCGACGGACTCTGAGTCGCCCCACTCACATCCCGCACCGTATAGACGTACGGCAGATTCCGGGCGGATCTACGAGGGTCTTGACGTTCCGTGCGCTTGACGAAGCATCAAGCATGCGTACTCTGAGTCGAGTCGGTCGCCTCGTTGGCGACAGTCCCGACCCACCGGGCCGCACAGGACACGCCGCGCTCCACCTCGAGACGAGGACGTCACCATGCGTGCGAGCACCCCCATACCCACCCGCTACCGGGACGTCGTGGCCCAGGTCGCGTGGTGGGCACCCGGTTACCTGATCGCGATCCTCGGGCTCTTCGGCGGGATCGCGTCGCTGCTCGCCGCGCAGCCGGTCGCGGTGACGATCTGGGCGTTCGCCATCGTCGTGATCGCCGGCACCGGCCAGATCCGCACCCGCGGCGAGTGTCGCCGTGGGTGGCGGTACGGGTCCGAGTCCGCCGCCCGGATTGCTCTGGAGTACCAGCCCGGCAGGACCCCGGACCTTGAGGCAAGCATCGCCGTGCGCGACGACCCCATTCCCGAGCCGTGGGAAGAGCCCGCCCGTTGGATCAAGCCTCGGAGCCTCATGTGAACGCCGCACACCGCGAAGAACTCGTCTTGGCCGATGTGTCCGGGGTGTGGGTGATCCGGTCGTCCAGCGAGACCGTCTACTTCGTCAACGCGGACTCGATGCTGCTGCTGCGCCTGGCGGGGCCGGCGTCATCGCCTGGGCCTGGCGATGGCAGGTGGGTCCCGCTGGTGTCTGTGAAGTCGATCTTCCACTCTGACCTGGGCGTGATCCGGGTCGGGGACCGGCACGAGTACTTGTTCGACTGGGACCCCAACGGTGCCGACTTCGGGTACTGGATTCAGCGGCGGGTGACGTCGATCGACCACGTCGAGGCTGAAGACCTCGCGGCGTTGCCGCGCTTCCCGCAGGACGGCCGGCTGTGACTACCGCCGAGCGCCCGTGGCTGAGGTCGCTGCCGACCCGCGTGGAGATGGCCGAGTCCGCCGTGATCGAGTTCGAAGAGCATGGCCAGCCTGGGATCCCGTTCTCGCAGGCCCAGATCGACCGGATGTTCAAGGCCGGGCTGATGCAGCCGCCCCGGACCTCGGAGCGCGACCCGGGCGTACCCGCGGGGGTGACGCTGACCGGCGACGCACGGTTCCTCGTCGGGGAGGTCGACCTCGGGCCCGAGGTCGGCATGGAAGTCCTGACGCGAGGATTCGAGGCCGCGGTCGATGCCTTGATGCGTGAGCACCGTGACCGGCACCCGCTCGCCCCGGCCGACGAAAACGAGATCACGTTGGATGACTTCCGCGATGACGACGCTCGGCAGCTGATCATGACCATGGAGGAGGCCGTCGGGCGGTGGGACGAGCTGCGACCCCGGGTCGCGTTGTGGGACCGGATCGTGCTGACCGAAGACGGTGAGCGGGTCGCGGTGATCGTCGCGTGGGACTGGTGGTCGCTGCGGCAGGAGTGCCTCGCTTCGCTCACCGCCATCTACTGGGCGCACTGGCACACCGGGACTTTCGACGCGGCGGGATACGCCCATGACGCCCTGCGCCTGCTTGCGCCTCGAGATGCCCGCATCCGGGAAGTCCCCGATCCGACCGAGACCGTTGAGGCCGACGGCGACGACGACTGAGGCCGGACGGTGACGACGACGCACGTTGACCCGGCGAGCACCGCCAGCTGCTGGCGCGTCACGACGCGCTCGGGTGCCAGGACGACGGCTATGTTCACGACGGAGTGAAGGTGGGTAAAGACATGCACCTGGTTATCGATCCGCTCGACCCTCGCGTGGTGCTGACCCTCCGTCGGACCACCCCGATCGTGTCGATCGACAGCGTCTCAGAGGGCGGCGGAACCGTTGAGTGACGAAGAAGGCACCGCCGCGCTGGCCGTAGCGCGGAAGTGCACGCGCGACATCAACTTCGAGGCTGGTCGGGTGAAGCTGTCCCTCGCCCGCCGCGGCTAACTGCTACTCGGCCCTCGTCCTGAGAGGGTGCCGGTGTGGACGAGGACCGGACATTCAACCCTGCCGAGACGCTGCCAGAGGCATCCGCACGTATGTTCGCACTGAGCCGATCGGCGGACGCGGGGACACGTGGTCCGAAGCGTGCACTGGTGGCGCTCGCGACGGGTCTTGGGCTGGACGTCGACCTTGTCGAGGTGAACGCCGTCCTCGGCGAGAGGATCGCAGAGGAGTTCGGCCTCTCGTGGCGAGCTGGGCGGGACTACGTCGACCTGCAGGTCACTCTCACCGGGATGAACAACCTGCTCAGAGGTGCGACACAGAGCCTGGAACGCCTCTCGCGGGAGAGGCGGGTCGATGACGCCTCCGCCACCGAGGTCCTTTTGGCGTTTCCGGGCTTCCGGCCCGCACGTAGCAAGCAGGAGGCCGTGAACCGCATGTGCGACCTGGCAGGAGTGCCGTGGGACATGCTCGGCCCTGGCGGCAAGGAGCACACATGGACCCTGAAGGACCTCGCGAGGCGGTTAGCCCCCCAACTCCTCGACATGCGGCTGACGAAGCACGAACTGGCCGCCGCCCTGTGTGACGCCTTCGGGGTCCCTTGGCTGGCCAGCGCAGGATCCACAGGGGCGAGCATCACGCTGGACGGGCTCAACCTCATCCTCGCGGGTGCCGAGCGGCGAGCACGCGTCGCGTCAGCGGGCTGGGCGACAGCACACGAGGAAGGTGCTGCCCTCGTCGCCGTCCTGGGCCGGGGGCTTCCGAGCCACTGGGACGGTCGCGAAGCGGTCTTGGAGATGCGCGAAAGCGGCTCAACCCAGTGGCGCCAGATGGAGTGGGCTGGGTTCTATTTCGAGGAGAAGGTCCGTGAGGTGCTCAACGAGGCGTACCCGACGCCGCCGGTGGGTGGCCCGCAGGTCCGCTTCGGAAGCACGGTGTTCGACTACGCGTCGGCGACCCGGGTGTGGGACGCGAAGGCCCACACTGCGATGCGAGTCATGCTTCCCGACGGTGAGCCGTACCGTGACTCGGGCGACGCGGTCTGCTGGCTCAATGACGCCCGGGCCATGCGCGAGTGCGTCGAGCTCCAGGGACTGGGGTTCCTGGTCGCCGAGGGCCTGTCAGGCTTCGACACCACGGGTGAGTTCAAGGACTGGCACAAGGACCTTGGGAACCGTGCGGGCAGGAAGGTGCGTGAGTACGTCCCGAGCACCGGCCGTAGCAGACCGAGGAAGGCGTCCTTCACACCGCTGGAGTTGCGCGCTGTCTGGATCGAGGACCTCGTCGACCTCGACGCTGCCATCCTGTCCGGCTGGCTGCGGCAGGACGCCCAACCTCGGTGGGAGGGCACTGTCGCGCGGAATGACAAGTTCAAGGCCCGAGTCGCGGACGCCGGAAACTGGCAGGTGGCGCATCACATCTGGGACCGGGGGTACGACCTGTAGCAGATGTGCTTACGGAGCGCATGCACTGCCCGCGCGGCGCGGCAGACTTGCAAGCTACGCTCAACTGCGGCAAGCTGCAACATGTGTTCGACTGCGTCATGACTGGGGAGACTGAATGAGCGGCACGGCGGGCTTCCGATACGCGGACCTGTTCGCAGGCATAGGCGGGTTCGCCGCCGTGCTCGAGGCCCTCGGTGGCGAGCACGTGTACTCGGTTGAGATCGACAAGCACGCCTCGAGGGTCTACGCACGCAACTGGGGTCGCGACCCGTACGGCGACGTCACCGAGGACGCATCTGACGGCGTCATGAAGGTCGGCGAGCACGACGTCCTCGCCGCGGGTTTCCCTTGCCAGCCGTTCTCCAAGAGTGGGGCGCAGAAGGGAATGGACGAGATCCGAGGGACGCTCTTCTTCAACATCATGGAGGTGGTCAGGGCGCACCACCCGGCCCTTGTGGTCCTCGAGAACGTGCGCAACCTCGCTGGTCCACGGCACGTCCACGAGTGGGAGGTGATCATCGAACGGCTCCGTGCGGAGGGTTACCAGGTCTCCGAGACGTCCGCAGTCTTCTCCCCCCACCAGATTGACCCCGCCTTCGGTGGCTCGCCGCAGGTGCGGGAGCGCGTCTTCATCACCGCTACGCACGTGCCGGACGGGCATGTCGGCGACCCCCTGGTGCGCCCGCTCGCCCTGCCCGCGCATGTCCGCATGACTCGGGAGTGGGACCTCGTCGAAGACCTGCCGCTCGAGGAGAGCCATCACGTCCCTGGTACGGACCTCAGCGCCGACGATGTCGCGTGGGTCGATCACTGGGACAAGTGGGTGCAGTTCATGCACGCGCTGCGGGCTTCGGATGCTGACGCCGCAGGTGAGCCAGCGCGACGCCTACCTGGCTTCCCTGTCTGGTCGAACGTTTGGGTGGCCTCCAAGGAGGAGCGGGAAGAACTGATGCACCCCGGGGGAGTCCGCGTCCCGGCGTGGAAGGCGAACTTTCTCACCAAGAACTGGGAGCTATACGACCGGATTCGCCGGGTCGACGCGAAGTGGCTGCGCTCGTGGCTCAACACGACAAGGACATTCCCTGAGAGCCGGCAGAAGTTGGAATGGCAGGCCCAGGACGAGACCTCGTTGTGGAACTGCGTCCTGTCGCTGAGGCCCTCCGGCATCCGCGCGAAGCGGATGACCCACCTCCCTGCGCTCGTCGCAATCACGCAGACACCGATCCTTGGGCCGCGCGACAGGCGGCTGTCACCGCGGGAGGCAGCTCGACTCCAGGGCCTTCCCGACGAGTTCGATTTCGGCCCTCAGCGTGACGCCCTGACATACAAACAACTCGGCAACGGTGTAAACGTCGGAGTCGTCTGGAACGTGCTCAAGGCGCACGTCGAGCGCGACAAGCACCTTCTACACGCGACCGATCGGGGACGCGCGATCTATGACGCGGTCGCGAACGCCCCGGAGTCCCCGCGCGAGCCCTTGCGCCGGGCCCTTGCACGTCGGCAGTCGGCGGTTGCGACCCTCATGCCCGCCGGTGCCGTCTAGCGAGACACAGCCGAGTTGCGAACCGCGAGCCTGAGCGCGGGGACGGGAGCCGAGCCGCCGCAGTCACGCCCGGACCGGGCGTCTCGGCGCGGTACTCGTGCCTGCTCGCACGGGAACGGCGCCGGAGTCGCTGCTCCGACGAGCAGGTGCAACGTAGCGTCGGCGGTCCCGGGTCAACGCGCGGATCGAAGGGCTGCCGAGGCGCAGGGTCGACATCGCGTTCACATGCTGGCGTGTGTGCGTGCTCGTGGACGGGTGCTACTGGCACTCGTGCCCAGTCCACGGTGCCGTACCCGAGCAAACCGGGACTGGTGGCAGTGGAAGCTGGCGCGTACGAGGGACCGGGATGCTGGCACCGACCAGGCCCTTCATGCGCTGGGAGTGACCGTTGTCCGCTGCAAGCGGGTTAAGGGCCAGGGATAGCCTGTTTTCGGCCAGTAGGAACCTTGTCGTATCCGAGAGGTCGTTGGGTGGACCGAGGTGGGCAACGAATGTCGCTTCTATCTGTCCACAGGATGCTGAACGGCGGGCTGCACACGGCGGCGTGCTGGCACGATGATTCGGTGACAGTCACCTACGCCGATGTGTTCGGCGACCTCGACGCCGCGATCAGACGACTGCGCATGGCTCGGCGGACGGACGCAGCCGAGCAACGAAGAGCGTTGAACGAGGCTATGGGATGCGTTTACCGGCTCCGTAACCGCGTCGTTGAACTCGTTGACGATAGAGGCCGCTACCGACAAATCGTTTCGCGCGACTTGACTGGCCGAATTGTCGAGGCGATAGTTCTGGTGCGCGGTGCTGGTGAGCATGACTTCATGCGCGACGTGGAACCGCGCGCCCGTTCCGCGTACCCAGGGCCTCGGACGTTCCCCAGTTACAACCTGTTTCCCGACGACCACAACCTTTACTGGCGCGATCGCTCGGAACTTGGCTACGACCTGACTTCCCGTGACGCCCAGAACGGGCCACGGCTTGCTGGATACTACGACGCGCACCTGGCGGGCTACTTGGTGCTCGACACCCTCGAGGCGGCGCGCGGTTTCTTCGGGGAGCGTGACCGGCTCATGGGCACCCATGACGAGTGGTGGCCACCCCTCCCTTGATCGCGGGCGCGGTGGCCCACCACTCGGCCCGAACCTCGCGCGATGCCGACACAGCCCGACGCGGCGGCGCCTTGACGTGCCTGCGCTTGAACGGACGTCCGTCGAGGTGGAGGAGGCGGTGCGTAGCGACACGTGTGGCACCACTCATGCGTTGCCCCAGGTTGCGGGCCAGGTCGTGCGCGCTAGATCGCGTGGCTTTGAACTCGTTTGCATTCTTTGTAGGACTCCGCCGAACCCTGGTCCTTCGCGCCGTCATGGCTACTCATCGAGGTCCTCCGCGCAAGCCGCGATGATGCTGACGACGGGCGTCGTGCGGCGGACGGTGGCGAGCGCGTCCTCCGCCAGCGGCTCGAGCGTCATGAGCATGTCTGCGCCGACCATGATGCCGTCATGGGCCCCTCCGGCCGCCAGGTGTTGGACGGCCAGGAGCCGGACCGGGGCACCGTCCCGCCGGAGCGCCCCGGGAGTGAACCCAGCCGTCGGCGGCACCGGTGAGACAGCCACCCGTGTGATCAGCGCTGTGCGGTCCGGGTGGGTCGTGTCGATGAGGTGTCTCGCACCTGAGGCCGTCGTGACCGGCCAGATCCCAGGGACCGAGAACGGGTCAGTCGGCGCCGGCGTCGTCATCGCCGCGCCCATCGCAAGCGTTGTTGTCCGGCATGACGATCTCGGCCTCGTCGGCGAGCTCGGTGTCCTCCGGCGGTGGGTCCGATTCCGGACCCGATCGACCGGTGTCGCGCACCGCGCGACTCTCCCCCCGCGCCGCTTGGACCGTGTGATGGAGCCCTCGGCTCAGGATCTCCATTCCAAGTTCGCGGCCGAGGTCGACCTCGCCGACGAGGAAGCGGGCATCGCCGGACAGCACGACCTGCGTGAAGGACGAGGAGGCGCCAACGTGCTGCGGTTCCGGTTCCTCAGATGGAGCGAGGAGGCCGACCGCGAACAGGTCGTCCACGAGGTCCATGGAGAACGGCTCCGGACCATGATCGACCTGCTCCAGCCGGATCGTCGCGTCACCGACGAACTCGACGCGGGGGCGCACCACCCAGCGCCCCGCTTCTCGGCGCGCGCCGGTCACAGCGGGTCATCCTGCGGGAAGGCCGGCAGCCCGGCGAGTTCCTCGGCCTCGACGTAGTCGATGGACGTCACGAGCCTCTGGATCCAGAAGCCGAAATCGTTGCCGCCGGGTTCCCAGTCGAACAAGTACTTGTGCCGATCTCCGACCCGGATGGTTCCCAGGTCACCGCGGAAGAGCGCCTCGACCTGGATCAGCGGGACCCACCGGCCGTCACCGGGGCCACGAGAGGACCTCGGACCGGTCTGCCGCAGCAGCAGCGAGGAGTCCGCGTCGATGAGGTAGACCGTCTGGCTCGCTGAGCGGACAGCCCACACGCCAGCGGCCTCGGCGACGACGAGCTCGTTGACGTGCGCGCCGGTCATGCCCTGCTCCGCGCGCGGACGGGGGGTTCCTCGAGGGCTCGGATTCCGTCAGAACTGGCGACGCCAGTGACGGCGAAGCACGCGAGCGTGACGTTGGGCGACTCCCCGGCGACGCGGGAGGCAACGCCACCGATCAGCTGGGCGACCGACATGACAGACGCCCTAGACCACCACCGAGCCTGCGCGTTCCTCGTTCGCGGCGGGGTCGAGTTGCACAGGTAGTCGTGATCTCGCATGGCTGCCTTCCCTCGCGTTGTGGAGTGGGGCATCACTAGCCGAGCATCGGGCCGATCGACCGCGTCGATGGCGCCGGCGCGAGCGACCTACACCGCCGATAATAGGCAGATTTAAATAGGCGTCAAGGGCTGGAGAATGGTGCACGCAAGGGCCTGAGGCTCTCAAACAACGCAACGTCTAGACAATGGGGGATAACGACGAATCCCCGATAGGGGCCCAGTTTGCGGTGCTGATGGGTGATGACACCACCGCTGATGACGTAGGAGCATCGCGCTCCGCGAGCTGGGGCCTGCCGGGCGGTGCGTGCGATCCGCATGAGGTCAACTCCGGCCTCCGCCGGAGCCGGCAGGACAGGACCGTCAGTACCAAACGAAACGAGGCTCGCGAGAAGGGAGGGTGTTCGTGAGTGCCTGCCAATGCGACGAGCGGCTGTCCATGACCGCGCAGTCGAAGACCGCATCGAGACCCAGGTGCAGCGGTCACGACGGCGACCGCATGCCCCGGCGCTTCCACCCTCGGACATCAGCGACGCGGACGTCCCCGCCTCGCTTCAACCCTCGCCGTCGGCGAGCCCACCAGGAGCGGCGGAATAGCCAGCCTCGGAAGACGTCCGCGTCGGCAGTCCCGCACCCACCGTCGACGTCGCGAGCACCAGCGGGGAGCGATGGGTCGTCACGGTGGGCCACCGGCACCGGTACGTGACAGATCCCGGCCACACGGGCCGCGACCTGCGCCGGTGGGTGCAGCGGCAGGCCGCCGCCATCGAGCTGGTGCCGGCCGAGCGCGTGCCCCCCGGCCGCGAGCCGGACCCAGACGAGGCGTGGCGCATCTACGGGGACGCCCGGTGGGACGGGCGGGTACCGGTCGGCCTGGAAGAAGACTGTCGCGACGACGACTGACTGTCACCAGGCATCGGGGTGTGCCTATAAGCAGCCGGGGTGCTCACGAAGCCCGTCGAAGTTGGTGGCGTGCGGTGGGCGCCCGTACTGCACTCTCATGCTTGCGTTCGAGCAGCCCCTCGACCGTGTTCGAACTGCTCGCGTCACTTACTCCCGGTCAGACCTCACAGCTTGAGCGTGCCCTCTCCTCGGGTCAGCGCCGCAGGCTGGCCGCGAGTGACGCGTCGGTCTCCTCGAGGGTGGTCGCCGTGGTGTTGAGGTGCTGGGAGAGGCCGGTCAGGCTCGTGATGACCTCGGTCGCTCCGGCGGTGAAGCGCTCGTAGGACTCGCCGAAGGCGACCGATGCCTGGTCGGTGACGAAGCCAGAGGAGATCAGAGAGGCGATGTACGCCTTGAGTTCGTTGAGCTTGGTGGTGATCTCGTCCTGGCCAGTGGTCAGACGCGTGGCGGCGGTGCGGATGTCCTGGTAGCTGACGTTGAGGTTGCTCATCGTGTGGGCCTTTCAGTGAGGTGTTGGGAACGGATTCACGATACTGGTCAGATGCCCATATTTAGGGCGAGCGTCTTGGGGTGGGGCGGCGCAGGGCTAGGTGGTGGCATCGGGATCTGAACGACGCGCGCCCTTCCGCCTTCCACCCAAACGCCTCGCCCGGGCGGGTAGGCGGCGCGTGCCGTGCGCGGGAACTGCACACGGAACAGCGCTTCGCCGTCGGTCGGCTCGGGTGCGAGGACGAGCCCGCGGCGGGCGTTGCGGACTTCGGCGATCAGTGGCCAGCCGGATGCCCAGGCGGGGGTGTCGCCTTCGGCGACGACAAGGTGGCCGCCTCGCCGGGCGGCCTTCATCAGAGCCAGTAGTGGGGCCTCTGCAGGTGTGCCGATGAAGTCGGCAAGCGCCTCGACGACCAGTGCGACCGGTGTTTGGCCTGGTTCGTCAGCGACCGCGACGGTGAGTTCGCGTGCGAGGTCTGCCGCGTCTTCTGGCGTGAGCGCCCGCTCGGCCCAGTCCGGGGCGGACGCGGCTGGGGAGCGCCGATTGCCGATGTAGACCAGGTGGGCGTGCGGTCGGGCGCGGCGGATGGCGTGGGCGAGCCACACGAGTGTGGTGGAGCGTCCGGAGCCGGGCGAGCCTGCGACGACGATCGCGCCCGAAGGGTCGAAGCCGAGAGGTTCGAGGGTGTCCCCGGCGACTCCGAGCACGGGGAAGGCGTCGACGTCGGAGGGGATGGCCTCACCTGCAATAAGGGCAGGTAGCCGGTGGATGGTCGGGGCCTTTGCGTCGGGCTCGGCGGTGGCCTGGCGGTGGAGGGCTGCTGCTTGATCGGCGGGGTCCGCCGAACCGCCGGGCACGGCTACCTGCAGTTCGGTGTCAGTCCCGGCGAGCACACCACGACCGGGCGGTGACGTGGAGGCCAGGACATCGCGGGGGATGTCGTACGCGACGTAGGCGTTCTCGTCGGCTTGCCTGAGCACCACCCGGTATCCGATGGAGGCGCCCCAGGTGGTGGGGACCGCGGCGGCGCGCTCGGCGGAGGCGACCAAGTGCACGCCGAGGGGCCGTCCCTCGGTGACCACACGTGCCAGTGCGGCCCACACCGATTGGTGGGCGAGGTCGGTCTCGTAGGCGTCGCGCAGGGCTCCGAGCCCGTCGATCAGCACGAGGACGCGCGGCTCGCTCCGCCCGGTCTTGGCGCGGAAGTCGGTCAGCGATGCGGCGTGCACGGTGCTGAAGGCGGTGGCGCGCTCGTCGAGAAGCGCGCCAAGACGGCTGGTGAGTCGGCTGACGCGCTCGGTGTCGTCCGAGTCGATGATCGCGCCCACCTGTGGCAGCGGTTCGAGCATGTCCAGACCGCCGGACGAGGCGTCGATGCCGTACACGTGCACTGGGCCGGGCGTCGCGGCGGCGATGGTCCGCAGCGTCGCGGACTTCCCTGAGCCGGTGGTGCCGTGCACGACGATCGACCCGTGCTGGTCCGGGTTCCACGCCGCGGCGCTCTGCTTCTGCTCGCTGGGAACGTCCACCACGCCGTACACGACGCTGTCACTCCCGCTCGGCTGGAGGTGGGCGATGTCGTAGAGGTCGCGCAGCTCGGGCAGCCACGGGCGGGTCGGGGCGGGAATGCCCGCGGTCGCGACTGCCGCGCGGATCGTGGCCACCACCCGGGAGATGTCGCTCGAGCCGTCGCCGCGTCCGCTGGTCCGGTTGTCGGAGGGCACATCGATCGGCACTCCGGGCCCGAACTCCAGGGTCGACAGGTCGACGGGTGGGGGCGGTGGCATGGCTGGGGTGTGGCCGCCCGCGTAGGCGGTCTGGAAGATCGCGACCCGCTCGGGGCCGGTGCGCACAGCACCGCGACCGGGGAGCGCAGGGTCGAACTTCGCCGCGAGGTCGGTTCCGAGCACATCGGTGGAGTCGTGGGCGTCGGCGACCCTGAGCGCCACCCGCAGGTTGGTGTTGGCCCTCAGGTTGTCCTTGATGACGCCGGCGGGCCGCTGCGTCGCCAGGATCAGATGGAGCCCGAGGGAGCGCCCGCGTTGGGCGATGTCGATCATGCCGTCGACGAACTCCGGCACCTCGGACACCAGGGCGGCGAACTCGTCCACCACGATGACCAGGGCCGGCGGTGTGTCCGGGTCGCCGGTGCGTTCGAGCGAGAGCAGGTCCTTGGCGCCCTTGGCCGCCAGGAGGCGCTCACGGCGGCGCAGTTCGGCGCGCAGGGAGGTCAGCGCGCGGCGGACCAGGTGGGGAGTCAAGTCGGTGACCAGCCCGACACAGTGCGGCAGGTGCACGCAGTCTGCGAACGCGGCCCCGCCCTTGTAGTCCACGAACAGGAACGTGACGCGGTCCGGGGAGTGCGCGGACGCCATGCCGAGCACCCAGGACTGGAGGAACTCGCTCTTGCCCGACCCGGTAGTCCCGCCGACCAGCGCGTGGGGGCCCTGCTCGCGCAGGTCCAACGCGAAGTCGCCATCTGCGCCGACGCCGACGACAGCCCGCAAGGACGCGTCGGCTGTCCGGCGGGCAGGCGGCGCGTCGCGGTCCAGTATCGAGGCGGTCTGCGTCCACCTGTCGATCACAGCGGACGAGTCGGTTGCGAGATCTGTTCCGGCGACCTGCAGGTAGGTGACGTGCCGGGGGACGTCCGACTCGTCAAGGGTGGGCGCTCCGGCGTCGTTGAACGCGGACAAGTGCCGGGCGAACGCCACCGCGGTGCCCGCGTCGATACCTGGCGGGTTTGCCGGGCGCCAAGCCCGGTCAGTGGTCGACCCCAGGCGCGGCGCGGCTGGGTCGGCCAGATCCAGGAACACCGTGCAGGCGGCGGGCAGGTCGCGCACCCGATCGGCCACCCACACCAAGTGCACCCCGGCGGCCGGGCCCACCTCCGCAAGTCGCACCAGCCGCCCACGATCGGCCGGGCAGTCGTCCTCCACGAGCACGACCACCATCGGGTACCGCGACGTCTGAGCGCCGCTGCGCGGGCTACGTGCGGCTGCGAGCTCCTCGAGCGCGGACAGGAGCGCCCGCGCCGGGGCAGGCGACGCCGCCAGGTGCGGGGCGCCCAGCGGGGTGTGCGGTCCGGCGACATGCGGAAGCCACTTCAGCCATTCCCAGGTGCCGGCCGTGCGCTTGGACGCGAACGCGGCGACCGTGAGGTCCGCCGGGGAGTGCAAGGCGACGAGCTGCGCCACCAGGGCGCGGGCGGTGTCGTCGCGTTGCAGGCCGGCGAGTCCGAACGCGCCAGCGGCGCGCAGGTTCACCAGCAGTGGCACCGACGCGACGTCGCGCAACGCGTCGACTGTGCGCTCGAGTTCTGCCCACAGGTCAGGCAGCGCGCGACCACGCGACGGCATCGCGACTGTCGTGCGCGAGGCGTCGGTGCCGTGTCCGAGGTGGAGAGTGGCGAACGTGTCCGCCTCGCGGCGCCTCGACCACAGCACAGGATCCGCGGCGAACGCAGCCTGCACTGCGGCGTCGGTGTCGGGCTCCTCTTCGCGGCGGACCCGTTGCTCCTCCTCGTGGGCGGCGGTCATCTCTTCTCGAAGAGCGTCCAACGCAGTGCGGAACTGGGCGGTGCCGTCCTTGAGCTGCTGGCGGTCCCGGATCTTCTTGTCCACCCACGTCCCGGCCGCGAGGAGCGGGGACAACGCGATGAACACAAGTGAGAGCACTGAACGGGTGACCGCATACAGGGCCGCGCCCATCGCGATCGGAGCGGCCATCGCCACCCAGGGGAATCTGCCGGGGGACGCAGGCGCAGGCGGCTCGGGGGCCTGCACAGATCGCTCCGCATACCGAGGCACGACCCGCGGAGAGCGGTTGAACGCGATGGCAGCGCCCCCGGCGACGATCGTCGTGGCGTCCACCAGCCACTCGATGCGGAGTGTGGAGTCGCCGACCTTCACCTCCTGACCCGGGCGGACTTCCGCCCGGTCGACACGCCCCCCGTCCACGACGACGCCGTTAAGTGACCCGGAGTCCGCGATGAGCACCTGGTCGGTCACGACGAGGCGGGCGTGCTTCTTCGAGACCTGCCGGTCGTTGAGGCGAACCTCGCACTCAGGTCCTCGCCCCACGTCCGAGACTCCGGCGGGCAGGTCGAACACGGCTCCGGCGGTAGGCCCCGTCACGACATGCACACGCAGGACGGCGCCTCCCGCGTGCGGAGCGACGAACCGTGCGCCGGCATCGGCGACGGCGACGGTCGCCCCCGAACGCAGACCCGCGTCCGTGAGCAGCGTCGCCGGCCGCAGCACGGGCCCGGGAATGCCATCGGGAGCCACAGCCTGCAAGGTCGGGGTGCCGACCTGCCCCGCGATTGTCCCCGCGCGGACGAGCGCCCCGGCGACGTCGCCCACCGTCGCCGCAGCGTCGGTGCCGACGACCACATCGGTGTGGCCTTGGCCATGGCGGACTGTCAGGCGTGTGCGCACCACAACCCCCCGTCGGCCCTGACCATGACAAATGCCATTCCAGCGGCGATCGTGCCACGGCCATCACCGATGCAGGCGCCGTGTCCCTCGATCGGACGCACAACGCGGTCCGACAGTTGCCGCCCGGTATGTCCATGCGGTACGACTGCACCTCACAACGACTGGGGGCGTCGCGACGATGACTGGCTGGCTGCGGGTCGACACAGGAGCACTGGCTGACTCCGGGTCACGCCTGGCCTCGCAGGCATCCGCATTCGACGGGATCTCCGCCGCGTCGGTCGCCTCCGGCCATGACGACTACGGGCACGCCGCGCTGGCGAACGCGACCGGCCAACTCGCGACCCGCTGGGCCATCGGGCTCGAAGCGCTCGCCACGGACGTCAGGGCGGCAGGCACAGCTCTCACGCAGGCCGCCGCGGCATTCGAGGACGTTGACGCCCAGGCCGCCAGAGCCGCAAGGAACTTGGCGCGGTGACCTCTGCCTCGATGCTCGGCCCCTCACTCGCTTCCACGTCTGATCCCACACTCCTCATCCCCGGCGACCCGCAGGCGCTCCGCGCCGACGCGCGCCGAATCGACACGCTGGCCCAGGACCTCACCTGGGCCTCGAGCGCCGTCGCAGGCACCAATTTGGGCGACTGGACCGGTCAGGCGCAGACCGCTTTCGCCGCCGCCCAGGGAGACCTGAGCACACGCCTCGCTGTCGCAGGAACCGCACTGGGCGAGGCCGCCTACGCGCTGCGCGGGCACGCCGACATCCTCGAGTACTCCCAGACCCGGGCCCGCCAACTCGCCCGGCAATGGCGCACCGCGCCCTGCGTCCCGGCCACCGGGCTGCTGCCGACTCTCGCGCCCGAGCAGATCCGCGCCCAAGCCGAGCTCGAGCGTCTACGCGTCGACGTCAATGCCGCCGCCCGAGCCGCCGCGGCCGTCGTCGAGGCCGCCACGAGGGACGCGCCCATCGACCCCACATTCTGGAACCAGGTCGGATACCACCTTTCAGAGTTCGGGCAGGGCGCATGGGGAGCCGTCCGCGACCTCGGCATCCTCGTGTGGGAGCAGAACAGCTTCCGGTTCCTCTGGGACCCCTACGGCGCCGTCGAGGCGAAGAGGTCCCTCATCGAGGGCCTGTGGACCTCCCTGCACGACCCGAAGCAGTTCGCCAAGGACCTGATCGACTGGGACACCTGGCACACCAGCCCAGCACGCGCGCTCGGCACCCTCGCACCCGACGCGATCATCGCGATCTTCACCGCCGGCGCCGGCGCGGCCGCCGTCCGTGGCGCACGCGCCGGGGCCACCATCAGCACCCGGGCGGCCGTGACGGGCGCGGTGCGGTCGGGCACCCGCTCGCTGGTGCAGAACTCCGCGCTGGTGTCCGCCTCCCGCTCCCTGAGCCAATCAGTGTCTGGGTTCTGGAACGGGCGGATGCTCGCCAGCGGACTTCCCAGCGACGCAGGTCAGATCCGCTTCTGGCCGGTCACGCCGGACGCCTCTGCGCGACGCCTCCTCCAGGTCGACGAGATCGCCAAGCGCTTCCCCGACAAGGCCCTGCGCGTCGAGGTGTCCGGACAGCGACTTGGGTGGAACAAGGAACTACACCGCCCCGCACCCAACAGCGTGTACGTCGTCGACGGGCGCAACGTGTACGTCACCGACCACCTCGGCCGGGTCGACCACGTCGAAGGGCGGTGGGAGCCGACCAACTCTGTTGACGCGAAGGCGAGCCGCAACAACTATCAACAACGCATCGCTGGCGGAACGGACCGGTTGCCAGATGATGTCGGAGGACACCTGATCGCCGCGAGTGGAGGCGGGGCAGGTGAGGGCATCAACCTGGTGCCGTTGCATAAGCTCATCAACGGTGGTGGCGGCGATTATGGCGGAATGGAGGCCCAAATTCGCTCGATCGCGGCAGCGAACCCAGGGGCGCACATCGATCTGAGGATCGACCTTGAGTATCCAACCGACTCTTTGCGTCCCGACTCAATGGATATCGACGTCCTCGTCGACGGGCAGAAGGCCGGAAAGGTACTGTTCGAGCAATGACAACCGTGCCCGCACCTGACGACCTCCAAGCCCTTGGCGCTGGACTCGCTTCTATCGCCCCCGGCGGGTGGGCGAGTGTGACCCTCACCTATCAGCGAGTAGGACCTACTGCTACGTATGACATCGTCGCGCTGACCCAGGCAGGCGAGGTGACGGTCGACGCCAAGATCCCGCGGGACGTGAGAATAGTTCTCGGAGGGCTTCGCGAACGTATGTACCACCCCGGGGTGGGAACCTGGTACACGGCCGCCGTCACGGTTTATGCGGACGGTCGTATCGAGACCAATTTTGACTATGACAATGAGCCGGCCTACCCGTTCGCGCCACTGTCGTGGGCCGCGGATGCGGAACGCTATCCCCGTGCAGCCGAAATGACTCCGGGCTGGTTGACGGCAAAGGCGGAACACCCCGCATGGGCGGGCCTGCGGATGCAGGTCGACTTCACCGCTGGCGGTGAGCCCATCTCCGCGGGGGCGCACGTCGATGCGACTACCACCGCCCAGGGGCACGAGTGGTCTCACGCGATCGCCAACCGGCTGCGAGCGGCGGGACACGCCGTGCGCGAGGCGACTAGCGAGGGCGAGGACGGGCAAGGCAACCCGGCCGCCTACGACGAAGTGCTGGTCGACGTCGGCGGCTACCTGTCCCTCGCCTTTTTCCGGGACATGATCTTCTGGTGGGTCGACGTGGCACCGGATCAGGCGGACAGCGAGATCGTGACGCGGGCGGTGCGGGATGTCGCGCGCACGGTTCAAGAGGTGTCCGGGTGGGCTCTGTGCTCAGGCCAGCTCAACTCATATGAACGGCGGGTTCTCGGTCTCGGCGCATGACGAGTCGACCACGTTGCGACGACGCCGAGCTACCCGCGTGACCATCGGCATGCTGATCGCGGAGATCGCGTGCGCGCGAATGGGTGTCCTGGGGGTCGAGGCTCGGTCAGCGAGAGAAGCGGCGAAGTCGGCAGGCCCAGTAACGCAGAACGCCCAATCCGGGCGAGGGCGTTCGAAGTAGGGAGAGCCACCGCGGACCCGCGTTTCGTTCGTTCGAGGACATCCCGCGAACCCACAGCGATTCGCCACGTGCTCGTCGCGCGAATCGCCAGTGGACCGAGGGCAACTCGCCTAGTCTGCTGATCTCGGCGTCTTGTTCCCCGCGGACCGGCGGCGGTGAACACCACCTAGGACTTCGGCGCTCAAGTGCGGCGACCCGGGCTGGTCAACTGCGAACGGTGGACGTGCGGCGGCAGCCGGTGAGTGTTGGGGGGCGCGGCATGAACTGGAACCCGTCGGTCACGGTCGAGGGAGACCGTGACTCGGTGTGGGTGTCCGCGTCCGACGTGGAGAGCACCAGCCCCTGCGGGCAGTTCCTGTCGCTCAAGGTACGCAGACATGCCTACGTCAGCGGCTGGCGCCGCCTGTGGGCGGCCCGGACCGTCCCAGACCGGTTCGCTCTCAAGCACGTGCGTGACATCGTCCGCTCGCTCGGCTCGCCCATCGTTCACAGCCCGAGCGAGATCGGTGCCGCCATCGCCCGTGCGTTCGACTCGCGCCCGGTGGTGCGCCAGCTGCGGCCGTGGGTTGAGCACGCCGTGTGGAACGTGGTCGACGCGCGCGACTCGATCGAGGCGACTAGCGGTCCGCTTCACCTGATCAAGTCGGACCCGGAGGTCGGGCAGCAAGGGCGCTCGCTGTCAGTGTGGGCTGATGTGTATGACGGGGACAACGGCCTGCGCCAGGTACATCGCCTTCGGGTGAAGTCAGCGCACCCGGCAGCATTCGACGGGGTGGATCCCTGGTCCGCGACGGCTGCGGGGATCGCGGCGACGATCCGTGGACGCGCAGCGCCCGCGCGCATCCAGGTCGTCGAGATCGGCCTGCTCGACGGCTCGACCGCGGTCACATTCGACGGTGACGTCGCCGCTGCCAAGGCTGCGTACGCCTGCTACGGGCAGCCACGGGCGCGTGCGCTGTGCGACGCAGACCACGTCCAGGCGTCTCGCTCTTGCGGTGACTGCAAGGCTGCCGGAGTCTGCCCCGGCCTGCTCGATCTCGACGGGTTCCTCGGTCAAGACAGTCGCGGGGTCGAGAGCAGAGCGGTGTCGCCGACGGACCTGCGCACCTACCAGGCGTGCCCCGCCCAGTGGATGATGACCGCGGCGGGTGTGCCTCGCGAGGACACAGGCTCCCCCGCAGCGGACCGCGGGCGTGCGGTGCACACCTGGTTGCGCGCTGCTCATGCCCGCGGGGTGCCGTGCACCGCGGCGGACCTCCCGTCGACGTTGGGTCGGGCGATGATCGGCACCGAGACGCTGAACCGTGAGGACTACGCCGTCGCGCGACCGTTCCTGATGCGGCACGTCGGCTGCTGCCCCCTGGCGGCGGTTCCGTCACCGCGCGTTCTTGCGATCGAGGAGTCGTTGCGGGGGTACGACCACGACGCCGAGGTGGTCGTCGCGCTCGCGCCTGACCTGGTGTACTCCGACGGCTCGTCGCTGATCCTTCGTGAGGTCAAGACCACCGAGATGCCTCCGGGCTCCGCAAACGAGGCGTTCGACGCGCACCTTCAGGTGCCCTTCGCGCTTCGAGCACTCGCGAGCGGGCTCGCCGAGCATCATGGCTTCGACCGCGGAGTCGTCGAGCTCGAGGTCCTCACGGTCGATGACGCGCGGGTTTGGTCCTGGAGCACGGACGACGACGAGACGATGATGCTCGCGGAGTCCCAGCTCGAAACGGTCGCCGAGCCGTGGCACAACGACACCGACTGGCTGACCACGCCGTCGCCAGCCTGTACGTGGTGTCCAGTGCGCCGGTGGTGCCTAGACCGAGACGTCTGGGCGAATGGCCTAGGCACCCTCCCGGGATCAGGGGCGGCTAGCGCCGCAACGTTCTGATCCGCCGACAGCTAGGAAAGGTGACCGTGTCGACCCCGAAGCCCGTATCGCCGGCGGACATTCCGCGCCGTCGCCTCCCGCAGATTCCCGTACGACCGGCGTCGGCCGCGCCGGTGAGCGTGCGGTACGAGGTAGCGAGCAGCATCCCGCGGCGTGGGTGGCAAGACTCAAGCGTGTGGATCGACACCGGTGTGTTCCTGTTCGCCGGTACCTACGGGGACACACTCGACCGGCTTCGTACCCACTACGCTAACCGCGCCTACCTCGGACCGAAGGTCGACCGTGAGGTCCGCGGGTTCGCGCGGGACGCGCCCGCGGTGGATGCACCCGAGGACGAGCACGCGCGGTACCAAGCCGCGACAGCCGCGATCAACGCTCTGCTGCTCGGACCCACAGCGCTGCAGGTCCAGCGACTCACTGACCACGAGCTTCCGCTCATCGAGCCCATCAAGCAGCAGCTGGCAGCGATGTCGAACACCAACGCCAAGAAGAGTCACGGCGGCGAAGCCGAACTGATCGTCTTGGCTTCGCGGGCGGCCAATGACCGCCCGGACCGGCGCAACGTCCTGCTTACGAACGACGCCGCGGCCAGTGTCGTCGCGGGCAGGCGACACCTTCCGTCACGTCACGGAGGAGACATGCTCGCCGAACTCGCGTGCTCCGATGCGTCGCTCGACTGCGACAGCTGTTGGGCGCGGTTTCAGGCTGGACATGCCATCTCCGGGATTCCCACGAACGCCAGACAGCGCGGTCGGGACGACTTCACTTGCCGTCGTACCGAGGGCGAGTGTCAGGACTGCGCCGTCACGGGCGACTGACTCAAGACCGGACCGGCTCCAGCCAGCCGGCGGACGCGAGATCCGACGCGGTGGATTCGACGTCTCGGTCGAGGACTTCCGCGACGAACCGAACCGAGACGTGCCCATGACCGAACGCCTGCACGGCGCGCTCGGTCAGCATCGGAGAACCTGACGGGAGGTGCTCAGAACCGCACATCATCGACCACTGCTCGGTCAGGCCGGCACGCTCGATGCTCTCCCGCACCGACAGGTTCATGACGTCAGCCAGGGCAGCCTCGGCCGCGTGCCGCTCTTCAATCAGCGATCTGACGAGTGCGCGCCTGCTGATACCCCAACGCAGCATCAAGTCGGGGACGGCTCGCAGCCACCGTTCGCTCATGGAGCGCGGACCAAGACCGCGGGTAGTCACCTCGTTCCTGAGCGCCGCTGAAGGAAGTAGGAGCTCGCGAGCGAAGGATTCCGCGCGGGCCTCCTCCATGGCATCGGGTTCCTCGAGGTGGTCGAAGATCACCTGTCCGGCGTCGTCGAACAAGGCGTGGCAGAGCTCGTGCGCGAGGGTGTACCGCTGCATCGGCCAGGTTCCTCGCGTCGAGATCACGATCACCCGGCGGACCGATCCGCTTCGCTGGTCGCGGACGTTCATGCCGTGTAGGCCCTCGGGCAGCTCCTGGAAGATGACTGGGAAACCGTACGACTCCACGAGCCCGACGAGGTCGGACACCGGGTCGCGACCCAGCTTGCGGGAACGGCGGATGCGGTCCGCGCTGTCCCGCCCGGCACGCTTGCCGTACGAGTGCGTGCTCATCGGCGGGTGCGCCTCGCGGGCCGCCGGGCCGAGAACGGCGTCGAGGACATCCATGTGCGACAGCACGCGGTCTGCGAACGACAAGGCTGCTTCGGGTGTCTGCTCCCGATCGCCGACTAGACCAAGCCGCAACGAAACGCCGAGGTGACCCGCGACGGGAACATCCCCGGTCAGCACGGGGATCGGGACATCCAGGATGTCTGACGCCGCGACGATGTCGGATGCGTCCAGGGTGAAGGTGCCGTCACAAACGTCCTCGAACGTGATGCTCGCGGGGAGGCCGAGCTCTCTGACGAAGCTGGCCGGGTCGACCGACACCTGCGCGACCAACGTCGCCAGGCGCTCGCCGATGCTCTCGTTGCTGCTCATTTCCTCCTGCCGTGTGATTTCGTGTAGGCACCGGTTGGGGTGCGGAGCGCGCGTGCGGTGCGTCCGCACACCGGGCACTCGTGTCACGTCTTGTCGACAGTACCGGCACCCATCCACACGCGATGCGCGAACGGCGGGCGAGCTCTCGTCGCCGTCTCACCACGACGGTGAGCACCGAGGCCGGCTGATCTTCGAAGGTTGGCGTTCAGCCTGGCAGCGGTGTTGGCACCGCGGGCTGCCCTCGCTCGGTAGAGCAGCCCCGCCCACTTGCAGGCGAATGGGCTCCGGCCGTGGTCCCGAGTGCGCTGGAGGTGTGTACTACGGCGCGGCCGCCGCGTCGCCGACGGCGAGGGCTGACGACTACCGCGACCTGCTCGAGGGACTGCACCTTCCAGCCGCGCCCAAGACCGTCGTCAGCGACAAGGACGAAGCCATCGCGGCTGCTGTTCGTCAGATGTGGCCGGACGGCTCACCGGACGCGCCGTTCGCCTTCTCGTGCGAGCACCACCTGCGCTTGAGGGCGCAGAGCGCGCTCGCGAAGGACAAGGCAGATGCGGGTCGGGGACGCTGGATGCGTCGCCTGGACACGGCGTTCCGGCGGACTGAGGGCTGGGAGGAGTTCGTCGCCGTCGCAGGTGAGCTCGGTGCAGCGGCTGCGTGGGTCGCCGAGCACGGTCCGGCCATTGCTGTCCAGGTGGCGCGTCGCCACGAGCTGCCGCCGCACCGATCGACGGCCGGTGCAGAGGCGGCCGCTGCGCGGTTGCGCAAGATATTCGAGGCTCGGTCGTTCGCGCTACGCAACGCGCGCCGCACCAACCTCCTGCTCGGCCTCGCGCGGCTGCACCTGAACAACGCGGACGACGTTCAGACCTACCACCGCATCCTGCGTGAACATGCCGAAGCCAACGGCGGCTCGGCCGCCCGACGACAGCGAACAGGCAGGGACAACTACGCACCCGGCGCCACCCGTGCGACACCGTCGCTGCGCGTCCCCGTCGCGGTCACGGCTCGTCCGCCATCCTGACGCTGCTGGGTGTGTCCCGATTGCCCGGGCCGAGCGCGTGGGCACCACACCGGGTGTTGAACCGCCCAGGCTTCCTTGGAGGCTCTCGCTAGCGGACACACGATCCGACCGCTCTCGGTCAGTCCGGTGCGCAGACGTAGAGCTGGAGCGCCGCATCAGAGGTGAAAGGGGCACGAGACCAGTCGCCGAAGCGTTCAACGACTCGCAGACCACCGAGCGAGAGCAGCAGCGGCAGCTCCTGGGGGAAGATGCTCCTCATCTCAAGAGGCGCGACGACGAAGTCGGGCTCGGCGTCGGTCGAGAAGAACCACGTCCCGCGCGTGACCTGCGCAGCCGCGTCGTATGTCTCCTCGACATCGACCTGAACGACGCCGCGATCCGGATCCACGAACGACAACGTGTCGCGCCCGCGTCGCACGCCGTCGGCCTCGGCGAGCATGCGCACGCTCGGGTTGAACACGTCGAAGACGAGCCGCCCACCCGGTGCCAGGTGTCGTCGCACCGATCGGAAACACTCCACAAGGTCGTCAGCCTCATGAAGATGGAGCAGTGAGTTGGCGGCGATGAACACGAGGTCGAACGTCCGACGCAGGTCGAACTCGCGCATGTCGCCCAGCAGCCACTCCACCACCACTCCGCGCTCGTCCGCCTTGCGCCGAGCCTCGGCAAGCATCTCCGGCGAGAGCTCCAGGCCCGTGCTCGGATGGCCGTCAGACGCGATCGGGATCAACTTGCGCCCGGTCCCCGACCCGAGTTCCAGGACACTGCCGCCCTGCCGGTCAGCCTCGGCACGGTAGAAGGAGAGGGGCTGCTCGCTTCCGGGGAACAGCCGGTCGTACAGCTTGGCATCCGAGTAGAACTGCTCGCTCATGTAGTTCCGTCCTCCCTGGGCATCCACGGTTCACCAACTGTGCCCGAGCCTGCGCGAGCGGCAGCAGTGTTTGTCTGAACGCACGCCCTCGAACCATCCGCATCACACTGGAATCCAATGGGGGGCGCGCGCGAGCCACGGCCACGACGTCCTCGCGGAACTCCTTCGGACGGGGTCTGGGCACGTTCGACATCCTCTCAGCGGCGGCTGTCGGCACCACAGGTCAAGGTGTCACCTACTCGTGCAGCAGACCCAGATGACCGAGTCGCGTGCCCACAGGCTGGAGCCGTCGGGTCGAGTCTGTTCAGAGGTACGCAGGGAGGCTCGCAAACAGGGCGGTGTCGGACGCTTATCTGCGCGCGCCGGCGCGTGATGACGACCGTCGGTCAGCGCGCTCGGCGCCGCGCAGTGACGAACACGTACGACGCGTCACGGCGCGCGTTCCGGCGGGCGCCGATCCACGGAACGATCCCGGCGACCGCGCCGATGGCAGCGCCCGCGAGTCCAGGCACGCCGCCAGCGGCACCGACGATGAGACCTGCCATTCCGAGGGCGGCTGGAGTGAGCGCGGAGTAGGCGCGCTCGGTGCGCAACTTGCGATCCAGGATCGCGGACGAGTGGTCAAGCTCGTCGGTCAGTTCTTGGATCGCTTTGGTCTGCCCAGCCAGATCCGGCGCGCTTCTGACTGCCAGCTGCACTCGCCCTCGCAGGTCGTGCACGGCCTCATCCTCGTCGAGGATCTTCGCTAGGTCCTTCGACTCCAGGCTGCGCAAGATGGGAACGTCTGCCCAGACGCCGGCGGAGGCGGGACCTGGTGCGAAGGTTGGGTTACGTCGGCGCAGTAACCGGGCTTCGAACGGCGAAGCCGCGACGTATTCGGCTCCAACGAGGTCGGCAACGACGAGACGTTCGGCGGTGCGCTGCACGTAGGCGCGAACGGCGTCGTTGACGGTCTGTGTGATCCATGGCCGGTAGTCGTGCTGAGGGTCGAAATGCCCGAGCATTCGTGTTTGGAAGTGGCCTTCGTCGTCGACGCTACCGGGTACCAGGTGCGCGTAGAGCCACATATGTGGATGGTGCTCGAAGTCGTCTTTGGCGTTCACGAACAGCGCTTCACGCGCGGTGGGCCCTTCGATCACGAGCTGGTCGCGGATGAATTCCGTCAGTTCGGCGTTTGCGAGGTCGAGGCGGGCGGCTTCGTAGGCGGCTTCGCCTCCGGTGGCCAGTGCAGGGCCGGACGGCACCGAGATGACACGGCCAGTTCGGATCAGACCCTCGCGGAGCAGCTCGTCGCGGGCGAGGTGTCTTAGTGCGGCGTTGGTCGTGCGGCGGGAGGCGGCCGCGATGAGCCTGTCGGGAGTGAGGACGTGGTCTGCGAGCAGGATGGTCCGACCGATGAACGTCGTCGGGTCGAGTTCCTCGTTCCACAGCAGAGTCGAAGCAGTCAAGGCCAGAGTCCCCACGGTCTGCCAGGCGAGCAGCGCCGCTTGCGCGACGCCCTCGCGCAGTTCCGGTCGGACTTCGTCGGTGTTGTCGGGCAGCCGAGAGAGGCGGTGCAGCAACTCGATGCGCAACCGTCCGAGGTCTCGGACCGACAGCGCGGGCTCTTCCATCGGGAACGTGGCGATGGCGTGCTCGACGTAGCTCACTGGGGAAGGCCGGGGCTCTGACGGCGCAGCGGGCATCGTGATCGGGGTGCCCGCCGGCATGGCGTTCGACAGGGCGCCTATAGCGAGGCTGACTCGTGGGCTCAGGTAGATCGCGTCTTCGGGGTCGGGCGGTGTCGGGTCGCCTGGCTGAGACTGCGGGGTGGTCCAGCGCTTGTGGCACAGCCGGTAAGTCCTGCCCGAACCGCACCAGCACGGTTCCTGACGTCCGAATGGGGCGAGAGGGTCCACGCAGGCACGGTATCCGTCGCGGACTCAGCGCGGCAGCCAACGTCAGTCCCAGCTTCGATCCCGTCTCAACAGGAGGGGCTGCGGACCAGTCCTGTGGACCACGAGCGTTGCGGACGAGAGCATCTACGATCGGCATGCCACCAACCCGGGAGATGCCGATGTCACGTCTTGCAACTCTGATCGACCAGGCGGCCGATGGCTCGCGGTCGCTCTCCGACGTCATCCGTCAGGTCAAGATCCTCGCCGCGAGAATCGGTGACGACACGCTCGCCCGGTGGGCCACCAACGAGCTCAACGGCTACGGGCAGGATCAGGACCTTCCGGAGTACCGCGCTCGGCGGCACCTGCCGGCTCGTGGCACGTGGTCTGGCCCGGGTGGCTTGAGCGTCCCGGGCCAGGTGTCACCCGCGGGCATTGCCGAGGACTTCCTGACGATATTCTCGACCGAGTTCCGCGAGCCTGTGGCCGAGCTCGAGCGGTTGAGCACTGGCGACCGCGACCCGATGATCAAGTGGGACCCGTACCAGGTGAACGAGTACGACCGGCGTACGCGTAACGGAGAGGGCGGCGCTCGAATCGAGCTGCTCGTGCTCTCTGAGGCGTGGCTCGTGGTTCCACGGACGATGCTCGCCGGAATCCTCGACAAGATCCGAACTCGAGTGCTGGACCTAGCCCTGGCTCTCGAAGACGTCGCCCCAGACGCTGGCGAACCAGGGGGTCCGACCGTTGCGGATCATCAGCTCGGCTCGGTCGTGCAGACGTTCAACATCACTGTCAACGGCGATGGTGCCAACATCGCCACCGGCGAAGGCGCGCGGCAGCGTTCGACCGTGAAGAAGGGTGACCTCGCGGACCTGGTTCGCGCGGCCCGCGAACTCGGTTTGAGCGCCGAGCACGCCACCGAGTTCGGTGCCGCGGTCCAGGCGGACGGCGGTGTAGTCGGAGCGCGCACCAGGACCTTCGTGGAGAGAGTCCGAGTCGGTGCGATCGCTCTCGCAGGTGACGTCGCCGCGAACGTCGCCGCGTCAGGTCTTCTCGAACTCGTCGCTGGTTTCTCGGGCTGACCACCCAGCCTGTACACAACACCACCTCCAGCCTGTACAAGGCACCTGACCAGATATGACGTACCAACTGGTCAGAGAGTTAGCGGAACAAGCCACGTGGGCTTGTTCGTCTAGGACAGGCAGAGCAGTTCAGGTAACCCCTGGTCGGAGTGACTCCGGCCAGGGGTTTCTTGTTTGTGGGCCTGACCTGCGGTTTTACTAGCACGCTGGCGTGCTCAGGTGCTGACGCGTGGGTCCGATGGCGCTTGCGGGCGCATGCCGGTGAGCCCGCTGACCGTGGTGGTCAGCGGGCTGTGCTGGTGGTGCTGTTCAGTTCGTGCGGGTGGTGCCCCCGCCGCCTGTGAGGTCTAGCCGGGCTGGTCGGGCGGAGAGTCCGCGGTGGTGTCGCGGTTGGCTGATGCGGCGTCGGGCTCCACGCATCGTGTGCCAGTCGCGGCGGATATTCATGCCGCGGTGGGTCCGGAGCTCGGAGTTGAGCGCTTCGATCGCGGTACGTCGCCCGTAGGACGCGGCCCAGTCCGTCGTGCCGAATAGCTCGTCCTGACGTTCGCGGGCGTAGTCGTCGAAGGACACGGTGACGGTCTTGCTGCACCCGCACGGGACGACGGTCTTCCCGGTGGTCGGTTCGGTGTACGCCGCCTTGCAGGTGGTGGTCGGGCGGTCGTAGCCCAGGCGCATCGACTCGGGGTTGTTGACGCACCAGGCGGCGCAACTGAGAGCACGCTGGCTCGGGAATCTCTCCCGTACTTCCACATAGGGGTCTGGAAGACGGGATGCTACGACCCAGCTTCGCGCATTTTCCTTGGGCCAGCGAACGGCGAGGTGACTACCGTTATCCGTGGAGCGAGTCCGAAGTACATCAGCAACCTGAAGGCGAGCCTCACCATGAGGGTCACGTTCGATGCGTCCGTCGATGCCGCCTACATCTATCTTGTCGACGAGATCACCGCTGGCGGTGTTGCCCGAACGGTTCCCGTCGACCCTCGTGAGATCGATGGCATGATCAATCTTGACTTCGACGCAGAGGGTCGGCTATTGGGAATCGAGGTTCTCGAAGCGAGCCGCTTCCTCAGTCCGAAACTCCTCCGGGACCGCTCGATTTGAAGCAATCGTCCGAGCGTCGGGTGAGCGCGTGCACCTGCACCGTCCGGTCGAGGCGCGAGGGCGTGCGCGCAAGTTCGTTCGTCGCACGAGCGGACGAGTCGGCGTCGGTCCGCGAAGTCGTCCTGCGCACCTAACGAGAGCATCTTGGTGCGATCGCATTCGCAGGCGACGTCGTCGCGAACGTCGCGGCAACGGGACTCCTCGAGCTCGTCGCTGGGTACCTCGGGGTCTCCGCCTCTGGCGCGGCCCTCGCGCGCGAAATGCTCCGCGTGTCGTTCGGTGACGCTCTGGAGAACTCGATGGACCTTCCGGAGGTTGACGCTTTCTTCTACGGGGTGCCAATTCGGGGTGGTCGACAACTCATCGTCGGGCGCGATGGCTCAGTGCTCTTCGGTGTCTCAGCGCTTTCGCTGGGGCAGATGGTCGAGGCATTCGCTGCGGGGCGCCGCACGGACCGTTCGCTCTTCGAATCCGAGTGACACTTGACCTGCCGTCGCGGGAGAACTCGGCGGCCGGGGGCTGTTCGCCCGTCGCTTCACCTCGGCGCCGTGGGCTGCGGAGGCGAGTCCGCTGACGATCTGCTCAGCGCTGCGAGACCCCAGCCGAGCGTGAGCAGTGCCCGCACGAGGAGCGTGGCGGCCACGAGCAGCACGAGCGCTGTCACATCCGGGGCGTTGGTCCACGCCAGCGCGAGCGGCAGAGGGCCGCCCAGCACCAGCATCCCGAGCCCGACGAACACCGCGCCGAGCACGGCGGCCGCCCCCATCACGTCGGCTGTGACGGCGCGCACGACGCCGGGCCGGCCGCTGCGCTGCACGCGACGGCGCACCGAACTCCGGCGTCGCGCGAACCCGACGACAAGCGTGAGCACGACCAGCGCGGCGACGCCCGTGACGACCGCGTACGTCCGGTCGAACGTGTCCTCGACGGCCGGCGCGGGCTGGCCAGCGAGCACCTGTGTCCCGGCGCGGGACGCAGCCCCGGCGTTGACGAGGATTCCGTTCCGCGCGGTCAGCACGACGAGCCCGCGATCGAGATCCGGCAGGAGCGCGATCGAGGAGTGGAACCCGGTCACGTCGCCGTCATGCGCGACGAGGGCGTGGCCGTTGAGAAGGCCCAGCCCCCAGCCGAACCCGTACGCGTCCGTGGAGGCCGCCGCGACGTCGGGCGGGGTCGTCGCCTGGACGCTGTGCATGAGCCGCAGGCCCTCGGCGGACACGATGCGGGCGCCGTCCCACGTCCCGTCTCCGAGCTGGAACTGCAGGTAATGCGCCATGTCCTCGGCGGTGGAGATGAGGAAGCCGTCCGCCAGCGCGCCGGGGGCCTCGACCGGTTCCTGCCCGACGTCGTGCCCGAACCAGACGGTCGACGCGTCAGGCAAGCCGTCCGCCCGTGCTGCGGCCATCGAGGTGTGGCTGTGGTCCATGCCGAGCGGGGCGAAGATCCGCTCCTCGACGTACGACGCGAAGGACATGCCCGACACCTCCTCGACGATCCGGCCGAGGATCGCGTAGTTGAGGTTCGAGTACGCGAACCGCCCGCCCGGCGCGGTGTCGAGTTGCACATCGGCGGCGGCCTGGACCCGCTCGACGAGCGGCGTGCCGGGGCTGACGGCGATGGCCAGCCCGGCCGAGGTCGGCAGCCCGCTTGTCTGCGCGAGCAGGTGGCGCACCGTCATCACCGCGCCCGGCGTCGCGACCTCGAACCCCGGCAGGTACTGGGTCACGGGCGCGTCGAGCTCGACGAGGCCGCCGTCGACGAGTTGGGTCACGGCGAGCGCGGTGAACGACTTGCTCGTCGAGCCGAGCACGAACGGGGTCTGCGGGCTGGTGCTGGCTCCGACAGAGCCGGTCAGCACCGCCCCGTCGTCGAGGACGGCGAATGCGGCGGCGGGGACGTGCGCCGCCTCGAGCTGGGCCCGCACGGCATCGGCGGCGCGCTGTCCTGCCGAGCCGGACGTCAAGGGCTGTCCGCGATCCGGCTCCTGCGCGTCGGCTTGGGCGCCCGGCGTCAGCCCGACGACCGCGAGGGTGACGAGCGCGAGCGTCGGCCCGATGCGCATTCCGACGCCCCGCCACAGTGCTTCCACCCGCTCGCCCTTCGACCCGGCCATGTCCGCCCTCTCGCTGTGTGACACCTTTCCGTCCAGTGTCTGAGCGGGCGACTCCTGACACAGTGGGCCTGGGCCCCCGGTTTCGGATGGTCCGCGCCGGCGATGCGACGGGGGCGGGATGGACGCGCGAGGGCACAGGGTCGACCTGCTGCTGACCCTCGTGCGCGACAGCTCACGCCTCTTCATGCGCGCGCTCGAGGCTCTCGTGTTGCTCGCGGCGGTGCTGGGCGCCGCTGCGCTGACCCCCGTGTGGGTCGGCGTCCCGCTCTTGCTCGCCGTCGCCGACGTGGTGCGCGTGCGGGCCGACTCTGAGCGGGCGCGGGCTCGGGAGCACCTGCGCGTCCACCTGCCCCCGCCGTCGTCGACGCCATCGGCCGGCTCTGTCCACACTCGTCTCGCCGCGCGGGTCGCCGATCCGGGGGCACGACGCGAGCTGCTCTGGCTGACGTACCAGGCGACTGTCGGGGTGCTGGTCACCGCGCTGTCTGTGCTCGAGTGCGTGACGCACCTCGTGCTGTGGTGGCTGCCGGGCCCGTATGCGCTGACCCTGCACAGCCGGTGCTCGGTGCGCCTGCTGCGTCCGCCAGGAGCGGGGCTCGAGGAGCGTGTGAGCGAGTTGACCCGCTGGCGCGCACTCACGGTCGACAGCCAGGCGGCGGAGTTGCGCCGCATCGAGCGTGACCTCCACGACGGCGCCCAGGCACGACTGATCGCCCTGTCCCTGCACCTCGGGATGGCGGATGCGATGTTCGACACCGCCCCGGACGAGGCGCGGCGCCTGGTGTTCGAGGCGCGCGACATGAGCGGGGACATCCTCACCGGGCTCCGCGATCTCGTGCGCGGCATCTACCCGCCCGTGCTCTCGGAGCGTGGCCTCGGCGACGCCGTGCGCGCGCTCGCGCTGTCCATGCCCGTCCCCGTCGACGTTGAGGTGGACCTCCCGCCGCGGAGGCTCTCCGCGGCGCTCGAGTCAGCGGCGTACTTCGCGGTCTCCGAGACGCTGACGAACGCCGTGAAGCACGCCGACGCGACGCTCGTGCAGGTCAGCCTCCGGATCGACGCACAGGTGCTGCGCATCCGGGTCGTCGACGACGGCATCGGAGGAGTCGACCCCCGCGCCGGGACGGGGTTGGTGGGCCTGCGGCACCGCCTGCAGGCCTTCGATGGCGCACTGAGCATCCACAGCCCTGTGGGTGGCCCCACCGAGATCCTCATGGAGGCGCCGTGCGAGTCGTCCTAGCGGAGGACCTGGCGCTGCTGCGCGACGGTCTGACGCGGCTCCTGACGGCGTCCGGCTGCGATGTCGTGGCCGTGGGCGACGGGCCGTCGCTGCGGCGCGCGCTCGCCGAGCAGGAGCCCGATCTCGCGGTTGTCGACGTGCGGCTGCCTCCGTCGTTCACCGACGAGGGCCTGCGCGCCGCGATCGAGGCTCGGGGCCGCCGGCCGGGGATGCCGGTCCTGGTGCTCTCCCAATACGTGGAGGCGCTGTACGCGCGCGAGCTCCTCGCCGACGGGCGGGGCGGGGTCGGCTACCTGCTCAAGGACCGGGTCGCCGACATCGAGACGTTCGTCGGCGCCGCGCGCACCGTCGCCGGGGGAGGGACGGTCATGGATCCGCAGGTGGTGGAGCAGATGCTCGCCGTCCAGGCCCCGGGTGGCGTCGTCTCCCGGCTCTCGCCGCGTGAGCTCGAGGTGCTCGAGCTCATGGCGCAGGGGCGGAGCAACGCGGCGATCGCCGAGAAGCTGTTCGTCGCCGAGAAGTCGGTCAGCAAGTTCAGCAGCGGCATCTTCACGAAACTCGGGTTGGAGCTCTCCGACGATGACAACCGGCGCGTGCTCGCCGTGCTCGCGTTCCTGCAGGCCCCGCAGGGCGCCCGCGCACCGCGCCGCACGGGGGTCTGACGCGGCGCCATCGCGGTCACCTCGGGAGTCGTGGCGGCTGATCACGAGCCTCTTGGCGCTCTGACCTGGGCACGGATCTCCCAGGGCGGCACAGGATCGGTCGCGCGATGTGCCACCCATTTGCCCGAGGCTGGTCGATCCTTCGCGTCGGTGGGCGCCGCTACGCTCGCGGCGGGATCGACCCAAGGGAGATGGCGATGGCGCTTTTCGGGCTCAGACGACGTGGTGTGGACACCGTGGGGCGTCCCTCACGGGCGTGGGTCCGGGACCTGGAAAAGGTCGTCTCCTCACTTCCGGAAGCCCGCCGGGTCGCCGACTATGTGCTGACCGGACGCGACCCCGCGGTCTTGGGGGTGTTGTCGAACCTCATGAGCCCGAGCCACATCTCATGGCTCCCGAGGGGGAATGGCGACACAGGCAAGGCCGACTTGCCGGCCTTGCGGTCCCTGTATGCCGGGCTCGGAACTGTCGATGCCTCCGTCCTGCGCAGGTGGGGGCACGTCCTCGACGCCGTCCAGGGCCGGCGCGTCTGGGGGAGGACGGCGGCGCCCTTCGACGGCAAGTCCTGGCATGACCTGATGATCGCCCAGATGGTCGCTGCCACCCCCGCGCCTGGGCCGCTGCCCGGCGGCTTCGTCGACATCGCGCGGATCGCCGCGCTGGACGAGGTGGACCCTGCTGAGCTCGTCACCGCGATGCTGACGATCGAGACACGGTCGCACTACTGCCCGCGATACACCTGCGCGCAGCTGGGCCGGCTGCCCGGGTTCGGCGACGCGCTGCTCGCGCACCCCGACCGGGTCGCGGCCATGCTGACGGCGGAGTCGGTCGACGCCCGGGTCGCGGCGCTGGGCGTCGTCGGCGCCGCGCTCACCGACGACGAGCTCGAGGCGGTCGTCGATCCGCTCGTCGAGGCGGCCACCGGGACGAGCCGGCAGGTGCGCGAGCACGCCGAGGCCCTCCTGGGGCGCGTGGCTGGTCCAGCATCGGCGGCGCTGCGAGTCACCGCGGTCCAGGGCAGCCCTCAAGTACGCGGGCGCGCCCTCGAGTTGCTCGCGGCCCGGCCCGAGGAGTTCGAGTGGGCCCGGAAGACCGCGCTGGCCGATCGCGCCGCGAGCGTCAAGGCCCTGGCCACGAAGTGGGACGCGGCGGCGCTCGTCGACTCGCCGGAGGATGACGACCGGCCCGAGCCTGTGCCACCGATCCGCTGGGCCGTCCCCCGGCAGGCGGCGGAGGCGTGCGCGCAACGCCTCGTCGCGGAATTGTCGAACGCCATCGAGGGCTACAACCAGAGAGTCACGGCGCGTTCGCCGGGGCAGGGGGCCGGGCGCGCATTGCCCCTGCCGACGGAGCGCACGTTCCGGGACGTGGTGGCGGTGCTCGTCTCCGACGCGACGCCCTCGACACAGCCGTGGCTCGAGGCGCCGCCGTGGTCGCCAGCGCGGCTGCTCTTCCGGCTGGCCGGCGACGGGCTCCTCGACACGGTCAGCGCTGTGAAGCTCATCGCCGCGCTCGGCATCCTCGAGACGCGCGACACGCACAGCGGGGGCGCGGCCGTCCTGGACGACCTGTACCGCCGCACCGGAAAGCCTGACCTGCGCACTCTCCAGGTCATGTTTGACGAGATGGGACTGGACGGCCGCGCGCGGGTCTGGGCCTCCTACTCCCGCTCCTACGGATCGCGGCTGGGACGCGGCTGGGATGACGCGGACGTCTGGCCGTTCGTCGCCGAGCACCTGGAATGGATTCTCGCCGAGCCGTCCCGCACCGGGTGGGAGGTCGACGAGCTCGCGCTGTTCGCAGCGACCGCCACGCTGCCGGCGCGGCCCGCGCGGCTTGTCGACGCCCTGGTCCCGCTAGCGCTCGAGTCCCGCAAGGCGCTGCGTGGGCCCGCTCAGGAGGCGCTTGCCGGCGTCCCCCAGATCGCGTCCCGCGCGGCGGCCGGGCTTCAGGACGGGAAGAGCGACAGTCGCCTCGTCGCGACGCAGTGGCTGACCCGGCTCGCGGATCCCGCGACGCTTCCCGCGCTGCAGGCCGCCTGGGCCAAGGAACGCAACGACGTCGTGCGCGGCGCCCTGCTCGACGCCCTGCTCGCGCTGGGTGAAAGCGCCGAGACCTACCTCGACCCGCAGGCGACGAGCCAGAACGCGGCGAAGGCAGTCAGCAAGGGGCTGCCCTCGGCGCTGGACTGGTGCGACTGGGACGCGCTCCCGGACATCGCCTGGGCCGCCACGGGGGAGAAGGTGCCACGCGAGGTCGTGCAGTGGCTGTGCGCGACTGCCGTCAAGGCCCGCTCGCCCGAGCCGGACGCTGTGCTGCGGCAGTACGCGGCACTGTTCGCGCCCGCTGACAGGCAGCGGCTCGCGCACCACCTGCTGACCGCGTGGCTGCAGGCTGACCTGCGCCCGATCCCCGCGGACGTCGCGGAGGAACGCGCCCGGAATGACGCCGTGAGCAGCCATCAGTGGGTGGCGAGCGACGCGGACAGCCCCTTCCACGGGATGAGTGTCGAGCAGCTGACTGCAGCACTGCTGCCCGTGTATCTGCGACAGCCGGCGGGATCGGCGATCTCCAGCAAGGGGGTGCTCGCCGTCATCGCGGCATGCGGTGGTCGTGACGTTGTCGCCCCCACGGAGCGGTACCTGCGCGAGTGGTTCGGCCAGCGCGCAGCCCAGGGCAAGGCCCTCATCGCCATGCTGGCCTGGGTGGACCACCCGTCCGCGACGCAGCTCGTGCTCGCCATCGGCTCCCGGTTCCGCACCAAGAGCTTCCAGGAGGAGGCCATGGCGCAGGCGCAGGCATTGGCCGAGCGCAAGGGGTGGACGGTCGACGAGCTGGCCGACCGCACCATCCCGACGGGCGGGTTCGACGACGACGGGCTGCTCGAGCTGTCCTATGGGCCACGGGTCTTCACCGCCCGGTTGCTCCCCGACCTGTCCGTGGTCCTGCGCGACCCCGACGGCAAGCCGATCAAGGCCCTTCCGGCGCCGCGGCAGTCCGACGACCCCGAGCAGGCCAAGGCCGCCAAGAAGGCGCTCACCATGGCGAAGAAGGACGTCAAGACAGTCGCAGACCTGCAGTCGCGGCGGCTGTACGAGGCGCTGTGCACCGAGCGGTCGTGGTCGGCCGAGGACTGGCAGCGCTACCTCGCCGCGCACCCCGTCGTGGGACCGGCCGTCCGGCGCCTGGTGTGGGTCGCGACCGACGGCGCGGGTGCCGAGCCGGTCGTGTTCCGGCCGCTCGACGACGGGAGCCTCACCGACGTCGACGACGAGCCGGTGACCCTGGGGGCGACAGCACGGGTGCGGCTCGCGCATGACAGCGTCCTGACCGCCGGCCAGGTCGAGGCGTGGACCGCCCACCTGGCCGACTACGAGATCTCCCCGTTGTTCCAGCAGCTCGGGCGTGGCGTGCACGCCGTCACCGCGCAGGACCGCTCGCGGCACGCGCTGGACGATTTCGAGGGGCACACGCTCCAGGCGTTCGCGCTGCGGAGCCGCGCCACCCGGCTGGGCTACACCCGCGGTACGCCCGGCGACGGCGGCTGGTTCACCTCCTACGCGAAGCGGTTCCCGACGCTCGGCATCGTCGCGGAGGTCGAGTTCACCGGGAACACGCTCCCCGAAGAGGACCGCCTGGTGGCCCTGCGCACGCTGTCTTTCCACCGCGTGCGGCCCGGCACGCCCGAGCGCGAGCAGCTCACCCTCGGCGACGTCCCAGCGGTCCTCGTGTCCGAGTGCTGGCATGACCTGCGCCAGATGGCGGCACAGGGCGGCGGCTTCGACCCGGACTGGCAGAAGAAGGCGGAGTACTGACAGTGACTGCTGACCCGGTGACCACCAGGGTGCTGCGCGCCCCGGCCGAGGTCGAGTTCGCCGCCGAGCTGGCCGCCCTGGCCGCTGCCGACGCCGGGAGCCGGCCGGCCGGTTGGCGCCTGACGCCCCGCGCGGTGCGGGCCTTCATCGTCGGCGACCCACGGCTCGGCGTGACCCGGAAGTTCTACGGCGACGACGCCCTGGTGGACCGGTGCGTCGTGACGCTCATGAGCAGCCGCGGCCTGCTGCTGGTCGGTGAGCCCGGCACGGCGAAGTCGATGCTGTCCGAGCTGCTCGCCGCGGCGGTCTCCGGCGACTCGACCTGCACGGTGCAGGGCAGCTCCGGCACCACCGACGACCAGATCACGTACTCGTGGAACTACGCGCTGCTGCTGGCGCAGGGCCCGACCCCCCGCGCGCTCGTGCGGGGGCCCCTGCACCGGGCGATGACCGACGGCGCCGTGTGCCGGTTCGAAGAGGTCACCCGCGTCCAGCCGGAGATCCAGGACGTCCTGATCGGCGTGATGTCCGACAAGGTCCTCCATGTCCCCGAGCTCGCCGGGCCGGAGAGCGTCGTGTTCGCGGCCCGGGGCTTCAACGTCCTCGCCACAGCGAACTTGCGCGACCGCGGCGTCCACGAGATGTCCAGCGCCCTCAAGCGCCGGTTCAACTTCGAGACGGTGCGCCCGATCCGGGACCGCGACCTGGAGCGCCGCCTGATCCTGGAGCAGACGTCCGAGCTGCTCGCACAGGGCGGCATCGACACCCGCCTCGCCCCGGATGTCGTGGACCTGCTGGTCACGGCGTTCCACGATCTGCGTGACGGGGTGACGGCGGACGGGATCGCCGTCGAGAGGCCGACCGCGGTGATGAGCTCAGCCGAGGCTGTCGCTGTGGGATACGCGGCGGCGCTGGACGCCCACTACTTCGGCGACGGCGAGGTGGGCGGCGGACACCTCGCCCGGCAGCTCATCGGCACCGTGCTCAAGGACAACCCGGAGGACGGGAAGAAGCTGCAGCACTACTTCGACGTCGTCGTGCGGCCCCGCGCGAAGCGGGACCGACGCTGGAAGTCCGTCCTGGAGACCCGCGGAGAGCTCGACCGTTGACCTTCCCGCTGCCGACCGGCGACGACGTGCGGGCGCTGTCCGCCCGGCTCGTCAGCGACGACGTGGTCGTGATCCCCGTGCGGCACCACAGCCCCGCGTGCGCGCGCGCCGTCACCGCGGCGTTCGAGCGGCATGCCCCGTCACGTGTGCTGATCGAGGGGCCGCGGTCGTTCACGGGCCTGGTCGACCTGCTCTGCCATCCCGAGGCGCGGTTCCCGCTTGCCGTGTACGCGTGGTCCCGACCGGCTGGCCGGTCCACCGCGCCCGGGGAGGGGCACGGTGGGTACTACCCGTTCTGCGACTACTCACCTGAGCTGGTCGCCACGCGGCTGGCCCATGCGGCCGGCGTGCCTGTCGCCTTCTGCGACCTCGAGGTCGGGGAGCAGGCGGCGGCCGCGTCGAGCGCTGTGCTGCCTGGCGCCGGGTCGCTGCTGCGCGAGGACGTGTACGCGCACAGCCGGTCGCTGGCCGCGCTCGCCGAGCGCCTCGGCTGCCGCGACCAGGAAGACCTGTGGGAGTTGCTGTTCGAGGCTGGCGCCGACGACGGCCTGGACGCCCACCTGGACCGGATGACGGCGTACTGCCTGCTCGCACGGCGGGACAGCACCGACGCCGAGCTGGACCGTGACGGGACGGGTCCGCGCGAGGCGGAGATGGTGTGGCATGTGCGGGAGGCGCTCCGCGCACGGCAACCCGGCGACGGCCCGGTGATGGTCGTCGTCGGCGGCTTCCACGCCGTCGCCATGCCCGACCTGCTCGCATCCGCATCCGCCAGGCCCAACGTGGACGTCGGGGCCGTCGAGGACGGCCATGCGCTGGTCCGCTACGGCTTCGACCGGCTCGACCGGCTCAACGGCTACGACAGCGGCATGACATCGCCGGGATGGCACCAACGCGTCTGGGACGAGCACCTCCGCGGCGCGGCCGCCGACACGGCTCGGGTGAACGCGACGTTGACGGCGCTGCTGGACCTCGCGGCCGAGCTCAGGGGCCGCCACGGGTCGCCTGTGGCGACCCCGACGCTGGCGGCGGCGTACCAGCAGGCGCTCACGCTCGCCGAGTTGCGAGGCCGTCCGGCGCCGTTGCGCAGCGACCTGGTCGACGCCATCACCAGTTGCCTGGTGCAGGGCGACGCCGACGTCGAGGGCCTCGTCGTGGCGACCGCGACCCGTCGCATGCTCACCGGCGACCGGGTGGGGCGCGTGCCACCCGGGGCCGGGACACCGCCGCTGGTCCGGGACACCCTGGCCCGGCTGCGGGAACTGCGCCTCGACACCGACGCCATCGAGCCGCGCACCCTGGCCCTGGACCTGTACCGCAGCGCACCGCACCGCCGCACGAGCCGCGCCCTGCACGGTTTGGCGCTGCTCGGCGTGCCGTTCGCCACCCATGTCGCGGGGCCGGACTTCGTGCGCGGGAGGGGCCTGACCCGTTTGCAGGAACGGTGGACCTATCTCTGGGGACCGTCCACCGAGGGCTTCCTCGCGGAGGTGTCGATGCTGGGCTCCACGCTGGACGAGGCCGTGGAGGGGCGGTTCGGGTCCCTCGTCGCCGCTGCCACGGAGGACGGCCGGACGCCGAGGAGCGTCGACGCGGTCTCCCTGCTCGCCCAGGGGGCAGTCGTGGGGCTGCATGACAGGACCGCGCCGGTGGTCGAGCTGGTGCGGCACGCGCTGGGGGCCGAGACGTCCTTCGTGGACGCGGTGCACGCGGTGGGGGCGCTGGCGCTCCTGGCGGACGGCCGCGAGGCAGTCGAGTCCGGGCGCCTCGCAGGCCTCACCGAGCTGGTCGCGCACTCCTACGCGCGCTGCCTGTACCTGGGGGCGCAACTGCGCGGCGACGAGGAGCCCCCGGAAGACGTCGCGACAGCGCTGGCGCGCCTGCGCGAGCTGCTCGCCTCGCCCGGGGGGCAGGACCTGGACGCCGCGCCGTTCTGGGAGCTCGTCGAACGGCTGCGACATGAGCACACGAGGGCGCTGGTGCGGGGGGCGTCGGCGGGGCTGGCGTCCACCGCCGGACGGCTCGGCGCCGACGACCTGGCGCGGGACGTCGCGGGGCACCTGGCCGGCTCGATCGACGCGCACGAGTCAGTCGGGTACGTGCGCGGCCTGTTCGCGACGGCACGGGAGACGGTGTGGCAGGACTCCGGCGTGGTCTCCGCGTTGGACTCGCGACTCGTCGACTGGGACCAGCCCACGTTCCTGTCCACGCTGCCCGACCTCCGGCTCGCCTTCGCTGGACTCACGCCTCGCGAGACGGACCGCGTCGCCGGGGCCGTCGCGGCACTGCGCGGGGGTGAGCGGCCGGATGTGCCGGTGCGGCGCGATGTCGACGAGCACACGGTCCAGGCGCTCGCGGAGTTGTCCCAGAGCCTCGTCGAGGTGCTCGAGCGCGACGGCCTCGGCGCCTGGGTGGCAACCGGGTCGCCGCCCCTGAGGCGGTCGCACCCTTGAGGCCGACGGACCGGTGGCGCCTCGTCCTGGGCCGGTACGCCGACGGGCGCCTCCCCGCCGCGCAGCACCCCGACGGGCTGCGCTACGAGGCCGCCCTGGACTACCTCTACGGGCGGGAGTACGCCGGCCGCGGGGGACGCGCCGATGACGGGACGGACGGCTCCGATCGGGACCTGTCGCCCGGCTCCCTGGACCCGTCCGCACCGTCGATCGTGGACTGGCTTGGCGAGGTGCGCGAGCTGTTCCCGCGCGAGACCGTCGAGACGATCGAGCGCCACGCCCTGGACCGCTACGGCTTGACAGAGCTCGTGAGCGACCCCGAGGTGCTCGCCCGGATCGAGCCCAGCGAGGCGCTGCTCAAGACCCTCCTGTCCCTCAAAGGACACCTCGATCCCACCGTGCTGGGCGAGGTGCGCAGGATCGTCCGCGCCGTCGTGGACGATCTGCGACGCCGGCTCGAGAACGAGGTCCGCCAGGCGTTGACGGGCCGGCTCAGCCAGCACCGCCACTCGCCGCTCGCCGTCACCGCGAACTTCGACCCCCGCGGCACCATCCGGGCCAACCTGCGGCACTGGGACGCGGACAGCCAGCGGCTCATCGTCGAGCGGCCGCTGTTCTTCCAGCGGGACACCCGACGCATCCCCTGGGAGGTCGTCCTGCTCGTCGACCAGAGCGGGTCGATGGTCGGGTCCGTCATCCACAGCGCCGTGATGGCGGGCATCCTCGCCGGCCTGCCGGCCTACCGATTGCGCCTGGTCGTCTTCGACACCAGCGTCGTCGACCTGACCGACCTCGCGGGCGATCCCGTCGAGCTCCTCATGACGGTTCAGCTCGGGGGTGGCACCGACATCGCCCAGGCGGTCACGTACGCCGAGCAGATCATCGAGAACCCGGCTCGGGCTGTCGTGGTGCTGGTCAGCGACTTCTGCGAGGGCGGGCCGCCGTCCCACCTTGTCGCGGCCGTCCGGCGTCTCGTCGAGGCGCGGGTGACGACGATCGGCCTGGCCTCCCTCGACGGGACCGCGCACCCGGTCTATGACAAGCGGATGGCCCAGGACCTCGCCGATGTCGGGATGCCGGTCTCCGCGCTGACCCCGGGACGGCTCGCCGAGTGGCTCGCGGAGGTGACCGCACGATGAGCGGGAGTGCCGACGTCGCAGCGGTGCTGGCCCGGTACGACGAGGACGCGTGGGTGGCCCTGGCGAACCGTGGACTGCTGCGGCGCGCCCGCAAGGACCTCGAGTCGTCGTCTGTGCGGGTCGTCGCGGACCACGGCGCCGACGTCGAGGTCGGCGTCGGGGAGGTGACGGTGCGCATCGGGGTGGCCGGTCCTAGCCAGGCCACGTGCTCCTGCCCGAGCGCTGTGATCTGCCAGCACATCCTCACCGCCGGCCTGTGGCTCGCCGCCGGAGCCGTGGCGCCGGCCGCGCCAGACGCGGGCGAGTCAGCCAGCGGCGCCGCGGACGCCCTGCACGCGGAGCTCATGGGGTTCGACGTCGAGACCCTGACGGCGTACGCCGGGCTGCCCGGATACCGGTGGGCGTGCCAGGCGCTGGACGACGCGGACGAGCCTCCCGTCCTGACGCGTGACGGCTACCTGAGCGTCACGTTCCCGCGCCGCGGCCTGACGGCCCGCTACCTGGGCGGGGGCCTCGACGCCCTGCTGCTCGACGAGGCGGTGCCCCACGTCGAGCGCTTCCGGGTGGCCGTGGTCCTCGCGTGGCAGCGGGCGCACGGCCTGGTCCTGGCGCCACCCCCACCGCTGAAGTCGCGGCCGAGTGAGGAGTCGCGGTCGCGCGTGGAGTCCCGGCAGCGCCTGCGAGGCACGGTCACGGCTGTTCTCCACGACACAGTCCGCGTCGGCATCTCCCACTTGTCGCCCGCGATCCATGAGCGGTTGGTGACATCTGCCGTGTGGGCGCAGGGCGTCGAGTACCACCGGCTCGCCCTGCTGATGCGCCGGATCGCCGACGAGGTCGAACTCCTGCTGGCCCGATCGGCGCGGGCGGACGACCTGGCCCTGCTCGACGAGGTGGCCGTCGCACACGCTCTCGTGGCCGCCCTCGACAACGCCGCCGGTGAGGAGCCGCCCACCCTGCTCGGCAGGGCCCGCGCGTCATACGACCAGGTGCGCCGACTCGACCTGGTGGGGCTTGGCGGCCGCCCGTGGCGCACAGGCTCGGGCTACCAGGGGCTGACGTGCCTCTTCTGGGATGCGGCGGGGTCCCGGATGCTCACCTGGACCGACGCGCGCCCCGACACGCTGCCCGGGTTCGCCCCGCGTGCGCGGTGGACGCAGCCTGGCCCGTGGACCGGCCTCTCCACACCCGCGGCGGCGACCGGCCGGCGGATCGTCCTGACGCATGCGCAGGTCAGCCCGGACGGGCGGTTGTCCGGGGTGGAGGCCACGACAGCCGCAGTCACCGAGCTGCGCGGAGCGGCCCTGCTGGATGCGCTGCCGGTGCGGGAGTCCTGGGGTGAGCTGGCCGTCCGCCGGGCCACCGGTCTGCGCGACCCGGCCGACCAGTCTTCGATGTGGACCGCCCTGCGAGCGGCTGGCTCGCTGCCGGTGCAGTGGGATGGCGTGGCCCAGACGCTGCGCTGGCCGCTGCTGGACGGGGAGGGCGACGTCCTGACGCTCGAGGTGCCGTGGTCCCGGCTGCACGCGCATGCGATCAGCCGCATCGAGGCGCTCGGTGGGGCACTCCCGCAGGGCGCGGGTGTGGTGGCACGTGTCCAACGAGTGCGGGGTCAGCTGGTGGGTGAGCCGCTCAGCCTCGTGCTGCCCGAGCGCGCCGACGAGATCGACGCGCTGCACTTCGACCCCGACCCCGGGTCCACCGCGGAGTCTGCGCTCGTGGCCGGACTGCTGGCCGCCGGCGCCGCGGACCGACCGACCCCACCGGACGCGAGGGTCGACGATGCCGGGCTGGTCCCCGCCCCGGTGGCGGCCTTGCGATCCATCGTCGAGCAGGCCGCGCAACGCGGGTGCGGCGGGACCGTGCCGGGGGAGGTCCACAGTCGGCTCGCGCAGGGCCACGCCGCCGCCCGAGCGGTCGGCCTGTCCGTGTTCGCCGAGCCCGACCCGAGCATCACCCCGGCGGAGTCGCTGCTGCGGTCGTTGTACCTGGTGCAGCAGGTCGAGCGAGCGCTCGGCTGACGGCCCGACGGCGGTCAGGGCTGGGGTGGCGCAGCCCGAGTGAGGACGGCGAACGTCGGCGCGGTCGGGTCGAACGGGGCGCCGGTCACGTCGCCGAACAGCTCTGGCGCCGTCAGGCCCGCGGCGTCGAGCTCGACGGTGACCTGGGCTGGCGTCAGGCAGTGCAGCCAGTTCCAGAACTGCCGGACCTCGGACCCGGTGTCGATCGTGTAGCGGTCGAGCACCAGCCGGAACTCGGGGTACGTCCAGGTCTCATGAGTTCCCATGTAAGCCGACGGAGCCCAGAAACCTCCCATAAGGTCGGGTTCGCGCACGACTCCCGCGCTCTCGAGGTCGAAGCGCGGGGCAGCGGTCACGTCCATCACGAGGGCGCCCCCAGGACGTAGCGCCTCCCGGGTTCGGCGCAGCAGGCCCGCGCGCTGATCCGGGCTGAGGGTGCAGAAGTCCTCGTAGATGAGGATCGCGGCGTCGAACCCGTGGCCCAGGTCGTCCCGCAGGTAGTCGGCCCGGTGGAACTCGGCGGGCAGCCCTTCGGCGTCTGCAATCGAGCGGGCGTGGGCGATCGACCGACGCGACACGTCGAGCCCGGTGACCTCGATGCCCTGGCGGGCGAGGCGGCAGGCGTACAGGCCGGGTCCGCACCCGAGGTCGAGCACACGGCCTCCAGGCTGGAGTCCCAATGCCTCGACCAGCCACTCCACTGAGCGGTCGATGAAGGCGTGGGGGCGGGAGGCCGGCGCCGCCTCGGGGTCGAGATGCAGGGCCAGCATCTGGGCGGAGATGTGCGCGTCGTCCCAGAACTCGGGGGTGGTGAAGGTGCTGAACGGCTCGGGTCGGGGCAGGGCTGAGGGCATGGGGTGCTCCTGGTGCGAGAGGACGTGCGGAGGCGCCGCAGCGGTGGTGCGGCACACTGGGTTTTCGCAGGTCAGGAGCGCATGAGCGGGACTCTAGTTGCCGGGCGCCGGCCGGTCATCCGCATTCTTGGTCGAGGTGCGCGCGGTGCGGTCGCGCATTCGCGAGATCGCGGAGGCTGTGAGGGCCACCGCCCGATCGGGGTCGCGCATGAGGTCGGCGAGCACCCCAGCGGCGCCGGCGCCGGGCACCTCGGCGAGGGCCTGCGCCACGCGCAGCCGCACCGCGGGGTCGGCGGTGTGGGCGGCGAGGGTGTCAACGAGTGCGCCGACGATCGCCGTGTCGTCCGTCTTCCGGGCCACGGCGCCCAGCGCCTCGCCTGCCTCGACGTCCTTCGTCCCCGTCACCACCATCGCGATGAGCACCGGCACGGCTGCCGGCTCGCCGCGGCCGCCCAACGCGAGGGCGGCGTGCTCGCGGACTGCACCGTCAGGGTCGTCGAGCGCCCGCAGGAGGCATGCCGCCGCGTCGTCCCCTGTCGTTCCGGCGAGGGTGAAGACCGCACGGCGGCGCACTTCGGCGTCGTCGGAGTCCAGCCCGGCGGCCACCGCCGCCACCCCGTCGCCGCCGGTGCGCGCGAGGGCCCAGCGCAGCGCCCCGGCGACGTTCGTATTGGGCTCGGCGAGGAGCGCCTCGGCGAGCATCCGGGCTGTCGCGGGGGTGTCCTCGGCGGCGGCCAGTGCCGTCTGCTGTCGGCGGGCGGGGTTGGGCGAGGCGAGGCCGTGCAGCAGTTCGACGATCCGGCGGACGTCCTCCCATGCGTCGGGCCCGGAGGAGTCGACCGTGCGGAGCCGCTCGAGGAGCTCCTGCTCGCGCCGCAGGCGCTCCTCCGAGCGTCGGATCAGGTCGGCGACGAGCGCGGCGGGGGTGAAGCCGGGGTCGTCGAGGGCCCGCCCGATGTCCCGCAATGACAGGCCGAGCGACCGCAGGCTCTCGACGTGGAAGATCCGGCGGATGTCCTGCGGTGAGTACTCGCGGTAGCCGCCGACGGTCCGCCCCGTCGGCCGGACCAGCCCGAGGGTGTCGTAGTGCCGGAGCATGCGGGCGCTCACCCCGGAGCGGCGGGCCGCCTCACCGATGAGCATGCGTCAGCGCGTCCGGTCGGGGCCGAGCGCGTAGGCCCGATTCGCCTCGTTGACCGCCAGGTCGAAGCCCGCGTCGGGGTCGTCGAGGAGCAGCTCGGTGGCCCGCCCGTGGGCGCGCACCCTTGGGTCGGCGTGTGTGCGGGCGGCTTCGACGGCGGGTCGGGTGACGTCACCGAGGGCGACGAGCGCGCGGCTGAGGCTGAGCTGCACCTCCCGGTCGCCTCGGCCGAGTTGGGCCACGAGGTCGGCGGCGAGCGCCTCCTCCTGGCCTGCGGGCACGAGGACGACGGCCGCCCGCCAGGCGGCGCGCGCGACCTCATGATCGGGGTCGCTCAGCAGGCCCCGGGTCACGAATGGCCACGCGGTGGTGTCGCCGATCTTGGAGAGCGTGTGCAGGGCCTGGCTCCTCGCCTGCGGCCGGTCGGACCGGAGCTCGGCGCGCAGCAGTGGCACGGCGTGCTCGCCGGGCGCCCGGGTGAGCGCCCACGTGAGCATGTCCCGCACGAAGAAGTCCGGCTCGATGGCGCAGCGCTCCACGAGCACGCCAACGAGTCGCGGGTCAGGTCGCGTCCCTGCCGCGAGTGCCGCGCGCAGCCGGGTGGACGAGTCGCGGGCCGCCAGGGCCTCGATCAGCCGTGGGTCCATCTCCACCATCGTCACCACCTCCACAGCCCACCCAAGACCTTGTCACGGTGTCAAGGTCAAGACGCGTGGGCGCCATGAAGTGCTGGAGGCGTGTCAGCGGGAGGCGTCCTCCGCAAAGGCGTCGTAGCCACCGACCAGCGTCCGGGCGCCCGGGTGACCGTCCGCCTGGAGGGCGGTGAGGCAGGTCTGGGACCGCATCCCCGACTTGCAGTACAGGATGACGGAGTCGTGGCGCAGCAGCTCGGCTCGCGCAGTCGCGTCCGACAGCTTCCCGCTGGGCATCAGGACGCTGCCCGGGATCGCTCCCATCTGATGCTCCCAGGGCTCCCGCACATCGACGAGCGTGACGCCAGCAGCCTCATCCGGCTGAGCGAGCAGAGCACGCAAGTCCCCGACCGTGATGTGCGAGCCGGGGGAGTGCTCGACCGCCGCAGGAGCCGGCAGTGCGCACCGCTCCTCGTAGGGCCACTCGTCGAGGTCGCGGACCCGCAGAGTGTTCGGTTGGCGCAGGACGGGGAAGCTCCTCCACCTCATCGACAGCGCATCGAGCACGAGCAGGCGACCGACCAGCGGCTCTCCAGTTCCCACGATGAGCTTGAGCGCCTCGGTCGCCATGGTCGCGCCGACCATCGAGCACAGGGAGCCGAGGACGCCTCCCTCCGCGCACGAGGGCACGAGCCCGGCCGGCGGCGGCTCGCTGTACAGGTCGCGGTACTGCGGTCCGTGCTCTTCCCAGAAAACGCTCACCTGACCCTCGAACCGGAAGACCGAGCCCCACACGTACGGCAGCCCCAAGATGACGCAGGCGTCGTTGACGAGGTACCGGGTCGCGAAGTTGTCGGTGCCGTCGAGGATGAGGTCGTACCCGCGGAACAGGTCCAGGGCGTTCGAGGCGTCGATGCGCGTCGCGTGAGTGATGACGCGCACGTGTGGGTTGATCTCGTTGAGCCGGGCGGCGGTCACGTCCACCTTCCGCCGACCGACGTCCGCGCGACCGAAGAGCACCTGGCGCTGCAGGTTCGACACGTCGACGACGTCGTCGTCGACGACCGCGATCGTGCCCACGCCCGCGGCGGCGAGGTACGTGAGCACCGGCGCCCCCAGCCCGCCGGCCCCCACGACCAGCACCCGCGCGGACTTCATCCGTCGCTGGCCCTCGACGCCGACCTCGGGAAGGAGCAGGTGTCTGCTGTAGCGCGCCAGCTCCTCGGTAGTCAGCTCCTCCGAGGGCGCCACCAGCGGATCGAGGGGCCGGGCGTCCGGCGCGGACACGCCGGTCACCCTCCCGCCACGGCGGGGATGACGGAGATCTCGGCCCCCGGGGCCACCGGTGTCTCCAGGCCTCCGGTCCCGCGCGCGTCGACCTCGTTCACATACAGGTTGACGAAGCGTGAGAGCCCATCGCGCCCGCGGATGACCTGCACAAGGTCGGAGTGCTCGACCGCGACGTTGTCGAGCACCTCGCCCAGCGTGCTGCCGGCCGTACGGACTGAGCGCAGGCCCCCTGCGCGTCCTGCCAGCACAGCGGGCAGGAGCATGGTCACTGTCATGACGTTCCCTTCGGTGTGTGAGTGTTGTGGCTCGGGCGGCCGGCGTCGCGGCAGGTCCCGGCCGATGTCATGCGCGGAGCCGCTCTGGAACCAGCGCGACCGCCACGTCGCGCAGGGTCTCGAGCACCCTGGACGCGCCCGCGTCGAGGAGAGCCCGGCCCGCGGGTGAGTTCGGCGCAGCGAGCCCAATGCACGTGGCCCCTGCCGTGACGGCGCTCCGGACACCGGCGACTGCGTCCTCCACGACGACGCAGTCGTCCGCCCGGACCCCGAGCAGGCTCGCAGCGAGGAGGTAGGGGCCGGGGTGCGGCTTCCCCTCGGACTGTCCCCACGTCACCGTGGCCGTGACGTACGGCTCGGCGCCGAGCGCCTGCAGGACCCGGTCGAGCCGCTCGCTCGATGCCCCCGTGACCAGGGCGACGCGCGCTCCCTGTGCGTGCAGCCCACGCAGGAGAGCAGCGGCGCCCGGGACCTCCGTGACGGGCAGGTCCGGCTCGAGCTCCGTGACGTGCGCGCGGACCTGCCGGAGCGCCTCGGGACCGGCGTCCGGGAACAGGTGGTGAGCCGTGTGCTCGACGCTGCAGCCCACGATGTGGCGGCGGTCCCGCTCAGTCGGGCTCGCGCGACCGAGGCGTGCGCACACCTCGTCCCAGAGCGCGACGACAGCGTGCTCGCTGTCGACCAGCACGCCGTCCACGTCGAGCAGCACTGCCGCGTACGCCGCCGCCCTCGTCGTCATCGCGTTCGCACGAGCCCTCCGGCCAGAGCGGCGTGGCGCACGGCGCGCGCCATCTTCACCGGGTCGGCTGCGCGCGCGACCAACGTGTTGACGAGCACGGCGTCGGCGCCCAGCTCGAACGCACGGGTGACGTCGGCAGGGCTCCCGAGGCCGCCTTCGACGACTGTCGGGATGCTGACTGCGTCCATGCACGCCCGGAGGCTCTCGGGATCGACGATGCCGAGGTAGCTGGCGACCGGAGCCGCCATCAGGCGCAGAGCCGAGCAGCCAATGCCCTCGAGGACGCGTGCCGTCTCGACCGAGGGAAGGATGAACGGCAGCAGGCTGAAGCCGTCGTTCAGCAACTCCTTCGCAGCAGCGATCGTGGCCTCGGCGTCGGGCCGGTTGTCGCCGTCGCGCACGTCGAGCTTGATGATGTCCAGGCCGAGAGCCGAGCGCAGCTGCCGCGCCGTCTCCACCGCGTCCGCTGCCGAGTGCGAGAAGGACGTGGTGCCGATCCACGTGAACCTGGTGAGGTCGACCTCGCGGTCGAGGTCGGACAGCAGGAGGCTGCTCCGGGTCCGCTCCAGGTCGTAGGTCGTGATGAAGACGTCGGCGCCGCTGCCGTTGAGGACGTCGCGCACGAGCGGCGGCTCGGTGTACTGCTCGACCCCGAGGAGGAGCCGGGAGTGGAACTCCCGGTCGCCGATGCGCAGCCATGGCTCAGGTCCGAACACGTCGAGCTCCATGTCGGTCACACGATCTCCTTCACGTCGTTGGATGTCGGCGCCCTCGTGGCGAGGAGCTTGAGGACGTCCGGTCGATCGGCGATGCCGTCGAGGTGGAAAACGCAGTAGCCGAGCTCCGCGTCGTGCTCGATCGCGTCGAGCATCGCGGCGATCTCGTCTACGGGGAGGGGGTCGGAACCGTCGAGTGCGGCCGCCTGGAGCCACGGCATGAGAGGGCGTCCGGCCGTCTCCCGGAGCTCACGGTGCATCTCCCGCAGGTACGCAGGCGGCCTGCCGATCAGCGCCGAGTACGACATCGGCATGAGGAAGTCGACCAAGGGGGCGATGGCGCTCAGGTCCTGCCCGCACGCCCACTCCCGGGCGCCGTCGTAGTCGGCCATGCGCCACGGGACCACCTTGACCCCGATCGGCACATCGGGGTGGGACTCGCGGACGAGGTCGACAGCCTGCCCGATCCGCGCCGTGACGGCCTGTGCCGCCCGCCGGCCCAGTTCCTCGCGGTCGGCGGGGGGCTCCAGCCCGTCGAGGCACCTCGGGCACCAGCAGCCGTGCTCGATCTGCTCCGGTCGGGTGTCCGGCCCGACACGCTCCCAGAAGACGAAGGTCCTGGCGAAGTCGAGTGACACCATGTCGGGACGAACCGCGGCGAGCGCCGTGCGCAGGACGTCGCTCCGGTCGGTCCAGAAGTCCTCCGAGCGCGGACAGGCCATCTGGAGCCAGCCCACCGACGCTCGCCCTCCGGTGCTCGTCACCGCAAGGGTCTCGGGACGTCGCGCGAGCAGCTCGGGGTCGAAGAGCAGCGGCAGGTTGAGCACGACGCGGAGACGACTCTCTTCGAGTTGTGCGCAGAGCTCGGGGTTCGTGGCGACAGCGTCGCCGATGACCACCGCGTCCATGCCGGCCGCCCGCGCGACCTCGTCGATGCGCTCGAATGACGTGCCTGCGTCGAGGCAGGACAACGCCCTCATGCCGTCGTCGCCGGGAGGTGCTCGACTCGCTCGATCAGGCCGGCCAGATCGTCGTCAGACGATGTCGCGGGACGGGCGAGCTGGCCGATCGGCGTGGACGGGCGCCATGACAGGAGCCGACGACCGGCGTAGAAGCGCTGGCCGTCCTCCTGGGTCTGCGGGCGCTCGTGGAAGAGGTGGATCAGAGTGTCGTCGTACCGGTCCACCGCTCCGACGACGTCCAGGCGAAAGACGAAGTCGAGGTCCTCACCGCCCCAGCCCTCGAAGCGCTCGTCGAATCCGCCGACCCGGAGGAACAGCCCACGCCGGACCCACACGCAGTGGCCGGGAGGCCGCCGGAGGACCGCACCGCGAAGCACGTCGAGGTCGGTCGACTCCTTTCCCGCCAGGAGCCGGTCCCGCGCGGCGCTGTGGGACGACGCCTCGTCGAGGCACAGCGCGTCGCGGAACGGGAGGTGCGCCTGCGCGCCTCTCGTACGGAACCGCCGCACGTTGCGTTCGACGAACTCACCGTCGACGAACACGTCGGCATCCAGCACGCAGATCAGCTCGGCCTCCCCGGCGAGCTGGACGATCCCGACGTTGACCGCCCAGGACTTGTTGAAGTGCCCCCCGGAGGGCAGGTGCACGTAGTCGTCGACCAACGGCCGGATCGTCTGCTCCCACCGCGGCTGGTCGTCGGCCTCGACGACGATGACGCGGTAGGACGTGCGGTGGAGGCTTTGGTCGGCCAGTGCGCCGATACAGGCCAGGAGATTGCGGAGCCGGGATCTGCTCGCGCTCCGGTCACGGAACGGGATGACCACGCACACGGGGGCGTGCTCGGCGCCGGGCGCGGGAGCCGGCTTCACCCACGGGAGCAGTTCCTCGGCCGTCACGGCGGGCACGAGGTCGTCGTGACGGCGTCCGACGTGCGCCGCGAGCCGCCCAAGGCCGTCGGCCAGCAACGCGCGCTCCCCGATCTCCCCCCACCCGGGGAGGTCCTCTCGGACGGCCTCCGCGACGCGTTCATCGAGGCGGCTCACGCCCGCAGCGTCACTCGGCGCCCGGAGCACAGCGTCGAGCGCCGCGACGACCTCGTCCGAGCCGCACGCGCGGACCTGCTCGGCCACGGCCACGTGTCCCGCTGAGGACATGTCCCAGTAGTCGATCGCGGCCTCTTGCAGGAGGTGGTCCGCCGTCAGGACGATGCTGCTGACGATCGCCTCGGCGCGGCTGGCCATCGGCCAGCACGCCGCGTCCTGGATGCGGCTCACCGACGGACTCGCAAGGGTGCGACGACACCACCGATGACGGCGCCCCACGGACGCTCTTGCACCCTCGCACGGAACGTCAGCGGCAGCGTGTCGGTCGGAGCGAGCGGCCCGTCGAGCCCCAACGCCCGCCACGGGAGGCTCATCGTGAGCGTCACGCCGTCGGCTCCCGTTGTGCAGCCCTCCACGCTCGGCGGCGTCTCCACGGGGAAACTCGAGTAATCGGCGAACTCGTGCGTCCCCGCGGACGGACGGTAGAAGAGCTCGTACCGGAACGAGCCCGTCGCCCAGCCGATCGCCGCCATCTGGCTGTCGGCGAGCGGGGGGAACGCGACAGTGATCCGCAGCCCGTCCGCCGCGTCAACGAGGGCGACGCGGACGAACGCGAGGCCGCCGTGGTAGCGGTGGAGCACGTAGCGCTCGGCGGTGTCGGGGGCGCCGCTCTCCAGGAACGAGACGGAGACGGCGCCATCGACGGGAAGCGTCACCTCCGACGGCCCGAGCAGCTCGGCGAGGTCGCCATGGTCGTCGGCGCACCCGACGAGACTGCGCGCGTCCCATGGGATCTCGACGGGGAACCCGGCGTCGATGCCGTCCCACCACAGGTTGCGCGGGAAACTGCTCCGGACAGCGGGCCCGTCTTCGAGCACGTCGTGGAAAGGGTCCTCCCCGAAGAGGTCGAGGTGGAGCCGGCGCGCGAAGTCGGTGACGAGACCCGCGTCGTACCGCTGGTGCAAGGCACGGAAGCGCGCCGCGTCGAAGCTGTCCAGTGAGAGGTAGTCACGCATCTGCGCGAGCTCCTCCAGGCGTACCGTCGCCCACGGCAGCGGCTGGGTGTTCATCGCGAAGCCGACGTACACGTGGGCGCAACGAATGAGGACGGCCATCTCGGGGGACAGCACCTCGATCCCCTCCGCAACGCCTGTTCCGGGCACGAGGAGGTCGACCAGGTCGGGGTACAGGACCGACGTGATCGAGAACGACGTCCGGAGCTCGACCGGGCCCGACACCCGCTGCACGTCGACCGAGAGGCCGGGCGGCATCCCCGTGACGACATAGCGCGTGTGGACCTCGACATCGTCCATGTGAGCGAACACGTAGGGGTGTTCCTCACCGTGGAAGTGGAACCCGGCCCCGCCGGTCGCCTCGACCGCGCGTGCGACCTCGTGCGGGTCCTCGCCGAGCACGTCCACGTCCGCGCTGTGCGACGCGTGCGCGGGGTGCTTTGTCAGCGCATACAGGCTGAAACCCTTGACCGCGACCAGGCCGGGGCCGCGCTTCACGTGACTGATGGAGTCCCGCACCTTGCGGAACAACTCGATCTGGTCGTGGACGCGCTGCACGATGCGCGCGTGCGAGCCCACGAGATGCTCCTCGAGCAGCTGGGGAAGAGGGCGGCCCTCGTTCCTGGCGCGCGACAGGGCCCGCCCTTCGAGACGGTGCTGAGCAAGGGCCTCGATGAGAGTCGCGTGGTCGAGCGCGCCGAGATCGGGGTTACCCGGCCCGCCGGCCGCCCACACGAGCGCGTCACGAATGGCATCGAGCGAGGACAACGGCGTCTCCATCAGTCGGTTCGTCAGCGGGCGGAATCCGAGGGGCGGGTCGCACCGAAGCCAAGGCCCCCCGCCAAGCCTGCGAGACGGTACATGCGAGGATTTATCGGGTCAAACGTCCCTTGTCTGATCGCCGGGGGAGGGGATGGCGCCGTTGGCCTCAGTGACGTCAGGGCAGGTTTGCCGCATTTGGCGCGTTTGGTCCCAAGGTGGTATCAATTTCCGGCCCCGCGGCACAGAGTCGTCGGGCACTGGCTCCGACGCCGACGAGCGTGGGTCCGACCTGCCGGTCCCGGGAGCGAATGAGCAGCGCTCGGCGCCGCACGAGCAGAGAGAGGGCATGCGCGTGCTTCTCGTTGGAGAGGGGCCCGTCTTCACCGGCTGAGAGTCGAGGTGGCGCGGGTGGTGGCGATGGGCCTCGGCTCGCGTGCGGAGTTGCTCGGCGCTCGGAGGGTGAATGTCGTCAGCGCGACCTCGGCTGTGAGGGATGCCTCGGCCGCTCGTCCCGGGAAGCGCAGCTAATCAGCAGAAGGCAGGAAGGACCGCTCGTATGTGTGGGATCGTCGGGTACACAGGCCTGGGACCGGGCGCCACGGCCGGCGTCACGGCGTCATCCACGCCCCTGGATGTCACGATGGAAGGGCTCAGTCGGCTCGAGTACCGAGGGTACGACTCGGCTGGCGTCGCCCTCGTCGGCCCATCCCTCGATCGGGTGGCGTCCGCCAAGAAGGCGGGCAAGCTGGCGAACCTGGTCGAGGAGATCGGGCTTCATCCGCTCCCCGACGCGACCGCAGCCATCGGCCACACCCGCTGGGCGACGCACGGCGGCCCGACGGACGCCAACGCCCACCCGCACCTGGCCGACGGGGACCGGCTCGCCGTCATCCACAACGGCATCGTCGAGAATTTCGCGGTGCTGAGGGACGAACTCCTCGCCGACGGCGTGGTCTTCCGTTCCGAGACTGACACGGAGGTCGCGGCGCAGCTCATCGCCAAGGCCTATCGGGAGACCGGCGACCTCACGGCTGCCATGGGGGCCGTCGCGGGCCGGCTTCACGGCACGTTCACGCTCCTCGCCGTGCACGCCGACCTGCCCGACACCGTCGTCGGCGCCCGGCACGACTCGCCGCTCGTGGTCGGGCTGGGCGAGGGCGAGAACTTCCTCGCCTCCGACGTCGCCGCGTTCGTCTCGCGCACGCGTGAGGCCCTCGAGCTGGGCCAGGACCAGATCGTCACGATCACGCCGACATCAGTGGCAGTGACGGACTTCGACGGCAACCCGGGCGAGGCCAGGCGCTTCACCGTGACCTGGGACGTCGCCGCCGCCGAGAAGGGTGGCTTCCGGTCTTTCATGGACAAGGAGATCCACGATCAGCCGCAGGCAGTCGCGGACACGCTCCTGGGTCGCACGAACGCGTCGGGCGCCCTCGTGCTCGACGACGTGCGGGTCGACGAGACGCTCCTGCGAGCGGTGAACAAGATCATCGTCGTGGCCTGCGGCACCGCCGCCTACTCCGGCCACGTGGCGAAATACGCCATCGAGCGCTGGTGCCGCATCGAGGTCGAGGTCGAGCTCGCGCACGAGTTCCGCTACCGCGACCCGATCGTGGACGAGAAGACGCTGGTCGTGGCGGTGACGCAGTCTGGCGAGACCATGGACACGCTCATGGCCATGCGGCACGCGCGCGAGCAGGGCGCCCTCGTCATCTCCATCGTGAACACCCATGGTTCGACGATCCCGCGCGAGTCCGACGCGGTCCTCTACACGCACGCGGGCCCCGAGATCGCCGTCGCGTCGACCAAGGCGTTCCTCGCCCAGGTCACCGCCGCCTACCTGCTCGGCCTCTACCTGGCACAGCTGCGGGGATGCATGCGCCCGGACGAGATAGCCGCAGTCCTAGCCGAGCTGCGTGACATGCCTCAGAAAATCCACACGGTCATCGAGCGCGGGGAGCACGTGCGCGCCACTGCCGAGTCGATGCGCGACGCGTCGTCGGTGCTGTTCCTCGGCCGACACGTCGGCTTCCCCGTCGCCCTCGAGGGCGCGCTCAAACTCAAGGAGCTCGCCTACATCCACGCCGAGGGCTTCGCCGCCGGGGAGCTCAAGCACGGTCCCATCGCCCTCATCGACGAGGGACAGCCGGTGTTCGTGGTGGTCCCGTCGCCGCGCGGGCGTGACTCGCTCCACTCCAAGATGATCTCGACCATCCAAGAGATCCGCGCCCGCGGGGCCCGCACACTCGTGATCGCCGAGGACGGCGACGACGAGGTCCACGCGTACGCGGACGAGGTCTTCTGGATCCCGCAGGCGCCCAAACTGCTCCAGCCCCTGCTGGCTGTCGTGCCGTTGCAGATGTTCGCGATGGCGCTCGCCGCGGCCAAGGGCCTGGACGTGGACCAGCCGCGCAACCTCGCCAAGTCGGTCACGGTCGAGTGAGCGGCGTGGACCACGCGCCACGAAGGGCGCCTGGCGCCGCCCTCCGTGGCGCCCCCTTGCGGGTCGCGGTGCTCGTCTCCGCCACCGGCAGCAACCTCAGGACGCTGCTGGACATGGCGCGACGGGCCCCCGACATGGTCGACGTGCCCCTCGTGGTCGCGCACGGGCCGCACGCTCCGGCGGTCGAGGTGGCGAGATCTGCCGGAGTCGAGACCTGGGTCGGCGACTACGACGAGAAGTGCGGCAGACGCAGCGAGGCCGCGGCGGCCGGGAGGATCGCCGACTACGAGGCACGCGCCCGTGAGTGGCACGACCGGCTCGACGAGCGCATCGAGGCGTGGGAACGCGTCAACGGGCGGATCGACCTCGTCGTCCTTGCCTACCACCGCCTCATCCAGGGAAACCTCCTGGCTCGATACCGCCACCGAATGGTGAACGTGCATCCGGCGGACCTGACAGTCCTGACCCCCGACAACCGCCGCATGTACGTCGGAACGAATCCCGTTGCCCAGGCGCTGGCTGACGGCAGGCGAGCGACCAGGACGTCCTGCTTCTTCGTGACGGAGGGCATCGACACCGGTCCGATCATCTGCATGGGGCCGCAGACCCCCGTGTGCGCGGATGAGACCGCGAAGAGCCAGGAGCTGCGACAGAAGGCCATGAGCGACCGCCCCGCTTTGCGGTGGGCGGTGGAACGGCTGGCGGAGGGGCGGATCTCGGTCTCGACGAGGACACACCGGGACGGGTCGCACGCCGTGATGCTCGACGGGCAGGAGCTGCAGTTTGGCGGCCAGTCTCTGGCGGCCCACGAGGACAGAAGAGAGGACCGCCCGTGATCCCGAGACACGTGTCGACAGGCAATCTCATCTACCGGTCTGACGTCGTACCGGTATTCGAGCGGAGCCAGGGGCTGCGGATCTACGACACCAGGGGCCGCCCGTACCTTGACGCAGAGGCGGCCAATGGCACGCTGGCCTTCGGGTACGACTCCGAGCTGATGGCCGACGCCGCGCGGCGGATCGCTGGGATGCCCGCTCTTCCCTCGTTCTGCGAGTCGACCCAGCGGCTCGACGTCCTTGAACGGCTGGAGAGGCTCTTCTCTGAGGTCACAGGCGTTGCGGGTCGGGTCGACCTGGACCTGGGCGGGGCGCAGGCGATGGAGACGGCGCTGAGGATCGTCGCTGCCAACAAGGGGCCGGGAACGATCCTCGTCTTCCAGGGCGCGTTCCATGGGCGGTCCGGCGTCACCAGCATGCTGAGCTCGAGCCCTCGCTATCGCGAGCTCCTGGCAGCCTGGGGCCTCGAAGTCGTGAGACTGCCGATCCCGGGCAGCGGCTCCTACCGTGAGGGCTCCGCCGACATCTTCGGGGAGATCACGGGCGTGGGGGGACGTGCGTCGGGACGGCGTGCGGTGGCCATGATCTTCGAGCCCGTCCTGAACGTGGCCGGCATGATCGAGCCGTCGCACCGCGAACTGCGCGCGTACGTCGACGCGGCTCGGCGCGAGGGCGCGCTCGTGATCGCCGACGAGATCTTCACCGGCATGCACCGGACCGGGCCTCGATGGGGATTCATGCGGTCCGGGGTCGCCCCCGACATCGTCGTGACGAGCAAAGGGCTCACGAACGGCAGCGCTGCCGCCTCAGTGGTCTGGAGCAGGGACGATCTGGCCGGGCCTGAGGCCTACAAGCCGGGAAGCCACTCGTCCACGTACGTGGGGATCCCCTCGACCCTGGGCGTCATCGACGCCGTCCTGGACAGGTGGGAGGCGTGGCGCGACCCGGAGAGCGTTGTGGCAACGATCGAGTTGGGCCTCACCGACGTCCTCAAGGAGCTTCTCCGGCGGAACGGGGACGTTGTGGCTGGCTTTGAGGTGTTCGGCGCCGCAGCCGGCGTCCGCCTGAACGGGGACTGGGCAGGACAGGTCCGGGCGAGCGCGCTGACGATCGACCCCGACGAAGGGCTCGTCCTGGCCAGCACCGGAATCGCGCCGGATGTCCTGAACATCCACCCGCCGCTGATCATCGAGCAGGAGGACGTCGCCCGCATCGGATCCATCCTCGAGATGGCGATCGCCGACGTGCGCGGGAGCGTGGTCTAGATGACGCGGCACCACCCTGGCGAGACGGTCCCTGAATGGATGTCGGAGTCCCACGACAAGCGGGAGCTGTACTCGGTCGACACCTACTTCGCCGAGTCGTGGGCGGACTTCCGCACCCACGTCGAGGACCCCGCCGCGGCCGCGGAGCTCCTGGCCACCCTGGTGCTCAAGCCCGACGCGTTCGCTGGCCGCGCGGGCCGCAGATGCTTGGAGTGGCTGCTCGCGCGGGGGTACCGGGCGATCGCCTACCGGCCTTTCGAGTTCGACCGGCACACGATCCGCGGCCTCTGGCAGTACCAGTGGAACGTTGCCAGCGAAGACCGGAAGGCCATCGTCGACGACCTGCTCACAGCTGGCCCGTCTCTCTTCGTGCTGCTGTGGTGCGACGACGCACGGCCGGCGAGTTCGGCGCTGAGCCGGGCGAAAGGGCCCGCAGACCCCCGCCGGAGGACCGCGGGGCAACTGCGTCACGACGTGTCGGCGCCGAACGGCCTCCTCAACTTCGTGCACACCGCTGACGAACCGGCGGATGTCATCCGCGAGATCGGAGTCCTCTTCGATCACGACGAACGGACGCGGCTCTACAACGCCATCGAGTCGCGGCCCGACGTCGGGGACGAGTTGCTCAGCGCCATCGAGGCGTTGGACGCGCAGCACGGATGGATCGACCTCGACGTCTCGCGGATCGCTCGAGAGCTGGATGAGGCCCTCGGCGGGGCGGGTGCGCGGCAGGACCCCCGTGCCCAGCGGCTGACGGAACTCATCAGGAGTTTCGACGACCCGGCGGAGCCCGAGACATGGCGCACGATCTGCGACCTACTCGGCGAGCTGCCGGTGAAAGCGATCCCGAGGTGGGACCGACTCGTGCTCGGCACAACTTTCGTCGTCCCCGACATCCCGTCGCGAACCCCGGTCATCCGAGGGCTCAGTTCCGGTCGAGCAGTCAGAAACACGGTCCACGAGGCAGAAACTCTAGGAAAGGCGAGCGCGGACAGATGACGAACACCGAGGATCGTTTCGCGGTTCACACTCATGGGATCGCGGACATCGACTTCAGCAGCATGCGGGCGGGCGACCTCGGGCTGATCGCCGAGCATGCCGCTGCACAACGGCTGTACGTGTGTCCGACGATCTTCCTGAGGCGGAACTACTTCGACGAGCTCGAGAGCGCCCTGCGGGCCTATTCCGCCGCGGACCAGGCCGTGAAGGACCGCATCATCGGCTTCGGAGTCGAGGGGCCCTTGCTCGGAACCCATGGCGGCGTCCCGGACGAGGGGTGCTGGATCCCCACGTGGGCCGAATGGGAGAGGATCGCGAGCCTCGGGAAGCTCGGCCTGGAGTACATCGTCATTGGGCCCGATCATGCCGCGTTGGACGAGGAGATCGCACCGGGCGGGACTTTCCAAGATCTCGTGGACCTCTTCTACCAGAACGGGGTGCGGATCGCTCTGGGTCATTTTCGGCACGACGACCCGAGCCGTTCCGCCCGCCTGGTCCGGGAGCTGGTCGAGTACGTGTGGAGCTTTGACGGGTGTGACGCGTCCTGGGTCGTCACCGACCATCTGTACAACGACATGCCGAGGAACTTCGTCCACGCCTGGAGGACGAATGACGAGCGGTCGCGACGCGACGTCGAGATCGCAGGCCTGCTCGCGGAGGAGTGGACGCACGAGTCGCTTCCCCGGATTCTCGGGGAGGTCCCAGCGTGTCTCGTGGAGCTCGCTGTGAGCGGCAAGCTCATCCTCATGATGAACTTCGACGGGGAGCACGTCGATCAGGCGGTCGCGAAGCGCACGCTGGACTTCCTCGGGCCCGGCCATCTGGCGGCGATGACCGACGACATCCAGGCGCCTGTGATGGCGGGCCAGTCCGTGTTCAGGCACTCCGACAACGGACTGTGGTATCGGCGAGACGGCCGTGTCGCGGCGTGCGTCTCGACGGTGGCGGACGCCGTCGAACGGATGAGAGCCGCCGGGTACTCCGAGGAGCAGATCTCCGACGTGTTCGAGTCGGTCCCCCGCCGGATCTTCAACGCCCCCGTCGCAGTGGGCCTTCGCCCTGAGAGCCGCATCGGGTCTCGTTGACCGCATTCGCGCGTCCATCTTGGCGAACGGTGTCGAGGTCGAGGCCACGCACGGGTGTCCAGTAGATTCCCCCCACGGGCGCTGTCACCGTCTGAGCACGCAGAAGTGCGACAACCCCGCGGAGAGGCAGACGGGACACATGGACACCACAGCGGCCGGAACCAGCGAGTACGACCGCTTCGGTCCGTGGATCGACGAGGTGCGCCTCCCGGAGGACATCCCCCGCCTGTTCCGCGGCCACCCGGTCGACCTCGACGCCGGGCGCCTGGTGCTCAAGGTCCCCCGGAACATCGCCCGCCGCGACGCCACGGCGGACATGGACCTGTACGACCACCTCCTCGTGCTCGACGACGACGGGCTCACCGTCCTGTCGCGGCGCACCGAGCACGACCACCAGCCACGGCGCGCGCCGGGGCCGGGCGCCTTCGACGTGCGCGACGTGCCGTTCGAGGACGTGGTGGCGGTCCGTGACGTCATGAACCTGCTCGACGGCACGTTGACGCTGCACACCCGCACCGGCTCCGACCTCACCGTCCGGTACAACGGCTCAGGCCGGAGCGCGATGAGGGCGCTCGTCGACGAGCTCCGGGCCCGTGCGTCGGAGGGCTACCCGCGTCCCCTGGCGTTCGCCCTGATCGACTCGGGCGCCCAGCACGCCTGCGCCACACCGGACCTCGGCCGAGTGGACGCCTCCCTGCTCGGGGACTTCCAGGACGTGTCGCGACGCCTGCCGGGCCTGACCCTGTGGTCGGGGCACGGCCGGCGCCAGGTCGCGCTGCGCGGCGCCGACCCGGTCAAGGCCATCGGGCACGCGTTCTCGCCCGTGACACTCCACGGCGCCGTCGTCGCCGGTGACTCTTTCGCCCTGGAGGTGTTCGGGCGCCACGAGTGGCTGGTGCGCGGCAAGAAGCCCATGCACTCCGCATCGCGCCTGGTCATCCCGCTCAACGCCCCGGACACGATCGACGTCGCGCCGCACCCCGACTACCTGGGCGTCATGGTGGTCACGCTGAGCGCCGGCGCCACCCGCATCGAGCTGGTCGTGCCCGAGGGCTCCGGCGCCCACCGGCTGCTCTCAGAGGCAGCGGCGCAGGTGGCCGCGCCCGGGAGGTAGGGGCGCGTGGTGCGGCCTCAGGCGCGCAGAGCCTGAGTGACGATGGCGGACATCGGCGTGGTGGGTCGACCCAGGAGCGTGCTCAGGTCGCTCGTGACGTGGTCCAGCGTGCCACCGGCGATCGCGACATCAGCATCGACGATGAGCTCGACGATTTGCTCGGGCAGCCCTGCCTGCTGCAGCGCCTGTCGGTACTGCTCGGCGGGAACGTCCGTGTAGGTGAGCGTCGTGCCCGACTGCGCGGCGGCCTCGGCTGCGAGATCGGACAAGGTCCATGTGGTGTCGCCGGTCAGGTCGTAGGTCTTTCCGGCCTGGTCCTCGCGGGTCAGCACGACGGCGGCGGCCTCGGCGAGGTCTGCGCGGCTGACCGCGGCCATCCGGCCGTTGCCCGCGCTGCCGGTGAGGGCGCCGTGCGTGACGGCGCCGCGCAGTGCTGCCGTGTGGTTCTCCGCGTACCAGCCGTTGCGCAGGATGACAGCGGGCAGGCCGGAGGCGGCGATGGCCTGCTCGGTGGCGCGGTGCACCGGCGCCAGTCCCATCGTGTTGGTCGGTGCGTGCGTGACCGAGGTGTAGGCGAGGATCTGCACACCGACCTCGAGGGCGGCGTCGATGACGGCTTGGTGCTGCTTGACGCGCATGGCGTCGGCGCCTGCGGGGGAGGACACCAGCAGCACCTTGTCGGCGCCGGCGAAGGCGGGCGCCAGGGTCTCGGGGAGGTCGTAGTCGGCGAAGCGGACCTCGACACCGAGGGTGGACAGCTCGGTGGCGTCGGCGGAATCGCGGTCGACGGCGATGATCTGGGTGGCGGGGACGCCCTGGGCGAGCAGGTGGTGGACGACCTGGCGGCCGAGCTGACCGGTGGCTCCGGTGACAACAATCATGAATCTGTTCCTTCTGATCACGGGTCATGGCTGATGGCCATGGAATGAACGTATGGCGCATCGCCGGATCGATCCAGAGAGGCTCGTTCCTAGCGGCCCGGGGCAGGGGAAACGCATCCTAGGAAGAGGAGTACCAGGCTATTCTTCGGGGATTCCGGCCGTCTCCCAGGATTCACTGCGACGATGAGCGTCGTGAATGCCACGAGTGAGCCAGGTGAGCTGGCAACGATCCTGAGGGTGTGGCGCGAGCGCCTGGCTCCGCACATGGCCGGGCTGCCTTCGAGCGCCGCCAGGCGCACCGCAGGCCTGCGGCGTGAAGAGCTCGCGGTGCTGGCCTCCGTGTCTGTCGACTACATCGTGCGGCTGGAGCAGGGGCGCTCGGCAGCGCCGTCGGTGCAGGTGTGCGTCGCGCTCGCCCAGGCGTTGCAGCTCAGCGACACCGAGCAGGAGCATCTGTTCCGGCTTGCCGGGCACGCGACCGGCGGTGGGCGCATTAGCCGCATGGTGCCGACGAATATTCGCCGATTGGTGGAACGCACCGGGGAAAGGCCTCAGGCGGTTTTTGACGCCATGTGGAACATTCTACTCTGGAACCCCATGTGGGCGGCATTAATGGGTGACCCCGCGTCATCGCGGGAATCCGATCGCAACCTGGTGTGGCTGCATTTCACCGGTGCTTCGGACTGCCATCTGCACGGCCCTGGAAGTGCCGAGTCCCTCGACGCGTCCCTCGTCGCCGACCTGCGACGCAGCGCCGGGCGCTACCCCGACGACCCCCAGCTGCGACAGCTCGTCGCACGGCTGAACCAGGCCAGCGCGCAGTTCCGCGAACTGTGGGCGCGTCACGAGATCGACGAGCACGGACCGACCATCAAAAGGGTGGTCCACTCCGAGGTCGGGACCCTCGACCTGGACTGCGACATCCTCATCACGCAACGCCACGACCTGCGGATCATGATGTGCACCGCTGAGCCGGGCAGCGAGTCCGAGAGCAAGCTCGCGCTCCTCGGGACCATCGGCACCCAGAAGATGATGGCCGACTCTCGCTAGCAGGGCGCGGAGATGGGCGCGGCACTCAACCAGGCGCGGCTGCCTCAGCGGGCTCGGTCGTAGATCATCGCGAGCTCGCCGGACTCCCCGGCCTCCTGCCGGGTCAACGTCCATCGGGTGCCGGGCAGGCCGTCGTCGAGCAGGCGCGGTCCGCCGCCTGCGATCTCCGGCACGATCATGAGGTAGAGGCGGTCGACCAGGTCGACGGACAGGAGCGATGTGATGACGCTCGCGCTGCTGTTGACGAGGATCTCGCCGTCACCGGCGCGCTTGAGCGCCGCGACGGTGTCAGCGGCGGGGGCGTTCACCACGCGTGTGCGTTCCCACGGCGCTTCGGCCAACGTGGTCGAGAAGACGACCTTCTCGGTGGTGACCAGCCACCTGGCGTATCCGCGGTCCCGAGGATCGGCGCCCTCGTCGTCGGCGACGGACGGCCAGTAGCCCATGAAGCCCTCGGCGTTGACGCGGCCGAGGACCGCCGTTGTCGCGTTCTCCCAGATGCGGGTCATGTGGTCGCGCGCGGTGTCCGTGGCGACGTAGGGCGCGAAGGCGCCGAAGTCTCCGCGGCCGCCGGGCCCGTGGTAGCGCCCGTCGAGGGTGAGGGCGAGGTTCGCGGTCACGATGCGGTCGGTCATGTGGTGCTCCTCGGGTGGGCGTCGGCGCTGTCGGGGGATGCGGAGAGGATCGTCACGAGCTTGTCGAGGCTCTGCCCGAAGCCGAGCTCGATGCCCGCGATGAAATCGGCCGACTCGACAGTGCTGTCGGCGACCCGGAAATGGACGTCGAGGTCGGCGCCGGTCTCGGTGGCGCGCAGGTCGAGACGGACGTGCGCGGTGAAGGCGACCTGGTCGTCGGGAAGGACGGGGGAGAGCCGATAGGCCAGGCGCTCGCCAGGGCGCACCTCGACCACCTCTCCCCGTGCGCGCCCGGCGACGGGGTCCGAGCCGTCCACGTCCTCGACGTCGCGGTACTCGTGGAGGATCCGGCCGCCGGGGCGCGCTTCGAAGACGAGCTCGGACACGCGTAGGTCCTCCGGCGTCCACCACTGTGCGAGCAGGAGGGCCTCGGTGAGGTGCCGCCAGACCACCTCGGGTCGCCCGGCGAGCGATCGAGTGAACTCGAAGGAGCGGCCGTCAGCCCAGCCTGGCTCGTGGGCGGCGAGCCGCTCCCGCGAGAGGTCCATCCCGTAGCGCTCGAAGGCCTCGCGCGAGCCAGCCCGGTCGGCTTCGTCCGCCAAGGCGCTCAGTGCTGCCGATGCCTCCCGCAGCGCCTCCGGGCTCAGCGCGTAGATCCGGCGCTGGCCGGAACGCTGGGACACGACCACCCCGGCTCGCTCGAGGGTCTGCAGGTGCTTGGTGGTCTGGGGCTGCCGTGCGCCGGCGAGCCGGGCCAGCACACCGACCGGCCGGGGCCGCTCGGCGAGGAGCGTGACGAGTCGCCAGCGGGCGGGGTCGGCCAGCGCGGCGAAGCGAGTATCCATTCGACGATGATTCCTCGGCGAGAATATTCTTGTCAAGGAATACTCCGAGGAGCGCCCCAGAGGAAGTCGCCGCTGCCATCATCGGCAGCGTGGTGATCTCCCTAGCACTCGGCTGCGCCGCTGTCGCGATCACGGGCGGGGTGTTCCTCGCCAGAGGCCGCAAAGCCGCCGGCACCACGCTCGTCGCGGCAGCTTTGCCGGGCCTCCTGCTGGCCGTGCTCCTCGCCGGCAGGCCGGGCGTGCATCAATTCATGCTCGGCACGCTGATCGGCCTGCCGGTGCTCGTCGGATCCGCGTGGACGAGCGAGCGAAGGGAACGCGCACGCCGACTCGGGCTCGGAGGAGCCCGACGGAGATGACAGCTGCCGCGTCGAGAGCGGGCCCGCGTCCGACCACTTGGGTGTCGATGTGATCGTCGTGCGCCCGCGAAAGAAGCGTTGGACGACGCGTGGTTTCGCCGCCGCTATCCTCTCGACGTTAAGAGAGTCGAATGGGCCAATGCGCTGCGCGGCGTGGCGGCGGTCACGGTGCTCGGGTATCACTACGCCGTCGCGTTCTGGATTCACCAAGACGTCTCCGCAGGCCTCGCACGCCGCCCTCCGCTCTACGCGGGCGCTGAGAATGCCCCGCGGTGGGCGCGGTTCCTCGAGTGGCTGCCGGTGAACTTCGCCGCGCTGGGGGTCGGGTTGTTCTTCCTCCTGAGCGGATATGTGATCGCCATCTCGCTCGATCGTTACAGCCGCCGCGGATTCCTTCTTGGCCGGGCCATGCGCGTCCTGCCGACGTATGCGGCTGGCTACCTCGTCACCTGCGCCACGATCGCATTCGTCTCGGACCCGAACCAGGAGCTCAGTCTCGGGTCCATCCTCACCGGCGCAGTGCCCGGCCTGTCGCTCGTTCTCGGCAGCCTGGCGCCGGGCGATGGAATCGTCTGGACCCTCATCATCGAGCTCGTCTTCTACGCGGTGTGCGTCGTCGCCTACCGGAAGCTCACGACTCGCTGGTGGGCGATCGCGGGCACGGCCGTGGTGTGCGCAGCCACCCAGTGGCTGCTCGACCCTCTTCCGCTCGGCACGCCGTTCGGAGGGATCCGCTACATCGTGCTGCTCGCTTGCCCGTACATCCCGGTGATGCTCGTCGGAGTCGTGCTCTCGGCGTACCGTCGCGGCAATCTTGAGCGCGCCGCGATGGCGGCGCTGATCCCCTTCCTCATGGCGCTCTACTTCTTCCTCTCATCGACTAGCCCGGTGGCGCCCACCACGCTCGAGTACCGGCTCACGTTTGTTGGCACGATCGTCCTGTTCGTCGTCATCTGGTCATTCGGAGAAGGCTGGAAGCGAAACTCGGCGGCGGACTTCTTCGCCAACATCAGCTACCCGCTCTATGTGGTGCACCCCGTCCTCGGCTATGCGCTTCTGTCGGTCATGGCCGCGCACGGCGTCTGGGCGCCTCTCGCAGTGCTCACCGCCACTGGTATCGCGGTGGCATGCGCGTGGGTCGTGCATAGGTTGGTCGAGGTCCCCACGCGCCGCGTCGGGCAACGGTGGGCGCGGAGCGTCGGTTACGAGTCCGGGGCGCCTATCGGACGCGTGACGGCGCCGCCCACCACCGTCGGGTGACGATGCGCGTCGTCGCCGGGCGAGCCGGAGTCGGCGGATCCAGGACGTTCGATGGGTCGGTGACCCCCGACTCCGGGAGGTGACGTGAGACGCCTCGGGGCCGCGCTGATCGGGCAGCCGGTGCTCAACGGTCCTGCAGCACCTCGCGGGCGAAGCGCTGGGACCGCTCGCGCAGCCCCTCGATGCGGCGCTGCACCAGGCCCTCGGGGTCCTGGCCAGCCTCGATGATCGTGGGCCGCCGCCGCACGTTGCGCGAGCATCCGAACCGTGTGCAGATCAGCGTGCCGATCGAGTTGAGGTTGCGGCCCGCGGCGCCGGAGCGGCGGGCGACGTACAGGGACACCTCGTCCTTGGAGTAGACGTCCTCGCACCAGGCGCACAGGGCGCGGCGGCGCTTGGCGCCGCCCTCGGGGGAGCGGAGCAGCAGCCCCACCACCGTGTCGTCGACGGGGATGACGACGCACGCGCGCTGCGGGGCCTTGCGGTCGATCCAGCCGAGGTAGTCGAGCCGGTCCCAGTCGAGGTCGGCCAGGTCGGGCGGGAGGTTGAGGCGGGTGGCCTCGCCACGGGAGCAGTTCACGAAGGACGCGCGGATCTGCTGCTCGGTCAGGGGGTTCATGGTTCTCAGCTCTCGGGTGACAGTGCGGGTGGCGGGTCCCGCCGGCGGTTGTCCGCGGCGGGAGGGCACGCTTCGCCGAGCAGCGCCGACCGCCCCCGATGAGGGGGTGTCAGGCGTGCTGGGCGGGCGGCTGGGCCGCCGCTGAGCAGGCCAGAACGGCCGCCACACTTCCCCGCTGCATCGTGCTGCGCGCTCCGTCGTCCGATGGCTGGGGGCTCGTCCCCCGGCACTGACCGGCCCCGATCGTACCGACCAGTGCTGGAGGGCCACCGAACGCGACTGTCGGCGGGTGTCGAGAACCGGGCCTGACGGCGAACTGGGGAGACGGCATATGAACCTTCCGCCAACGGCCCGGCAACTCTCCGTGCTTTGGCGCCAGGCGCCCCAGCGGGCTCCTTAACTTCGTCGTGGCCGAGCTCTCCGGAGCCCCAGTCCCACGAAGAGAAGTGCCATGTCGACGACAGTCCTGCACCCGCCGCCCACGGGGATCACCCCCGGGCCGAAGCGTCGCTCGAGCCGCCGACGGCGCCGTGACCTGGTGGCATTCGCGCTGCTGGCCGGGCCCAACATCGCCCTGTTGCTGCTGTTCGTGTACCGGCCGCTGGTGGAGAGCTTCTACCTGTCGACGATGCAGTGGAATCTCGGGTCGCCGGTGGCCCGGTTCGTGGGGCTGGGCAACTACCGCGAGTGGTTCACCGACCCGGGCACAGCGCAGGTGCTCACCACCACCGCGGTGTTCACGGTCGCGACGGTGGGCGGCTCGCTGGTGCTCGGCCTGGGCTTGGCGCTGCTGCTGAACCGGAAGATGGCCGGCCGGGGCTTCGCGCGCACCGTGGCCTTCGCGCCGTACGTGCTCTCGGGGTTCGCCGTCGGCGTGCTGTGGCTGTTCATGTTCGATCCGCGCTACGGGCTGATCGGCGCGCTGCTGCGCATGGTGGGGCTGTCCTCGCCGCAGTGGTACACGGCGGAGCCGTGGCCGCTGGTGATGATCACCGTGGTCTACCTGTGGAAGCACGTCGGGTACGTCGCGCTCATCTACTTGGCCGGCCTGCAGGCCATCCCGCAGGACCTGCGCGACGCGGCGTCGCTCGACGGCGCCTCGCGGACGCGGACGCTGCGCTCGGTGGTGTTGCCGCTGCTCACCCCGACCACGTTCTTCCTGGTCGTGACGATGATGCTCAGCTCGTTGCAGTCCTTCGACGTGATCAAGGCGATGACGCAGGGCGGCCCGCTGGGCAGCACCACGACGCTGATGTACCAGATCTACCAGGAGGGCTTCGTCAACGGCCGGGCCGGCTACGCGTCGGCGGGGGCCACGATCCTCTTCCTCGTCCTGCTCGCCGTCACAGCGGTCCAGATGCGTTACGTCGAGCGGAAGGTGCACTACGCATGACCACGATCGCCCCTCGCCCGGTCGCCGACGTCGTGGTGCGCGACACGCGCCCCGATGCCGCCCCGGTGATCGACCCGGACGCCACCCGGGTTCCACCCCGCCGCACGCCATCGGCCATCAAGCCCACCCCGCCTGGCCGCCGCTCCTCCGGCCCGCGCCTGCTCGACGCGGGCGGCTACCTGGCGATGATCGCCGCGACCGTCGTGATCGGCGCCCCGCTGCTGTGGATGGGCCTGGCCAGCCTGAAGATGCCCGACGAGCTGTACCGGCTGCCGTTGCAGTGGCTGCCCGGATCGTTCGACCTGTCGAACTACGCCCAGGCCGCCGAGACGATCCCGCTGGGCCGGCTGCTGCTCAACAGCGTGGGCCTGACGATCGCCGGCGCCGGGCTCAAGGTGCTGCTCGGGCTGTGCTGCGCGTACGCGCTCGTCTTCCTCGACGTGCCGTTCAAGCGGGCGGTGTTCCTGCTGGTGCTGGCGACGCTGATGATCCCGCCGCAGATCACGATCATCCCCAACTACACGTTCGTCGCGAGCCTGGGCTGGCTGAACACGTACCAGGGCATCCTCGTGCCGGGCCTGGCCAGCGCGTTCGGGACGTTCCTGTTCCGCCAGCACTTCCTGTCGCTGCCCGCGTCGGTGCTGGAGGCGGCCGAGCTCGATGGCGCGGGGCATCTGCGGCGGCTCTGGCAGGTGGTGCTGCCGATGTCCACGCCCACGCTGGCGGCTGTCGGGCTGGTGTCCGTGGTCACCGAGTGGAACGACTACCTGTGGCCGTTCCTGGTGGTCGACGACGCGCAGAAGATGACGCTGCCCGTGGGCCTGACCCTGCTGCAGAACATCGACGGGATGAGCAACTGGGGCGTGCTGCTGGCGGCCACCGTCGTGGTGACGCTGCCCGTCCTGCTGCTGTTCCTGGTGTTGCAGCGCCGCCTCGTGGCCGGCCTCACCGCCGGCGCCGTCACCGGCTGATGTGACGCGCCCCCTCACACGTCCGGGCTGCGACCGCAGCACCGTGCGACCTCCCACCCCTAGGAGAATCCCGTGTTCGAACCCCTCGCGCGCCGGCGTCGTCGGCCTGCCCTCATCCTCGGCGCGCTGGCGGCTGCCGGCGCCCTGACGCTGACTGCGGCCTGCTCCACGCCGACCGTGGGCATCCAGGCTGAGGCGGCCGGGACGACGTCGGCCGACTCGGTCGACTGGTCCGACGTGACCCCCGCCAGCGAGATCACGTGGTGGAGCAACCACCCCGGCTCCTCCCAGAAGGTCGAGGAGGAGCTCATCCGCCGGTTCGAGGCGGAGAACCCCGACATCACCGTCAAGCTCGTGACGGCGGGCGCCAACTACGACGAGGTGGCGCAGCGCTTCCAGGCGGCCTCGCAGACGTCCGAGCTGCCGGACCTCGTCATCGCGTCGGACGTGTGGTGGTTCCGGTACCACCTGAACGACCAGATCCTGGCCCTCGACGAGGTCTTCGAGGCGATCGACGCCGACGCGGCGGACTTCAACCCGGCGCTGTACGGCGACTACGAGTACGACGGCGCCCACTGGGCGGCCCCGTATGCCCGCTCGACGCCGCTCTTCTACTACAACAAGGACATGTGGGCGGCCGCCGGGCTGCCGGACCGCGGCCCGGAGACGTGGGCCGAGTTCGCGCAGTGGGGCGCCCAGCTCGACGCGCAGGTGCCCGCGGACAGCGCGCCGCTGGGCCTGGCGACCGGCACGTCCTGGGCGGCGTGGTGGTTCGAGAACATGATCTGGGGCCACGGCGGCGAGTACTCCGACGGATGGGACACGACGCTGACCTCCCCAGAGGCGCTCGAGGCCGGCGAGTTCCTGCGGGACCTGTTCCACGGGAGCAAGGTCGCGACCGTCTCGACGGATGCGAACGCGGACTTCTCGGCGGGGGTGGTGGCCGCGACGATCGGCTCGACGGGCAGCCTCAAGGGCATCCTCGACGCGGCGTCCTTCGAGGTCGGCACGGCGTACCTGCCCGAGGGCCCGGACGGCGGTGGCACGCCCACCGGCGGCACCGGCCTGGCGATCCCGTCGTCGCGCCCGGTGGAGAACCAGCTCGCGGCGGCGACGTTCCTGAAGTTCCTGACGTCCACGGACTCCACGGCGTACTTCTCGCAGAACACCGGGTACATGCCGGTGCGGACGTCGGCGGTGGAGTCCGCGGACATGAAGGCGGTCTACGCGGCGACCCCGCAGTTCCGCACGGCGGTGGACCAGCTCGCCGACCGCGCCCGCTCGCAGGACTGGATCCGGGTGTTCGTGCCGGGCGCGGACCAGATCCTCACCGAGGCGATCGAGCAGATCGTGCTCAAGGGCGTGGACCCGCAGACGGCGTTCGAGGGCATCACCCCGCAGCTCGAGACGGCGTACCGCGAGAACGTGGAGCCGTACCTGTGACCGTCGTGATCGGGCATCGGGGCAACTCCTCGGTGGCGCCGCAGAACACGCTCGCGGCCTTCGAGGCGGCGTGGCGTGCGGGCGCCCACGCGATCGAGATCGACGTGCAGCTCACCGCCGACGGCCAGGTCGTGGTGATCCACGACGACACCGTCGACGCGACCACCGACGGCGCGGGCGAGGTGCGCTCGATGACCGCTGACGAGGTGCGCGGGCTGGACGCCGGGTCATGGTTCTCGCCGGTGTTCGCGGGGCACCGGGTGCCGACGTTCGACGAGGTGCTGGGCCTGATGCTCGAGCGCCCGGGCCTCGACCTGCTGCTGGAGGTCAAGGGGGAGTGGACCGCCGAGCAGGTCCGCCCGGTGACGCAGGCGGTGGCCGCCGCCGGCCTGGGCTCGCGCACCATCGCGCAGAGCTTCTGGCCGGGCACGGTCGCGGCCCTGCGGGAGGCGGCCCCGTCGCTGCGGCGGGGGCTGCTGATCGCGGAGCTCCATGACGACCTGATCGGCCTGTGCCGCGGGCTCGACGTGGTGGCGTGCAACCCGCACGGGCAGTTGCTGCGCGACCATCCGGGCCTGGTGGACGAGCTCCGCGAGGCGGGCGTGGTGGTCATGGTGTGGACGCTCAACGAGCCCGAGCAATGGGCTGCGGCGACGGCCGCGGGGGTTGACGCGATCATCACCGACCGCCCGGACCGGTTGGCGGGCTGGCTCGCCGGGCGGCCCGTCAGGGCGATGGCGGCCTAGCCGCGACAGAGCGCAGGACCCTGGTGGCAGGTGCAGCGGTGGAGACCCTGACATCAGGTGGGAGCAAGTGAGCGGGGCGCGGGACTGGCCGGTGGCCGGGCCCGCGCCCCGCTCTCATTCCGGCCGCCGCGGCCTCCAGGCGCCGGGTCGCCCACTCCCAGGGAGATGTGGTTGACCCGTTACCTCCTGTTTGTGGGATTCCTCCTACTTGGGCGCCGTCTGGCGAGCCCGGTTCGTACCGCAACAACCCCTTTGTCATGGGCAAAAACGACCGACGGTGCTGACACGTGCCCGCAGGTCACGATTTCGATAACGGTATCGATATCGTTTGACACTCCCAGGGTGCACGCGTACAACTGAGCGCGGCAGGCGAACTGCCGAGTAGTCAAAGATGACAAGGAATCCACGATGACGAGGAAGTTTCGCGGCGCGGCGGGCACTGTCGCGCTGAGCGCCACGATCGCGCTCCTGGCCGCCGGCTGTGCCGGCGGCGACGCTAGCGGGTCCAGTGACGGCTCCACGGCCATGACCTTCTGGCACAACTCCACCACCGGCGAGGGCAAGGCCTTCTGGGAGGACACCGTCGCCGACTTCGAGGCGGCCAACCCCGGCGTCACCATCGAGATCCAGGCCATCCAGAACGAGGACATGGACGGCAAGCTCCAGACCGCCCTCAACTCTGGCGACGCCCCGGACATCTTCATGGCCCGCGGCGGCGGCAAGCTCGCCGACGTGGTCGAGGCCGGCCAGGTCATGGACCTCACCGACGCCATCGACGACGCCACGATGTCGGCCCTCGGCGGCGAGGGCGCGTTCAGCGCGTTCACCGTCGACGGCAAGATCTACGGCATGCCGACGGCGGTCCTCCCCGGCGGCATCTACTACAGCAAGGACCTGTTCGCGGCGGCCGGCATCACGTCGACCCCCACGACCATGGACGAGCTCAACGACGCGGTGACCGCGCTCAAGGCCTCGGGCGTCGACCCGATCGCCCTCGGCGCCAAGGACGCGTGGCCCGCAGCGCACTGGTACTACTTCTTCGCGCTGCGCGAGTGCTCGCAGGACACCATCACCGAGGCCGGCTCGACGATGAACTTCGACGACGAGTGCTGGAGCAAGGCGGGCGAGGACCTCGAGGAGTTCGCCGGGACGAACCCGTTCAACAACGGCTTCCTCACGACGTCCGCTCAGCAGGGCGCCGGCTCGTCCGCGGGCCTCATCGCCAACCACAAGGCGGGCATGGAGCTCATGGGCGCCTGGAACACCGGCGTCATCGCCTCCCTCACCCCGGACGAGCAGCCGCTGGCCGACCTCGGCTGGTTCCCGTTCCCCGAGCTCGAGGGCGGCAAGGGTGAGCCCGGCGCGATGATGGGCGGCGTCGACGGCTTCTCCTGCTCGGCCGACGCTCCCAAGGAGTGCGCCGACTTCCTCAACTTCTTCATGCAGAAGGAGTACCAGGAGGGCTACGCGACGGCGTTCCACACCCTGCCGGCTAGCAAGGAGGCCCAGGGCGTCGTGACCGACCCGGCCCTCCAGTCGATCCTCGAGGCCTACAACGAGGCGCCGTACGTCGAGATCTGGATGGACACCACGTTCGGCCAGAACATCGGCAACGCCCTCAACTCCGGTGTCGTCGACATGCTCGCGGGCAAGGGTGACGCCGCCGGCATCGTCAAGTCACTGACCGACGCCGCGGCCAAGGAGTAGCGGAACCATGAGTGACTCCCAGGGCGAGACCTCGCTAGCCACCCAGACTCCGCCCCGGGGTCGCTCGGCGGCAGGGGGCGGCGCCATCACGGCGCCGTCCCCGGCCCGCCGGACCGGACGACGCGGAGGCGCAGACTGGCGCAAGCGCATGGAGATCGCGCTCCTCTCCGGGCCCGCGATCGTCATGTTCCTGATGTTCGTGATCTTCCCCGTGGTGATGGCCGCGTACTACGGCTTCTTCAAGTGGAAGGGCTACGGCGTCCCGACCGACTTCGTCGGATTCGAGAACTACCTGGTCATCTTCCGGGACACCGCGTTCCACGAAGCGCTGATGCACAACGGCTTCATCGTGGTGATGTCCCTGGTGATCCAGGGCCCCGCGGCGATCGTGCTGGCGCTGCTGCTCAACCAGAAGATGCGCGGGCGCTCGTTCATCCGCGTGATGATCTTCGTGCCGTACGTGGTCTCCGAGGTCATCGTCGGCACCGGCTGGGGCCTCATGCTCCAGACCACCGGCGCGGTGAACGACCTGCTGGCCAAGATCGGCCTGCCGGACTGGGCGGTCGACTGGCTCTCCGACCCGGATGTGGCCATCTGGTCGCTGCTGATCATCATCAGCTGGAAGTACGTCGGCTTCGCCGTGATCCTCTTCCTCGCGGGGCTGCAGTCCATCCCCGAGGAGCTGTACGAGGCCGCGTCGATCGACGGCGCCTCCTACTGGCAGATGCAGCGCAGCATCACGCTGCCGCTGCTCGGCCCGACCATGCGGATCTGGGCGTTCCTGTCGATCATCGGCTCATTGCAGCTCTTCGACCTCGTCTACATCATCTGGGGCCAGTACGTGGCCTCCACGGCCGGCACCTCGACGATGGCGACGTACATGGTCGCCAACGGCCGTAACGCCGGCAACTACGGCTACGGCAACGCGGTCGCCGTCGTGCTGTTCCTGATCTCGCTCATCATCGCGCTGGTGTACCAGCGGTACGTGCTCCGGCGGGACACCGAGGGCGCGCTCACCGAAGGGAAGAAGTGATGACGACGATCACCGCTCCGGCCACCGCGACCGCCCGCCGGTCGGGCAAGAAGTCGGGCAACGTCAAGAAGTCGAGGATCGGCCGCGCCGGCCCGATGACCTACGTCATCGCGTACGCGTTCGTGGGCCTGTGCATCGCCCCGGTCCTCTACATCATCATCGGCGGCTTCCGGACGAACGCGCAGATCACCGCCGACCCGTCCGGCTTCCCCAGCCCGTGGCAGATCGGCAACTACGTCGACGTGCTGCGGAGCTCGGTGTTCTGGCAGCAGATCGGCAACTCGGCGATCTCCGCGATCTGCACGACTCTGGGCGTCGTGACGCTGGGCGTGATGGCCAGCTACGTGCTCGCTCGCTACAACTTCGTGGGCCGTGGCGCGATGTACTCGCTGTTCGCGGCGGGTCTGATGTTCCCGATGACGGTGGCCATCACGCCGCTGTACATCCTCATCAAGAACCTGGGCCTGACGAACAACTTGGCGGGCATCATCCTGCCGCAGATCGCCTTCGCCCTGCCGACCACGATCATCATCCTGGTGCCGTTCCTGCAGGCGATCCCCAAGGAGCTCGAGGAGGCGGCGTCCATCGACGGCACGAGCCGCCTCGGGTTCTTCTTCCGGATGGTCGTCCCGCTGTCGATGCCGGGCGTCGTGACCACGGGCATCCTGGCGTTCATCTCCGCCTGGAACAGCTACATGCTGCCGCTGTTCGTGCTCAACAACGAGTCGTCGTACACGCTGCCCCTCGGGGTCCAGTCGTTCGCGTCGCAATACTCGGTCGACACAGCCCGGGTCCTCGCGTTCACGGCGTTGTCGATGATCCCCGCGCTGATCTTCTTCTCGCTCTTCGAGCGGCGGATCGTCGGCGGCCTGACAGGCGCCGTCAAGGGCTGACAGCAGCCCGCCCCCTGCACCACCTCGGCAGCCCTGCCGCAGCCTCGCGGCAGGGCTGCCCGATGACACCCGCGTAACTAGGAGTGACCCCGTGACCGCGAACCCCGCATCCATCCCGTCGATGCCCGAGGTGTCGGAGCGCGTGCGCGCCCTGCACGCCCAGATGACCCTCGAGGAGAAGCTCGCCCAGATCGTGGGCTACTGGCTCGACCAGGGTGGCAACGTGGTGGCCCCGATGCAGGGCGAGATGGGGGCCAGCCAGAAGGGCTCCGACGCGGTCGCCGAGATCACCGAGCATGGGCTCGGCCACTACACGCGGGTCTACGGCACCCGCCCGGTGGAGCCCGTCGAGCGCGCGGCCTGGCTGTGGAACGAGCAGCGCCGGCTCAAGCGCGAGACCCGCCTGGGCATCCCCGCGCTGGTCCACGAGGAGTGCCTGACGGGCCTCGCCGCGTGGAAGGCGGCGACCTTCCCGACGCCCCTCGCGTGGGGCGCGGCGTTCGACCCCGAGCTCGTCTACGAGATGGGCGCGGTGATCGGCGAGTCCATGCGCGAGCTCGGCGTCCACCAGGGCCTGGCCCCGGTGCTCGACGTGGTCCGCGACCCCCGCTGGGGCCGGGTGGAGGAGTGCATCGGCGAGGACCCGTACCTGGTCGGCACGGTGGGCACCGCCTACGTGCGCGGCCTCCAGGAGTCCGGCGTGCACGCCACCCTCAAGCACTTCATCGGCTACTCCGACTCGAAGGCCGGCCGCAACCACGCGCCCGTGTCCGCCGGTCCCCGTGAGATCGCAGACATCCTCATGCCTCCCTTCGAGATGGCGATCGTCGACGGCGGCGCGAAGTCCGTCATGAACTCGTACACCGACGTGGACGGCGTGCCCATCGCGTCCAGCGCCGAGTACCTCACCGACATCCTGCGCGGCCGGCTCGGCTTCGACGGGGTCGTGGTCGCCGACTACTTCGCCGTCGCGTTCCTGCAGGTCATGCACGCCATCGCCGCCGATCGTGGCGAGGCCGCCGCGCAGGCGCTCGAGGCCGGCATCGACATCGAGCTGCCCACCGGCGACGCGTACCTCGAGCCGCTCGCGGAGCGCATCCGCGCCGGCGAGTTCGACGAGGCCTACGTGGACCGGGCCGTGCTGCGCGCGCTGCGGCAGAAGGAGGAGCTTGGCCTGCTCGACGCCGACGCGTTCGAGGACGAGCCCCCCACGCAGATCGACCTCGACTCCCCGCGCCACCAGGCCATCGCGCGCCGCCTCGCCGAGGAGTCCGTGGTGCTGGTCGCTAACGACGGCGTGCTGCCGCTGAACCGGCAGGAGTCGGCGCCGCAGCGTGTCGCGGTCGTCGGCCCCAACGCGCACCGCCACGAGGCCATGCAGGGCTGCTACTCGTTCGCGAACCACGTGCTGGGGCAGTACCCTGACCACGAGATCGGGTTCTCCATCCCGACGGTGCTCGAGGCGTTCCAGGGCGGTGCCTTCGCGGGAGCCGGGATCGCGCAGCCGGAGGTCGTCTTCGCCGAGGGCTGCACCGTCGAGGGCGCCGACACCTCCGGCTTCCAGGCGGCCGTCGACGCCGCGAACGCGTCCGACGTGACGGTCGTCGTCGTGGGCGATCAGGCCGGGCTGTTCGGGCGCGGCACCGTGGGCGAGGGCAACGACTCGGAGTCCCTCGAGCTGCCGGGTGTGCAGCGCGAGCTCGTCGAGGCGCTGGTCGCCACCGGCAAGCCCGTGGTGATGGTGCTGCTCACCGGCCGCCCGTACGCCATCGGCTGGGCGCTCGACGGCGACCAGCCCCGCCCGGCCGCCGTGCTGCAGGCGTTCTTCCCCGGCGAGGGCGGTGGCCTGGCCATCGCCGACGTCGTCACCGGCGCCGTCAACCCGTCCGGGCGCCTGCCCGTGTCGATGCCGCGCTCCACGGGCGCGCAGCCGTACTCCTACCTGCACCCGATCCTGGGCGGCCCGTCCGACGTGACGGCCACCGACCCGACGCCGTTGCGGCCCTTCGGCTTCGGCCTGTCGTACACGTCGTTCCAGTACTCCGACCTGGCCGTCGACGGCGAGGTCGCGTCCGACGGCACGTTCGCGGCGTCGGTGACGGTGTCCAACACGGGCTCGGTGGCCGGATCGGACGTCGTGCAGCTGTACGGGCATGACGTGCTGGGCTCGATCGCCCGTCCGGTCGTCCAGCTCCTCGGCTACACGCGTGTCGAGCTCGCGGCCGGCGAGTCCGCGCGCGTGACGTTCAGCGTGCCCACCACCCGATTCGCGTTCACCGATCGCCGCATGGTCAAGATCGTCGAGCCCGGCGACGTCGAGGTGTGGGTCGGCTCGCACGCGTCGGCCTCCGCGGCGGAGGTCGCCGTCGAGGAGTCCACGGGCGGCGCCATCGTCAGCGAGAAGCCGATCGAGAAGACGGAGATCCCCGGCGCCGCGACCCCGCGCGCGACCGTCCGCATCGTCGGCGAGGCGCACCCGGTGACGATCGCCGACGCGCGCATCGTCGATGTGGAGGTCGTGACGGCATGACTGTGGTGCGGAACCCGGTGCTGCCCGGCTGCTACCCGGACCCGTCGATCTGCCGGGTCGGCGACGACTTCTACCTGGTGACCTCGACGTTCGAGTACCTCCCCGGGCTGCCCGTGTTCCGCAGCAAGGACCTGGCGCACTGGGAGCAGATCGGCCACGTCGTCGACCGCGCCGGACAGCTCGACTACAGCGGCATCGCGTCGTCGGGCGGGCTGTACGCCCCGACGCTGCGGCACCACGACGGGGTGTTCTGGCTGGTCTGCACGCTGGTGGACCAGCAGGACGAGTCGCGCGGCGGGAACTTCCTGATGACGGCGACGGACCCGGCCGGGCCGTGGTCCGACCCGGTGTGGCTCGACGTGGACGGCATCGACCCGTCGATCTTCTTCGACGACGACGGCCGGGTGTGGGTGCATGGCACGCGCCTGGCCCGCGACCCCGAGTGGTTCCACCAGACCGAGGTGTGGCTGCGCGAGCTCGACCCGCAGACCAAGGCCCTGACCGGGCCCGAGCACATCCTGTGGACGGGGGCCGTGCGCGGCGCCGTGTGGGCGGAGGGACCGCACCTGTACAAGGTCGACGGCGCCTACTACCTGCTCGCCGCCGAGGGCGGCACCGAGATCCACCACGCCATCTCCGTGGCGCGCGCCGAGTCCGTCACCGGCCCCTACGTCGGCAACAAGGGCAACCCGATCCTCACGCACCGGCACCTGGGCCGTGGGGTCGACGTCGTCGGCGTCGGCCACGCCGACCTGGTGCAGGACGCCGACGGCGCCTGGTGGGCCGTGCTGCTCGCCATGCGCCCCTACGGCGGCTACCACTACAACCTCGGCCGCGAGACGTTCCTCGTGCCCGTGACCTGGGAAGACGGGTGGCCGGTGTTCGCCCCCGGGCAGGGCCGCGTCCCGTCGCAGGTCGAGGCGCCGACCCGTGGGGACGCGCAGCCCGGCATCGCCCAGGGCCACGAGAGCGGCGTCATCTGCCCCCATGACCCGCGCTGGACGGCGCTGCGCCACCTCCCCACTGAGCTCGCGACCCCGCGCGGCGACGGGTGGGACCTCCCGCTGCGGCCCGACACCCTCGCCGACACGGGCGCCCCCGCGTTCCTCGGCGTGCGGCAGCAGCACATGGACGTTGACGTGCGCGTCACGTTCCACGCTGACCTGGCCGTCGGGGAAGACGTTGGCCTGGCGGTGCGGCAGTCCGAGCAGGACCACGTCCGGGTGTTCGTCACCCGCGACGCCCCCGCCGACGCCCCCGCTCGGCGAGTCGTCGCCGTCCACCGGCAGGGCGGCGTCGAGACGGTGCTCGGCGAGGCACGGCTGCTCGACGACCAGGGCCCCGTCACCCTGACCGTCAGCGCCCGCGGCCAGGACTACCGCCTCCTCGTCGGCGCCCCCGGCGAGGAGCCCGTCACCGTCGCGGTGGCCGACGGCCGCACCCTCGACAGCGTCGCCACCGGCGGGTTCCTCGGGCTGTGGCTCGGGGTCTACGCCACCAGCAACGGCCGCCCGACGTCGACCACCGCCCACGTGGAGCGCTTCGAGTACCTGCCAGCGCACTGAGCGCAGTCCCCGAGCGCTATTAGGCTCAATCGTGTCAGCGATGGACACATGCGACTCGGGGGGCTGTGAGCATGGCAGGTCCGATCGGTCCTATTCCTCTTCCGACGCCGCAGACCCTGCACTACATCGCCTCGGTGAAGGGGTCCTCAACCCGAGGCAAGCGGTGGCGCACCGCCGCGTTCCTCTGCGACCTCGGCGGCCTGCTCCTCGTGCTGGCCGCCTGGGCCTCCTACCGCCCAGGCGTTGCGCCGACCGCGCTCGTCGTGGGTTGTGTCGCGCTCGTCGTCTCCTCCGTCGCACTGGTGCGTTCCTGGACGACGAGTGCGCGAATCCCTGCCGCCGCCTGGGTGTCCATCGCCCTGGCGATCCTCGGAGTGGCCGCCTTCGCGTGACCCGAAGACGTGTGAAGTGATGCTCTGGGATGGTGCTCTCAGCGGAGGTGGACGTCGAGCGCGTCGACGAGGGCGCGTGCGTGGCGCAGCATCGCCGTGACTGTCTCGATGCTCAGGTATGAGGTGCCGTAGTGGGCATTTCCCTTGTCCCGCAGGACGCGTCGCAGCGACTGCGCCAGGGCTGGCCCACCGGGGACGGTGGCGATGAGGTCGGCCGCTTGCCCATGGTCTTGGCCGTGGGCGCAGAAACCGAGTCGGGCGCCGCAGATGGCGTCAGACGCGGCGATCGACGCGAGTGCGGCGAGCCCGGCGGCAACCTGACGGTCGGCTGGGTCGGAGCCCATCACGATGTCGCCGACTTCCAGGTACTTGCGCGCTGTCGTGGCGCGCACCAGCACGTCCGCTGACGTCATCGTGCGCGTCCTGGGGGATCCGCGGGGATTCATGAGGCCGCGAGGAGTGGGGTGACGTCCTGGCCGGCGAGTGGTCGGGCATCCGCGCGGAGCGTGTCGATGATCGGATCGCCAGCGACGCGCGCATCGGCCAGGTGTGCGCTTGTCGTCAGATAGATCTGCACGTCCTGTCCGGTCCATCTCCGCGCCTGGAGGGCGAGATCGTCCGCGAAGGCCTGCGCGTTCTCGTCCAGAAGCGGGGTCACGACGAGCAGGTCCATGTCGGACTCGAGGTCGGCGTCACCGCGCGCGACGGATCCGAAGACGGCAACCGACACGGTCGCTGCCAGGTCCGGGTCCGGATAGTGAAGGTCGATCACGCCTGCTGTGCGCGATCGGAGCTCGTGCCACGGGTCGAGGTGCTGGAACGCCGCGTCGATTGCCGGGAAGGTGAGGTGGGCGCGATTCAGGTCGTAGAGCACCGAGCCGCCCACGCGGGTCGCCGTCACGATCCCCTGGTCCACGAGGCGTAGGAGCGCGTAGCGGACGCCTGTGGGTGTGCCCGTGCGGGCGACGCGGTGCGCCTGGGCGCCCGTCAGGGGCGTTCCGGCCCGCCAGAGGGAGCGGAGCAGGGCGCCTTCGAGTCCGCTCCCGAACACTCGCTCAGGATGGTTCCAGTCCATCAGTCATCCGTTCGCCACCGCGCATCCATCGGCAATATCTTGCCGATGGATGCAATGCATTGCAAGGCTCAGTGGCCGAGGGAGGCGACGACCAGGGCCATCGCGACCGCGGGAATCGTCATCACCGGCAGGATCCACGGGACCAGCGCGGCGGCGCGGGCATTCTTGCGGCGCACGTCCTCAGGGTCGTCGAAGGGGCCGGCGATCACGTCGGGCTCGATGGGCACGCCTCGGATGGCCTCCCAGCAGGGAGGCGCCAGGAGCAGCGCTAGGCCGGCGGGGAGCAGCGTCACCGCGGGCACGGTCACCAGCGTCTGGTCGAGGGTGATCTGGGCTGCGCCCACCGCCGCGAACGCCGCCATGAGCATGGCTGCCAAGCGCCAGGTGGAGCGGTGCGTCGCGTCGACCATGCGGGAGATCGCCACCGCGAGCCCCAGCACGAGGGGGATGCTGACCGCGAGCCCGAGCGTGAGGCTGGGGTTCTTGCCCGACGCCCAGTCGGATGCCGCGGTGATCGTCACCAGCATCCCGGCCAGCGAGACGCCGAGTCGCAGCAGTTGTGCCCGGGACGTGTTCGTCGCGGGCTCGGTGGAGGGCGGGAACGGGAGGGACTGCGCGTACTCGCGGGCGTCGCCGAACGCCTCGGAGGCGGTCTCATTCGACTCGGCGCAGTAGGACTCCACCTGCGCGAGCGCGTCGCCGATCTGTGCCCCGGTGGCGTCCCGGTGCCGCAGGGTCAGGATGAAGTCGTCGCGCCAGCGACGCGGAACGAGCTGCTGCGGGGTCACGGTGTGTCCTCTCGGTCCGGGGTCCTGTGCACCGCGCCGCCAGTGGCGATCTGCGTGGTCAGGGCGGTGAACGCGCTCCACTGCTCGGCCTGGCGTGATCGGGCGAGCGTCCCCGCCTCGGTGAGCTGGAAGTACTTCCGGCCCGGGCCGCCTTCGCCGGCGCGCCATTCGACACTGACGTGCCCGGCCTGTTCGAGGCGCGCGAGCAGCGGGTAGAGCGTCCCGCCCTTGACTGTGCCGAGCCCGAGCGCCTCGAGCCGCGCGGTGATCGCGTAGCCGTAGGTGGGCCCCTCCGCGAGCACGGCGAGCACGCACACCTCCAGGGCTCCGCGCAGCCATTCGCTGGGCCAGGGAGACGTGGACACGCGCTAGACAGTAGGGCTATCTAGTCAGCCTGTCTATCTAGCATCCCTGGCCGGGCTCGGTGGACCTCTCGCCGGACGGCGGAGCCGTTCCTAGGCTGGGTCCGATGCAGGGGGGCGTCGATGGCGGTGATCCGCACGGACCGTGGGCTGGACCGGCTCGTCAACTTCTCCGACGCAGCCGTCGCGATCGCGATCACGCTGCTCGTGCTGCCGCTCGTCGACCTGCTCACGGATGGCTCGGAGTACTCGGTCTCCTCGCTCCTGAATGACGACGGCCAGACATTCTTCGCGTTCGCCATCAGCTACGTCGTCATCGCGAACTTCTGGGAGGGGCACCATCGGGTCTTCGAGCACCTGAGCGACTACTCGCGGGCGATGCTGTGGGCCAACTTCCTGTGGCTCGCGAGCATCGTGCTCATCCCGTTCACCACGCAGCTCCTGGCCGACCAGGGCACGAACGACCCCGCGGTCAACGCCCTGTACATCTCCACCATGATCGTCACCACCGGCAGCCTGCTGCTCATCGAGTGGCTGGCCGTGCGCGACCCCCAGCTCCAGCGCGCCGAGGTCCGCGGCGCGCTCGACGTCCGCGGAGCGGCCCTGGCGCTCGTCCTGCTGCTCATCGCGCTCGTGCTCGTCGTCGTCGTGCCCGCCGTGGGCTTGTTCTGGCTGTTCCTGCTCTTCCTCTCCGGCCCGCTCGACCGGCTCGCACGGCGCTGGTCAGGGCGCCGCGAGACCACGCATGGCCGCCCCGACGGGTGACTCCGCCTGCGGGACGCCCGGGCCGACCCGGTCACGGTGTCGGCTCGGCCGCTCACCGTCAGGTCGGCGGCGCCGCGCTCGACGACGACCGTGGCCAGGCCCGGCGCCCCCTGTGTCACGGGGTGGCCTACCGCCGGGTGACGCGCACCCGCCAGGCGCCGGGGGTGGTGTCGAGGTACTCCACGTCGAGGGCGCCGCGGGCCTCGGTGTCGAGCTGGTGCAGCAGGTTGATGGGCTCGCCGGACGTCACGATGACGAGGCTGCCGTCGGCGGGCACGGAGCCGAACACCGCGAGTGCCGTGGAGGAGCGGATGCCGAGCGGGACGTTGCGCACGTCGAGCACCATCTCGCCGGAGGCCGCATCGGGCTGGCCGTGCTCAGGGGTGGCGGTCTCGGGCTGGCCCTGGTGGCCGCAGCCGCAACCCTTGCCGCCACGGCCCCTGCCGCCTCCGCCCCCGCCTCCGCAGCCCGAGCGGGCTGGCGCGTCACCAGGCCGGCCCAGCGGGACGATCGGCAGTGATGTCGACATGGGGGGCATGCTCTCCTCCGAGGCTTGACCTGCGCCCGACGGTGGGCGCATTCCAGCATCACCTCGGCCTGCCGCGAGAACGTGGGACCAAGGGCCACCCCGTACAGGACGAATGCCGCAAAACCGGGCACACTCTGTGTCATGAGCGAAGAAGCGAAGGAGGCGGGGGGCCCTGTCGACGACGACGGCTTCCGCCCCGCCCCTGGCGTGTGGCCCACCCTGAGCTATCGCGACGCCGAGGCCGCGATCTCCTACCTCGTGGACGTGGTGGGGTTCGTGGTCAGCGTGGTGGAGCGTGGTGACAAGGACCGGCCGGTGCAGCACGCCGAGCTGTTGTGGCCGTATGGCGGCGGCATCATGCTCGGCACTGACCAGGCGGATGGCCGGTGGTCGGGCGCCGTGGGCGGGCCCGGCACCTCCACGGCCTATCTCGCGGCGCCGGTGGCCACGGTCGCCGACATCGCCGGGCGGGTGGCGGGCGCCGGTTGGACGATCAGCCAGCCGCTGGCGGACACCGGGTACGGCGCCGTGGGGTTCACGTTCCTGGACCCGGAGGGCAACGCGTGGAACCTGGGCACCTACGTCGGGGCGGGCTTCTAGGCGATGCCGTCGGCGGTGGGTGTGGCTGGCGCGTGCCGGTCGAGGAACTGGTAGACCTCGGTCGAGTCGACTCCGGGGAACGCCCCGGACGGCAGCGCGGCGAGCATGCTCGCGTGTGGGCGGGCGCTCGGCCAGGACTTGTCGGCCCAGCGCAGGGTGAGGGCCTCGGGCGGACGGCGGCAGCAGGCCGGATCGGGGCAGCGCGACACCGCGCGCTCGGTGGTCTCCCGTCCCCGGAACCAGCGCACATGCTGGAACGGCACCCCGACGGACACCGAGTACTCGCCCTCGGGTGAGCCGTGCACGCGTGAGGTGCACCAGTACGTGCCCGACGACGTGTCCGTGTACTGGTAATACGGGCTGAACCGGTCGGGGATCGTGAACACCGTCCAGGCGGTCCATTGCTTGCAGACGGGCTGCCCCTCGATGGCGCCGAGCGGGTCGGAGGGGAACCGCACCCCGTCGTTCTCGTACGCCTTGTGCAGCGTGCCGCCCTCGTGGACCTTCATGAAGTGCACCGGCACGTCGAGGTGGCGGGTCGCGAGGTTGGTGAACCGGTGCGCGGCCGTCTCGTAGGTCACCGCGAACGCGTCACGGAGGTCCTCGATGGAGACCCGCCGCTCGGCCTTGGCCTCGCGCAGCAGTGCCACGGCGCCGTCCTCGGGGAGCATCAACGCGGCGGCCAGGTAGTTCGCCTCGACGCGCTGGCGCAGGAAGTCGCCGTAGTCGCGCGGCTCGGAATGCCCGAGCACGTGGCTGGCCAGCGCCTGCAGCAGCGTGGACCGGGGGTCGCTGGTGGCGGTGAGGCCGTGCGGCAGGTAGATGCGGCCGTGCGCCAGGTCGGTCACGGACCGGGTGGAGTGCGGCAGGTCGTGGACGTAGTGCAGCGTGAAGCCGAGGTGCGCGGCGATGTCCGCGGTGGCGCGCTGCGACAGGGGGCCGCCCTGATGGTCGATGGCGCCCAGCAGCCGCCTGGCGTGGTCCTCCAGGTCGGGGAAGTAGTTGTCCTGGGCGCGCATGGTGTCGCGCAGCTCGGCGTTGGCGCGGCGGGCCTCCTCGGGGGTGGCGGCCTTCTCGGTGAGGAGCCGCTGCACCTCGGCCTGCAGGCGGACGAGGGCCTCCAGGGCGTCGCTCGGCAGCGACCGGCCGACCTTGACCGTCGGCACGTGCAGCGACGCGAACAGCGGGCCGCGCTGGGCGCGCTCGAGCTCGACCTCCAGGGCGGCGCGGCGGGTGGGCGGCTCGTCGCGCAGCAGCTCGGCGAGCGGGACGCCCAGCGCGGTGGCGACCTGCTGGAGTAGCGACAGCTTCGGCTCGCGGTGGCCGTTCTCCAGCATGGACACCTGGGACGCGGCACGGCCGATGGCGGCGCCGAGCTCGTCGAGGGTGAGCCCTCGGGCGGTGCGCAGATGGCGGATGCGACGGCCCAGGACGAGCGTGTCGAGCCCGTCATCGGCGGCCTGCGGAGGCGTCGTCGTCATCGCCCCACGGTCCCAGCACGCCATTGCTTCTGTCGAGCAGAAGTATCCCGATTCTTCTGCTTCGTCCGGCGGTGAAGAGGGGTTGTCCTTCCCGGAAAGTGGAGTCATCGGCACCCGACAGATCCACCGGAGGAGCATCGTGAGCACCGAGACGACGACGACACGGACCACTGCCACGGCCGCGCACGCGCCGGGCGACCAGACCCAGACGGCCGCCGAGCTGGAGCAGGAGTGGGCCACCGACCCGCGCTGGGCCGGCATCCGCCGCGACCACACGGCGCGGGACGTCATCACGCTGCGCGGCTCCGTCCGCGAGGAGCACACGCTCGCCCGCAGGGGGGCCGAGCGGCTCTGGGGGCTGCTGCACAGCCGCGAGTGGGTCCCCGCGCTGGGCGCCCTCACCGGCAACCAGGCCGTCCAGCAGGTCAAGGCCGGCCTCGAGGCGATCTACCTGTCCGGCTGGCAGGTGGCCGCCGACGCCAACCTCTCCGGCCAGACGTACCCGGACCAGAGCCTCTACCCGGCGAACTCCGTGCCCGCCGTGGTGCGCCGCATCAACAACGCGCTGCTGCGCGCCGACCAGGTCGAGTCCTCCGAGAACGGCGGCCAGCGCACCCGGGAGTGGCTCGCGCCGATCGTCGCGGACGCCGAGGCCGGGTTCGGCGGCCCGCTCAACGCCTACGAGCTGATGGCCTCGATGATCGCCTCGGGCGCCGCGGGGGTGCATTGGGAGGACCAGCTCGCCGCCGAGAAGAAGTGCGGCCACCTGGGCGGCAAGGTGCTGGTGCCGACCAGCCAGCACGTGCGCACCCTGTCCGCCGCGCGCCTCGCCGCCGACGTCGCGGGCATCCCGACGATCATCATCGCCCGCACCGACGCGCTCGCGGCGGACCTGCTCACCTCCGACGCCGACCCGCGCGACGCCGAGTTCCTCACCGGCGAGCGCACCGTCGAGGGCTACCACCGGGTGCGGCCCGGCCTGGACGCCGTCGTCGCGCGCGCCGAGGCGTATGCCGACTACGCGGACCTCATCTGGGTGGAGACGTCCACCCCGGACCTCGGCCTCGCCGCCGAGTTCGCCGAGCGCATCCACGCCACGCACCCCGGCAAGCTGCTGGCCTACAACTGCTCGCCGTCCTTCAACTGGCGCGCGGCCTTGGACGACGCGCAGATCGCGCGGTTCCAGAAGGAGCTCGCGGGCCTGGGCTACGCGTTCCAGTTCATCACCCTGGCCGGCTTCCACGCCCTCAACCACTCGATGTTCACGCTGGCCCGCGGCTACGCCGAGCACGGCATGACCGCCTACGTCGAGCTGCAGGAGGCCGAGTTCGCCTCCGAGGCCGCCGGGTACACCGCGACCCGCCACCAGCGCGAGGTCGGCACCGGCTACTTCGACAAGGTCGCCACGGCGCTCAACCCGAACAGCGCGACGCTCGCGCTGGCCGGGTCCACCGAGGCCGCGCAGTTCCACGCGACGCACTGACGCACACATCCCACGAGACAACGCCCGAGCACGACCCCCGAGAGGAGCACGTCATGACCATCCTGGCCCCGGCCGCGAACCCGACGCTCGAGATCACCGGACCCGCAGTGGTGGGCGGCGAGCAGGTCCTCACGCCCGAGGCCCTCGACTTCGTCGCCGCGCTGCACACCCGGTTCGCCGGGCCCCGCCACGATCTGCTGCTGGCCCGTCAGCGCCGGCGCGAGCGGTTCGCCAACGGACTGGACCCCGACTTCCGGCCCGAGACGGCGCACATCCGCGACGACCCGACGTGGCGTGTCGCAGGCCCCGGCCCGGGCCTGGAGGACCGCCGGGTCGAGATCACCGGCCCCACCGACCGCAAGATGACAGTCAACGCGCTGAACTCCGGCGCGAAGGTGTGGCTCGCCGACCTGGAGGACGCCACGTCGCCCACCTGGGAGAACATCGTGGGCGGCCAGCACAGCCTGGCGAATGCCATCCGCGGCCGCGCGGACTTCACCGCCGAGGACGGCCGCGAGTACACAGTGGGGGAGACCACGCCGACCATCGTGATGCGCCCGCGCGGCTGGCACCTGGCCGAGCGGCACATCCAACTCACGGACGGCGCGGGCCAGCGCTCATCGGCGTCCGCGAGCCTGGTCGATGCCGGCCTGTACCTGTTCCACAACGCGCAGGCGCTCATCGACTCCGGGCGCGGGCCGTACCTGTACCTGCCGAAGCTCGAGGGGCACCTCGAGGCGCGGCTGTGGAACGAGGTCTTCCTGTTCACCGAGGACCGGCTCGGCATCCCCCGCGGCACGATCCGCGCCACGGTGCTCATCGAGACCATCACGGCGGCCTTCGAGATGGAGGAGATCCTCTACGAGCTGCGCGAGCACTGCGCGGGCCTCAACGCGGGCCGCTGGGACTACATCTTCAGCATCATCAAGAACTTCCGTGCCCGGGGCGCCCGGTTCGTGCTGCCCGATCGCGCGAAGGTCACGATGACCGTCCCGTTCATGCGCGCCTACACCGAGCTGCTCGTCGCGACGTGCCACCGGCGTGGGGCGCACGCCATCGGCGGCATGTCGGCGTTCATCCCCAACCGCCGCGACCCGGAGGTCACCGCGCGTGCGCTCGCGCAGGTCCGCGCCGACAAGGAGCGCGAGGCCGGCCAGGGGTACGACGGCACGTGGGTGGCCCACCCCGACCTGGTGCCCGTCGCCCGCGCGGTCTTCGACGAGGCACTCGGCTCGCGCCCGGACCAGCGGCACCGGCTCCGCGAGGACGTGCGCGTCACCGCCGCCGAGTTGCTCGACGTCGCGTCGGCCGGGGGCGGCGAGCCGGGCGCCGTGACCGACGCCGGGCTCCGCGGGAACGTCTCCGTCGGGCTGCGGTACCTCGAGGCGTGGCTGCGCGGATCGGGGGCCGTCGCCATCGACAACCTCATGGAGGACGCCGCCACAGCGGAGATCTCTCGCTCGCAGATCTGGCAGTGGGCGCACCAGGGGACCGTCACCGCCGAGGGCACCGCCATCACCCGCCGACACGTCGCCGAGGTGCTGCGCGACGTGCTCGGGTCGCTGCCACGCTTCGAGGGCGACAGGTACGACGACGCGGCGGACCTGTTCGAGCAGGTCGCGCTCGCGGACGAGTACCCGACGTTCCTCACCGTCCCGGCGTACACGCAGTTCCTCGTCGCGCGACCCTGACCCTGCCCACGGCGGGCGGCGCCGTCCCGATTGTCGGGTGGGCGCCGCCCGTCCAGGATGGGCTCATGGCCGACTCACACCCCGTCCTGGTCACCGGTGGCACCGGAACGCTCGGACGCGCCGTCGTCCACACGCTGCTCGACGTCGGGCTGCCGGTGCGGGTGCTCAGCCGCCACCCGGCGTCGCCGCACGTCCCGGTGGAGGTCGAGTGGGCCATCGGCGACCTGCTCACCGGCGAGGGCCTGGACGACGCGTTCGCAGGCGTCTCGGCGGTGGTGCACTGCGCGACCGACCCGCGTCAGGGCCGCGACGTCGAGGCCGCCGCCCGGCTGCTGATGGCGGCCCGCGCCGCCGAGGTCCCGCACCTGGTGTACATCTCCATCGTCGGCGTCAACCAGGTGCCGTTCCCGTACTACAGGACGAAGCTGCAGGTCGAAGACCTGATCGAGCACGGCGGCGTGCCCTGGACCATCCTGCGGGCCACGCAGTTCCACGACCTGGTCGACACGATGCTGGGGACGCTGACCTTCGGCCCCGTCACGGTGGTCCCGTCTGGCACCAGCGACCAGCCCGTGGACGTGCGTGAAGTCGCCGCACGCCTCGTGGGACTCGTGGGCGCCGGGCCGTCGGGGCGAGTCACCGACATGGGCGGCCCCGAGGTGCTCGACATCACCGACATCGCCCGGCAGCGGAACGGCGCGCTGGGCCGGCGCGGCACAGTGTGGGCGGTGCCGTTCCCGGGCCAGACCGCCGCTGCGTTCCGGGCGGGCGGACACCTGGCGCCGGAGCACGCTGACGGGCAGATCACGTACGCGCAGCACCTCGCGCGGCGGCGGCCAGGGCGGTGACGGGCGCCGCGGGAACGGTGTGAGAAAACCCCTGGACCGCACCCAGGTGGCAGTCGTAGCGTCGACTCACACGGGAAAGGAGGTGGTCCTGAAGTGAATTTTCTTCGGACGCGTGAGGTGACTGTCCGCTAGTCGCCCGATCAGTCGGACGGATTGCTGATCCGCCCGCTGGCCCGCCGGTCCACCCGGCTGGGCGGCGAGCGAATCTCCGGCAGTCACCGCAGCCCGTGGGAGCCGCGACCTCGTCCTTCGCGGCAGGGCCCCTGTCAGGGGCCCAGCCCACGGGCTGTTCCCTGCCCGGGCCCGCTTAGCGCGGTTCACAGGCGGGAAGGTCCCCCGCACACGCCGCGGAGCGGGAAGATGGACGCATGCCTCAGCTCAAGACCCCCGCCGAGATCACCGCGATGCGCCCCGCCGGCAAGTTCGTGGCCCGCGTGCTCACCTCGCTGCGCGACGTCGCGAAGGTGGGGGTGAGCCTGCGCGACCTGGACGCCCACGCGCACCGGCTCATCGACGAGGCGGGCGCCCACTCCGTGTACCTCGGCTACCACCCGTCGTTCGGCGCCATCCCGTACCCGGGTGTGCTGTGCACGTCGGTCAACGACGCCGCGCTGCACGGGCTGCCGTCGGACTACGTGCTCGTCGACGGTGACGTGCTGAGCATCGACTTCGCCGCGCAGGTCGAGGGGTGGGTCGCGGACTCCGCGATCACGTTCCAGGTCGGCACGCCCAGCCCGGCCGCGACCCAGCTCATCGAGACCACCGAGCGCGCACTGGCGGCCGGGATCGCCGCCGCGCGGCCCGGCAACCGGATGGGTGACATCTCCGCGGCCATCGGCGCCGTGGGCCGGGCCGCCGGATACGGCATCAACGCCGACTTCGGCGGGCATGGCGTGGGCCGCACGATGCACGAGGACCCGCATGTGGCGAACCTGGGCCGCGCGGGCACCGGCATGCGGCTCAAGCCGGGCCTGGTCATCGCCATCGAGCCGTGGTTCATGGCCGGCGGCGACGAGTACGTCATCGACTCCGACGGCTGGACGATCCGCACCGCCGACGGGTCGCTCGCGGCCCACGCCGAGCACACCATCGCCATCACCAAGGACGGGCCCGTCGTGCTGACGGCCCGGCAGGACTCGGCTCAGGGCAGGTAGAACCCCGGCGCCCGCCCGAGGCTCCCTGTGCTGGGCGCGTAGACGTGGTGCTCCAGCACCGACCCGTCGGTGTCCTGCACCTCGTGCGAGGCGCCCAGGTCGATGGCGATGGCGCGCCCCGCGGCCTTCGCCGCGACGAAGCTGCTGTAGGCGATGCCCTGTTGCAGGCCGTCGACCATGTTCAGCCAGTCCGGTGCGTCATAAACAGTGCGTACGTGGATCACTCGTGCCCCCCGAGCCGTCGGGAACCGCTTCGTCCCCGTTCGTCCATCCTTGCCTGGGCGCCCCAGGCCCGCCACCGGGGTCACGGCAGGCCGCGGAGCCTCTCCCAGGCGCCCGGGTTCGCGGCCAGCCACTCGGCGAACGTCTGCGCGGGATGGCCGGTGAGCCGTCGGACGGCGGAGGACACCACCTCGAGGTCCCCGTTCGCAATTGCGGTGTACGACGTCACCCAGCCGTCCAGCTCGAACTGCGGCGCCCCGAACGACTCGCGTGAGGCGTACGCCTCCTCGACGGTCTCGGGGACGTAGACGATCGACCGTCCGGCGGCGCGGGACATCTGGGCGGCGGCCTCGGCCAGCGAGATCGCCTCAGGACCGGTGAGGTCGTAAACCTGATCGGCGTCGATGTCCGGGATCGCGTCGAGCAGCACAGCGGCCGCGGCGTCGGCGACGTCGTCATGCGCCACGCAGCCGACCCGCCCCTCGCCGCCCGGGCCGCGGATGACGCCGTCGTCCCCCACCAGACGGGGCAGCATCACGTCGTAGAAGTTGTCCCGCAGGAAGGTGCAGCGCAGTCCCGTCGCGCGGATGTGCTCCTCGGTGGCCCAGTGGTCCCGCGCGAACGTGAACGTGGCATCGGGCGCGGCGCCAACGAACGACACGTACACGATGCGGCTCACCCCAGCCGCGACGGCGCTGTCGACGGCCGCAATGTGCTGGGCGACGCGGTTCGGCGCCTCCCGGCCGGACACCAAGAACAGGGTGTCGACGCCGGTCAGCGCCGCGCGCATGCCCGCGTCGTCGTCATACCCCCCGATGGCCGCCACCTGGGCGCCCGGCAGGTCCGGCGCGTGCGCGGCGTTCCGCACCAGGAGCCGCTGCTCCGCCCCTGCCGCTGCGAGACGTTCCGCGACCCGGCCGCCGAGCAGCCCAGTCGCGCCGGTGATGCCGAGAAGAGTCGCCATCTGCCGAACGTACGCGCGGGGGTGGGGTGAGGCGAGCCGGCCCCCCGCCCGCGGGGCTCGATGACGCGGCGACCCCGGGCACGGCTGCCATCCGTCGGCGATGATGGAGCGGTGAGCACCCCGTACCGGATCATGACGGTCTGCACCGGCAACATCTGCCGGTCCCCGATGGCGGAGGTCGTGCTGCGTCAGCGGTTCGACGACGCAGGGCTCGGGGACATGGTGGTCATCGACTCCACAGGCATCAGCGACGAGGAGCACGGCAACCCCATCGACCGCCGTGCCGCGACAGTGCTCGCCGCCCACGGGTACGAGGTCCCCAACCGGCGCGCCCACCAGGTGACCGCCGCCGACCTGCGCGAACGCGACCTTGTGCTCGCGATGACGTCGGTGCACGAACGGTCCCTGCGGCGCCTCGCCGGGGCCAGCGACGTCGCCCGCCGCATCCGCCGCTACCGCGAGTTCGACCCGACGGTGTCACCGCAGGCGCCAGACCGTGAGCTCGACGTGGCCGACCCCTGGTACGGGGACATGTGCGGATTCGAGGAGTGCCTCGCGATGATCGAGGCCGCCGCCGACACCATCGTCGCCCACGTGCGCGACCAGGTGGCCGAGCGCGCCGTCAGCGGCCGCCCCGACTGACCACGCCAGGGCGGCGCATCGCCTCCCGACTGGCCTCTCCCGGCTCGGAATGGGGCTGGGGTGGAGCCCCGCACAGCGGCAGGATGGCGTCATGAAGGTCTCGCGCCGCTCCCAGGTCCCCGCATTCGCCGTGATGGAGATCATCGCCGCCGCCAACGCGCGGCGAGCCGCGGGCCGGCCCGTGCTGAACCTGTGCGCCGGTGAGCCGTCCACCGGCGCATCGGACGTCGTGCGAGAGCGCGCCGCCCAGATGCTCGAGGCCGGGGACCTCGGCTACACCGAGTCACTCGGGGCACCCGCCCTCCGCGCGGAGATCGCCGCGCACTACGGCCGCTGGTACGGGCTCGACATCCACGCCGACCAGGTGGCCGTCACCACCGGGTCGTCCGGCGGTTTCATGGTCGCGTTCCTCGCCGCCTTCGACGTCGGCGACCGGGTGGCCCTGGCCAGGCCCGGGTACCCCGCATACAAGAACATCCTCACGTCGCTGGGCTGCGAAGTCGTCGAGCTGCCCTGCGGGCCCGAGACCCGCTACCAGCCGACAGTCGCCCAACTCGAGGCCCTCGACGAGCCCATCGCCGGCCTCGTCGTCGCCAGCCCCGCCAACCCCACCGGCACGATGATCGAGGCCGACGCGCTCGCGGACCTCGCCGGCTGGTGCGCCGACCACGAGGTGCGCCTGATCAGCGACGAGATCTACCACGGCATCACCTACACCGACGCGCAGGTCGCCACCGCGGCCCAGTACCGGCACCAGGGCGCCGTAGTGGTGAACTCCTTCTCCAAGTACTGGGCGATGACCGGATGGCGCCTCGGATGGCTGGTGCTGCCCGACGACCTGCTCGCCCCCGCCGACGCGCTCGCCTCCAACGTCTCGCTCTGCCCACCGGCGCTCGCCCAGCACGCCGGCATCGCCGCCTTCAGCCCCGAGGGGTACGCCGCCGCCAAGTCGAACGTCGACCGCTACGCCGCTGCCCGATCCCTGCTGCTCTCCCGCCTTCCCGAGCTCGGCTGGACCCGCGTCGCGCCCGCCGACGGCGCCTTCTACCTGTACGCCGACATCTCCGACTCCGGACTCGACTCCACCACCTGGTGCGCCCGCCTCCTCGACGAGGCCGACGTCGCCCTCACCCCGGGCGTCGACTTCGACGCAGTCGACGGCCACGACTGGGTGCGACTGTCCTTCGCGTCCTCCCTCGAGGTCGTCGACGAGGCGGTCAACCGGATCATCGACTGGCAGGCGCGGCTCTAGCACTGCGCGCTCTCGGGACGCCGTCCTCCGAGCCGATCCCCTCCGACAACCCGGCCACCACGTACGGCCATCTGGCCTCCGTTCCCACAAGGGCCGTTCGGTTAGCAGCCGGGTGCTGTGGGGTCGTCGTGGCAGGTGTCGGCGACGAGGTGGGAGCGGGATTCGTGGATGGTCACGGGTGGGTGGGTTGTGGTGGTGGTGGCGGTTCCGTTGATGGGGCGCCAGGTGGTGGTCCCAGCGATGAGGTACTCGCCTGACCAGGTGGTGGTGAGGGTGATGGTGTAGGCGCCTAGGCGGGGGTAGGGGTGGCCGATGACGCCTGGGGGGAAGGTTCCGGCGCGGACGCGTCCGGTGGTGGGGAACGGTTCGCCGGGGTGGGCGGTGGTGATGGTGGCGCCGTCGCCGTAGTCCCAGGTGTACTCGGTGGGGGTGGCGCGCACGGTGATGGGGAAGCCCAGGAGTGTGGTGGGGAGCTCTTGGGTGGTGGGGGTGGCGGTGACCACGATGCCGAGGCCGGTGAGGAGGTTCGGGTCGTTGGGGTGGAGTTGGGTGGTGGTGGGGGCCAGGGGCAGGCGGCGGAAGTCCTCGGCGGTGAACGCGGGCAGAACGTCTTGGGGGCAGGACGCGTCGGCGACCTTGGTCCAGGGGCCCCAGGGGTCGTTGGGGGTGGTGCGGGTGTGGCGCCATAGGTGCAGCAGTGGTGGGTATTCGCCGCAGTCGGGCAGGGGGACCGCGCCGTCCGCCGGCGGGCAGGGACCGTTCTCTGCTGGGTAGGGCAACCCCGCTCCCTCGCACTGCTCCATGCGCTTGTACTCGGTGAGCACCGCCGCCGGATCACCAGCCGCCTTCGCCGCTGCATGGGCCACTTCCGCAGCGTGAGCCTCGCGCCCAACGAGGTCGACACTGGATCCCGTTGCCTCACCGAAGATGCTTGGGACGGGCTTCGAAGGCGCTGGATCACCGCACGGCGCAAGGGCAGCGGAATGCAGCATTGAGAATGCAAGTGTCATTGCCGCTATTGATCTGGACGTATTTCTACTCCTCATGAGGCTTCGTCTCCGCCTCGCGGATCTGCCAATTTCCCTGATCGATGAAGAGAATGAAAGTCATCCCTGAGCTGACCTCCTGGCTGGGCTCCCCGACCTGATTCCCAGAAGAGTCGACGACAGTCGCTGGCCCTTGGCGCAGGCTTAGATCCGCACTAAAACTCCGACCCGGGTTGAGTTCGACTGCGGTGGCTCCCTCCACCAGAATCTGCCCTCCTTCGTTGTGAAACCCCTGGCCGTGTAGTTCCTCAACGCCTTCGACGACGCTGGTGCAGAAGATGCACTCGGGATGGCTGAGCGTCTTCCATTCGGTGAGATCGCCCGTGTTATAGACGTAGGGGTAGAGCGCAGTGATGTAGGTCGCTGCAGCAATCGCACCCTCGATATCGAAGGAATCCATCGCGGCAGGACGCTCAGGCTTGGATGACCGGGAAGTGCTGGGGGCGGTGGGTGTCGGGTCTGGCGTGGCGGCGACGCCTGTCGCTGTGGGGCTGGGCGACGGGTCGCGCCCGCTGCTTCCAGTGCAGGCAGTCAGGCCGAGTGGTGCCGCCAGCACCAACGCTGTCGCCATTGCCCATGGCCCCCGTCGCAGGAGCCAATGCGGGTCGCGGGTGGTGTGGCGCGGGCGCATCGGCGGGAGCATGCGGATGAACCTAGCGAGAACAGCACATCTCGGTCACTGTCCGATCTCTCGCTGTGGACAGCGGAGATCCGGCGCGACGTGGTCACACCGGGGCGAGGGCCTCGTGGGCGCCGTCGGGGAGTTCCACGTCGATCGTGTCGTCGGGGCGGACGATGCCGCTGACCAGCACGATGCTCATCACGCCGGCCTTGCGGACGATCGTGCCGTCGGCGGCCCGCCCGACGAGCAGGCGCATCAGGCCCCGCTGAAAGCCGTCGATCTGCTTGCACGGGTTGCGCAGGCCCGTCAGCTCGACGACAGCCTGCTCTCCGAGGTGCAGGCGGGTTCCGCGCGGCAGCGACAACAGGTCCACGCCGCGGGTCGTGATGTTCTCGCCCAGCTCGCCAGGGTGAACGGAGAATCCCGCAGTCGCCAGCTCGGCGTGAATGAGGTGGACCTGGCGGAGGTTCGGCGGCGGCACAGCCGCCCGTCGTGAGAGGTGCTGAACGTCCTTGCCCGCATGCGCGTCGCCCTCGATGCCGACCCCCGCGGCGAGCCGGACCTCGGGCTGCGGCACCTTGCTGAACGCATGCAGAGGGCTGCGGCTCACAGCGAGGACGGACGCAGGGGTGTCGAGGCGCGTGGTCACGAGGGGACCGTATCGGGCATCGACGTCGTCCGAAACGCCAGGTTCACGTGCGGCCCCTAGTCTCCGAAGATGGACGTGGCGGTGCTGGGGGCAGCCGGGGATGTCGGGCGACACGTGTGCACGCAGCTCATCGAGCGGCGCGTGCTCCCCACGTCGTCCCGCCTCCAGCTCGTCGGGCGCGCTCACGGGGCGTCCGCGCGGGCGACTCACGGCCTGCGCGCGGATCTGATCGACGCCTACGACGAGCACGCACCGCTGCTCGACGTCGCACTGAGCCCCGACGATGTCGTCGCGGATGTCATCGTCGTCGCCGCTGGTCGTACCACCCCCGCCCGGCCGGGGGTCGCGACGCCGCGCATCCAGCTCGCGGCGGACAACTTGCCGGTCTTCGAGTCGTACGCCCGGGCGATCGCGGAGCACGGGTCAGGGCATGAGGTCGTGATCGTGGTGTCCAACCCGGTGGAGCTGGGGGTGGCGGTCATGGCGCGGGCGCTCGGCCGGCATCGGGTGATCGGCATGGGCGCCTGGCTCGACACGCTGCGGTTCCGCCGGGAGCTCGCGGTGTCGCTGGGACTGCGGCGTCATCGCATCGGCGGATTCGTGGCCGGGCAGCACGGCGAGGACCTGGCGCCGCTGTGGTCGACCGTGCGGATCAGCGGGCTCGACGCCGATGAGCGCCGCAACGCGCTCGCGGGGCTGCGGCGCGGCAGGACGCTCGACACCTTCTCCGACGAGATCGTCCGCGCGCAGGAGCTGCTCACCCAGGTGGCGGCCGACGACACGGGCGCGGCGTTCGACCTCATCGGCTCCTGGCCCCCGGACCTGCGTGTGGTCACCAGGCCGTGGATGACGCACACCAGCGGCGCCAAGACGGCGAATGGCACCGCGAACGCCACGGTCGGCCTCGTCGACACCCTGCTCGACGGCCGCGACACGGTCGTCGCCGGGCAGGTCGCGCTGTCCGGCGAGGTGACAGTCTCCGGCGCGCCCCTCGACGGTGTGCTCGGGGTCCCCGTGGTGCTCGGCCCCGAGGGGTGGACCCGCGTCCTGCTGGACGACCTCGCGCCCGATGAGGAACGGCGGCTGCTGGCCTGCCGTGACCGCATCGACGCGACGCTCGCCCACGTCGGGTACGGCAGCGTCGGCGGCGTGGCATCGGCGGACGGGGCGGCGTCGGGCGTGGACCCCGCCCGCAGCGCGGCTGCCGATGGGCGCGATGCTGCGGTCACCGGCACCGCACTTGCCGGGGGCGCCCCATGACCGTCGACCAGCGCTGGGTCGCCCTGGTGCGCGGCGCCGATCGACCCGGCACCCTCACGGCGCTGACCAGCGTGTTCTCCACCCGAGGCGTCAGCTTCGACTCCCTGGCGACCGGCGCCGTGGACGGCGGATCGGGCAGCATCGCCGTCACGTTCCATGCCTCATTGCGCCGCCAACAGCACCTGGTGCGGACCGTCGAGCGGCTGTCCGCCGTGCAGTCGGTGGTCGTCCGGCCCGCCTCCGACCCCCGCGTGCGCGCCGCCGGGGTGGTGCAGATGCCGCCGGGCGTGCCGTTCGCGCCGCCGCCGACAGTCGCGGTGCGTTGGTCCGGCGACTCGGCTGCCGGGCAGCCCGTGCTCGTCGAGGGATCGCTCGCCGACATCGGCGTCGTCGTGCTGCGGGCTCGGGAGCAGGGCGCGCTGGCCACGGCGACCGTGGTGCTGAGCGCCTGATGTGAGCGCCGGTGTCGCAGTGCGTGTGCGCGCCTCCGTTCAGGTGAGATCTGTGGATAAGCCCCGGGCGTGGCATATGTCCGCGCTAGCGTGACGGCCCGTGCGGCGGCTCACCAGGGGGCGCAGACACCTCGCACTCCACGATCATCGAAGGGCGATCTGATGGCCAACCTCAACGTCAGCTACCAGGAGATGCGGGACGCGGCTACCCGCCTGACCGCTGGCCAGGACGAGATCACGACCAAGCTCAATGAGCTCAAGGCGTTCATCGAGTCCCTCATCTCCTCGGGGTTCGTCACCGACCAGGCGTCCGTGGCATTCGGCGAGTCCTACCGCCAGTTCACCCAGGGCGCCACCGACACAGTCGCGGCCCTGACGAGCCTCGGCCAGTACCTCACGGTGGCCGCCTCAACCCTCGAGGACGCCGACGCCCAGCTCGCCGCTGGACTGCGCTGACGACAGCGGCCGCCGTCGCCGGCCGGCGACGGCGGCCCTGTCACGTCCGCGCCACCACGACCGTGCACACCCGAGGGGGCCGAGTGAGCGGCAAGCTCAGCATCGACACCGTGATCCTGCGAGACGCGGGCACCAACCTGCGCGCCGTCGCGACGGAGTTCGAAAACGCTAATGCCAACAGTTCGCAGGCAGCGGAGCATGTCGGCCATGCCGCCCTCGCGGCCTGCATCGTGGACTTCGCACACGGCTGGGACGACCGGCGAGCCAAGATCGTCGAGAACATTGCTGCCCTCTCCGACGCCTGTATTGGCATCTCCGACGGCTTCGAGGATCTCGACGTCGAACTGGGCCGGGCACTGCGCGGTGAGGCATGAGCGCGCGCCCTTACTCCTGGTTTCCCTTGGCGACGGCTGACCCAGTTCCGGGCGATCCGGACGCAGTCGAGCGCGATGCGGCGCAATACCGGGCGGTCGCGACGAACATCACGGAAGCGGCAAAGAAGCTCGACGACATTGCCGACTCGCCGGACATGCTCTCGGACGCTGTCGCAGCCGTCCGCACCAGGGCGCGAGATGTGGCTGACGAAGTAGGAAAGGCGCAAAGTCGCTACGAGGCCGTGGCCACTGCGCTCTCGACCTACGCCGCTGCCCTGAAGCGTGCGCAGGCGGAAGCCGACAGTCTCTTGGAGCGGGCCCGCACGGCACAGAACGCGATCGATTCAGCCACGACGGAGCGCACCATAGCGGCTCGAGTTTGGGGGAGCCTTGACGAAGACACCACCGCCGAGGAGCGTCGCCTGGCCGGGAGGCGGCTGACGCAGGCCCGGACCGCGGTAAATGACGGCGAGAGCGCGCTCCAGCGCTTGCGCGACGACCTTGACGTCGTCGTCCGTGACCGCGACGTAGCAGCTCAGCGAGCGGCAGAGGGCATCGGACGGGCCGTGGCCCATGACGCATTGAGTGACGGGTGGTGGGAGGACTGGGGGGTAGAGGCGCTCAAGTCGATCTCGTCCATCGCTGGCACGGTGGCCGCCGTCGCGGGTCTCCTTTCACTCTTCTTGGGGTGGGTGCCGCTTCTCGGCCAGGCGCTCGCCGCTGTAGCAATCATCGCCGGTGTGGCCGCATTGTTCTCCGACGTAGTTTTGGCGGCAACAGGGGAGCAAGGGTGGGAGAATGTCGCGATTGGCGCGATTGGTATCGCCACCTTCGGGGCTGGACGAGCACTAGCCGCCACCGCTAAGGCGTTCTCTGGGTCGGCTCGCGCGGCAGCTCGGTCTGCCATCAAGATCAGCCAACGCTCAGGTAATCCGGCGATCGCCGCGACGGCCGTATCCGCGCGGCCAGCGGTGCTGGCCCGCAGTTCCGTGAAACTCACCTTTCGCGATTTGATGTCTGCGGGTAGAGCCGCGCCGCAACTCTACCAAAGCGCATTTCGGGCAGCGCGTGCGCAGGTTGCATCGGCAAGTGGAGCGCATCGCTGGCTTGCCATGGCCGGCCACGGTGACCTGGCTGCGGATATCGCCGCCCTTGACATAATGAGACGGTCATTGGTGCGCCCGCAGGCGGTCGATAGGTTGAATGTGACGATCGAAAGTGGTCGGTTGCTCATGGTGGGGGGCGCCGTGGTTTACGGGGTTGATCGAGTGGACACCACAGCGAACCTCGGCAGGTCGACGATCGACATCGTGGAACCGGCGGCTACGGGCGCTGAGAGGCTGAAACTGTGAGATCTCGACCGATCATCGACCTCGAATGGGGCGCGAGTGACACCTGGCTCGTGTGGAACATTGGTGGGGGCGCTGAGCTAGCTGGCAGTCTAGGCGCCAACAGCGATATCCCGGACGAGTTCACGACGGCAGTCGCTGCCGGGATCGGTGCGCTTGAAGGCCATCACGCGAACCAACCTGGTACCTGGTCTGCCGGAGTCTGGCTGCCTGACCGGCAGGCCTGTGAGGTGGCCGCGACCCTCGCCATTCGTGTGGTCGACCCGGATCGGCCTCATCGCCTCACGCAGGAGGAACTGATTCGCTGGGCCGGAAGACCGACGCGCACTCGAGGTGTGAGGGTGATGGACTGTGCGGCCGTGCCCGGGAATCTCTCTGCTGGACCAGCGGTGCTGCAGATCTTGGAGACTGTGACTCGCCCGTCGCGGCAAGTGATGCTGCAGATGAACTGGTTTGTGCTCCCGCCCGGTACGGACCAGATCGTTCTCTGCCAGTTCGACTCCGAGCACCCATATCTCACCGACGCACTCGGGTGGGAGACCAATGTCATTACCGACTCATTGGCGGTACGCCTCGGCGGGTCAGTGGATACCGCATGAGGCGTGCAGCATGGTGCTCCTTTACGCCCTTCGTCACATCGGGGGCATCGTGAGCCGGGTCCTTCTGGTTCCTGTGCCCGAACTACCCGCTCCGCCCGTGGATTCGGATATCTCCTCGCCTCTTGTGATCCTTATCGCAGTTATCTGCGGCGTGTCGTCCATCATATTTGGCATCCATGTGATTCGCGTGATCTATCACCGATCTCGATCTCGGCGTCCGCTTGCGGCGATACTCATCACGGGCTCCGTGATGATCATCTCGGCACTACTTGCCGGCCTCATCGACGGGATCCAGCGCGAGGCGCAGCGGGAGGCCCTTTTTGATCACCGACTCATGGAGTACGCGGCCCAAGAGGACGCTGTCGCGGGTATCGAGCGCTCGTATGGAATCGAGTTCGAGGCTTCTTTTCCATCCATTCCTCTGGGGAAGGCCGGATGGCCTGAACAAGAGGCTGTGACCCTGCCGGACGGAACCCGCGCCACGTGTTGGATCGACATTGAAGACGATCTCTATGTCGTGTTCTGCGGCGGCGACAGTCCGGAGACTTCCACTCGGCTGAAGCCGGTAGAGAGGTGATCCGCGACGGCGTGATGGGGGGTGTGGACGCGCGCGTCGCCGGTGTCGGTGGTGTGGTCATGCTGCTCCCTGACATGTGGGTAGTCGTCGAGCTCGCGGATGATGACGAGCGTCGGCGTTCGGTGGGCGCGCTCGTGGAGCGGCAATTGGGGAGGGTCGACTCGTGGGCCTCGCTGCGACGGGCACTTACCCAGCAGTTGCTCGAGCAGACTGCGCGGGCCGCCCAGAGTCGGGGCCAGTTCATGGCCGTGTCGCTGATGGAGGCCGGAGGAATGCCGGTTCCCGCGTCGGTCACGGTGCACACCCTGCCCGGTGAGGATTTCGAGGAACTCGGCAAGACGCTGATAGCCGAGGCGACGCGTCAGGACGCCGAGGCGGGGCAGTCCGTGGGGCTCACCGAGGGCGAGTTCGGCGTCATCCTGCGACGGGTGCGAAGTGGTGTTGTGCGCACCGAGGTCGGGTCGCTGGTGGGGCAGGCGAGTGACCAGGTCATCGAGTCGTTCGTCGTCGACTACTGGGTGGAGCCGACGGGCAGCGCTGAGTTGGTCTATCTGGCCTTCGCGAGCCCGCTTGTTGGCGCGCGCGACGCGCTGTTGGGCCTCTTCGACGCGATCGCCGGGTCGGTCCACGTCGTCACAGGGACAACGGGCGACTGAGATGCGCACCCGACTCCTGCTGCGCCGCCCGGACGGCCTCACCGACGCCGTCGTCATCGAAGCCGACGCTGCGACACGCGTCGGGGACGTCGCCGACACCCTGGTGCGCGCCGACCCGACACTGGGCGGCTCACCAGGGGACGTCGAGCTGCGGGTGTGCCCTGTGGGCGGCACGGAGTTCCGGACGCTTCCCCGCACGGTGCCGCTCCTTGACGCCCACTTGCGGGCCGGGTCCACTGTTGCTGTCGCGCGGGCGGCCAGGCACTTCGTCGAACCGGGCGGCGACCTCGCCGATGCGGCTGCGCGGCTCGTCATCCTGAACGGACCTGATCGGGGCCTGGAGGTGCTCCTCCCGCTGGGCGTGCACACCATCGGGCGTGGAAGCGCCGCAACCGTTCAACTGAACGACCGCACCGTGTCGCAGCGGCACGCGCGCCTGATCGTCGCCGACGGCGTCGAGATCGTCGACAACGGCTCTTCCAACGGTGTGCTGGTGGACGGGGGACTCATCCGTCGCTCGACGCTCGGCCCCGCCGACGTCGTCCGCCTCGGCGACACCTCGTTCCAGGTTGAGCGGCTGCGCAACGCGGCGACGGACGACGAGCACGCCGGAGCGGTCGTCGCCTTCAACCGGCCCCCGCTGGTCGTCCCGCGGTACGCCGAGAAGACCGTCGAGGCGCCGACGCCCCCGGAGCCAGCGAAACCCCAGCGGTTCCCGTGGCTGGCGATGCTCGCGCCGGCGATGCTCGGCGTCGCCATGTACGCAATGACGCGCAACGTCTTCACGTTGGCGTTCGTCGGGTTGAGCCCGCTGCTGATGCTCGGGTCCTGGTTGGACCGCCGCACCGGGGAGCGTGGCCGGGTGCGGCGGCAGTCCGAACAGTTCCGCACCGACCTCGCCCTCCTCGCCGAGCAGGTCCGCGCCGATCACGTCGAGGAGGTGACGACGCGCCTCGTCGAGCACCCCTCCCCGGCAGAGGCCATCGCCGCCGCGCTCACGCTCAACCCGCTGCTGTGGTGCCGCCGGCCCGATCAGGACGACTTCCTCTCGGTGCGCCTCGGCACTGGGACGGACACGTCCCGCACCACCATCCGCATGCCATCGCGTGGGCAGTCCGACGGGCAGGTGTGGTCCGACCTCGAGGAGACGGTGGCCAGCCTGAGGGACGTCGAGGGCGTCCCCCTCGTGGCGAGCCTGCGGGAGGTCGGGGGCATCGGGGTCGCGGGGCCGCCGCTGCACGCCGCGGCTGTGGCCCGGAGCCTCATGGCGCAGATCGTGTGCCTGCACTCCCCGGCGGAGGTCGTGGTCGCCGCTGTCGCGTCACCGCGCTCCGCCCTGGCGTGGCGTTGGCTCACCTGGCTGCCGCACACCGCCAGCGCGCACAGCCCACTCGGCCACCACCTCGGCGACAACCCGGCCACGTGCACGGCCGTTGTCGGGGAGCTCGAGGAGCTCGTCGCGGCGCGCACAGACCACCGGGGCTCCGCGACGCCGTTGCCCGTAGTGGTGCTGGTGGTCGAGGACGACGCGCCCATCGAGCGCGGCCGGTTGGTGCGGCTCGCCGAGGAGGGCCCGGCCAGAGGGGTGCACGTGATCTGGTGCGCAACCCGTCTGCCCAGGCTCCCCGCCGCGTGCCGTGCATTCCTGGTGTGCCATGACGGGGGAGTGCGCGGGGGATCGGTGCTCGACCGCACGTGGAGCGACGTGACGGGAGAGCCAGTCGACGAGGAGACGACTGGGCAACTCGGCCTGCACCTGGCCGGTGTCGTGGACGCCGGGGCGCCGGTCGAAGACGAGACCGACCTGCCGCGCGCCGTCGGGTACCTGTCGCTCGCCGGGCATGAGCTCGCTGACGACCCCGATGCCGTCATCGAACGGTGGCGTGAGACGGGCTCGCTCATCGACCGTCAGGGGCCGCCGATCCCACGGCGCACCGACGCGACACTGCGCGCCGTCATCGGACAGCGTGTTGGCGGTGAGTTCGTGCTCGACCTGCGCAGCGAGGGTCCGCACGCCCTGGTGGGCGGCACGACGGGCTCGGGCAAGAGCGAGTTCCTGCAGGCATGGGTGCTGGGCATGGCCGCCGCCCACAGCCCCGACCGGGTGACGTTCCTGTTCGTCGACTACAAGGGCGGCGCCGCGTTCGCCGACTGTGTGGACCTGCCGCACTGCGTGGGGCTCGTCACCGACCTGTCCCCCCACCTGGTGCGCCGTGCGCTCACGTCGTTGCGCGCCGAGCTGCGGCACCGTGAGCGGCTGCTGCACCGCAAGAAGGCGAAGGACCTGCTCACCCTCGAGCGCAGCGGGGACCCCGAGACGCCGCCGGCGCTCGTCATCGTGGTGGACGAGTTCGCCGCGCTCGTCTCCGAGGTGCCCGAGTTCGTCGACGGTGTCGTGGACGTCGCCCAGCGTGGCCGGTCACTCGGCCTGCACCTGGTCCTCGCGACACAACGCCCCGCCGGTGTCATCAAGGACAATCTGCGCGCCAACACGAACCTGCGCATCGCGTTGCGCACCGCCGACGAGCATGACTCCACCGACATCCTGGGTTCGCCGATGTCAGCGCACTTCGACCCTGGCGTCCCCGGCCGTGGCGCCGTGCGCACAGGACCGGGGCGGATCGCGATGTTCCAGACGGCCTACGCAGGCGGCCGCTCGAGCGCCGAGTCCTCCGACGGGAACGTCGAGATCGAGACGCTCGCGTTCGGCCCTGGCGAGCGTTGGGTCGTCCCCTCACCGCCGACGGACGAGTCGGCACAGGACGGCCCCACCGACATCTCCCGGGTCGTGAGGACAGTCGCCCGTGCGGCCCAGGAAGCCGGGGTGCGGCCCCCGAGACGCCCGTGGCTGCCCGACCTCGCCGCCGTGTACGACCTCGCCGACCTCGCTGTCGTCGACGACACCGGCCTGCCGCTCGGTGTCGTCGACCTGCCCGAGGAGCAACGCCAGGCGCCCTTCGCGTACCGGCCTGACGACGGCGCGCTCGCCCTCTTCGGCACGGGAGGTGCTGGCACGTCGACGGCGCTGCGGACCGTCGCCATCGGCGCGGGACGAGCCTGCGCGGCCGGATTCCCGGTGCAGGTCTACGGCATCGACCTGGGGGCCGGGGGCCTGGCGATGCTGGAGCCGCTGCCCCACGTGGGCGGCATCGTGGACGGCTCCGATGCCGAGCGGGTGACCCGGCTGATCCGCACGCTGCTCGCCACCGTCGACGAGCGGTCCATGCGGTACTCGCAGGTGCGTGCCGGGAGCATCACGCAGTACCGAGCCCTCACCGGCCGTCCGGACGAGCCGAGGATCCTGTTGCTGCTCGACGGCCTCAGTGCGTTCCGTGACGGGTGGGAGTCCGATCCGGGGCGCGCCGCGACGTTCGCCGCCTTCCGTCGCATCGTCAGCGAGGGGCGACCGCTCGGCATCCATGTCGTCATGACCGCCGAGCGTCCCGGCGCTCTCCCGACGGCGCTCGCGGGGAGCGTCCCGCGCCGCATCGTCATGCGCCAGGCCGACGACAACGCGTACGGGATGCTGGACGTCCCCGCCGACGTGCTGACGGCAGCCTCGCCACCCGGCAGGGCAGTGCCCGCGGGCGCCACGCACGAGCTGCAGCTCGCTGTCGGCGGGGGAGCCGCCGACCCGGCCGAACAGGGCGCCTGGATCGAGGGGCTCGCCGCGCGGCTCCGATCCGCCGGCGTCGGGGACGCGCCGTCCGTGCGCCGGCTGTCGTCGTTCGTCACCCTCTCGAGCCTGCCCACGTCCGCCGACGGCCTGCCCGTGCTCGGCGTCGCCGACGACACCCTGGCGCCGGTCGGCTTCGAGCCGCACGGCACGTTCCTGCTGGCCGGGTTGCCTGGCAGTGGCCGCACGACGGTGCTCACGTCGATCGCGACCTCGCTGCGCCGCTTCGCCCCCGACGGGCGCCTCTACTACGTGGGCAACCGGCGCTCACCCGTCCACGCGGCGCCTGTGTGGACGGAGACCGCCGTCTCGGCCGAGGACGCCGCCGCGCTCGCGCGCCGACTGCTGCCCGAGCTCGCTGAGCCGGTGGCCGGCGACCTGGGCATCGTGCTGGTCATCGAGTCCATCACCGACTTCCTCGGCGGCCCGGCGGAGCAGGCGCTCGCGGAAGCGGTGAAGACGGGACGACGGAACGACCACCTCATCGTCGCGGAGTCGGAGACGTCCACGTGGGGCTCGGCCTGGCCGCTCGTCGCCGAGGTCCGCAACGGCCGTCGAGGGCTCGTGCTCCAACCCGACCACCTCGACGGCGACCCCCTGTTCCGCACGCCCTTCCCCCGTATGGCCAGGGCGGAGTTCCCGCCGGGGCGCGGCGTCGTCGTGGAGTCGGGTCGCATTCGCAGGGTCCAGGCGCCCGTCGCCGACGACCTGTCCTGGCCGACGGCAGGCATCCAGGCGCTTGCCGACAACGTCACGCCACACGGCGCCGACAGAATCCACGAGGTGCCCGCATGAGCCGTCAACGCATCGCCTTTGCACTGTCAGCCGTCGGCGTCGTCATCCTGTCGATCGCCAACTGGCGACGCTTCGCGACCTCTGACAACGACCCCGTTCTCGTGGGCCTCGCGACAGCTCTCATCCTCGCCGCAGTCGTCGGCGGGATCGTCCTGTCGATGCGGCGCGACCGCGCTCGCCGGGCAGCCGCCGCGTCAGCCCGACCGGGATGGTCGACGCACGCCGTGTGGTCGGACGCGGCACTGGGCGCCCAACTCCGCAGGCAGGGATGGCACGTCGAACGCCTGCGCCCCAGCGGGGGGACGCGTCTGACGCTTGCCTGGTCGGACGACGGGATCGAGTTGTGGCGGGGCGCCGAGGTGCTGGCGCCCCTGTCCTGGGAGGAGGTCGCTGCGATCACCCCGACGACGGGCCAATCGGGCGGGGCAGTGCGGCCCGCGGTCAGCCTGTCGACGACTTCCGACGCGCACCTCGTCCTAGTGCCGACCGCCCGCCCGGACGGCGGGATCCTGCCGGCCTCCGCCGCGGCCGTCACGCGGCTGGTCACGACTTTGCGGGCGGCCCGCGACCTCAACTGACCGGCCGCGTCACGCGCTGGGCGGCGGCTGATCACGTCCGTGGCTTCGGAGTGCGCGGCGCCCGCAGGGGGGCTCACGGCGCGGTGAGATGCGTGCGTGACGGCGGCCACATGCCCGTAGGCTGACGGGAAGCACGACAACTGAACACGCTGCTCGAACCGTGGCGGGAGAGTCCTCCCGTGTCAGCGTCGAGGCGCCGAAGGAGCAAACCCTCCCCGGGAAACTCTCAGGCCCCTGTACCGCCGCGGCGAGGCAACTCTGGAAAGCAGCCGCCCGCGAGGGCGGCTCACCGACGGTGCAAGCCAGCGCGCCCCGGAGGTCCGACCATCTGCGGGTGGCGCGATCCACTGGCGGACCGGCAAAACTCTCAGGTCGGCGACCCCACCCGCGGGTGGTGCGCGTCGGATGACAGAGCGGGGAGGCCACCCGTCCGTCCCGGCATCGCCGGGCGCCCCCGGAGGAGCCACCGTGACCGATCTCCATGACGCCGTGACCGCGCAGGCCGCGCAGACATCGTTGAGCCGCGACGACCTCGCACACCGCACGGACGCCGCCCGCGACTTCGCGGACCGGCACGTCGGGCCCCGCGCGTCGGCGCTTGCGACGATGCTCGCCACGCTCGGCTACGACTCGCTCGACGCGCTGATCGACGCGGCGGTGCCGCAGTCCATCCGCACCGATTGCCCGCTGGCCCTCCCGGCCGCCCGCAGCGAGGAGGAGGTCCTGGCGGACCTGCGCGCCATCGCGGCGAAGAACACGGTGCTGACGCAGATGATCGGGCAGGGCTACTCGGACACGGTCACCCCGGCGGTGATCCGCCGTAACGTGCTCGAATCGCCGGCCTGGTACACCGCCTACACGCCGTATCAGCCGGAGATCTCGCAGGGCCGGCTCGAGGCGCTGTTGAACTTCCAGACGGTGGTCGCCGACCTCACCGGGCTGCCGACCGCCAACGCGTCGCTGCTGGACGAGGCGACGGCGGTGGCGGAGGCGGTGGCGTTGATGCGCCGGGCGGTGCGCGGCAAGGACCACGGGGCGGTGGTGCTCGACGCCGAGTGCTTCCCGCAGTCGATCGCGGTGACCCGGGGTCGCGCGGAGGCGATGGGCCTGCCGATCGTGGTGGCGGACCTGAGCGAGGGGTTGCCCGACCTGGGCGACGCCGACCTGGTGGGCGTGGTGCTGCAGGCGCCGGGCGCCTCAGGTGTGGTGCGTGACCTGGCGCCGCTGATCGCCGCGGCGAAGGACGCGGGCGCCCTGGTGACGGTCGCCGCGGACCTGCTGTCGTTGACGCTGCTGACGCCGCCCGGGGAGCTCGGCGCGGATGTGGCCGTCGGCTCGTCGCAGCGGTTCGGGGTTCCGCTGTTCTACGGCGGCCCGCATGCCGCGTACATGGCGGTGCGCCCCGGCTTGGAGCGGATGCTGCCTGGCCGCCTGGTGGGGGTGTCGGTCGACGCCGATGGCGCCCCGGCGTACCGGCTCGCGCTGCAGACTCGTGAGCAGCACATCCGCCGCGAGAAGGCGACGAGCAACATCTGCACGGCGCAGGCGCTGCTGGCGATCGTCGCGTCGATGTACGCCGTCTACCACGGGCCCGATGGGCTGCGGGAGATCGCCGAGCGGGTGCACTCGCGCGCGGTACGGCTCGCCGAGGGGCTGCGCGCGATGGGCGTCGGCGTGGAGCACGACGCGTTCTTCGACACTGTGCGCGCGGTCGTGCCGGGCGCGGCTCACGCGGTGGTCGCGGAAGCCGCCGAGCGGGGCGTGAACCTGTGGGCGCCTGACGCGGACCACGTGCAGGCCGCCTGTGACGAGACCACGACGCCGGACGACCTCGAGCGAGTGCTGTCGGCGTTCGCCGCGGCATCGGGCTCCCCGGCCGCGACCCGCGACGGCCGGGCTCCGGACGCCAGCGCGTCGGCCCTCGCGTCGACCCTGCCCGCCGCCCTGCTCCGCACCAGCGACTACCTGACGCACCCGGTGTTTCACGTGAATCGTTCGGAGACGGCGATGCTGCGCTACCTGCGCCGCCTCTCCGACAAGGACCTCGCGTTGGACCGCACGATGATCCCGTTGGGCTCCTGCACCATGAAGCTCAACGCGACAGTGGAGATGGAGCCGATTTCCTGGCCTGAGTTCGCCGGGCTGCACCCGTTCGTGCCGCGCGAGCAGGCCGCCGGGTACACCGAGCTGATCGACACATTGCAGGCCTGGCTCGCCGAGGTGACCGGCTACGCGGGCGTCTCGGTGCAGCCGAACGCCGGGTCGCAGGGCGAGCTCGCGGGGCTGCTGGCCATTCGCGACTTCCACGCGAGCCGCCGCGCCGAGGGCGACCCGGTGCGTGACGTCTGCCTGATCCCGGCCTCGGCGCACGGCACCAACGCGGCGTCAGCGGCGCTCGCGGGCATGCGCGTGGTGGTTGTGGCGACGGCTGGGGACGGGTCGGTGAATCTCGACGACCTGCGCGCCAAGCTCGAGACCCACGGCCCGCAGGTCGCGGCGATCATGATCACGTACCCCTCGACGCATGGCGTCTACGAGGAGCAGGTGCGCACGGTGTGCGACCTGGTGCATGAGGCCGGTGGGCAGGTGTACATCGACGGCGCGAACCTCAACGCGCTGGTCGGCCTGGCGCGGCCCGGCGAGTTCGGCGGCGACGTCTCGCACCTCAACCTGCACAAGACGTTCTGCATCCCGCACGGCGGTGGCGGCCCCGGCGTGGGCCCGATCGGCGTGGGCGAGCACCTGCTGCCGTTCCTGCCGGGCGACCCCACCGACCCGCGGCTCAGCGGCCCCAGCGGGCCGACGGCTGGGGAGCACGTGACCGCGCCGGTGTCGGCGGCGCCGTTCGGCTCGGCGGGCATCCTGCCGATCTCCTGGGCGTATGTGGCGCTGATGGGCGGCGAGGGCCTGCGCCGGGCCACCGAGACGGCGGTGCTGAGCGCGAACTACCTGGCCGCGCGCCTGAACGAGCACTTCCCGGTGCTGTACACGGGCCCGGCGGGCCTGGTCGCGCACGAGTGCATCCTCGACCTGCGCGAGCTCACCAAGCAGACGGGCGTCACAGCGGAGGACGTCGCGAAGCGGCTCCAGGACTACGGGTTCCACGCCCCGACGCTGTCCTTCCCGGTGGCGGGCACCCTCATGGTGGAGCCCACCGAGAGCGAGGACCTCGGCGAGCTCAACCGGTTCGTCGACGCGATGGTGGCCATCCGCCACGAGATCGACGAGGTCGCCGCGGGCACGTGGCCACTGGCCGAATCGCCGCTGCGCAACGCCCCGCACACCGCGGCATCGGTCACCGCCGACACCTGGAACGCGCCCTACGGCCGCGAGCAGGCCGCGTACCCGCTGCCGAGCCTGCGGTCCGACAAGTACTGGCCGCCGGTACGGCGCATCGACAACGCTCATGGCGACCGCCACCTCGTCTGCTCCTGCCCCCCGCCGGAGGCCTTCGACGAGTCGTTCACCTCCACGGAAGGCGCCCTCTGATGGCCGACGACCTCCTGTCCCCGCTGCACGCCGAGCACGTCGCGCTCGGCGCCGCCCTCACCTCCTTCGCCGGCTGGCAGATGCCGCTGCGGTACACGTCGGACCTCGCCGAGCACCAGGCGGTGCGTGCGGCCGCCGGGCTGTTCGACCTGTCCCACATGGGGGAGCTCGAGGTCACCGGCCCGCAGGCTGCGACGGCCCTCGACCACGCGCTGGTCGGCGACCTGACCGCGCTGGCGGTGGGCCGCGCCCGCTACACGATGCTCACGGCTGAGGACGGCAGCGTGCTCGACGACCTGGTCGTCTACCGGCTCGCGGACCAGCGGTTCCTCGTGGTCGCGAACGCCTCGAACGTCGAGGTGGTGCGGGACGCCCTCACCGAGCGGATCAGTGCGTTCGACGCGGGCCTCGACGACCGCTCGCTCTCGACAGCCCTGGTCGCGGTGCAGGGGCCCTCGGCGGAGAAGATCGTCAGCTCGCTCACCGCCCCGCAGGACGTGGACGCGGTGACCGGGCTCAAGTACTACGCCTCGGTCGAGGCCACCGTCGCCGGGCTGCCCGCGCTGGTGGCCCGCACCGGCTACACGGGGGAGGACGGCTTCGAGCTGTTCGTGCCGTCGGAGGACGCGCCGGCGCTGTGGCGCGCGCTGCTCGAGGCCGGCGCACCGCACGGCCTGGTCCCCGCCGGGCTCTCGGCGCGGGACAGCCTGCGCCTCGAGGCCGGGATGCCGCTGTACGGCAACGAGCTGGACCGCACCACCACCCCGTACGAGGCCGGGCTGGGCCGGGTGGTGCGGCTCGACAAGACGCTGCCCGATGGCGAGCCGCTGCCGTTCGTCGGCCGCGCGGCGCTCGCGGCCCGCAAGGCGTCACCGCCGGCGCGGGTGCTGGTGGGCCTCGCCTCCGAGGGTCGGCGCGCCGCGCGCCACGGCTACGACGTTCTCGCGAGCACTGCGCCGGACAGCCCCGTGGTGGGCCAGGTGACGTCGGGAGCCCCGTCGCCGACGCTCGGCCACCCGATCGCGATGGCGTACGTGACCCCGGAGCTCAGTGCCGAGGGCACGGAGCTGGCCGTGGACGTGCGCGGGCGCCGTGAGCCCGTGCGCGTCGTCGCGCTTCCCTTCTACCGGCGCGCGCGGTAGACCAGCCTCACCGCCAGCACACAGAGCAGCACCGACCGCCCACCCGAGCCGTCCGGCCCGAGCGACCCAGGAGACACCCATGTCGAGCATTCCCGAGAACCTGAAGTACACCGCCGAGCACGAGTGGGTGCTGGAGGGCGACCCGTCCACGGTGGGCATCACCGCGACGGCCGCCGACGCGCTCGGCGATGTCGTCTACCTGGAGCTTCCGGCCGTCGGCGACGTGCTGAGCGCGGGGACCGTGGTGGGGGAGATCGAGTCCACCAAGTCCGTGTCCGAGTTGTACTCCCCGGTCTCCGGGACGGTCATCGCGGTGAACGACGCCGCTGTGGCTGACCCGTCCGTGGTGAACTCCGACCCGTATGGCGAGGGCTGGCTGCTCAAGGTCGAGGTCACGGGGGCCGGCCCGCTGCTCACCGCGGCCGAATACCAGTCGCTCACCGCGCCCTGAGGTGTGCCGCGGGTTAGGCCGTCCGGATGACCTCTTTCGGATGAACCGAAAAACCGGTCGTAAGCGCGCGTAACGGCCTGACCTGCACGTTTGTCCAACTTGGAGGGTAGGTGGCGGGCTGCGGGCGGCGGCGTGGGTGATTGATGGGTGATTTCTGCGTCATCAGGGCGCAAGTTGCCGATCTCATCAGTGACAGCCCGCACCACCGCACCGGCCGGGCCGGGGCGCCGCAGTACTCCAGGAGGACATGATGAGCACGATCGAGATCGCCCGTCCCGCAGCTCAGCTCGCGGAGCCGCTGACGCGCCGTGAGCGGGTTGTGCTCGGCGAGCTGACGGAGGACGTCACCCTGGAGGAGATCGCGACGCGGCTTTTCGTCACGCGCAACACCGTGAAGTCGCAGGTGCGCTCGGTCTACCGCAAGATCGGCGTCTCGACGCGGGCCGAGGCCGTCGCCTGGGCTGAGGCCGCGGGCTTGCGCTGACGTTGCTCTTTGGTCGCCGTGACCACAGTCGCGGCGAACTCACGGGCCACGGCGGCGGGCTCGCGCCCTCGTGACCACACCATGCGCAGCTCCCGGTGCAGGTCGACACCGTCGATGCGGACGCGGCGCAGCGTTCCTTGCTCGAGCTCGTCTTGGACGGTCAGGGCGGACAGCACAGCGGCTGTCCGCCCTCCCCGCACCACGTTCTTGACGGCTGCTGTCGATCCGAGTTGCGCGGGGGCGCTGGCCAGCGGGTGCCCGGCGGCCTCGAGCGCCTGCTCCAGCGTGGCGCGGGTGCCCGATCCGGCCTCGCGGAGCGCGAGCGGGCCCGCGGCGAGCTCGGCCGCGGTGACGGGACGGCTCAGCGCCGCCCACGGGTGCTCCGGCGCCACGACGGCCAGCAGCTCGTCATGCCCGATGGTGCGCGCGTGCAGGCCGCTGTCGACGTCGGGCCCCTCGACGAAGCCGAGGTCGGCGCGCCCGTGCAGCACTGCCTGCATGACGTCGCGCGAGTTCGCGACGTGCAGGTCGAGCACCGCGGCGCCGGCGGGCCGGGCGGCGAGCCAGCGGGGGACCAGGTACTCGGCGATGGTGAGGCTCGCGGCGACGGACAGCCGGCCTCCGCGCTCAGCGCGCATGGCGGCGACCTCGTGGTCGAAGGCGTCGGAGGCGGCGAGCACGTCACGGGCCCGCCCGACGAGTGCCCGGCCCGCGTCGGTGAGGGTGGTGCCGCCGTGGGACCGCACCACCAGGGCGAGCCCGGTCTGCCGTTCGAGCCGGCGCAGGCCCGCGCTGACCGACGGCTGCGCGAGCGCGAGGGCGCGGGCCGCCGCGGAGATCGACCCATGCTCATCCACCGCGACGAGCAGCTCGAGCGGTCCGAGTGGTGTCCGCGCGCTGCCGATGAGATCCGGGGCCATAGCCTCAGGCTAGGTCCCCCCAGCCAGGACGGCCTTCTGCGGCGCGCGCCTGACACGGCACCGTAGGACCGTGAACCAC
>NZ_JAUDBQ010000008.1 GCF_030372105.1 Cellulomonas cellasea | reverse complement strand
TCCAGGGTGTTTGCGTACGGCTCAGGGGCCCGCGGGAGAAGTCTTCGCGGGCCCCTGAGCCGTATGTCAGCGTGTCTCTGTCATTCGGGGATCAGGTAGATGGCGCCCAAGGGGGGAACGCGGACCGTCGCGGAGAACGGACGGCCGTAATGCGGCTGGGCGACGGCCTCGACTGCGCCGAGATTGCCGACGCCCGAGCCCGAATAGACCGTGGAATCGGTGTTGAGGGCCTCGATCCAGCGGCCGCCGACGGGCAGTGCCAGTCGGTAGCCCTCGTGTGGAGTGCCGGCGAAGTTGACCACCACGGCGACCTGCCGGCCAGTCGAGTCCCGGCGCAGATAGGCGAGGACGTTGTGGTCGGCGTCATTCGAGTCGATCCACTCGAAGCCCTGCGGCGAGCCGTCCAGCTCCCAGAGAGCCGGCGTCTCCCGGTACAGGCGGTTCAGATCACGGACGAGGGTCTGGACGCCGGCATGTGGCGCGCTGTCCAGCAGCCACCAGTCCAGGCTGCGCGATTCCGACCACTCGGCGCCCTGGCCGAATTCCGAGCCCATGAAGAGCAGTTGCTTGCCCGGGTGCGACCACTGATACGCCAGCAGTGCGCGGACGTTCGCCAATTTCTGCCAGTCGTCCCCGGGCATCTTGCCCATGAGCGAGCCCTTGCCGTGCACCACCTCGTCGTGGCTGATCGGCAGGATGAAATGCTCCGTGAAGGCGTACACCAGCGAGAACGTGGCCCCGTTGTGGTGATAGCGGCGGTTGATCGGCGACTCCGCGAGGTAGCGCAGGGTGTCGTTCATCCAGCCCATGTTCCATTTGAAGCCGAAGCCGAGGCCGCCATGGTCGGTGGGCGCCGTGACGCCCGGCCACGCGGTCGACTCCTCGGCGATCATCATGACGCCGGGGCTGCGGCGGTATGCCGTCGCGTTGGCCTCCTGGATGAAGGCGATCGCCTCGAGGTTCTCGCGTCCGCCGTGGATGTTCGGCCGCCACTGGCCGGGCTGGCGGGAGTAGTCGAGGTAGAGCATGGAGGCGACGGCGTCGACGCGCAGTGCGTCGATGTGGAACTCCTCCAGCCAGTAGGTGGCGTTGGCGACCAGGAAGTTCCGCACCTCCAGTCGCCCGTAGTTGAAGACGAAGGTGCCCCAGTCGGGCTGCTCGCCGAGCAGCGGGTCCGGGTGCTCGTACAGCGGGGTGCCATCGAAGCGGGCCAGCGCCCACTCGTCCTTGGGGAAGTGGGCGGGAACCCAGTCGAGGATCACGCCGACACCGGCTCGGTGCAGGGTGTCGATGAGGTAGCGGAAGTCATCGGGGTGGCCGAAGCGGGAGGTCGGGGCGTAGTAGGACGACACCTGGTAGCCCCATGAGCCGCCGAAGGGATGCTCCGCGACGGGCATCAGCTCGACGTGGGTGAACCCGAGGTCCACGACGTACTCGGTGAGCTGCGCGGCCAGCTCCCGGTAGGAGAGGCCGGCGCGCCATGAGCCGAGGTGCACCTCGTAGATGCTGACCGGGCCGGTGTGCGGGTCGCGGGAGGCGCGGTGGGCGAGCCAGGCGTCATCGGTCCACGCGTAACGGCTCTCGACGACCACCGATGCCGTGGCGGGCGGCACCTCGGTGCCCTTGGCCAGCGGGTCGGCCTTCTGCCGCCACGAGCCGTCGCGGCCCAGGATCTCGAACTTGTACCGGGCGCCAGCCTCGACCCCGGGGATGAAGAGCTCCCACACGCCGCTCTCGCCGAGTGAGCGCATCGCGTTCTGGGTGCCCTGCCAGTGGTTGAAGTCCCCGACGACCCGCACGGCGACGGCGTTGGGGGCCCAGACCGCGAACGCCGTGCCCCGGACCTCGCCGAGCACGCTCGGGTAGGTGTGGATGTTGGCGCCGAGCACCGTCCACAGCTCCTCGTGGCGGCCCTCGCGGATGAGGTGGCGGTCCAGCTCGTGGACTGTGGGGAGGAAGCGGTAGGGGTCGTCGGCGCGGGTGGTGTGGCCGGCGTAGGTGACGTCCAGCCGGTAATCCGGCACCTGCTCGCCCGGCAGCACGGCGAACCAAATCCCGTCGAGCTCATGGGTCGCCTTGAACGTGCCCTGCGGGGTGACGATCTCCACGGCGTCGGCCAGCGGCCGCAGCACCCGGATCGTCGTCCGCCCGTTGCCCACATGCGGGCCGAGCACCGAGTGGGGTTCGTGGGAGACACCCTGGGCGACCGCGCGCAGCACTGCGGGGTCGACGGGGACGGGGAGGAGCTCGACCTGCCGGTTCATGCCCCTACCCAACCACCACGAGGGGCGCTGTGCAGCGTCTCCACGCGGGGAACAGCGAGGTCAGCGCGTGAAGGAGGCCGTGGAGCCGCGTGCGACGAGCCGGGGGAGGGGTGCGGTGTGCGAGGCGACGGGGCCGCCGGCGAGGAGGTTGAGCACGCAGTCGGCGGCTTGCGCGCCCATCGCGTAGACGTCCAGGCTCATCGCGGACAGGGGCGGGTGCGCCAGGCGGCACAAAGCCGAGTCGTCCCAGGCCAGGATGGAGAGCTGGTCGGGGACGGGGACGCCCATCTCCTGGGCGACGCCGAGCCCGGCGAGCGCCATCACGTCGTTGTCGTAGACGATCGCGGACGGGGCTCCGCGCCGGCCGAGGAGCGCGCGCGTGGAGCGGGTCCCGGACAACTCGGTGTAGTCGCCCTCGACGACCGTGCCCTCGGCTCCGCGGCGCGTGCACTCGGAGAGGAACGCCTCGGTGCGGGTCTGGGTGTGCGCCAGCGTGCTGGGCCCGCTGACCCGTGCCAGGTGGAGGTGGCCGAGTGAGACGAGGTGCGCCACCGCGTCCCGCATCGCTTGCGCGTTGTCGATCCAGACGTTGGAGAAGGGGAGGTCGCGGGTGGGCCCGCCGATGACGACGGCGGGGATGCCGAGCTCGGTGAGGATCGGCAGGCGCGGGTCTTCGGCGACGACGTTGACGACGACGACGGCGTCGACCATCTCGCCCTTGCCCCAGCGCCGGTATGCCGCGATCTCCGCGTCGTGGTCGGGCACGACATGCAGCAGCAGCGAGCGACCGTCGGAGGCGAGGACCTCCTCGATGCCGGCGATGAGCTCCATGAAGAACGGCTCGAGGCCCAGCATCCGGGCGGGTCGAGCCAGCACCAGTCCGACGGCGTCTGCCCTGCTCTTCACGCCGGCCAGCCTAGTGCCGAGCGGCGCGGTCGGGCCCCGATCGGGGTGGTGCGAGTCGGCCCGGACGCCGGGGCCGCACGGGCGAGGGCGAAGGTCGTGGGAGCGGGGCATAGTGGGAGCCACGACAGGGCCACGACACCGTGCGAGCGATGGAGCCCAGGATGACGTCAGACCGGCTCAGCAGCGACTTCTACGCGTTCCAGGACAGCCTCAGCCCGCGGGAGGTCGAGGCGACGCTGGCTGTGCGCGAGTTCTTCGAGGCCGAGGTGCGGCCCATCGCCAACGACTACTGGGAGCGCGCGGAGTTCCCGCGGCACCTGATCGCGCCGCTGGGAGGGCTCGGGCTGCTCGGCTCCGCCTGGGACGAGTCCCGGCAGTTCGAGAACTCGGCCCGGTGGCGCGGGTGGGCCTGCCTGGAGATGTCCCGGGTCGACGCCTCGGTGTCCTCCTTCGTGGGCGTGCAGAGCGGGCTCGTGATGGGGTCCGTGGCGTGCGGCGGGTCCCCGGCCCAGCGCAAGGAGTGGCTGCCCGTGATGGCCACCGGCGAGGTGGTCGGCGCCTTCGGGCTCACCGAGCCGCTGTCCGGCTCTGACTCCGCGCGGGGCCTGCGCACCGTCGCCGAGCGCCAGGGCGCGGGCTGGGTGCTCAACGGCGCGAAGCGCTGGATCGGCAACGCGACCTTCGCCGACGTCGTGGTGATCGTGGCGCGCGACGCCGGTGACGGGCAGGCGAAGGCGTTCCTGGTCCCCACCTCCGCGCCCGGGTACACCGCCACGAAGATCGAGGGCAAGCAGAGCCTGCGGTCCGTGCAGAACGCCGACATCGTGCTGCGCGACGTGGTGGTGCCGGATGAGCTGCGCCTGCCGCTCGTCGAGTCGTTCCGCGATGTGGCGACGGTGCTGCGGCTCACCCGCGCGGAGGTCGCGTGGCAGGCGGTCGGCAACTCGATCGGCGCATACGAGGCGGCGGTGGCCTACGCCCGGGAGCGCGAGCAGTTCGGGCGGCCGATCGGCTCCCACCAGCTCGTGCAGGACCTGCTGTCCCGGTGCCTGGGAAACATCACCGCGAGCATCGCCCTGTGCCTGCAGGTGTCGCTGCTGCTCGACGAGGGGCGTCAACTCGACGAGCACTCGGCGCTGGCCAAGGCCTTCGCGACCGCGCGCATGCGGGAGACGGTCGCCTGGTCGCGGGAGGTCCTCGGGGGCAACGGGATCCTGCTGCAGAACGACGTCATCCGGCACTTCGCCGACGCTGAGGCCATCTACTCCTACGAGGGCACCCGCGAGATGAACAGCCTGATCGTGGGCCGGGCGATCACCGGCCACGCGGCCTTCGCCTGAGCCCACGTCCCCGATCGCCTGCCCAGACCGCGCGCCCAGACCGCGGGCTCACGCCTGGGGCCCGCCGGCCACATAGACCACCTGGCCGGACACGAAGGACGCCTCGTCCGAGCACAGGAACGACGCGACGGCCGCGACGTCCTCAGTCCGGCCCACGCGGCGTACCGGGATCTGCTGCGCCGCGCCCTCTAGATACTGCTCGAAGGTGATGCCCAGGCGGTCGGCGGCCGCGCGGAGCATGTCCGTGGCGATGATCCCCGGCGCGATGGCGTTCGCCGTCACCCCGAACGGCCCCAGCTCGATGGCCAGGGTCTTGGTGAAACCCTGCAGCCCGGCCTTCGCGGCGGCGTAGTTCGCCTGCCCGCGGTTGCCCAGCGCGGAGGTGCTCGACAGGTTGACGACGCGGCCCCATCGGGCGTCCACCTGGTGCCGCTGCACCTCGCGGGCCAGGAGGAAGGCGCCCCGCAGATGCACCGCGACGACGGCGTCCCAGTCGTCGTCGGCCATTTTGAACAGCAGGTTGTCGCGCAGGATGCCCGCGTTGTTGACCAGCACCGTGGGCGTGCCCAGCTCCTCGACCGTCCGGGTGACGGCGGCGCGGACGTCGGGGCCGTCGGCGACGTCCGCGCCGATGCCGATCGCCCGGCCGCCGGCCTCGGTGATGGCCGCGACGGTGGCCGCGGTGTCGTCCTGCCGCAGGTCGATGACCGCGACGTGCAGCCCGTCGGCGGCCAGGCGTTTGGCGATCGCGGCGCCGATCCCGCGCGCGGCTCCGCTGACGATTGCGACTCGTGCCTCTGGCATGCGCCGGCCCTCCACCTCGTCGGTGTCACCGAGTGTGGTCCGGGCGGCGCGAGTCCGCGCGCCGGGCTGGGCGAGGGCCCTCCCGGCGCGCGGCTGCGGTCATTCAGCCGCCGTCACTCGGCGGGCGCCCCCACCAGGGCGGAGTCGTTGGCCCGGGCCGCCACCCGCAGGTCGTTCGCGGTGCGGAGCACGGGCGCGGACGTCAGGGCGCCCTCGTCCAGCCGCGTCGAGGTCCTCACCCAGAATGTGACGCTGGCGCCGGCCGGAAGCGTCACCAGCGCGTCGTCCACCCTCGCGTCCGGGTCGAGCCGGTCCACCAGCAGCGTCACGTCGCGGGCGAGGGAGCGCGCGGTGACGTCCACCCGGTACCCGCCGTCGGCGGGCGTCGCCGTGGCGTCCAGCGGGGTGGGGTCGAGGTCCAGCGCCACGTCCTCCACCCACAGGTGGGCAGTGCGGACGCCGTCCAGCTCGGCGACGAGCACCTCGTGGCGCGGGTCACCCGGGATCCGGACGTCGTCGGGCAGCGGGAGCATCGCCACCGAGCGGGCCCCGACGCTCACCGCCTGGTGCGCCTCCGCGAGCAGCGTCCCGTCGAACAGCTCGCGCCTGAGCCGGACGGAGCCGTGCCAGAGCTCCGGGCTGTCGTTGACGACCGCCAGGGCCAGGCGCCCGTCGCGCTCGTGCACCGACAGCACCCGGTCGGCGAACGCGTGCCGCAGCGCGTACCACAGGGGCTTGGGGCGTTCGTCGCCGTCCACGGCGGCCCAGGAGGTCACCGGCCAGCAGTCGTTGATCTGCCAGACGATGGCGCCCGTGGTGCGGGGCCACCAGGCGCGGTAGTGGTCGATCGCGTGCGTGACCGCGCGCGCCTGGTTGAGCTGGGTGGCCCAGTGCCAGTCGGCGAACTCGGCGGGGACGCCCAGGTGGGGCGCGAGGCCCCGGTCGAGCTTGCCGTTGCCGTCGTCGGCCTTCTGATGCAGCAGGAAGACCGGGTCGGTCTTGGCGAGCGGGCTGCCGTCGGGGTTGCGCACGGCCCGCTCGAGGGTCGCCCATGCGGGCGGCCCCTGGAAGCCGAACTCCGAGCAGAAGCGCGGCACGTGGTGGCGGTAGGCGGAGTAGTCCACCCGGTTCCACACGTCCCATTCGTGGTGGGTGCCGTGGTCCGGGTCGTTGGGATGCGTGCCCTCGGGCGCCGTGGCGGGGGAGTAGGGGCTGCCGTCCATGTACGGCCGGGTCGGGTCCAGCTCGGCGACGATCGCCGGGAAGAGCTCGGTGGCGTACCGACGGCCCCAGGTGGCGCCGCTGAGCCTGTCCTTCCAGCCCCAGTCCTCGAAGCCCCAGAGGTTCTCGTTGCCGCCGTTCCACAGCACGAGCGAGGCATGCGGGGTCAGTCGGGCGACGTTCTCCCGGGCCTCGGCCTCGAACTCGTCCCAGAGCGGGTCCTCCTCCGGGTAGGCCGCGCAGGCGAGCAGGAAGTCCTGCCAGACGAGCACGCCGCGCTCATCGCACACGTCGTAGAAGTCCTCGGACTCGTAGACGCCGCCGCCCCACACCCGCAGCAGGTTGAGGTTCGCGCCCAGGGCCTGGTCCACGCGGCGGACCACTTGTGCCCGCGTGATCCGGGTCAGCAGGTGGTCGTCGGGGATCCAGTTGGCGCCCTTGACGAAGATCGGCCGGCCGTTGACCCGCAGTGTGAAGGACGAGCCGAACTCGTCCGGCTGGGTGTCGAGCTCGACGGTGCGGAACCCGATCCGCCGCCGCCAGGAGTCGAGCGGGTCGGCGGTGGGCGACGCGGCATCCTCGAGCGTCACGTCCAGGTCGAGCAGCGGTTGGGCGCCATGGCCCACGGGCCACCACAGGGGTGCGTGCGGCACCGCGACGCTCACCGTGGCGGAGTCCTGGCCGGGCGCCAGCGCAGCCTCCGCCTCGACGTCGCCGATGCGGGCCCGGAGCACGAGGGCCGCGTCCTGCGATCCGGCCAGGCCGGAGCGCTCGACCTCGACGTGGACGGCGACCTGGCCGGTCCCGTCGTTGTCGACCGTGACCAGCGGCCGGATCTGGGCCAGGCGGGCGGTGCGCCAGCGCTCGACGCGCACGGGCTTCCAGATGCCGGCGGTCTGCAGATCGGGGCCCCAGTCCCAGCCGAAGCTGCAGGCCATCTTGCGGACCATGTTGAACGGGTGGTCGTAGGCGGCGGGGCGGGCGCCGAGTCGGTCACGGAGCGCCTCGGCGTGCTCGAGCGCGGAGCGCAGGTCGACGGCGAGGGTGCGGGCGGCGCCGTCGGCGGCCCATCGGACGTCGAAGCGGTAGGACCTGTGCTGGTTGGCGGCGCGTCCCACGTGGACGTCGTCGAGCCGCACCTCGGCCACGGTGTCGAGGCCCTCGAAGACCAGGTCGACCCGCTCGCCCGCGGCGGCGGGCTCGAGGGCCAGCTCGCGGCTGTACCGCCAGTCGGCGCGGTGCATCCAGGCCAGCGCCGTCTCGTTCTGGTCGAGGTACGGGTCGGGGATGAGGCCTGCGGCGAGGAGGTCCGTGTGAGTGCTGCCGGGGATCTCGGCGGTCACCGTCTGGCCCGCGATGTCGGCGGGCACTGGACCGCCTGTGGCGCGCAGGGTCCATCCGTCGTGCAGGTCCTGTCGGTACATCCGGGGTGCTCCCTGCCTCGTGGGGCCCTCGAGCACGGGGCGCGCAGCGTTGCGCGGCTCCGTCGACGACATCGTCACCGAGGCGAGGACCCGGGTGGATCAATTCTTAGGCAACTGAACAAAGTAAGTCAATCGTTTCTCCTCTATCGTCATCCCACCAGCCGACGAAGGAGCCGACCTGTGACGCGCGACGCCGTGCACCACCACCTCACCACCGCCCGCACCGGCTCGCCAGCCCTCGGCGGGCGCCCCGCCGGCGCTGCGCCGGCCGATGGCGCCGCCGACATCGCCGCCGACGTCACAGGCGAGATCGTCCAGCTCCGCGCCGCAGGGGTCGCCATCGTGGTCGACCTGGGCGGGGGCACACTGCCCCGGGTGCTGCACTGGGGCGCCGACCTGGGCGGCCTCGACGCCGACGCCCTCGCCGCCCTGCGGGCCGGCGCCCGCCCGCAGCCGCTGGGCTTCCCGGTGGACGGCGAGGTCGAGATCGCCGTGCTGCCAGAGCAGTCCGCCGGCTACCTGGGCACGCCGGGCCTGGCCGGACACCGCGACGGCGCCGACTTCTCCACGGCGTTCCGGGTGCTCGCGGCCCAGCTCCGCCGCGAGCGCGACGGCACGCAGCGCCTCGTGGTGGACGCACAGGATCCGCGCGCCGGGCTGGGCCTGCGGCTCGTGCTCGAGCTGACCCCCCAGGGGCTGGTGCGGCAGCAGGCCCGGCTCACGAACACCGGGCCGGACGTCTACACCGTGGACGGGCTGCTGCTCACGCTGCCCGTGCCCGGCCGGGCTGCCGAGCTGCTCGACTTCACGGGGCGCCACTTGCGCGAGCGCAGCCCGCAGCGCACCGCCTTCACGCATGGCGTCCGGCTGCGGGAGAACCGCCGCGGGCGCACCGGCTACGACGCCGCGCACGTGCTGGCCGCCGGAGTCCCCGGCTTCGCGAACCGGCACGGGGAGGTGTGGGGGGTGCACACCGCGTGGTCGGGCAACCACCGCTCCCTCGCCGAGCGCAGCCACTACAACCCGGGCCTGCTGGGCGGCGGCGAGCTGCTGCTGCCCGGCGAGGTGAGGCTGGAGGCTGGCGAGTCGTACACCAGCCCGTGGCTGTACGGCTCCTACGGCCACGGGCTCGACGACCTCGCGGCGCGATTCCACCGGTGGATGCGCGCCCGGCCGCAGCACCCGGCCCGCCCGCGCCCGGTCGTGGCGAACACCTGGGAGGCGGTGTACTTCGAGCACGACCTCACCCGGCTGACCGACTTGGCGGATGCGGCGGCGGCGGTGGGCGTGGAGCGGTTCGTGCTGGACGACGGGTGGTTCGGCTCGCGCCGGGACGACTCGACCGGGCTCGGGGACTGGTTCGTCTCGGCGGACGTGTGGCCGGACGGCTTGGGCCCGCTGGTGCGGCACGTGAACGGCCTGGGCATGGAGTTCGGGCTGTGGGTGGAGCCGGAGATGGTCAACCCCGACTCGGATGTGGCCCGCGCGCACCCCGACTGGATGCTGCGGACCCCGGGCCGGCTCCCGCGCGAGGCGCGTCATCAGCAGGTGCTCGACCTGGCCCGCCCGGAGGCGTTCGCGTACATCCTCGGGCGGCTGGACGCGCTGTTGACGGAGTACCCGATCGCGTACCTCAAGTGGGACCACAACCGCGACCTGGTCGACGCCGGGCACGGGGCCCGCGGGGTGGGCGGCGTGCACGGGCAGACGCGCGCCGTCTACCGGCTGCTGGACGAGCTGCGGGTGCTGCACCCCGGCGTCGAGGTGGAGTCGTGCTCGTCGGGCGGGGGGCGGGTGGACCTGGAGGTCTTGGAGCGCACCGACCGGGTGTGGACGAGCGACTGCATCGACGCGCTCGAGCGCCAGCAGATCCAGCGCTGGACCAACCTGCTGGTGCCGCTCGAGCTGCTGGGCGCCCATGTGGGCTCGGGCGCCGCGCACTCCACGGGCAGGCGTCATCCGCTGTCGTTTCGGGCGGGCACGGCGTTGTTCGGGCACCTGGGCGTCGAGTGGGACCTGCGGGAGGCCGACGCCGACCAGCGCGCGGAGCTCGCCGAGTGGATCGGGCTGTACAAGGACGTGCGCGGTCTGCTGCACACGGGCGTCGCGGTGCATGGGGATGTGGCCGATCCGGCGTATGACGTGCATGGCGTGGTGGCGCAGGACGGCTCGGACGCGCTGTTCGCGTGGGTGGCGACGGCGACGTCGGCGGACTACCCGACGGGCCGGCTGCCGTTGCCGGGCCTGGATCCCGACGCGATCTACCACGTGCGCCCCCAGGCTCCGGGCGCCACTGTGGACGGCGTCGCGAGCCAGTGGACCCACCTGCCGTGGTGGGGGCCGGAGGGAGTGCGGCTGCCAGGGCGGGTGCTGTCCGAGGTGGGGCTGCAGGCGCCTGTGCTGTTCCCCGAGCGGTTGGTGCTGCTGCGCGCAACCCGGGTCTGAGCGCTGGGAGGGGCCGCGCGCAGGCTGTTTCGCCAGGTCGGACGTACAGGTCACAAACAGGACACAATCCTTGACAGCCATACTTTGGACAGTTAAGAAAGTAACCACTGGAAGGCCGAAAGCCGCGCCGTTCCGCCGACAGGGACGTCGCGGGGGCTTCCAGCACAACCTCGTCACGACGTGGTGACGACAGACCGAGGGATCACAGATGCTCCTCTTCACTCGGCGCCCCGGAAGGCGCCTGGCCTGGACCGCGGCAGCCGTCGCCTCGGTCGCCGCACTCAGCCTGAGCGCCTGCTCGGGCTCCGACCCCGCAGCCGACCCCGCAGGGGGCAGCGGCTCAGCGATCACCGTCTTCAACGGCGCCACCGGCACCATCACCGAGAACTTCAACCCGTTCTCGCCCACCGCGCTGCAGCCCACGCTCGGCGTGATCTTCGAGTCGCTCTACTGGTACAACCTGGCGTCGGAGTCCGAGCCCACCCCGCTGCTGGCCACCGGCCACGAGTGGAACGACGACGGCACCGAGCTCACCATCACCACGCGTGAGGGCGTCAAGTGGAACGACGGCGAGCCGTTCAGCGCCGCCGACGTCGCGTTCACCTTCAACCTCGTCAACGAGACGCCTGAGCTGAACACCACCGGGCTCGCGGCCACCGCGGAGGCCACCGACGAGAACACCGTCGTCCTCACCTTCCCGGAGAAGTCCTTCATGCAGGAGCCGGAGATCCTCGGCAACCGAGGAATCGTGCCCGAGCACATCTGGAAGGACGTGGCCGACCCGGTCACCGAGGTCAACTCCAACCCCGTCGGCACCGGCGCCTTCAAGGTGAAGACCTTCTCCGCCCAGAGCTACGCGCTCGAGAAGAACGCCGACTACTGGGAGAAGGGCAAGCCGGCCATCGACGAGGTGCGCTACATCTCGCTCGAGACGGCCGACGCCGCCAGCGCCGCCCTCATCGCCGGCCAGGTCGACTGGATGAGCGCGTTCCTCCCCGGCCTCGAGCAGCTGCTCAAGGACCAGGAGGACCTCGCCTACGTCAACACCCCTGGCCTGACGGCCTCGATCTACACCTGCTCCAACGCGGACCTCGGCTGCGAGGGCCCGCAGACGGACGTCGCCGTGCGCCAGGCGATCTACCACGCGATCGACCGCACCCAGCTCAACAAGCTGGCCGGTGGCGGCTTCGCCGGCGAGGGCAGCCCGACGCTGCTGCTCCCCGAGCGTGACGCCAAGTGGATCGTCGACAAGGAGAACGCCGTCGCGCCGCAGACGGCCGACACCGCCAAGGCCAACGCGATCCTCGACGCCGCGGGCTGGACGCTCGGCTCGGACGGCATCCGCGTGAAGGACGGCCAGAAGCTCTCCCTGACCATCCAGACGGTCACCGGCTGGAGCGACTTCATCTCGCTCAACGACGCGATGAAGCAGCAGCTCAAGGAGGTCGGCATCGACCTCACGCCCACGCAGCTCTCGTGGAACGAGTGGAACGCCAACCAGACCGGCGGCACCTACCAGCTCTCGCTCGACTCGATCGGCCTGTACGCCTCGCCGAACCCGTACTACCCGTACAACCAGCGCTACCACAGCGACAACACCACGCCGGTGGGCGAGTCCGCCATCTCCGGCAACTTCGCCCGCTACGCCAACCCGATCGTCGACGAGGCGGTCCGCGCGGCGGGGTCCACGAATGACGAGGCCGAGCAGCTCAAGCAGTACGCGATCGTGCAGGAGCAGATCGTCAACGACCTGCCCTACATCCCGATCTACGTGAACTCGACGCTCACCGAGTTCAACACGAGCCGTGCCGAGGGCTGGCCCACCAACGACGACAAGTACGCGTTCGCCGCGTCGTGGAAGGCCTGGGACAACGGGATCATCCTCAAGACGATCACGCCCACCAGCAAGTAGTCCCACCCGCACGACTGCACTGCGAGTCGGTGCCGAGGGGCGCCGTCGACGAGGGAGAGCGACCGCATGAGATACGTCTTGCAGAAGCTGGGGTTCTACGTGGCAGCCCTCTGGGCCGCGCTCACGCTGAACTTCTTCATCCCGCGATGGATGCCGGGCGACCCCGTCGACATCATGATCTCGAAGCTCGCGACGCGAGGGCCGGTCACCCCGGCCACCCGTCACGCCATCGAGCTCCTCCTCGGCACCGACACGCAGCAGCCGCTGTGGCAGCAGTACATCGCCTACCTGGGCCAGATCTTCTCGGGGAACCTCGGGACGTCGGTCGTCTACTTCCCGACCCCGGTGGCGAAGGTCATCTCCCAGACGCTCCCGTGGACGATCGGGCTGATCGGCATCGCGACGATCATCTCGTTCCTGGTGGGCATCGGGCTGGGGACCCTGGCGGGCTGGAAGCGCGGCTCGTGGCTGGACAACGTCATCCCCGTGACGACGATGCTCCAGTCCGTGCCGTACTTCTGGCTCGCGCTGATCCTGCTGTTCCTCTTCGGCAGCATCTGGCAGGTGTTCCCGCTCAACGGGGGCTACGACGTGTACACGACGTCGATCGGGTTGAGCTGGCCGTTCATCTCGTCGGTCGTCTACTACGGCACCCTGCCGGCGCTCACCATCGTGATCTCCTCGATCGGCGGCTGGATGCTCGGGATGCGCAACATGATGGTCTCGACGCTCTCGGAGGACTACATCCTCACCGCCGAGGCCAAGGGCTTGAAGCCGGGTCGCATCATGCGCACCTACGCCGCGCGGAACGCCGTGCTGCCCTCGATCGCGGGCTTCGCGATCTCGTTGGGGTTCGTGGTCGCGGGGTCGATCGTCACCGAGGCCGTCTTCTCCTACCCGGGCATCGGGTCGGCTCTGCTGCAGGCGGTCAACAGCAACGACTACGCGCTCATGCAGGGCATCTTCCTGGTGATCACCCTGTCCGTCCTCGGAGCGAACCTGCTGGTCGACCTCCTGTACACGATCATCGACCCGCGCACGCGGGCCCGGGCCTAGGAGGAACCCCGACATGGCACTGACCACCCAGGACCCGGCGGTCGCGGAGAGCGAGCCGCACGCCCCGGCCGCCTCCGGCCGCTCACGGCAACGCTCGTTCCCGCCGATGACGGCGAAGCTCGCCATCGGGCTGTCCATCGCCGGGGCCATCGCGCTCTTCGGCCTCGTCGGCCCGTACCTCGTCGGCGACCCGTCCAAGGTCGACGACATCGGGCTGAGCGGCCCGGGCGGCGGCTTCCTGCTCGGCACCACCCAGACCGGGCAGGACGTCTTCGCGCAGCTCGCCTACGCGACGCGCGGCTCGCTGACCATCGGGCTCGTGGTGGGCGCGCTGACGCTCGTGCTGTCCACGTTCTTCGGTGTGGTGGGCGCGTACATCGGCGGCGTGGTCGACGAGTCCTTCTCGCTGTTCAGCAACGTCATGTTGGTGATCCCCGGGCTGCCGCTGGTGATCGTCATCTCGAGCTACGTGCCGAACAAGAGCGTGTGGCTGATCGCCTTCGTGCTCGCCCTGACCGGGTGGGCCGGCTCCGCGCGGGTGCTGCGCGGGTTCACGCTGTCGCTCCGCAACCGCGACTACGTGCTCGCGTCGCGCGTCTCGGGGGAGCGGTCGTGGCGGATCCTCACCGTGGAGGTGCTGCCCAACCTCATCCCCCTGCTGGCCTCGCAGGTCGTCTTCGCGATCATCTTCGCGATCCTCGGCGAGGCGGGCCTGTCGTTCCTCGGGCTCGGCGCCTCCGGATCGTTCACCTGGGGCACGATGCTCTACTTCGCGCAGAACGGCCTGGCGCTGCGCCTGGGCGCCTGGTGGTGGTTCATCCCGCCGGGCCTGATGCTCGCGCTGTTCGGCGCCGCGCTGTCCCTCATCAACTTCTCGATCGACGAGATCATCAACCCGAAGCTGCGCTCGCAGACGCGCGCGGCACGGCGCACGTGGCGCATGTCGCGGTCCCAGCTCAAGAGCGCGAAGGAGGCCACGCTGTGACGACCATGCCGACGCCCGCCCCGGCGTCCACGCCGACAGCCACCCCGCCGGGGACGTCCTCCCATCCGGTGCTCACCATCGAGGACCTGAGCATCGACTACCTCGTCGACCCCGTGGTGCACGCCGTGAAGAACGTCTCGCTGTCGCTCGGCCGCGGCGAGGTGCTCGGCCTCGCGGGGGAGAGCGGCTGCGGCAAGAGCACCCTCGCCTACGGGGTGAACCGCCTGCTCAAGCCGCCGGCCGTCATCACCAGCGGGCGCGCGGTGTTCCACTCGCGGGAGGGCTACGAGCTCGACCTGGGCGCCCTGCACGGCGAGGACCTGCGCGCGTTCCGCTGGGACCGCATCGCGATGGTCTTCCAGGGGGCGATGAACTCGCTCAACCCGGTGATCAGCATCCAGGCCCAGCTCGAGGACATCTTCACCACGCACCGGCCCGACATGGGCCGCGCCGAGCGCGTCGAGCGCTGCGGCGAGCTGCTCGAGCGGGTCGGGGTGGACCGCGGCCGGCTCAAGTCGTTCGCGCACGAGCTCTCCGGCGGCATGCGGCAGCGGGTGATGATCGCGATGGCGATGGCCCTGGACCCGCAGGTCATGATCATGGACGAGCCGACCACAGCCCTCGACGTGGTGGTGCAGCGCGAGATCCTGCGGGAGATCACCCGGCTGCGCTCCGAGCTGGGCTTCGCCGTCATCTTCATCACGCACGACCTGCCGCTGCTGCTGGAGATCAGCGACCGCATCGCGATCATGCGCGACGGCGAGATCGTCGAGCTGGCGGACGCGATGACGCTCTACACGCAGCCGCAGCACGAGTACACCCGCACGCTGCTCGGGTCCTTCCCGAGCCTGACCGGGGCTCGCGGCGGGTTCATCCGCTCCGGCGTCGACGAGGAGGAGACCCGATGACCACCCTCGAGGTGCGCGACGTGGTGAAGGAGTACCACCTGCGCAGCGGCTTCCGCTCCACGACCCTGACGGCCGTCGACCATGTGAGCTTCACGCTGGAGCCGGGGCGCACGGTCGCGCTGGTGGGGCAGTCCGGCAGCGGCAAGTCGACGATCGCCAAGCTGCTCATGCAGCTCGAGCGCCCCACCAGCGGCCAGATCGCGGTGGACGGCGAGCCCGTGCGGCGGCGCGGGCCCGGTCTGCGGCGGTACCGCAAGGAGGTGCAGATGGTCTTCCAGGACCCGTTCGCCTCGCTGAACCCCTACCACACCATCGAGCACCACCTGGAGCGCCCGATCCGCCTGCACCACCGTGGGCTGTCCACCGACGAGGTGCGCGACAGGGTGCGCTCGCTGCTCGAGCGGGTGCGGCTCGACGCCACCGACGACTTCGCCCGGCGCCGGCCCCATGAGCTCTCCGGCGGGCAGCGGCAGCGCGTCGCGATCGCCCGCGCGCTGGCGCCCGAGCCCGGCATCCTGGTGGCCGACGAGCCGGTGTCGATGCTCGACGTGTCCATCCGGCTCGGCGTGCTCAACCTGCTCGCGAGCCTGCAGCGCGAGGAGAACCTGGGCGTCCTGTACATCACGCACGACCTCGCCACAGCCCGGCACTTCTCCGACGAGATCCTGGTGATGTACCGGGGGCAGATCGTCGAGCGTGGGCCGGCGGACGACGTCATCCTCAACCCGCAGCACGAGTACACGCGGCTACTCGCGGAGGCCGCCCCGGACCCCGAGCGGCGGCTGCGCGAGCTGTCAGCGACGGCCTGACGGAACCCGCGCGTGGCAGTCGGGGGAAAGCGCGGCGGACGGCCCACGATCCTGTGGCACGCTGTGGCGATCGAACGAATTCGGTGGACTCGCGGTCCCCGGGCGACGCCACGTCGTGGCCCAGTCGGCACGGCGCGCAGCCGTCCAGATCCCGCGCACAGCCGGACAGGAGACCCAGCGTGAGCAGCACCAGCCTCGGCATGGCACACACCAGCAGCCGATCGGCGATCCTCGACGTCATCCGGGCCGCCGGCACCATCAGCCGGGTCGAGCTCACCCATGCCACCGGGCTCACCGGCGCCACCATCTCCACGGTGGTGCGCCGCCTGATGAATGAGGGGCTCGTCGTCGAGGCGGGGCAGGCCGAGTCCACCGGCGGGAAGCCCCGCAGGCTGCTGCGGCTCGACCCGAACGCCCGGTACGCCGTGGGGGTGCACCTCGACCACGCGGGCATCACCTACGTGCTCGCGAACCTCGGCGGGGCGATCGTGGGCCGCTGGCGCAAGTCCGGCGCGGGCTCGGACGACCCGCAGGAGGTCGTCACCCGCATGGTCGGGGAGATCGACGCGATGATCACCCGCGTCGGGGTCGACCACGCCCGCGTGCTCGGCATCGGCGTGGTCTCGCCCGGGCCGATCACGGCGTCCGTCGGCATGGTGTTGGCGCCGCCGATCATGCAGCGGTGGGCCGACTACCCGCTCGGCGACGCGCTCGAGGACGCCGTCGGGGTGCCCGTGCTGCTCGACAACGACGCGACGGCCGCCGCGATCGGCGAGTACTGGGCCGGCGGCATCGAGACCACGTCCGCGTTCGCTGCGCTGTACATGGGCACCGGCATCGGCGCCGGCGTGCTCGTCAACGGCACCGTCTACCGGGGCTCGTCCTCCAACGCGGGGGAGGTCGGCCACATCTGCGTGGACGTGGACGGGCCGGAGTGCTGGTGCGGCAGCCAGGGCTGCGTCGAGGCGCTCGCCGGGCCCGCAGCCGTGGTCGCCGCCGCGCAGGCCCAGGGCCTCGACCTCGGCCAGCCGGACCGCACCATCGCCGAGCAGTTCGCGGCCGTGGCCCGCGCCGCGCTGCGCGGGGAGCCCGCCGCGCAGGAGATCCTGCAGCGGTCGGCCCGGTTCATCGGCGTCGCGGCCCAGACGCTGGCGAACGTGATGGACCTCGACCTGGTGGTCCTCACCGGGCCGTCGTTCGCGCTCGCGGGCTCCATCTACCTGCCCACCGTCGAGGACCAGCTCGGGCGCTCGTTCTTCGCGCGGGGCAGCCACCCGGTGCGGGTGACGATCTCCTCGAACGCGTCCGAGGCCGCCGCGGTGGGCGCTGCGGCGCTCGTGCTGCAGAGCGAGCTGGCGCCGCGGCAGTCGGGCCTGCGGATCCCCGCGGAGCTCATGGCCGAGGGCGACGGGAAGCCGGTGCAAACCCTGGCCTGAGCGGTAGCACGTGCCTCAGCCTGACGGCCCGTCGCGCTCAGGCGAGCAGCCGGGTGATCGCCATCAGCGGGATGGGCAGCCACGCGGGCCGGTTGCGGGCCTCGTACACCGCCTCGTACAGCGCCTTGTCGAGCTCGAGCGCGCGCAGGAGCTGGGCACGGGTCTCCAGGCTGATCGCGTCCGGGTCGCCGTCGGCGCCGTCCTGCGGCCGCGCGCTCAGCCGGGCGTCGCGGTAGCCGACGAGCAGGCCCTGCCGGGCGGAGTCCGTCCATGCCTGCGCCGCGGCCTCGTCGGGGATGCCGTCGGCGCCGCTCGCCGCGCCCACGGCCGCCGCGTAGTCGAAGGAGCGCAGCATCCCGGCCACGTCCCGCAGCGCCAGGTCGGGGCGGGTGCGGGCCGCCACCGGCGCCAGCGGCTCGCCCTCGAAGTCGGTGATGAACCAGAGGTCGTCGGCGTAGAGCGCCTGGCCCAGGTGCAGGTCGCCGTGGATGCGCTGCGGGGCGGGCAAGCGGTCCAGATGCTGGGTGCGGACGGCGAGGTCCTCGACGGCGCCCGCGAACTTGTCGAGCACGGGCACCGCGGCCGCGGCCCAACGGAATCTGTCCCGCACGGCCTGCGCGACGGAGCTCGCGCGGTGCACGGTGGCCGGCGGCGGCGGCACGGGGAGCGCGGCGGCGAGGGCCCCGTGCATGCCGGCCACGACCCCGCCGAGCGCGCGGGCATGCGCGGCGAACGACTCGCCCCGCCCCGCCATCGCGCAGGCGAGCTCGAAGCCGTCCTGCGCGCCGGCCAGGAACTGGCTGAGCACCGCGAGATGGCCCTCGGCGACCTCCGACCGGTCCGGCCACGTCCCGTCGAGCCAGCCCAACGGCCGCGGCACATGCCGCCACCCGTGCGCCGCGAGGGCCCGGGGCACGTCGACGTCCGGGTTGTCGCCGGGGGACAACGTGCGGAAGACCTTGAGGATGGCCGGGCCCGGCGGCAGGCCGCCCGCGGCCGCGTCCTCGCCAGCGTCCAGGGCGGGCAGCACGATCGACGTGTTCGACTGCTCGCCGGTGAGCACCCGCGCGCGCTGCGGGTCGACGGCGGCGCCGGGGCCGTCCGCGGCGGCCAGCCAGGCGCGCAGGAAGGCCGGGTCCCCACAGCCGTCATGCACCTCCAGCGGGGGGTCGCCGATCACGCCGATCCGCGTGATCCCGTCCCTCCCGCCCGGTGTGCGCAGCGTCACGGGTATCTGCAGCACCACGTCCGTGCCCGGCGCCGTGGCGCGCACGAACAAGATCCGCACGCGGGCCTCGTCGCGGGGATCGCGCAGGTCGCGGGCGCCCACCAGGTCCAGGGCGGCCACGACCCCCTTGACCGGGAACCAGCGCCGCTCGGGGAGCCAGTCCGCGAGCAGCCGCACGAGCTCCTCGTCCGCGAGGTCGTCAGGGGCGCCGGGCGTTGTCATCATCCGCCGATCTGCAGCCAGAAGAAGTCACGCGACCCGAGGGTGAGCGCCAACGTCCCCTCCGGCGTGATCGCGGGGAAGTCCGCCCCGCCGAACACGTCCCGTGTGCGCTCGCCCGCATGCCCGGGGATCTCCACGGTGGTCGATCGGGGCGTGGACGCGAGGTTCGCCACCGCCAGGATCGTCTCCTCGGGCGTGGACCGCAGGAACGCGAGGATGGCGTCGTTGTCGGTGCGCAGCACCGTCAGGTCGCCCAGGCCGAGCGCGCGGTGCTGGCGGCGGACCGCGAGCATCCCGTGCACCCAGTGCAGCAGCGACGTCGGCTGCGCGAGCTGCGCCTCGACGTTGATGTTGCTGTAGTTGTGCACCAGCGACTGGATCACCGGCAGGTACAGCTTGCCGGGGTCGGCGGTGGAGAAGCCGGCGTTGCGGTCAGGGGTCCACTGCATCGGCGTGCGCACCGAGTCGCGGTCCGCGAGCCAGATGTTGTCGCCCATCCCGATCTCGTCGCCGTAGTACAGGCACGGGCTGCCAGGCAGGGAGAGCAGCAGCGCGTGCGCGAGCTCGATCTCGCTGCGGGAGTTGTCCAGCAGGGGCGCGAGCCGTCGCCGGATGCCGATGTTCGCGCGCATCCGCGAGTCGGGGGCGTACCACCCGTACATCGAGGCGCGCTCCTCCGTGGAGACCATCTCGAGGGTGAGCTCGTCGTGGTTGCGCAGGAACGTGCTCCACTGCGCGCCCTTCGGGATCGGCGGCGTGTCCGCGAGGATGTCCACGATCGGCGTGGCGCGCTGGTCGCGGATCGCGTAGAAGATCCGCGGCATCACCGGGAAGTGGAACGCCATGTGGCACTCCGGCTCCTCCTCGGTGCCGAAGTACTCGACGACGTCCTCGGGCCACTGGTTCGCCTCGGCCAGGATGATGCGGCCGGGGAACTCGTCATCCACCATCTTGCGGAGCCTGCGCAGCATCGCGTGCGTCTCGGGCAGGTTCTCGCAGTTGGTGCCCTCCGCCTCGTACAGGTACGGCACGGCGTCCAGCCGGAACCCGTCCACGCCGAGCTGCAGCCAGTACCGGGCCACGTCCATCATCGCGTCGACCACGCGCGGGTTCTCGAAGTTCAAGTCCGGCTGGTGGCTGAAGAACCGGTGCCAGAAGTACTGGCGCCGCACCGGGTCGAAGGTCCAGTTCGACGTCTCCGTGTCCACGAAGATGATGCGCGCGTCCTGGTAGCGGGTGTTGTCGTCGCTCCACACGTAGAAGTCGCCATACGGCCCGTCCGGGTCCGAGCGGGAGGCCTGGAACCACGGGTGCGCGTCGCTGGTGTGGTTCATCACCAGGTCGACGACGATGCGGATGCCGCGCTCATGCGCCGCGCCGATGAGCTCGGTGAACTGCTGGGCGGTGCCGTACTGCGGGGCGATCGCCGTGTAGTCGGACACGTCGTAGCCGCCGTCGCGCAACGGCGACGGGTAGAACGGCGGGAGCCACAGCACGTCGACGCCCAGCCACTGCAGGTAGTCGAGCCGCTGGATCAGGCCCTGCAGGTCCCCGCTGCCGTCGCCCTTCCCATCAGAGAACGCCCGGATCATCACCTCGTAGAACACGCCGGTGCGGTACCACTCCGGGTCGTCGGACAACCCCGGGCGCTCATTGCGGGGACGGGGCACCAGCGGCTGCGGGCGGCCCGGGAGCGCGCTGCGCGCGGGGTGCTCGGGCTCGGCGGGCAGTCCCGGGGTGGAGACGCCGGACGTGGGCGCGCTCATGCCGGGTCCGCCTGGACGACGTGCGCGACCCGGACGGCCGGGTCCAGCCGCACGTAGACCTCCGACCCCCAGGCGTAGGTCTCGTCCGAGAGGATGTCGTGCGCCACGAAGAGGCCTGTGGGGTCGCTGCCGGGGCGGGGCAGCCCCAAGGCGGCCAGGTCGAGGTGGACCAGGCCCTCGCGGGTCTGGAACGGGTCGAGGTTCACCACGACGATGATGGTGTCCGGCCTGCCGGTCGGCGAGTCCTGGGCGGACAGGCTCCGCGAGAAGCACACCAGCGCGTCGTCGGTGGTGGGGTGCACGGTGAGGTCGCGGAGCTGGCGCAGCGCCGGGTGCTGGTGGCGGATCTCGTTGAGCCGGCGGATCAGCTCGGCGATGCCGAACTGGTCGGCGCGGCTCCAGTCGCGCGGCTTGAACTCGTACTTCTCGTTGTCGATCTGCTCCTCGACACCCGGGCGGGGCACGTTCTCGATGAGCTCGTACCCGGAGTACACGCCCCACGTCGGCGACCCCAGCGCGGCGAGCACGGCCCGCACCGCGAAGCCCGCGACGCCGCCCTGCTGCAGGTACGGCGGCAGGATGTCGTGCGTCGTCGGCCAGAAGCTCGGCCGCATCCACGAGCCCTGCTCGCCGGACACCTCGCGCAGGTACTCCTCGATCTCGGGCTTGGAGTTGCGCCACGTGAAGTACGTGTACGACTGGTGGAAGCCGATCCGCGCCAGGTTCAGCATCATCGCCGGCCGGGTGAACGCCTCCGACAGGAAGATCACCTCCGGGTGGCTGGCCCGCACGTCCGCGAGCAGCCGCTCCCAGAACGGCAGCGGCTTGGTGTGCGGGTTGTCCACGCGGAAGGCCGTGACCCCGTGGTCGATCCACACCTGCAGCACCCGGCGGATCTCCTGGTAGATGCCCTCGGGGTCGTTGTCGAAGTTGAGCGGGTAGATGTCCTGGTACTTCTTGGGCGGGTTCTCCGCGTAGGCGATGGTGCCGTCCGCGCGGGTGGTGAACCACTCGGGGTGCTCGGTGACCCACGGGTGGTCCGGGGACGCCTGCAGCGCCAAGTCCAGGGCCACCTCGAGGCCGAGGCCCCGCGCGGTGGCCACGAACGCGTCGAAGTCCTCGAACGTGCCCAGCGACGGCTCGATCGCGTCGTGGCCGCCGTCCGGCGAGCCGATCGCGTACGGCGAGCCCGGCTCCCCGGGCAGGGCCGTCAGCGAGTTGTTCCGGCCCTTGCGGTAGGTCGTGCCGATGGGGTGCACCGGCGTCAGGTACACGAAGTCGAAGCCCAGCTCGGCGATGCGCGGCAGCTCGAGGGCAGCGGTGCGGAACGTGCCGGAGGTCCACTCGCCGGTCTCCGGGTCCCGGACGGCCCCCGCGGACCTCGGGAACATCTCGTACCAGGCGCCCGCGAGCGCCAGCTCGCGGTCCACCTGCAGCGGGTACACCGGCGACGGGCTGACCAGGTCGCGCAGCGGGTGCTCGTCGAGCACGGCGCGCACCGGGTCGCTCAACGCCGCGGCGAGCCGGGCCTGCGGGGGCCTGCTGGTGTCCCGCAGGGCCTTCACCGCGCCGAGCAGCACCTGGGCGGCCGGCTCGGGCAGGCGCCCGTCCTCGCCGCGCGTGGCCGCGCGCTCGAGCAGCAACGCGCCCTCGGCGAGCATCAGCTCGACGTCGATCCCCGCCTCGACCTTGATCGACGCGTCATGCGTCCACGTCCCGTACGGGTCGGACCAGCCCTCCACCCGGAAGCCCCACAGGCCCACGGAGTCGGGCGCCAGCCGGCCCTCGAACCGGTCCAGGCCCGGGGCGATGTCCACCATGCGGGTGCGCGAACGGTCGCGGCCGTCCGGGCCCACCAGCACGGCGGTGGCGGCGACGGCGTCGTGGCCCTCGCGGAAGACGGTGGCGCGGATCGGCACCGCCTCGCCGACAACGGCCTTGGCGGGCCATCGGCCGGCGTCCACGACGGGGGAGAGGTCGACCACGGGGATGCGCCCGATCGGGGGCCCGTCAGCGTGCGGCTGGGGGAGTGCCGAGGTGCGGGCGCGACGCGGCGTCGTTGGGGGGACCTGCGGTGGTGTCTGCGTCACGGTCCGAACCTATCCACTCCGCGGTGGTCAGAGCATCCGCTGGACACGGCGAGCCCCAGGTCGGGCGGCGCCCGCGCCCCGGCGGGCGGCCCCGACGCGCCCGGGCGCATCAGCGGCGCGTTCGGGGTGTGCGCAGGGGGTTGACCTGCGTAGTGTCGGGCAGGTGAGAGCAATCCGACGATTCACCGTCCGCACTGTTCTGCCGGCTGAGCTCGCCGATCTCGACGAGCTGGCCCACAACCTGCGCTGGTCGTGGCATGCGCCCACCCGGGACCTGTTCGCGGCCATCGACCAGGATCTCTGGGATCAGGTGGGCGGGGACCCCGTCGCGCTGCTGGGCGCGCTCGAGCCGGGCCGGCTCGCCGCGCTCGCCGCCGATGAGGCGTTCGTCGGGCGGGTGCACGCCGCCGCCGCCGATCTGCGGCGCTACCTCACCGCGCCCCGCTGGTACCAGGAGCAGGACCCCGAGGACCTGCCCGCCTCGATCGCCTACTTCTCGCCGGAGTACGGCATCACCTCGGTGCTGCCGCAGTACTCGGGCGGGCTCGGCATCCTGGCCGGCGACCACCTCAAGAGCGCCTCCGACCTCGGCGTGCCGATCGTGGGCGTCGGGCTGCTCTACGGCTCCGGCTACTTCAAGCAGTCGCTCACCCGCGACGGCTGGCAGCTCGAGACGTACCCGGTGCTCGACCCGGACGGGCTGCCGCTGCGGCTGCTGCGCGAGGACGACGGGACCCCGGCGCAGGTGAGCATCTCCCTGCCGGGCGGTCGCACGCTGCACGCGCACATCTGGTCCGCCGCCGTCGGCCGGATCCCGCTGCTGCTGCTCGACTCCGACGTCCCCGAGAACGACGAGCTCGCCCGCAAGGTGACCGACCGCCTCTACGGCGGCGGCGGCGAGTACCGGCTGCAGCAGGAGCTGCTGCTGGGCGTCGGCGGGGTCCGCGCGCTGCGCCTGTGGTCGCGGCTCACCGGGGCGCCCGCCCCCGAGGTCTTCCACATGAACGAGGGCCACGCGGGCCTCCTCGGCGTGGAGCGCATCCGCGAGCTCGTCACCGACAAGGGCCTGGACTTCGACGCGGCGCGCGAGGCCGTGCGCGCGTCGACGGTGTTCACCACGCACACCCCGGTGCCCGCCGGCATCGACCGCTTCGAGGCGCGGCTCGTCGGCCAGTACTTCGGCGGGGACAACGCCGTCGAGGGCGTGCCCGTGGAGCGTGTGCTCGAGCTGGGCGCCGAGGACTACGAGGGCGGCGACCCGCTGCTGTTCAACATGGCGGTGCTGGGCCTGCGCCTCGGCGGCCGCGCCAACGGCGTCTCGCTGCTGCACGGCGACGTGTCCCGGAACATGTTCAACGGCCTGTGGGAGGGGTTCGACGCGGCGGAGGTGCCGATCGGCTCCATCACCAACGGCGTGCACTCCCCGACGTGGGTGGACCGCAGGCTGGCCGACCTGGCCGCCGCACGGCTCACCCCGGAGGAGGTCGCCTCCGGCGCCGGCTGGCTGCGGCCGGACGGCGTGACGGACGCCGAGCTGTGGCAGGTGCGCCACGAGCTGCGCGCCCAGCTGGTCGCCGACGCGCGCGACCGGGTCGGGTCGTCCTGGCACCAGCGCGGCGCGAGCCCGGCCGAGCTGGGCTGGCTGGACGAGGTCCTCTCGCCCGACGTCCTCACCATCGGATTCGCGCGTCGTGTGCCGACGTACAAGCGGCTCACGCTGATGCTGCGGGACCCCGTGCGGCTGCGCGCGCTGCTCACCGACCCCGAGCGCCCCGTGCAGCTCATCGTCGCCGGCAAGTCCCACCCCGCCGACGACCAGGGCAAGCGCCTCATCCAGCAGCTCGTGCGCTTCGCGGACGAGCCGGATGTGCGCCACCGCATCGTCTTCCTGCCGAACTACGACATCGGGATGGCGCAGACCCTGCTGCCGGGCTGCGACGTGTGGCTCAACAACCCGCTGCGCCCGCTGGAGGCCTCCGGCACGTCCGGGATGAAGTCCGCCCTCAACGGCGGCCTCAACCTGTCCGTGCTCGACGGCTGGTGGGACGAGTGGTTCGACGGCGAGAACGGCTGGGCCATCCCCACCGCCGACGGCGTCGACGACCCCGAGCGCCGCGACGACCTCGAGGCTGCGGCGCTGTACGACCTCATCGAGCACCAGGTCGCCGCCCGGTTCTACGACCGCGACGAGCGCGGCCTGCCGGTGCACTGGCTCGAGATGGTCCGCCACACGCTGGCCACCCTCGGGCCGAAGGTCCAGGCGACCCGCATGGTCGCCGACTACGTGCGCCACCTGTACGTGCCCGCCGCTGTCGCCGGCCAGGACCTCGAGGCCGACGACTTCGCCGGCGCGCGCGAGCTCGCGCGCTGGAAGGAGCGGGTGCGGGCCGGCTGGGCCCAGGTGCGCGTGGACCACGTCGAGTCCGGCGGTGTGAGCGACGTGCCGCAGGTCGGCGACGAGATGCACGTCAAGGCGTATATCTCCCTGGGCGAGCTCACCCCGCAGGACGTCGAGGTGCAGGTGCTGCACGGCCACGTGCGGGAGGACGACGAGCTGTCCACCTTCGCGGTGTCGGCGCTGCAGGTCGCCGAGGCGTTCGAGGTGGGCCGTTACGCGTTCGCGGGCACCGTGCGCCTCGAGTCGTCCGGGTCGTTCGGGTACACCGTGCGGATCGTGCCCCGGCACCGTGGGCTGACATCCGTGGCCGACGTGGGGCTGGTCGCCAACGCCGTGAGCTGACCCCGCAGGGCGCCCGCCGGCTCAGCCGCTGAGCTGGTCGGCGAGCGCCCTGCCGGTGGTGCGCCCGGTGAACAGGCAGCCGCCCAGGAACGTGCCCTCGAGCGCGCGCCGGCCGTGGGCGCCTCCGCCGCCGAAGCCCGCGGCCTCGCCGACCGCGAACAGCCCGGGCAGCGCGCCGCCACCCGGGCGCAGCACCTGGCCGTCGGTGTCGGTGAGCAGCCCGCCGAGCGTCTTGCGGGTCAGCACCGACAGCCGCACCGCGAGCAGCGGCCCGTGCGCCGGGTCGAGCAGCTCATGCGGCTTGGCGACGCGGATCAGCCGGTCCACCACATACCGGCGGGCCATCGCCGTCGCGGTGACCTGCAGATCCTTGCCGAGGCCCGTGCGCACCTGGCGGTCGCGCTCGCGGATGGTCCGGGCGAGCTTGCCGGGGTCGATGCGGTCAGTGCCCGTCAGGGTGTTCATCCGGGCGGCGAGCTCCGCGGGCGTGTCCGCCCACAGGAACTCCTCCGAGTGCTGGGCGAAGGCCTCCACCGGCCCCACGGCGCCGGGGCGCACGCGCTGCAGCAGCAGGCCGACGTCCTTGCCGGTCAGGTCGGGGTTCTGCTCCGAGCCGGAGAGCGCGAACTCGGCGCCCAGGATCGTCTTGTCCAGCACGAACCAGGAGTGGTCGTCGCCGCGCCCCGTGATGTGCCGCAGGGCGCCCAACGAGTCGAAGCCCGGGAACAGCGGCGGGGGCAGGCGGTGGCCGTCGGCGTCGAGCCACAACGAGCTCGGGCCGGGCAGGATGCGGATGCCATGGCGCCCCCACACCGGCGAGTGGTTCGTGACGCCCTCGGGGTAGTGCCACATGCGGTCCTCGTGGACCACCGCCGCTCCGGCCCCGCGGGCCGCCTCGATGCCCGAGCCGTCCACATGGTCCGGCACCCCCGACAGCATCCGCTGCGGCAGCCGCCCCGCGTCCTGCGCCCAGGTCGCCCGCACCAGGTCGTGGTTGGCCCCGATGCCGCCCGTGGCGATCACCACGGCGCTCGCGGCCAGCTCGAACTGCCCCACCGGCTCGCGTGAGCTCGGCGCCCCGCGCGCGGCGCCGTCGGCGGCCAGCACGTCCCCCCGCACGCCCGTGACCCGCCCGTCGGTCAGCACCAGCCCGGTCACCCGGCGCCGGAACATCGCCGTCAGGAGCCCCGCGGCGCGCGCGTCGAGCAGCGCCCGCACGAACGGCTCGAGGATGCCCGGCCCGGTGCCCCACGTGACGTGGAACCTGGGCACGGAGTTGCCGTGCCCGTCGGCCAGGTACCCGCCGCGCTCGGCCCACTGCACCAGCGGGAACCAGCGCACGCCCTGCGCGTGCAGCCAGGGGCGCATCTCGCCCGCGGCGAAGTCGATGAAGCCCTCGGCCCAGGCGCGCGACCACTCGTCGCCGCCGCCCGGGGCGCCGCCCGCGTCGAAGTCCGCCGAGCCCAGCCAGTCCGCCAGGGCGAGGTCCGCGGAGTCGCGGATGCCGAGCCGGCGCTGCTCGGGCGAGTCGACCAGGAACAGGCCCCCGAAGGACCACCAGGCCTGGCCGCCCAGCGCCGCGGGGCCCTCCGCGTCGACCAGCGTGACGTGCCTGCCGGCGGCGGTGAGCTCGGCGGCGGTGACGAGCCCCGCGAGCCCGGCCCCCACGACGATCACGTCGGTGGCGCGCTGCGGGACGTGCTGCGGACTGACGGCGGTGTCGGCCATGCGCGCAGCGTAGCGGCGTGTCAGCGCGCGATGTAGACCCGAGCGCTCAGCGGCTCCAGCACAGTGCGGGCGCCGGAGGCCGTGTGCAGCGCCGAGCTGATCGCGGCGGCGCGCAACTCGCGCGGGCTCTCCCAGGTGGAGTCCCAGGCCAGCTCCCACACGGTGGGCCGATCGGCGGCGAGCGCGACCTCCACCTGGTCCAGCGCGCCGTTGACCACGATCATCACGGTGTCGTCATCGGGCGCGGGCGGGCGCCGTTCGCCCGGAGTGCGCTCGTCGGCGCCCTCGGCCCGCTCGGCGGGCAGCGAGCGGACCATCTGCAGGGTGCGGAGCTCCTGGTCATGCCAGCGGTCGTGGTCGAAGAGGGCTCCCTGGCTGTCGTACCAGGCCAGGTCCGGGCGGCCGCCGGGCCGCACCGGGGCGCCGGTGAAGAAGCGCTCGCTGCGCAGCGCGGGGTGCTCGCGCCGCAGCCGCAGCAGGTGGGTGACGGTGGCGAGCAGGTCCGCGCGCCACGGCGACAGGTCCCAGGACACCCACGACGTCTCGTTGTCCTGGCAGTAGGCGTTGTTGTTGCCGTGCTGCGTGCGGCCCATCTCGTCGCCGGCGGTGATCATCGGGGTGCCGGCGGACAGCAGCAGCATCGCGAACAGGTTGCGGATGGAGCGGCGGCGCAGCGGCAGGATGGGGGCGCCGATCGAGTCGGCTCGCAGCGGCCCCTCGATGCCGTGGTTCCACGACCGGTTGTCGTCGGTGCCGTCGCGGTTGTCCTCGCCGTTGGCGGAGTTGTGCTTGTGGTCGTAGGCGACCAAGTCGGCCAGGGTGAACCCGTCATGCGCTGTGACGTAGTTGACGGAGGCCAGCGGGCCGCGCATGAGCGGCGGGTCGGTGTGGCCGAAGAGGTCGACGGAGCCGGCCAGGCGGGTCGCGAGCTCGCGCACGCGGTGGCCGGGCAGGCCGTGGGCCGCGCGGGCGGGGTCGGCCAGCCAGAACGAGCGCACGGCGTTGCGGAACTTGTCGTTCCACTCCGCCATCGGCGGCGGGAAGTGCCCCGTCTGCCAGCCTCCCGGCCCCACGTCCCACGGCTCCGCGACGAGCTTGAGGTCGCGCAGGCTCGGGTCGGTGGTGAGGGCCACCAGGAACGGGTGGTGCGGGTCGAAGCCCGACGGCCCGCGCCCGAGCGTCACCGCCAGGTCGAATCGGAAGCCGTCGACGCCCACCTCGTCCGCCCAGTAGCGCAACGAGTCCAGGGCCATCGCGATCACGGGGGTGCGCCGGTAGTCCAACGAGTTCCCGGTGCCGGTGAAGTCGGCGAGCGTCGCCGGGTACCCGCCGTCGTGCGCGTAGTACACGCTCGGGTCCAGCCCCCGCCAGCTCACCTGCGGCCCGCCGATCCCGCCCTCGCAGGTGTGGTTGTACACGACGTCGAGCAGCACCTCGATGCCCGCCGCGTGCAGCGCGTGCACCGCGGCCTTGACCTCGGCGAGCACCGCCGCCGGGCCCTGCGCCTGGGCCTCCCGCGTCGCGTAGTCGGTGTGCGGGGCGAAGAAGCCGAGGGTGTTGTACCCCCAGTAGTTCGTCAGCCCATGGGGCAGCAGATGCGGCTCGGAGGCGAACGCCTGCACCGGCAGTAGCTCCAGGGTGGTGACGCCGAGCGTCCGCAGGTGCTGGATCGTCGCGGGGTGGGCGAGGCCGGCGTAGGTGCCGCGCAGCGCGGGCGGCAGGTCCGGCATGCGCTGCGTGAGCCCGCGCACATGCGCCTCGTAGACGACGGTGCGCGACCAGGGCGTGCGCGGACGGTTGGCGGCTGGATCCGGCACGAGGCTGCGCGCGCGGGTGTCGACGACCACCGAGTGCGGCACATGGGCCGCGGAATCGCGCGGGTCCGCCGGCCCGTAGGGGTCGCCGTGCAGCGCGTCGTCCACCACCTGCCCGTACACCTCGGGCCGCAGCTCGAGGGAGCCCGCCAGGCCCCGCGCGTACGGGTCCACGAGCAGCTTGGCGGGGTTGTAGCGCAGCCCGCCGGCGGGATCCCACGCGCCGTGCGCGCGGAAGCCGTACCGCTGGCCCGGCCGCACCCCGGCGACCTGGGCGCGGAACACCCCCAGATGGGGGCCGCCCATCGGGACTCTGCGCTCGGACCATGTCGGCGCGCCGTCCGGGCCGGGCGGCCCCGGGTCCAGCAGGCACAGGTCGACGGCGCTGGCATGCGACGCGAGGACGGCGGCCTCGATGCCGTCGTCGGTCACGCGCACGCCCAGCCCTGGCGTCCGGCCCCGCATGTCCTCCCGCGTCACCCCGCCATTCTGACCTGCCGGGCGGGGGCCGACGCGCGCTGGCCTCCCCAGGCGGACCTCCGGGGCGTCCGCGCAGTCCGCTGGGCGGGACTGTGACGCAGGCGGGCTGGGGTCCGCGCGCCCCGGGAGGTAACGTTCCGCGGGTGAGAATCGTGGTGTGCGTCAAGCACGTGCCGGACATCCAGTCAGAGCGCTCCCTCCAGCCCGACGGCCGGATGGCCCGCGACGGCGGTGACGGCACCCTCAACGAGTTGGACGAGAACGCCGTCGAGGCGGCCCTCGCCCTCGTCGAGGAGCACGGCGGCGAGGTCGTCGCCGTGACCGTCGGCCCCGACGACGCGGTGGACGCGGTGCGCAGGGCGTTGCAGATGGGCGCCGAGCAGGCCGTCCACGTCGTCGACGACGCGATCGCCGGCTCCGACGTGTTCGGCACCGCGAAGGTGCTCGCCGCCGCCGTGCGCCGCCTCGGCGAGCAGGAGCCCGTCGACCTGGTGGTGACGGGGATGGCGGGGCTCGACGGCCTCACGTCCCTGCTGCCCGCCGCGCTCGCCACCGAGCTGGACCTGCCGCTGCTGGCCCTCGCGGCCGAGGTCGCCGTCACGGACGGCACGGTGCGGGTGCGCCGCGAGCTGGACCACGCCACCGAGGTGCTGGAGGCGCCGCTGCCGGCGCTCGTCTCGGTCACCGACCAGGCGAACGAGCCGCGCTACCCCAACTTCAAGGGCATCATGGCGGCCCGCAAGAAGCCCGTCGACGTCCTCACGCTCGCCGACCTGGGGGTCGACCCGGCCACCGTCGGCGCCGCGGGCGCGCGCACGGAGGTCCTCGAGGCGGCGCCACGGCCCGCGCGCGAGGACCGCGTGCTGGTCACCGACGACGGCGAGGCGGGCCTGCGATTGGCGGCCTACCTCGTCGAGAACAAGCTCGTCTGAGCGCAGCGACCGGAGGACCCCTGACGATGACGAACCACCTCGCCGGCCCTGTGCTGGTGCTGCTCGACCACGCCCCGGACGGGACGCTGCGCGCGCCGGTCCTCGAGCTCCTGACCCTTGGCCGCGGCCTGGGCGCCGTGCACGGCGTCTGGCTGGGCGCCGACGGCCCCGGCGGCGACGTGCTCGCCGAGCTCGGGGCCCAGGGCGTCGAGGTCGTCGACGCGCTCGACCTGGGCGCCGCCGACCAGCGGCTCACCCCTGTGGTCGCCGACGCGCTCGCCGACTTGGCCGCCGCCCTCGGCGCCGCGGCGCTGCTGCTCACCTCCACGTTCGACAACAAGGAGATCGCCGGGCGGCTCGGTGTGCGCTCCGGCGCCGGCGTGGTCGTCGACGCCTCCGACGCGCGCGTCGCGGACGGGCGGGTCGTCGCCGACAAGACGGTGCTCGCCGGGACGTGGACCACGAGCTGCGCGGTGCGCACCCCGTTCGCCGTGGTGGCGCTCAAGGCGAACTCCACGCAGCCCACGCCCGCCGCCGCGCCCACCTCGCCCGCCGTCGTCACCCACCCGGTGGCCATCAGCGGCGCCGCCCGTCAGGCAGTCGTCGTCGAGCACGCCGAGCGCGCGCCGTCGGACCGCCCGGCGCTCGGCGAGGCGCAGGTCGTGGTCGTCGGCGGCCGTGGCACCAACGGCGACTTCACCCCGCTCGAGGAGCTCGCCGACGTGCTCGGCGGGGCCGTGGGCGCCACCCGCGTCGCCACCGACGAGGGCTGGATCGGGCACGACGCGCAGATCGGCCAGACGGGCGTGACCATCGCCCCCCGGCTGTACATCGGCGCCGGGGTGTCCGGCGCCGTGCACCACCGGGGCGGCATGCAGGCCTCCGGCACGATCGTGGCCGTCAACTCCGACCCCGAGTCGCCGATCTTCGAGATCGCCGACCTGGGCATCGTGGGCGACCTGTTCACGGTGCTGCCGCAGGCCACGCAGGAGCTGCGCCGGCTCAAGGACGCCCAGGGCTGAGCCCCCGCTTGGCGGCCGGCGCCGGAGGGCGCCGGCCCACGCGGTCGGTCAGGCCAGCTCGCGGAGCCAGGACAACGCGGCCTCGGCCTGCGCCCGCTGGAACCGGCGCAGGTTGGGGATCCCCCGCGGCGCGGGTTGCAGCGACCCGTAGGCCAGGCGCCCCGACATGCCGGCGAGCGCCGCCCGCAGGTGGTCCACCGGCAGGCCGTCGGTCACCGGCTGTGACCAGAACAGGTCCTGCGGGTCGCCGCCGCCCTGCATCGAGACGCTGGGCAGCATGAACGCCAGGTCCAGCCACGGCGCGCCGACGCTCGCATGCGGCCAGTCGACCAGCGCGATCTTCGCGTGCTCGTGGTCGATGAGCATGTTGTCGGCGCGCAGGTCGCCGTGCACCAGCGCCCCGCCGACGGACACCCGGGGCGAATCCTGCTCCCAGCGCACGAGCTGCTCCAGGTTCTCCCACGCCCAGCCCCCGAGCTCGCCGGCCTGCTCGGCAGCCTCCCGCCGGATCTCGGGCGCCGCCGCGTGCAACTGCCGCCAGCCCGTGAACTCCGCGGCCAGGGTGACATCGGTGCTCGGGAGCTGGTGGCCGGGCAACGGCTCCGCGTCGGCCAGCACGGCCAGCGCGTCCAGCGCGAGCTCGAGGTCGGCGGGGCGCCACGGCGACTCCGGCGCGCGCCCGTGCACGACCTCGAACCCCAGGAGCACCCACTCGCCGTCGTCGTCCGACCACAGCATCTTCGGGGCGGGGACCTCGGGGGGCAGGGCCGCGGCGACGCGGATCTCGGCCCGGGCGAGGTCGGGGGAGGCGGGGTTCTGCTCCGGCGAGACCGCCTTGACGAACACCCCGCGCCCGTCGGCCAGTTCCAGCACGGCCGCGAAGCCGGGGCTGAACCCGGTGTTCGCGCTGATCTCGGCGGTCACCTGCGCGCCCGCGAGCTCGGCGATGCGGCTCCGGACGGCGCGCGGGAGGTCGCGCCAGTCGAGGCGCTGCCCGCTGAACGCGAGCGGGGATCCCAGGACGTCGTCGGCACTCACGGACACATCTTGCCAGTGCGGGTTCGTAGGATGACGCGGTGAGTGTCTATCTGGACCATGCGGCGACCACGCCGATGCTCCCCGAAGCCGTCAGCGCCTTCACCGAGGCCCTGGTCCGCACCGGCAACCCCTCGTCCTTGCACTCCTCTGGCCGGGCCGCCCGCCGCACCGTCGAGGAGGCGCGTGAGCGGCTCGCCGCCGCCCTGGGCGCCCGGCCGAGCGAGGTGGTCCTCACGGCAGGCGGAACCGAGGCGGACAACCTCGCCGTGAAGGGCCTGTTCTGGGCGCGGCGCGCGCAGGACCCGGCCCGGCGGCGCATCCTCGTCTCCGCCGTCGAGCACCACGCGGTGCTTGACCCGGCCTTCTGGATGGCCGAGCACGCCGGCGCCGAGATCGTGCTGCTGCCCGTCGACTCGGACGGCGTGCTGCGGATCGACGCGCTCGCCGCCGAGCTCGAGGCGCACGGCGACTCCGCGGCGCTGCTGTCCGTGATGTGGGCGAACAACGAGGTGGGCGCGCTGCAGCCGCTTGCCGACGCCGTCGCCCTGGCGCGCCGGCATGGCGTTCCCGTGCACGCCGACGCGGTGCAGGCGGTGGGGCAGGTTCCCGTCGACTTCGCGGCATCGGGCCTCGACGCGCTCACCGTGAGCGGTCACAAGGTCGGTGGGCCGATGGGGGTGGGCGCGCTGCTCGCCCGGCGCGGCCTCGACCTGACGCCGGTGCTGCACGGCGGCGGCCAAGAGCGCGGGGTGCGATCGGGCACGCTCGACACCCCGTCGGCGGCGGCCTTCGCGGTGGCGGTGGAGTCGGCTGTGGCCGCCCGCCCGACGACGGCGCCGCGACTGGCGGCGTTGCGCGACCGGCTCGTGGCCGAGGTGCGGCGCGTCGTCCCCGACGCCGTGCTGCGCGGGCCCGCCGACCCGTCGCTGCGGCTCCCGGCGAACGCGCACTTCACCTTCCCCGGCTGCGAGGGCGACTCGCTGCTGTACCTGCTGGACTCCGCGGGAGTCGAGTGCTCCACCGGCTCCGCGTGCCAGGCGGGCGTGCCGCAACCCAGCCACGTGCTCCTGGCGATGGGCGCGGGCGAGGACGAGGCCCGGGGCGCGCTGCGCTTCACACTCGGCCACACGTCCACCGAGGCCGATGTGGACCGGCTCGTCGAGGTGCTCCCCGCCGCCGTCGAGCGGGCACGGGCCGCAGGGCTCTCGGGCCGCCCGCGCGCGGCCAGCGCAGCGGGAGAGGGCCGCTGATGCGGGTGCTCGCCGCCCTCTCCGGGGGAGTGGACTCCGCGGTGGCCGCGGCCCGCGCGGTGGACGCCGGGCATGACGTGGTCGGCGTGCACATGGCGTTGTCCCGCAACCGGGCCCAGCACCGCACCGGCTCCCGGGGCTGCTGCTCGATCGAGGACGCGGGGGACGCGCGCCGCGCCGCCGACGTGCTGGGCATCCCGTACTACGTGTGGGACCTGTCCGAGCGTTTCGAGGACACCGTCATCGCCGACTTCCTGTCCGAGTACGCGGCAGGGCGCACCCCGAACCCGTGCGTGCGCTGCAACGAGCACATCAAGTTCGAGGCGCTGCTCGACAAGGCCCTCGCACTCGGCTTCGACGCGGTGTGCACGGGCCACTACGCGCGGGTCGAGCGTCCCGCCGGTGGGGCGCCGCAGTTGCACCGGGCGCGTGACGCCGCGAAGGACCAGTCGTACGTGCTCGCCGTGATGGGCCCCGAACGCCTCGCGCGGTCGATGTTCCCGCTCGGCGACGTCGCGTCCAAGGACGACGTGCGCGCCGAGGCCGCCGCGCGCGGGCTGTCCGTGTCGGCCAAGCCGGACTCCTACGACATCTGTTTCGTCGCCGACGGCGACACCCAGGGCTTCCTGCGCGAGCGGCTCGGCGCACGGCCGGGCGACGTGGTCGACACGACGGGCGCCGTCGTGGGCTCCCATGACGGCGCCTACGCGTACACCGTCGGGCAGCGCAAGGGCCTGGCGCTCGGCAGGCCCGCGCCCGACGGCAAGCCGCGGTACGTCCTGTCCATCGAGCCTGTCAGCAACACCGTGGTGGTGGGCCCGGCCGAGGCCCTGCGGGTCGGCGGCATCCGCGGCGACGCCGCAGTGTGGCTCGAGCGGCCCGCGGGCGACGACTGGTTCTCGTGCGCCGTGCAGGTGCGCGCGCACGGCGAGGCGGTCCCGGCCCGCGCCCGCGCGCTCGGCGACCTCGGGGACGAGGTCGAGGTCCGGCTCGACGATGACGAGCCCGGCCTGCAGGGCGTCGCGCCCGGGCAGTCGCTGGTGCTCTACTCCGGCACGCGCGTGCTCGGCCAGGCCACGGTCAGCGGCTCCACCCCGGCGGGCTCGGCATGACGGGCGTCAGCGGCTCCGGGCCCTGGCCCGGGGACGACGTCCTCGAGGCGCAGACCGTCGTGGTCGGCGACCTGGCGGACGCCCCCACCGGCGTCACCGGGCTGCCATTCGCCGTGCGGCTGCCGCAGCGTGGGCCCTGGGGCGGCCCGACGGGGACCGCCGCCACGCTGCTGGTCGACATGCCCACCGAGCTCGGCCCGCACGGCTGGAAGCTCGCGGACCGTCCCGGCGGCGACCTCGCCCGTGCCCAGGCCCTGCGCCGCGAGGACCTCGACGCGCTGGCTGTCGCGGCCCACGGCCTCACCGGACCGCTGGTGGTCCCGGTGACCGGGCCGCTCACGCTCGCCGCACGGCTCTACCTGGCCCGCGGCGACCGGGTGGTCTCCGACCGCGGCGCGCTCGAGGAGCTCACGTGGTCGCTCGCCGCGGGGATCGCCGAGCACCTGGCCGACGTGCGGCGCCTCGTGCCCGGCGTCGAGCCCGTCGTGCTGCTGCACGAGCCGCTGCTCGCCCAGGTCGTCGCCGGGGTGCTGCCCAGCTTCTCCGGCTACAGCGCGCTGCGCGCCGTGCCCGCGCCCGCCGCCACCGAGCTGCTGGGCGTCGTCGTGCGCGGCGCGCGCCCGGGCGCCGGGCAGGTCGTGGTGCATGGCGGGGCGACGTGGACGGCGCTGCGCCCCGCAGTGGCGGCCGGGGCGGACGGTGTCGCGCTCGCGCTCCCCGGACTCGACGAGCGGGCCTGGGAGCACATCGCCGAGGCCGTCGAACAGGGCACGGCGCTCTGGGCCGAGCTGCCGCCCCTGACGTCCTCGCAGTGCGCCGGGCCCGACCTGCGCGCCCAGGCCGACGCGCTCACCGTGCCCTGGCGCCGCGTCGGGCTGCCCGCCGAGGGACTGGCCCGCGCTACCCTCCTGCCGCCAGCGCCCGACGCGTCGGCGACACCTGACCAGGCACGCGCGGCGCTCGCCGCGGCGGTGCGGGCGGCCGAGCTGGTCGCCGAACGAGCGGAAGGCTGACCGCGATGGCGCGCACGGCAGGACGTACCCGGGGGCAGCTGCTCGCGCTGCTGGCCGGCTCAGGGCTGGCGCTCGTCGGCCTCGTGGTGCTGCTCGTCGGGTGGATCGGCGTCGGGGTCTCCACGCTCGAGTCGAGCAACGCGACCGACGAGCCGTGCCTGGTCGCCTACGCCGCCGAAGAGGCGAGCGTGCAGTTCACGGCGTTCCCGCCGCGCGCGGTGTGCACCTGGGACGCGGACGGCGCCGAGGTGGTCGTCGCGCAGATGTCGCCCCAGGTGTTCGCGGCCGGGCTCGCCGCGGCCGTGGTCGGCGTCGGGGTGACGGTGACGGTGGGAGCGCTGACCCGGCGCCGCCGGGTGGCGCCCGCGCTGGTGGGCTGACCCTGCGGCCTCCCGCGCCGACGGCCGAACAGCGCGCGGCGTGTGTGGGCGGGACACGCGATGATGTGCCGGTGAGCACCGCACCTGATCCCGCAGTCGACCCGAGCATGTCGCAGGGGGCCGAGCCGTCGGCCGCGACGCCCGAGGAGGTCGCCGCCCGGCGCCGGTGGACCGAGCTCGCCGAGCGCGTCCGCGACCTGCAGTTCGCCTACTACGTGCGCGACGCCCCGCTGGCGAGCGACGCCGAGTACGACGAGTCGATGCGCGCGCTGGAGGCGCTCGAGGAGGAGTTCCCGGCGCTGCGGACCCCCGAGTCGCCCACGCAGGTGGTCGGCGGCACGTTCTCCACCGAGTTCACCGCCGTGGACCACGTCGAGCGGATGCTGTCGTTGGACAACGCGTTCTCCGCTGAGGACGTCGCCGCGTGGGCCGAGCGCGTGGCCCGTGACGTCGGCGAGAGCCCGGGCGGGCTGCACTACCTCACCGAGCTCAAGATCGACGGGCTCGCCATCGCCCTGCTGTACGAGCGGGGGAGGCTCGTGCGGGCCGCCACCCGTGGTGACGGGCGGACTGGTGAGGACGTCACGCTGAACGTGCGGACCATCCCCACGATCCCGCAGGTGCTGGCGGGCGACCCGGCTGGCCACCCGGAGCTGATCGAGGTCCGCGGCGAGGTGTTCCTGCCGGTGGAGGCGTTCACGGAGCTCAACGCCGCCCAGGTGGAGGCGGGCAAGGCCCCGTTCGCGAACCCCCGCAACGCGGCGGCGGGCTCGCTGCGGCAGAAGGACCCCCGGGTCACGGCCTCGCGTCCGCTGCGCATGTACGCGCACGGCATCGGCGCGCTGCGCTGGGGCGATGGCACGGGCGGCGCCGGCCTCGAGCGGCAGTCGCAGGTGTACGACCTGCTCGCCGGGTGGGGGGTGCCCGTCTCGTCGCACACCCGCGTCGCGGCCGGGCTGCCCGAGGTGCAGGAGATGATCGACCACTACGGCGAGCACCGCCACGACGTGGAGCATGAGATCGACGGCATCGTCATCAAGGTCGACGAGATCTCGCTGCAGCGCCGGCTCGGGTCCACCAGCCGCGCCCCGCGCTGGGCGATCGCGTACAAGTACCCGCCCGAGGAGGTCAACACCAAGCTCCTCGACATCCGGGTGAACGTCGGGCGCACCGGCCGGGTCACGCCCTTCGGCGTCATGGAGCCGGTCCGGGTCTCCGGCTCCACCGTCGAGATGGCGACGCTGCACAACGCCAGCGAGGTGGCGCGCAAGGGCGTGCTGATCGGCGACACCGTGGTGCTGCGCAAGGCCGGCGACGTGATCCCCGAGATCGTCGGGCCCGTCGTCGAGCTGCGCGACGGCACGGAGCGGCCCTTCGAGATGCCGACGGAGTGCCCGTCCTGCGGCACGCCGCTCGCCCCCGCCAAGGAGGGGGACATCGACATCCGGTGCCCCAACGCGCGCTCGTGCCCGTCCCAGCTCCGTGAGCGGGTCTTCGGCATCGGCTCACGCGGCGGGCTCGACATCGAGGCGCTCGGCTGGGAGGCCGCGATCGCCCTCGTCGACCCCGAGTTCAACAGGCCCGAGGACGCGCAGGGCGAGCCGCAGACGCCGGTGCTCAGCACCGAGGCCGGGCTCTTCGACCTGCGCGCCGAGGACCTCGCCGACGTGCGGGTGTGGCGCGAGAAGAAGAAGTCCGGGGTCGGCACCGGGGTCTGGGAGCAGGTCCCGTACTTCTACACCCGGCCCACCGCGAAGAAGCCCTCGGCCCCCTCCGCGACGACCCTCAAGCTCATCGAGCAGCTCGAGCTGGCGAAGTCCAAGCCGCTGTGGCGGGTGCTTGTGGCCCTGTCGATCCGGCATGTGGGACCCACGGCCGCCCGCGCGCTGGCCGGGGAGTTCGGCACGATCGAGGCGGTCCGGGACGCGGACGCCGCGGCGCTCGCGGCCGTCGACGGGGTCGGCCCCACCATCGCCGCAGCGGTGCAGGAGTGGTTCCACGGCGAGGGCGCCGACTGGCACAACGAGATCGTGGACCGCTGGAAGGCGGCGGGCGTGGTCATGGCCGACGCCCGCGACGAGTCCGCGCCGCGCACCCTCGACGGCCTCACGGTGGTGGTCACCGGCGGGCTCGAGGGGTTCAGCCGGGACGGCGCCAAGGAGGCCATCCTCAGCCGCGGCGGGAAGGCGTCGGGCAGCGTGTCGAAGAAGACCGACTACGTGGTGGTGGGGGAGAACGCCGGCAGCAAGGAGGCCAAGGCGCGCGAGCTCGGGCTGCGGATCCTCAACGAGGCGCAGTTCACGCGACTGCTCGCCGAGGGGCCGGCGGCCTTCGCCGACGAGGCCGATGAGGTCGTTGTTGACGCGGGCGCCGGGGCAGACGAGGCATGACCGCGCTCACCGAACGGGGTCGCGGCGTGCTGGTCCGGGCCGCCGCCACGCCCGCCGAGATCGCGGGCGCGGGCGAGGTCACTGCCGCCGCCTATCTGTCGGACGGCCTGCTGACAGCCGAGCATCCGTACACGCGTGAGCTGCGGGACGCGGCGCGACGCGCTGCGGAGGCGACCCTGCTCGTCGCGCTCGGCCCCGGCGGCCCGGGCTCGGCGGAGCCCTCGGTGGTCGGCACGTTGACGCTGGCGCGCCGGGAGAGCCCGTGGGCGGAGTTCGCGGAGCCCGGCGAGGTGGAGCTGCGGATGCTCGCCGTGGCGCCCGGGGCCCGCGGCCGCGGGGTGGGGGAGGCGCTCATGCGGTCCGCCCTGGGGGAGGCCGTGGCCCTCGGCGCCCATCGCGTGGTGCTCTCGACGCTCGACTCGATGCGCACCGCGCACCGGCTGTACGGGCGCCTCGGATTCGTCGCCGCGCCGGCCCGTGACCGGCACGACCACGGGATCGACATGCGCGTGCTCGAGTGGGCCGCGCCGCCGGCCCCCGGTGTCGCGGTGGAGGCCGCCACCTGGCCTCCGCTCGAGGTCGTCGACGTGGACGGGTGGCGGCTCGGGATCTCGGGCGGGTTCACCCGCCGCGCGAACAGCGTGCTCCCGCTCGCGGAGCCCGGCGATGTGGCGGACGCCCTCGCACGGGTGGAGCGGTGCTATGGCGAGCGCGGGCTGCCCACCGTGTTCCGCGTCGGCCGCGAGAGCCGCCCGGACGGGTTGCGCGACCTGCTCCTCGCGCGTGGGTACGCGCCTGCGGCGGTGACGGACGTGCTGGTGCTCGATGGGCTCACAGCCGAGGGCACGGGCTCTGGGGTCACGGTCGGCCAGGCATCCGGGCTGTTGCCGGGGGTGGCTGGCGACATGGCCCTCGACATCGCCGACGCGCCCGACGAGGCATGGCTGGCCTGCTGGACCGGCGTCAAGGCCGGCGCGGGCGCGGACCTGGACCTCGCGCGGGCAGTCGTCACCGGATCGCGCGCCGCCTACCTCAGCGCGCGTGACGCCACCGGGGTGGTCGGCGTGATCCGGGCCGCGTTCGCGGACGACTGGACGGGCCTGTCCTGCCTGACCGTCGTGCCCGCCGCCCGGCGCCGGGGCCTCGGTCGCGCGCTCACGCGGGCGGCGCTCGACGTGGCCGCCCGGTCCGGAGCCCGCAGGTCCTTCCTGCAGGTCGAGGCCGGCAACGTGGGCGCGGCGGCGCTCTACGCGCAGATGGGGTTCCAGCCGGCCGACCGGTACTGCTACGTCGAGCGATAAGACGTCTGGGCGTCCGGGGCGACGACGCGGCCTACCCGCCATAGCGGGTAGGCCGCCCCGGTCGCCCTGAGGTGCCGCCGTCCGTGGGCCGTTCGATACTGGCCGCATGGTCTCTGTCGATCGCGCGTTGCGGCTCCGTGCCGCCGGCATGAGCTGGCGCCCGCGCGCCGGCGACCGGTTCACGATCCTGCAGCCCGAGCTCTCCGGCGAGGTCTTCACCATCTCGGACATGATGATCGAGGCGCATGAGTTCCCCACGGGCACGGTGCTCGGCTTCAACGGCACCACCGAGTGGGCGCTGGACTCCGTGTCGCAGGAGGACGCGTTGTGGCTGCCGAGCGAGGGCCAGCTCCGCGAGCTGCTGGGCGGCACGTTCCGCAGCCTGTCGCGCGGCATCGACGACTACCAGGTGGTCGTGGAGCTGCCTGGCCGCCCCGAGCAGTCGTTCCGGGCCCCGACGGTGCCCGACGTGTACGCCGATGCGCTGCTCGCCCTGGTCGCGGCGGCTGTGGACCGGGTCCGATGAGCCCCGGGCCGTCGCTGCGGCCATCGTCGAACGCCTAGACTTCGAGGCATGTCCACCCTCTCCCGCGACGAGGTCGCGCGCGTGGCAGCCCTGGCCCGGATCGACCTGACGACCACCGAGCTCGACCGCCTGGCGGGCGAGCTCGACGTGATCGTCGAGTCGGTCGCCCGGGTCAGCGAGGTCGCCACGCCCGACGTGCCCGCCACCAGCCACCCGCTGCCCCTGACGAACGTCTTCCGGGCGGACGTCCCCGAGCCGCCGCTCCCGGTGGAGGACGCGCTCGCCGGCGCCCCCGCGACGCAGGACGGCAAGTTCCTCGTCCCGCAGATCATGGAGGAGGACTGATGACCGACCTGACGCGGCTGAGCGCCGCCGACCTGGCCGACAAGCTCGCCGCCCGCGACGTCTCAAGCGTCGAGGCCACGCAGGCCCATCTGGACCGGATCGCCGAGGTCGAGCCCGCGGTGCACGCGTTCCTGCACGTGAGCGGCGACGAGGCGCTGGCCACGGCCCGTGACATCGACGCGCGCCGCGCCGCTGGCGAGCAGCTGCACACGCTCGCCGGGGTGCCGATCGCGGTCAAGGACATCATCGTCACGAAGGGCCTGCCGACGACGGCCGGCTCGAAGATCCTCGAGGGCTGGGTGCCGCCGTACGACGCGACGCTCGTGTCCCGGATCAAGGACGCGGGCCTGCCGATCCTCGGCAAGACCAACATGGACGAGTTCGCGATGGGCTCCTCCACGGAGCACTCCGCGTTCGGCAACACGCACAACCCGTGGGACCTGGACCGCATCCCCGGCGGCTCGGGCGGTGGCTCGGCCGCCGCGGTGGCCGCGTATGAGGCGCCGCTGGCCATCGGCACGGACACGGGCGGCTCGATCCGCCAGCCCGCGGCCGTCACCGGCACGGTCGGGGTCAAGCCGACGTACGGCGGCGTGTCCCGCTACGGGCTGATCGCGCTGGCCTCGAGCCTGGACCAGGCGGGCCCGGTGACCCGCACGGTGCTGGACTCGGCGCTGCTGCACGAGCTCATCGGCGGCCACGACCCGCGTGACTCCACCTCGATCGACGAGCCGCTGCCCGACCTGGTCGCGGCCGCCCGCCTGGGCCGCACCGGCGACCTCACCGGGGTGCGCGTCGGCGTGGTCAGCGAGCTCACCGGCGAGGGCTACCAGGCGGGCGTCAGCGCGCGCTTCGCGGAGTCCCTCGACCTGCTGCGCTCGGCGGGCGCGGAGATCGTCGAGGTCTCCTGCCCGCACTTCACGTATGCGCTGGGCGCGTACTACCTGATCCTGCCGAGTGAGGCGTCGAGCAACCTGGCGAAGTTCGACGGCATGCGCTTCGGCCTGCGCGTCGAGCCCGACGAGGGCCCGATCACGGCCGAGCGCGTCATGGCCGCCACGCGTGGCGCGGGCTTCGGCGACGAGGTCAAGCGCCGCATCATCCTGGGCACCTACGCGCTGTCCGCGGGGTACTACGACGCGTACTACGGCAGCGCGCAGAAGGTCCGCACGCTGATCCAGCGCGACTTCGCGGCCGCGTTCGAGCAGGCCGACGTGCTGGTCTCCCCGACGGCGCCGACCACGGCGTTCAAGCTCGGCGAGAAGCTCGACGACCCGCTGGCGATGTACCTCAACGACGTCGCCACGATCCCCGCGAACCTCGCGGGCGTGCCGGGGCTGTCGGTGCCGAACGGCCTGTCGGACGACGGCCTTCCCGTCGGCTTCCAGGTGCTGGCGCCGGCGAAGGCGGACGACCGGCTGTACCGCGTGGGCGCCGCGCTCGAGGCGCTGCTGGAAGCACAGTGGGGCGGTCCGCTCCTGGATCGCGCGCCCGAGCTGGAGGTGGGCAAGTGAGCACGCAGACCGTCGACCTGGTCGACTACGACGAGGCCGTGCGCCGGTACGACCCGGTGATCGGCATCGAGGTGCACGTCGAGCTGGGCACCGCGACCAAGATGTTCTGCCCGGCCCCGGCGGTGTTCGGCGAGGAGCCCAACACGTCCGTCTCCCCGGTCTCGCTGGGCCTGCCCGGCGCGCTGCCGGTGGTCAACGGGACGGCCGTGGAGTACGCGATCCGGATCGGCCTGGCGCTGAACTGCCAGATCGCCGAGTCCTGCCGCTTCGCCCGGAAGAACTACTTCTACCCGGACGTCCCGAAGAACTTCCAGACGTCGCAGTACGACGAGCCGATCGCGTTCGACGGCTACCTCGACGTCGAGCTGGACGACGGGGAGATCTTCCGCGTGCAGATCGAGCGCGCGCACATGGAGGAGGACGCGGGCAAGAACACCCACGTCGGCGGCTCCACGGGCCGCATCCAGGGCGCCGAGTACTCGCTGGTCGACTACAACCGCGCGGGCATCCCGCTGGTGGAGATCGTCACGCGTCCCATCGAGGGCGCGGGGGAGCGGGCGCCCGAGGTGGCGCGCGCCTACGTGCAGACCCTGCGGGACATCTTCCGGGCGCTCGGCGTCTCGGAGGCCCGCATGGAGCGCGGCAACGTGCGCGCCGACGTGAACCTGTCGCTGCGCCCGACGCCCGAGTCGGTGCTCGGCACCCGCACGGAGACGAAGAACGTCAACTCGTTCCGCTCGGTGGAGCGCGCCGTGCGCTACGAGGTGTCGCGGCAGGCCGCGGTGCTCGACGCCGGTGACACGGTCACGCAGGAGACGCGGCACTGGCACGAGGACACCGGCATCACCACCGCCGGCCGCGTGAAGTCCGACGCCGAGGACTACCGGTACTTCCCGGAGCCCGACCTGGTGCCGGTCAACCCGAGCCGTGAGTGGGTCGAGGAGATCCGCGCGACGCTGCCCGAGCTGCCCGCCGCACGGCGCCGCCGTCTGCAGGGCGTGTGGGGCTTCGCGGACGCGGAGATGCGCGACGTCGTCAACGCGGGCGCCATCGAGCTGATCGAGGCGACGGTGGCGGCGGGCGCGAGCCCGGCGGCCGCGCGCAAGTGGTGGATGGGCGAGCTGGCCCGCACCGCGAAGACGCAGGAGGTGGAGCTGGGCGACTTGCCCATCACCCCCGCGCAGATCGGCCAGCTCCAGGCGCTCGTCGACTCGGGCCGGATCAACGACAAGCTGGCCCGCCAGGTGCTCGAGGGCGTGTTGGCGGGGGAGGGCGACCCCGAGCAGGTCGTCGTCGCCCGCGGGCTCGAGGTCGTCTCGGATGACGGCCCGCTGCTCGAGGCCATCGACGCGACGCTCGCCGCGCAGCCGGACCTGGCGGAGAAGATCCGCTCCGGCAACCAGGGCCCCATCGGCGCGATCATCGGCGCGGTGATGAAGGCCACTCGTGGGCAGGCCGACGCCGGCCGTGTGCGCGAGCTCGTGCTGGAGCGGCTCAGCTAGGGCTGATCACATCGCGTGCGCCTTCCGCGCACAGAGCGACGCACAGCGGGGCGCGACCGACAGGTCGCGCCCCGCTGTGCGTTGGCGGCATTTCTGAGAATGTCCCGGCCCCATGGCCCCGTCAGGACAGGGCCCGTCAGGACAGGGCGCTGTCCGCGTAGACCCGGATCGCGTCCCGCAGGTACGCGGCGAGGCCGGGCGCGTGGGCGTCGTACACGGCGGCGAAGCGCTCATCCGCCACGTACATGTCGCCGAGCCCGGTGTAGGCCTCACGCCCGGGCGTCCACGACACGCTGACCCACGCGTGGTGGCGGGCGATGAGCGCTTGGACCTCGGGGTCGTCCACGGGCGTGCCCGCCACGAGGCATCGGGCGAGCTCGCGGCTGACGGCGTCGTGCTCGGCGGTGTGCCGGGCGCGACCCTCCTCGCCGAGGCTCGTCCATGTGGCCTGACTGCGGTCCACTGCCTCGTCCCCCCAGCGCTCGCGCGCCTCGGCGTCGTACTGGCTGTTGTCGAATCCGGCGTACATGTCCTTGGCTTCCATGGCTGGTCCCCCTTCAAGGGACTCGAGGGTGGAGGCGACGGTGGCGGCGAGCCGTGCGAAGCGGTCGCTCTCCGCGAGCAGCCGCTCCCGGTGCTCGCGGAGCAGGTCGAGCCGGGCCTGGCGTGCGGCGTCGGGCTCGGCGGCGTCCTCGACGCGGAGCGCGTCGGCGATCGTCGCGAGGTCGACCCCGAGCTCGCGCAGCACGAGGATCTGCTGCAGCCGCAGGAGCTCGGGGCGCCCGTAGACGCGGCGCCCCCCGGCGGCGGCGCCGCAGGGTGTGAGCAGGCCGATCGCGTCGTAGTGGCGCAGGGTGCGCGACGTGGTCCCCGACAGCCGGGTGACCTCGTCGATGGTCCAGGTCTCGTCCTGGACCGAGCCCGTCTCCATGCCGCCCCTCCTCATGTCGTCTCCTGACGGCGGGACTTCCGCCGTCGAGAACGACGCTACGAGTTGACGTTACGTCAAGCGCAAGCGCTCATCTCAACGCCCTGACGCGGGCGTTGTCCTCGAGCGCGACGCGCCGCTCCACGGCGTGGTCCACGAGCCGTTCCGGGTAGTCCACTGTCCCGGCGGGCAGCCGCCACGGCTCGTGCACGGCGGCGCCCGCGACCCCGCGCAACTCGGGGACCCACCGGCGCACGTAGTCGCCGTCGGGGTCGAACCGCTGCCCCTGGGCCACCGGGTTGAACACCCGGAAGAACGGCGCCGCGTCGCGCCCGGTCCCCGCCACCCACTGCCAGTTGAGCTGGTTCTGGCTCAGGTCCGCGTCCACGAGCCACCGCAGGAAGTGCTCGGCGCCGCGCTGCCACCGGATGTGCAGGTCCTTGACCAGGAAGGACGCCACCACCATGCGCGTGCGTCCGTGCATCCACCCCTCGGCGCGGAGCTGGCGCATGCCCGCGTCGACGAACGGGTACCCGGTGCGGCCGTCCTGCCAGGCGGTGAGCAGGGCGTGCTCGCGGTCGCCGCCGGCCCACGCGTCCTCGGGCGCCACCGGCCGCAGCGACTCGGTCCGCGCCGACGGATGGTGGTGCAGCACGTCGGCGTGGAACTCGCGCCACGCGAGCTCGCTGCGGAACATCGCAGGCCCGTCGCCCTCGAGGCGGCCGAGGTCGGCGAGCAGCGTGCGGGGGTGCACCTCGCCCCAGCGCAGCGCAGCGGACATCCGCGAGGTCCCGTCCCGGTCGGGGCGGTCCCGCTCGTCGGCGTAGCGGGGAACCACGTCGTCGAGCGCGGACGCCCATCGGCGCCGGGCGGCGTCCTCCCCGGCGTCGGGCAGGCGGAGCCCGCCCAGGCCTGGCTCGGCGGGCAACGCCGCCCCGCCGCCGGGATCAGCCCAGCGCACGCGGGCGGCGTCCCCGGCGGGTCCGGGCCACCCGTGCTCGAGCCACGCCGTGCGGAACGGCGTGAACACCTGGAACGGGCTGCCGGTGCGGGTGCGCAGCACGCCCGGGTCCACCGCGTAGGCCGAGCCGGTGCGCGTCAGCGCAGTGCCCGCCGCGTTCAGCGCGGCCTCGACGGCCAGGTCGCGCCGCACGCCGTACGGCTCATGCGACGCCGCGACGTGCACGGCCGCGGCCCCCACGTCGCGGGCCAGGCGCGGCACCTCATCGACGGGGTCGCCCCGCAGCACGACCAGGCGCCCGTCCATGCTGGCGTCGAGGGCTGCGAGGCTGCGCAGCAGGTAGGCGAGTCGCGGGGCGCCCGCGGACCGCCACAACACGTCGTCGAGGACGAACACCCCGACCACGTCCCCGCCGGCGGCCGCGGCCAGCAGCGCCGGGTTGTCGGCCAGGCGCAGATCGCGGCGGAACCAGTGGATCGCAGTCACGCGGCCACGCTAGCCGCGACGGTCCACCGGGAAACCTCGACGACATCCTCGGGACGTAGGCTCGTGCGGTGAATGAAGGAGGCGTCATGAAGAAGCCGTCCCTCGAGGGGGAGATGATCCGGCTGCGCCCCGTCCGCGCGGATGACGCGGACGCGATGTGGGAGATGGTGCAGGACCCGGAGGGCGCCCGCATGACGGGCACGACCACGGTGTTCAGCCGCGCGCAGATCGACGACTGGTGCTCGACGATCGCCGACGCCGACGGCCGCATCGACCTCGCGATCACCGCGAACGGCTCCGACGAGTACCTGGGCGAGATCGTCCTGAACGAGATCGACGACGTGGTGCGCAGCGGCAACCTGCGGCTCGTGATGCGCCCGGGATACCGCGGCCGCGGCTACGGCACCGAGGCGATCCAGCTGATGCTCGGGCTGGCGTTCGACGGGCTCGGCCTGCACCGCGTGGAGATGGACGTGCTGAGCATCAACCCGCGGGCCCGTTCCCTGTACGAGAACCTCGGCTTCCGCGTCGAGGGCAGGCTCCGGGACGCGTACCGCGACGGCGAGCGCTGGTGCGACAGCCTGGTGATGGGGCTGCTCGAGGACGAGTTCCGCGCCAGCCAGCTGGACTGACCGCCGCCTGCGCGCCAACCCCTGGCGCCAGGCCGCCGATCCGGTCGTGTCGAGCGACCGGACGGCGGCCTGGCAGGGGTACCTGGCCACGGATCAGCATGGTCAGGCGTCTGCAGGCGGACTGGTGGTCCGCTGCCGGCATCGCCCCTCGTCGTGAGGCACTCGTGGTCCCCTGGATCGCGAGGCGAACCGGCTTGTCCAGGATGCTGTGTGCCGGGCGCGGGCGTGTGGGCCGTTCGTCCTGGTCAGGCAATCGTTCTGTGCCCAGGCCGGTTTCCCCTACTCGATGCACGATGGGGGGATGACTAGCGCACCGGTCCAGCCCTCGCCGGAGCACCAGCCGCCGGTGCCCCGCGACCACGCGTTCTTCGGGCACCCCCTGGGACTCTTCACCCTCTTCAACACCGAGCTGTGGGAGCGGTTCAGCTACTACGGGATGCGCGCCATCCTGCTGTTCTACTTGACGGCCTCCGTCGAGGACGGCGGCCTCGGCATCGCGAGCAGCACCGGGGGCGCGCTCGTCGCGATCTACGGCACGGCCGTCTACCTGCTGTCGGTGGTCGGTGGCTGGCTCGCCGACCGGGTCATGGGCGCCCGCAGGGCCACGCTGTACGGCGGCGTCGTCATCGCCGCGGGGCATGTGCTCCTGACGATCCCCTCGGCGGGCTTCTCCTTCGCGGGCATCGCCTGTGTCGCGGTCGGCACCGGGCTGCTCAAGCCGAACGTCTCGACCATGGTCGGCGAGCTCTACGACCGGGAGGACCCGCGGCGCAGCTCCGGGTTCTCGATCTTCTACATGGGCATCAACATCGGCTCGTTCGCGGCGCCGTTCGTGGTCGGGGCGGCGCGTGCCTGGGGCGGCTTCCACGCCGGGTTCGCGGTGGCCGCCATCGGCATGGCGATCGCGCTGGTGTTCTTCGTCGCCGGCCGGCGGCTGCTGGGCCATGCGGGCGACCAGCCCGGCAATCCCCTGACCCGGGCGGACCGCCCCGCGCTGGCACGCACGGGGGCCCTGGTGCTCCTGGCCGTCGGGCTCGCGGTGCTGCTCGCGTCGTGGGTGTCGGGGGAGTCCGGGCTCGGCGTCCTCATCGACGCGTTGTCGTACCTGGCGTTCGCGGCGCCCATCGCGTACTTCCTGGTGATGTTCCGCTCGCCGCGGGTGAGCGCGCATGAGCGCTCGCGGCTGACCGCCTATGTGCCGCTGTTCCTCACGGCCGTGGCGTTCTGGATGATCTTCGAGCAGGCGGCCAGCACCTTGGCGGCCTTCGCGGAGAACAGCACGGACCGCACGGTCTTCGGGTGGACGATCGCGCCGGAGGTCTTCCAGTCGGTGAACCCGGCGGGCATCGTGCTGCTCTCGCCGGTGTTCGCGTGGATTTGGTACAAGACGGACAACCGGCCGTCCACGGCGGTGAAGTTCGCCATCGGGCTGACCATGGCCGCGTCGAGCTTCCTCTTCCTGTCGGCCGCGTCGGCGATCGCCGGTGACGGGAAGAGCCCGGCCTGGGTGCTGGTGCTCACCTATGTCATGCAGACGCTGGGCGAGTTGTGCCTGTCGCCGATCGGGCTCGCGGCCACGACCCTGCTCGCTCCCGAGGCGTTCCGCAGCCAGGCGATGGCGCTGTGGTTCCTGGCTCCCGCGGCGGGCAACGCCATCACCGCCCAGCTCCTGACAGCCACCGAGGGGGTCAGCGAGACGGCGTACTTCGGCTGGATCGGCGCGATCGCGATGATCCCCGCGTTGGCGATGTTCGCGTTGGCCCCGTGGGTGACCCGGCACATCAAGGCGGGCGCGGAGAGCACCCGTGAGGCCGAGTTGCAGTCGTGATCCTGCGCATCGGACGAGTGATCACCGCTGGGCCGCATGGGTGGCGCCGCCTGGGCCGGACGGGTGAACTCGGTGGGTGATCCTGGCGGGCGCCGCGGCGGCGTCAGGCGCCCGTCCAGCGCGCGGGGGAGTGAGGTCAGCGGCGCGGGGGCGCGCAGGAGACCCGCATCACGAGCTCGGTGGGCAGTCTCAGGTGGGAGGGCCGCTCGCGGCCGTCGATCAGGTCGACCAGGAGCCGCAGGGCCTCCGAGCCCATGCGCTGCAGCGGCTGGTTGATGGTCGTGAGCGGCGGGGTCGCGAGGGCGGACTCCGGCACGTTGTCGAACCCGATGACCGACAGGTCGTCGGGCAGGCTCATGCCCAGCCCGCGCGCGACGGTCATGACCTGGATGGCGGAGAGGTCGTTCGCCGCGAACACGGCCGTGGGCGGGTCGGCGCGGTCGAGGAGCGTGCGCGCCGGGCCGTCGGCGGTCTCGGGCCGGTAGCCGCCAACCGCCACGAGGGACTCGTCGACGGGGATGCCCGCGGCCTCCATCGCCTGGCGGAAGCCCTCCTCGCGCTGCTGCGCGGAGTCGAGGTCCTCGCGCCCGCCGAGGAAGCCGATGCGCCGGTGGCCGAGCGCGATCAGGTGCTCGGTGGCGAGCACCGCTCCACCGCGGTTGTCCGAGTCGATCATGGGCACCCCGGACGGCCCGGTGTGCGGGTCGACGGCCACGACGGGCACGCCGTGGTTGGTCCCGACCACTGTCGGCGTGACGATGATCGCGCCGTCGATCAGCGTGCCGGACAGGCGTGAGAGGTACCGCTTCTCCCAGCCGACGTCGCCTCCGCGCCCGCCGCCGGAGTACGCGAGCAGCTCGTAGCCCGTGGCGGCGACGGCCGTCGACGCGCCCTTGAGCAGCTCGGTGCTGAACGGCTCGAACTCGGCGACGAGGATGCCCAGCACGTTGGTGCGGTGCCGGCGCAAGGATCGCGCTCCGAGGCTGGCCTCGTAGCCGAGGTCGTCGATGACCTCCTGGACGCGGGCCAGGGTGCTCTGGGCGACGCCGTAGCGGCCGTTGACCACTTTCGAGACCGTGGCCACGGAGACTCCTGCGGTCCGGGCCACATCAGCCATTTTCACGCGGGGAGTCGTGTCCACGTGGGGAAGCATAGAGCATCAGTTCGATAACGATATCGACAACGATTGACGCAACGGCCGAAATGCTGCCAACCTGATCCGCGTCCCGCCCTGTCAGTGACGACGAGGAGATTCGACGATGAAGAAGACGAGGACCGCAGCGCTCCGCACCCTCAGCTTGGGTGTGGGTATGGCGCTGCTCGCAACTGCGTGCAGCTCGGGCACCGGCGCCGGAGAAGGCACGGAAGAGGGCAACGGAGACGCCACCACGATCACCTGGTGGCACAACTCCAACACCTCGCCTGGCAAGGACTACTACGACCAGGTCGCGGCTGACTTCGAGGCCGACAACCCGGGCGTGACCATCGAGGTCAGTGCCATGCAGCACGACGACATGGTGACCAAGCTCGACGCGGCGTTCCAGAGTGGGGACGCGCCCGACATCTACATGGAGCGTGGCGGCGGCGAGCTCGCGGCCCACGTCGAGGCGGGCCTGACCAAGGACCTGACCGACAGCTCGGCCGACGCGATCTCGACGATCGGCAGCGCCGTCGCCGGTTGGCAGGTCGACGGCAAGACCTACGGCCTGCCGTTCTCCATGGGCGTCGTCGGGTTCTGGTACAACAAGTCGCTGTTCGCCCAGGCGGGCATCACGACTCCTCCGGCCACGATGGATGAGTTCTACACGGCCGTCGACCAGCTCAAGGCGGCGGGCATCGAGCCCGTCTCCGTGGGCGCCGGCGAGAAGTGGCCCGCAGCGCACTACTGGTACTACTTCGCGCTGCGCGAGTGCTCGCAGAAGACGCTGCAGGACGGCGTCGGCACGCTCGACTTCAGCGACCCGTGCTTCGCCAAGGCGGGCGTCGACCTCGAGCAGCTCATCGCGGCCGAGCCGTTCAACGCGGGCTTCCTGGCGACGCCCGCCCAGAAGGGCCCGACCAGCGCCTCGGCCCTCCTCGCGACCGGCAAGGTCGCCATGGAGCTCGCCGGCCACTGGGAGCCCGGCGTGATGCAGGGCCTCACCGAGGACAAGCAGGGCCTCGGCGACGACACCGGCTGGTTCCCCTTCCCGGCCGTGAGCGGCGGCAAGGGCGACCAGACGGCTGTCCTCGGCGGCGGTGACGCCTGGGCCGTGACCCAGGACGCCCCCGATGTTGCTGTCGACTTCGTGAACTACCTGCTCTCCGACAAGGTCCAGCAGGGCTTCGCGGACAACGACATGGGCCTGCCGACGAACCCCTCGGCGACCCAGTACGTGAAGGACAAGGCGCTCGCCGACCTCCTTCAGGTCCGTGACGCCGCGCCGTTCGTCCAGCTCTACTTCGACACGGCGTTCGGCTCCTCGGTCGGCGGCGCGATGAACGACGCAATCCTGCTGGTGTTCGCCTCCAGCGGCACCGCGCAGGACATCGTGGACGCCACCCAGGCGGCGGCTGACGCGGAGAAGTGACCGACGTGGCAGACGAAACGACCGCCCCCATGGGCGCCTCCGTCTCGGCTGCGACGTCCACCTCCCAGGCCCCGGTCGCCGGTCGCGCTTCGGCGCGGCCGGCGGCCCGGGCCCCGGGCGGACGCCGTGGGCCGGGCCCCGCCTGGCGCAAGCGCGCGGAGATCTTCTTCTTCGTGGCGCCCGCGCTCCTTCTCTTTCTTTTCTTTGTGGTGTGGCCCATTGTCAAGGCGGTCCAGTTCTCGCTGTACCGCTGGAAGGGATTCGGCCCGCTGGTCGATTTCGTCGGGCTGAAGAACTACGTGAGCGTCCTCCAGAACGACGTCTTCACGGGCGCGTTGCAGCACAACCTCACGATCGTGGTCCTCTCGATCCTCATTCAGCTTCCGCTCGGCCTGGCTATCGCGCTGCTGCTCAATCGCAAGATGTGGGGCCAGGGCGTTCTGCGGACCATCATCTTCGTGCCCTATGTGTTGGCCGAGGTCATCGCGGGTGTGGTGTGGTTCCAACTGCTGCAGCCCAAGTACGGCGTGATCGACACGATCCTCGGCGCGATCGGGCTCCAGGGCCCGCCGCAGGGCTGGCTCGGCACCCCCGACAAGGCGATGATCGCCGTGATCGTCGTGCTCACCTGGAAGTACCTCGGCCTGGCCGTGATCCTCTTCCTGGCCGGCCTGCAGGGCGTCCCGGAGGAGCTCTACGAGGCCTCGCAGCTCGACGGCGCCAGTTGGTGGCAGATCCAGCGGAAGATCACGATCCCGCTGCTCGGCCCGACCATGCGCACCTGGGGCTTCCTGTCGATGATCGGCTCACTGCAGCTCTTCGACATGGTGTGGATCCTCACCAAGGGCGGGCCAGCGAACGCGACCACCACGATGGCGACCTTCCTCATCAACGAGGGCACCAAGCGGCAGAACTTCGGCATCGCCTCAGCGGCCTCCGTGATCCTCTTCGTGATCGCACTGGTCCTGGCGCTGGTCTACCAGCGCTTCGTGATGCGCCGTGACACTCACGACCCGGCACCCCGGAAGAAGGCAAAGCGATGAGCGCCGGCACCCTGACCTCGGCGCCGAAGACGCCCCACTCGCAGCCGGAGCCTCCTCGTCGGCGTTTGAAGCGCCCCGGGGGCGGCAACCCGCTCGTCTACGGGCTGGCCCTGGTGGTGGTGGCACTCACCCTCGGGCCCGTGCTCTACGGCGTGCTCGGCGGCTTCCGCTCCAACTCCCAGCTCGCGGAGAACCCCGCCGGCCTGCCGTCCCCGTGGATCCTGTCGAACTACACGGGCGTCCTCACCAACCCGGACTTCTGGCAGTACACGCTGAACTCCACGATCATCGCGCTCGTGACCACGGCGATCGTCGTCGTCTTCGGGATCATGGCGGCGTACCCGCTGGCGCGGTACAAGTTCCGCGGGCGTGAGCAGCTCTTCCTGGTCTTCGTGGCCGGGCTGCTGTTCCCCGCGACCGTCGCGATCGTGCCGCTGTTCATCCTCATCACCAAGGACCTCGGCCTCGGCAACACGTGGTGGGGGGTGGCCCTGCCACAGGCGGCCTTCGCGCTGCCGACGACGGTGATCATCCTCCGGCCGTTCCTGCAGGCCCTGCCTGACGAGCTCGAGGAGGCCGCGCTGATCGACGGCGCCTCCCGCATCGGGTTCTTCTGGCGGATCCTGGTGCCGCTGTCCGGCCCGGGCATGGTGACGGTGGGCGTGCTCGCGTTCGTCGCGTCGTGGAACGCGTACCTGTTGCCGCTCCTGCTGCTGCAGGGGGACATGAAGACGCTGCCGCTGGGCGTCGCGGACTACTCCTCCGAGTACTCCTCCGACACGGCGGGGGTGTTCGCGTTCACCTCGCTCGCGATGATCCCCGCGCTCGTGTTCTTCCTCGCCATGCAGAAGCGGATCGTCAACGGCCTGCAGGGAGCGGTGAAGGGATGACCCCCGCGCCGCTGGACGGGGCGGGCGCCCCACCGCGCCCGCTCCGGCTCGTCAGTTCCAATGAAGGGGATGGTTCGGTGACTGTTCTGCAGCCGCTGGCTGATTCTGGGGTGCTCACACGTCCGCGCGCGCTGCTCGCGCGGATGACCCTCGAGGAGAAGCTCGCGCAGATCGTGGGGTTCTGGGAGAAGGCCGACGGCGAGGCAGTGGCGCCGTTGCAGGGCGAGTTCACCCACGACGTCGGCCTGGCCGAGGCGATGCGGCACGGGCTCGGGCACCTGACCCGGGTGTACGGCACCCGTCCGGTGGAGCCGGTCGAGCGGGCGCAGTGGCTGTGGGAGAAGCAGCGCTCGCTGGTCCGCGACACCCGGCTGGGCATCCCCGCGATCGTGCATGAGGAGTGCCTGACCGGCCTGTCGGCCTGGCGCGCCGCGACGTTCCCGACGCCGCTGGCGTGGGGCGCCGCGTTCGACCCCGACCTGGTGGCCGAGATGGGCGCCGTGATCGGCGACTCGATGCGCGTGCTGGGCGTCCACCAGGGCCTCGCGCCGGTGCTCGACGTGATCCGCGACCCCCGTTGGGGTCGGGTCGACGAGTGCATCTCCGAGGACCCGTATGTCGTCGGGACGCTCGGGACCTCCTACGTGCGCGGCCTGCAGTCCATGGGCGTGCACGCCACCCTCAAGCACTTCGTGGGCTACTCGGGGTCGCAGTCGGGGCGGAACTTCGCCCCGGTGCACGCCGGGCCGCGCGAGGTCGAGGACGTCCTGCTCGTGCCGTTCGAGATGGCCCTCCTCGACGGCGGCGCCCGCTCGGTGATGCACTCCTACGCCGAGATCGACGGCGTGCCCGTGGCCGCCGACCCGGCGCTGCTCACCGGCGTGCTGCGCGACCGCTGGGGCTTCGACGGCGCCGTGGTGGCGGACTACTTCGGTGTGGCCTTCCTGCACCTGCTGCACTCCGTGGCCGCCGACCTCGGCGAGGCGGCGGGCCTGGCCCTCGCCGCCGGGGTCGACATCGAGCTGCCGACGGGCGACGCGTACCTCGCGCCGCTCGCCGAGGCGGTGCGTGCAGGGCGCGTCGACGAGGCGCTCGTGGACCGCGCGGTGCTGCGGGCGCTCGAGCAGAAGGAGGAGCTCGGGCTCCTCGACGCGACCTTCGACGACGAGCCGCCCACGGCTGTCGACCTCGACAGCCCCGAGCACCGCAAGATCGCCGCGCGCTTGGCCGAGGAGTCCCTCGTGCTGCTCGCGAACGACGGGACGCTGCCGCTGGCCTCGCCGGCGCGCGTCGCGGTCATCGGGCCGAACGCCGACCGCGTCGAGGCGCTGTTCGGCTGCTACTCGTTCCTCAACCACGTGCTCGCGCACCATCCGGGCGCCGAGGTGGGGATCGAGATCCAGACGGTGGCCGACGCGATCGCCACTGAGCTGCCCGGGGCGGAGATCATCGGCGCGCGCGGCTGCGCTGTCGATGATGACGACCGTTCGGGCTTCGCTGCGGCGACCTCGGCGGCGGCCACCGCCGAGGTCGCCGTGGTCGTCGTCGGCGACCACGCCGCGCTGTTCGGCCGTGGCACCGTCGGTGAGGGGTGCGACCGCGACGACTTGGAGCTGCCTGGTGTCCAGCGCGAGCTCGTCGAGGCCGTCCTCGCCACCGGGACGCCCGTGGTGCTCGTGCTGCTCACCGGTCGCCCGTACGCGATCGACTGGGCGCTCGACCGCTGCTCGGCAGTGGTGCAGGCGTTCTTCCCGGGGGAGGAGGGCGCGCCGGCCATCGCCGGGGTGCTGTCCGGACGGGTGAACCCGTCCGGGCGACTGCCGGTGAGCATGCCGCGCTCGGCGGGCGCGCAGCCGTACACGTACCTGCACCCGCAGTTGGGCGGCAACGGCGACGTGACGAACCTGCGCACCACGCCTGCGCTGCCGTTCGGCCACGGGCTCTCGTACACGACGTTCGCCCGGTCGGAGCTCCAGGCTCCGGCGCAGTCGCCCACGGGCTCGCCGATCGAGGCGAGCGTGCGGGTCGCCAACACGGGCGATCGGGCCGGGGAGGACGTCGTGCAGCTCTACGCCCGCGACGTCATCGGCTCGGTGACCCGCCCGGTGGCGCAGCTCGTCGGGTACCAGCGTGTGCGGCTGGAGCCGGGCGAGTCTGTCGTGGTCTCGTTCTCGGTGCCGCCGGCACGGTTGGCGTTCGCCAACCGCGACCTGGACCGGGTCGTGGAGCCAGGCGAGCTGGAGCTGTGGGTCGGGCCCTCGTGCGCCGAGCGCGAGACCGAGGCGCGGACGACGCTCACCGGGCCCGTGCACCGGGTGGACGTGAACAGCGAGCGCTGGACGTCCGTCTCGGTGCGTTGAGGTAGCCCGAGGGGTCAGTAGCGCGCCGGGCGTCGACAGGCACATGTCGGCGCCCGGCGCCACGCTGTGCCCATGAGCGATCTGCTGAGCCACGCCGATGTGACAGCCCGCACCGACGCGCGCCACTGGCGCGTGCTCCTGCACACGATCCACGCCTCGTTCCGCACCGAGACGTTCTCGCGCGGCTTCCTGCTCGCCCAGCGCATCACCATCGCTGCCGAGGCCGTGCAGCACCACCCCGACCTGCACCTGACCTACGGCCGTCTGCGCGTGGCGCTCACGAGCCACGACGTGCATGGCGTGAGCGAGCGCGACGTCGCGCTCGCGGCCGTGATCAGCCACATCGCCGACGAGCTGGGGATCGAGTCAGAAGTCCCGGTGCTGGGGATCACGGAGATCGCCGTCGACGCGCTCGACATCCCCGCGGTCCTGCCGTTCTGGCGGGCGGTCTTCGCCTACCGCGACGACCCGGGCTCGACACCGGCGCTCGAGGACCCGGCGGGCATCGGCCCGTCGATCTGGTTCCAGCAGATGGACGCGCCGCGCCCACAGCGCAACCGCATCCACCTGGACGTCACCGTGCCGCACGATGTGGCGGAGCAACGGGTGGCGGACGCGATCGACGCCGGCGGCCATGTGGTGAGCGACCAACGCGCGCCGTCGTTCTGGGTGCTGGCCGACGCGGAGGGCAACGAGGTGTGCGTGAGCACCTGGCAGGCCAGGGACTGACGGCGCCACACTCCGAGGATGCCCACTGCCCCCGAGTTCCCATCCGGCGCCCCGGTGAGCGGCGTCGACATCAAGCCACGGTCGCGCCAGGTCACCGACGGGTTGGAGGCCACGGCCGCCCGCGGCATGCTGCGGGCCGTCGGCCTCGGCGACGACGACTTCGCGAAGCCGCAGATCGGCGTCGGCAGCTCGTGGAACGAGATCACGCCGTGCAACCTGTCCCTCGACCGGCTGGCCAAGGCCGTCAAGGAGGGCGTGCACGAGGCGGGCGGGTTCCCGCTGGAGTTCGGCACCATCTCGGTGTCGGACGGCATCTCGATGGGCCATGAGGGCATGCACTTCTCGCTGGTCAGCCGCGACGTCATCGCGGACTCGGTGGAGGTGGTGATGCAGGCCGAGCGGCTCGACGGCTCGGTGCTGCTGGCCGGCTGCGACAAGTCGCTGCCGGGCATGCTGATGGCCGCCGCGCGCCTCGACCTCGCCAACGTGTTCCTGTACGCGGGATCCACGCTGCCGGGCTTCGTCACCTTGGAGGACGGCACCGAGAAGGACGTCACGATCATCGACGCCTTCGAGGCCGTGGGCGCATGCGCGCGGGGCCTGATGAGCCGGGAGGACGTGGGCCGCATCGAGCGCGCGATCTGCCCCGGCGAGGGCGCCTGCGGCGGGATGTACACCGCGAACACGATGGCGTCGGTGGCCGAGGCGATGGGCATGTCGCTGCCCGGCTCGGCGGCGCCGCCCGCGGTGGACCGGCGCAGGGACGTGTTCGCCCGGCAGTCCGGTGAGGCCGTCGTGGAGCTGCTGCGCCGCGGCATCACCGCCCGGCAGATCATGACGAAGCCGGCCTTCGAGAACGCGATCGCCGTGGTCATGGCCTTCGGCGGCTCGACGAACGCGGTGCTGCACCTGCTGGCCATCGCGCATGAGGCCGAGGTCGACCTCACCCTCGACGACTTCGCGCGGGTGGCGGCGCGGGTGCCGCATCTGGGCGACCTGAAGCCGTTCGGCAGGTACGTGATGAGCGACGTCGACCGGGTGGGCGGCGTGCCGGTGGTGATGAAGGCGCTGCTCGACGCGGGGCTGCTGGACGGCGACTGCCTCACCGTCACGGGCCGGACCGTCGCGGAGAACCTCGCGGACATCGCGCCTCCCGACCCGGACGGCAAGATCCTGCGGGCGATGGGCGACCCGATCCATCGCTCCGGCGGCATCACGATCCTGCGGGGCTCACTCGCGCCAGAGGGCGCCGTGGTGAAGTCGGCGGGGTTCGACTCCGACGTGTTCGAGGGCACGGCCCGGGTCTTCGACCGGGAGCGCGCGGCGATGGACGCGTTGGAGGACGGCACGATCGTCGCGGGCGACGTCGTGGTGATCCGCTACGAGGGGCCCAAGGGCGGCCCGGGCATGCGGGAGATGCTGGCCATCACCGGCGCGATCAAGGGCGCGGGGCTGGGCAAGGACGTGCTGCTGTTGACCGACGGGCGGTTCTCCGGCGGGACCACGGGGCTGTGCGTCGGGCATGTGGCGCCGGAGGCGGTGGACGCGGGGCCGATCGCGTTCGTGCGCGACGGCGATCGCATCCGCCTCGACGTCGCGAACGCGCGGCTGGACCTGCTGGTGGCGCCGGAGGAGCTCGAGGCGCGCGCAGCCGGCTGGGCGCCGTTGCCGCCGCGGTACACGCGGGGGGTGCTCGGCAAGTACGTGCGGCTGGTGCAGTCCGCGTCGGTGGGGGCGGTGCTGATTTGAGGGCGGCGCCGATCTAGGGGCGGCGCCGATCTGAGGGCCGCGCCGATCTGAGGGCCGCGCAGGCGGCTGTCCGCGCAGGTGAGGCTAGGACCGCGTCCGAGAACTGGACACGTGCACCACGATGTGAGACGACCGGTGGGGGGCGTGACATTCGCCGGGGGACCGGCGTACAGTCCATTCCGTGCAGACGATCATTGTTGTAGTACTTCCTGGGCGCGCCGGCTGAGGCCACCTTCGTCACAGGTCTCGTCAGCGCGCGCACCCCTCGTCCAGCCCCCTCCGGGCCCGAGGGGTTTTTCTATGCCAGACGCACGTTCCACCGTGCGAGCAGCAGCGATCGACTCAGAGCACCAGCTTCAGCACCGACGCCAGGGAGACACGATGGTCCAGGGCACCCACCCCGCACCGCAGCGCACGACACCCGCCACACCGGCATCGGTGCGCGCGACGGTCGAGCCGCGGCTCGCCAGCGCGCAGCAGCCGGTTCCGCAGGCCTCGGTTGTGCGAGAGCAGGTGACGGGCGCCCAGTCGATCGTCCGCTCCCTCGAGGAGGCCGGCGTCGACGTCGTCTTCGGCATCCCGGGCGGCGCGATCCTGCCGACCTACGACCCGCTGATGGACTCGAAGAAGCTCCGCCACATCCTGGTGCGGCATGAGCAGGGCGCCGGGCACGCGGCGTCGGGCTACGCGCACGCCACCGGCCGGGTCGGGGTCTGCATGGCCACCTCGGGGCCGGGCGCCACGAACCTGGTGACGCCGATCGCCGACGCGAACATGGACTCGATCCCGATGGTGGCCATCACCGGCCAGGTCGGCGCGTCCCTGATCGGCACCGACGCGTTCCAGGAGGCCGACATCGTCGGCATCACGCTGCCGATCACCAAGCACAACTTCCTCGTGACCGACCCCGCGCAGATCCCGCGCGTCATCGCCGAGGCCTTCCACATCGCCTCCACCGGCCGCCCGGGCCCGGTGCTCGTCGACATCGCGAAGTCGGCGATGGTCACGGACACCACGTTCTCCTGGCCGCAGGAGCTCGACCTGCCGGGCTACCACCCGGTCGTCAAGCCGCACGCCAAGCAGATCCGCGAGGCCGCGCGACTGCTCGCCACCGCCCGGCGCCCGGTGCTGTACATCGGCGGCGGCGCGATCCGCTCCGGCGCCTCGGCCGAGCTGCGCCAGCTCGTCGACGCCTCGGGCGCGGCGGCCGTGACCACGCTGATGGCCCGCGGCGCGCTGCCCGACTCGCACCCGCAGCACCTGGGCATGCCCGGCATGCACGGCACCGTCGCCGCGGTCGCCGCACTGCAGAAGGCCGACCTGATCGTCAGCCTGGGCGCGCGGTTCGACGACCGCGTCACCGGCAAGCTGTCGAGCTTCGCGCCCAACGCGACGATCGTGCACGCGGACATCGACCCAGCCGAGATCGGCAAGAACCGGGCCGTGGACGTGCCGATCGTCGGCGACCTGCGCGAGGTCATCGCCGACCTGCTGCCCGAGCTCGCCCGCGAGCACACGCAGCACGGGCGCCCGGACCTGGGCGCCTGGTGGAGCGAGCTCGACAAGCTGCGCGAGACGTTCCCGCTCGGCTACGACGAGCCCAGTGACGGGCACCTCGCCCCGCAGCACGTCATCTCCCGGATCGGGGAGATCTCCGGGCCGGACTCGATCTTCGTGGCGGGCGTGGGCCAGCACCAGATGTGGGCCTCGCAGTTCATCCGCTACGAGCGGCCCAACTCCTGGCTCAACTCCGGCGGCCTGGGCACCATGGGCTTCGCCGTGCCCGCCGCGATGGGCGCGAAGGTGGGGGAGCCCGATCGCACCGTGTGGGCGATCGACGGCGACGGCTGCTTCCAGATGACCAACCAGGAGCTCGCCACCTGCGCGATCAACGACATCCCGATCAAGGTCGCGGTGATCAACAACTCCTCGCTGGGCATGGTGCGCCAGTGGCAGACGCTGTTCTACGAGTCGCGCTACTCGAACACCGACCTGCACACGGGCCACGGCACGCGCCGCATCCCCGACTTCGTCAAGCTGGCCGACGCGTACGGCTGCGTCGGGCTGCGGTGCGAGACCAAGGCGGACGTGGACGCCACGATCAAGCGCGCGATGGAGATCAACGACCAGCCCGTGGTGGTCGACTTCACCGTCTCGCGGGACTCGATGGTGTGGCCGATGGTGCCGTCGGGCGTCAGCAACGACGACATCCTGTACGCGCGGGGCATCACGCCCGCGTGGGACCGGGAGGACTGAGTGCGCCGCATCGGACTGCTCGGCGGCACGTCCTGGCAGTCGTCGGCGCACTATTACGCCCAGCTCAACGAGGGGGTGCAGGCGCGCCTCGGCGGCCTGCACTCGGCCGACCTGGTGCTGCGCTCCGTGGAGTTCGCCGAGATCGAGGCGCTGCAGAGCGCCGGTGACTGGGCGACGCTCGGCGAGCGGTACGAGCAGGAGGCGGCGCAGTTGCGCGCCGCGGGCGCCGAGTTGGTGGGCATCCTGGCGAACACGATGCACCTGCTCCACGACCAGGTCGCGCGCGGCTCCGGCCTGCCGGTGGTGCACGTCGTCGACGTGGTCGCTGACGCGGTGGCCGGCCTCGGCGTCGAGCGCGTGGGCGTGCTCGGCACCCGCTTCACGATGGCCTCGGACCTGTACCCGGCTCGCCTCGCCGCTCGCGGCGTGGCCACGATCATGCCCACCGGGGCGGACGCGGCCGAGGTCGACCGGGTGATCTACGAGGAGCTCGCGCTCGGCCGGGTGCTGGACTCCTCACGCGCGGCGTATGTCGCGATCATCGGGCGGCTGGTCGAGCAGGGCGCGCAGGCCATCGTCCTCGGGTGCACCGAGCTGTCGATGCTCATCTCGCCCGACGACCCCACGCACAGCCCCGTGCCCGTGCTCGACAGCACGGCATTGCACGTCCACGCCCTCCTCGACGCGGCACTCGCGCCGCAGGCCCCGTCCCTGGAAGAAGGTGCAGCATGACCAGGCACACGCTCTCGGTGCTGGTGGAGAACAAGCCGGGTGTGCTCACCCGGGTCGCGGGGCTGTTCGCCCGGCGCTCGTTCAACATCCACTCGCTCGCGGTCGGCCCCACGGAGCGCGAGGAGATCTCGCGGATCACCGTGGTCGTCGACGTCGCCGAGCTGCCGCTCGAGCAGGTGACGAAGCAGCTCAACAAGTTGATCAACGTCATCAAGATCGTCGAGCTCGAGGACAGCGCGTCCGTGCAGCGCGAGCTGCTGCTGGTCAAGGTCCGCGCCGAGGCCGCGCAGCGCACCCACGTGCTCGAGGTCGTCCAGCTCTTCCGCGCGCACGTCGTGGACGTGGTGCCGGACACCGTCACCATCGAGGCGACGGGCGGCCCGGACAAGCTCGCGGCGCTGCTCGCCGCGTTGGAGCCGTTCGGCGTCCGCGAGATCGTGCAGTCTGGCACCGTCGCGATCGGCCGTGGCTCCCGCTCCATCACCGACCGCGCGCTCGAACGGGTCAGCCGGTCCGCCTGACGGCCCCGCACGAGCGACCACAGACGTCCATCACCACCGAATACACAAGGAGAACTACCGTGGCTGAGCTGTTCTACGACGACGACGCCGACCTGTCCATCATCGCCTCCAAGAAGGTCGCGGTCATCGGCTACGGCAGCCAGGGCCACGCGCACGCGCTGAACCTGCGCGACTCGGGCGTCGACGTGCGCGTCGGCCTGCGTGAGGGCTCCGCGTCGCGGGCCAAGGCGGAGAACGAGGGCCTGCGTGTGCTCTCCGTCGTGGACGCGGTGAAGGAGGCCGACGTCGTCGTCATCCTCGCGCCGGACCAGGTGCAGCGTCACGTGTACCGCGACGAGATCGCCCCGAACCTGAACGAGGGCGCCGCGCTCGTCTTCGGGCACGGCTTCAACATCCGCTTCGGCTACATCAAGCCCGAGGCCGGCCACGACATCGTCATGGTCGCCCCCAAGGGCCCCGGCCACCTGGTGCGTCGCGAGTACGTCGACGGCCGTGGCGTGCCGGTGATCGTCGCCGTCGAGCAGGACGCGTCGGGCAGCGCCTGGGAGCTCGCGCTCTCCTACGCGAAGGCGATCGGCGGCCTGCGCGCCGCCGGCATCAAGACGACCTTCACCGAGGAGACCGAGACCGACCTGTTCGGCGAGCAGGCCGTGCTGTGCGGCGGCGCCTCGCAGCTGGTCCAGTACGGCTTCGAGACGCTGACCGAGGCGGGCTACCAGCCCGAGGTCGCGTACTTCGAGGTGCTGCACGAGCTCAAGCTGATCGTCGACCTGATGGTCGAGGGCGGCATCGCCAAGCAGCGCTGGAGCGTCTCCGACACGGCCGAGTACGGCGACTACGTCTCCGGCCCGCGGGTCATCGACCCGAGCGTCAAGGAGAACATGAAGGCCGTCCTCGCGGACATCCAGAACGGCGCGTTCGCGAAGCGCTTCATCGACGACCAGGACGCGGGCGCCCCGGAGTTCACCGCGCTCCGCGCCAAGGGCGAGGCGCACCCGATCGAGGCCACCGGCCGCGACCTGCGCAAGATGTTCGCCTGGGTGAAGCCGTCCGAGAGCGACTACGTCGAGGGCAGCGCCGCGCGCTGACCTGACAAGGCCGACCCGTCCGACGGCCCGGGCCCTGTCTGTGGACAGGCCCGGGCCGTCGGCGTCCCACCCCGGGCTCGTGGCTGCGAGACTCGGGCCCGCGCCACGCACCGCGTCACCGACCTGGAGGCTGAGATGACTGTGACCGACCACCCGCGTGATGACGGCGAGCTGGCCCAGTTCTGGGAGGTCGCCAGGGGTCATGCCGGCATCGACCGGCTGGGCGTGGTGGTGGGCTCCTCGCCGCTGGGCTCCGTCCCTCCGCCCGCGTGGTCGTTCGGCGACTCGCCGCGACTGGCCGACGAGTTGCTGGGGGTGGTCCTGTCGGGCCGGAAGACCGCCACGACCACCGCGCTGTGGGAGTTCGAGGCGGGCTATGAGGAGCGGCCGAGCGTCGGCGACCTGTCGATCCTGCTCGACAGCGCGGGGCGCCCGCGGGCGCTCATCCGCACGACTGCGGTGCGCGTCGTGCCGTTCTGCGACGTGGACGCGGAGTACGCGGCCGCCGAGGGGGAGGACGACCTCTCGCTGGAGTCGTGGCGCCGGGAGCATGAGAAGTACTGGAGGCGGCTCGCGGAGGCGCGCGGCGGGCAGCCGTTCTCGCAGGACCTGCCGCTGCTGCTCGAGGAGTTCGAGGTGCTCTACCAGCAGCCAGCGATTCCGGAGGATGAGATGCAGGTCCCGATGCGTGAGACGGACCGGTAGCCTGCGTCCATGGTCGAGAACAACGCTGCACGGGATGTCCGCCTCGCTGTCGTGGCGGGTGACGGGATTGGCACCGAGGTCGTCGAGCAGGGCCTGCTCGCGCTGGAGACAGCGCTGACCGGCACAGACGTGCGCGTGTCCACCACGGACTTCGACCTCGGCGCCCGGCGCTGGCACGCGACGGGGGAGACCCTCACCGACACCGACCTCGAGGCGATCCGCGCGCACGACGCGATCCTGCTCGGCGCCATCGGCGACCCGACGGTGCCGTCGGGCGTGCTGGAGCGGGGCCTGCTGCTCAAGCTCCGCTTCGCGCTCGACCACTACGTCAACCTGCGCCCCAGCCGCCTGTACCCCGGTGTGGCCTCCCCGCTCGCGAACCCCGGCGACATCGACTTCGTGGTGGTCCGCGAGGGCACCGAGGGCCCCTACGTCGGCAACGGCGGCGCGATCCGCGTCGGCACCCCCGCCGAGGTCGCCAACGAGGTCAGCGTCAACACCGCCTTCGGCGTCGAGCGGGTCGTCCGCGACGCGTTCGCCCGCGCCGCCGCGCGCCCGCGCAAGAAGCTCACGCTGGTGCACAAGCACAACGTGCTGGTGCACGCCGGCCACCTGTGGCGCCGCACGGTGGAGGCCGTCAACGCGGAGTTCCCCGACGTCACCGTCGACTACCTGCACGTCGACGCCGCCACCATCTTCATGGTGACCAACCCGTCGCGCTTCGACGTGATCGTCACCGACAACCTCTTCGGCGACATCATCACCGACCTCGCCGCCGCCATCACCGGCGGGATCGGCCTCGCCGCGTCGGCCAACATCAACCCCGAGCGCACCACGCCCAGCATGTTCGAGCCCGTGCACGGCTCCGCTCCCGACATCGCGGGCCAGGGCAAGGCCGACCCGACCGCCACGGTGCTGTCCGTCGCCATGCTGCTCGACCACCTGGGGCTGCCCGACGCGTCCGCCAAGGTCGAGGCCGCCGTCGCCGCCGACATCGCCGAGCGCGCCAACCTCGACGGCCGAGTACGGTCGACGGCCGAGGTGGGCAAGGACCTCGCCGCGCGCATCGCCGGCTGACCCCCGAGCCTGTCCCCACGGCCGTCCTCACCCGGTAACGTCAGAGCAGTCCCTGGTGAAAGGCCAAACCATGAGCACGACGACCCCCACTTCGCTCTCGAGCTTCGAGATCCGCCCCACTGCCACGCCCACCTCTGACGAGGACCGCGCCGCCGCCCTGGCCGCGCCGCGGTTCGGCACGGTCTTCACCGACCACATGGCGCGGATCTCCTGGTCGGAGGACAAGGGGTGGCATGACCGACGCGTGGAGGCGTACGGCCCGCTGCTGCTGGACCCCGCGACGGCGGTGCTGCACTACGCCCAGGAGATCTTCGAGGGCATGAAGGCGTACCGCCACGCCGACGGCTCGGTGTGGACGTTCCGGCCGTCGGCCAACGCCGAGCGGTTCGCGCGCTCGGCGCGGCGGCTCGCGCTGCCCGAGCTGTCCGAGGAGGACTTCCTCGGCTCCCTCGCGGCGCTCGTCGCCACCGACGCCGCATGGGTGCCCTCGGGCGAGGAGACCAGCCTCTACCTGCGGCCCTTCATGTACGCGTCGGAGGCCTTCCTCGGCGTGCGGCCGTCCCGCGCCGCCGAGTACCTGGTCATCGCGTCCCCCGTGGGCCCGTACTTCGCGAGCGGTGTGAAGCCGGTGTCCATCTGGGTCGCCGAGGACTACCACCGCGCCGGCGCCGGGGGCACCGGGGCCGCCAAGTGCGGGGGCAACTACGCCGCGAGCCTGCTGCCGCAGCAGGAGGCCTATGCGCTGGGCTACGACCAGGTCTGCTTCCTCGACGCCTCGACGAACACGCTGGTCGAGGAGCTCGGCGGCATGAACGTGTTCCTCGTGCACGCCGACGGGAGCGTCTCCACCCCGGAGCTGTCGGGATCGATCCTCGAGGGCGTCACGCGCTCGTCGATCCTGCAGCTCGTGCGGGATGCCGGCCATGAGGTCCGCGAGCGGCCGATCCCGCTCGCGGAGCTCCGCGCCGGGCTCGCGGACGGCTCGGTGGCGGAGGTCTTCGCCTGCGGCACCGCCGCTGTGGTCACACCCATCGGGCGGCTCGGCGGGCAGGGCTTCGACCTCACTGTCGGCGACGGCTCGGCGGGTCCCGTCACGTCGAGCGTGCGCAGCGAGCTCATGGACATCCAGTACGGCCGTGCCGCGGACCGGCACGGCTGGCTGCACCGCCTGCTCTGAGCACGGCGGAACTCGGCGCTCCGGGACGGGCCACGGCATCGCGCTGTGGCCCGTCCGGTGCGTCCGTCTGGTGCGTCCGTCTGGTGCGCCAGGCGAGACCGGCGCGTGTCGGGCCCGCCCAGCGGACGGGTGTGGCAAGATGGCGCGCGTGACACCTCACACGTCGTACCGCCTCATCATCGCGTAGCGCGTCTGCCCACCCGCAGACGCGCCAACCTCCCGCACCCTCGGGGGGTTTTTTTGTTGCCGCGCACCATCCCGCGCGCGGCCGCGACGCACCATCCTGGAGTGACGCACCGTCCCGGGACTGGCGCGCGGCCCTGAGAGCCAGGGGCCGCGGCATGCCGCCACCCGCCACTCGCCTGGAGAGAGACCACCGTGAGCAGCAGCACCACCGGCCCCGGCCTCCCGTTCCACGTCTACGACACGACGCTGCGCGACGGCGCCCAGCAAGAGGGCATGAACCTGTCCGTCGCCGACAAGCTGGCCATCGCGCCGCTGCTCGACGAGCTCGGAGTCGGCTTCATCGAGGGCGGCTGGCCCGGCGCCATCCCCAAGGACACCGAGTTCTTCGCCCGCGCCGCCAAGGAGCTCACCCTGCGCAACGCGGTGCTCGCCGCGTTCGGGTCGACCCGCAAGGCGGGCTCCGAGGCGTGGCAGGACCCGCAGGTGCGCGCGCTCCTCGACTCCGAGGCCCCGGTGGTCACGCTCGTCGCGAAGAGCGACCTGCGCCACGCCGAGCGGGCCTTGCGCACCACCGGCGCGGAGAACCTCGCGATGATCACCGACACCGTCGAGTTCCTGACGCGTGAGGGCCGGCGCGTGGTCATCGACGCCGAGCACTTCTTCGACGGCTACCGCGACGACCCGGCGTACTCGCTGTCCGCGGTGCTGGCCGCGTTCGAGGCCGGCGCGGAGGTCGTCGCGCTGTGCGACACCAATGGCGGCATGCTCCCCGATTGGGTCGGGCAGATCGTCGGCGAGGTCCGCGCCGCCGTCGGGCCCCACGCGATCCTCGGCGTCCACGCGCACAACGACTCCGGCTGCGCGGTGGCCAACTCCCTGGCAGCCGTGGCGGCGGGGTGCACGCATGTGCAGGGCACCGTCAACGGGTACGGAGAGCGCACCGGCAACGCCGACCTGCTCGCCGTCGTCGCGAACCTCGAGCTCAAGGGCGGCCACGAGCTGCTCGCCACCGACGGCGCCGAGTCGGGGGGCCTGCGCGAGATGACCCGCATCGCGCACGCCATCAGCGAGATCACCAACATCGCGCCGTTCGCGCGGCAGCCGTACGTGGGCGCCTCCGCGTTCGCGCACAAGGCCGGCATCCACGCGAGCGCGATCAAGGTCGACCCCGACCTGTACCAGCACATCGACCCCGTGGCCGTCGGCAACGACATGCGCATGCTCATCTCCGACATGGCCGGGCGCGCCACCATCGAGCTCAAGGGCCGAGAGCTGGGCTTCGACCTCGCCGGCCAGGGCGAGCTGCTCACCCGCGTGACTCAACGCGTCAAGGAGGCTGAGGCGAACGGCTACACCTTCGACGCCGCCGACGCGTCCTTCGAGCTGCTGCTCGTCGAGGAGATCGACGGCGCCCGGCCCGGCTACTTCACGGTGGAGAGCTGGCGGGCGATCGTGGAGCGCGCGGGCAGCCGGGGCGTCCCCGCGACCGCCGAGGCGACCGTCAAGCTCCACGCGGGCGGCGAGCGGCACGTGTGCACCGGCGAGGGGAACGGGCCGGTCAACGCGCTCGACCACGCGCTGCGCCAGGCGTTGGTGCGCGTCTACCCGGAGCTCGAGGCGTTCCAGCTCATCGACTTCAAGGTGCGCATCCTCGACGCGATGCACGGCACCGACGCGGTGACCCGGGTGCTCATCGAGACCACCGACGGGCAGACGTCCTGGAGCACCGTGGGCGTGGGCCCCAACATCATCGAGGCGTCGTGGGAGGCGCTGACCGACTCGGCGATCTGGGGGCTGCGGAACCACGGGGTCGCCCCGCGCTAGCGGCTCGGCTCGACCGCTCCCGCCGGGCGTCCTAGGGTCGAAACAGCCCTTCGAGGCAGGGAGCCCACGGTGTCCGCGAACGTCCCCGAGCCACCCGGAACGGCTGCCGGTGACGCCTCGGCGAGGCCACGGCGGCGGGCGCGCTGGTGGTGGGGGGCTGCGGTGGTCACGGCGCTGGTCGTCGGCGTCCTGCTCCTGCGCGTGTGGGGCAATGGCGCCGGCGGCAGCACCCTGCCGAGCCTGGTGGACACCGGGACCGGGCTGCTGACGCCGGGCCCCTCGCCGGTGACGGGCTCCCCGACCTTCGACGCGACCACGTTGGACTCATTGTTCGTCACAGCGCAGACGCTCGAGGAGGCCCTCCCGGGAGCCGCGGACGGCATCGAGGAGGTGGGGCAGGGCGCCGTGCCATGGGGGCTGGCCGCGGGGGAGCAGGTGTCCCCGGAGTCCTGCACTGTCGCCGCGACAGTCGTCATGGGGCCGCCCGCGGCCTTCGACCAGCGCTCCTGGGGCAACGAGCAGGTCGTGTTCGTGCAGCAGGTGACTCTGCTGGAGAGCACCGCCGCCGCCGAGGACGCCTTCCGCACGCTCGTCACAGTGGTGGACGGCTGCCCGGAGTACCGGATCCTGGGGGCCGATGGGGAGGCGCAGGTCATCGCGTCCCCCGCGCTCGAGGACCAGGGGTTCTTCCCCTCCCTCGCCCAAGCCGTCGACGTGACCTCGCCGGGCGCCAGCCCGCAGGCCCAGTTCCACGGACACCTGCTGGTCGGCAACGTCATCGTCACCTGGACGGCGAGCGTGGACGCGGGCGACGACCCGGTGAGGGCGCGGCAGCAGTTGGGCTCCGAGGCCGACCTCGACGCGATGATGCAGGAGCAGGCGCGCGCCGCCGCCGCGCTGCCGTGAGCATCCCGCCGCTGCCCATCGCGCGCGCCGCGGACTCCGAGGGCGGTGGCCCGGGGCCCCCACCTTCGGACCTTAGGCTGAGGGCGTGCATGGTGAGTACAAGGTTCCCGGTGGCAAGCTCGTGGCAGTCGACGTCGAGGTGGACGGAGGCGTCCTGACCAGGGCCTCTGTCAGCGGCGACTTCTTCCTCGAGCCCGACGAGGCGTTGGCCGTGATCGAGCGCGGGCTCATCGGCCAGCCCGACACGACGCGGGCGTCCGAGCTCGCGGCGAGCATCGACGCAGCCCTCGTGGCCGCCGAGGCAGACGGCGAGCTGCCGGGCGGGGCGACGATGGTCGGCTTCGACGCCGAGTCTGTGGCGATCGCCGTCCGACGCGCCCTCGGCCACGCGACCGGCTGGCATGACCACACGTTCGAGCTGATCCACGAGGCGCCGCAGACGGCCGCGTTCAACGCGGCGCTCGACCAGGTGCTCACCGAGGAGCTCGCCGCCGGGCGGCGCGGCCCGACGTTGCGGTTCTGGGAGTGGGTGGAGCCCGCCGTGGTGATCGGCTCGTTCCAGTCGCTGCGCAACGAGGTGGACCCCGAGGGCGCCGCGCGCCACGGCGTGACGGTGGTGCGGCGCATCTCCGGCGGCGGGGCGATGTTCATGGAGGCGGGCAACTGCATCACCTTCGCGCTCGTGGTGCCCGCCTCGCTCGTGGACGGCCTGACGTTCGAGCAGTCCTACGCGTTCCTCAACGACTGGGTGCTGGGCGCCCTCGCCGACGTCGGGGTCAAGGCGACGATCTCGGGGCTCAACGACATCGCCTCACCGGCCGGGAAGCTCGCCGGGTCGGCGCAGAAGCGGCTGGCCGGCGGCGCGGTGCTGCATCACGTGACGATGGCCTACGACATCGACGCGGACAAGATGCTCGAGGTGCTGCGCATCGGCCGGGAGAAGCTCTCTGACAAGGGGACGACGAGCGCCAACAAGCGCGTGGACCCCGTCCGCTCGCAGACCGGGATGCCGCGCGAGCAGGTCATCGAGGCGTTCAAGGAGTCGTTCCGCGCCCGGTACCGGACCGTGGACTCCACGCTGACGCCCCAGGAGCTGGACCGCGCCCGCGCGCTGGTCGACACGAAGTTCGCCGACCCGGAGTGGACCGCCCGCGTGCCCTGACCGGCGGGCGACTGCTGATCTCGGGCGCGAACGGCGAGGGGCGCCTAGCGTGGCGGTGTGAACCGTGACGCGGGGGGCCCAGGCGCCGCGGGCTCGCAGCCCGGCGGAGCCCGGCCCGCGAGGCCGGAGAGGCCTCGACGCGCCTCGACGCCCCGCCACTCCACGACACCCGCCCGCCGCCGATCCCCGTGGTGGACGCTGTGCCTGGTCCTGGCCGCGACCCTCGTGTTCGGCGGCTCCCTCGCCGGCTTCGCCGTGCTGCGACTGCAGGGCAACGTCCGCACCGTCGGCGACCTGGGCGACCTGGTCGCCCGCGATGACGCGACGACCACCGCCCCGCCCGACACCGACGCGTGGGACGGGCGGCCGCTGAACGTCCTGGTGATCGGCTCCGACGACCGCGGCGGGGAGAACGGGGACATCGGCGGGGTGGTGGGGGGCATGCGCTCCGACACCGCGCTGCTGGTGCACGTGTCCGCCGACCGCAGCCGCGTCGAGGTCGTCTCGATCCCCCGTGACTCCGAGGTGCGCATCCCGGCGTGCCACCTCGATCGCGACCCCGACGGCAGCATGTCGGCCGCGACGAAGGACAAGTTCAACGCCGCGTTCTCCACCGGCGGCGCCTCAGGTGACCCCGGGCTGGCCGGCCTGTGCACGGCCGCCACCGTGGCGGAGAACACCGGCATCGACGTCGGCGCCGATTTCGCCATCGTGGACTTCGCGGGCTTCGAGGGGATGGTCGATGCCATCGGCGGGGTGCGGATGTGCGTCCCCGAGGCGATTCGCGACACCCACCGCAACACGGACCTGAACCTGTCGGCCGGGTGGCACGACCTCACCGGCGACGAGGCGTTGGACTACGTGCGGGCCAGGTACGTCACGGGCTCCGACAACTCCGACACCCAACGGATCCCCCGACAGCAGAAGTTCATCGCGGCGCTGGTGCGCAAGGTGACGTCCTCCGACGTGCTGACCAGTCCGCGCAGTGTCGCGGGGTTCCTCGAGGAGGGGACCAGGGCGCTGACGCTCTCCGGGGACCTGGCGTCGGTGCGGAACCTCGCCGGGCTCGGCTGGCGGCTGCGCGGCCTCGACCCGTCCGACGTCACCTTCGTGACGGTGCCGGCCGAGCCGAAGCCGGGCTCGGGCCGGGTGCTGTGGACCGAGGAGGCCGACGTGCTGTGGGCGCGCATCGCGGCGGATGAGCCAGTGGTCGACCCGACGGCCGCGACGCCCGACCAGTCCGCGACGCTCGACCCGTCGGGCGCGCCGAGCACCTCCGCGCCCGCCGACTCGCCTCCCGCCCCGACGCTCACGCCGCGCACCGGACACGACCCGGACGACGCGCTCTGCGGTTGACGCACGTTTGCTACGGTTCGTCATACAAAGGATCCGTGCCGGGGGGGAACCGGGAGGAGCCTGGCATGCCCCACGTCACCAACCCCCAGCGAGGGGTGCGGGTGTCCGCGCACGTCCTCTGCCTTGAGCGCGGGCGCGCGCTGCTGACCCGACGGCGCGGATCGCACGGCCTCGCCTGGACGCTGCCTGGCGGCCCCCTCGACTTCGGTGAGGGGCCCGCGGACGCCGCGCGCCGCGAGGTGCTCCAGTCCACCGGCTTCGTCGTGGAGGTCGGGGCGCTGCTCGGCGTCGACTCCTCGCGCGGATCGGGGACGGCGCCCATTGGGCGGCGCGGGCCGACGGACCTGCACCTGTTGAAGGTCGTCTACGCCGCCCGCGTCATGGGCAACCTCGTGGTCGACGACGTCACGGCCTGGGGCTCGGGCGCCGAGTGGGTGGACCTCGGCTCCCTGATGGACGGCCGGCGGGTCGAGCTGGTCGACACCGCGTTGGCGTGGGCATGGAGCGCGGTCCCGGTCTGAGCCGTCCGCCCTCGGCGAGCGCCGGGGTGAGTCAGAGTCGCGGCTCGTCGGGCCAGGTCGTCTCGAGAGCCTGCCGGTCCCAGTCCGCTAGATCGGCGGCCGCGCGGTACGTGCTGTCGTAGAACGCGAGCAGGGCGGCGGCGGGGTCGGGGGCGTCGCGCACGGCGGCGTACGGCAGCAGGAACTCGCCCGCCGAGTGGTCGTAATGCGCGCCCGCCGGCTCCACCGGCTGATCGGCGTACCCCGGCGGCTCGGGGTAGGAGTAGGCGTAGAACTGGCCCTCCTCGCCGCCTCCCGGCCAGAACCCTGCATTGCTGTTCTGATGCGACTCGGCCTCGGCCATCACCGACGCGGGGACGTTCAGCGGTGTGCCGGTCCAGGTGGGCGCCGGTCGCCCGGAGAAGACCGTGACCACCATGTCGAACCCGCCCCAGAAGAAGTTCACCGGGCTCGCCTTGCCGATGAACGGCGAGCGGAACTCGCTCATGACCTGGTGAGCCGCGACGAGCTGGCGCCAGAACGTCTCCACCGCCCCGGCGTCATACGACGCGTGGTGCTCGTCCTGCGGGTACGGGACCTGGTTCTCCACCTCGTTCGGCACGGTGCTGATGTGCGCGTCGAGCCCGATCCGGGCCAGCGCGGCGAGCGCCTCGTCGTAGAACTGCGCCACCGACTTGGGCGCCAGCGAGACGCTGCTCGAGCGGCCGTCGGTGGAGCGCGCCCGCAGCTCGTGCTCCACGAAGTCGAACTCGATATCCACGAGGTGTGAGCCGTTCGCGAAGGCCGACGTGGACAGTCCGCGAGCCGTCACGTACAGCGGCACCTGCCACCAGTGGTTGAGCATCGGCGACTGCTCCATGCGGACCTTGCCGATGATCTGCGTCCACATGTGCAGGGTGTCGCGGGTGTCCGCCCATGCGTCGGCGCGCAGGGTCGGCCAGGCGTCGGAGGGGGCCGGTGGCGGCGCAGCGCTGTCAGGTGCGGTGCTGTCGGATTGGCTCATGATCCACCGTCAGCCCGGGGGTGGGGGCTGTCAATCGCACTGCTGGCAGGTCAGCGGGTCAGGCCGTTAGGGGGTCGGCCGGGAGCCGAACACGGCGGTGCCGACGCGCACGATCGTGGCGCCCTCCGCGACGGCGAGCTCCAGGTCGCCGCTCATGCCCATCGACAACTCGACGGCGCTCGCCGTGCCAGGAGCCCCGGAGTCGCGCACCTCGTCGCGGATCGCCCGCAGCAGCCGGTACCCGGAGCGCACCCGGTCGGGGTCGGGGGAGTGCGCGCCGACGGTCATGAGCCCGCGGAGCCGGAGCCCGTCGAGCCCCGCCACGTCGAGGGCCGTGCGGACGGCGTCGTCCGGGTGGACGCCGTGCTTGGTGGCCTCCCCGGAGACGTTGACCTGCACCATCACGTCCAGGACGCGGCCAGCCGCCGTGCAGCGGGTGGCGAGCTTCTGCGCGAGCGCCAGGGAGTCGACGCTCTCGACGCAGGACGCGGCGCTCAGCGCCTGGTTGACCTTGTTGGACTGCAGCGGGCCGATCAGGTGCACCTCGGGGGCCAGGTCGAGCAGGTGCGGGGCCTTCGCGACGAGCTCCTGCACCCGGTTCTCGCCGATGAGCACGGGGGAGGCCGCAGAGTCGTCGGCGCGGGCGGCGGCGTCGGCCAGGAGGGCCGCCCGGACGCCCTCGAGCGGGATCGTCTTGGTGGCGAGGAGGAGGCGCACGGAGCCGGGCGCCCGCCCCGCGGCCCGCTCGGCGGCGGCGACCCTGGACCGGACTCCGGCTAGTCGCGAGGCGATGTCCCCAGGGTGCTGCGCGCTCATGCCGAGGACCTTAGCCCGGCGCCCTGGGGCTCTGGCGCCACGGCTCATCGGGGGCGGCTCAGGGTGGTCCCCGATGTCGCCCGCGCCAGCCCAGGAGGACACTGGGGAGATGAAGACGCTGCTCAACCTCATCTGGCTCGTCCTGGCCGGATTCTGGCTCGCGGTGGGATACGTCGTCGCCGGCGTCATCTGCTGCGTGCTCATCGTGACGATCCCCTTCGGCATCGCCTCGTTCCGGATGGCCAACTACGTGCTGTGGCCGTTCGGCCGCACGGTGGTGGACAAGCCGACCGCGGGCGCGATGTCGACCATCGGCAACGTGATCTGGCTCATCGTCGCGGGCTGGTGGCTCGCCCTCGAGCACATCCTCACGGGCATCGCGCAGTGCGTGACGATCATCGGGATCCCGCTGGGCATCGCGAACTTCAAGATGGTGCCGATCTCGCTGATGCCGCTCGGCAAGCAGATCGTCAGCACCGACCGGGCGTTCGCCGGCTACGGCCGCTGAGGCTCGGTCGTCACGGCCGGCGCGTCCTCACAGGCCGGCTCAGTCCTCGCGGCCGATGTCCGCCACCGTGGCTGATGTCAGCCGCACCAGGTCGGCGGGGGAGAGCTCGACGTCCAGGCCCCGGCGCCCGCCGGAGACGAACACCGTGTCGAAGAGCCACACCGTCTCGTCGATGACCGTCGGGTGGGCATGGCGCTGGCCCAGCGGCGAGATGCCGCCCACCACGTAGCCGGTGGCGCGCTCGGCGGCGGCCTTCTCCGCCATGACGGCCTTCTTGCCGCCCACGGCCTGCGCGAGCGCCTTGAGGTCGAGCTTGCCGGTCACCGGCACCACCGCGACGATGAGCACGCCGTCCACTGACGTCATGAGGGTCTTGTAGACCTGCTCGGGCGGCACGCCGAGCACCTGCGCGGCTTCCAGGCCGTAGCCCACGTCGCCGGTGGGGTCGTGCTCATACGGGTGCGCCGTGTGCGCGACGCCGGACTCGGCGAGCGTCACGAGGGCGGGGGTGCCGGACGGGCTGTGCTTGGAGCTCTTGGCCACGAGTCCAGCCTAGGACGGCTCGGGTGACCGGGCGGGCCGGGCAGCGCCCGACGGGCGTCGGGCGCTGCGAGGCGCTTACAGCGGGCCGACGTCCGTGATCCGCAGCACGACCTCCCCGGCGGCGTCCGACGCGGCGAGGTCCACCACGGCGTCGATGCGCCAGTCGTGGTCGCCCTCGGGGTCGTCGAGCATCTGCCGCACCTGCCAGGTCGTGGCGCCCGGGGTGACCTGGAACAGCGCCGGGCCGCGCGCGGCACCGCCGGTGAGGATCTCGTCGTGGTCGTCGTAGTACGGGTCGAGGGCCTGCGCCCACCGCTCGGAGTCCCAGGGGGCGCCGTCGGCGTCGAGGTCCCCGAGCGCCGCCAGGGCGCCGTACTTCTCGCGCGCGGCGAGGTCGACGCGCCGGAACATCGCGCCGCGCACCAGGGCGCGGAAGGCCCGGGGGTTGGCGGTGACGGGCGGCGGGGTGTCGTCGTCCACGCCGCCGGGCGCGTCGGCGCCCTCCTCGTCGAGCGGGTTGCGCAGCCGCTCCCACTCGTCGAGCAGGCTCGAGTCGGTGCGGCGGACCAGCTCGCCGAGCCACTCGACGATCTCGTGGAGCTCCTCGGTGCGGGCGTCGTCGGGCACGGTCTGCCGCAGGGCGCGGTAGGCGTCGGCCAGGTAGCGCAGCAGCACGCCCTCGGTGCGGTCGAGGGAGTACGCGGAGACGTACTCCGCGAACGTCATGGCCTTCTCGTGCATCTCCCGGACCACGGACTTGGGGGAGAGCTCGTGGTCGGCGATCCACGGGTTGGTCTTGCGGTAGGTCATGAACGCCGCGCCGAGCAGCTCGGCGAGCGGGCGCGGGTAGGTGACCTCCTCCAGCAGGGCCATCCGCTCGTCGTACTCGATGCCGTCGGCCTTCATGGCGCCGATGGCCTCGCCGCGCGCCTTGTTCTGCTGGGCGGCGAGCACCTGGCGCGGGTCGTCGAGGGTGGCCTCGATGATCGACACGACGTCGTGCGCGTAGGACGGGTCCTCGCGGTCGAGCAGGTCGAGGGCCGCGAAGGCGAAGGGCGACAGCGGCTGGTTGAGCGCGAAGTTCGCGGGGATGTCGACGGTGAGCCGCACGGTGCGCGGGGTGGGGCGCCGGCCCGAGCCGTCGTCCGGCAGGGCCACGCGCTCGACGACGCCGGCGGTGCGCAGCGACAGGTAGATCGAGATGGCCCGGCGGATGTGCCCGGAGCGGTGCGCCTCGGGCTCATGGTTGTCGGTGAGCAGCCGGGTCATCGCGGCCACGGGGTCGCCCTCGCGCGCGAGCACGTTGAGCACCATCGCGTGGCTCACCGCGAAGCTGGAGGTCAGCGGCTCGGGCGGGGCGTCGCGCAGGCGCTCGAAGGTCTTGTCCGTCCAGTTGACGGCGCCCTCGGGGGCCTTCTTGCGGACGATCTTCTTGATCTTCTTCGGGTCGTCGCCCGCCTTGGCCAGCAGCTTGCGGTTCTCGATGACGTGCTCGGGGGCCATCACGATGACCTCGCCGACCGTGTCGTACCCCGCGCGGCCCGCCCGGCCCGCGATTTGGTGGAACTCCCGCGCCGAGAGGTGTCGCATGCGCACCCCGTCGTACTTGACCAGCGAGGTGAGCACGACGGTGCGGATGGGCACGTTGATCCCGACGCCCAGGGTGTCGGTGCCGCACACCACCTTGAGCAGGCCCTTCTGCGTCAGTCGCTCGACGACCCGGCGGTACTTGGGCAGCATCCCGGCGTGGTGGATGCCGATGCCGTGGCGCAGCAGCCGCGACAGCGTCTTGCCGAAGCCGGGGCCGAACCGGAAGGCGCCCAGCTCGGCGGCGATGGCGTCCTTCTGCTCACGCGTCGCGAGGTTCATCGACAGCAGCGACTGGGCGCGCTCGACGGCCTCCTTCTGCGTGAAGTGCACCACGTACACGGGGGCGCGTTTGGTCTGCACCAGCTCCTCGAGCAGCTCGTGCAGCGGCTCGACGGCGTAGCTGAAGGTGAGCGGCACGGGGCGCTCGGCGTTCGCGATGACGGCGACGTCGCCGCCTGTGCGCCGCGTGATGTCCTCGGCGAAGAACGCGACGTCGCCGAGTGTGGCGGACATCAGCACGAACTGCGCGGAGGTGAGCTCCAGCAGCGGCACCTGCCACGCCCAGCCGCGTTGCGGGTCGGCGTAGAAGTGGAACTCGTCCATCACCACCTGCCCGACGTCCGCGTCGGGCCCCTCGCGCAGCGCGGTGTTGGCCAGGATCTCGGCAGTGCAGCAGATGATCGGCGCCTGCGGGTTCACCGCCGAATCGCCCGTCATCATACCGACGTTCTCGGAGCCGAAGGCCGCGACCAGCGCGAAGAACTTCTCGCTGACCAGCGCCTTGAGCGGGGCGGTGTAGTACGTGCGGCGGCCCTGCGCCAGCGCCACGAAGTGCGCCGCCACGGCCACCAGCGACTTCCCAGAGCCCGTGGGGGTCGAGAGGATCACGTGCGAGCCGGAGACCAGCTCGAGCAGTGCCTCCGCTTGGTGCGGGTACAGGTCCAGGCCCTCGTCCGCCGCCCAGCCCGTGAACGCCTCGTACAGCGCGTCGGGGTCGTGGGGGTCGGCGGGGATCCGCTCGGTGAGGGTCAGACGTGATTCGGGCACGGGCCCAGTGTCCCAGGCCTGGCCGTGGGCCGGTCCCGCGCGGGCGAGGGGCCTGTGGGGAGTCGTGGGAATGGCGCGGCTCAGGGTGTGTGCCGGTCGGCGGGGACGGCGTCGTCGTCGGGCTCGGACGGCTGGGCCGCGGTGGCCGGGGCGCTCGCGGCAGCGTCCAGCAGGCCGTCGGCGGGCTCGTCATCGGGCTCGCGCCCCGGCGTCCGCAGGTTCCACCGCGTGATGACCCAGCGGAACAGCACGTAGTAGAGGACCCCATAGCCCAGCCCGATCACGAGCAGCAACAACGGCCGCTCGGCGATGCGGAAGTTCAGCAGATAGTCGATAGCCCCAGCGGAGAAGCCGAACCCGTCGCGGATGCCCAGCGCGTTGACCAGGGCGAGCGAGGTGCCCGTGAGCACCGCGTGGATCACATACAGCGGGTACGCGACGTACACGAACGCGAACTCGAGCGGCTCCGTGACGCCGGTGACGAACGCGACCAGCGCGGCCGATCCCATGATCCCCGCGACGAGCTTGCGATTCCGCGCATGTGACGTGTGCACGATCGCCAGGGCGGCGGCGGGCAGCGCGAACATCATGATCGGGAAGAACCCCGTCATGAAGGCGCCCGCTGTGGGGTCCCCGTGCAGGAACCGGGCGATGTCGCCGTTCCACACCTCGCCGTCGGCGTCGGTGAACGAGCCGAACTGGAACCACGGCAGCGAGTTCAGCAGGTGGTGCAGGCCGAAAGGCAGCAGCAGCCGGTTGAGGGTGCCGTAGACGAACGCGCCGAGGATCGTGCTGCCCGTGACCCAGTCGCCCACCGCCGTCAGCGCCGCGCTGAACACGGGGTAGGCGAGCGCGCCGACCACCGCGATGCCGATCGCCGCCACCGCCGCGACGATGGGGACGAATCGGCGGCCGCCGAAGAACGCGAGGTAGGGCGGCAGCGCGATGCGGTGGTAGCGCTGGTAGAGCAGCGCGGTGACGAGGCCGATGACGATGCCGCCCAGCACCCCGTAGTTGATGAGCTCCTGGTCCTCGCCCGCGGGCGGCTCGCCGAGCACGTACGGCGACAGCGCATCGGACACGCCCTCGAACACGAGGTACCCGACGAGGGCCGCGAGCGCCGTCGAGCCGTCCGACTTGCGGGCGTAGCCGATGGCGACGCCGAGCGCGAAGAGCAGGGCCAGGTGGCCGAAGAGCGCGTCGCCGGCCGCGGCGAGCACGTCGGCCACGGGGAGCAGCCAGGGCGCGTGGGCGCCTAGGCCGTCGGAGCCGAGCATGTCGTCCTGCCCGAGGCGCAGCAGCAGCGCCGCCGCGGGCAGCGAGGCGATGGGGAGCATGAGCGAGCGGCCGATGCGTTGGAGCTGGGCGAGCCCGGGGAGCCCACGCGAGGTGGTGGCAGGGCTGGCGGCGGTGGCAGTCATGGGCACTCCTGGGTGCTGACGTCCGGCGCGATCGAGGGTGGCTGCGCGTGGGCGGGGCGCGCTGCCGTTGCCCGTCGGAGGTCGTCGCGGACCGCGTCGGGTCCCGGCTCCGAGCTGGGTGACACACGTGTCTAGACCTGTTGCGCTCACACTGGTCTAGACCTCATGATGACGTCAAGAGGCCCGCCACGGAGCGCGCGCACGGAGGGAGCGGTCGCATGGAGACCGAGCAGCCCACCGACGCGTCCGAGCAGCACACACCCGAGCAGCACGCGTCCGAGCAGCACACGGCGAGTGGCAAGCGCAAGCACCTCGCCGTCCGGGAGTACCTCGCCGACCTCGTGGCACGCGAGCTCGACGTCGGTGATGCGATCCCCTCCGAGCGCGCGTTGTCCGAGCGCTTCGGCGTCGCCCGCATGACCGTCCGCCAGGCCGTCGACGGCCTGGTCGCCGACGGACTGCTGGCCCGCGAGCAGGGCCGCGGGACCTTCGTGGCCCCGCGCCGGGTCGACTTCGAGATGCGGCTGACCACCTTCGGCGAGGAGATGCGCCGACGCGGCATGCGCCCCGACAGCAAAGTCCTCGCCGCGGAGCGCGTCCCCGCCCCGGCCGACGTGGCCGAGGCGCTGGGCACCCTCGCCGGGCGGCCGCTGCACTACCTGTGCCGGGTGCGGTACGCCGACGGGACGCCCATGAGCATCGAGCAGACCTGGGTGCCGGTGGCGCTGGCGCCCGACCTTTTCGCGGGCGGGGCGCCCGGCAGCGTCTACGACGCGCTGCGGCGGCTCGGCCTGGTCCCGGCCTGGGGCGAGGAGACGCTCACCGCCGACGAGGCCGACGACCGGGAGGCGGCACTGCTCGGCATGCGGGGCAGGCGCGCGGTGCTGCGCGCCGAGCGCCGAACCTTCGCCGAGTCCGGGCCGTGCGCCTACTCGCGGGCCTGCTACCGCGGGGACCGCTACAGCGTGTGGGTGCCCCTCGGCGCCCCGACCCGCGTGCTCGTGCCCCGCCAACCCGCGCCCCCAGCGGCGTGAGAAGTCGAGTGAGGAGATGACGACGATGCGCGGACCGCAGAGCCAGCGCGAGCAGGCGGCAGCGATCTTGGCCGCGCTCGGCGGCGTCGGCAACATCGACGAGATCGAGCCGTGCACCACCCGGCTGCGGTCGCTTGTCAAGGCGCCCGGCCAGGTCGACGCGGCGGCGCTGCGGGCCGCGGGCGCCTACGGGGTGATGATCTCCGGGCGCGTGGTGCAGGTGGTGGTCGGCCCGGGAGTCGACACCCTGGCCAGCGACCTCGAGGAGCTGATGTGACCACCAGGCAGGCGCCACCACGAAGGAGCGGGACATGAGCGAGCGGGCCGCGACGAGCAAGGCGATGCGGATCGTCGAGGCGCTCGGCGGTGACGCGAACATCCTCGACCTCGAGCCGTGCATCACCCGGCTGCGGGTCGAGGTGGCCGACGGCGCCCTGGTCGACGCGCGGGCCCTGCGGGCCGCTGGCGCGTTCGGGGTGGTGGCGTCGGGCAACGTCGTCCAGGTGGTGGTGGGCCCGGAGGCGGACACGCTCGCCTCGGACATCGGCGAGCTGCGCTGATGGCCCCCCTCACGATCCTGGCCCCGGTGCGGGGGACCGTCCTGCTGCTCGCCGACGTCGACGACCCCGTGTTCTCCGGCGAGCTGGTGGGGCCGGGCATGGCGATCCTGCCCGATGCGGAGGGCTCCGACACGGTGCTGGCTCCCGTCAGCGGCCGCGTCGTCAAGCTGCACCCGCACGCCTTCGTCATCGAGGCGCCGGCGGGCTCGGCATCGGTGGCGGTGCTGGTCCACCTCGGCATCGACACCGTGCAGCTCGGGGGCGAGGGGTTCGCGCTGCGTGTGGCCGAGGGGGACGAGGTCGCCGCCGGGCAGCCGCTGCTCACCTGGGACCCGGCGGCGGTGGCGCGCGGCGGACGGTCGCCCGTGTGCCCCGTGGTGGTGCTGGAGGCGGCGCCGGAGTCGTTGACCCGGCGGGTGGAGCGGGGCGTCCAGGTGGACGCGGGGGAGGCCCTGCTCGACTGGCGGTGAGCGCTCGGGCGGCCGAGGGGGACGCCCGAGCGCTCACCGGCCCACGGCTGCGGCGGCGTCCTGCTGTGGGGCGCCCAGGTCGGCGGCGCGGGTCGAGGCCGCGTGCAGCGCCCGCTCCAGCGGGCCGCGGCCCAGCCACAGCCGCCAGGCAGTGCAGAACGCCATCGTGACCAGCACGAACGCCGCCCAGATCGCGTCGCGCGGCTGCCACACCACGTGGCTGCCCAGGAGCCCCACCACCACCACATGCCCGACGTAGGCCGTGAGCGCCAACGCCCCGGTGGCCGCGAGGGGGATGAACAGGCGTGGCGCCCGGTCATGCGCCAGCAGGCACAGGCCGAGCAGGGCGACCGCCACGCCGGTGTTCGCCACCACCTCGAACGCGGTGCTCGAGTGCGGCTCGGTCGTCACCAGCCGCATCAGGCCGGCCGACGCTGGCCCGGCCTGCAGCAGCGCCCATGACAGCAGGTGCGCGGTGGCCGCCATCGCCGCGCCGAGCAGGATCATCACCCGGCGGACGCGAGGCGAGCGCAGGTCCATCCGCCCCACGGCCAGCCCTGCCAGCAGGTACGCGATCCAGACGCCGACGGGGTAGTGCGGCCCCACGACCAGGTCGGTGAGCGGCTCGAAGCCGGTCGGCGGCTGCGCGACAAGCCAGTCACGTGCCGCGAAGACCAACGGCGGCGCCACCACGGCCACCACCGCGGCGACCGCCAGCAGCGTGCGCGCGCGCAACCCCAGGAACGGCCCGACCAGCACGAACAGCAGGGCGTACTGCAGCAGGATCAGCGCCAGCGGAGCCCCGAACAGCTCCAGCACCAAGCCCAGCGGGATCAGCAGTGCGCCACGGATGACGATGCGGCGGCGAGCCCGCGCACGCTCGGCGCCCTCGACAGGCTGCGCGCCGCCGGACAGCAGCGCCACGGCCACCCCCGCCAGGACGACGAACAGCGCCGACGAGCGGCCGTCCGCGATCTGCACGGCGCCACGCGGCCACGGGTCGCCCGCGGCGCCGGGCGCCAGGTGGGCGGTGATCATCCCGAGCACGGCCAGGCCCCGCGCGACGTCGACCCCCCCGAGGCGCTCCACCCACCGCACGCTACCGGCGGACGGCCGCCACAGGGCGCTCGGCGCTCGCGGACGTCATTCCGACGCCCGGACGAGATCGCAGACGTCCAACAACCTTCGCCGCAGCTCGTTAGAGCGCGTGGCGTAGTCCCGCTGGCGGCGCACGTACTCGGCCTTCCCCTCGGGGGTCTCGACGGCCACGGCGTGCTCGCCGAGCGAGGACACGTCGTACGGGGAGGCCTGCATGTCGAGAGTGCGGATGTCCCGCGCGAGCTCGAAGCAGTCGAGCAGCAGGTCGCCCGGCACGAGCGGCCCGAGTTTGAGCGCCCATTTGAGGCAGTCCATGTTCGCGTGCAGGCAGCCGGGCTGCTCGCGGGCTGCCTGCGTCTCGCGGGTCAGCGGCTCGCGGTTGCGGGGGACCGCCTCGGGGGTGAAGAAGCGGAACGCGTCGAAGTGGGTGCAGCGCAGGGGGTGCTGCTCGACGACGGCGTCGGTGCCCTCGCGGCCGAGTCGCAGCGGCAGGGTGTGCCGGCGGCGGGTGTCGTCCTGCCGGTAGACCATCGCCCACTCGTGCATGCCGAAGCAGCCGGTGTGGGCGGGGCGGGCGGCGGTGGCCGTGAGCAGCTCGCGGATGTAGGCGACGGTGTCGGCGCGGTCGGCGAGGAAGGCCTCGACGTCGAGCGTCACGGCGCCGTCGGCGTCGGCCCGGTACCAGCGCCAGCCGGCGTGCTCGGCCGGGCCGTCGTCCGTGGCGGCGAGGGTGACGCCGGCGCCGGGGTGCCAGCGGCGCAGCAGTGAGGGCTTGACGCCGTAGTAGTCGTAGAGGAAGTCGTCGACGGGGTGGCGCTCGCAGTTCGCCTTGCGGGCGCGGTGGGCGGCGGTGAGCGCATCGGCGCGGGCCTGGTGCGCGTCGGCGAGGGGGCGCCAGTCCGCCGGCGCGAGGCGCTCGGCATGCACGGGCTGGCTCACCCGCCCAGCGTAGGCGGCAGGGCTCACCCCGCCTGGCATCTCATCCTGGGAGACGAATTGGTCCGGCGGTTGAAACGGAGTCATGTGTCCGGATTACAGTGAGGTGTGAGCACCCAGGCCAAGCAGGACGTCTACACCCACGGGCACCACGACAGCGTGCTGCGTTCGCACAGGTGGCGCACCGCGGAGAACTCCGCGGGCTACCTGCTGCCGTACCTGCGGCCAGGCGCGCACGTGCTCGACGTGGGCTGCGGGCCGGGCACCATCACCATCGACTTCGCCGGGCGGATCGCCCCCGCGCAGATCATCGGCCTCGACAGGTCCGCCACGGTCATCGACGCCGCCCGCGAGGCGGCTGCCGAGGCGGGCGCCGAGAACGCCACGTTCGTGGTCGGCGACGTCTACGAGCTGCCGTACGCCGACGGGACCTTCGACGTGGTGCACGCGCACCAGGTGCTGCAGCACCTCACCGACCCCGTCGCCGCGCTGCGCGAGATGAAGCGCGCCACCAAGCCCGGCGGGGTCGTCGCCGTGCGCGACGCCGACTACGCCGCCATGACCTGGTACCCCGCCTCGCCGGGCCTCGACGAGTGGCTCGCGCTGTACCACGAGGTCACGCAGGCCAACGGCGCCGAGGCCGACGCCGGACGCCGCCTGCAGAGCTGGGTGCGGGCCGCGGGCTTCGACCCGGCCGGCATCGCGCCCGGCGCCGGGGTGTGGTGCTACGCCACCCCGGAGGACCGCACCTGGTGGTCTGAGCTGTGGGCCGACCGTGCCGTCGCGTCGAACTTCGCCGCGCAGGCCATCGAGTACGGGCTCGCCGACGACGTCGGCCTCGAGCACCTGGCCGAGGCCTGGCGCGAGTGGGGCCGCGCGGAGGACGGCTGGTTCACGATCCTGCACGGCGAGGTCATCGCCCGCGTCTGACTGACTGATCAGGCGCGGCCGAGGCGCCGCGCCTGATCTAGGGTTGGCTCGTGCGCATCGCGAGGTTCACCACGGGGGACGACCCCCGCTACGCCCTGGTCGACGGAGAGCCCGGCTCGGAGCAGCTGCTGGTCATCACCGGAGACCCCATCTACACCCCGGTCCAGCCGACCGGCGAGCGGATCCCGCTGGACGACGACGGGGTGCGCCTGCTGGCGCCCGTCATCCCGCGCTCCAAGATCATCGGCGTGGGGCGCAACTACGCCGACCACGTCGCCGAGATGGGCAACGAGCTGCCCCCGGCGCCGCTGCTCTTCCTCAAGCCGAACACCGCGGTCATCGGCCCGGACGACCCGATCGTGCTGCCCGAGTGGACCGAGCACGTCGACCACGAGGCCGAGCTGGCAGTCGTCATCGGCAAGGTCACCAAGAACGTGGCGCCCGAGCACGCGCTCGCGCAGGTCTTCGGCTACACCGTCGCCAACGACGTCACGGCCCGTGACGCGCAGCGCTCGGACTCGCAGTGGACCCGCGCCAAGGGCTTCGACACCTCGTGCCCGATCGGCCCGTGGATCGTGCCCGGCCTGGACGTGGACGACCTGGCGGTGCGGGCCCGCGTCAACGGCGAGCTCAAGCAGGACGGCCGCACGTCGCAGCTCATCTTCGACGTGGCGTACCTGGTCTCGTACATCTCCGAGGTGTTCACGTTGCTCCCGGGCGACGTGATCCTCACGGGCACGCCCGCCGGGGTCAGCCAGATCGAGGCCCGCGACATCGTCGAGGTCGAGGTCGAGGACATCGGCGTGCTGCGCAACCCGGTGCTGCGCCGCGCCTGACCGCGGGCCCGCGCGGATAGGCTGGCGTCGTGACTTCTGCAGCCTCTGACGCACCCACCGGTTCCGCGATCCGTGTCCGCTTCTGCCCCTCGCCGACGGGCACCCCGCACGTCGGGCTGATCCGCACCGCCCTGTTCAACTGGGCGTACGCGCGGCACACCGGCGGAACGTTCGTCTTCCGGATCGAGGACACCGACGCGGCGCGCGACTCCGAGGAGAGCTACCTCCAGCTCCTCGACGCGCTGCGCTGGCTGGGCCTGGACTGGGACGAGGGCGTCGAGGTGGGCGGCCCGCATGAGCCGTACCGGCAGTCGCAGCGCATGGACCTGTACCGGGACGTCGCACGCCGTCTCGTCGAGGCCGGGTTCGCCTACGAGTCCTTCTCGACGCCCGAGGAGATCGAGGCCCGCCACCGCGCCGCCGGGCGCGACCCGAAGCTCGGCTACGACGGCTACGACCGCGCGCTGACCGACGAGCAGAAGGCCGCGTACCGCGCCGAGGGCCGCGAGCCGGTGCTGCGCCTGCGGATGCCCGACGAGGACATCACGTTCACCGACCTGGTGCGCGGCGACATCACGTTCAAGGCGGGCTCGGTGCCCGACTACGTGATCGTGCGCGGCAACGGCCAGCCGCTGTACACGCTGGTCAACCCGGTGGACGACGCGCTCATGGGCATCACGCACGTGCTGCGCGGCGAGGACCTGCTCTCCTCCACCCCCCGCCAGGTCGCGCTCTACCGCGCGCTGCTGGCCATCGAGGTCGCCACGGTGATGCCCGCGTTCGGGCACCTGCCGTACGTCATGGGGGAGGGCAACAAGAAGCTCTCGAAGCGCGACCCCGAGTCGAACCTCTTCCTGCACCGCGAGCGCGGCTTCACCCCCGAGGGGCTGCTGAACTACCTGTCGCTGCTCGGCTGGTCCATCTCGCCCGACAACGACATCTTCTCGGTGGACGAGCTCGTGGCGGCCTTCGACATCACGGACGTGAACCCGAACCCGGCGCGCTTCGACCTGAAGAAGGCCGAGGCGATCAACGCCGCGCACCTGCGGATGCTGGCCCCCGACGACTTCCGTGACCGGCTGGTCCCGTACCTGCACGCCGCGGGCCTCGTGCCGGCGTCGTCCTACGCCGACCTGGAGCCCGCGCACCGCGCGCTGCTCGACGTCGCCGCGCCGCTGGTGCAGGAGCGCATGACGCTGCTCGGCGAGGCGCCCGGCATGCTCGGCTTCTTCTTCGTGGCCGACGACGCCGTCGTGGTCGAGGACGATGCCCGCTCCGGGCTCCGCGAGGAGGCCCCGGCTGTGCTCGACGCCGCCACCGCGGCGCTCGAGGCGATCCCCGCCGACGGATTCACCACCGAGGCCACCCAGGCCGCGCTGCAGGCCGCGCTCGTCGACGGGCTGGGCATCAAGCCCCGGTTCGCGTACACGCCGCTGCGCACCGCGCTCTCGGGCCGGAGGGTCTCCCCGCCGCTGTTCGAGTCGATGGAGATCCTCGGCAAGGAGTCGACGCTGACGCGCCTCGCGGCCCTGCGCGCGAGCCTGTGACCGCGGGCCGCAGATGACGGGCGTCGGGCCCCCGGCGCCGCCTGGGCCTGCGCCTGCACCGGACGCTCCCCGGCCTCCGGGGGCGCCCGCGCAAGCCTGGGAGCCCCGCGCGTACCCGCAGGCCCTCCGGGGGCCGTGGCACCGCTGGTGGCGGCCGCTGCTGGGCAGCGCTGTGGTGCTGGGCGCCGGCCTCATCGCGGTGATCGGGCTGACGCTGGTGCTGGCGGTGTACGCGCTGCTGAGCCTCAGCGGCGCGGTGGGCACTCCGGCGTTCGTCGAGGACGCCTGGTTCGTGACCCCCTGGGGCCTGCTGTCGACGAACCTGGCGCTGGCGATGGGCATCCCCATCGCGGGCCTCGCCGTGTGGGCCGGGCAGCGGTGGCGGCCGGGGTTCGTCTCCTCGGTGGCCGGACGGCTCCGTTGGCCGTTGCTGCTGGCCTCGACGACCCGGGCCGCGCTCGTCCTCGTCCCGATGCTGCTCGCCGCCATCGTGGTGGACGCCGCCACGTCCGGGGCGTTCGGCGACCTGCTGGCCTTCGCGCCCGAGCCGCAGTGGCTCGCGCTGGCGCTGGTGGTGCTGCTGACCACCCCGTTGCAGGCCGCGGGGGAGGAGTACTTCTTCCGCGGGTGGCTCACCCAGGCCATCGGCAGCTGGTGTGCGAGCGCGCGGCTCGCGCTCGTGCTGCCGGCGCTCGTCTCGGCGACCCTGTTCGCCCTCGCGCACGGCGCCCAGGACCCGTGGCTCTTCGCCGACCGGTTCGTCTTCGGCCTGCTGGCGAGCCTGCTCGTGTGGCGCACCGGTGGACTGGAGGGCGCGATCGCGGTGCACACCGTCAACAACGTCGTGGTCTTCGCCGTGGCCATCGCCTACGGAGACCTGGAGGCGTCCCTGGGCGCCACCTCGGCGTCGCCGTGGATCGTGCTGCTCGACGTGGTCGCATTCGCCGCGGCCGCCCTCGTGGTGGCGCGGCACGCGGACCGGGCCGGGGTCGCGCGCGAGGTCCCCGGCGGGTGGGTCGGCCGTCGGCCGCCTGCGCCGCGCACTTTCCCGGGCATGGGCATCCCGGGACCCGATCCGACTGGAAGTGAGGCGCGATGAGCGTCGACGGAGTGCTGTTCGACATCGACGACACCCTGGTGGACACCCGTGGGGCGTTCACCCGGGCGCTGGCGCGCACAGCGCGCCACTACCTGCCCCACCTAGGCCCCGAGCGTGACCACGAGGTCGTGGCCATGTGGCGCCGGGACGCGGGGGGCCACTACGCCGCCTACACGCGCGGCGAGGCCACATACCGCGGCCAGCGCATGACCCGCGCCAACGAGCTGCATGCCGCGTTCGGCGGCCCCTCATTGGACGAGGCCGGATACGACGCCTGGGACGCGATCTTCGAGGAGGCGTTCTCCTCGTCGTGGCAGCCGCTGGACGACGCCGAGAAGGCCGTCCGGGGACTGCTGGACGCGGGTGTCGCGGTGGGCGCGCTGTCCAATGCGGCCACTGCCTATCAGACGGGCAAGCTGGCGCGTGCGGGCTTCGGGGACACCGTCCCCATGCTGGTGGGCGTCGACACGCTCGGCTTCGGCAAGCCGCGGCCCGAGGTCTTCCTGGAGGCGTGCCGCAGGCTCGGCACGGAGCCCTCGCGGACGGCGTACGTGGGCGACGAGCTCGACGTGGACGCCGCCGCGGCGGTGCGCGCGGGACTGGTGGGCGTGTGGGTGGACCGCCCCGGGGCCCGGCGCCACGAGATCACCGACGGAGACGTCGAGGCGGCCGTCGCCGCCGGCGTGATCGTGGTGGGCTCATTGGCCGAGCTGCCCGGGGCGCTCGGACTGTAGGGGCCTGGCGCGGGGTCGGTGGCGCCCATGACGCCACCGCCCCGCGGCGACCCCTCAGCTCAGACCGCTGCCTTCTCGACCGGCCGACGATCGGCGGCCTCGAGGTTGCGGCGCAGCGACTCGCCCTCGATGTCGACGTTCGGCAGGAGGCGGTCGAGCCACCTCGGAAGCCACCAGGCCCGCTCGCCCAGCAGGGCCATCACCGCCGGCACGATCGTCATGCGGACCACGGACGCGTCGAAGAGGATCGCGACGGTGAACGCGAAGCCGAGGATGGCGATGATGAAGTCGTCGGACAGCATGGACGCGGCGAAGACGCTGATCATGATGGCCGCCGCAGCCGTCACGACCCGGGCGCCGTGGCCGAACCCGACCACCACGGCCTCCCGTGGGCCCGCGCCGTGGACATGCTCCTCGCGCATGCGGGTCACCAGGAAGAACTCGTAGTCCATGGCGAGCCCGAAGATGACGCCGATGACGAGGATCGGCACCAGGCTGAGGATCGGCGCCGCGGCGAGGTCGAACGCCTCGACCCCCCAGCCCCACTGGAACACCGCGACGACCGCGCCGAACGTGGCCGCGATCGACAACAGGAATCCGAGCACGGCCTTGAGCGGGACCAGCACGGAGCGGAACACGAGGGTCAGCAGGGCGAGCGCGAGGAGGACGACGACCGCCAGGTAGGGGAGCAGGGCGTCCGTCATGGTCGTGGAGATGTCGATGTTCAGGGCCGTCTGGCCCGTGACCGAGATCGACGCGCCGATATCGTCGCGCAGGCCCTCGGCGCGGTCGCGGATCGCGGTGACGAGGTCCTGCGTCTCGACGCTGCTCGGCCCGCTCGCCGGGACGACTTGGAACACCGCTGTGTCGCCCGCCTGGTTCACCGTGGCCGGTGACACGGCCACGACTCCGTCCATGCCGGAGATGGCCTCGCCGGCCTCCGCGGCGGCCCGCTCAGGGTCCTCCGCGCCGTCGACGACCACGGTGAGCGGCCCGTTGAAGCCTGGGCCGAAGGCGTCGCTCAGCAGGTCGTACGCCTCGCGCTCGGTGCTGCCCTCGGCGGCCGCGGAGCCGTCAGGCAGTCCGAGGCGCAGGTCGAGGGCGGGCAGCGCGACGACGCCGAGCCCCAGGACCGCCGCCACCAGGACGGGGATGGGCCGGCGCGCCACGGCGCGCCCCCACCGCAGGCCCAGCGCGGGCTTCGCCGGCCCGGCCCCGGTCTCGAGCTGGCGGCGGGTCGAGCGGGGGCGGATGCGCTTGCGGGCCACGCCGAGCAGCGCGGGCAGCAGGCTGATGGCGATGAGGACGGCGACCAGGACGGTGCCGGCGGCCGCCAGGCCCATCTCGGTGATCACGGGGATCCCCACGACGGTGAGCGCGGCGAGGGCGACGACCACCGTGAGACCGGCGAAGACCACCGCCGAGCCCGCGGTGCCCACGGCCCGGCCAGCCGCATCCTCGGGGTCACGGCCCTCGGCCAGCTCGCCGCGGTAGCGGGAGACGACGAACAGCGCGTAGTCGATGCCGACGGCCAGGCCGAGCATGAGGGCGAGGGTGGGCGTCGTGGAGCTCAGGCCGACGAACCCGCTCGCGATCGCGATGCCTCCCACTCCGAGGCCCACGCCCAGCAGGGCCGTGAGCAGTGGGAGCCCGGCGGCGACGAACGACCCGAATGTGAGCACGAGCACCAGGGCGGCGACCGCGAGCCCGATCAGCACACTCGCGTCCTCGGACTCCTCATCCAGGACGTCACCGCCCATCTCGACGGTCAGGCCCGCATCGCGGCCGGTCTCCGCGGCGGCCTCCAACGCGTCGCGCGCCTCGGGGGTGACATCGCCGGGGCCCACCTCATAGGCCACCTGGATCAGTGCGACGGTGGCGTCAGGGTTCACGAGGCCGGCCGCGAACGGGTCGACGACGGAGGCGACCTGCGGCGCCTCGGCGAGCTCGTCGAGCACGGCCTGCACCGCCTCGGCGGCGTCGGGGTCGTCGAGGCGGGAGCCCTCGTCAGCGGCGAGGACGACGCGTGCGCTGACGTTCCCGGCCGCGACCTCGGGGAACCGCTCTTCGAGGAGGTCGACGGCTCGCTGCGATTCCGTCCCGGGGACCGAGAACGTGTTGGCGGTGGGGCCCGAGAGTGTCGCCGCGCCCGCCCACACGGCGGCCAGGACGGCGAGCCACAGCGCGATGACGGTCCGCCGCCGTCGGAAGGAGAGCCGGCCGAGCCGGTACAGGAAGGACGCCATGAGAGCTCCTCACGAATCAGCCGGCCTCGCCCACAGCGCGGTCCGGTCTACCGGGTGGGTCACCGGCCCAGCGGTCCCGGGTCGGCTGCTGCCCCTCGCGAGGCGTCAGAAATCGACCATATACGAGACTGACGCGTTTCGGAACGGAACGGTCTCGTTCTGAAACGCTCTCGTATCGATGTGATGGCCTACGCTGGCGGAAATGGGCTTCTCGACCAGGCCCTGAGGGATGACGGGACGCGACGACATGGGCTTCAAGCAGGCGATCAGCGACCTCCAGCGGGCAGTCGACGCCGAGGTGGAGGCGGCACTCCACGTCCCGACATCGCTCGGACGGCCGCGGGACCACACGCGAGACGCGGTGATCCTCGAGGCCGCGCTCGACGTCCTCGCCGAGCACGGGTACGACGCCATGACCATCGAGATGGTGGCCGCGTCCGCCAAGGCGGGGAAGGCGACGCTCTACCGGCGCTGGCCCTCCAAGGCGCACCTCGTCGTCGACGCCGTGGGGACCCTCGCGAACCTCACCCCAGACCTGGCCCAGTTGCCGGACACGGGCACGCTGCGCGGCGACCTGATCGCGGTGAGCCGCGTGGCCGACCCGCAGCTCGACGACCGCAAGTGCCGGATCATCGCGGGCCTGTGCTCCGCGTTCCCGCGCGAGCCCGAACTGGCCGCCGTGGTGCGGGAGCGGCTGCTCGAGCCGTTGAAGACGCTGATCTGGGTGCTGCTCGAACGTGCCAAGGCGCGCGGCGAGATCGCGCCCGACCGCGATCTCGGGCTCCTCGCGCTCACCCTGCCGGCGATGGTCCTGTACAACACCGTCTTCCTGAACGCGCCGCTCACCGCCGACTCGGGCCTCGCGATCATCGACCAGATCCTGCTCCCGGCGGCGGGGGTCGGGGCGTAGCGCCCAGCCCCCGACGGCCGCGCGGTTTGGAGCGGCCCGATCAGTCGGGTAGTGTTTCCCGGCGGTAGGGCAACCACGGAAAACCCGCACAGGACAGGTCTCAGGGCTGGTCAGGGGCGGGTGGCAGCGTGGGGGTCATACCCCATGGGGTATGGTGTAATTGGCAGCACGACTGATTCTGGTTCAGTTAGTCTAGGTTCGAGTCCTGGTACCCCAGCGGTTGGCAAAGGCTCCGGAGAACATCCGGTAGAGTTGTCACCCGGCAGCCGACGAGGAGACTCGCAGGTTGTTGGCTCAAGTGTTGCAGGCCCCCGTTGTGTAGCGGCCTAGCACGCCGCCCTCTCACGGCGGTAGCGCCGGTTCGAATCCGGTCGGGGGTACGTCGAGAAAGGCCCGGTCACCATCAGGTGACCGGGCCTTCGTCGTTCTTTCACCACGTGTCTCATCGCGCAGCGCGGGATGTGGGGTACGTCACGCGGCCCCGCTCACCTCCGGTGCGGGTCGCGGATGTGCTGCTCGCGCTTGTTCTTGCGCGTGCGGAGCTGGCTGTCCAACTCGTCCCGTGCGATGTGCAGCGCGCGCAGCGGGTCGGCGTCCTCGGCATGGGCGACGAGCTCCGGCTCCCCGGCGATGCTCAGCACCAGGGTGACCGTCTGGACGCGGTGCTCGGCGTCCTTGCGGTCCAGCGCCAGGTCCACCTGCTCGGCGGTGTACCCCTCCAGGAGTGGGTCCAGCTTGTGCAGGGCGGCGACGATCTCGGGGCGCTCGGCCTCGGTGTAGCCCTTCACCAGGCGCAGCGCGCCGTCGACGCTCGCGCGCCCATGCGGGTCCGGCGCGCGCGGCTCCGGCTCGGGGGATTGGGGGCGCTCAGGGCGTTCGTTCACGGTTCCACCTCCGGCACGGTCTTGCGGCACAGGCCTCTTCCGGCCCATCGTCCGCGCGTCCGGCCCGCGCCGCACGACGGGCGCCCCATGCGCAGCGGGACCGGAGTCGGCTTGTGCCGTCCTCCGGTCCCGCTGGGTCATCCTCGTGAGTGGTGCGCGCCTACTCGCCCGTGCGGCGCAACACCTCGGTGAGCCGGTTGGCGGCCGAGACGACCGCGCCGGCGTGCAGGCGGCCGGGCTGGCGGGAGAGCCGCTCGAGCGGGCCGGAGATGGACACTGCCGCGACTATGCGCCCCGAGGGGCCGCGCACGGGAGCCGAGACCGACGCGACGCCGACCTCGCGCTCGGACACGGACTGCGCCCAGCCGCGGCGCCGGACGCCGGACAGGATCGTCGCGGTGAACTTCGCGCCCTGCAGGCCGCGGTGCAGCCGGTCGGGCTCCTCCCAGGCGAGCAGGATCTGCGCGGCGGAGCCGGCCTGCATCGTCAGCGTGGCGCCCACCGGGATCGAGTCCCGCAGGCCGATCGGGCGTTCGGCGGCGGCGACGCAGATACGCTGATCGCCTTGTCGGCGGTAGAGCTGCGCGCTCTCCCCAGTGTGGTCGCGCAACGCCGTGAGGACGGGGTTGGCGGCGGCGAGCAGCCGGTCCTCCCCGGCGGCGGTGGAGAGCTCGGACAGGCGCGGTCCGAGCACGAACCGGCCCTGCATGTCGCGGGCGACGAGGCGGTGGTGTTCGAGCGCGACGGCGAGTCGGTGGGCGGTCGGGCGAGCGAGGTGAGTGGCAGTGACGAGCTGGGCGAGGGTCGCCGGTCCCGCCTCAAGGGCGCTGAGGACGGACGCTGCCTTGTCCAGGACGCCGACTCCGCTAGAGTTGTCCATAGGTCGATATTGCCGTCTCGCAGGCTGAGATGCAAGTGAGTCGACGAGATACCACCCCGTAACACCCGCCCGGGGGACACTTCGAGAGGACACGACACATGGCCGGCACGCTGGCAGAGAAGGTTTGGGACGCACACATCGTGCGCCGCGGCACCGATGGCGCACCCGACCTCCTCTACATCGACCTGCACCTCGTGCACGAGGTCACGAGTCCGCAGGCGTTCGAGGGTCTCCGGCTCGCCGGGCGCCCCGTCCGGCGGCCCGACCTGACCATCGCCACGGAGGACCACAACACGCCGACGCTCGACATCGACCGCCCCATCGCGGACGTGACGAGCCGGACGCAGATCCAGACGCTGCGCAACAACGCCGCCGAGTTCGGCGTGCGCCTGCACTCCCTCGGCGACGCCGACCAGGGCATCGTGCACCAGGTCGGCCCGCAGCTCGGGCTCACCATGCCCGGCCTGACGGTCGTGTGCGGCGACTCGCACACCTCGACGCACGGGGCGTTCGGCGCCCTCGCGTTCGGCATCGGCACCAGCGAGGTCGAGCACGTGCTCGCCACGCAGACGCTGCCGCTGGCCCCGTTCAAGACGATGGCCATCACCGTCGACGGCGAGCTGCCCGCGGGCGCCACGTCCAAGGACATCATCCTGGCGATCATCGCCAAGATCGGCACCGGCGGCGGCCAGGGCTACGTGCTCGAGTACCGCGGCGAGGCGATCCGCGCGCTGTCGATGGAAGCCCGCATGACCATCTGCAACATGTCGATCGAGGCCGGCGCCCGCGCGGGCATGATCGCCCCCGACGAGACGACGTTCGAGTACCTCAAGGGCCGCCCGCACGCGCCCGAGGGCGCCGACTGGGACGAGGCCGTCGAGTACTGGAAGACGCTGCGCACGGACGACGACGCGCAGTTCGACGCCGAGGTGGTGCTCCGCGCCGCCGACCTGGAGCCCTTCGTCACCTGGGGCACCAACCCGGGCCAGGGCCTGCCGCTGTCGGCGAACGTCCCCGTGCCGGCGGAGATCGCCGACGCGGACGAGCGCCAGACCGCCGAGCGCGCCATCGAGTACATGGGCCTGACGCCCGGCATGCCGCTGCGCGAGATCGCCGTGGACACCGTCTTCATCGGCTCGTGCACCAACGGACGCATCGAGGACCTGCGCTCGGTCGCCAAGCTCGTCAAGGGCCGCACCAAGGCCGAGTCGGTCCGCGTCCTGGTGGTCCCCGCGTCGGCCCGGGTGCGTCTGCAGGCCGAGGCCGAGGGCCTCGACCGGATCTTCCTCGACTTCGGCGCCGAGTGGCGCAACGCCGGCTGTTCGATGTGCCTGGGCATGAACCCCGACCAGCTCGCGCCGGGGGAGCGCTCGGCCTCCACGTCGAACCGCAACTTCGAGGGCCGGCAGGGCAAGGGCGGTCGCACGCACCTCGTGTCGCCGCTCGTGGCGGCCGCCACGGCCATCCGGGGCACGCTCTCGTCGGTCTCCGACCTGGGCCCCGACGTCGTCGCCCCCGACGGCAGCCCGCTCGACGACCTGCAGCTCGTCTGACCCCGACGGCCCACTGAGAACGAGAGACGCATCATGGAGAAGTTCACCCAGCACACTGGCGTCGGGGTCCCGCTGCGCCGCAGCAACGTCGACACCGACCAGATCATCCCCGCCGTGTACCTCAAGCGGGTCACGCGCACCGGCTTCGAGGACGCCCTGTTCGCGGCCTGGCGCGGCGACCCGGAGTTCGTCCTGAACCAGCCCGCGTACACCTCCGGCTCGGTGCTCGTCGCCGGCCCGGACTTCGGCACCGGCTCCTCGCGTGAGCACGCCGTGTGGGCGCTCAAGGACTACGGCTTCAAGGTCGTCGTCTCGGCGCGCTTCGCGGACATCTTCCGCGGCAACTCCGGCAAGCAGGGGCTGCTCGCGGCCCAGGCGTCGCAGGAGGACATCGAGCTCATCTGGAAGATCCTCGAGACCCGCCCGGGCACCGAGGTGACTGTCGACCTGGAGAGCCGCACCATCGTGTGCGACGACGTGGTCGTCCCGTTCCAGGTCGACGACTACACGCGCTGGCGCCTGCTCGAGGGCCTCGACGACATCGGGCTGACGCTGCAGCACGAGGGCGACATCACGGAGTTCGAGAAGTCCCGCGCCGGATGGCGCCCGAAGACCCTGCCGGCCAAGCACCTTCCGCAGGTTGAGATCCAGGCCGCCCGTCCTGTGGGCGTCCCGGTGGAGTTGGGACCCACGCACACCGTCTGACCGCGAGGGCGCCCGCGACCCGCGCCACCCGCACTCCCCGAGCCGTCCGCGCGCCGTCCAGGCGCGCGGGCGGCTCGCGTCGTCTCCCGCCCACGCCCGCGTCGACACGGGTCGCAGATGTGAAGGTTCGGCGGATGGCGAACGTCTCATGGCCCTCCGTTGCGTCCCGCGCCCGGTCATGGTTCACCATGGGTGCATGAGCGACCTGCTGTACGTCAACGGCGGCACCCCGCTGTCGGGTGAGATCACCGTCCGAGGGGCCAAGAACTTCGTCTCGAAGGCCATGGTGGCCGCCCTGCTGGGCGAGACACCGAGCACCCTGCGCAACGTCCCCCAGATCAGGGACGTCGGCGTCGTCACCGGGCTGCTCCAGTTGCACGGCGTGGACGTGCAGGCGGAGAACGGCACCCTCGTGCTCGACCCGTCGAACGTCGAGTCCGCGCACGTCGCCGACATCGACGCGCACGCCGGGTCGAGCCGCATCCCGATCCTGTTCTGCGGCCCGCTGCTGCACCGGCTGGGCGAGGCGTTCATCCCCGACCTGGGCGGCTGCCGCATCGGCGACCGGCCGATCAACTTCCACCTCGACATCCTGCGGCAGTTCGGCGCCGTCGTGGAGAAGCGCGAGGGCGGCATCCACATCGAGGCGCCGCGCCGGCTGCAGGGCACCAAGATCGCGCTGCCGTACCCGAGCGTGGGCGCCACCGAGCAGCTCCTGCTGACGGCGGTGCGCGCCGAGGGCATCACCGAGCTCGCGAACGCCGCGATCGAGCCCGAGATCATGGACCTGATCAACGTGCTGCAGAAGATGGGCGCGATCATCTCCGTCGACACCGACCGGGTGATCCGCATCGAGGGCGTGGACCGCCTCGTGGGCTTCCAGCACACCGCGCTCTCCGACCGGATCGAGGCGGCGTCGTGGGCGTCGGCCGCGCTGGCCACCGGCGGGGACATCTACGTCCGGGGGGCCACGCAGCCCGAGATGACGGCGTTCCTCAACACCTTCCGCAAGGTGGGCGGGGAGTTCGCCGTGGACGACGAGGGCATCCGGTTCTTCCACCCCGGCGGCGACCTGAACTCCATCGTGCTGGAGACCGATGTGCACCCCGGGTTCATGACGGACTGGCAGCAGCCGCTCGTCGTGGCGCTCACCCAGGCCAAGGGCCTGTCCATCGTGCACGAGACGGTGTACGAGAACCGCTTCGGCTTCACCGACGCGCTGCGCGGCATGGGCGCCACCATCCAGGTCTACAAGGAGTGCCTGGGCGGGCGGCCCTGCCGCTTCGGGCAGCGGAACTTCTACCACTCGGCCGTGATCTCCGGGCCGACGCCGCTCGCCGCCGCGGACATCGTGGTGCCGGACCTGCGCGGCGGGTTCAGCCACCTGATCGCGGCCCTCGCGGCCAAGGGCACCTCCTCGGTGCGCGGCATCAGCCTCATCGACCGCGGCTACGAGCACTTCATGGAGAAGCTCGGAGCCCTGGGGGCCGAGTTCAGCCGGGACTGACGACATGGCAGGCCCCCTGGGGGCTGGCGGCACGCGCCGGGCGCAGGTGCGCCCGGCGCGCGTCGACGACACGGCCGACCTGGCCCGGGTGCACGTCGCCGCGTGGCTCGGCGCCTACCGCGGCCTGCTGCCCGACGCGTTCCTGGACGCCCTGGACGTGGCCGACTCGCAACGGCGGTGGGACTCGCTCCTGGCCGACGGGTTGCGGCCCCACCTGCTCGTGGGCGTCCTCGACGGGCGCGTGGTCGGCTTCGTGAACTCCGGGCCGGCGTTCGAGAGCGTGCCCGACGGCGAGGTGTACGCGCTCTACGTCGATCCGGACGCGTGGGGCACGGGCGTGGGCCCGACCCTCCTGGCGGCCGCCGAGGACGAGTTGCGCGGCCTGGGGCACCGTGAGGCCGTCCTGTGGGTCATGCCCGGCAACACGCGGGCCCGGCGCTTCTACGAGCGGTCGGGCTGGGCGCCGACCGGGCTGGAGGCGGTGCACGAGGCGATGGGATTGCCCGTCGACGTCGTGCAGCACGCCAAGACGCTCGACCCCTGAGCCACAGGCCCTCCCGCAGCGCCGCCCGGACCGTTCAGGGGTAGCGTGCGACGTGGCACCCCCCGGCCACGTCCGTGCACTCCGGCGTGGGGAGGCCCCGTGCAGACGACCCGTCGCAGCGACCTCCGGCAGGGTCGCCCGCGCACTGCGACAGCGCGCACGGTGACGGCCCCAGCGGGCGCAGGGGTCCGGAGCCCGGGGCGACGATGAGCAGGGCCGTCCCGACCCATGCCCGCTCCGCTCGTTCGCGCACCGCCGCGTGGCTGACGGCGGCGGCGCTCGTGGCCATGGCCGCCGCTGTCGTGGCGGTGGCGCTGCTCAGCCCCGCGATGCGCTCCGAGCCGGCGAAGCGCGAGCCCGAGGCCACCCCCGTGACCCGCGCGGTGGTGGAGCGTCGCGCGCTCGGCGGCGAGGCCCCGACGCTGCAGGGCACGCTGCGCGCCACCACGACGATCTCCGTCAACGCGCCAGCGCTCACCCCGCCCGTCGCGCGGCTGGTGGTGACGGACGCGCCGGCGGGCGTCGGGACCATCGTCTCGTCCGGGAACGTGCTGATCGGGATCTCCGGGCGCCCGATCATCGCGCTGGCCACCGACGTCCCGCTGTACCGGCCGCTGTACCCCGAGGACACCGGGGAGGACGTGCGCCAGCTCCAGGCGGCGCTGGGCGGGCTCGGGCTGTACACGGGGGAGGTCGACGGCGTCTTCGGCCCGCTGACCGCGGCGGCCATCACGGCGATGTACGCGCAAGTGGGATACGCGGAGCCTGCCCCGGAGGCGCCGCGCGTCGCAGCGCTCGAGCAGGCGGAGGACCGGTGGGCCGCCCTCGTGGCCGCCGAGGAGGCCGCGGAGGAGGACGGGACGGGCGGCCCGTCGGCCCGTGACCGGGAGCAGGCCAGGCGCGAGCTCACCCGCGCGCGCGACGACGCGGGCACGTGGCTGCCGCTCGACGAGGTGGCCCATGTCCCCGCCAGCGGCGCGCTCGTGACGAGCATCACGGAGCTGGGCTCGGTGCTCGCCCCCGACGAGACGACCGTGGCCGTGCTGATCGGCGGCCAGCCCATCTTCACCGTGCGCGCGCAGGCCGGGCAGCACGCGGTGTTCACCGCCGGGGACCGGGTGGAGGTGCGGGCCCTCGACGGGTCCGCCGCCATGTCCGGGACGGTGCAGCACGCGGCGGCCGCGACCGGCGCAGCCGCTGATCGCGCGTCGGAGCCCGCATCGGGCGCGGCGGGCTCCGACGAGATCGTCATCGCCGCGCCCCAGGGGTCGCAGCCGGGGATCGCGGACGGGGCGCAGGTCATCGTCACCCTGGAGGGCCGTGTCGCGCGCGAGGAGGCCCTCGTCGTGCCGGAGGGCGCGGTGCGGGAGGACGAGGACGGGCAGTACGTCCTCGTGCCCACGGCGGGCGGCGAGGCGCGCCGGCTCGACGTCGACATCGGCGCGCGGCGAGACGGGTACGTCGAGGTGCTCCCGGGCGCGGCGCTGCGTGAGGGAGACGAGGTCCTGCTCGGGGGCGGGGATGCCCACGCCGGGACCGGATGAGCTCTCCCGCCTTGGACGGGTAGCATCCGTGACCGTGCGAGCACCGCAGCGATCCAACCGCGCCTACCGCAACGTCGCCCGCGTGATCAGGCCGCTGCTGCTGGCGATCACGCGTCGTGAGTGGCGAGGCGTCGAGAACCTCCCCGCCACGGGGGGGTACATCGCCGCGGCCAACCACATGACGAACTTCGACCCGCTGACGTTCGCGCACTTCCTGTACGACAACGGCGTCGCGCCGAAGATCCTCGCGAAGTCGTCGCTGTTCACGATCCCCGTGGTGGGGCGCATCCTGGCCGCCACCGGCCAGATCCCCGTGCACCGCAACACGGTGCAGGCCGGCCAGTCCCTCGACGCCGCCGTCGCCGCGCTCGCCGAGGGGGAGTGCGTCGCGGTCTTCCCCGAGGGCACCCTGACCGGCGACCCGGACCTGTGGCCCATGGTCGGCAAGACGGGCATCGCCCGACTCGCCCTCACCACCCGCGCCCCTGTCATCCCGATCGCGCAGTGGGGGCCGCAGGACGTGCTCGGCCGCTACAGCAAGGTGTTCCGGCCGATCCCGCCCAAGAGGGTCACCGTCGTGGCGGGCCCGCCCGTGGTGCTCGACGATCTCTACGACCTGCCGCTGGACACCGCGACGCTGCGCGAGGCCACCGGCAGGGTCATGGCGGCCATCACCGCGCTGCTCGAGGAGATCCGCGACGAGAAGGCCCCCGCCGAGACGTTCGACCCGCGCCGCGCACGGCAGGAGGGCGGGGCATGAGCGGCGGGGCGGCCGGCCTGCGGGCCGCGGTGCTGGGCACCGGGAGCTGGGGGACGACCTTCGGGGCCGTGCTGGCCGACGCGGGCTGCGAGGTGGCCCTGTGGGGCCGTGACGCGGCCACCTGCGAGGCGATCACCCAGGAGCATCGCAACGAGCGGTACCTGCCCGGCATCGACCTCCCCGAGGGCATGACCGCGTCCACCGACGCCCGGGCCGTCCTCGACGGCGCCGACCTGGTGGCCATCGCCATCCCGTCGCAGAGCGTCCGCGCCACCCTCGAGCCGCTGCGCGAGCACTTCCCGGCCGGGGCCGTGGCCGTCAGCCTGATGAAGGGCGTCGAGCTCGCCACCGACCGCCGCATGAGCCAGGTCGTCGCGGAGGCGCTCGCCCTGCCCGCCGACCAGGTCGCCGTCGTCTCCGGGCCCAACCTCGCCCGGGAGATCGCCGAACGGCAGCCCACCGCCACCGTCGTGGCGTCCACCAGCGAGCAGACCGCGGCACTCGTCGCGCGGGCCTGCGCGTCGTCGTACTTCCGGCCTTACACCAACGACGACGTGGTGGGCGTCGAGCTGTGCGGCGCGGTGAAGAACGTCATCGCGCTCGCGGTCGGCATCTCGCAGGGCCGTGGCCTCGGGTACAACACGATGGCCACGGTGATCACCCGCGGCCTCGTCGAGATCAGCCGGCTGGGCCTCGCGCTCGGCGCGCAGCCCGCCACCTTCCCCGGCCTGGCCGGGATGGGCGACCTCATGGCGACGTGCGCCTCGCCCGACTCCCGCAACCACACGCTCGGCGTGCACCTGGGGCGGGGGATGACCCTCGCCGAGGCGCTCGAGGCCACGGGTGGCACCGCCGAGGGCGTGAAGAGCTCCCGGTCGGTGCTCGAGCTCGCGCGGTCCGTGGGCGTGGAGATGCCCATCACCCACGCGGTGGTGCAGGTGCTGCACGAGGGGCTGCCCGTCGAGGAGCTCGCCCCCCTGCTGCTGTCCCGCCCGCACAAGGCCGAGCGGGTCTGACGGCCCAGTCTCAGGCGCCGGCGAGATCCCCTGCGGGCTCCTCGGCGGGCACGGCGGCGCGTGACGCGCGCAACGCCTGGTCGAGGTCGCGCCACACGTCCTCGACATCCTCGATGCCGACGGACAGCCGCAGCAGGTCCTCGGGCACGGTCAGCGACTCCGTGGCGAACCGGCGCCGGCGCTCCAACGTCGACTCGACCCCGCCCAGGCTCGTCGCGGGCGCCCAGAGCCGCACCGCGCGGGTCACCGCGTCGGCCGCGTCCGCACCGCCGCGCGGGCGCACCCCGATAATCGACCCGAATCCGTTCATCAGCCGCGCCGCGCGCTCGTGGCCCGGGTCGCCCGGCAGGCTCGGGTGGCGCACCTCGAGCACGTCCGGGTGCCCCACCAGGCGGCGGGCGAGCTCGGCGGCCGTGGCCTGCGAGCGCTCCACCCGCAGGGCCAGCGTGCGCAGCCCGCGCAGTGCCAGCCACACCTCGAACGGCCCCGCGATGGCGCCGTGCAGCGTGCGGTGGGCCAGCACACGGGCGTGCAGGGCGTCGTCGTCGGTCAGCACCGCGCCGAGCACGACGTCGGAGTGGCCCGCGAGGTACTTGGTCACCGAGTGGACGACGAGGTCCGCGCCCATGGACAGCGGGCGCTGGCCCAGCGGCGTGGCGAACGTGTTGTCCACGGCGATCAGGGCGCCGGCGGCGTGGGCGCCCGCGACGAGCGCGGGCAGGTCGGCGACCTCCAGCATCGGGTTGGTGGGCGACTCGACCCACAGCATCGACGTGGGGGCGGCAGCGAGCTCGGCCAGGACCGCGGCGGTGTCGTCGATGTCCACGAGGACGACGTCGACTCCGGAGCGCGCCGTGAGCTCCTGGGCGTAGCCGAGGGTCACCTGGTACGAGTGGCGCGGCATGACCACGCGCCCCCCGACCGGGACCAGGGAGAACGCCGCCGCGATGGCAGCCATCCCCGAGCCGAAGACCAGGCCCGGCAGCCTCGCGCCCTCGAGCGCCGCGAGCGCCTCCTCGAACGGCTGCCACGTCTCGGTGCCGGCGCGCGCGTACAGCAGCTCGTCGGGCCCGGGGACGCCCGTCGAGATGTAGGTCGAGGACAGCACGAGTGGCGGGTTCAGCGGGCCGCCCTGCGTCCGGGCGGGGCGGCCGGCAGTCACCGCGACGGTCGACGGGGACAGGTCGGCAGGCTCGTGGGGCATACGCGCAGATTACTCGCGCGGCGGTTCCGCCCAATCCGACCGGGCGGGGAGGGCGGCGAGATGTCCGGTCCGGCCGGACTGCGCCGCGGCGCGCGGTAAGGTCGCACGCGATGGAGACGAGCGCGCGAACCCACGACATCCCCCCGACCTCTGCCACTGCGGCGCGACCTCGGGTCCTGCTGCTCTTCGGCGGACGATCGGGGGAGCACGCGATCAGCTGCGCGACCGCCGGCGGCGTGCTGCGCGCGATCGACTCCGACAGGTATGACGTGCTCGCCGTCGGCATCACGCCGACGGGCCGCTGGGTGAGCGTCGACCCCGACCCGGACCGCTGGTCGATCACCGACGGCCGGCTGCCCGAGGTCGCCGACGCGCCCGAGCGCATCCTGCTGCCCCAGTCCGCCGACGAGCGCTCGGTGCACGTGCTCGACGGGGGAGGCCTGCCGCGCGACCTCGGGCGGGTCGACGTCGTGTTCCCGCTGCTCCACGGGCCGTTCGGCGAGGACGGGACGCTGCAGGGCATGCTCGAGCTGGCCGACCTGCGCTACGTCGGCGCGGGGGTGCTCGCGTCAGCCGTCGGGATGGACAAGCAGTACATGAAGCTCGTCCTGGCCGGGCAGGGACTGCCGGTCGGCCCCTACACGGTGCTGCGGCCCGGCGAGCTCGACCGCGACCCGGACGGCGTCCTCGCACGCGTCGAGCCGCTCGGGCTGCCGCTCTTCGTCAAGCCCGCGCGCGCGGGGTCCAGCCTCGGCATCACCCGCGTCACGGACCTGGCGGACCTGCCAGCCGCCGTCGCGGAGGCGCAGCGCCACGACCCCAAGGTGGTCGTCGAGGCCGCCATCGTCGGCCGCGAGATCGAGTGCGCGGTGCTCGGCAGCCCCGGCGTCGAGCGGCCGCGCGCGTCGCTGCCCGGCGAGATCGTGGTGACCGACGTCAAGCACGACTTCTACGACTTCGAGGCCAAGTACCTGGCCGAGGCCGATGTCGAGCTGCGCTGCCCGGCCGACCTGCCCGCCGGGATCGTCGAGAAGGTGCGCGACATCGCCGTGCGCACCTTCGAGGCCGTCGACTGTGAGGGGCTGGCTCGGGTCGACGTGTTCGTCACGGAGGCCGGCGAGGTGATCGTCAACGAGATCAACACGATGCCCGGCTTCACGCCCTTCTCGATGTACCCGCGCATGTGGGAGGCCTCGGGGCTGCCCTATGCGCAGCTGGTCGACGAGCTGCTGCAGCTCGCGCTGCACCGGCCCACCGGGCTGCGCTGACCTCGGCGGCCGGCACAGGCGCTCGTCACAGGCGGCCGTCCCAGGCGGCCATCACAGGCAGGACCGGGTGGCCTCCACCTGGTCGATCGCCGGCCCGAACTGGTCCACGAAACTCGTCGAGTGGCTCGCGGTGACCGCTGCGGGCACCACGACCTCGACGGCGGGCTCGCGCCCGTAGGTGGTGAACGTCCAGTCAGCGGCGCCGTCGGCGTCGGGCTCGCCGGCGACAGTGACCCAGTCCACCGACGGCCCGCCCGGCGTCTCCACCGTGACGCAGCGGTCGGTGGTGGGCCCGAGCGGCTCCACCCCGCAGCGCAGCACCACGGCCGCCGTGGGGGAGCCCCAGGCCGCGCTGGCCTGGCTCGTGGTGTCCATCCGCTCGAGGTCGCCGAGGACGTCGGGCAGGGCCAGCACGATGCTCGCGCACGCGGGCTCCTGGGCGTGGGGCGCGGCCTTCACCGACACCGCGGAGGTGCAGCCCGCGAGCAGCAGGCTCAGCCCCGAGACGGCGGCCAGCAGCGAGGCCGCCGGGCGGGGAGCCGTCGCGCGGCGGCGAGGACGTCGTCGTGCGGGGATGCCTGCCCCCAGGTGTGCCGGGTTCACGCCGACACGCTAACCCGACCGGGCGGCGCCCGACGACCATGGGTCGATGGGCGGGTCCGGGGGACTGGGCGGGCCCGGGGACGTCCGGCCCGCGGGGTCGGGATACCGTGACGCGGTGAGCTCACCCGACGACCCGACCGTCGCCGACCTGTCCGAGGACGCGATCCTCGCCCGGATCTTCCCCCACCTGCCGCAGGCGCCGGGCACCGTGGTGCCGCCGGGCGACGACGCGGCAGTGGTCCTCGCCCCGGACGGGCACGTGGTCGTGTCCACGGACGTGCTGGTCGAGGGCCGGCACTTCCGCCGGGAGTGGTCCAGCGGCGCCGACGTCGGCTGGCGGGCGGCGGCGCAGAACCTCGCCGACATCGCCGCGATGGGCGCGCGCCCCACTGCCCTGGTGGTGGCGCTCGTCGCCCCCGCCGACCTGCCCGCGTCCTGGGTGGAGGGCCTCGCGCGGGGGCTCGCCGCCGCCGCCAGCCCGCACGGCGCCGGCGTGGTGGGCGGGGACTTGTCCGGTGGCCCGGCGGTGGTGGTGTCCGTGACGGTGCTGGGCGACCTCGAGGGGCGGGTCCCGGTGCGCCGATCGGGCGCGCGCCCCGGCGACGTCGTCGCCCACGCGGGTGTGCGCGGGCGATCCGCCGCAGGCCTGGCCCTGCTGGCCGCGGACCGCGCCGACCTGGACCCCGGGCTGGTCGACTCCTACCTGCGCCCCGACCCCCCGGTGGGCGCGGGCGCCGCGGCCGCGCGGGCCGGGGCGAGCGCGATGCTGGACGTCTCGGACGGGCTGCTGCGCGACGCGGGGCGGATCGCCGGGCCGAGCGGCGTGCGGATCGACCTGGACCCCGTGGAGCAGGCGTTCGCCGCCGATCTCGACCGCCTGGCCGCCGTCGCCGACGCGTTGGTGGCCGACGCGCGCGGCTGGGTCCTCACCGGCGGCGAGGACCACGGGCTGCTGGCCACGTTCCCGGCGGGGACGGCGTTGCCGGCGCCGTTCCGACGCGTCGGGCGGGTGCTGCCCGGCGACGGGAGCGCGTCAGTGACCGTCGGCGGCAGCGCGCCGGAGGTCGAGGGCTCGGGGTGGGACCACTTCGCCCGGTAGGTCGTCAGCCGCGGCGGTAGCGGACCTGGAGCAACTCGGCTCCGCCCACGTCCTCGAAGCGCTCGGTGCCGTCGGCCTGGAAGCCGTTGCGGCGGAAGAAGTGGCGGGCACGCTCGTTCTCGGCGAGCACCCACAGCGACAGCGGGAACGCGCCACCGACCTCTTGCACCACAGTGCGGGCCAGGTGACGGGCGACGCCGTGGCCCCACGTCCCGGGATCGAGGTACATCGAGTAGATCTCGCGCTCGCGGGGGCGGGCGTCCTCGTCGCGGCTGGGGCCGACCGTCACGAAGCCGAGCAGCGTGCCCTGCGACTCGGCGATCCACGTCCGCACATGGTCGTGCGGGCCGGTCTCCAGGTGGCGCGCCCACTCCTCGGCGCGGGTCTGCGGGTCGAGCGAGGCCAGGTGCGCGGCGGGCACGATGCTCTCGTAGGCCTCCTGCCACGACCGCACGTGGACTCGGGCGATCGCGGGCGCGTCGTCCACCAGGGCGATGCGGATGGCCACCTCGTCGAGATCGTCCGGCATGCCCTCACCCTGCCACATCGCCCCTCGGCGCATCAGGCCTGAGCAGCACGAAGGCCCGTGAGGATCTCCTCACGGGCCTTCGTGGCGAAACGGGAAAGCTCAGATGGCGCGCTGCACCTTGCCGGCCTTGAGGCACGACGTGCAGACGTAGAGCCGCTTCGGGGTCCCCGCGACGACGGCGCGCACCCGCTGGATGTTCGGGTTCCAGCGACGCTTCGTCCGCACGTGAGAGTGCGAGATGCTGTGCCCGAAGCTCGGGCCCTTGGCGCAGACTTCGCAGTTGGCAGCCACGGTGTTCTCCTGATTCGGTCTTGACACGCCGCAGCGCGGCGAAGTTTTGGTCCGGGGGCGGGCGCACAACCCGGAATGGGGCGCGACCCGTGCCCGGACGCAGCCGGGCAACCGCTACAGACTAGCCCACCTCGCCGATGGACCCAAACGTGGGCGCCATGCGGCATCGTGGGGGGGCTGCACCATCGGAGGGAGGACAGATCGCGTGACACTGCTCGACGGGCCTGCTGTGCGCGCCTGGGCGCATGCGGCGCAGGAGGCGCTCGCCGCGGCGCGTGACCGCATCGACGCGGTCAACGTGTTCCCGGTGGCCGACTCGGACACAGGCACCAACCTCCTCCTCACTGTCACCGGCGGGGCCGCCGAGGCCGCCGCGCCGGCCGTCCCGCAGGGCTCGGCCGACGGCGCGGATGTCGTGGCACGCGCTTTCGCCCGCGGGGCCCTCCTCGCGGCCCGCGGCAACTCGGGCGTGATCGTCAGCCAGTACCTCGCCGGGCTGGCCGAGTCGCTGCCCGCCGAGGCCGACGGCGCGCAGGTCGCCCAGGCCCTCGCCGCCGCCGCGAACGCCGCGGCGCGCGCGGTGGCGGACCCGCAGGAGGGCACAGTGCTCACCCTGGCCCGTGTCATGGCCGAGGCGGCGACGTCGGCGGCGGACGCCGCGCCGGGCGGGCGCCCGGGCGTCGAGGGCGTGCTGCGCGCGGCGGCCGAGCAGGGGCGCGCGAGCCTCGGGGCGATCAGCGCGGCGCATCCCCAACTACGCGCCGCGCACGTGCTGGACGCCGGCGCGTGCGGGCTGCTGGTGCTCGTCGAGTCCCTCGCCCGGGTGGTCATGGGCGGGGGCGACGAGCCCGCCGATCTCGACTGGCTTCCCGTGTCAGGGCCACAGCCGCACACCGGCCCGCTGGCCGGGGGCGCCTACGAGGTGATGCTGCTGGTCCGCGCGGACCCCGCGCAGGACATCGGCGACCAGTTGCGCGCGCGCATGCAGGCTGTGGGGGACTCCGTCGCGGTGGTGGGCTCCGAGGGGGTCTGGAACGTGCATGTGCACACCGACGCCCCGGCCCGCGCGATCGACGAGGCGGCCGTGGGGGCACGCGACCATGTGGTGGTGCGCCTGCTCACCCCCGACCACCGCGAGCGGCATGCGGCGCATGACGGTGTGGCGGGCGACGGCGCCGGGCCCCTCGCAGGCGGCCGGGCCACCCGGGGGAGCGACGACCCGCCTGGCCAGGGCGCCGGCGGCGAGCCGCTCGGAGTCGTCGTCTGCACGTCTTTCGCCGAGCTCGCCGCGACGCACGCCTCGGCGGGCGCGGTCGTGGTGGTGCGGGGCGACGCCGCCGAGATCGGCGTCCGGCACGTGGAGCGGGCGATCACCGATGCGGGATCGCGGCATGTGGTGCTGCTGCCGGGCGACGCGGTCACCGCCGACGTCGCGCGCTCCGCGGCCCGATCTCTGGCATCGGCGGGGGTCCGGGTGGATGTGGCCGAGGCCTTCGACGAGTTGCGCGTGCTGGTCGGGCTGCTCGCGTTGCACGCGGGCTCGGGGGACCCCGCGGGGCGGATCGCGGCGTGCGCCGCCGCGCTGGCCCGGCTGCGGACGGGCGCCGTCGGGCAGCCGGACGCGGGCGCGCTGGACGCGGGCGCGCTGGACGCGGGCGTGCTGGACGGGGAGCTCGACCGGCTCGTGGCGGAGCACGGCGACCAGCCGGAGTCGCTCACGGTGCTCCTGGGCGGGGCCGACGACGGGCTGTGCGCCGCGATCGAGGCCGCGGCGGAGCGCCACAAGCTGGAGCTGACCGTGGCCGTCGCCGGATCCGGGGACGGCCTGCCCGGAGCCTGGCTGGGAGTCGATTGATGGCGGACGGTCGGCAGATGGCTGGAGTCCGGCAGATGGCTGAGCGGCACTGCCTGGAGGCGCGCAGCACCCCGGAGGCCTGCGCATGAGCGTGCCCGACGACGCCGTGGTGCGGCCCGTCGCCCGGATGGACGAGCCGCTGTCCCGTGTGCTGGGGGAGCGCAGCGCCGCGCCGCTGGCCAAGCTGGGGCTGCGCACCACCGGCGACCTGCTGCGGCACTACCCGCGCCGCTACTCCGAGCCGGGCACGCTGACCGACCTCGCGAGCCTCGCCATCGGCGAGCACGTGACCGTCATGGCGCAGGTGCAGCAGGCCACCGTCCGCGAGATGCGTTCGCGGGGCGGCGCGATGCTGCAGGCCGTCGTCACGGACGGCTCGCGCAGCCTGCACCTGACGTTCTTCGCGAAGCGCCGCGGCGCGCTGCGCCTCCACGAGCAGCGCCTGCTGCCGGGCCGTACCGGGATGTTCACGGGGGTGGTCTCGGACTACCGGGGGCAGCGCCAACTCACGCATCCCGACTACCAGCTCGTGGGCGTCGACGCCGACGACGAGGCCGCCGCCCTGGTCGAGGCGAGCCGTCCCATCCCGATCTACCCGGCGTCCGCCGCGGCCCCCACCTGGCGCGTCCAGCGGTGCGTGCGCACCGTCCTGGACCCGCTCACGGACGCCGACCTGCCCGACCCGCTGCCCGATCAAGTGCGCGAGCGGCACGGCCTGGCGGGGCTGCGCGAGGCGCTACAGCTCGTGCACGAGCCCTATGACGACGACGAGTGGCGCCGCGGGCTGAAGAGGCTGCGCTACGAGGAGGCGTTCGTGCTGCAGGCCGAGCTGGCCCGGCGCCGGGCGCGCACGGCCCAGCAGGAGGCCGTGGCACGGCCCCGGGTCCCCGGCCGGCTGCTGGACCTGTTCGACGAGCGGCTGCCGTTCACGCTGACCGCCGGGCAGCACGAGGTCGGCGCGGTGCTGGCCGAGGAGCTCGCGGGAGCCCACCCCATGCAGCGCCTGCTGCAGGGCGAGGTCGGCTCCGGCAAGACGGTCGTGGCGTTGCGCGCGATGCTGCAAGTCGTCGACGCGGGCGGCCAGGCGGCGCTGCTGGCGCCCACCGAGGTGCTCGCCGCGCAGCATGTGCGCACCCTGCGCGCGCTGCTCGGGGACCTCGCCGAGGGCGGGTTCCTGGGCGGCACGGACGTGAGCACCCGGGTCGCCCTCCTCACCGGGTCGCAGGGGGCCGCGGCGCGCCGGGAGAACCTGCTCGACGCGGCCAGCGGGCGCGCTGGCATCGTGGTGGGCACCCACGCGCTGCTCACCGACACCGTGCAGTTCGCCGACCTCGGCCTGGTGGTCGTCGACGAGCAGCACCGCTTCGGCGTCGAGCAGCGGGACCTGCTGCGCGCCAAGGCCGCCCAGACCCCGCACCTGTTGGTGATGACGGCCACGCCCATCCCGCGCACCGTGGCGATGACGGTGTTCGGCGACCTGGAGACCTCGACGCTGCGCGAGATCCCGGCCGGGCGCAGCGGGGTCACCACGCATGTGGTGCCCGCGGACAACGCCGCCTGGGTGGAACGCGCCTGGCAGCGCGTGCGCGAGGAGGTGGACCGCGGCGGGCGGGCGTACGTGGTGTGCCCGCGCATCGACCCCGACGACGAGAAGGCCCCCCGGCGCGGCCGCGACGACGACGGCGCCGACCTGCTCGCCGACGACCTCCTCGAGGGCCTTGGGGGCTCTGCGGGCGGCCCCGGTGACGGCGGCCCGCCAGCCCGCCAGCTGCGCTCCGTCGTGGAGGTCGCCGCAGAGCTGCGGGCCCGCCCGGCGCTCTCAGGAGTGCAGGTCGGGGAGCTGCACGGGCGCATGAGCCCGGACGAGAAGGAGCGGGCGCTCGCGGACTTCGCCGCCGGACGCGTCCCCGTGCTCGTGTCCACCACGGTGATCGAGGTGGGCGTCGACGTGCCCGAGGCCACCGTGATGGTGGTGCTCGACGCGGACCGGTTCGGCATCTCCCAGCTCCACCAGCTCCGGGGGCGGATCGGCCGGGGCTCGGCTCCCGGGCTGTGCCTGCTCGTCGCGAGCGCGCCCGACGGCACTCCTGCCGCGACGCGGCTCGCCACCCTCGCCGCCACCTCGGACGGCTTCGAGCTGGCCGCCGTCGACTTGGGGCTGCGCCGCGAGGGCGACGTGCTCGGCGCGGCGCAGTCCGGCGCCGCGAGCTCGCTGCGGCTGCTGCGGGTGACCCGCGACGCCCAGGTGATCGCCGACGCGCGCGCCGACGCCCGCGAGCTCGTCGACGCCGACCCCGAGCTGGACGGCTGGCCGGCGTTGCGCGCGGCGATCGACCAGCAGCTCGCGGGGGAGCGCGAGGAGTTCCTCGACCGCGCCTGACGGCACGCCCCCGGCCTGTGGGGACTGCCCTCGACGACTGCAGGGCCCCGCGCATGGGGGCCCTGGACGCGTACCCTGGCGCGCGTGTCCAAGGCTCCTGTCGTCCGCGCCCGCAACCTCCTCGTCGGGTACGGCGGTGATCCCGTCTGCGCGCCCGTCACATTCACGCTCGCGCCCGGCCGGGTGCTCGCGCTGGTGGGCGCCAACGGCTCCGGCAAGTCCACGGTGCTGCGCGCGGTGCTCGGCCTGCTCGACCCGGCGGGCGGCACCGTGGAGGCGTTCGGCCGCCCCGTCGACGAGCGCGAGACCGGCTTCCGCAAGCGGGTCGCCAGCGTGCTCGACGACGACGCGTACTTCCCGGCCCTGACGGTGGCGGAGCACCTGTACCTGACGGCGCGCGGCCACGGCGTGCGCGACGCCGACGACGTGGTCGCCCAGGCGCTCGACGACTTCGGCCTCACCGAGCACGGCACGTCGCTGCCCGTGGCGCTGTCCTCGGGGCAGCGGCGACGGCTGCTGCTCGCCGCCGGGTTCGTGCGCCCGCGCGGGCTGCTGGTGCTCGACGAGCCGGAGCAGCGGCTCGACCTGTCGATGCGCAGCCGGCTCGCGGAGCGCCTGGTCGAGGAGCGGGCCGCTGGCGGCTCGGTGCTGCTGGCCACCCACGACCCGGTGCTGCTGCGCGCGGTGGCCGATCGCGCGGTGCTGATCGCCGATGACGAGTGCCGGCTGCTGAGCGCCGAGGACGCCGCCGCGGCGATCGCCCCGGGCGTGCTGTGAGCGCACACGTGGACCCCGACGACCTCGCGCCGGACGACAGCGCGCCCGACGACATCTCGCCCGACGAGGCGGCCGACGCCTGGGACGCGCCCCTCGTCGGCCCCGCAGACCTCTCGTCGCCCCCCTCGGGCCGGTCGATCCGCCGGTACACCGCCGCCGCCGCGAACCAGCGCTCCGGCGCGAGCATCGGGCAGCTCCTCAATGACGTGTACTACGCGGCGATCTCGATGGCCATCGGCATCGGGATGGCGTTGGGCATCGCGGGGACCCTGCGCGAGGCGCTGCCGAAGCCACCGGCGGGCGGTGTCGACGCGGGGCTCAGCCTGCCGTCGCTCGTCACCGTCATGGTGGTGGGCTTGGCCGGCATCCTGCTGTCGTTGGCGGGGCGGCTCGGCCCGGTCGGCGCGGGGGGCGCGGAGGCCGCCTGGTGGCTGCCCTTGCCGGTGGACCGGCGCGGCCTGCTGCGCCCGGCGTCCCGGCGCCTGCCACTGCTGGCGGCTGGCGCGGGGGCCGTCGTCGTGGCCCTGTTCGACACAGGGCTGCTCGCCGCGGACGATCCCGCCCGGGTCGTCCGCGCGGCGCTCGGCGCGGCCCTCGGCGCGGCAGTGGTGGTGCTGGCGGCGGGCGTCGGGCAGACGCTGTTGGTGACGCGCCGGGCCACCGCCCTCGTGGGCGACCTGGTGCTGGCCGCGGCGCCCCTCCTGGCACTGGCCGGCGCGCTCGCGGGCTGGACCCTCGATGTGCTGCCCGTCGCGCCCGCCTGGCTGTTGGGCGTCCTGGCGGCCGTGGCCGCCCTGCTCGCCTGGACGCTGGACCGCAGGCTCGACCGCATCCCGTCCCGGTCGCTGCGTGAGAGCGGCTCCGTGGCCAACCACGCCGTCGGGGCTGTGGTGTCCCTCGACTCTCGTGAGCTGGGCCGCGCCCTGACCGATGGCGCCGCCCGCACCCGCCGGCGGCGCTCGGTCCGGTTCCGCGGCGTGTCCGGGGCTCCGGCGGCGCTCGTCGTGGCCGACGTGATGGTGCTGCTCCGCTCGACCCGGCACCTGGTGCAGATCGCCGTCGCGGCCCTCGTGCCGGTGCTTGTGGCGCTGGTGCCGCAGCTCGCCGGGCCGGTGGGCTTCCTCATCGCGGTGCTGCTGGGCGGCTACGTGGCGATGACGGCCACCGGCGAGGGCGCCCGTCGTGCCGAGATGGCGCCCGTGCTGGACCGCCTGCTGCCCCTGCCGGCCGGGCAGGTGCGGCGCTGGCGCATGGTGGTGCCCGGCGTGGTGATGCTGCTGTGGTCGATCGTCGCGTTCGGCGCCGTGGGCGTCTGGGCGGGCGATCTGCCCACCTGGCTGGCGCTGGGGATCGCGTCGGCGCCTGTGTGGGCGGGCGCGGCGATCCGCTCGGCCTACCGGCCGGCCCCGGACTGGGCGGGCCCGTTGGTCTCGACGCCGATGGGCGCGCTGCCCACGGGGGTCGCGTCCGTGCTGTCCCGGGGGCCGGATGTGGTGATCCTCGGCATGATCCCGGTGGCCATCGCCATCCTGCTCGGCTCGGTGCTGCCGGTGCTGCTCTTGGTGCAGATGGTGCTCTCGGTGATCGTCGTGGCCGTGTCCTCAGCGAGCCGCACGATGATGGACCGCATGAACGACGCGCTCGGCCAGGACTCCGCGCAGCCCACCGGGGCGGTGCGCCGATGACCAGGATCGTGTCCGGCGCCGTTGGCGGGCGCACGCTGCAGGTCCCGGCCAAGGGCACCCGGCCCACCAGCGACCGCGTGCGGGAGGCGCTGTTCGCGCGCCTGGAGCACCTGGGCGTGGTCGACGGCGCGCGGGTGCTCGACCTGTACGCGGGCTCGGGGGCGCTGGGCCTCGAGGCCGTCAGCCGGGGCGCGGCGCACGCCACCCTCGTCGAGGCGGCGCGGCCCGCGGTCGAGGTGTGCCGGCGCAATGTCGCCGCGCTGGGCCTCGGCGGCCAGGTCACTGTCGTCGCAGACCGCGCGGAGCGGTTCACCGCCCGTGGCGCCGCGCACCCCTGGGACCTGGTGCTGCTCGACCCGCCGTACGACGTGCCGGAGAAGGACCTGGCGGCGGTGCTCGCCGGGCTGCCCGGCTTCCTGTCGCCCGATGCGGTGGTGGTCGTGGAGCGGTCCACCCGCAGCCCCGAGCCCACCTGGCCGGCGGGCCTCGAGCGGTTCGACGAGCGCGCCCACGGGGAGACCCGGGTGTGGAGCGCCCAGCCTGTCACGCAGCCCTCGGGGGACGTGCTCGCGTAGGTTGGCATCCGTGACCACAGCCGTCTGCCCGGGATCCTTCGACCCGATCACCCTCGGCCACCTGGACGTGGTGCGCCGGGCCCACAGCCTCTTCGACGAGGTGGTGGTCGGCGTCGCCCAGAACTCGTCCAAGAAGGCGCTGCTGCCGGCCGACGTGCGCGTCGAGCTGGCACGCGCGGCCCTCGACGGCCTCGACGGGGTGCGCGTCGAGGTGATCCCCGGCCTGTTGGCCGACTTCGTGCGCGAGGTGGGCGCCGTGGCTGTGGTCAAAGGGCTGCGGGGTGGCGCCGACTTCGACGCCGAGGCCCCGATGGCCCTCATGAACCGCCACCTGACCGGGGTGGAGACGGTGTTCGTCATCGGCGACACCGCCCTCGCCCACATCGCGTCCTCGCTGGTCAAGGACGTGGCCCGGTTCGGGGGGGAGATCGACGACCTGGTGCCGCCTGGCGTGTCCCAGGCGGTCCGCGACGCGCTGGGCGCACGCCCGGCGGGGGGAGGCAGCACATGACGACGGCAGACGCCCACAACGGCGCCGAGGACCGGACCCAGCCCGAGGGGCTGACGGGGATACTCGAGGCGCTCGCGGCCTCCATCGAGACGGCGCGCGCGATGCCGATGTCGTCCTCGGTGCTGGTGAACCGCGCCGAGCTGCTCGACCTGGTCTCCCAGGCGCTGGACGCGCTGCCCACGCAGCTCGTGCAGGCCGACGCGGTGCTGGCGGACGCCGACGCCGCCCGGGAGGCCGCGCAGGCCTCCGCCGACGTCATGCTCCGCGAGGCCCGCGCGCAAGCCGCCCGCCTGGTGGAGCGCGAGGAGGTCGTCGAGCAGGCCCGCGCCCGCGCCGCGGAGCTGATCGCCGAGGCCGAGCGCACTGCCGAGGGCCTGCGCCGGGACGCTGACGACTACTGCGACCGGCGGCTCGCCGACTTCGAGATCGACCTCGGCAAGGTGCTCAGCCAGGTCCAGGCGGGGAGGGCGAAGCTCGCGGGGCGCCTGGCCGGCTCCGACGGCTAGCCCGCGCCGGTTTGGGGCGCGGCCCGCGGTGCCGTAGGATTCTTCTTTGGTCCTGCCGGTCATCGTGCGGACCGAGACACCTCTATGACGGGAACCTGGACCGTGCAGCGCGCGACACACCTCGATCCCCGCTCGCCCTTCGTGCTCGACACCCATGAGCTCGGACGACGTCCGGGATCGATGCGGACCGTGCAGCGGACGGTGCCCGCCCCAGAGGATCTCGGCACCGAGGTGATCGGCGTCCCTGTCGGGAGCGACCTGGAGCTGGATGTCCGGCTCGAGGCTGTGATGGAGGGGGTCCTGGTCACCGGATCCGTCCGCGGCCGTGCGGTGGGGGAGTGCGTGCGCTGCCTGGAGGAGGTCGTCGAGGACTTCGACGTCCCGTTCCAGGAGTTGTACGTCTACCCTGAGCGTGCGGCGGTCGCGGTCGAGGACGGCGACGACGAGGAGGACGTGCGCGAGCTCGAGGGCGACTTGATCGACATCGAGCCCGCGATTCGGGACACGGTGGTGCCTGCGCTACCCTTTCAACCGCTCTGCGGACCCGACTGCCCGGGCCTGTGCTCCGAGTGTGGAGCACGCCTGGCGGACGACCCGGACCACACGCATGAGATCCTTGACCCTCGGTGGGCCGCCCTCGGGCGCCTCCAGGGCACGTTCGACGAGACGAAAGAGAGCTAGCCGTGGCTGTTCCGAAGCGCAAGATGTCGCGCAGCAACACCCGTGCGCGTCGGTCGCAGTGGAAGACCACTGCCACGACGCTCATGACCTGCCCCCAGTGCAAGGCCGACAAGCAGCCGCACATCGCCTGCCCGTCGTGCGGCGCGTACAACAACCGTCGCTACGCCGAGGCGGTCCGCACCGAGCACGAGGCACGCTGACGGTCTTCCGACCGTTGAGAGGCATCACCATGCTGCGCACGCGCCGTCCATTGACCTGGTCATGAGCGACGCGGCCACACAGCTCATCGAGAAGCTCGGGGTCCAGCTGGACCCCGAGCTTCTTGTGCTGTCCCTCACACACAGGTCCTTCGCCCATGAGGCGGGCGGCATCCCGACCAACGAGCGCCTGGAGTTCCTCGGCGACACGGTGCTGGGGCTCGTCGTGACCGAGACGCTGTACCGCACGCACCCGGGGCTGTCCGAGGGCGAGCTGGCGAAGATGCGCGCCGCCACGGTCTCGCAGCGCGCGCTGGCCTCCGTCGCCCGCGAGCTCGACCTCGGGTCCTACGTGCTGCTCGGCAAGGGCGAGCTCGCGACCGGGGGCAACGACAAGGACTCGATCCTGTCGGACACGCTCGAGGCGCTGTTCGGCGCCGTTTACCTCGCCCACGGGCTGGAGGAGGCCCGCGGCGTGGTGTTGCGCCTCGTCGGGGCCACGCTCACTGCGGCGGCCGATCTGGGCGCCGGGCTCGACTGGAAGACCAGCCTGCAGGAGCTCGCCGCGGAGCTGGGCCTGGGCGCCCCGGTCTACGAGGTGGTGGGCGAGGGCCCCGACCACGCGCGCACGTTCACCGCGCGCGCCATCGTCGGCGGGGAGGCGCGGGGGACCGGCACCGGCCCGGCGAAGAAGCTCGCCGAGCAGGAGGCCGCCGCGAACGCCTACGGCGCCCTCGAGGCGTTGCCACGCTCCACGGCCCCCTCGGCTTGAGCCGGGCCAGGCATGCCGGAGCTGCCTGAGGTCGAGACCGTCAGGGACGGGCTCGAGCGCCATGTGATCGGGCGCGCCATCGCCGACGTCGAGGTGCGGCGCGACTACAGCGTGCGCCGGCACGAGGGCGGACCGCTCGACTTCGCCGGACGGCTCCGGGGCCGACGCCTCGACGCCGCGGCACGCCGGGGCAAGTTCCTGTGGCTGCTGTTGGACGCGCCGGACACCGAGCTGCCCGACGCCGCCCTGATGGCGCACCTGGGCATGAGCGGGCAGCTCCTGGTGCGCAGCACCGCTGCCGACGCCGCCGCCGCCGAGCCGCATCCGCATCTGCGCGTGCGGCTGTGGCTGGACGACGGCGGCGCCCTGGACTTCGTCGACCAGCGGACCTTCGGGCACCTGTCGGTGGCCGAGCTGGCGCCCACCCCCGACGGCGCCCCTGGCGGGACCGGGTCGCCGCTGCCGCTCGTGCCCGAGCCGGTGGCGCACATCGGGCGCGACTTGCTCGACCCGGCCCTCGACCGGGAGGCCCTCGTGGCCCGGATCCGGCAGCGCAAGACGGGCCTCAAGCGTGCGCTGCTCGACCAGACGCTCGCCTCCGGAGTGGGCAACATCTACGCCGATGAGGGCCTGTGGCGCGCCAGGCTGCACTACGCCAGGCCCACCGACACCCTGCGCCGGGCGGAGGTGGAGCGGGCCCTGGACGGCGCCACCGAGGTGATGCGGGAGGCGCTCGCCCAGGGCGGCACCAGCTTCGACGCGCTGTACGTCGACGTGAACGGGGCGTCGGGGTACTTCGACCGCTCGTTGGCGGTCTACGGCCAGGAGGGGCGTCCCTGCCCGCGCTGCGGGACGCTGGTGCGACGCGACACCTTCATGAACCGGTCGTCGTACACCTGCCCGGTCTGCCAGCCGCGCCCGCGCAACGGCCGCTGGTAGCCGCAGGCCCAGCCGAACTCGGTCCGATCGGTGGGTCTCGCGAGGCTGTGCCCGAGTCCCTGGATACGATGAGGTGTGCCCCCCACGAATCCTGCACCGAAGCCCGAACGCAGCGGCCCCATCACCGTGATGATCGTCGACGACCACGAGGTCGTGCGGCGCGGCATCGCGGAGGTCGTGGAGCGCGCTGAGGGCATGACAGTGATCGCCGAGGCCGGATCGGTCGCCGACGGCGTGCGCCGTGCCGCGCTGGTCCAGCCGCAGATCCTGCTGGTCGACCTGCAGCTGCCCGACGGCACCGGCATCGACCTCATCACCGCGGTCCGCAAGCTCCACCCCGAGGCGCGGGCCATCGTGCTCACGTCCTTCGACGACGACGACGCGCTCACCGCCGCCCTCGAGGCCGGGGCGTCGGCCTACCTGCTCAAGAGCGTGCGCGGCGCGGAGATCACCGAGGTGGTGCGCGCCGTGGCTGCCGGCCGGACGCTGCTCGACGAGCGGACCGTCACGCGCCGCCGCGCCGGGCACGACGACCCGACGGAGAACCTCACACCGAGCGAGATGAAGGTGCTCGACCTGATCGGCGAGGGCCTGTCCAACCGTGAGATCGCCGAGCGGCTCGGCGTCGCGGAGAAGACCGTCAAGAACCACATCACGTCGCTGCTCGCCAAGATGGGCCTGCAGCGCCGGACCCAGGTCGCGGCGTGGGTCTCGGCCCGCAAGCACAGCGGTTGGCGCGCCGAGACCGGTCGCTGAGCCCGTCGGGGCTGGTCAGCCCAGCGGGGCTGACCAGCTCAGCAGGGTGCCGTCGCCGCTCGGCGAGACGCCCAGGCTGAAGGACCCGCCGTGCTGCCGCGCGCGGGCCGCCAGGTTGCCGGTGCCGGATCGCCTGTCGCGCACGGGCGGCAGGCCGGAGCCGTCGTCCTCCACCTCGACCAGCACCGTGCCGGTGGGCCCGGCTCCGCGCACCGACACCCGCACGGTGACGCCCGAGGCGTGCGCGTGCCGTGCCGCGTTCGCCAGGCCCTCGCGCACCACCGCGACGACGTCGTCGGTGAGGTCGGCGCCCACGCGCGCGTCGAGCTGGTCGGCCTCCAGGTAGTCGCCGTCCGGCACCGTCGCGTCGTCCAGCGAGACCACCAGCGACGGCGCGAAGCCCAGGCCGGTGCGGGCCAGGCTGGCCTCCCGGCGCAGCCGCTCGACCAGGCCCGTGGCGGCGTCGGGGTCGCGCAGCGCGTAGACGATCTGCCGGATCTGGCGCACTGAGCCGTCGACGTTGTCCAGCGCCTCCTCGACGATGCTCGTGAGCTCGCTGGGGTCGACGCCGCGGGCCGCGCGACGGCGCACCGTCTCGAGCTGCATGCCGGTGGCGAAGAGCTGCTGGATGGCGAGGTCGTGCAAGTCGCGGGCGATGCGCTCCCGCTCGTCGAGCAGCGCGGCGACGTCCTGCGCATGCCGCGCCTCGGCGAGGACGAAGGCCAGGGCGGCCTGGGACGCGAACGACTCGGCGGTCACCAGGTCGCTCGGGTCGAACGCGGGGCTGCCGATGCGGCGCAGCAGGATGAGGACGCCGACGCCGCGGCCCGAGGTCTGCAGCGGGGCGAAGAGGGCCGGCCCGAATGCCCGCATGGGCACCACGCGCACGACGCGGGACTTCGACAGGGACTCGACGAGCAGGCCGCGGCCCTCGGTCATCACCGACCACGAGCGGCCGTCGCGCGGCATCACCTCGCCGATGAGGCTGTCCGCGTTGTGGCCGTCGGCCAGCTCGATCATGAGCTCGCCGCCCATGCCGGGCAGTGCGAGCGCGGCGGTGTCGGCGTCTGCGACATCACGGGCCGTGGCCGCGATGTGGGCGAGCGCGTCCTCCTCGTCGACGCCGGACAGCAGCATCGTGGTGATGTCCTGGCCGGCGCGCAGCCAGTGCTCGCGGCGGGCGGCCTCGGTGTAGAGCTGCGCGTTGGCGACGGCGACACCCGCGGCGGCGGCCAGCGCGACGACCACCGACGCGTCGTGCTCCGTGAAGCCGCCCGGCTTGTCGGACAGGTAGAGGTAGCCGTACACCTGGTCGCGCACGCGAACGGCGGCGCCCAGGAACGAGCCCATCGGGGGATGCCCGGCGGGGAAGCCCTCGAATGCCGGGTGCTGCGTGAGGTCGTCGAGCAGGAGCACGCCGTCGGCGGGGATCCGGCTGAGCACGCCGATCTTGTGCGGAGGGTGGCCGAGCATCGCCGCGATGGCCGCGGGCACGCCGGTCTGCACGAACGTCGTCGAGGCGCCGCGCTTGTCGAGCACGTTGATCGCGCCGTAGGGGGCGCCGGTGAGGTCCGCGCTGAGGTGCACGAACCGCTCGAGCACGCCCGTCAGGTCCAGGTCGCTGGCGACAGACAGGACGGCGTTGAGCAATTCGGTCAGACCGTCGCCGGTCGATGGCTCGTCGACTGTGGCGCCACCGCTGGTCGGGCGGTCGGTCATCGTTCCTCCGGTGCCTCGTGCTCTCGTGCGAAGCCCTCACGGTAGCCCGGGTGGGAGGCGAGCAGCGCCGCGTGACTGCCGCGTCCCGTCACGCGTCCCCCGTCAACCACCACGATCTCGTCGGCGGAGTCGAGCGGGGAGAGGCGATGTGTGACCAGCACCACGCCGCGCTCGGACCCCTGGGAGAGCAGGTCCCGCACGAGGCGGTCGGCGGTGGCCGAGTCGAGGTGCTCTGCTGGCTCGTCCACCAGCAGCAGCGGCGCGGGGGACAGCAGCGCCCGGGCCAGCAGGAGCCTGCGGCGCTCGCCCCCGGAGACGCTCTGCGCGTCGGGGCCGAGCTCGGTGTCCACGCCGTCGGGCAGCGCCGCGAGCCATGGGCCCAACCCGGCGCGCTCGAGCGCGCCGACTGCCTCGTCGGGGGTGACGTCGCCGCGCGCGACCCGCAGGTTCTCCAGGACGGAGGTCTCGAAGACGTGCGCGTCCTCCGACGTGAGGACGACGTGGCGTGCGACCGCCTCGTGGTCCAGGGCGCTGATCGGCGTGCCGTCCACGTCGAGGTCGCCCGCCCGTGCGGGGATCAGGCCTGCGAGGGTGAGTAGCAGCGTCGTCTTTCCGGCCCCGCTCGGGCCGACCACGGCGATCGAGCGGCCGGGGCGCACGTCGAGGTCCAGCCCCTCGATGACGGGGCTCCGCCCGGGCCAGCCGCAGGACAGCCCGCGTGCGCGCAAGGAGGAGGTCCCGACGTGCGGGAGGGCGGCGGAGTGCTGGCGGGCGGCTGGCTGCTCCGCGGCGGGTTGCTCGATGGGCGGGACACCCGGGCGGGGGGCCACGGTGGCGTCCGGCGCCGCCTCGTCGAGCAGCGACATGATGCGCCGGGCGGCCGCGCGCGAGCGCTGGAGCTGGATGGCCGCGGCGGGCAGCACGCTGACGGCCTCGAAGGAGGCCAGCGGGGTCAGCACGATGACGGCCAGCTCCACGTGTGTCAGCACCCCGGCGTGGACGGCGGGCACGCCGAGCACCAGCGCGGCCAACGTCGCCACACCCGTGGCGAGCGAGCCGAGCAGCGCCCCGAGGGCCGCGGGGCGGGCGCCGGCGTCGGCGGCGGACGCGAGCTCGCGGTCCGCCTCGCGCAGCGCCGCCAGCTCGTGGGGGGTGCGGCCCTGCACCGTGAGCGGGCCGGCGTCGTCCAGCAGGCCGAGCGCCACCGTCGACAGGGTCGCCCGGGCGCTGGCGGCGCGCTGCTCGGTGGTGCGGGCCGCGCGCGCGGCGAGCCACGGCGCCACCACGCCGGCGAGCAGCAGGCATGCCGCGAGGCTCAGCCCGGCCGCCGGGAGGAACAAGCCCATCGCCACGGTGGTGCCCAGGCCCAGCACCACCGCCACGGCGATGGGCAGCAGGCCGCGCACCACGGCATCGCCCACCGCGTCGACATCCGCGCCGACCCGGGTCAGCAGGTCGCCGCGCCGCAGGCGGAGCGTCGCCTCGGGGCGTCCCACCGCGAGCTGTTGGTACAGCGCGGTGCGGAGGTTGGCCATGCCGCGCAGGGCCACGTCATGCGAGGTGAGGCGTTCGACGTAGCGGAACACCCCGCGCCCGATGCCGAAGGTCCGCACGCCGACGGTGGCGATGGACAGCGTCAGCACCGGGGGCATCTGCGACGCGCGGGCGATCAGCCACGCGGACACCGCGGCGAGGGCGACGGCCGAGCCGAGGCTCAGCACGCCGAGCAGCACGGCCAGGGCCACGCGGGTCGGGCGCACGTCGAGCAGCGCCACGGCACGCCACAACGGGTCGTGGCTCCGGGAGAGGCGGCGGGCGAGCCTGCCCTGCCGGGGGAGCCGGACGGTGGTGGCGGCCTCGGTGGGCCCGGGGTGCGCGAGGGTCACGGGCTTCGGCGTCGTGGCGGTCATCGGGGAGCCTCCACGTCGACGTCGGATCGGGTCGCCGCTGCCGTCGCCACGGAGGCAGTCGCAGTCGCGGCGTCGTCGTCGGCGGGCGCGTCGGGAAGGTCGGCGGAGTGGACCTCCACCACCTGGTCGGCCAGCGCGATCAGCGTCGCGCGGTGGGCGACGAGCAGCACTGTGCGGCCCTCGCCGCGCAGCGCCTCGACGGTGCGGAGCACGACCTCCTCCGACGCCGCGTCCAGGTGCGCGGTCGGCTCGTCGAGCACCACTAGCGGCGCGTCGGAGAGCAGCGCGCGCGTCAGCGCCACGCGCTGGCGCTGGCCGACGGAGAGACCGGCGCCGCCACGGCCCAGCGGCGTCTGCCACCCGGCGGGCAGCGCGGCCACCACCGCGTCCAGGCCGGTGAGGGCAGCGGCCTCATCCCGCTGGGCGGCGTCCACGGGTTGCCCCCGCGTCGCGGATCCCGAGCCAGCCACCACGGAGTCGATCGTCCCCGGCTCCAGCACGGGGCGCTGCGGCAGCCAGGACACCTGCGACCAGTAGCCCTGGGGGTCGATGTCGGCGAGCGGGACCGCGGCGCCGTTCGCGGGCAGGACGTCCACAGTGCCTGTGTCGGGCCTGAGCAGCCCGAGCAGCACGGACACGGCTGTCGTCTTGCCGCCGCCGGAGGCGCCCGTCAGGGCGAGCACCTGCCCGGGGCGCAGCTCGAGGTCGAGCCGGGCGGGCGCCAGCACGTCGCGCCCGGGCGCCCGCACGCTGACGTCCCGCAGCCTGAGGGTGGCCGTGCGCAGGTCCGGGCACGGCAGCGAGCCCTGCTCGGGGAGCGGGGTCTCGAGCACCTCGAAGACCTGCTCCGCGGCGGCGACCCCGTCGGTGGAGGCGTGGAAGTGGGCGCCGACCTGGCGCAGCGGCAGGTACACCTCGGGCGCGAGCACCAGCACCGTCAGCCCGGTGACGAGGTCGATCTGGCCGTAGACCAGCCGCATCCCGATGGCGACGGCCACCAGGGCCACCGCGAGCGTGGTGAGCAGCTCGAGCACCATCCCGGACAGGAACGCGACGCGCAGCGTGCCCATCGTCGCCCGGCGGTGCGCCTGGCCGAGCTCGCGCACCCGGCGCGTGGCGCCCCGCTCACGCCCGAACCCGCGCAGCGTGGGCAGCCCGGCGAGCAGGTCGAGCACCTGGGAGCCGAGGCGCTGCATGACGCGCAGGCCGCGCTCGGAGCGTCCCTGCGTCAGCCGTCCGACGAGCGTCATGAAGATCGGCACCAGCGGGATGGTGCCCGCGATGATCGCCGCGGAGATCCAGTCCAGGCCCAGCACCACCAGCAGGGTGGCCGGCGTGACGGTCGCTGCGAGCACGAGCTGGGGGAGGTACCTGACGAAGTACGGCTCGAGGTTCTCCAGCCCGCGCGTCACCAGCGTCACGACCCGGGGGCCCTCGCCGCCGGCCAGCCAGCGCGGGCCCAGTGCCGTCGCCCGCTCCACGACCTGCGCGCGCAGCTCGCCGATCGCGCGGGTCGCGGCCCGGTGGGCGTACCGCTCCTGCGCGCCCGTCACGAGCGCGCGCGCGGCCACGACGACCACGAGCCAGCCGATCAGCGGGCCCAGGTCGCCGAGGTCCGCGCCGTCCTGCACAGCCGAGCCCAGCCCGTGGCCGAGCAGCAGCGCCTGGGCGATGACCAGCGCCGCGACGGCCAGGCCGAGCACGACGGTGAGGGCGACGTACTGCCGGGCAGCGCGCGCGTGGCGTAGCAGCCTCGGGTCGAGGGGCTTCACAGCCGGACGCGCCTCACGGCGTCGGGCCGTCCGTCCGCGAGGAGGCCGAGGAGCCGTTGTCCGTGCCGCCGCTGAAGGCCGCGGCCTTCACACGCGCGAAGGTGAGGCCGATGGAGTCGGGGATCTGCTCAGCCGAGATGCGCTTGCGGAACACCCAGTAGGTCCAGCCCTGGTAGAGCAGGACGAAGGGCACCAGGCACACCGCGACCCACGTCATCACCGTCAGCGTGTACGACGACGACGCCGCGTTGTCGATGTTCAGCGAGTTCGCCGGGTCGAAGGCGGGCATCACGTCGGGGTACATCGAGCCGAAGATCAGCACGACGGCGGCGACGAGCGTCACGGCCGAGGCGATGAACGCCCAGCCCTCACGCCGGGCGCGGGTCGCCACCACGAGCGCCACCAGGGCGATCGCCGCGACGGCCACAGCGGCCCAGGTCCAGGCCACCGAGTAGGCGATCTGCGCCCAGATGGCCCACGCGGCCGCCACGACCAGCGTGACCACCGAGAGGCGTGCCGCGAGGTCGCCAGCGCGGCGGCGCACCTCGCCGTCGGACTTCAGCGCCAGGAACACCGCGCCGTGGGTGAGGAACAGCAGCGCCGTCGTGACGCCGCCCACCAGGGCGAACGGGTTGAGCAGCGCGAAGAACCCGCCCACGTACTGGTGGTTCGCGTCCAGCTCGACGCCGCGCACCAGGTTCGCGAACGCGACGCCCCACAGGATCGCGGGGACCCAGGAGCCGATCGTCAGCGCCCAGTCGGCGCGGTCGCGCCACGCCTGGTCGTTGATCTTGCCGCGCCACTCGAAGGCCACCACGCGCACGATGAGCGCGAGCAGGATGAGCAGCAGCGGCAGGTAGAAGCCGGAGAACATCGTGGCGTACCACTCGGGGAACGCCGCGAACGTCGCGCCGCCCGCCGTCAGCAGCCACACCTCGTTGCCGTCCCACACCGGGCCGATGGTGTTGATCATGACGCGACGTTCCTTGTCGTCGCGTCCCAGCGGCTTGAGCAGCATGCCGACGCCGAAGTCGAACCCCTCGAGCACGAGGTAGCCCGTCCACAGCAGGGCGATCAGCAAGAACCAGACTGTCGTGAGCTCCATGACGCCTGCCTCAGTAGGCGAACGACAGCGGCTTGTCGCCCGCGTCGTCGCTGTGGTTGTCGGGGTTGTCGGGGCTCGGGTCGTGCTCGGTGTCAGCCACGCCCTCGACCGCGTAGCGGTGCATGAGCTTGTACCAGATCACCGCGAGCACGCCGTAGAGCGCGGTGAAGGCCACCATCGAGATGACGACGGTGGTGGGGCTCACCACCTCGGAGACACCGCGCTGGGTGAGCAGCCACACGCCGTCCACGCCCGTGGGGTTCGGCGCGACGACCCACGGCTGGCGGCCCATCTCGGTGAAGATCCAGCCGAACGAGCTGGCCAGGAACGGCATGGGGATCGCGATGATCGCCAGGCGCGAGAACCAGATGTTGTCGGTCACGCGGCCCTTGCGGGTCAGCCACAGCGACGCGAGCGCGAGCGCGGCGGATCCGGCGGCCAGGCCGATCATCAGGCGGAAGCTCCAGAAGGTCACCGCGAGGTCGGGGGAGTAGTCGATGCCCTCGCCGTACAGCTCCTCGTAGCGCTCCTGGATCTGGTTGACGCCCTCCAGGTGGCCGTTGAAGTCGCCCGACGCGAGGAACGAGGTGACCCCCGGCAGCTCGATGAGGTGGGTGACCCCGTCGCAGTCGGTGTTGATGTTGCCGATCGCCAGGATCGTGAAGGACGCGCCGTCGGTGCTCTCGCACAGCGCCTCGGCCGCGGCCATCTTCATGGGCTGCTGCTCGAACATGAGCTTGGCCTGGAAGTCGCCGGACAGGGCCAGGCCCACGCCCGAGATGAGCATGGTGACCATGCCCAGCACCACAGCCGGGCGGTAGACGTCGCGGGCCTTCTCGGCCTCGCCGCGGCGCACCAGCTTGACCATCCACCAGGCGGCGATGCCCGCGACGAACGTGCCGGCGGTCAGCCATGCGGCGGTGATGGTGTGCGGGAAGGCCGCCAGCAGCGTGCTGTTGGTGAGCACCGCCCAGATGTCGACCATCTCGGCGCGGCCGGTCTCGATGTTGAAGACCGTGCCGACGGGGTGCTGCATCCACGAGTTCGCGGCGAGGATGAAGTAGGCCGAGAGGTTGGTGGCGATCGCCACGGCCCAGATGCACGCGAGGTGGATCTTCTTGGGCAGCTTGTCCCAGCCGAAGATCCACAGGCCCAGGAACGTCGACTCGACGAAGAACGCGGCGAGCGCCTCCATCGCGAGCGGGGCGCCGAACACGTCGCCCACGAAGCGCGAGTACTCGCTCCAGTTCATGCCGAACTGGAACTCCTGGACGATGCCGGTGGCGACGCCGATCGCGAAGTTGATCAGCAGCAGCTTGCCGAAGAACTTGGTCAGGCGAAGCCAGCGCTCGTTGCCCGTGCGCACCCAGAAGGTCTGCATGAGCGCCACGAGCGGGGCGAGGCCGATGGTCAGCGGGACGAAGATGAAGTGGTAGACGGTGGTGACACCGAACTGCCATCTGGCCAGGTCAAGGGCTTCCACGGGAGTACTCCGTCGCGTGCGTGGCTACTGGGGGGTCGGACCGAGCACCCAGGTCGAACGGTAGGTCGGCGTGCGATGACGGCCCAGGACTTTGGTCCTGGCCGAACGACGGCGCGATGAGGACGAGACCCATACTGCACTGTCGTGTCGTCTCCCTCTTCTAAGGGTGCTGTGCGATACTGACCGAGGATTCCAGGGCGCCCACACCGTTCTGATTCCGTGACCGTGCTCGCAGTGCCATAGCGTGTCGAGCTCGCCAGGCGCCGCCGGATGTGACCGATCCCCACCGTGGGGCTCTCGAACGACATGCTGGCTGGCGATGGCGCCGACCGCGGTGCAGCAGCCGCCACCGACGACTTCCGTCGCAGCGCACAGCGCGTGCGACGACTGACCGCCCCTGGGGCGCCGAGGAGTGTGGCCGGCTCCGAGGGGCATGCAGGAGTACCACGAGTGACGCTCGACAAGACCCCCGAGAACAACGACAGCACGTCACAGGTCGACGTCGGGGGCACAGCCCCCGATGCTGCTCCGACCAAGCCCGCACGACGCCGGGCGACCCGCAAGACCGCGCCGCCGACGGACGCGAAGCCCGCTGACGCCGCCGTCGAGGCCGCCAGCCCCGTCGAGATCGCGGCCGAGGCTCCGGCGGCAGCGCCCCGCACTCGGTCTCGTCGCGTGACGAAGGCCTCCGTCACGGAGGCCGCGGGATCGCCCGTCGAGGCTGCCGCGCCCGAGGCGGCTCCGGCCGTCGAGGCCGCCCAGCCCGAGGCTGCGGCGCCGCGGGCCACCCGCTCGCGGCGGGCGGTGCGTCCCACCGCCAGTGCCGCTCCCGCCAGCGCCGATCCGACAAGCGAGCCGGCGAGCGTCGAGCCGGCCAGTGCCGCGCCTGCCGCCGCTGACTCGCCCGCCGCCGCGTCCGTCGACGCCCCGGCTGTCGACGCCACGCCGCCGGCCCGCAAGCGCAGCCGCCGTTCCACCCGCCCCGCGACGGCCCCGGAGGCCGCTGAGGCCCCTGCCGCGCCCGAGGAGGCTGCGGGCAGCGCCGACGCGGCTCCGGCCGAGGTCGCCGCTCCGGCGCCCAAGCGCACGACCCGGCGGACCCGCAAGGCTCCGGAGCCGGTGGTCGAGGTCGTCGACGAGGTCGACGCCGAGGATGAGGCAGAGGCCGACGAGTCGGTCGAGGCCTCGGAGAAGCCGTCCGGCGTCGCCGGGCTCGACGTGCTGGCCGAGCTGGCCGCGAGCGAGGCCGGATCGACGCGCCGTGGCCGGACGCGTGCGACACGCTCCAGCGCAGCCGCCTCGACTCCCGCCCCCGCTGAGGCCGTCACGCAGCCCGAGAGCCAGGACCAGCCCGCCGAGCCGGCCCCCGTCACGTCGCGCGGGGCGGCCCGTCTGGCCACCACTGCCCTGTTGTTCCAGGCGCCGGACCCGGACGCCCGTCCGCGCCGTCGGCGCGCGCAGGCCCCGGCCGGCCCGCCGGAGCTCGTCTCCGAGGCCGCCGCGGTGCTGCACGTCGAGGACCACGCCGCTGACGAGTCCGCGGAGGAGGCCCGCGCCGAGGCGCCCGCGGCCGAGCGGCCGTCGCGGCGTCGTGGCCGTCGTGGCGCGCAGGCCGACGTCGCGTCGAGTGACGTCGCGCGCGACGAGGACGAGGAGCAGGTCTCGGCGGACGACGAGCAGGCGCAGGACGCCGGGTCGGAGTCCGACGAGGAGCAGCGGGACGCCCAGGCGCGTGAGGACGAGCAGTCCGCGCAGCGCCGTCGCCGTCGCCGTGGCGGCCGTGGCCGCCGTGGTCGCAGCTCGGACGAGCAGGGCGACGCCGGCGAGGGCTCCGAGCCCTCCGACGGCTCCGCCGCGGATGACACGCAGGACGCGCATGACGAGGACGCCGAGCACGAGGGCGACCACGAGTCCGAGCACGAGGGCGAGCACGACGAGCAGGGCGGTTCGAGCCGTCGCCGTCGCCGTCGTCGCCGCAGCAGCCGGGGCGAGTCCTCCGACCAGGAGACGACCGCACCCACCCGCTCGCGCAGCACGCGCAGCACGTCCAGCGACGAGGTGACAGCGCTGCGGGGCTCCACGCGGCTCGAGGCCAAGCGCCAGCGCCGCCGGGAGGGCCGTGACGCGGGCCGTCGCCGTCAGATCATCACCGAGTCGGAGTTCCTGGCCCGCCGCGAGGCCGTTGAGCGCTCGATGGTCGTGCGCGAGGCCGGTGGCCGCACGCAGATCGCCGTGCTCGAGGACGGCGTGCTCGTCGAGCACTACGTCTCCCGCCAGGCGCAGGTGTCGATGGCCGGCAACGTGTACCTCGGCCGCGTGCAGAACGTGCTGCCGAGCATGGAGGCCGCGTTCGTCGACGTCGGCAAGGGCCGCAACGCGGTGCTGTACGCCGGCGAGGTCAACTGGGACGCCGCGGGCCTCGAGGGCCAGCCGCGCCGCATCGAGCAGGCGCTCAAGTCCGGCGACTCGGTGCTCGTCCAGGTCACCAAGGACCCGATCGGCCACAAGGGCGCCCGCCTGACGTCGCAGATCACGCTCGCTGGCCGGTACCTCGTGTACGTGCCCGGCGGCGGGATGACCGGCATCAGCCGCAAGCTGCCCGACAACGAGCGCGCGCGCCTGAAGAAGATCCTGCGCGAGATCGTCCCGGACTCCGCGGGCGTCATCGTGCGCACCGCCGCCGAGGGCGCCAGCGAGGACGAGCTGCGCGCCGACATCGCGCGCCTGCAGGGCCAGTGGGAGGCCATCGAGAAGAAGGCGAAGTCGGCGTCCGCGCCGGCGCTGCTGCAGGGTGAGCCGGACATGGCCATCCGCGTGGTGCGCGACATCTTCAACGACGACTTCAGCTCGCTCGTGGTGCAGGGCGACGAGGCGTGGGCCACGATCTCCGGCTACATCGGCGAGCTCGCCCCCGACCTCGCCGAGAAGGTCACCCGCTGGACGGGGAACGGCGACGTGTTCTCCGCGCACCGGGTCGACGAGCAGCTCGCCAAGGGCATGGACCGCAAGGTGTGGCTGCCCTCGGGTGGCTCGCTCATCATCGAGCGCACCGAGGCTATGACCGTGGTCGACGTCAACACGGGCAAGTTCACCGGATCGGGCGGCACGCTCGAGGAGACGGTGACGCGCAACAACCTGGAGGCGGCCGAGGAAATCGTCCGCCAGCTCCGGCTGCGGGACATCGGCGGCATCATCGTCATCGACTTCATCGACATGGTGCTCGAGTCGAACCGCGACCTGGTGCTGCGCCGCCTCGTGGAGTGCCTGGGCCGTGACCGGACCAAGCACCAGGTGGCCGAGGTCACCTCGCTCGGCCTGGTGCAGATGACCCGCAAGCGCGTGGGCCAGGGCCTGGTCGAGGCGTTCAGCGAGACGTGCGAGCACTGCCACGGGCGCGGGTTCATCGTGCACACCGACCCGATCGAGAAGAACGGCCGCCCGGACGCGGGCGCCGGCCAGCAGGCCTCCTCGGAGCCTGTCGAGCCGGAGCCCAAGCGCGCGCGCCGCAAGCGCGGGGCCAAGGAGGCCGCCCCGGCGGGCTCCTCGACGCTTCCCGCGGTCCCGGTGCTGCCGGAGGCGCGTGAGGCGGTCAAGGCGACGCTCGCGACTATCGCAGCCGCTGCGGCGCATGCGCATGAGCACGGTGACGAGGCGCCCCCGCGTGCCACGGCCGCCGAGCTCGAGGCATTGGCGCCGGCTCCGCGTGCCATCGAGGCCCCGGCGCGGGAGTCGCGCGAGTCTCGCGCAGCGACGGCGGAGGTCCCGGACGCGGCGCCGGTGGGCGCCCCGCCGGTGCTCGACGTGTTGGCGGCCTTCGCCGTGCCGTCGGCCGAGGCGACCGAGGTGGTCGCGGCCGAGGAGCGGGCGCAGGACGAGGCCGTGGAGGCTCTCGCGCTGACGCCTGTGGCCCCTGAGGTTTTCGAGGCTGACGAGGACGAGGAGTCCCCGACGGCCTGACGGGTCCGGGACGCCTCGGGCTCATTTGACCGAGCCAGAGGCGTTCCGTACTCTTGAACGTCGGTGCGTTTGGGCGCACCGACGTGCGCGTCCGTGATGTGAGGGCCAACACCCGTGTCCATCACGTAGAGCGCGCCCCTGACTGAAGTTCGACGAGCAGAGATGAGCAGCAACGTGGTGTACGCGATCGTGAAGGCTGGCGGCCGCCAGGAGAAGGTCGCCGTGGGCGACGTCGTCGTCGTCGACCGCCTCTCCGCGCAGGCTGGTTCGACTGTCGAGCTTCCCGCCCTGCTGCTCGTCGACGGTGAGAAGGTCACCCACGACGCTCAGGATCTCGCGAAGATCACCGTCACGGCGGAGGTCGTCCGGGATGAGAAGGGCCCGAAGATCGACATCCTGAAGTACAAGAACAAGACCGGGTACCGCGTCCGCAAGGGCCACCGCCAGAAGCTGACCCGCCTGAAGGTCACCGGCATCAACTGATCTTGCGCCGCGGCGTCGTCCGCGGAGCGTTATCCATCTGAGCACGAAGGCAGGTACGTCATGGCACACAAGAAGGGCGCGAGCTCGTCGCGCAACGGTCGCGACTCGAACGCGCAGCGCCTCGGCGTCAAGCGCTTCGGTGGTCAGGTCGTCAAGGCTGGCGAGATCATCGTCCGCCAGCGCGGCACGCACTTCCACCCCGGCATCAACGTCGGCCGCGGCAAGGACGACACGCTGTTCGCCCTCGCGCCGGGCGCGGTGGAGTTCGGCCAGCGTCGTGGCCGCAAGGTCATCGACATCGTGGCGGCGGCGGTCTGACCCCGTCTATCTCGTTCGTCGAAGGGGCGCACCGGTGCGGTGCGTCCCTTCGTCGTTGCCAGCACAAAGCGAGCGCACAGCGCACGTGACTCACAGCATGACCTGCCAGCATTTCGCGGCAGTGGAGATGGCCGGCGATGCCGGCTCGAGGAGAGTGGTGACCGATGGCGACCTTCGTCGACCGCGTCGTCCTGCATGCCAGCGGCGGTGACGGCGGCCACGGGTGCGTCTCGATCCGCCGAGAGAAGTTCAAGCCGCTCGCCGGCCCTGACGGCGGCAATGGCGGTCATGGCGGGAGTGTGACGCTCGTCGTCGACCCGCAGGTGACCACGTTGCTCGACTACCACCACGCCCCGCACCGGCACGCGTCGTCCGGCAAGCAGGGCATGGGCGACCACCGCCAGGGCGCCTCGGGCGAGAACCTGGTGCTGCCCGTGCCCGACGGCACAGTTGTCAAGTCGACCACCGGCGAGGTGCTCGCCGACCTGGTGGGCGCGGGCGCCGAGTTCATCGTCGCCGCCGGCGGCCACGGCGGCCTGGGCAACGCGGCCATCGCGTCCCCGCGCCGCAAGGCCCCGGGCTTCGCGCTGCTGGGCGAGCCCGGCGAGGCGCGGGACGTCGTCCTCGAGCTCAAGACGATCGCCGATGTGGCGCTCGTCGGCTTCCCCAGCGCGGGCAAGTCGAGCCTCGTCGCGGCGATCTCCGCGGCCCGCCCGAAGATCGCCGACTACCCGTTCACCACGCTGATCCCGAACCTGGGCGTCGTGCAGGCCGGATCGGCCCGCTACACCGTCGCCGACGTGCCCGGGCTGATCCCCGGCGCCAGCGAGGGCAAGGGCCTCGGGCTGGAGTTCCTGCGGCACATCGAGCGCTGCGCCGTGCTGGTGCACGTGCTGGACTGCGCCACGCTCGAGCCCGACCGCGACCCGCTGAGCGACCTCGAGGCCCTGGAGGCCGAGCTCGCGACGTACTCCGGGGACCTGGGCATCGAGGGCGGCCGGGTGCCGCTCAACGAGCGCCCGCGCCTGGTGGTGCTCAACAAGATCGACGTGCCCGAGGCCCGTGAGCTCGCCGAGATGGTGCGCCCCGAGCTGGAGGCCCGCGGGCTGCAGGTCTTCGAGGTCTCGACCGCGAGCCACGAGGGGCTGCGGCAGCTCACGTTCGCGCTCGGGGAGTTGGTCGACCGGGCCCGTCGCGAGGCGCCCGCGCCCGAGCAGACCCGTGTGGTGCTTCGCCCCAAGGCCATCGACGACACGGGCTTCACCGTGACGCACAAGACCGAGGGTGGCCGCGACTACTTCCAGATCCTGGGCTCCAAGCCGGAGCGCTGGGTGCGGCAGACGGACTTCCGCAACGACGAGGCCGTCGGGTACCTGGCCGACCGGCTCGCCCGGCTCGGCGTCGAGGAGAAGCTCTTCGCCGCCGGCGCCGTCGCGGGCGCGGAGGTCGTCATCGGCTCCGGGCCGAGCGCCGTGGTCTTCGACTGGGAGCCGACGCTGATGACCGGGTCCGAGCTGCTGTCGGGTCCGCGTGGCACCGACATGCGCATCGAGGAGCGTTCGCGTCCGACGCGTGGCGAGAAGCGCGAGCAGTACAAGGACCGCATGGACGCCAAGGCCGAGGCACGCGCCGAGCTGTGGACGGAGCGCGAGGCGGGGCTCTGGACGGACGAGGACTGACGTGCCAGCGGTCCGGTGCGCGGGCATGCGCGTGACACCGGGCCGCGTCGGGGGAGAATGCCCCCTGTGAGCGCAGCAGCACTGTTCGACCGTCGCCAGCTCCTCGACGCCCCTCGGGTGGTCGTCAAGGTCGGCTCCTCGTCCCTCACGGACGAGAGCGGCCGGCTCGACCCCGCGCGCCTGGACTCTCTGGTCAAGGTGCTCGCCGCCCGCAGGGCGGCTGGCGGGCAGGTCGTGCTCGTCTCCTCCGGCGCCATCGCCGCGGGCATCGAGCCGCTGGGACTCTCGACCCGGCCGCGCGACCTGGCGACTCAGCAGGCTGCCGCGTCGGCCGGGCAGGGCCTGCTGGTCGCCCACTACACGCGCTCGTTCTGGGAGCACGGCCTGCGGGTGGGCCAGGTGCTGCTCACCGCCGACGACACGGTGCGGCGCACCCACTACCGCAACGCGCAGCGCGCCCTGACCCGGCTGCTCGAGCTGGGCGTGGTCCCCGTGATCAACGAGAACGACGCGGTCGCCACCGATGAGATCCGCTTCGGTGACAACGACCGCCTCGCCGCGCTGGTGTCCCATCTGGTGCACGCGGACGCGTTGGTGCTGCTCACTGACGTCAACGGGCTGCACACCGGCCCGCCGTCGCGGCCCGGCTCGGTGCGCATCCCCGAGGTGCGGGGGCCGCGCGATCTGGACGGCATCGACGTGACGGCCCGGGGCAGCGCGATCGGCACCGGCGGCATGGTCACCAAGTTGGAGTCGGTGGCCATCGCGACGGCCTCGGGCATCCCTGTGGTGCTGACCTCGGCGGAGAACGCCGCCGCGGCACTGGCCGGGGAGGACGTGGGCACCTGGTTCGCGGCCACTGGCCGACGGGCGTCCACCCGGCTGCTGTGGCTCGCGCACGCCGCGCGGACGCGGGGCCGGCTGGTGCTCGACGAGGGCGCCGTGCGCGCGGTCGTGGATCGGCGGACGTCGCTGCTGCCCGCCGGGGTGACCCGGGTGGAGGGCGACTTCGAGGCTGGCGACCCTGTGGAGTTGTGCGGCCCGGACGGCGTGGTGGTCGCGCGCGGGCTGGTGGCGTACGCCTCCGAGGAGGTGCCGGGCCTGCTGGGGCACACCACGTCGGAGCTGCGCGCGGACCTCGGGCCGGAGTACGGGCGCGAGCTGGTGCACCGCGACGACCTGGTGCTGGTGCGGCGCCGACGCTGACCTCGCGCGATGCCGGGCAGGGGAGCCGGCACGCTGAGCGGTTGGCGGCCGTGAATCGCTTCAGGGCCCGGTTCCTCCCGTGACAGGCGGGTTGTCCTGCTTCTAGCCTCTGCACCGGGAGAGCGCTTGCTCGACGCGGGCGCAGGCCAGAACCATCTCCCCACGCATCGCTCGAAGGGGAGACTGATGTCAGTTCGACGCAGAGCCACCGGGTTGATCGCCATCGCGGCGCTGGCCGCGGGCGTGGGGGTGGTCGCAGCCCAGGGCGCCGTCGCGGCCACCGCCTGCCGGGTCACTTACGAGGTGACGAACCAGTGGTCGACGGGCTTCGGCGGCTCCGTGACCATCGCCAACCTCGGGGACGCGCTCAACGGCTGGACGCTGGGCTGGTCCTTCTCCGCCGGGCAGAGCGTCACGCAGGCGTGGAACGGCGTCGCGACGCAGTCCGGCAACGCGGTGAGCGTGAAGGACGCCGGCTACAACGCGGCGGTGCCCAGTGGCGGCTCCGTGTCCTTCGGGTTCAACGGCGCGTGGAACGGCTCGTCCAACCCGGCGCCCACGGCGTTCACGCTCAACGGGACCGCGTGCACCGGTGCGGCCGCGACGCCCACCAGCTCGCCCACGTCCTCGCCGACAGCGAGCCCCACCGCCACCCCGAGCGCCACACCGTCGGCCTCGCCCAGCGCGTCGCCGACGCCCACCCCGGAGCCGACGGCGCCGGTGGCGGGCTCCTGGCAGGCCGAGCGCCTCGACCGCGGGCTGATCAGCGTGCGCTCCGGCAGCGGCAACCTCGTGCAGTGGCGCCTGCTCGGCACGGAGCCGCGCAGCACCACCTTCCACGTCTACCGCGGCGGCACGCGGATCACCTCGACGCCCGTGGCCGACTCCACGAACTTCTATGACGCCGGCGCGGCGGCGAACGCGTCCTACACGGTGCGCGCCGTCGTCAACGGGGCCGAGCAGGCCGCCTCGGGGGCCAGCCTCACGTTCGCCAACGGCTACCTGGACGTGCCGATCCAGAAGCCCGCCGGCGGGACGACGCCCTCGGGGGAGGCGTACACGTACAGCGCGAACGACGCGAGCGTGGGCGACCTGGACGGCGACGGGCAGCTCGAGATCGTGCTCAAGTGGGACCCGTCCAACGCCAAGGACAACTCGCAGTCCGGCTACACGGGCAATGTCTACCTGGACGCCTACGAGCTGAACGGCACGCGGCTGTGGCGTGTCGACCTGGGGCGCAACATCCGGGCCGGCGCGCACTACACGCAGTTCCAGGTCTACGACTACGACGGCGACGGCCGGGCCGAGGTCGCGGTGAAGACCGCCGACGGCACCCGGTCCGGCACGGGCCAGCTCATCGGCTCGTCCAGCGCCGACTACCGCAACTCCTCCGGCTACGTGCTCAGCGGGCCCGAGTACCTCACGGTCTTCAAGGGCCAGGACGGGTCCATCGGCGCCACCGCCGACTACGTGCCCGCGCGAGGCACAGTGTCGAGCTGGGGCGACTCCTACGGCAACCGCGTCGACAGGTTCCTCGCGGGCACCGCCTACCTGGACGGGCAGCGGCCGTCGATCATCATGGCGCGCGGCTACTACACGCGGGCCGTCGTGGCGGCCTGGGACTACCGCAACGGGTCGCTCACGCGGCGCTGGACCTTCGACTCGAACAGCTCGTCCGCGGGCAACAGCGCAGTGGCGGGCCAGGGCAACCACCAGCTGTCGATCGCGGACGCCGACGGCGACGGCAAGCAGGAGGTCATCTACGGCGCCGCGGCCATCAACGACAACGGCACGGTCATGTGGAACACCGGGCTGGGCCACGGCGACGCGTTGCACGTCGGCGACCTGGACCCCTCCCGCTCCGGGCTCGAGGTGTTCAAGGTCAGCGAGGACGCCAGCAAGCCGAGCTCGTGGTTCGCGGACGCCCGCACCGGTCAGATCCTGTGGTCCACCCCGGCGGGCGGCGACAACGGCCGCGGCGTCTCGGGCGACATCTGGTCGGGCAGTGCGGGGGCGGAGTCGTGGTCGTCGGCGGACTCGGTGATGCGCAGCGCGAAGGGCTCCGACATCGGCCGCAAGCCGTCGTCGGCGAACTTCCTGGCCTGGTGGGACGGCGACCCGGTGCGCGAGCTGCTGGACCGGACGTACGTGAACAAGTACACGCCGTCGAGCGACACCCGTCTGCTCACCGCGTCGGGGGTCGTCGCGAACAACTCCACGAAGGCCACGCCGTCCCTGTCGGGGGACCTGTGGGGCGACTGGCGTGAGGAGGTCGTCTGGCCGACCACCGACTCGACAGCCCTGCGGATCTACGCGACGCCGACTGTCACAGCCCTGAAGGTCCACACGCTGCTGCACGACGCGCAGTACCGCACGGCGATCGCGTGGCAGAACACGGCGTACAACCAGCCGCCGCATCCGGGGTTCGCGCTGGGCGACCCGTTCACGGCGCCGGCGCAGCCGAAGATCTACACGCCGTAGCGGCGTTCGCGCGCCGGGTGGGGCGGCACGGGGGCGGCAGCCGGGTGGCTGCCGCCCCCGTGCGCGCCCGGCTATCGGCCGACATATGAGATCAAACGGCGCAATGGTTGCCAACCCGGGCTCCGCGCCGCTGTACTTCTCGCAGGCACAGAGTGTCGACGCCAAGGCCCGGCTCGTCGACCAGCAACCCCTCGATGTGACGGGGTGCTCCGGGTACGCCTGACCGGTCGACGCACGGCCGGTAAGCACACCGCATCTGACGAAGGACTGACCGTGGCCCACTGGCAGTGTCCCGACGCCCCCTGTGTGGGCTGTCGACGCATGCTGCTGGTCCCGCGCGCCTGTCGCTAGTTCCGCCCGGAACTGCCCGGCACGGCCTCGCCCGTCCATCCGCGCCTCCAGCGCCTCGTCCTTCGTCTCTGCCTGTCCCGCTGCGCCATGACGGCCGATCGCCGTCTCCTGCGCCAGGGCCGCCCGCTCCCGCGCCCACCCGTCGACGTGACGGGAGGCCCGCGACGGGCGGGGTCGAGGACGCCTCCACCGCACCGACCCGACCGATCGAGGAGTCGACCCACATGCGCACCCTGCACCGTCATGCCCCTGGCACGGCCCTGGCCGTCACCGCCGCCCTGGCCCTGTCCGCCTGCGCCGGCGGCGCCACCGAGCCCGCCGAGGGCGACTCCACGTCCTCCACGTCGGCGGAGCCGGTGCGCGGCGGAGACCTGGCCTTCGCCATCACCGTCGACTCCAAGTGCGTCGACCCGCAGCAGGTCGGCAACAACGACGCCATCGCCATCGCGCGCCAGACGGTGGCGTCCCTCACGGCGCAGAACCCGGAGTCGGGCGAGATCGTGCCGTGGCTGGCCGAGTCGTGGGAGGTGAACGACGACGCCAGCCAGTTCACGTTCCACCTGGTCGACGGCGCCACCTACGCCGACGGCACGCCCATCGACGCGGCGTCGGTCAAGACGAACTTCGAGGCCATCGTCGCGCTCGGCGCGAAGGCGTCGCTGGGCTCGACGTACCTGGTGGACCTCGAGTCGGTGACCGCCCCGGACCCGTCGACGGTGGTGGTGGACTTCAGCGCGCCGAGCGCCCAGTTCCTCCAGGCCACGTCGACGTTCTCGCTGGGCCTGCTCTCGCCGGCCTCGGCGGCGCTGAGCGTCGAGGACCGCTGCGCCGGGAAGTTCGACGGGTCGGGGCCGTTCGTCGTCCAGGAGTACACCGTGGACCAGCGGGCCGTGCTCGCGCGGCGCGACGGGTACACGTGGGGCGCGGCGGGGGCGAGCTCGCACACGGGCGAGGCGTATCTGGACACCGTCACGTTCACGGTGATCCCCGAGGCCGGGGTTCGGGCCGGGAGCCTGGCGTCCGGGCAGATCGACGCGACCGCGGCCATCGGCACCGCGGACTTGCCGCAGTTCGACGGCAACGGGTTCTGGCTCGCGTACCGCGCCAACCCGGGCGTCGTGTTCAACCTGTACCCGAACGAGTCCCGCCCGCTGCTCGCCGACGAGCGGGTCCGCGTGGCGGTGCTCAAGGGCATCGACCGCGAGGAGGTCACCGGCACGGTGCTCACCCCGCTCGACGAGCCCGCGAGCGCCGCGCTCGCCCACACGACGCCGCTGTACGAAGGGCTGGACGAGCTGCTCGCGTACGACCCCGAGGGCGCCAAGGAGCTCCTGGAGGGGGCCGGCTGGGTGGAGGGGCCGGACGGGATCCGGGTGAAGGACGGCCAGCCGCTGTCGACCGAGGTGACGTTCTGGCAGGTGAAGGACCCGCTCGAGCTGGTCCAGCAGCAGCTGCGGCAGATCGGGTTCGATCTGCGGCTCAACCAGGTGACGATCGCCGAGGCCACCGCCGCCAGCGCGGACGGGGAGTACGACTTCTCGTACGGGAACCTGACCCGCTCCGACCCGGACATCCTGCGCAACCTCTTCTCGGTGAACGCGCGCAACACGAACAAGCGGGCGGCGGAGCCGGTCGACGACCTCCTCGACCAGCAGGCCGCAGCCGTCGACCCGGCGGAGCGGCAGCGGCTCGTCACCGAGGCGTCGCGGCTGCTGCTGGAGAAGGCGCACTCGATCCCCGTGGTGGAGCTGTCCACGACCATCGCCGCGGCCGACACCGTGCACGACCTGAAGTTCGAGGCGTCCACCCGCCTGGACTTCTACGACGCGTGGGTGTCCCAGCCATGACCCGTTACGTGCTCCGCCGGCTGGCGCAGGGGGCAGTCGTCCTGTGGGCCGCGTTCACGGTGACCTTCGCCATCTTGTACCTGCTGCCCAGCGACCCGGTGGAGCTGATGGCCTCCGGCGGCGGGGAGCAGTCGGTGGTCGACCCAGCGCTGCTGGCGGAGCTGCGCGCGGAGCATGGGCTCGACCGGCCGCCGCTCGCCCAGTACCTGCACGCGCTGGGCGGCGCGGCCCGGCTCGACTTCGGCCGCTCGTACCAGTCCGACGCCCCGGCGACATCGCTGATCCTGGACGTGCTGCCGCAGACCCTGCAGCTCACCGTCGCGGGGCTCGCGCTGTCCGTGCTGCTCGGCGTCGGGCTGGCGGTGGCGAGCACCTACCCGCGCACGCGGTGGCTGCGGCACGCCCTCGCGGCGCTGCCACCGCTGGGGGTGTCCCTGCCGGTGTTCTGGGTGGGGCTGATGCTGGTGCAGGTCTTCAGCTTCCAGTGGCGGCTGTTCCCGGCGATCGGCAACGACGGCCTCGCGAGCCTCGTGCTGCCCGCGGTGGCCCTGGCGCTGCCGACCAGCGCGTCGATCGCCCAGCTCCTGGCTCGGTCGCTGCGCCAGACGTTGGCCGAGCCGTACATCGAGACGGCGCGGGCCAAGGGCGCCGGGCGGGCGCGCGTGCACTTCCGCCACGCGCTGCGCAATGCGTCGATCCCCGCGTTGACGGTGCTCGGCGTGAGCGTCGGCCAGCTCCTTTCCGGCGCCGTGGTCACCGAGACGGTCTTCTCGCGGGTGGGGCTGGGCCGGCTCACGATCTCCGCGGTGAACTCCCAGGACATCCCCGTGGTGATGGCGGTGGTGGTGTTCTCGGCGCTCGTGTTCGTGGTCGTCGCGCTCGCGGTCGACCTGCTGTACCCGCTGGTGGACCCCCGCATCAGCCTCCGACGCGCGCCGGTCGCCGCATGACCCGGACCCGGCGCCCGAGACGAGGAGCGATCTGATGGCAGTAGTCGAGCACCTGCAGCCCGGCGCATCCCACGCAGCCGGCGCCGTGATCCCGGCCCCCGGCCGGCGCTGGCCGGCGTCGGCGGCCCGCCCAGTGTGGCGTGCGCTGTGCCGCAGCCCGGGGCTGGCGCTCTCGGTCCTGGTGCTGCTGGGCGTGGCGGCGTGGGTCGTCGCGCCGGGCCTGTTCACCTCCGCCGATCCGATCACCGGCGTCCCGGCCGAGCGCCTGCAGGGCCCCTCCGCCGCGCACCCGTTCGGCACCGACCAGATCGGGCGGGACCTGTTCGCCCGGGTGGTGCACGGGGCCGCGCTGTCGATCCAGGCGACAGTCGTCGCCGTGGTCGTGGGCCTGGCCGTCGGCACGTTCCTGGGCCTGCTGGCCGGGTTCCTGCGGGGGTGGGTGGACGACGTGGTGGGGCGCGTCGTCGACGTGCTGCTCGCCATCCCGGGGTTGCTGCTGTCGCTGGCCCTGGTCACCGTGCTGGGCTTCGGCTCCCTCAAGGTGGCCGTCGCGGTGGGCATCACCAGCGTGGCGGCCTTCGCCCGGGTGATGCGCTCCGAGGTGCTGCGGGTGAGCGCCTCGGTGTACGTCGAGGCCGCGCGCTCGTCGGGCGCCCGCTGGCATGCGGTGCTGGGCCAGCATGTGCTGCCCAACGCCTCGGGGCCCGTGCTCGCGCTCGTGGCGCTCGAGTTCGGCGCCGCGATCCTGGCGATCTCCGCGCTGAGCTTCCTGGGCTACGGCGCGGCGCCTCCCGCGCCCGAGTGGGGGTCGCTGGTCTCCGAGGGGCGCAACTACCTGGCTGCCGCCTGGTGGCTCGCCACGTTCCCGGGCCTGGTGATCGTGGCAGTGGTGCTGTCGGCGAACCGCGTCGCGCGTGCGCTGGAACGACGGGTGGAGGACTGATGGGCACGGTTGCCGAGCAGGGCCCGCTGCTGAGCGTCGAGGACCTGCGCGTGTCGTACCGGTCCGGGGAGGGGCGGGCCGACGCGGTGCGCGGCGTGACCTTGGAGGTGCGCCCCGGCGAGGTCGTGGCGCTGGTGGGGGAGTCGGGCTCGGGCAAGAGCACCCTCGCGCACGCCGTCATCCACCTGCTCGCCCGTGGCGGGCGCGTGGACGGGGGCAGGCTGCGCTTCGGCGGCGAGGACCTCACCGGGCTCTCCGAGCAGCAGTGGCGTGAGGTGCGCGGCCGGGACATCGGGCTCGTCCCCCAGGACCCCACGGTCTCCCTCAACCCCGTCATGCGGGTTGGCGCGCAGGTGGCCGAGGTGCTCGTGCTGCACGGGCTCGCCGGGCGGCGGCAGGCCCGCGCCCGCGCGGTCGAGCTGCTCGGCGAGGCCGGGCTCGACCGCCCGGAGGTGCGCGCCCGCCAGTACCCCACCGAGCTCTCCGGCGGGATGCGCCAGCGCGTGCTCATCGCCATCGCGCTCGCGGCCCGGCCACGCCTCGTGATCGCCGACGAGCCGACCTCGGCGCTCGACGTCACCGTGCAGCGCGGCATCCTCGACCACATCGCCGCGCTCACCTCGACGCTCGGCACCGCGGTGCTGCTCATCACGCATGACCTGGGCGTCGCCGCGGACCGGGCGGACCGCATCGTCGTGCTCCAGCACGGGCAGGTCGTCGAGCAGGGCCCGACGGCGCAGGTGCTGGGCGCGCCGCGCCACCCCTACACGCGGGCGCTGATCGCCGCCGCGCCGAGCCTGGCGGCCGGCCCCCGCGGCGGTGGGCGGGCGCCGGGCGCCCGGACGGCGCCCGTGGGCGGCCAGGGCCCCTCGACCCCAGACGACCAGGCCTTCGAGGCGACGGATGGCCTGGGCGCCGCGACCCCCGATGGCCTCGCTGCCCCGCTGCTCAGCGCGCGCGGGCTGGTCAAGGAGTTCGCCCTGCCCCGCACGGCAGGCGGCGCCCGCACCCTGCGGGCCGTCGACGAGGTGAGCTTCGAGATCCCGTCCGGGCGCACGTTCGCGCTGGTGGGCGAGTCGGGATCGGGCAAGAGCACCACCGCGCGGCTGGTGCTGCGCTTGGAGCAGCCCACGTCCGGCACGGTCCATCTCGACGGGGTGGACGTGACGCGGGTGTCGGGGGAGCGGCTGCGCCGGCTGCGGCGACGCGTGCAGGTCGTCTACCAGAGCCCGTACGCGTCGCTGGACCCCGCGCTTCACCGTCGAGCGGGTGATCGCCGAGCCGTTGCGCGCGTTCCGCGTCGGCGACGCCGCGACCCGTGCGGCCCGGGTCCGCGAGCTCCTCGACCGGGTCGCGCTGCCGACGGGCGTCGCGGGCCGGCTGCCCGCGGAGCTGTCGGGCGGGCAGCGGCAGCGTGTGGCCATCGCGCGGGCGCTCGCCCTGCACCCGGACTTGGTGGTGCTCGACGAGCCTGTCTCCGCGCTCGACGTGTCCGTCCAGGCGCAGATCCTGGACCTGTTGGCGGAGCTGCAGGCCGAGCACGGCCTGAGCTACCTCTTCATCTCCCACGATCTGGCCGTCGTGCGGCAGATCGCCGACGAGGTGGGCGTCATGCATCGCGGGCGGCTCGTCGAGCGGGGGACGCCGGAGCAGGTGCTGCTCGACCCGCGGGAGGCGTACACCCGCGAGCTCGTCGAGGCGGTGCCCGGGCGGCGGGCGCGTGCGCTGGGGGTGTCCGGGTGAGGCTGGCAGGCGCCGTCCAGGGTGGTGTCGCGCATCGGGAATGCCCGCGTGGTTGGCCTCGTGTGCGCTGCGGGCACCATCCTGGTCCTGGCGACGGCGTCGTTGACCGACGTCCACCCCTCCGAGGCGCCACTCGGACCGACCCCGCACCACCCAGGGAGACCCACGATGACCGAGCACCCGCTCACCGCCCCACCGCGCGACCGGGGTCTCGACCGGCTGCTGACCGAAGGCCGCGGGCGATGAGCGAGGACCGCACACGGCCGGCGCCGCCGAGCACCGCCTATCTCGACGCGCTGCGGGCGCAGACGGAGCGCCGCCGGGCGACCTTCGTCCCGTCGGCCTCACCGCACCAGGGCGCAGCCGAGCGCGATGTGGCACGGGTCCGGTCCGCCGCCGAGGCCCAGCAGGACGACGTCGTCGTGTTCTCGCGCGTCATCCACGCGCATCCCGAGGAGGCGTTCCAGGAGCGCCGGGCCGCTGCGGAGATCGCCGATCTGCTGGCCAGGCACGGCGTCACCGCGACTGTCGGCTCGCACGGGCTGGCCACGGCGCTGCGCGCGGGGCTGACGGCCGCCGGCCCGGACTCCGGGGATCCCGACCCGGGCGCGGGGCCCACCGTGGCGATCCTCGCGGAGTACGACGCGCTGCCGGGGATCGGCCACGCCTGCGGCCACAACGTGATCGCCGCGGCGGGCGTGGGGGCGTTCCTCGCGCTGCGCCGGGCCGTGGCCGACGGGCTCGAGCTGCCGGGCCGGGTGCTGCTCCTGGGCACCCCTGCCGAGGAGGGGAACTCCGGCAAGGAGATCCTCGCGCGCGCCGGGTTCTTCGACGGGGTGGACGCTGCGGTGATGGTCCACCCGTTCGGCTATGACGTCGTCGATCACCCGTTCTTGGGGCGCCGCCGGCTGCGCGTGACCTATCACGGGGTCGCGGCCCATGCGTCGGCGAGCCCGTTCATGGGGCGGAACGCGCTCGACGCCGTCGCACTCAACTACCAGGCGGTCGGTTTTCTCCGCCAGCACATCCCGCCCTCGGACCGCGTCCACGGCATCGTGCTCGAGGGCGGGGAGCGGCCGAGCGTCGTGCCCGAGCGCGCCACCCTCGAGTACTACGTGCGATCGGCGCACGCCGCCACGCTCCGCGACCTGTCCCAGCGCCTGGAGGACATCGCCCACGGCGTCGCGCTAGCCACCGGCACCACGGCCGAGGTGACCTGGGACCCCGTGCCGTTCAGCCTGCCGCTGCGCACCAACACCCCACTGGCCGAGCGCTGGGCCCAGCACCAGGCGGCGCAGGGGCGCACCGCGCTCGCGGGCGGCATCGTGCCGGAGATCCTCGCGGCGTCGACGGACTTCGGGAACGTGAGCCAGCGGCTGCCCGGCATCCACCCGATGATCGCCGTCAGCGAGCCCGACGTCGCCCTGCACACCCGCGAGTTCGCCCACGCCGCAGGCGGTCCGGCCGGCGACCGGGCCGCGATCGACGGGGCCATCGGGCTGGCGCTCACGGCGCTCGACTATCTTGCCGACCCGCGCCTGCGGGACGCCGTGCGCCAGGACTTCGAGCACGCCGGCGGGCCGGTGGACGTGCCCGGCTACTTCGAGTGAGCAAGCAGCCAGGGCAGGGCGACGGCCGAACGGGCAGGACGAGGGACAGGGAACGGATGAGCATCGAGATTCGCAGCGCGCGCGTCGACGAGCACCCCGCGGTAGGGCGCCTGACCGAGCACGGCTTCGCCACCGGGGTGTACGGGCCGACCACGAATCCGGAGCGAGTGCGGCTGCTGCGCGACGCCGCCGGGCGAGCCGCCAGCGGCGACCTGCTGGTGGCCGTCGAGGGCGACGAGCTGCTCGGCACGGCCAGCCTGCTGCGGAACGGCACAGACCACGCCCGCGAGGCGCGGGACGGCGAGGCCGAGCTGCGGCTGCTCACGGTCGCCCCCGCCGGGCGGGGCCGTGGCATCGGGGGCGCGATGGTCCTCGAGTCCCTCGACCGGGCGCGCGCCTGGGGCATGGACGCGCTCGTCCTGGACACCGGGCCGGCCAACGTGGACGCCCAGCGCCTCTACGAGCGGCTGGGGTTCGCCCGCGACGTCGAGCGCGAGACCGCAGAGGTGCCGGGCGTCGGGCGGCTCGTCTTCTACCGGTACGACTTCTCACGCCACGGCGTGCTCGTCCGGCTGATCGCCGCGCATGAGCACGAGCGGGTCGCCGAGCTGACCGTTGCGGCGTACAGCCACGACTACGCGATCAGTGACCGGTACCGCGCCGAGCTCGCGGACGTCGAGGCCCGCGCGCGCGAGCACGAGGTGTGGGTCGCCCAGGACCTGGCGACCGGCGCACTGCTGGGCGCCGTCGCCACCCCGCGGCCAGGGGCCCGCATCTCCCTGGTCGCGGAGGACGGCGAGCTCGACTTCCGGCTCCTCGCCGTCGACCCGGCCGCCCGTGGGCGAGGCATCGGCGAGCTGCTCACCCGGCATGTCGTCGAGCTCGCACGCCAGCGCGGACTGCGGCGCGTGGTGATGAACTCCGGCGCCGAGATGACGGGCGCCCACCGGCTCTACCAGCGGCTCGGCTTCTCCCGCCTTCCCGAGCGGGAGACCCACATCATCGAGGGGAGCCCGCTCCTCGCGTTCGGCCTCGATGTCGAGACTCCCGAAGGAGCACGCCCATGAGGTTCCAGGTCCTCGACATCGTCCCGCACACCCCGCACCCCGTCACCGGCGAGCTGATCAGCCCCACGGAGCGGCTCGAGCGCGTGGTGCAGAACGCGGTCCTCGCCGAGCAGCTCGGCTTCGACTCGTACGCCGTGGGGGAGCGGCACGCCGGGGACTTCCTGTCCTCCTCGCCCACGGTGCTGCTCGGCGCGCTCGCGCAGGCCACCGAGCGCATCCTGCTGAGCACCGGGGTCACCGTGCTCTCGCTGCTGGACCCGGTGCGGGTCGCCGAGGACTACGCCACCGTCGACCAGCTCTCCGGCGGGCGGCTCGAGATCGTCATCGGCAAGGGCAACGAGGACCGGCACTTCCCGCTGTTCGGGCTCGACATCGCCCACCAGTACGACTACCTCCAGGAGAACTACGAGCTGCTGCGGCGCCTGCTGCGCGAGGAGCACGTCGACTGGTCGGGCCGCTTCCACGCCCCGCTGGCCGACGCGACGACGCAGCCGCGTCCCTTCGACGGCCCGTTCCGCGTGTGGCACGGCTCCGCGACGTCGACCTTCGCCGTCGAGCTCGCCGCCCGATGGGGCGACCCGATCTTCACGGCGAACGCGTTCCAGCCCCGGGAGGCCTACAAGGCGCTCATCGACCACTACCGCGAGCAGTACGCGGCCTACGGCCACGACCCGGCGAAGGCGTATGTCGGCTCCGGCTCGGGCGGGCTGTTCCTCGCCGACACCACCGCGCAGGCGACGGCCGAGTACCGGGCGGTGTACGAGGCGCAGGCCGCCCGCACCGCCGCCGCGCACGCCGGCGACGGCCGTCCCGGCAAGGCGTCGTCGTTCCCCACCCTCGAGGACGCGGTGGCGCACGGGCCGGCGCTGGTGGGCTCCCCAGAGCAGGTGGCCGAGAAGATCCTCGCCTACCACAAGGCCTACGGCCATGACGTCCAGTCCGTCTCGCTCAACCCCGTGCTGCCCTACGAGCAGCAGCAGGACGTGCTGCGCCGCTTCGCCGAGGAGGTCGTGCCGCTGGTGCGCCGCGAGGTGTCGACGACGCTGTGGGGGCCGGACGACGCGGGCCGGGCGCGCGGGCTCGCCTGACGGCCTGGCCTGTGCGGGGAGGCGGGCCCGACGTCCGAGACGGGGCTCGATGAGCGCGAGGGCCCGGACTACGCTGGCGCCATGACAGCCTCGCTCGAGAACACGGTCCAGGCCCCGTCGTCCCACGTCAACGGCCCGATGTCCGACGTGGCCGAGCACGTGCTGGCCGCCGCGCGCCGCGCGAAGTCCGCTGCCCGTGTGCTCGCCACGGCGACTCGGGCGACCAAGGACGCAGCCCTGGACGCGCTCGCCGACGCCCTCGTCGCGCACACCGACGAGATCCTCGAGGCAAACGCCGAGGACCTCGAGCGGGGCCGCGAGAACGGCACGTCGTCGGGGCTGCTCGACCGGCTCGCGCTGACCGACGCCCGCATCGTCGCCATCGCCGAGGCGCTGCGCGAGCTGGCCGCCCTGCCCGACCCGGTGGGGGAGGTCGTGCGCGGCTCCACGCTGCCCAACGGGCTGCGCCTGCGCCAGGTCCGGGTGCCGATGGGCGTGGTCGGCATGATCTACGAGGCCCGCCCCAACGTCACGGTGGACGCCGCCGGGCTGGCGCTCAAGAGCGGCAACGCCGTGGTGCTGCGCGGGGGCTCGGCTGCCGCCCGCAGCAACGAGGTCATCGTCGGGGTGCTCGGCGAGGCGCTGGCCGCCCAGGGCCTGCCCGCCGACCTGGTCCAGTCCATCGACGCCTACGGGCGCGAGGGCGCCGTCGCGCTCATGCACGCGCGCGGCCTGGTGGACGTGCTCGTCCCGCGCGGTGGCGCGGACCTGATCCAGACCGTCGTGCGCGAGTCCACGGTGCCCGTCGTGGAGACGGGCGTCGGCAACTGCCACGTGTACGTCGATGCCAGCGCCGACCCCGCGATGGCGCTGCCCATCCTGCTCAACTCCAAGACCCAGCGCGTGGGGGTGTGCAACGCCGCCGAGACGCTGCTGGTGCACGCCGACGCCGCGCCCGCGTTCCTGCCCGCCGCCCTGGCGGCGCTCGCGGGGGAGGGTGTCGTGCTGCACGGCGACGCGGCGACGGCCGCGCTCGCCCCCGAGGGCGTGGAGGTGGTCCCCGCCACCGACGAGGACTGGGCGACGGAGTACCTGTCGCTGGACCTGGCCGTGCGCGTCGTGGACGACCTGGACGCCGCGATCGAGCACATCCGCGCCTGGTCGTCGGGGCACACCGAGGCGATCGTCACCCGCGACCTCGCGGCGTCGGAGCGGTTCGTCGCGGAGCTCGACTCCGCCGCGGTCATCGTCAACGCCTCGACCCGGTTCACCGACGGCGGCCAGTTCGGGCTCGGCGCGGAGATCGGGATCTCGACGCAGAAGCTGCACGCCCGGGGGCCCATGGGCCTCGCCGAGCTGACCACCACGAAGTGGGTCGTGCATGGTGACGGGCACGTCCGGGCCTGAGCGCCCGACCGACGTGCGACACTGGACCCGCTTTGTCTCAGGACCTTTCTGGAGGATGACGTGCACGCTGCCCTGCTCGCTGCTGAGGAAGCCGCTGTGAATCATCTCGCGTTCCCGCCCATCGTCTACGGGGCGATCACGCTGGCCGGCCTCCTCGCGCTGCTCGGCGCCACGTACGCGTTCCGGAGCGTCGGCACCCGCCACTGAGCGCGGCTCCGAGCACCACGAGGACGAGAGCGAGGTTGCAGCCGATGACGCCGCGACGGCCCCGGCTCGGTGTGATGGGCGGCACGTTCGACCCCATCCACCACGGTCACCTGGTCGCCGCCAGCGAGGTTGCCGCCGAGTTCGACCTGGACGAGGTGGTCTTCGTCCCGACGGGCAACCCGACGTTCAAGCAGGGCCAGCACGTCACCGCCGCCGAGCACCGGTACCTGATGGCGGTCATCGCGACCGCGTCCAACCCGCGCTTCACGGTGAGCCGGGTCGACATCGACCGTCCCGGGCTGACGTACACGGTCGACACCCTGCGAGACCTCAACCTGCACCGGCCTGGCGCCGATCTGTTCTTCATCACCGGAGCGGACGCCGTCGAGCAGATCCTCTCGTGGAAGGACCCGGACGAGCTCTTCGGCATGGCGCAGTTCGTGGCCGTGACCCGTCCCGGTCACACGTTGTCCATCGCCGGTTTGCCCGCCGACCGGGTGAGCCAGCACGAGATCCCCGCGCTGGCGATCTCCTCGACGGACGTCCGTGCGCGTGCGCGCGCCGGGCAGCCCGTCTGGTACCTCGTCCCTGACGGGGTGGTCCAGTACATCGCGAAGCACGGTCTGTATCGAGGTAACGATGAGTGAACCCGGAGAGCGCCGCCGCCGTCGAGAGATGGCCCGTTCGGACGACCCTGGAGCCGTGGGCGGCCCCGCGGCGCCCGACAGCGCGCCCACGTCCCGGCGCGCTCTGCGCAGCCAGCCGGTGCAGTCTGTGGGGCCTGACGGCCAGGCCGGGTCCCAGGGCCCGTACCAGGTGCCGGGGCTCGCCCCGGAGCCGTCGAACCCGATGCGCTCACGTCGTTCGATCCGCGACACCTCGTTGGAGCCCTCCGGTCCGCGTCAGGGCCCCCCGGCTCCGTCCGCCGGCCCGAGTGCGGGCGCGTCCCCGGCGTGGGGCTCCCACCCCGGCCAGCCGTCCGCGCCCTCGCAAGGGCGGCCCGACGCGCGGCCCACTGGCCCGAGCGCCCCCGCCCGGCCGACCTACGCCGATCGCGCCGCGGCGGCCCCGTCGCCCCAGCGGCCCGCATCCACCCCGCCGCCCGCGCCGCGCCAGCCCGAGCCGTCGCGGCCGTGGGGCGCCGGGGCGCCCGCGCCCACCGGCGGCCCGACGTCGGCAGCAGCCGCTGGCTGGGGCGCGGCCGCCGCGTCCGCGGCCCCCGGCGCGCCTGTGCGCACGTCGACGCCCGCGCCGCAGGCGGCGCCGTCGCGCTCGAGCACCCGGTCCTCGGCCTGGGGGAGCGCACCGGCCCCCGCCGAGGCCGCGCCGGCGCCCGAGGCCCCGGCGGCGCCGTGGCGCCCCACCGCCAGCCCTGCGAGCACTGCGGGCCCGTCCTGGGCGAGCACCACGCCGAGCGCGCCGCCTGACGCGCGGCCCGTCCCGCCGGTGGAGCCGCACGCCGCGCCGCACCCCGCCCCGCATGCCACAGGGGCGCCCTCCTGGGCGCCGAGCGCTCCTGCCGAGGAGGCGTCCGTCCCGCCGTGGGGCTCGCTCACGCGCGGCACGCGGGCCGGAGCCGACGGGCAGCCGGAGCCCGGCGCCAGTGGCACGCCGTACGCTAGTGACGACGACGAGGACGACGAGTACGACGAGCGGCCCTCGCACCCGTACACCTGGTTGCAGCTCATCGTGCTGGCTCTCGTCGCGTTCGTCCTCGGCTTCCTCATCATGCTGCTCGGCAGCAAGGCTGCCGGTGGCGACGACTCTGCCGCCGGCCCGGCCTCCACCGAGGTGGTTGCCGGAGCCGCGGCCGTCGACCTCTCACCCGGTCTGCGCGTGCTCTGACGAGCGCCGCAGCGCTTATCACCAAGGAGTCCCGTGCCGGCAACAGAACGCGCCGTCGAGCTCGCCATCCTGGCAGCCCGCGCCGCAGCCGATCTCAAGGCTGAAGAGATCATCGCCCTCGACGTGAGCGAGCAGCTCGTCCTCACGGACGCGTTCGTCATCGCGTCGGGCACCAACGAGCGGCAGGTCGGCGCCATCGTCGACGCCGTCGAGGAGGCCCTGCACAAGGCCGGCTCGAAGGCCGTGCGGCGCGAGGGCAAGTCCGAGGGCCGTTGGGTCCTGCTGGACTTCGGCGACATCGTGGTGCACGTGCAGCACGCCGAGGACCGCGTCTACTACGCGCTCGAGAAGCTGTGGAAGGACTGCCCGGCCATCGAGCTGCCCGCTGACATCCGCAGCGGGGACGGCACCACGGCGGACGACGCCGGCGAGGACGGGACCGCTCAGTGACGGCGGGGCGCGTGCTGCTCTGGCGGCACGGGCGCACCGCGCACAACGCCTCCGGGCGGTTGCAGGGCCAGATCGACATCCCGCTCGACGATGTGGGCCGCTGGCAGGCGCACACCGCCGCGGCGGCCCTCACCGCGCGGTACCGGCCCACGCTCATCGTGAGCTCCGACCTGTCGCGCGCGCGGGCGACGGCCGAGGCGCTCGCCGAGCAGGTCGGGCTCGACCTGGTGCTCGACCCGCGCGTGCGGGAGCGGTCGTTCGGCGACTGGGAGGGCATGACCTCCCAGGAGATCGCGGAGCGCTGGCCCGCCGACCACGCCGCGTGGGCGCTGGGCGGCGAGCCGCACCGGCCCGGCGGCGAGAGCCGTGCGGACGTGGCGCAGCGCATGCAGGAGGCAGTGGCCGAGCACGCCGCCGGGCTCGACGCGGGGGACACCCTCGTGGTCGTCACCCACGGCGCGGCGATCAGCCTGGCCGTCGGGGCGCTGCTGGGTCTCCCGGCCGACTGGCGTGGCATCACCGGCCCCAGCAATGCCCACTGGGCGGAGCTGCACGCGGGGCGCGCGACCCATGGCGGCCTGTGGCGGCTCACCGGCTACAACCTGGGCCCCACTGACGCCTCCGCCGACTGGAACGCGGGGCCCGATCAGCAGGTCAGAGATCCCGATTAGCCATTCGGGCCATGTCTGACCTACAGTTATCCACGCCCGCAAGGGCACGGGGGATCCGCCCGGAACACGTTTCCGGTTGATCTCACGGGGCTGTGGCGCAGCTGGTAGCGCACCTGCATGGCATGCAGGGGGTCAGGGGTTCGAATCCCCTCAGCTCCACCGAAGACGAAGAGCGTCCGACCATAGGTCGGGCGCTCTTCGTCGTAGGCGGCCTCCCGGTCTTCTCGAGGGCAGTGCGTCTTCTCGAGGACGGCGCCACGCGAGGGTGGCCCTGACGCGGCCTCCCTCGCGTCGCCAGACCGCGGCAGGGTGGATCGCATGACACAGACGACAGAACACATCAACCCCGCCCATATCCTCGCCGGGGCCCCGCTGAGCGGCCGTGTGGCCGTGGTGACCGGCGCCTCGAGCGGCATCGGCGAGGCCACCGCCGAGCGGCTCGCGGGCCTGGGCGCGAAGGTCGCCCTCCTCGCGCGTCGTGGAGAGCGGCTCGACGCGCTCGAGGATCGCATCCGCGCCCGCGGCGGCGTGGCGTTGGCGCTGCCCACCGACGTCGTGGACCGAGAAGCCCTCCTGGCGACCGCGGACCGCGTCCAGCGCGAGCTGGGCGAGGTCGACCTCGTCTTCGCCAACGCCGGCGTGCAGCTCATCAGCAGCATCGTGGACCTCGCCGTGGAGGACTGGGACGCCCAGATCGACCTGAACGTCAAGGGCACCATGAACACGGTGCAGGCGTTCGTGCGCTCGCTGGTCAGCAGCGCGGAACGAGGGCCGGCTGACCTCATCGTGACGTCCTCGACGGCAGCGGTGCGCCACCTCGAGCGCTTCCAGGTGTACTCGGCGACTAAGGCGTACCAGGCCCAGCTGACCCGGTTGCTGCGGATGGAGCTGGGTCGCAGCAAGGTCCGGGTCTCCGCGATCGAGCCCGGCATGGTGGACACCGAGCTGCCCGACCATGTGACCGACCCGGCGGCGAGCCAGCTCATGGCCGACCTCATCAAGGAGATCGACGTCCTGCAGCCGGCTGACATCGCGGAGACTGTCGCCTTCATCGCGAGCGTCCCGCGGCACGTCAACCTCGCCGAGGTGCACATCCTGCCCACCGAGCAGGTCATCTGAGCGCGCGGCGGTCAAGGTCAAGGAAGCGCGCATGGCGCTGACTTCTGCCGCCACGGGGTGCGCACGCGCCCCGTGGCGGCGCCGCGCTGCTGGCTGACCAGCACGCCGAGGAGGACGAGCGCGGCGCCGGCCGCCTGCCGCGGGCCGAACGCCTCGCCGGCGGCCACCGTGCCCAGCAGGACGCCCGTGACGGGGTTGAGCAGCCCGATCGCGCCGACGGCGCCTGCGGGCAGTCGGCGCAGGCCGGCGAACCAGGCGACGTAGGCGAGCGCCGTCGCCACCAGCGTGACGTAGCCGAATCCCAGCAGCGCGGGGGAGTCGAGCGATGGTGGCGGGCCCTCGACCAGTAGCGCGGCGGGCACGATCAGCGCGCCACCTCCGATGAGCTGCCAGGACGTCACGGCGACGGTCGACTCCGTCGGCGCCCACCGCTTCGTCAGGACGAAGCCGAGGGACGACATGGCCATCGCCGCGATCGACGCGGCCACGCCCCACCCGGGAGCCTGCGCGCCGCCTCCGAGCAGCAGCACCGCGACGCCCGCGACACCGGTCACCGCGCCGACGGCGCCGGCGGCGGCGGGCCGCTCGGAGAGCAGCGGCCAGGCGAGCAGCATCAGCACGAGCGCCGAGGAGGCCATGATCGTCGACGCCACGTTGGAGGGCAGCAGCTGGGAGGCGATGTAGATCAGGATGAAGAACGCCCCGACGTTGAGCGTGCCCAGGACGAGCGACCGCCACCACCATGAGCCGCGGGGGAGCCGTCGCGCGAGGAGCAGCAGGATGGCGCCGGCGGGCAGGGCGCGCAGCGCGGAGCCCCACAGCGGCGAGTCGACGGGCAGGTACTGGCGGGTCACGAAGTAGTTCGACCCCCAGGCCACCGGGGCAATCGCCGTGATGAGGATCCAGCGCCATTTCGCTTCCATGGAAGCGACTATATCTTCCGGGGAAGCTATCATCGCCGGATGAGTGATGTGGACCGCGGCGAGGCAGGCGAGGCGGGCGACCGGGTCGCCCGTATCCAGGCGGAGTGGCGACGCGAGCGCCCGGACCTCGATGTCGCGCCCCAGGGGGTCATCGGGCGGTTGCACCGCCTCGCGGCCCACCTCACCGCCGAGCTCGTCGCCGTCTACGAGCGCCACGGCCTCGGCGAAGGGGAGTTCGACGTGCTCGCCGCGCTCCGCAGGGCCGGGGCGCCGTATGAGCGGGCCCCCGTCGACCTCGCGCGGCACACGATGGTCACCACCGGTGCGATGACCAAGCGCGTCGACAGGCTCGTGGCCGCGGGGCTCGTGGAGCGCAGGGCGGCTGACGGGGACGGGCGTCGGCGCATCGTCGCGCTCACGCCGGCCGGGCTCGAGGTCATCGACGCCGCGTTCGCCGAGCACATGCGGAACGAGCGGCGGCTCGTGGAGCAGCTCTCGGCCGCGGATCGGGCCGCCCTGGAGCCGATCCTCACGCGCTGGCTGCGCGTCTACGAGGCCGGGTGACGCTGCCGCGACGGGTGGGCCCAACGTCCTGAGGGGCCGGGGCGATGGCCTGCTTAACGTTCTGACCTGGGGATCCGAAGTGAGGCCATCCTCTGGAAGGGTTACCTCACTTAGGCAAGGCTCTGCTAACTTCCACCACGGAGCGCAGTCGCGTCTCGCACCGTCCCCCAGAGGAGCCCCCACCGTGAAGTCCCTCCGTCTGCGCTCGAAGGCAGCCGTGACGCTCGCCCTCGCCGCCCTCGCCCTGAGCGCCTGCAGCTCGCCCGAGCCCGCCGCCGAGGCAGGAGCCACAGCCGGGGCCGAGGCCACCGAGGACGCGTCGTGGCCGCGCACCATCACGCATGAGGCGGGTGAGACGGTCATCGAGGCGAAGCCCGAGCGGATCGTCTCCACGGCCATGAGCGCCACGGGCACCCTGCTCGCCATCGACGCCCCCGTCGTGGCCTCGGCCGCGAGCAAGCCTGACACCGCCTCCGCCGACGCGAACGGCTTCTTCCGCCAGTGGGGCGACCTGGCCGTCGAGCGCGGCGTCGAGATCCTGTACCCGAACCTCGAGTTCGACCTCGAGGCGGTCATCGCGGCCGAGCCCGACCTGGTCATCGTCTCCACCAGCGGCGCCGACAGCGTGCTCGACCAGTACGCGCAGCTCAGCGAGCTCTTCCCGACGATCGTCGTGGACTACTCCAGCCAGACCTGGCAGGACCTCGCGACCGAGCTGGGCGCGGCGACCGGCCTAGAGGACGAGGCGGCGGCAGCGGCAGCCGACTTCGACGCCTACGTGGCCGACGCCGCGAAGAAGATCACCGTCGACCCCGGCGTCGCGAGCATCGTCAGCTACAACGGCGCCGAGTCGGACTCCGCAGTCGCCAAGACGACCAGCCCGTGGGCGCAGCTCTTCGACGGCCTGGGCATCGAGGTGGTCGCGGCCCCCGACGGGCTCGACACGTCCGAGCAGGTGCGCCAGGACGTCGCCTGGGTGTCTTTCGAGAACCTGACCGCGGCCATCGGCGGCGACAGCGTGTTCCTGCTCTCCGGTGAGGCCCCCGACGTCGAGCGGTTCCTCGCCGACCCGACGCTGGCGAACCTGCCGGCCGTGCAGAGCAAGCAGGTCTACCCGATGGGCCTGTCGTTCCGGCTGGACCTCTACAGCGCCACCTCGCTCGTCGACACGCTCGTCGAGCAGCTGAGCTGACTCGGCCCCTCATGTCGATCGCCCCGGCCCGCACCATGGGCCGCACTCCCGGCCCGTCGCCTCGCACGAGGCGGCGGGCCGGGCTGGCCGTCTCCTGGGTGTGCCTGGCCGTGCTGCTGCTGGCCAGCCTGGCGCTCGGGTCACGGCAGATCCCGCTGTCGGAGACGATCTCGGCGTTCACCGCCTACGACCCGGGCAACGACCTGCACCTGATCGTGCGGGAGCTGCGGGTGCCGCGCACGATCATCGCGGTGCTGGTCGGCGCCGCGCTCGGCATCTCCGGCGCGTTGATGCAGGCGATGACGCGCAACGCGCTCGCCGAGCCAGGGGTGCTGGGCGTCAACGCCGGCGCCGCGGCCGCGATCGTGCTGGGCGTCTCGGCCTTCGGGCTCAACGGCATCGGCGGGTACGTCTGGTTCGGGTACCTCGGCGCGGGACTCGCGGCGGTGGCGGTGCTCATGCTCGGCCGCGCGCATGACGCGGGCACCAACCCGGTGCGGCTCGTGCTGGCCGGCGCGGGCCTGAGCGTGATGCTCGCGGCGCTGACCTCGATCGTCATCATCAACTCGCCCGACCGCGCCCTCGACGCGTTCCGCGCCTGGGCGACCGGGTCGTTGCAGGGCCGGGGCATGGACGCGGTGCCGGTGGTCGCGGCGAGCATCGTGGTCGGCGTGGTGCTGGCCATCGCCGTGGCGCCGTCGCTCAACGCCGTCGCGCTCGGCTCCGACATGAGCACTGCGCTCGGGCTGAACGGCCGCCGCACCTGGACCCTCGCGTCGGTGGCTGTGCTGCTGCTCGCAGGCTCCGCGACGGCCGCCGCCGGGCCCATCGCCTTCGTCGGGCTCGCGGCGCCGCATATGGCGCGGCTCGTCGTGGGCCCCGACCAGCGGCGCGTGCTGCCATGGTCCGCGCTGTTCGCCATGATCGTGCTGCTGGGCGCCGACGTGCTCGGGCGGGTCATCGCGCATCCCGGCGAGATCGGCGCGGGCGTGATGTCGGCGGTCATCGGCGGGCCCTTCTTCATCGCCCTCGTCCGCCGCCGGAGGTTCGCCCAGCTATGACCGCCGCCACCGCCCTGCCCGACGCCGCGGGCCACGCGCCCGCGCCGCGCTCACGCGCCTTCCGACGCGGGGGCCTGTCCTGGCGCTGGCATCCCCGCACCACAGCCGTCTGCCTCGCGCTGACGGCGCTGATCCTGGTGCTCGGGGTGCTGGTGATGGCCACCGGCACCATCCCGCTCACCCCGTCGGAGGTCCTCGCGGGACTGACGGGCAGCACCGACGACGCGGTGACCCGCAAGGTCGTCACCGACATCCGACTGCCGCGACTGCTGACGGCGGTGTTCGTCGGCGCCTGCCTGGGCACCGCCGGCGCGGTCTTCCAGTCGATCTCCCGCAACGCGCTCGGCTCGCCCGACGTCATCGGCTTCACCACGGGCGCCGCGACGGGCGCCGTCGCGCAGATCGTGCTGTTCAACGCGGGCGCCACGGCCACGTCGGTGAGCGCTGTGGCCGGCGGGCTGCTGACCGCGCTGGCCGTCTACGCGCTCGCCTCCAAGGGCGGGGTGACCGGCGGCTTCCGCCTGGTGCTGGTCGGCATCGGCGTCGGGTCCATGCTCGCCGCGGTGAACACGCTGCTGCTCGCGCGGGCCGGCATCGAGCAGGCCATGTCCGCCGAGATCTGGCTGGCGGGCTCGCTCAACGCGCGCGCCTGGGAGCACGTGTGGCCGGTGGCCGTGGGCTTCGCGGTGCTGCTGCCCGTGGTGCTCGCCCTCGGCCGGCACCTCGACCTGATGGAGATGGGCGACGACGCCGCCCGGCAGCTCGGGGTCCGCGTCGAGCGCACCCGCCTGGTGCTGATGGTCGCGGCTGTCGGGATGACGGCGCTGGCCACAGCCTCGGCCGGGCCCATCGCGTTCGTCGCCCTCGCCGCGCCGCAGCTCGTGGTGCGCGTGACGCGCTCGGTGCGGGCGCCGCTGGCCTCCTCGGCGTTCATGGGCGCCGCGCTCGTCGTCGCCGCCGACCTGCTGACCCAGCACCTGCCGGTGAACGCCGCCATCCCGATCGGGCGCATGACCGGCCTGCTCGGCGGGGCGTACCTGCTGTGGCTGCTGACCCGATCGCGCCAGGTGTGAGGCCGCGCGTGAACCACGACGAAGGACCTTCCATGACTTCCACGCTCGCCGCCCAGGGCCTGACCGTCGGCTACGACGGCCGGATCGTCTCGACCGGCCTCGACGTCGAGATCCCCACCGGGTCGTTCACGGCGATCATCGGCCCCAACGCGTGCGGCAAGTCGACGCTGCTGCGCGCGCTCTCGCGGCTGCTCGCCCCGCGGGCCGGGCGGGTGGTGCTGGACGGCAAGGCGATCACCGAGTACTCCTCGCGCGAGGTCGCCCGGCGCCTGGGGCTGCTGCCGCAGAGCTCCACCGCGCCCGACGGCATCACCGTCGCGGACCTGGTGTCCCGGGGGCGGTTCCCGCACCAGTCGATGCTGCGGCAGTGGTCCGCCGCCGACGAGCGCGCCGTGCTGGAGGCGATGACGGCCACCGGTGTGGCGGACCTCGCCGAGCACGCCGTGGACCAGCTCTCGGGCGGGCAGCGGCAGCGGGTGTGGCTCGCGCTGGTGCTCGCGCAGCAGACGCCGGTGCTGCTGCTCGACGAGCCGACGACGTTCCTGGACATCGCGCACCAGATCGAGGTGCTGAGCCTGTGCCGCCGCCTGCACGACACCGGCGACTACACGCTCGTCGCGGTGCTGCACGACCTCAACATGGCGTTCCGCTACGCCGACCACGTGATCGCCATGAAGGACGGGCGCGTGGTCGCCACCGGCGCCCCGGAGGACATCGTGACGGCGGAGCTGATCGGCGCGGTCTACGACATCGAGTGCGTGTGCGTGCCGGATCCCGTGACGGGCCGGCCGATGGTCGTGCCGCTCGACGCCGACCGGCCCGCCCGCCCTGCCCGCCCTGCCCTGAACGACGCGCCTGTTCTGACCACCACCCGGGAGACCCGATGACCGCCGACAGCCTGCCCGTGAGCGCCGAGGTCGTGCGGGTGGTGGACGTGACCCCGCGGATGCGCCGGGTGACGTTCGCGGGCCCCGAGGTCGAGGCGTTCCTCTCGGTGACCGGGCCGCCCAACATCAAGCTCTACTTCCCGGGCGCCGGCGGCCGCCTCGACCTGCCCGTCCGGGAGAACCGCAGGTACGTGTGGGCGCCCGGCCAGCGGGACCGGGTCCGCACCTACACGATGCGCCGCGCCGACGCGCAGGCCGGCGAGCTCGACGTGGACTTCGTGCGGCACGGCGACGAGGGGCTCGCGTCGGCGTGGGCCGAGCGGGTGGAGCCGGGCGACCGGCTCGGCCTGCTGGCCGGCGGCGGCCTGGTGCCGGGGGTGTGCGACTGGATCGTGCTGGTGGCCGACGAGACCGGGCTGCCGGCCGTCGGGTGGATCCTCGAGCACCTGCCCGCCACCACGCGCGGGCTCGCGATCATCGAGGTCGCGGACGCCGGCGAGGAGCAGGGCCTGAGCAGGCCCCCGGGCGTCGAGGTGCGCTGGCTGCACCGCGACGGCGCCCCGGCAGGCTCCACGCGCATGCTGCAGGACGCGGTGCTGGCCATGGCCCTGCCGCCCGAGGACGTGGTGGCGGCGGGCGGCACGGCCCGGGTGTGGGTGGCCGCGGAGTCCGCAGTGGTCCGCGAGCTGCGGCGGCATCTGCGCGAGACCGGCTTCGACAGGCGCCAGCAGCTCATCATCGGGTACTGGCATCACGGGATCACCGAGGTCGGGTACGGCAAGGAGTCCGACCACGACCGGGTGGACGGCGAGCTCGAGGTCGAGCCCGGTGACGAGGCGCCCGTGCCTGCCACCGCCGCCGCCGGGATCGTGGCGGCGCCGTGACCCGACGCACCGTCGCGCCTCCCGAGCCGCGCTCCCACCACGTCCACGGGCAGCGCTTCGACGAGCGCAAGCCCATGGCCGCTCCCGGGATCGAGCGCGTGCCGCGCGTCGTGGGCGAGCCCGAGCGCGCGTGGCGCGAGGCCCGGGCGGGGGGCGCCGAGGCCACCTCGGGCAGGCGCCGTGACCTCGCCGCGCGGCTGCTCGCCGGGCCGTCGCCGACGATCGACGACAGCGACCCGGCGAGCGGCGAGTGCGTCTACACGTGGGTGGTGGAGGACGCCTGCGCGTCGGCGGTGCTGCTGAGCGCCAACGGCGTGCTCGACGTGCGCGACCTGGGCGCCAGCGAGCTGACCCGGCTCGAGGGCTCCGACCTGTGGACGCTGTCCTATCGGATGCCCCGGGATTGGCGCGCGTCCTACGTGGTCACCGCCCACCGCGGCGACGGGCTGCCGCCCTGGTGGGCAGCCGCCGACCGCCGCGCCATCCGCCTCGCCGCGATGGCCGGCTCGCCCGACCCGCGCAACCCCTTGCGATCGGCGACCATGCACGACACCGCCGTCTCGGTGGTCGAGGGCCCTGCCGCGCCCGCCCACCCGTGGCGCGCGTGTCCCGGGGAGCGGGCGCTGAGCGTCATCGACTTTGCCGCCACTCCTGCCCGGCGCGCCTGGCGGGTGTGGCTGTACGAGCCGCCCGGATCCTCGTCCGAGGACGTGCTGCCGCTGGCCGTCGTGTTCGACGGGCAGGTGTGGGCGCAGGCCCTGCCGCTCGCCGGGAGCCTGGACGCCGCGATCCGCGCGGGCGCGCTGCCGCCGACCCGGGCGGTGCTCGTGGACTCGGGCGACGTGCCCACCCGGTGGGAGGAGCTCGGCGTGCCCGGCGGCGCCACGGACTTCGTGCTGCGGGATCTGCTGCCCGCGGTGCGCCAGCGCGTCGGCATCAGTGGCGACCCCGCGCAGGTGGTCGCCGCCGGGGCGAGCTTCGGCGGGCTGGCGGCGCTGTGGCTCGTGGCGTTGGGCGGTGGCCAGGTCGGCGCCGCGGTCGCGCAGTCGCCGTCGCTGTGGCGCTTCGACCTGGCCGGGCCGCTGCTCGCCGCGGAGCCGGCACGGGTGGAACTGCAAGTCGGCGCCCTCGAGCCGGAGATGCTGGGCGCCTGCCGCGAGCTGCGCGGCGAGCTGGCGCGCCACGGGCACGACGCACAGCTCACCGTGGTGACCGGGGGCCACGACTGGGCGTGGTGGCACCCGGCCATGATCGACGGGCTGGCACGGGCGCTGCGCCCGTCGCGCGCTGAGGGCCCGCTACCGTGACGGCGTGAGCACCACCGACGCCGCCGACCAGGCGATCCACCCCGACAACCCCGACTGGCGGCGCGGCCGCCCGGCCCCCGCCGAGCGCCGCGCGGACCTGGCCATGGCGGCCGCGCTGTTCGCCGGGGCGGTGCTGAGCTGGGTGCTGTACCGCACGGCAGGGGTCTACGACGATCCCGCGTCCGGCCCGGTGTCGCTGCTGTGCCTCGCGGCGGCGACGCTGCCGCTCGCCTGGCGCAGGCGGTGGCCGGCGGCCGTGGCCGTGGCGGTGGCGGCCGCCTTCGTGCTGACGTCCACGCTGTCGGTGCCCGAGCTGCTCGTGGTCAACATCGCGCTGTTCATGGCGCTGTACTCCGTCGGAGCCTGGGAGCCGTCCCGCCGGCGCGCCACCTGGGTACGCGTCGCCGTCATCATCGCGATGTTCGTGTGGCTGCTGGTGGCGCTGTTCCAAGCGTCCACCGACCCCGACGTGCTCGAGGAGTTCGAGGGGGTGGGCGTGCTCTCCCCGATGGTCGCGTACATGCTCATCCAGCTCCTTACCAACATCCTGTACTTCGCGGGCGCCTACTGGTTCGGCGACCACGCGTGGGCCTCGGCGCGCGACCGGGCCCGCATGCGGTGGCGCACGCGCGAGCTGCAGCGCGAGCGGATGCGGGTGGAGAGCCAGGCGGTGACGATCGAGCGGCTGCGGCTAGCCCGTGAGCTGCACGACTCGGTGGGCCACCACGTGTCGCTGATGGGGGTGCAGGCCGCCGCGGCCCGCACGTTGCTGGACGTCGACGCCGTGCGGGCCGCCACCGCGATGGAGCACGTCGAGGACGCCGCCCGCGATGCGATCTCCGAGCTGCACGGGCTGCTGGGCACGCTCCGCGAGGACGACTCGGACGCCGGGCCCGAGGAGGCGGTGGGCTCGTTGGGCGTCGGCAAGATCCCCGAGCTGGTCGAGGCCGCCGCCGCGGGCGGGGTCCGTGCGACCTACCTGGTGGTGGGGGACCCGGTGCCGCTGCCGCCCGTCACCTCGCTGAACCTGTACCGGATCGCGCAGGAGGCGCTCACCAACGTGCGCAAGCACGCCGGGCGGGACGCCCACGCCGACGTGCGGCTGCGCTACCTCGACGGCGCCGTGGAGCTGGAGGTCGCCGACAACGGCGTGGGCCCGCGGCGCGGTGGCTCCTCCGACGGCTCCGCGGGCCGGCTCGGCCTGGTGGGGATGCGCGAGCGGGTGGCCGCCGACGGCGGGACGCTGCTGACCACACAGCGGCGGCTCGGCGGGTTCGTGGTCCGCGCGCAGGTGCCACTGCGCAGAGAGGCCGCCGACGCGCGACGGGAGACCGCCGATGTCTGAGCCGATCCGGGTGCTGCTCGTCGACGACCAGGCGCTGGTGCGCGGCGGCTTCGCGACGATCCTCGACGCGCAGCCCGACATCACAGTGGTGGGGGAGGCGTCCACCGGCGCCGAGGCCCTCGAGGCCGCGCGCGGGCTCGACCCCGACGTCATCTGCATGGACGTGCAGATGCCCGACATGGACGGCCTGGAGGCGACCCGGCTGGCCGTGGCGGACCCGCGGATCCGCGCCGGGGTGCTCATGCTCACCACGTTCAACCGGCAGGACTACCTGGTCGAGGCCCTGCGCGCGGGGGCCAGCGGGTTCCTGTTGAAGAACTCCCGGCCCGCGCAGCTCGTCGACGCGGTGCGGGCCCTGGCCGCCGGGGACGCGCTGCTGGCGCCCGAGGTGACGCGCGCGGTGATCCGGCAGGCCGTCGAGGGCGCGCTGCTGGGCGCCCCCGCCGGGGCCGCGCCTCCGCCGTCCGGGGGAGGGCTCCCGGTGGAGGTCGCCGCGCTGACGGAGCGCGAGCTGGGGGTGCTGCGGCTGCTCGCCCGCGGCCTGTCCAACGACGAGATCGCGGCCGAGCTCGTGGTGGGCCGGGCGACGGTGAAGACCCACGTGTCCAACGTGCTGATGAAGCTGGCGCTGCGCGACCGCGTGCAGGCCGTGGTGTTCGCCCACCAGCACGGACTGGTCGACCACACCTGACCTCAGCCGCGAGGCGGAGCCAGATTTCCGCCTCGCGCCGGAGGTGTGACCTGCGGCGACGTCCGTAATCTCGACCTCAGCGGGCAACGGCCCGGTTCTGAGAACGAGAGAGGGCGACATGCTGCAGCTCGACGGCATCACCCGGTCCTTCGGCGATCGCCGGGTGCTCGACGACGTGTCCTTCGCCGTGGCCAGCGGGCGCCTGACCGGCTTCGTCGGCGCCAACGGCGCGGGCAAGACCACGACGATGCGGATCATCCTGGGGGTGCTCGCCCCCGAGGCCGGCACGGTGACCGTCGACGGCCGCCCGATCGACGCGGTGCAGCGCCGGTCCTTCGGGTACATGCCCGAGGAGCGTGGCCTGTACCCGAAGATGAAGGTCGTCGAGCAGGTGGCCTACCTGGCCCGGCTGCACGGCTTCGACCGCCGCACGGCGACGGACCGGGCCCGTGACCTGCTGGAGCGGCTCGGGCTGGGCGAGCGCGCCGACGACCCGCTGGAGAGCCTGTCCCTCGGCAACCAGCAGCGCGCGCAGGTCGCCGCCGCGCTGGTGCACGACCCGCAGGTGCTGATCCTCGACGAGCCGTTCTCCGGCCTGGACCCCATGGCCGTCGACGTGGTGCTCGGCGTGCTCGCCGAGAAGGCCGCCACCGGCGTGCCCGTCCTCTTCTCGTCCCACCAGCTCGACGTGGTCGAGCGCCTGTGCGACGACCTGGTGATCATCGCCGGCGGGCAGATCCGCGCGGCGGGCTCCCGGGCCGCGCTGCACGAGGAGTTCGGCTCGACGCGCTACGAGATCACCACGACCCAGGACGTCGGGTGGCTGCGCGCCGAGCGCGGCGTCACCGTCGTGGAGTTCGACGGCGGATCGGCGCTGTTCGAGGCCGAGCAAGACGCCGCCCAGGCCGTGCTGCGGTCCGCTCTCGAGCGCGGCGCCGTCACGGCGTTCGGCCCGCAGCGGCCCACCCTCGGCGAGATCTTCCGGGAGATCGTCTCCGAGCCAGACGAGGACACCGCCACTGAGACCGCCCAGACCACCGAGAAGGAGATGGCCCGATGAGCGCGCAGCGCCCGGCCGTGCCGTCGATGTGGGGCTCCACGCTCCTCGTCGCCGAGCGTGAGATCACCACGCAGGTCCGCACCAAGTCGTTCCTCATCTCGACAGCGATCACGCTGGGCCTGGTCTTGGCCGGGATCATCCTGCCCAGCCTGTTCGGCGGATCCGGCGACGACGCCACCAAGGTCGCCGTCGTGGCGTCCACCTCGGCGGCGGTGGAGTCCGCCGAGGGGCTCGAGGCGGTCCTCGCGGACGACGCCGACGCGGCGCGCCAGATGGTGGAGTCCGACGAGGTCGAGGCCGCGGTGCTGCCCGGCGAGGGCGCGCTCGGCCTGACGGTCGTCGCCCGCACCAGCGCCCCCTCCGACGTGGTCGGCGCGCTGTCCGTGGCGCCTGCCGTCGAGCTGATCGACGGCGACGCGACGAGCGAGGGCCTGCGCATGCTCGTGTCGATGGCCTTCGGGTTCGTGTTCATGATGTCGGCCATGGGATCGGGCAGCATGATCGCCCAGAACACCGTCCAGGAGAAGCAGACCCGCATCGTGGAGATCCTGCTCTCGGCGGTCCCCGCGCGGGCGCTGCTCGCCGGCAAGATCCTGGGCAACTCGGTGGTCGCCTTCGGCCAGACGGCCTCCATCGCCGTGGTGGCCGTGATCGGGCTGGTCGTGACCTCCCAAGACGAGCTGCTCGGGGTGCTGGGATCAGCCCTGGTGTGGTTCATCGTGTTCTTCGTCGTCGGCTTCGTGCTGGTGGCGGCGATCTTCGCGGCGAGCGCGTCGCTGGTCTCCCGCCAGGAGGACGTCGGATCGGTGCTCACCCCGGTGATGATGATCGTGATGATCCCGTACTTCCTGGTGCTGTTCTTCAACGACAACGCCTTCGCGATGACTGTCATGTCGTACGTGCCGTTCAGCGCCACCGTCGGCATGCCGGTGCGGTTGTTCCTCGGCGAGGCGCAGTGGTGGGAGCCGATCCTGTCGCTGACGGTCCTGATCGGCTGCACGCTGCTGGTGACGGCGATCGCGGCGCGCATCTACTCGGGCTCGCTGCTGCGGATGGGCGGGCGCACGTCGGTGCGCGAGGCGCTCAAGGCGAGCGAGGACGCTGTCTGACGAGGACGCTGTCTGACTGACCGCGGCGGCCCCGGAGAGGATGAACCTCCTCTCCGGGGCCGCCGCCGTCGTCGCGGGAGTCGGCTGGTGCTCAGCCGACCGCGGACATGTCCATGTGGATGAACTCCCACACGTGCCCGTCGGGGTCGGTGACGGCCCGCCCGTACATCGGGCCCTCCTCCTGGGTCTCGCGGTACTCCGCGCCGCCGTGCGCCAGCGCGTCGCCGAAGAGCGCGTCGACCTCCTCGCGGGAGCTGGCCGACAGCGCGTTGAGCACCTGCACCGTGGCGCGGGCGTCGGCGATCGGGACCCGGGCGAAGTCCGAGAAGCGCTCGCGCGCGAGCAGCATCACGACGATCGTGTCGGAGATGACGATCGACGTGACCTGGTCGTCGCTGAACATCTCGTTGATGGTGAAGCCGAGCCCGGTGTAGAAGTCCCGGGAGGCGGCCAGGTCCGCCACGGGCAGGTTCACGAAGATCATGCGGTCCATCGGACTCTCCTCGGATGCGGTCGGGTCAGCCGCCACGGGGAGGCGGTGATGTGGGTACCGACCTCGCCCACTGCTCGGACTCATCGGACGGCCCGCATCAGGCGGCCGGGCTGCTGTGGGCGCCCCCGGCTACCGTGAGGGTATGACCTTCGTCACAGGCGCCGACGGCTCGAAGCCGGACGGAGCCTCGCCCACGCCCACCCCCGGCGACGTCCTCGAACGAGATTTCGCCGCGCTGACCGAGCCGCTGCGCCGCGAGATCATGGCGCACTGCTACCGCATGACGGGCTCGGTGCACGACGCCGAGGACCTCGTGCAGGAGACGTACCTGCGCGCCTGGCGGGCCATGCACGGGTTCGAGAACCGGGCGTCGCTGCGCACCTGGATGTTCCGCATCGCCACCAACACCTGCCTGACGCATTTGGCGGGGCGGACCCGGCGGCCGCTGCCCACCGGGCTCGGGGCGCCCGCCGCGGACCCGGCGCATGAGCCGCGCGCCGACGGCGCGGTGCCGTGGCTCGAGCCCCTGCCCGACGCGGTGGTGTGGGGCCATGAGTCCACCGACCCGGCGGCCGCCGCGGTGGGCCACGAGTCCGTGCGGCTCGCCTTCGTCGCGGCGCTGCAGCACCTCACCGCCCGGCAGCGTGCCGTGCTGCTGCTGCGGGACGTCCTGGCGTGGAGCGCGGCGGAGGTCGCGGACGCCCTCGACATGACCGTCGCGGGGGTCAACTCCACCTTGCAGCGGGCCCGCGCGAACGTCGCGCGCCTCGACCGGGAGCAGCCCGGCTCGCTCGACGACGAGCGGCTGCGCCACCTGCTCGACGCGTACGTGGCGGCCTTCGAGGCCTACGACGTGGCCGCGATCGTGCAGCTCATGGCCGCCGACGTGGTGTGGGAGATGCCGCCGTTCCCCGGTTGGTACAGCGGTCCCCAGGACGTGGCCACGCTCATCTCGACGTGGTGCCCCGCGAACGGTCCGGGGAGCATGCGGATGCTGCCGACGTCCGCCAACGGGTCGCCCGCGTTCGGGCTCTACATGGAGGACTCGGACGGCACACATCGGCCGTTCCAGGTCCAGGTGCTCGAGGTCGACGACCGCGGCGTCGGCCGGGTGACGGCCTGGTTCGGGGAGCCGCTGTTCTCAGCGTTCGGTCTGCCGGGCGCCGTGCGCCCGTGAGCTCACGTGTGCGGGGTCCGGCCCATCGCCGCTGTGACGCCGATGTCCACGGCCACGACGAGCCCGGCGTCGGGGAACCGCTCGCGCAGCGTGCGCGCCGCCGCCGCGGGCACGTCCGTCGCGGCGATGACCTGCTCGAAGACGTCCAGGTACTCGAGGGTCCACGTCACGGGATCGCCCCGCCATCCGGGCCGGCGGTGGCCGGGCACGACGAGCCGCGCCGCGACGGACTGCAACTCGCGTAACCGCCCCGCCCACTCCGCGCGCTCCGCCGCCGATGGCGTGCCGGCCGTCCACACGTGATCGCCGCCGTACAACAGGGCGCCGCCCAGCACGGTGTGGGACTGCGGCTGCCACAGGTAGTCGCCCCGCCAGCCGAGCGTCCCGCCCCCCGCGCGCAATTCGAAGAGCCGCCCCTCGAACTCGAAGGCGTCGCCGGCCCAGGCTTCGATGACCGCCCGGCGCGTCGGCAGGTTGCGCCCGAGCCGCGCCCAGTGCGCGACCTGGCGGTCATAGGCGGCCACGATGCGGTCGACGACCCGCGCCGTGGCGAACACGTGGGCGTCCGGGAACGCGTCGGAGACGATGCCCGCCCCGAGGTGGAAGTCGGGGCCCGCGCCACTGATCAGCACATGCGTCACCGGGCGGCCCGTCTCGAGGGCGGCCGCGACGATGCGGTGCGCCTGTGACGCCGTGAGCCCGGTGTCGACGATCATCAGCGCCTCGTCCCCGTAGACGAGGGTGCTGGTCTTCGTCAGGGCGGTCTCCGAGGAGTCGAGCACGTCGAACGCCAGGTCTGTCATCGGTGCCCCCGCCGCCGTCCGGGCGCGTTCGCGATCCCGGGTGGGGTGTCGTCCCGGTCCCGGTCGGGCGCCGTGATCGACGTTACGCTCGTGCTCAGGGCCCGGCCACAGGGTTGGTCTCGCACGAGAGGAGCCGGCGCCATGAGCGACAGCGGGAACGGTGACTTCGAGTTCGAGCGTCGGTTCTTCGTGCGGGAGGTGCCGAGCGAGGCGCTCGCCGAGCCCGACCCGGTGCTCATCGTGCAGAGCTACTACCTCGCCGACCAGGGCTTCGCGCTACGGCTGCGCGTGCAGTCGTCGACCGCCCGGATCGAGATGGACGGCTCCGAGGACGTCCTCGACGTGCTCGACGAGTTCGCCGGCCAGTTCGACTTCTGCGCCCTGACGGCCAAGGGGCCGATGATCGAGGGCACGCGGTACGAGGCCGAGCGGGAGATCGACGTCAGCGTCGGCGTCGAGATGATCCGGCGGGGCGGGGCGCGCATCGTGAAGAACCGCTACTCCGTGTGGCTCGGCGGCGACGGCTGGGTCATCGACGTGTTCGGCGGCGCGAACCGGCCGCTGGTGATCGCCGAGTGCGAGCGGGGCGGGCCGGTGACGGACCTGACCATCCCGGCCTTCTGCGTGAGCGAGGTGACGGGCGACCGGCGGTTCTCGAACGACGCGCTGGCCACGGCGCCGTTCTCCGGCTGGGCGGCCGCGTATGCCGCCGAGCTCGCGGAGCAGGGGCCGCACTTCCTGCAAGGGCTCGGCGTCAACCGCTTCGAACGCCGCTAGCCCGCTCTCGCTGGGCGCGCCGCCCGCGCGCGACGGACAGTGGGAGGACCACATCCGTGCGCGCACGGCAGTCCGGCGGAGGTAGTCATGACCAGCTTGAGCATCATCGGGGCCGGCACGATGGCGGCGGCGATCGCGTCAGTGGGCGTCAACGGCGGCGCCCGGGTGCAGGTCCTGTCGCGGAACCTCGACCAGGGGGTGCAGATCGCGGCGACCCTCGGCGAGCAGGTGGCGCCCGGCCGGCTCGGCGACCCGCTCACCGGCGACATCGTCGTGCTGGCAGTGCCGTACACGGGCCTGGCGCAGCTCGTCGAGCAGTACACGCCCCAGGTGGGCGGCAAGACGCTCGTCGACATCTGCAACCCGATCGACCTGGCCACCCTCGACGGGCTGATGGTGCCGCAGGGCACGTCGGCGGCCGAGCAGGTGGCCGAGTGGGCCCCTGACGCGCATGTGCTCAAGGCCTTCAACACGACCTTCGCGGCGACTCTGGAGTCCGGGAGGGTGGGCGGGCTGCCCACCACCGTGCTGATCGCCGGCGACGACCCGGCGGCCAAGCGCCAGCTCGCCGACCTGCTCGACGCCGCGGGGCTGGTGGGGCTCGACGCGGGTGGGCTGAGCCGCGCCCAGCAGCTCGAACAGGTCGGGTTCCTGCAGATCACCCTGGCCACGGCTCAGCGGGTCCCGTGGACCGGCGGGTTCGCCGTGGTGCGCTGACCGGCGCGGACGCGAGAGGATCGGGCCAGCCCGCGCCCCACGCCCGGACGTTCCACCGCACCGCCGCACGGCCGTTCTGAGGAGCATTGATGCCCGACTGGGTCGACCACGCCATCTGGTGGCACGCCTACCCGCTCGGGTTCACGGGGGCGCCGGTGGACGGCCCCGACCCGGATCCCGGCGTCCGCCACCGGCTGGGACGGCTCACGGAGTGGCTCGACTACGTGGTCGAGCTGGGCTGCAACGGGCTGCTGCTGGGCCCGGTCTTCGCGTCGCAAACGCACGGCTACGACACCCTCGACCACCTGGCGATCGACCCGCGGCTGGGCGACGACGCGGACTGGGACGCCCTGGTGGCCGCCGCCCGGGAGCGCGGCGTGCGGCTGGTGCTCGACGGCGTGTTCAACCACGTCGGGCGCGGGCACCCCCGGGTGCGGGCGGCGCTCGCGGCCGGACCGGGGACGGAGGCGGGCCGCTGGGTGAAGTGGGTCGGCGACGGCGACGCGGCGGTCCCGGCGGTCTTCGAGGGCCACGACCAGTTGGTGGTGCTCGACCATGACCAGCCCGAGGTCGCCCGGCATGTGGCCGACGTGATGTCGCACTGGCTGGCCCGCGGCGCCGACGGCTGGCGCCTGGACGCCGCGTACGCGGTGCCGCCGGAGTTCTGGCAGTCGGTGCTGCCCGAGGTGCGCGCCCAGCACCCGCAGGCGTGGGTGCTGGGGGAGATGATCCACGGCGACTACGCCGAGTACGTGACCCAGTCGGGCATCGACTCGGTGACCCAGTACGAGTTGTGGAAGGCGATCTGGAGCTCGCTGGCCGACCGCAACTTCTTCGAGCTGGCGTGGGCGCTCGACCGCCACCGGGCGTTCCTGGAGGTCTTCCTGCCGCAGACGTTCGTGGGGAACCACGACGTGACGCGCATCGCCGACCAGGTGGGCGACGTGCGGCATGTGACGCATGCCCTCGCGGTGCTGATGTTCGTCGCGGGCACCCCGTCGGTGTACGCGGGCGACGAGCAGGGCTTCCGGGGGGTCAAGGAGGAGCGCTTCGGCGGCGACGACGCCATCCGCCCGGAGTTCCCGCCGGGGCCGCATGGCCTCGCCCCGGAGGGCTGGGCGCTGTACCGGGAGCATCAGCGCCTGATCGGGTTCCGGCGGCGGCACCCGTGGCTGGTGCGGGCCGCGGGCCGCACGCTCGAGGTGGCCAACGAGCGCCTGGTGCTGGAGTCGTCGGCGCCGGACGGGTCGGAGCGGCTGGTGCTGGTGCTCAACCTGGCGGACGAGCCGTTCACCCCGCAGGGCCCGGTGGGGGAGCGGGTGCTGCGCTCGGGCGACCTGGACGTCGCGGAGGGCGCGCCGGGCTCGGCGCCGCCGCACGCCTGGGCGGTGTTCCGGGGCAGCGCGGGCTAGGCCTCGCCGGTGAGGTAGTCGAGCAGCACCTGCGCGTGGTTCATGTGCGGGTCGCGGGCCGCGTAGAGGAGCGTGACCCGGGGGTGCTCGCGTGCCACCTGGCGGAGCTCGTCGACCGCCGGGTTGTGGTCGAGCTCGGCGTCGTAGCGCGCGGCGAACTCCGCCTGCTTCCCGGGGTCGTGGTCCCACCAGGTGCGCAGCTCGGTGCTGGGCGCCACGTCGCGCAGCCACAGGTCCAGGTTGGCGGCGGCTTTGCTGACGCCGCGTGGCCACAGCCGGTCGACCAGCACGCGGTAGCCGTCGTCGGGGCTGACGGGGGAGTAGATCCGCTTGGTCGTCACGTCCATCGATCGAGCATGCCCCGCCGGGCCCTGTGGCGCAGTGGGAATGACCCGGGCTCGCGTGAAGTTGAACGATCAACTACATTGGGAGTAGGCCACCAACCGAGGAGCACCCATGAGCACCGTCCCCACCACCCCCGCGACCCTGCCGAGCCGCCCCGACGCGATCGCCGCAGGCGCCGGGATGGACGCGGTGACCCTCCTCGTCGGCGACCTCGACCAGCAGGTGCGCTTCTACCGCGACGTGCTGCTCTTCGACGTCATCGAGACGCCCATCGACCGGCTGGCGGGCTCCGGGCGCCCCGACGTCGTCACCCTGGGACGCGGGACCACCCCGCTCGTCGTGCTCCGCCACACCCCCGACCTGCCACCGCAGCAGCGCGGCCAAGCCGGCCTGTTCCACAGCGCCTTCCTCTTCGAGGACCGCGCCGCGCTCGCGGCGACCGTCGCCTCTGTCGCCCAGAAGGCGCCGCAGAGCTACGTCGGCAGCGCCGACCACCTCGTCTCGCTGGCGTTCTACGCCACCGACCCCGAGGGCAACGGCGTCGAGCTGTACTGGGACCGCGACCGCGGCGACTGGGGCTTCGACCCCCAGGGGCACGTCCAGATGGACTCGCTGCGGCTCGACCCGAACGAGTTCCTGCGCCAGCACCTGCGCGAGCCCTCCAGCGTCGACGCGTTCGGGCTGCCCGCCGCGCCGGCCAGCGGCGCCACGATCGGGCACGTGCACCTGCAGGTCGGCGACGTGCCCTCGGCCCGCGACTTCTACGTGGACGCCCTCGGCTTCGACGTGATGGCGGAGTTCCACGGCGCGCTGTTCGTCGCCGCCGGCGGCTACCACCACCACATCGCCGTCAACACCTGGAACAGCGCCGGCGCCGGGCCCCGGGCCTCCGCGCTGGGCCTCGGCGAGATCGGCATCGTCGTCCCCACGGCCGACGACGTCGCGGCCCTCGGCGACCGGCTCGCGCACGCCCGGGTCCAGGCGCGGCACGACGGCCTCACGCTGTCCTTCGAGGACCCGTGGCGCAACCTCATCAAGGTCACGGCGGGCTGAACGCCCCGAACGACTCCAGCCACCCGGCGCCGGCGGAGGCCGCCACCACCGCCGCGCCGGCGCCGAGCACCACCGCCGCGAACACCGCATCCGACCTGTCCAGCGGAACCGGCCGGTGCACGGTGCGCGGACCCGAGCCCAGCGCCCGGAGCTCCATCGACACCGCCATCCGCTGGCTCTGCCGCAGCGTCACCACCAGCAAGGTGAACGCCGCGCGCGCCGTGCCCCGCAGTCGGCCCCGGCCGCGCCGCCCGGGCGGCACGCGGGCGGCCTGGGCCTGGCGGATGGTCGTCCAGCGCGCCGGGAGCTGCTCGAGCATCCGGTAGCCGGCGAGGACCGCGAAGGTCGCCTGCGGCCCGAGCCGGGCGTGCTGGTGCAGGCTCGTCATGAGCCGGGCGCCGTCGGTGGTCAGGACGAAGGCGGTGGACAGCGTCCCCACCAGCAGCGTCCGCCAGGCGAGCGAGGCGCCCACCGCCACACCCGTGTCGGTGACCTCGAATGGGCCCGCGGCGAGCACCGTCACTCCTGGGCGGGTGACGGCGTTGACCAGGAGGATGCTGAGCGCGAACGGCGTGAAGGCGGCCTGCGCGCGCAACACCCTGCGCCACGGCAGCGCGCCAGCCCACGTCACCGCCGGTCCGGCCAGCAGCAGCAGGGCCAACGGGGTCCAGGGGTCCAGCACCGCCACCAGCGCGCCCGTGCCCACGAGCAGCACCGCGAGCTTCACCGTGGGGTTGCGGCGGTGCAGCAGGGAGTCGTGCTGCAACGCCCGGCCGAGGCCCGGCCCGCTCACCTCGCCGCCTCGAGCGCGGGGCCGGGCAGTCGCCGGACGCCCTCGTCGAGCGTCGCCAAGAACGCCTGCAGATCGGCGCCGGTGGAGCGCCATGCCGCGAGCAAGGGTGGCAGGGCGAGCCCTGCCCGACGGAGTAGTGCCGTGTCTGCCAGCACCCGGCCGGGCGGTCCGGAGCCCAGCACGCGGCCGTCGCGCAGCACCACCACCTCGTCGGCCAGGGCGGCGGCCAGGCGCAGGTCATGCGTCACGACCACGACGCCGCGTCCCTCGTCGGCGAGCCGGCGCAGGGTGCGGGCGACGAGCGCGCCCGTGAGGCGGTCCTGGCCGAATGTCGGCTCGTCGGCGAGCAGCACGTCGTGGTCGCACACAGCGATCGCGGCGAGCGACACCCGGCGCTGCTGGCCTCCCGAGAGGCGGAACGGGTCCTGCTCGGCAAGCCCCCGCAGGCCCAAGTCGAGCAGGGCACGATCGGCGATGGCCGAGGCGTCCGGCAGTCCAGCGGCCTGCGGCCCATAGGCGAGCTCGGCCCGGACGCTGCGGGTGAGGAACTGGTGCTCGGGATGCTGGAAGGCCATGCCCACACTGCCGCCCGACACCTCGCCCGCACTCGGCAGCAGGCCCGCCAACGCCAGCAGCAGCGAGGACTTCCCCGAGCCGTTGACCCCGAGCACCGCCGTCACCCGCCCCCGGCGGACCGCCAGGTCGACCGGGCCCACCACGCGGCGCCCGCCCCGGTCGACCCGCACCGACCGGGCCCGCAGCACCACCTCTCCCGCCGGTGGCGCCACGGGCCCTCCCGCCGGTCGCGCAGCGGCGGCCGCTTGAGAGGCCGAGTCGAAGCCAGCCGCGCGCAGCTCGGCGGACGCGGGCAGCCAACACCCCAGCGCCACGAGCTCGGCGGACCGCTCGGCCAGCACGGCGTCGGTCGGGCCGTCGACGCGCACCCGGCCCTGCTCGTCCAGCACGACGATGCGACCCGGGAGGCCGCCGATCTCGTCGAGCCGATGCTCGACCATCACGCAGGCCCGGCCGTGGCGCGCGGCGCGCACCGCGTCGGCGACCTGTCGGGCGCCGACGGGGTCGAGCAGCGCGGTCGGCTCGTCGAGCAGCAGCACGGAGGGGTCCGCGACCAGCACCGCAGCGAGCGCCACCCGTTGGCCCTCGCCGCCGGACAGCTCGCTGGTGCGCCGCCCCGCGAGGCCCGCGGCGCCGACCAGCGCGAGCGCCCGCTCGACCCGCGGCCCGATCAGGTGGCGCGGCACGGCCCGGTTCTCCAGCCCGAACGCGACCTCGTCGAGCACCGTCGGCAGCACGAGCTGGTCGGCGGGGTCCTGCGTCAGCACGCCCACCTCCCGGGCCAGCGTCGGGACGCCGACCACGTCGCCTCCGCCGAGCACGGGCATCCCCGCGACCCGCACCTCGCCTCGGGCCTGGGCCCCGATCGACTGCGGGACCACGCCCGCCAGGACGCGCAGCACAGTGCTCTTGCCCGCGCCGGAGGGCCCGACGAGCAGCACCTGCTCGCCGGCGGCGACATCGAGGTCCAGCCCGTCGAGCACCGGACGCGCAGCCCGCGGGTACCGCACGGTCAGGCCTCGGACCCGGATCACTCGGCGCCTGCGCGGACGTCGGCGACGGTGCTGTCGTCCGTCGTCGTCGCCCCCGCCTCCGATGCCAGCCGCGCCTCCGATGCCAGCCGCGCGCGCCCCACCGCATGGTCGTCCAACACCCCGGTGCGCAGCAGCGCCTCGCCGGTGACCCGGGCGAGCAGCCCGCACAGCACCACGCCGCTGGCCATCTGCAGCGCCACGCGCAGCGCGAACCAGTCCTGGGACGCCCACCCGAACCGCACCATGCCGATGGCCAGGTTCGCGGCGGCCGCAGTGAGGCCGGAGAGCACGAACACGCCCCACCCGTAGCGCCGGTACCGGGTGAGGGTGAAGGCGAGCTCGGCGCCCGCGCCCTGCACGAGGCCCACCACCAGGAGCATCGGGCCCACGGGGGAGGCGAGGAAGACGACCTCCACGAGGGCTGCCACGAGCTCGGCGACGACGCCCACCCCGGGCTTGCGCACGATGAACACGGCGAGCGGCGCCACCACCATCCACCCGCCGGCCAGCACGTTCTGCGCCAGGTCCCCGAACGGGCCCATCGCCACCTGCAGCGCGAGCCAGCCCTGCACCAGCGCCCAGTAGAGGAACCCGGCGACGACGGCGAGGGCGGCCAGCAGCACCAGCTCGTGCAGGGTGAGCGCGGCACGGCGCCGCACGGCGGTCATCGGGCGCCCGCCGCACTGGCGGAGGGGGAGCCCAGTGAGATCGTCGCGTGGGACACCACATGCCGCACCCGCTGCCCGACGAGCAGCCAGCCCTGCGCCACAGCGCCCAGCACGTCGGCCAGGTCGCCGTCGAGGCGTGTCACGAAGTGCTCGGAGCCGGTCACGACGCCCAGGGAGCGGGCGTGCTCGATGGCGGCGAAGATGCCAGCCATGTGATCGCCGCGGCGGTCCGCGTCGCCGTCGTCGAGCGGGTACAGCGCCCAGTGGGCGCTCGCGGCGTGGTGGCTCCGCGGCAGCGGGCCCAACGTGACGGGCCGCCGCAGGATCGCGTCGTCGACAGTGCAGGCGACCTCGCCCGGGCACCCGCGCGACAGGTGCACATGCGCCACGACGTGTGCGCCGGACGCCGCGGCGGCGGAGATCGCGTCGAGGAGGTAGGCCACGACGTGATGCTCGGCGCCCCGGACGAACGTCGACACGTCATCGGTGACGACCTCGACCTCGGGACGCGCCGCGGCCCGCAACGCGCCGAGGATCACGGGGACGAAGCCGTCGGTCATCGGATGCAGGGAGAGCCGCGCGCCGATCCCCAACTCGGCGGGGGTGGGCGCCGCGTGGGCGGTGGGTGCGGGGTGGTGCTCGGTGATGCTCATCGAGGGCCTCTCGTCCGTCAGGCGGACCCCCGGGCAGCACATACGCGCCGCCCGGCCCCCGGGTCGGCGGTGCGGACGACGGATCAGGGCAGCAGTCGCCGCCCAGCCCGTCAGCCACGCGGCGACGGGGGAGCCCGACGACACATGCCCTGCTCCCTACGCCGGTGTGAGCCGGATCAGGTTCCACGGGTCTGCGGGTGGGACTCTCGTCCGGCCGCACTCTCAGCGCTCCTGCGCTCCCCGGGGGCTTGTCGCCACGGACGCTAACCGGGTGCGAGCCGGGTGGCGAGGCCCTGTCCGGATGGCGGTCACCGCATCCAGGCGCGCCGCCCAGGCCGGGTGGCACGCCGCGCCAGCCGGGGGAGCTGCTGCTCGAGCTCGAGCGCGCGCACCCGGGCCTGCTCGTGCAGCAGCCCGTAGGTGAACGCGTTCTCCCCGGCCAGCTGCGCCTCGACAGCGGCCCGCCGCAGCACGCCGCGCAGCACCACCAGGTCCTGGTGGGAGCCGAGCAGGCCCTGGACCTGCTCGGCGGCCCGGGCGCTGCGCACCGCGTCCTGGCCGATGACGGGCGCCAGCGTCTCGGCGGCGTACCGGGCCTGGCGGGCCTCCTTGCGCGTCTCGTGCAGTGCCGTGTCCCGCTGCGCCCCCGACTGCTCGGCGCGGGCGGACCTCCACGCGCGGCTCAGCCGGCGGAACGCCCGGTCCACGCGCGGCAGCAGCACCTCGTCGACGTCGCGGCTGGCCGCGGGCGCCAGCGGCGGGTCCGCGACCAGGTCGGCCAGGAGCGCGCGCAGCGCCGCCCAGTCCGGCCCGTCGAGGTCCTCGACCACGCGGGTCAGCGCGGCGTCGTACGCGGAGCCGCGATCGGCGTCCAGGCGGGTGCGCACGGGCCCGATGACCAGGCCCGCCGGCACCTCCGCGAGCAGGTCGCCCAGCCCCGCACGGCTGACGTCGGCGTCACGGGCCTGCCCGAGCCGGCGCCCGAGTTGGCGCAGGCTGTCGCGCAGCGGGTCCGTGCGCGCGCGCAGCAGCACGGGGCGGAATGTGCCGAGCGCGCTGCGCAGCCTGCGGGTGGCCACCCGCATGTCGTGCACCGCGTCCGGGTCCGCGGCGCGCACCCCGGGCTCCTGGGCGGCGAGCTGGGCCGCTTGGTCGGCGAGGCGTCGCAGCACCAGCCCCCCGGCGTCGGGATACGCCTCCTCTGGTGCGAGCCCTGCCATGGCGCCTCCCTCGGGTGTGGCCCTCAGCCGGCCATCGCGGCGGCGGTGTGCTCGACGGGCACCCGGTCCTGCTCGGGCACGGGTCCCGGCGGGGAGCCGTCGCCGAACGGGCGCCCGCCCAGCGCCTCGCGCCCATGCGGGGTCAGCCAGCCGCGCAGGTCGGGGCCCTGCGGCACGATCCGCGTCGGGTTGATGTCCTCGTGGACCACGTAGTAGTGCCGCTTGATGTGGTCGAAGTCGACGGTGTCCCCGAAGCCAGGGGTCTGGAACAGGTCGCGGGCGTACGCCCACAGCACCGGCATCTCGGTGAGCTTGTCGCGGTTGCACTTGAAGTGCCCGTGGTAGACGGCGTCGAACCGCGCCAACGTGGTGAACAGCCGCACATCCGCCTCGGTGATCGTGTCCCCGACGAGGTACCGCTGGCCCGCGAGCCGCTCGGACAACCAGTCCAGCCGCGTGAACAGGCGGCGGTAGGCCGAGTCGTACGCGTCCTGCGACCCGGCGAAACCGCACCGGTAGACGCCGTTGTTCACGTCGCGGAAGACGTCGCGGGCCACCGCGTCGATCTCCGGGCGCAGGTGCTCCGGGTAGAGGTCCGGGGCGCCGGGGCGGTGCAGCGCCGCCCACTCCGTCTCCAGGTCCAGTGTCATCTGCGCGTAGTCGTTCGTGACCACCTCGCCGGTGGCCACGTCCACGATCGCCGGGACCGTGATGCCCCGCGAGTACCCGGGGAACCGGGCGAAGTAGGCGTCCTGCAGACGCGGGATGCCCAGCACCGGGTCCACGCCGCCCGGGTCCAGGTCGAAGGTCCACGAGCGCCTGTCGTGGGTCGGCCCGGCGACGGCCATCGGCAGCGCGTCCTCCAAGCCCAGCAACCGCCGCACGATCACCGCGCGGCTCGCCCACGGGCACGCGCGGGACACCACCAGGCGGTAGCGGCCCGCCTCGACGGGGTAGCCGTCGCGCCCGTCCGCTGTGATCCGCGTCGCGATGTACCGGTCGTCCCTGGTGAACTCGGCGCCCGCCGTCACGTAGGCGCCAGCGGTGCTGACCTCGTCTGTCATAGGGGAATCCTGCCGCGTCCGGCGCAGGCCCGCCCCTCCGTGCCCCTCCGTGCCCGTCCGCGGGGTCGGCCGCCGGCTCCGCACATGACCTGCGGCGCGCCTAGGGTGTGAGGTTCTGCTGGCTGCCGATCACGAGGAGTCCTGTGTCCGTCCGTCCTGCCCGTCGCCCGCTTCCCCTCGGCCGGCTCGGGCTCGGAGCAGCGGTCGTCGTCGGGCTCATCGTGACGGGCTGTGTCGCGGGCCAGCGGCCGGCGCCCACCGACGGCACGCCGACTGCCACAGCCAGTCCCGCGGTGCTGGCCGCCGCGGTCCAGGACCCCGCGCAGGCGCTGACGCTCGCCGCCGACGAGGCCGCCGACGCGGTGGCGCTCGCGGCCAGCCGCACGCTGTACGCCCAGGCGCCCGTGGTGGTGCTCGCCTCCGCCGCCGACGTGCCCGGCCAGCTCGCGGGGGCCTCCGCCGCCGTGGCCTGGGGGGTTCCCGTGCTGCTCACCGGCGGTGCGGCCGACGCCGAGGTCGCCGCCGAGCTCGAGCGCCTGGGCGCCCAGGCGGTGCTCCTCGTCGGCGGTGCCACCGCCCCCGACGGGCCCGACGCCGTGGCCGTGCCGGTGGGGGAGGCCGTCGGCTCGGCGCTCGCGGAGGCCACCGGGCTGCGCTTCGGCGAGGAGCGCGTCGTCGAGGCCGGACAGGAGCTGGCGGCTGTGGCGGCCCTGGGGCGGCCCGCGACAGCAGTGCTGACGGTGGCGGGCGCGGCCTCAGGCGCGGCATCGGGCGGGGATCCGGACG
>NZ_JAUDBQ010000007.1 GCF_030372105.1 Cellulomonas cellasea | reverse complement strand
TGTGTATCAGAGACCGCCCTCACCGCCCTGGGTGAACGGCCTGTCCGCCACCCGGGTGAAGGCCTCGCCATGCCCACGGGCGGCTGGACCAAGGTCCCATTGACGCACTGTCAATGGGGCCTTGGATGATCCGTGACGGCACCCGCCCCCGACTCCTCGGGGACACGGCGCAGCCGGCGGTGAGGGCGGTGGATCGTGGCACGCACGGGCGGATCAGGCGCCACACGGACGGTGATGGACCCGGACGACAGGCGCGAGGCGATCATCGCCGCCGCCCGGGAGTTGTTCGCCGAGCAGGGGGTCGGCCGCACGTCCATCGCGGACGTCGCCGCACGGGCCGGCATCACCCGCGGGCTCGTCTACCACTACCTGACCGACAAGGACACGTTGGTCGAGGTCGTCCTCGAACGGCACATCGACGAGTTCGTCGAGGACGTGCGTCGCTGGGACGCCCAGCGCGAGGTCGGCAACATCGACAAGGCCCTCACCGACTGCGTCGCGCTGTTCCGCCGACACCTGGGCCCCGTCGCCCAGCCCGGCGCCCTGCCGCGCATCGAGGACACCCGCCTGTACAGCCGGTTCGTCGACCGTGCCGTGCGGGCCCTCGTCGACTGCCTGCAGCACACCACCGTGGCCGCCTACGCCCAGCGGCACCGCATCCAGATCGACCACGTCCCCGAGACGTTCTATGTGCTCATCCACGGGCTGATCGGCCTGGCGAGCTCCGAGCACAAGGTCAGCGACCGCGTCCTGATGGACATCATCCGCCAGACGCTGCACCTCGATCCCAACGACGGCGCCCTGTCTTCTGAAGGCCTGCCCTCTGAAGCCCTGCCGTCTGAGCAGTCAGCGCCCCGGCAGCAGCCGGACGCGCACAGTCCCCTCCACCCCGAAGGCGAGTGACGAGATGTTCCTGTTCGAGTCCATCCCCTGGTACTCGGCGCTCATGTGGGTCGCGGTCGTCGCGGCCCTCATGCTCGCCAACGAGATCGCGCGCTCCAGCAAGCGCGCGGCGATCGTGCTGTTCATCGTGCTGCCGATCATCCTGACGATCTTCGTGTGGCCGAACACCGCCGGCGAGGGGTCCAGCACCGGTAGCTGGTTCCACTGGGTCAAGGTGTACTCGGCCCTGGCCGGGTGCATCGGGTTCATGCTGCTGCGGTACTACCCGCGCATCGCCCGCAACAAGTACGCGCTGATGTTCCCCGCCGCGATCCTGGCGCTCAACATCCTCGAGGCGGTCATCCGCGACTTCCAGGTCACGTCGATGAACGGCATGGTCGACGGCGTCATGATGGTCGGCGGCCCCTGGAACGTCATGAACGGCATCGCCGGGCTGCTCAACCTGCTGACCATCTGCGGGTGGGCCGGCATCGTCATCAGCCAGGACAAGAAGCGCGACATGGTGTGGCCGGACATGGTCTGGTTCTGGATCATCGCGTACGACCTGTGGAACTTCGCCTACGTCTACAACTGCGTCGGCGACCACGCGTTCTACGCCGGCGCCGCGCTGCTGGTCTCGTGCACCATCCCCGCGTTCTTCATCAAGCGCGGCGCCTGGCTGCAGCACCGCGCCCAGACGCTCGCGTTCTGGATGATGTTCACGATGGCCGTGCCGGCGTTCGTCTCCGACTCGAAGTTCGCCGTCGACTCCTCACACGACCCGAAGGCGCTGTTCATCGTCAGCGCGCTGGCCCTCGTCGCGAACATCGCGGTGGCCGTCTACCAGGTGCGCCGCATCATCGTCCGGCGGCTCAACCCGCTCAAGGACGAGCTCTGGACGGACCTGCCCGATTACCAGAAGGTCGCCGCGGCGAACCCGCAGCCGCGCGAGGAGGCGGTCACCGCCGGGGTCTGACCTGGCAGTGAACTGAGAGGGGGAGGGGCTCGCCATGCGGTGGGCCCCTTCCTCGTGGGTCGGCCGTCGTGGTCAGTCGTCGGGCTGGAGCTCCTGGGCTGTCGGCAGGCGGAGGGCGGGGGCGGGCACGGGGAGCCGTGACCTCGCGGGGCTGCGCATCCCGCGCAGCACGATCGCCAGGGCCAGCTCGACAGGGGCGTCCTCGGGCAGGCGGGTGTGCGCCGACACCGCGCCGTCGAGCATGGCGATGGCGAGCATCACCTCGGGGAGGGTGAGGTCCTCGCGCACCAGCTGGGCGGCGTGGGCGCGGTCGAGCGCGGTGGAGAGCAGCGCCCGGGTCTGCTCGAACATGGCGCCCAGTGGCTCGTCGGATCCGGCGGTGCGGATGGCGGTGGCGAGCCCGGGCGCGTCGAGCTGGAGGGCGAGGATCTCGGCGAGGAGGTGCTCGAGGAGGTCGTCGCCGGGGTAGTCGGCGGCGTACTGCTCGAGGGCGTCCATGCGCATCTTGAGGACGGCGGCGATGAGGGCCCCGCGGTCGGGGAAGTGGCGGTAGAGGGTTCCGCGGCCGACGTCGGCGCGTCGGGCGACGAGGTCGAGGGGCGCGGCGGCCCCGTCCTCGCGGAAGACCTCGGCGGCGGCGGCGATGAGCCGGGCCCGGTTGCGCTGGGCGTCGCGCCGTTGGCTCACCCGTCGAGCGTAGCCGAGCGGGGCGGGAGGCCTTCTGTCCCTGGCGGGCCGCGCGCGACCCCAGTACCTTGAAGTGGACGCCAGTGTCCGGATAGCTGGCGCATCCGACTTCGAAGGGGAAGTGCGATGGGCAAGTTCGACAAGGTCGTCGACGTCGTGGTCGTCGGCACGGGCTCAGCGGCGATGACCACGGCGCTCGCCGTCAAGGAGTCCGGCAAGGAGCCTCTCGTCCTCGAGAGCACGGAGCTGTACGGCGGGTCCTCGGCGATGTCCGGCGGCGGCCTATGGGTGCCGAACAACCCCGTCATGCGCGACGCGGGCGTCTCCGACTCCTATGAGGCCGCGCGCGCCTACATCGACGAGGTGATCGGTGACGTCGGCCCCGCGAGCTCCCCCGAGCGGCGGCACGCGTTCCTCACCGAGGGGCCCGCGATGGTGGAGTTCCTGCGCGGCCTGGGCTTCCGCTTCGTGTACGGACGCGGCTACGCCGACTACTACCCCGAGAAGCCCGGCGGCATGGCCATCGGGCGCGGCATCGAGGGCGACCGCTGGGACATGCGCAATCTCGGGCCGTGGGGCGCGAAGCTCCGCGGGCTGATCCCCATGCCGGTGCACACCTACGAGGTGGCGTCCATGAACCTGTCGCTGCGCACCGTCGAGGGCTTCCTCACCGCCGCCAATGTGGTCGGCGTCCAGACCATCGGCAGCCGCCTGCTCGGCAAGAAGCTCGTCGGGCTCGGCAACAGCCTCATGGGCCAGATGCTGCACCTCGCGCTCCAGCGGGACATCCCCATCTGGCTCGAGTCGCCGCTGGTCGAGCTGGTCATCGAGGACGGCGCGGTCGTCGGCGTCGTCGTCGACCACGAGGGCAAGCGGATGCGCGTGGGCGCCCGCCATGGCGTCATGCTCGCCGCCGGCGGCTTCGCCCACAACGACGAGATGCGGCAGAAGCACCACCCGCACCCCATCACCACCGAGTGGACCAGCGCCAACCCCGGCGACACCGGCGAGGTCATCCAGGCCGGCATCGCCGCCGGCGCGGCCCTCGCGCTGATGGACGACGCCTGGTGGGGGCCGTCGGTGCTCAAGCCCGACGGCGCCGCGCAATTCCTGCTCGCCGAGCGCTCGCTGCCGCACGGGTTCATCGTCGACGCGGGCGGCGAGCGGTTCATGAACGAGTCCGAGTCGTACGTGGACGCCGGGCACCACCAGTACGAGCGGAACGCCACGATCGCGGCGATCCCCGCGTACCTGATCATCGACTCGCGGCACCGCTCCCGGTACCCGTTCGGCATGGCCCTGCCCGGCATGACGCCCAAGAAGCTCATCGAGTCCGGGTTCATGACCAAGGCCGACTCCCTGGAGGAGCTCGCCGAGAAGATGGGCATCGACAAGGACGGCCTGCGGCGCACCGCCGGCCGGTTCGCGCAGTTCGCCGCCACCGGCGTGGACGAGGACTTCCACCGTGGGGACAGCGCCTATGACCGCGTCTACAGCGACCCGCGGGTCAAGCCCAACCCGAACCTGGGCTCGGTGAGCAGGCCGCCGTTCTACGCCATCAAGATCTACCCCGGCGACCTCGGCACCAAGGGCGGGCTGCTGACCGACGAGCACGCGCGCGTGCTCCGCGAGGACGGCTCCGTCATCGAGGGGCTGTACGCGGCGGGCAACACGTCCGCCTCGGTGATGGGCAACACGTACCCGGGCCCCGGCTCGACCATCGGCCCCGCGATGACCTTCGGGTACATCGGCGGGCGCCACGCCGCGGCCAAGGAGGCGACCGCGGCGCTGTAGGACGTGCGCGCTCAGGCCCCCGGCAGGCGATCAGCCCGCCGGGGGCCCGAGTCATGCCTGGCCGGGCGAGGTCAGCCGACGATGCGGCGGAGCTCCGCGCGGCACTGCCGGTAGACCTCCACGGGGTCGGCCGCGCGGCCCTCGAGCGCGAGCTCGCCCCAGCGCTCCCATGAGGCGCGCCACACCGCCACGACGATCTCGGCGATGAGCAGCACGGTGGCGGGGTCCCCGCCCTGCAGCTGCTCGGCGAGCCGGGCGCGCAGGCGCGCGGTCAGGGCCTGCTCCTGGGCGGCGGCCAGGGCCTGGAGGTCGGGCTCCCGGGTGAGCAGCCGCGCGACGCGGCGGTGCTCGTCGAGCTCGGGGTCGTTCTCGCCGGCCATCGCCGACTCGGTGGCGGCCTCGACCTTCTGCAGCACCGAGGCGATCGGGTCGTCTGGCGAGACGTCGATCGCGTCGATGGCCCGGAGCAGGCGCCGCTGGCCGGGCAGGGCGGCTTGCTCCTTCGAGGTGAAGTACCTGAAGAAGGTGCGCGACGAGACACCGGCGCGGTCGGCGATCTGCTGGACGGTGGTCTCCCGGACGCCCTGCTCCTCGAAGAGCTCCAGTGCGGCCTGGTGGATCTCGGCGTGGGTGTCGAGACGGCGCCGGGCGCGCAGGTCGGAGGGGGTGTCGTCCATGCGGTCCTTCCTAGCACGAGCACGCGTGTGACCAGCGGCACTCCTCTGGCAGTCACTGCCATGGTGTCACACCGTGACAGAATCGCCTGGCTTGTTTCAAGGAAGAAGGTCCCATGTCTGACGTTCAGCTCCGCGAGGAGACCCCGGCGCTCTCGCCGGCCATCGAGACGGAGAAGGCCACCGGCCGCGTCGGCCCGGTGATCGCCGTCCTCGTGCTCTCCGCACTGATCATGATCCTCAACGAGACAGTGCTCAGCGTCGCGCTGCCCAGCATCATGGGCGACTTCGAGGTCGCGGCCGGCACTGCCCAATGGCTCACCACCGGCTTCATGCTCACCATGGCCGTGGTCATCCCCACCACCGGCTACCTGCTCCAGCGGTTCACCACCCGCACCCTGTTCACAGCGGCGCTGGTGCTCTTCCTGGTGGGCACCGTGCTGGCCGGCATCGCGCCGACCTTCGCCGTCATCCTGCTCGGCCGCGTCGTCCAGGCCTGCGGCACGGCGATCATCCTGCCGCTGCTGATGACCACCACCCTCACGTCGGTCCCCGTCGAGAAGCGCGGCGCGGTCATGGGGCTCAACTCCGTGGTCATCTCCGTGGCGCCGGCCATCGGTCCCACCATCTCGGGCGTCGTCGTCGACACGCTCGGCTGGCGGTGGGTCTTCGGGCTCATGCTGCCGCTCGCCGCGATCGCTTTCGTCGTCGGCCTCCTGCTCATCAAGGCCACCCACGACGTCACGCGCCCGCGCCTCGACGTCGGGTCGGTCGTGCTGTCCGTCTTCGCCTTCGGCGGCATCGTCTACGGGCTCGCCTCCATCGAGGCGCTGCTCGACGGCGGCCTGGCGCCCCTCGCATCCCTGGTGATCGGCGTCCTCGCGCTAGTGGTGTTCATCCGGCGCCAGACGCGCCTGCAGCGCACCGGCTCCGTGCTGCTGGACCTGCGCCCGTTCGCCGTCCCCACCTTCCGGATCTCGGTGGTCATCGTGATGGTCGCCATGGCCACCATGCTCGGCACCGTCGTGGTGCTGCCCATCTACCTGCAGGCCGGCCTCGGTCTGAGCGTCCTCACGACCGGGCTGCTCATGCTGCCGGGCGGGCTCGTCCAGGGCCTGCTGTCGCCATTCGTCGGGCGCCTCTACGACATGGTCGGCCCGCGCCCCATCGTCATCCCCGGCGCGGTCCTGCTCTGCGGCGGGCAGTGGCTGCTCAGCACCGTCGGCGCCCACACGTCGCCGGGCGTCGTCGTGGCGTGGCACGTCATCTTCTGCATCGGCATGTCCATGCTCATGACGCCGCTGATGACCGTCTCGCTCAGCGCCCTGCCGCGTGAGCTCTACGCGCACGGCTCCGCGATCATGAACACCCTGCAGCAGCTCGCCGGCGCGGCCGGCACAGCGCTGCTCGTGGCCGCGATGACCATCGGGGCCGCAGCCGCCGCGAGCGGATCCGGCGCGCAGGCGCAGGCCGTCGGCACGCAGAAGGCGTTCCTCCTGGGCGGATGCCTCGGGCTGATCGCCGTGGTCGCCGCGCCGTTCGTCAAGCGGCTGCGCGCGCACCACTGACCTGCGGAGAGGCTGCCCGCGCAGGGCCGGTCGGGGGTGCGCCCCTGCCGGCCCTACGGGGTGGTCGCGTACGTGAGCTCGACCCGCCGGTTCTGCGCCCTGCCCGCCGGGTTGTCGCCGCCCTCGCCGGTGTTCGAGGCCACGGGGACGGCGCTGCCGTGGCCCGTGACCGTCAGCACCAAGTCGGGGCGCGTCGCTGCCAGCACGTCGGCCACCGCCTGGGCGCGGGCCTGGGACAACGGCACATTGACGTCGTCCCCGCCGATCGAGTCGGTGTGCCCGTCGACGGCCACGGCGGCGCCCTGGCCGATCGCCTGCGCGATCTCGGCGAGCGCCGCGCTCGCCGCCGGAGTCAGCGTCGACTCGCCGAAGTCGAAGAGCAGGTCCGACGTGAGGGTCACGACGGCGGCGCCCGCCTCCGTCTTCGTCTGCTCGAGGCCCCGCACCGCGCCTGACTGCGACAGGTCGAACACCGCCGACGCGGCGTCCAGGTCCAGGACGGCGTCCGCGAGCATCGCCGGGGTGATGACGGCCTGCTCCAGGCGGGCCAGGTCGGCGTCCTGATCGGCGACGGCCGGGGTGGCCCACGACATGAGCAGCGCCGCCGCGAGCGTGGGCACGACGACGCGGCGGTGCGGCATGCGGTGCATCGGGCTCATGGCGCGGGGGTCGGCTGGACGCCCGAGAACGCCGGCCAGCCGTCGGCCACGAGCACCTCGAAGACGGCGTCATCGTCCTCGGGGGCCGGGAGCACCGCCCACGCCTCGACGGTGGTGTGGTTGGGGACTTCGAGGAACAACGAGTTGGACGGCGACACGAGCGCCGTGCGTGCGCAGGTCTCCTGGCCGGCCTTGTCTCCTTGCCAGGAGCCCTCGGTGCACAGCGAGCGGTACTGCTTGAGGTTCACCGGGTCGGTGAGGACGGGTGAGTTGGCGTTGGCGAGCCCCAGCTTGTAGAGGCTGGCAGTCTCATCGTCGGGCGCGTCGTCGTTGTCCCACCGCAGCGCCCAGCGCAGCGTCATCGCGTCGCCCTTGACCTCGAGCGCGCGCAGTGTGGTGGTGATCGTGCCGCCGGCGTCGTCGCTTCTCGTGGTCACGTCGAACGTCTGCTCGGCGAGCACCGCCGACGTCGTGAAGGCCGCGCTGTCCGCGCTCGAGGTCGCCGCCGGGCTCTGCTCCTGGCCAGCGGCGGGGGAGCCGTCCGCGTCCGCCGGTGCTGCGGGCTCATCCGAGGATGTGCACCCGGTCAGGAGCAGCAGGGCGACGAGCGCGACGGGCGCGAGCAGGCGGCGGGGATGGGTCGGCATGTGGTTCTCGGGCTCCATGGCGCAGAGGCCGGGGGACCGACCGGGGAAGGGGTATCGAGGGACGATAACCCGCAAGTCGGCAGGTTGGGCCGCGAATCGCCCATCCGTGGGCCTCGGTCACACGATGGTGTCGATCGTCCCCGTGGCGGCGGCCTGCGCGATGGCGATCTGGTCGGCTGTGACCGCCGCCTGCGCCGCGGCGATGACGGCGGCGTCGGCGCCCTCGCGCTGGTGCTTGGCCAGCGTGCGCTGATCGGCCGCGAGCTGGCGCTGCAGCTCGGTGGTCGTGGCGGAGGTGCTGGCGGCGGAGGCGCTGGTGGCGCTGGTGATCTGCACGGCGGTCTTCTTCCAGGTGGCGGTGCGGCGCATGTCGGCCGTGCTCATCCCATCGGCCAGGTCGCGGCGCCCATGACCTCGACGCGCCTGAGAGGAGCCTGTGAGTCCGGGGAGCCTCGGAGCGGCTGCCGCTCGCGCGCCCCTGGGGCCGATGTGACACTGGCAAGAGTCGGGCTCGCCCCCGGCAACGGTGCGCGCGGGGACGCCCTCGCCGCGCGGAGGGGGGTCTCCGTGAGCGTCCAGTTATATGGCCGGTGGGATCTGCGCGTCGTCGAGGCAGTGCACACCTGGGAGAACCGCTACCGCGTCGAGGGCGCCGCCAGCGGGTCCGGGACGTATCCGGGCGACGTCGGCTCGCAGGTCACCGCGGACGGCGCCGCCTGGGCGCTCGTCGCCGAGCACCGGGAGAACGCCGCGGCGGCATGGAAGCCGTCGGAGATGATGATCGACCCGGGCCTGGACCGGGTGGACGTCCGGGCGGTGATCGGCGCGGAGGACCCGCTGCCCACCAGGGACTTCCGCGACATCCGGTGGGACGCCCGGTTCCTCGACGGCGCCCTGTTCGAGGTGCCGTACCGCCCCTACGCGGTGCGCGTCGACGACCTGTTCCAGATGCCCGACGGGATCTTCGAGGCGGCGCTGGGCGTCTACCTCATGGGCGTCCGCGTCATCAACCGGTGGGGCCTGCCCTTCACCGACACGCATGTGCTCGACATCTCGCCGGGCAGCCGCAGCGACCTGGCCATGCGCGGGGTGCGCATCCTCGACACGTGGTCGCAGGCCGAGCTCGCGTCGCTCGGCCAGCGCCAGCTCGGCACGGGGATGGTGCTGGGGCCGCTCGCCCCCGGCGCGGGGAAGACCGTGTACTTCAAGGTGGACGTGCGGAACGCGGCGCCGCGCAAGCACGAGGTGGAGCTCGTCTGCCGGAACCTGGCGGGCATGGCGGACGCCGGGCACCCCGCCCGACGGGTCCGCACGCAGATCTTCGTCAGCCGCACCTCGGTGGACCCGGCCACCGGCGAGATCGTCTCGCGGGTGCAGGAGGGCACGCTGCGGATGCGGCTCCGCGAGTTCGCGCTCGACCAGGTCAACGGGCGCAAGGGGCGCCACCGCTGCCCACCCGAGCGGCGCACCGCTGCCGGGAAGGGCGGCGGCCCCTCCGCCGAGCAACGGGACCTGCTGCGGCGCGCGCTCCAGGCACTGCTCGACGGGCGCCCGGTGGACCCGTGCCTCATCCAAGAGATCCTCGACTGCGCCTGCGCCAGCACGCCCTGCGGTTGCGGGGGCGGCGGCGACGGGCGCCCCCACGACCACGACGGCGGCCGCGACTGCGACGAGCCGTTCTACGCGTTCCCCACCAAGTTCTCCTACACCGTCACCCCCGCCGCGCCGTTCCCCGGCCAGCACGGGCCGATCCCTTTCGACGACCCGTGGTGGAAGGTGCTGCTGCTCATCATCGCGATCCTGCTCCTCATCGCCGGGGCGATCGCCGAGGCGGCGGATGTCGCCTACCAGGACGAGGACCTGGTGATCGGGACGCTCGGACGCGTGCAGCGGGACGATGTCGACGCGGCGCTGTGCGTCCTCGACACGGACCGCTCGCTCGCGTTCCTCACGACCCTCGACGCGCAGTCCAACGAGGACTCCCAGAACGCGGTGACCGCGCTGGACGGGGACATCGCCCTGGCGACACCGGTGATGACCCGGGCCGAGCTCGACGCGATCATGCTGCTGCCCGTCACCGACCCGCAGCGCAAGGTGCACAAGTCCGGCGCCCGCACGGGCCTCACCCACGCGATCATGACGGGCTTCGCGCCGCTGGGCCACGATCTCGCCACCTGGACCATCGACCAGCTCGCGCTGGAGACCGACCCCGACTTCAACGAGCTGGTCAGCCAACCGGGCGACTCCGGCTCCATCTGGGTCCACACCGCCACGCTCCGGCCTGTCGCGCTGCACCACAGCGGCGACGGCCCCGGGACGCTGGGCCGGGCCTCCTTACTGGACGACGTCCAGCGACTCATGGGCATCACGATCTCGGGGTGAGGGCGATGGACGACGAGCCGCAGGACCGCACCGCCCGCATCCAGGAGGTCGTGGCGCGGCTGCGCAGAGAGCACGCCTCCGATCCGACAGTCCGCACGATCGGCTGGGGGCTGCCCCGGCGCGGCGGAGCCCTGGCCGACGAGCTCAGCATCATCTTCTACGTCACCGAGAAGCTGCCCTCCGCGCTGAGCATCGAGGCGGCGGGCTCCCGGCCCATCCCCGCCGAGATCGACGGGTTCCCCACCGACGTCCAGGCGCCGCGGCTGCGGCCCGCGCAGGCGGGCGACCGCGACGAGGAGAAGTACGACCCGCTGCGCGGTGGCGTGGCGACCAGCAACTCCGAAGAGCACCTCGTGTGGTTCAACGGCTCCGGCACGCTCGGCGTCCTCGCCCGGGACGACGCCACAGGCGCCGCGGTCGCGCTGTCGAACTGGCATGTGTGGGGCGACGGCGGCAGCGCGGGCGACCAGATCATCCAGCCCGGGCACCCCACCGGCGGCGACCACATCGAGGCGATCGGCAAGGTCCTCGCCTGCGGGCCGCTGATCACCTCGCTCATCGAGTGGGAGGCGCCGTCGCCACTCGCCGCAGGCCTCTACGCCGGAGCAGCGGCGGCCGCCATCGCCGCCGCCGCCAGCGACTACCGCGACCCCACTCGCCGTGGGCAGGACGCCACGAGCCCAGCGGCGGGGGATCTCACGCTGGGGGAGTCGGTGGACATGGCCATCGAGTACCCGAGCCTGCCGTTGCCGGGCACTCCGTTCCGGACGCAGACGACCTGGCACTACGCGCGCGAGACGACCGCCGGCGTGCTCGAGCACGACGTCACCGAGGACCGCGTCAACACCCAGTTCCTGCTGGGCAAACACGTCGTCACCGACAAGCCCGCCTACCGCCCGGGCGAGTCCGTGCAGCTCGTCGCCGCCATCTGGGACTACCAGCCGCGCCCCTGCGACGCGTACCACGTCGTCGCCCACCTGATCCCGCACCGCCGCCCCCACACCGCGCTGCGCGTCGTGCTCCACCCCACGGCCTGCCCCCGACGGTTCCCCGAGGACCCGCCCGACGGTGAGCAGCCCACCACCCTCTGCGTCGACTTCGACGACCACGCCACCGGCGAATACCCCCACGAGGGCCGCTTCGACTGGCTCGGCTACCTGGACACCGAGAAGCAGCCGGTCCGCGTCGTCGACTGGCCGAACGCGCCCCGAGGCCTGCAGATCCCCACCCGGCCGCTCGTGCTGCATCACGCGCCCGCCTCCCGGGTCGCCGTCGAGGTCGTCCTCTTCCACCCCTCACCCGTGACGCTCATCGCCCTGAACGCCGCCGGGGAGATCGTCGACCGCGCCACGTCCACCTCCGAGCAGGGCGTCGTCCAGGAGCTGGAGCTCACTGGCGACGGCATCGTGCGCGTCGTGGTGCGCGGCGGCTCAGGGGAGGCCCTGCTGCTCCAGTACTGCATGGACCCCGTCGGCGAGCAGGGCTTCACCGTCGGCGTGGGGGAACGGGTCGCCGCGGGCATCCGCGCCGAGCAGCCCGAGCACGCCGCCGCCGGCCGGTCGCTCCAGGCCCGCCGCTGCTGCTTCGCTGGCAGCGTGCGGCTCCCACCCGACGACGAGCCCGGCAAGTGGGACGTCCACCTCACCGTGCAGAACGTCAACCCCGTGCCGCTGGGCACGCCGCCCGACCAGGCGGCGACGGTGATCGGCGGGCACCTGCTGAGCTCGCACACCTCGGCGGAGGTCCTCGGCTGCGTCGCGGTCATGCTGCTCGACCACGTCTTCGACGTGATCTAGCCCGGTCGCCGCCGCGCAAACTCAGCTGGCCTCCCCCGCTCCTCGAGCGAGCTCGTAGACGATCTTGCGGGCCATCGAGGTGAAGAACGTCGTGGTGTCGGAGTCCTTGAAGACGCGGTCGATCAGGCCGGCGTTCGCGTCGTGCCGGTCCAGGACGAGGCCCTCGAACTGCTTGTCGAAGACGTAGCCGAAGTTCTCCTCGGTGTTGGCCCTGGCCGTCTGCCGGATGTGGGGGTCCTCGGCGGCGTACTCGAAGGTCTGCTGGACCCAGACCTTGTCGGCGTCGGTGAGGTTGCCGCCGAGTCGGTCGTTGATGGCGGCGATGACCTGGTCGATGAGCGCGAGCTCGGTCACGGTCTGCGACCCGCGGCCGCCGCCGGTGAATCCGGGCAGGATCTGCTCGCCGAGCCCGGCTCCGAGGGACACGTCGGTGTCGCCGGTCTTGACGATGCGCAGGTGGGACAGGTCGACGGCGCCGAGGTCCACGGTGGCGTCGTGGCTGCGGGGGAGGCGCTGCAGCAGGGCCTTGCCATAGAGGTGCAGCCTCTCGAGGTCGGCGTCGTGGAAGGGGATCACCTGGGCCAGGAACGCATAGGCGCGGGTGTAGTTGCGCAGTGTTGACCGGAACTCTTCGGCCGTCTCGCGGTCCTCCTCGAGCAGGTGCACGTACCGGTCCAGGGCCGGGTCGGTGAAGTGGTAGAGCTTCGCGTGGGCGGCCGAGTCGCCGCCTGAGGCCAGGAGCGGACCGACGTAGGAGTCCATCTCGGACTCCACCAGCAGGCCGAAGCCCATCACCTCAGTCTGCGACGCGTAGAGCAGGTTCGGGTCGGTGGGCTCGGTGATCGTCGTCTCGTAGAAGGGCGCGAACGACTCGGCGATGTCGACGGCCTCGTTGGCGAAGTCGAGCACGAAGACGTCGTCCTGCGACTTCAACGGGTGGGTGCGGTTCAGGCGCGAGAGGGTCTGCACGGCTTTGACGCCCTCGAGCTTCTTATCCACGTACATCGTGGTCAACAGCGGCTGGTCGAATCCCGTCTGGTACTTCTCAGCGACGACCAGCACGTGGTACTCGAGGACCTGACCTGCTCCTTCGCGCCCGGCGAGGGGGTCATCCGCGGACGTGTAGGTGAAATGTTCGGGCAGAGAGCTCTCGCCGAACCCGTTGACCATCGCCTCGGTGTAGGCGACCCCGTCGTCCTCGACCACGCCGGAGAACGCGACGAGCGTGTGGAGGCCCTGGTAACCCTTGGTCTTGATGTAATCCGCGATCGCGGCGCGGGTGCGCACGGCGTGCAGGCGGGATCGGGTCACCACCATGGCCTTGGCGCGCCCACCGAGCCGATGCGCGGTGTGGGCGCGGAAGTGCTCGACGATGATTTCTGCCCGCTGGGTCATGTTGGACGGGTGCAGGGACGCGAACCTGGCCAGCTCGGCGGCGGCCTTGCGCTTGTCGACCTCGCGATCCGAGGCGTCGGACGACGCCCCGTTCGACCCGATCCTGGTCAGTTTGTAATACGTCGCATAGGTGACGTAGTTGCGCAGCACATCGAGGATGAAGCCCTCCTCGATGGCTTGCTTCATCGAGTACACGTGGAACGGGCGGTGCTTATGGTCGTCGCCCAGCGCGCCGAACAGCTCCAGCGTCTTGGCCTTGGGGGTCGCGGTGAACGCGAAGAACGACAGATTCTCGTGTCGACCTCGTGCCAGTGCGGAGGACACCAGGGGGTCGGACGCGTCCTCGGCCGCCTCGGCGATCGCCTCGGCCACCTCGGCGGCGACCAGGATCGCGTCGCCATCGCTGGACACCGTCGCGTCGACGCCCTGTGCGAGGACCTGCTTGAGGGCTTTGGCGGTCTCCCCGGTCTGGGAGGAGTGCGCCTCGTCGACGATGACCGCGAACCGTGACCCGGCGAGTGTGCCGGCCGACTCCAGGACGAAGGGGAACTTCTGCAGTGTCGTGATGATGACCTGCGCGGTCTCACCGGTCAGCGCCTTGGCGAGTTGCGCGGACGTCTTGTCGACCTTCTCCACGACCCCGACAGTGTGGTCGAACTGGAAGATCGTGTCTTGCAGCTGGCGGTCCAGGACCACCCGGTCGGTGATGACGATGACCTTGTGGAACACCTTGGAGTTCTCGGCGTTGTGCAGCGACGACAGCCGGTGGGCGAGCCAGGCGATCGTGTTCGACTTGCCCGACCCGGCCGAGTGCTGCACCAGGTAGTTCTGCCCCGCGCCGTGCTCGGCAGCATGGTCGGTCAGGCTGCGCACCGCGTGCCACTGGTGCAGGCGCGGGAAGATCAGCGTCCGTGCATGCCACGGCTTCTTGCCGACGGGCTTGCCCTTGCCGGGCGCGACGGGGTCCTCGACGTGCAGGAAGCGCCGCAACAGGTCGAGCCAGTTGTCCGGGCTCCACACCTGTTCCCAGAGGTAGGCCGTCTTGTAACCGCCATCCGAGGTCGGGTTTCCCGCGCCGCCCTCGTTGCCGGCGCCGCCTGTTCCTAGGTTGAACGGGAGGAACCGGGTGGACGGTCCGGTGAGGCGCGTCGTGAGGAACACCAGGTCGGGGTCGACGGCGAAGTGCACGAGAGCCCGCCGAGCGAACAGCAGCTCCTTGGGCGAGCGGTCCTGGCGGTACTGCGCCTTCGCGTGCTCGACGTCCTGGCCGGTCAGGGGGTTCTTGAGCTCGGCAGTCGCGGTAGGGATGCCGTTGACGAACAGCGCCAGATCCAGCTCGCCGGTAGTGGTCGCCGAGTAGCGGAGCTGCCGCGTCACACTCAGGCGGTTTGCCGCGTGCAGGCTCACGAGCTCGTCGGAGAGCGTGGAGGCCGGGGCGAAGAACGCCAGGGAGACCTTGACTCCGTGGTCCTTCATTCCGTGGCGGAGCACGTCCAGGGGGCCTCGCTGATCCAGCTCAGCGGCCAGGCGCTCGGCGAACTTCGTCCGCCCGACGGCCTCGTCACCGCCGTAGTAGCCGAGGATCTTCTTCCAGGCCCGAGGCTGGGTATCCGTGAGGAAGGCGAAGAGCTGTTCGACGTCGAGCCCCCAGGCGGGCCGATAGCCCTGCGTCGAGCCGCGATGCCAGCCGGCGGCCAGCATCGACGCCTCGATCGCGTCTTCGAACTTCTCCTCGAGGTGGACCTGAGTCATCGCGATCCTTCCGTGGACGTCGCGGCGGCTCCGCCGACGAGAGTCCATGCGTTCAGCGGGCTTCTGCGGCTGGCCGCCGTCGGACGGACGATCCCGGCGTCCTCCAGGATCCGGAGGTGGCGCAGCACTGCTTGAGGGGACAGGCCAAGTGTCGTGGCGAGGTCGGAGGTGGAGCGCGGGCCGCCTCTGAGGAGGGTGACGACCTGCTCACGTCGGCTTGAGGCACCGGGGCGGTCGCCGCCGAGCGTGGGCAGGTCGAGCGTGAGCGGGGAGTGGATCGACGCCGCGTAGGCGGGAGCCAGATGCCAGATCGTCCATCTTCCGGAGCTTGTCCGGTCGATGAATCCGCCGGCAGCCATCGTCGACAGCTCGCGAGTGGCCGTGAGTGCGTCGCAGCCGGTGAGGCTCCGGTACCCGGCGTTGGAGAGCTGCTCGTGACGCCGCAGGTAGGCGAGGCCGAGGCGCTGGCGATCGTTGAGCGACATCGTGTCGAGCGTGGAGAGCCAGGCCGTGGCGTCGTCGTCCAGCAGTCCGTGGTTGCGCAGTTCGACGCGGAACGACCGGACGTCCGAGGTGAGGATGGGCGGTTCCATTCCGGCAGAGCGCAGCATCGCTGCGGTCGCGAGCAGGCCGGAGCCCCGGTTCTCGCAGATGGTCCGGGCGGAGCCCGGGATCTGCACGTCTTCGAGGAGTTTGGCGAGGACGGCGTTGCGTGATGACGAGACGCTCTCGGAGAGGAGGTCTTCGGTGGCGATCGGACCGTGGAGCCCACCAGGGCTCGTCACCACAAGCCGGTCCGGGTAAAGCTCGATCCTGACCTGCGTGCCGTGCGCGAGCGGGTGGTAGTCCCGGTGCATGAGCGCGTTGGCGATGATCTCCCGCAGCGCCTCCGTCGGGTACTCCCATCGCTCCTCGCGACCTAGGCCGACGACGATGGACCGCCGTCGCATATTCCGCATCAGCGCTTCGACAGCTGACGAGACCTGGTAGGGGATCGGACCGTCGATCGACTGGTTGTCGAGGAACCGCGTGCCGTCGCCCAGTGGCCTGCCATCGTTCGTGGGGTAGACCACGAACGTCGTGTCGAGTTGCGGGACGTACTGTTGGGGGTAGACGCCCAGGGCGAGCAGGCCAGCCAGCGTCACTCTCTCGTGGGTGCCGTCGGTGGTGAGCACCCCGACCATGCGGAGGATCTCGTGATCGCTGGCCCGGGCGAACACGGGGCCGCGTGTGCCGCGAAGCCGACGCACCAGCGCCGACACCAGCTCGGGGTCGAGGTCGGCGCGGCTGGCTCCCTCAACGGGAGCCATGTCGTCCCGGGGTTGACCGTGCGATGCGTGGAGGACGTGCACCTCGTACGTCGTGAGGCGGCGGTCGCCGTCATGCGTGCGGAGGTACGAACCGCGTTCGATGCCGCGGGTCTTGACGTAGCAGGGCTTGCGATCCGCGGGGAGTTCTTCGATGCGGGCCGCCACGACGGGCTGGCCGTCCACCGCCACGATGTCGACGTGCGCGCGGATCGGGGGTTCGACGGCATCCGCGCACGTCTGCGCGATCCCATCCGCGAGGCGTCGTGGGTCGATGCCGACGGGAGTGAACCCGGCGGCTTCGTCTAGGCCGAGCAGAATCAGTCCGCCTCCCGCGTTGGCGAAGGCTGACACCGTCTCGGCGAGGCTCTGCGGGAGGCCATGCTCAGCGCGCTTCGCCTCGACCCACTGCAGATCCGTCGTCGCGAGCCGGAGGCGCGCCACGGCGTCGTCGGCCTCGCTCTGCAACCCCGGCATCGCAGCTCCCCACATCAGCGTTGGCGACACCGTACTTGCATGTTGTGAGTTGTGTTGTGAGTTTGGGTGATGAGTTGTGAGCCGGTGCGATCTGCGCCCGATTCGAGAGCGTTCACAGTGCGGGGCTGCGCGCGACGAGATCCTCGAGCAACCCGGAGAAGGCGTGCTCGGTGACGATCGGGATGCCGTAGTCGGCAGCCTTGCGCGCCTTCCCCGACAGGCTGTCCGGGTCGGCGGCGACGACGAGGGTGACCTTCTTGGTGACGCTCGGGTGGGCCACGACCCCGGCGCGGGAGGCGCGTCCGACCCAGGTGTCACGGGGCTCGACCATGTCCCCGGTGAAGACCACCAGGTCGCCGACGCGCAGGCGGAACTGGGCTGGGGCGATGTACTCGGCGTCGGTGCCCGGAACCACGGGACCCGCGGACGCGGACGACAGCGCCCGGTCGACGTCGTCGGCCGAGAGGCTGAGCAGGGTGGCGACGGCACACAGGTCCTCAACCTCGTCGTCGGTGACGACACCGTCTGCCCATGCCGTGCGGGCGAGCGAGTCGAGGTAGGCGCGGTGGAGTTGCAGTGCCGTGGGCCGGTCGATCCCCAGCTCGACGGACGCACGCGCCAGGCCCTCCTGCTCGCGGACGGACACGACCCGGTCCAGCAGCGCACGGTCCACCAGCGCGAGGTACTGCTCGCACTCCCACGTCTCGGCCGTCCGAGGCAGGTGGTCGACGAGCCGGGCGAGGAACGGAGTCTGTCGTTCGGCGGCTGACCCGCGCCGCACGCACGCGATGTCGGTTGCGGGGATCCTCGGCCACAGGGCGGTCTTGGCGAGCTCCACGGTGCCTGCCCATGGGGGCTGCCACATCATGCTGCTGCCAAGAAGGCTGCGTCCTCGCGCCCCGGAGGGCATCCCGGCCTTGTGCAGGTAGTGCCGCAGCAGCGCGGCGGTCGCTGTCGCGTCGGCGAGCGCCTCATGCGCGTCGGTGAGCGTGATGCCGGCCGTCGCGCAGCACCCGGCGAGGGAGCGTGGCGCGTGCGGCAGCAGCCGGGAGGACCACTCCATGGTGCACAGCGTGGTCTCGGCGACGAGCGGCACGTCGTGCCCGAGCGCCCCGAACTCGTGCTGGACGAACCGCCTGTCAAACGACGCGTTGTGGGCCACGAACACGCGCCCGACGAGCAGTGCCGACAGCGTGCCCGCGATCTGCGCGAACGTCGGTGCGGTCAGCACGTCCGAGGCGCGGATCCCGTGGATGTGCTGCGGTCCGAGGTCGCGCTGGGGGTTGACCAGGGTCGCCCACGACTCCTCGACCTCACCACCCGGGGAGACCTGCACGACGGCGATCTCCACGATGCGGTCGTGGCCGCCCGGGAACAGCCCGGTGGTCTCGACGTCCACGACGGCGTACCCGCTCACGACCTGTCCTCTCTTCCGGCGACATCTCGCGTCAGTTATCGGCACCCGGCGAGAGAGGGTTGATCGCGCTTGCAGCCCTACGGGCGGACGCGTCCTTGCCTGTTCTCCAGGCCACGACATCGAAGATTCGAAGCGGGGAGATGTCCTCACCGATGCCCAACTCCTCGCGGAGGTCGATGAGGTGCTTTTGCAGGGCGCAGCCATCAGCGCGCAGAGCCGCGTTCATCGATGCCCAGAATCCGCCGACGGGCTTGACGAGCTCCTGGACCACGGAGTCGTAGACCGGGATGAGGCGGGGCCGCTTGCGGGCGAGGAGCTTGCTGACCGTCGTCGGGCCCAGGCCGGTGATCGACCGCAGCTCGGTCTCGAGCCGCCAGGGCGCCCACTCAGGTCTGAGCGCGTCAGGCTCGACATCGACGAGGTCCAGGTCGGTGGGGATCTGGCGGAGCAGCTCAAGCAGACGTGAACGGCGGCGCTCCAGGATCTCGAGCGCTGCGCGGCCAGGCACCTCGACCGAGAGCAGCGTGACAGCGACGAGGTCCTCGGGCGTGAACTCGTGAGCAACGGCCGGCCGGTCGCCACCGCCACCGAGCCGCTCGAACCGGGAGCCGGTGTACCCGGACGCCGAAGTGACCGGAGCGAAGTAGCTCCGCAGATACGAGACGGCGTAGGCGCGACCGGCGCGCGTGAGCGTCGCCGGAATCGTGAGCCCCGCTGCGGTCATGGTGTCGCGCTCCCGGTGGTCGTCACGTCGATCTGACCCGTGACGGCAGCGGTGATGAGTGCTTGGCGTCGCTCGATGAGTAGGTCGCCGCTGCGGTGAAGCAGCGCGCGAGTCGACATGATGTGGGACCGCATCTCGTCGAGGGCGTGAACGGCCGACAGTTGCTCGCTGAGGGAGGGAATCCTCACAAGGGTCCTCATGTATGCAGGAAGGTCGAGATTCTGAATGCCGGTTGTCTGATTCACGAATGCGCCATTTTGACGCGTTTCATACAGGGCGCCCATGATGTATCCAACGAAACGCGCACTCACGTCACGACGCGGCCTCAGTGCTTGGATGAAATTAGAGCAGACCGCTCCCGGTTCTCCTTCGTACATGACAGCGCAACCGACGGGCTTTGCCTGGGTGCCACCTGACTTCTCAAGAAGAATGTCGCCTTCCCGAAGGGATTTTCGAGCAGCATCGCGGCGGGTGACCGAACGCACCGTCGGCGCGGCCGTCACCCGATAGTATTCTCGGTCAAAGTCCGCTACGCGAGCGCACAGCACGTCGGTCTCTTCAATACCCGGATCGCCTCCCCACGCTCCAGCAAAGGAGGACTCGAAAAGTCGCTTAAGGGGCATGTTGTCACCCGCTTCGCACAGTGCTGTTTCCGCCACTACCGATCGCCAGCGTTCGAGTTCAAGGTCCTCTTGACGAAGACGGATCGCTGCGGATCGGTCGATGTGGTTCGTTGCGGTGTCGAGGAAGTCGGCGATGCGGCGCTGCTCATTAAGGGGAGGCAAGCAGACGGTGATGCGCCGCATGTCGTCCTGCGTCAACTTGTCGCGGGTCGAACCTGAGATGTACTGGGCGTAATCGACGGCGTTGAGGCTGTAGGTTAAGTAACGCGAATCGACGCTCGGGTGCGGCCGCAGAACATGGATGTGATTGTTTACCCATACTGGTGTATGCACGACGTGGGCTACATCCTTGCCCGGTTCGAAAAATGGTGCACCGTCTTCGCCGAGAAGCACGAGCGCCTCCGAAAATAGCGGCCGGGCGACGTGATCGACGACGCCCCCTGCGCCCCAATAGGGGATTTCCCCGGGGATCTCGGCGCGCTCGGATGCATTGAGCGGGACGCGCCGCCCGTCAAGGCACGTTACGAGGTGCCGAAGGGGCACTCCAGCCCGGGCCATGGTCACGCCGTCACCTCGCCCAGCAGCCGCTGGATCTCAGCTTCCAGGGCCTTGAGCTCCGCGTCGATCTCCGCGAGCGGCCGCGGCGGCGTGTAGACGTAGAAGTGCCGGGTGAAGGGGATCTCGTACCCGATTTTGGTCTTGGTGTGGTCGATCCACGCGTCGGAGACGTGGGGCAGGACCTCGCGGGCCATGTAGTCGTCGACGTCCTCGCCGAGCGGGACGTTCTCGTTGTCCCTCAGGTCCGGGTCGGGCAGCGGATTCCCGCGGCGGTCGGTCTGGAGCTCGCCCTTGGGATCGGGCACCGACACGGCGGCCCACAGTGCCTTGTCCAGGGCGGCGGACGTCGGCACACCGTGTGCGGTGAGCGCGGCCTTGAGCGCTGTCTGGAACGCCTTGCGGGTGCTGCCGTCGACCTCGGCGCCTTCATCAGGAAGGAGCGTGCCCAGCGCAGTGACCAGGTGGTCTTGGTCGGCCGCCGCCAGCGCCCGGAACGGCTTGCTCGCGCGCACCGTCTCGATGACGTCGTCGGTCACCTCGAAACGCAGGCGCAAAGGGCGTTCGACGGTGATGCGCTGGTATCCGAACGCCGTCGTCGGGAACACCTTGACGCGTGTTTGGTCGGGGCTCTCGGGGTCGGCGGCGATGTCGAGTGCGTCGGCGTACCAGCGGGTGATCTGCGCGATCTGGTCGGGCGAGGTCTCCTTGCGCTTGTCGCCGAGCGACTTGCGCATCTTGGTGAACTGGTCGCGTGCGTCAAGCAGGACGACCTGGCCCTTGTGCTCGGGGCGCTTGCGGTTGGAGAGGATCCAGAAGTATGTGGAGATCCCGGTGTTGTAGAAAAGCTGGTCAGGCAGGGCGACGATGCCCTCGAGCCAGTCGTTCTCCAAGATCCAGCGGCGGATCTCCGACTCCCCGGAGCCGGCGGCGCCGGTGAACAGCGGCGAGCCGTTGAAGACGATCGCCAGGCGGGAGCCGCCCTCGGAGAGCGGCTTCATCTTGGCGATCATGTGCTGCAGGAACAGCAGGGAGCCGTCGTTGATGCGCGGGGTGCCGGCGCCGAACCGGCCGGCGTAGCCGCGGGCGGCCTCGTCCTCGACAAACGTCTGGACCTTCTTCCACTCGACCCCGAACGGTGGATTGGCGAGCATGTAGTCGAAGGACTTGTCTGCGTGTGCGTCGTGCGAGAACGAGTTGCCGAGGGCGATGTTCTGGGCGTTGTGGCCCTTGAGCATCATGTCCGAACGGCAGACGGCGTAGGTCTCGGGGTTGAGCTCCTGGCCGAACAGCTCGAGGTTCGCGGCGGGGTTGTGCTCGCGGATCCAGTCCTCGGCGGTGGAGAGCATGCCGCCGGTCCCGCAGGCGGGGTCGTAGATGGTCTTGACGATGCCGGGGGTTGCGAGGGTCGAGTCGTCGTCATCCAGCAGCAGGTTGACCATGAGGCGGATGACCTCGCGCGGGGTGAAGTGCTCCCCGGCGGTCTCGTTGCCCGCCTCGCTGAACTTGCGGATCAGCTCCTCGAAGAGGTAGCCCATCTGCAGGTTGGTGACCTTGTCCGGGTGCAGGTCGACATCCGCGAACCGCGCGACTACTTGGTACAGCAGCCCGGCCTCGTCCAGCTTCGTGATCTGGGCGTCGAACCCGTACTTGTCCAGCACCTCGACGGCGCCGGGCGAGAACGCGTCGATGTACAGGCGCAGCGAGCGGGCGATGTGCTCCGGGTCGGCGAGCAGGCCGCGGAAGTCCAGCGGCGAGACGTTGTAGAACGGCTGCCCCGCCGCCCGGCGCAGGATCGGGTCGACGTTGCCGACGCCCTCGCCGAGGGTCTTCACCTTGGCGAGGACAGCGGGCTTGGTGGGCTCCAGCACGCAGTCCAGCCGCCGCAGGACGGTGAGCGGCAGGATGACCTTGCCGTACTCCGCCTGCTTGTAGTCCCCGCGGAGCAGGTCGGCGACCGACCAGATGAACCCGACCATGTCGTTGTAGCCGTTCACCGGGCGTGCCTCCACTGCTGAGCTGTGCGGGGTTGTTGTGGAGCAGTCTGCCTCAGACCGCCGCCCTTCCCGTGACGCGCGCGTCGTCGTACCCGTCTCGGCTGGCGCCTCTCCGCTACGCCATTCGGGCGATAGTCCGTCGAGCGGTCGCGCAGCGCTGAGAGGCTGTCTCACCGCGCGGTGCGACGCCCTCGATCGCACGCGGCGACACACAGGAGTGAAGGACTGATGAAGCTCACCCAGAAGGAACGCCAAGGGCGCGGGCTGGACGTACTGGCGGCAGGACTGATGGCCTTCGTCGACGTCCGGATGCAGCAGTCCGTCGCGGGTGCTCCCTGGCTTCCGCTGTACGAGGCGAAGGAGTCCGAGCGGCGTGGGCGCGCCTTCCGTGCGGACCTGGACGACCCGCGACTTCTGCTGCGCATCGTGCGGTTCGAGCGGGGTGTGTTCACTGAGATCGACGCCACGCAGCGAGCGTGGATCGACGAGCTGATCCAGGCGTCGAACCGCGCGGCGCACACCATCAGCCTTGAGCAGGCGCAAGTGGACCGCGCGCTGGACACGATGACGCTGCTCGCCCGGTCGTTGGGGTTCGCGGAGGCGGCCACTGAACTGGTCGAGCTGAGGGTTCTCGGCACCGCTGACGAGAACGCTGTCGCCGCTGCGAGTGCGGATGAGGGCACTGCCGCCGGAGAGCCCATATCCGCTGCGGCGCTTGTCGATCCCACGTCCACGGTGCAGACCGCTGTCCGCGTGCCGGAAATGGACGGACCGCGGGGCACCGTCGTGCTCTCCGCCCGCGTTGGCGATCTCGACGTGGTGGTCCTCGCACACGAGTCGTTGAATTACGCGCTGGTGCACAACGGCGCAAGCCCGGTGGTGCGGCTCGCGGTGCACAACCGTGGTGAGGTGGTGGCCGAGGATGTCCGCGTCGGGGTCAGCCTCCGGCTGCCGGACGACGTCTCACGCTCGGCGATTGCCGTCCCGCTCTCGGTACACCTCGGCGACGTGCGCCCGGGGCAGCGCGTGGAGGCCCCGCATGCGGCCCTGGCGTGGCAGTTGAGTCCCTCGGCATTCCTCGAAATCGACGAGAGTGCCGTCGCGGTAGCCACGCTCGAGGTGGAGCGCGGTGGGGTTGTGCACCGCGACGAGGTCACAGTGCGCGTCCTCTCCGCCGACGAGTGGTGGGCACGCAGCTCTGCGGACTCTCTGGTCTCGTTCGTCCGACCGAACGAGCCAGCCATCGCCGAACTGCTTGGTGAGGCGAGCGCGCTGCTCCAGGAGCGGACAGGCAGTCCGTCGCTTCAGGGCTACCAGGCGGGCCCCGAGCGGGCGCACCGCATCGCGCGGGCCGTGTACGACGCGATGGCTGCTCGTCAGATCACGTATGTGGAACCGCCAGCCTCGTTTGAGGGGACCGGACAGAGGATCCGTAGCCACCGCGAGGTGCTTGACGGCCGCATCGGCACGTGTCTCGACCTTGCCTGCACCTATGCCGCTGCTCTCGAGCAAGCTGGCCTCGCCCCCGTGCTGTCGGTCACCCGGAATCATGCGTTCTGCGGGTATCTCACCGAGGACACGCAACTGCCAGAGGCCCTAGTCGAGGAGCGGGGCGGCATCGTCACCATCGCCGACTCGGAGTCGTTCGAAGCGATCGAGACCACAGCGCTGACCGCCGGTGACAGCCAGCGGGACTTCGATGCCGCACGGGCTGAGACCCGCCGGTGGTGGACGTCGCGGCTCGACGAGGTGCAAGCGCTCATCGATGTCCGGGCGGCCCACCGTTGGTATCGTCCGCTGCCCACGATCCGACGCGAGGGTGACGTCCGCATCGTCGAGACGGTGCGGGAGATCGCCGTTGCCCAGGCGCTCCGCATGCCCTCGGGGGATACAGCGCGCACGCCGTCTGTGGCGGAGTCGGCACCCGCCCGGATCGCGCGATGGCGACGATCTCTGCTGGACATGACCTACGCGAACCCGCTGCTCAAGCTCAAAGCGGCGTCGACATCGACGCTCCACATCCCCTCGGCGGCATTGGGCGCCCTCGAAGACCTGATTGCCGGCGGAACCTCGATCGAGCTCTCTCCCAATGACCAAGTTGCCGCGATCCACCACCTGCACGGCTCTCGAACCGCTGCCGACGTCGACGCGGACACTCTGCGCTCCGAGCTCCAGGCCGGGCACCGCGTGTTCGTTGCTCACACCGCGACGGAGTACGCGACCAAGCTGAAGGCGCTCCTCCGGCGAGCAGCCACTGCGCGCGAGGAGACGGGCACCGACAGCCTGTACCTCGCGCTCGGCTCCTTGCGGTGGACCGAGCAGCGCAAGGAGGGACATGCCCCTTTGTTCCTCCTCCCGGTCCGGCTCGTCGGGGGCCGCGGCTCCACGGCGTTTCGGATCGAGCGGGACGACACGCGCGAAATGGAGCCGAACTACTGCCTGCAGGAGAAACTCCGGGTCAGCTTCGGGCTCGAGTTGCCTGAGCTGGTGGATCCGGGGACCGACGATTCGGGAATCGACCTCGATGGCGCGTTCCGCAGCATCCGCTCGACTCTCCTCCGCGCGAAGGCGACTTCGTTCTATGTGGAGGAGACGGCGCACCTGGCAACCTTCCAGTTCTCCACCCTTGGCATGTGGCGCGACCTGGACCAGAGTTGGGAGGCCCTAGTGCGCCGCCCGGCAGTGCGGCACATCGTCGAGACGCCAGGCAGGCCATTCGATGACGGTGTGGAGACCCCCGCAAACGACGACGCGGCCGAGGCGACGACGTATCTCCCCATCCCCGCCGACGGGTCCCAGATCAAAGCAGTGCGCTGGGCCGCCGCAGGGAAGTCCTTCATCCTTGAAGGGCCTCCGGGCACGGGGAAGTCGCAGACCATCACCAATCTCATCGCGCACTGCCTCGCCGAGGGCAAGAAGGTGCTCTTCGTGGCCGAGAAGCAGGCGGCGCTCGAGGTGGTCCAGCGCCGACTTGACGCTGTCGGTCTCGCGCCGTTCAGCCTCGACGTCCATGGCGCCAACCAGACGGTGTCGGCAGTGCGGAGCCAGCTCCAGAATGCGCTCGAGTCCTCGGCGCAGGGCGATGCGAGTTGGAGCACGCTCCGCTCGACGTATCGAAGCCTCGTCGAGTCCCTGTCGCACTATCCCCGCCACCTGCACGACGAGGGCCCCGCCGGGCTGTCGGCCTGGACTGCACGTCAGATCGTGCTCGAAGTGACCGAGTTGGCGTCGGATGGTGTTCCCCAGCTGACGGTTCCGCGGTCCTTGGTGATGGGCGGCCAGCCGCTCGATGACGTGTACGAGCTTGCTCATGACCTCGGTGACGCCTTGCAGGGCCTCGGGGTCGCCCCGGCGGACTCGCCGTGGCGTTTGGCCGGGCCGCTCGCTGCGGGGGAGCGGCTAGACCGGCCTGCGATCGAGAATGCTCTGGCTTCCCTTCGCGCCGCAGAAACAGCCCTGACGGGAACGCCCGCAGTGAATTGGCTCGCTGGCCTCGCCAACACGTCAGCCCAGGCGCTCGTCCTCGCCGAATGGCTCGATGCCGAGCGGGCGGGCGTCGCGCGTGGTCCACGTGAGGCCTCGACCGTGGTGACGCCAGAATGGCGTCGGCTGGCCGGGGATGTGCTCGGCGGTGTCGAGCACTGCCGCGCGACCTTTGGCGCGCAGGTCACCGGCTTCGCGCCCGAGGTGCTCGAGCGAGACATCGACGCCCTCCTTGCCCGATCCATCGCCGCAGACAAAAAGTTCTTCGGGAAGAAGAAGGCGCGCGCAGCCGTCCTCGCGGAGCTGCAGCCCTTCCTGGCGAGCGCCGACTCTGTCGAGTTGTCGCGGCTGACTCCCGTCTTGCAGGGCCTGACGGCAGCACGGCATGAGTTGGCCCGGCTGGTTCCGTACGTTCGGACGCTGTCTGGCCTCGACCTGCCGCCGTCGTTCAACCCGTTCCGGGAGGCAGACCTCACACGGCTGACCGGCAGGGTGCGTGGATGGGAGGCGTCCGCCGCACTCGGGGCGGCGCTCGGCGCCAGCGAGGACCTCGACCGTGCGACTGCCGACGTCTTGACGTCTGGTGGTCCCGGCGGGGCGCTGCTCCGAGGATGGGCGCAGGCGCGTGAGGCATTGATCGCCACACTGCGCGCCGAGCCCGCCGACCTGGCGGCGTGGACACGCGACTCTGGTTGGCGTGGTGCGCGCGAGCGCACGGCCGCGAGCTGGCAGGCAGACGCCGTGGATGGGGCATTTGTGCAGTTGGAGCGCTGGGTGAGGTCAGCGAGCGCCCTACGGCGTTTGCGCGAACTCGGCCTCGAGGACCTCGAGACGAGGGTGCTCAACGGCGAGCTGCGCGGGCCCGACATCGAGAGCTCGGTCCGCCTGGCGGTTTCCCTGGAGATCCTCGCAGAGCGGCTTGAGACGACGAATCTCGTCGGATTCGACTCGGCCCAGCACTCCGGCGTCGTCAGGCGCTTTGTCGAGACCGGCGGCGATGTTCGGCGTCGCCTGGTCGAGGAGTTGCCCGCGCGCATCGTGGCTTCTCGGACGTTCGATGCCCAGCAGCAGCGCGGAGATGTGGGCGAGCTCCGGCAGCAGATCAGCCGGCGCCGTGGAGGTTTGACGATCCGGCAGCTCATGCAGCGCTACGCGCCGATCATCACGGAGGTCACGCCCTGCTTCCTGATGAGCCCGAGCTCTGTCGCTAGATTCCTGCCGGCGGACTCCGTGGAATTCGACGTGGTCGTCTTCGATGAGGCGTCGCAGATCAGGGTGCCCGAGGCGATCGGGGCAATGGGCCGCGGCAAGGCAGTGGTGGTGGTCGGCGACTCGCAGCAGATGCCGCCATCGTCGATGTTCGCCGCCTCCGGCTCGGGTGGAGATGACGAGGAAGTGCTCGGAGACGACGAGCTGCCCGTCCCGGTCGACATGGACTCGATCCTCAGCGAGACGGTGGAGTCCAACCTCCCGCGCCTGATGCTCTCGTGGCACTACCGCTCCCGAGACGAATCCTTGATCGCCTTCTCCAACGAGCACAGTTATGAGGGTCGACTCGCCAGTTTCCCGACGCCGCCCCGGGAGGGAGGCGCACCAGCGGTGCAGCTGCGCCGCGTGGACGGAGCATGGGAGGGCGGCTCGGCACGCGCAGCCCGGGTGAACCGTGCCGAGGCGCAGGCTGTGGTCGACGAGGTAGCACGACTTCTGGGTGACGACCCATCACGCAGCATCGGTGTGGTGACCTTCAACACCCAGCAGCGCAATCTGATCCTGGACATGTTGGAGCAGCGGGCAGACACGGATCCGGTGATCGCAAAGGCGCTTGGCCAGGCCGATGAGCCGTTGTTCGTTAAGAACCTGGAGAACGTGCAGGGTGACGAGCGAGACGTCGTGCTCTTCACGCTGGCGTTCGCGAAGGATGCCAAGGGGAAGGTGCCACTCAACTGGGGACCGCTAACCCGGGCAGGAGGAGAGAAGCGGCTCAATGTCGCAGTGACGCGGGCCAAGGAACAGGTTGTTGTGTTCGCGTCCTTCGACCCGCATGAGCTCGACCTGTCGTCGTCCCGATCGATCGGCCTTGCCCACCTGAAGGACTACCTGCTGCTCGCCCGTGACGGCGCCCAGCATGCGCTTACCCGCAGAGCCCCCGTTCGTGACAAGCACCTGCAGCAGGTTCGCGAACGTCTCGAAGCCGCAGGACTGGAGACTCGGGCAGGTGTGGGCCTCTCCGATTTCACTATCGACCTCGCAGTCCGCAGTGGCCTCGATGCGCCATGGCTCGCCGTGCTTCTCGACGGCCCACGATGGGCCGCCAGGGAGAGCGCCGGGGATCGCGACGGGTTGCCGCGCACAGTGCTCACCGAACAGATGGGCTGGGCAGACGTCGCCCGGATCTGGCTTCCTGAGTGGCTGCGCGACGCTGATGCGGTCGTTCAGTCGATCGTCACGACGGCGGAGGGACTGTCACATGACGGCAATCGGCTCGCGCCAGCGATCAGAACTACCGGTACGTCGGCCTCCGATGCCCCGACAGCTCAGGCCTCGCCGGGCGTGCAGGGCGACTCGAGGATCGGCGGATCGCCCCACGCCCCGGCGGCTGCCGTCAACGCACTCCGTGCCTCGGGATCTGGATCCTCGGCGCTGCCGCCAGCAGCTCTCGAGCGGGCTGGCCTCGAGGCGCCGCTGCAACTCGAGCCCGACCACACGGAGTTCCTCGCTGCCGCTGTGGATGTGCGGCACACGCGCGACGTTCTCGACGCGACAACAAGGCGCGCTGCTCTGCTCATCACCGCGGAGATGATGGACGTCGTGAACGCGGAAGGGCCGATCCTGGTGGACCGGCTCGCTCGAGTGACGGCGCGACGATTCGAGCTGGCCCGCGTGCGGGGGAGTCGAGCCGAACAGATGCTCCGGATGCTGCCCGGCGGGGTCGTGGTGCGGAGCGCGAACGGCGATCTCGTCGCCTGGCCGCGAGCCCTCGAGCCGAACTCGTACGCCGGGTACCGCGTACCGGGGGAGTCACGCGACGCTTCGGACGTTCCTTACGAAGAGCTTCGGAACGGGATGGTGGCGGTTGTGCGCGGTGCGTTCCGCATCGACGAGGAGGAACTGCTGCGGGAGACGGCCCGTCTCTTCGGATGGTCGCGGCTCGGCAGCAACGTTCGAGACCGTCTGGCCGGCGTGGTTGTCGCCGCTGTCACCGAGGGCTTCCTTGTTCATGATGGCGGTCGGCTGAGAGGGGCGGCAGGGCGTCTCTGATCATGACTGCTAGGCGCCTTCGCAGCGCCCGGGGAAATCCGACCAAGGCATTGGCGAGGGGAATCTCGGGCGTGGCGCTGAGCGAACGCGCGGCCCGCCGCCGCCCGACCTACGCTGCGAAGAGTCGGCCCAGCCGCACCCGGGCGGCCCGGCCCTGCGTTGAGGAGACGAGATGGCACACGGCGACATCACGCACATCGACATCCCCGTCGAGGACTTCGCGCGGGCCAAGGCGTTCTACGGCCCGCTGTTCGGCTGGGAGATCCAGGAGGCGCCGGGCTTCGAGGGGTACCCGATGTGGCAGGCGCCGAACAAGATCAGCGGCGGCGGCCTGGCCCCGCGGGACGCTGACTTCACCGCCCCCCGCAGCTACGTCGAGGTGGACTCGATCGACGACCTGTTGGGGCAGGTGGTGGCGTTGGGCGGGGAGGTGCGGGCGCCGAAGACGCAGATCGACGCGACGAGCTGGTGGGCTGTCGTCTCGGACCCGGACGGCAACGTGATCGGGCTCTACGAGGGCTCGACGGCCACGCCCGACAGCGCGACCTGAGCCGTCACCTGTGCGCGGGTGCGCCCATCACGCCGCGCCGCGACCGCCACGACATCACCGACCACAGCGAGGCGGCCGACAGCAGCGAGCCGACGCAGAACGCCGAGCCGATCGACAGCACCGACGCCGCGGAACCCACCGAGCCGACGGACAACACCGACCCGACCGAGCCGATCGACAGCACGGACCCCCGGGACCCGATGCTGAGCAGCGAGTCCTCGGAGCGGATCGACCAGCGGGACGTGGTGTGCGCCATGCAGCCGATGATGCCGCCAGCCGGGGGCCGGCGCCAGGCCGGCGGGATGCTCAGCGGGACTGGAGGGCGTCCAGCGCCACGGCCATCGCGGCGGCGACCCGCCCGTCGAGCCGTCCGCCGGGGACGTCGACGACGTACCTGTCGCGCAGCGAGCGCCGCCGCACGGACGACATGACGAGTTGGCCGCCCGCGTCGTGGAAGTCGAAGTGGAAGACGAACGGTGCGGGGATCTCGCTGATCACCGGCAACATCTCCCACATGCGGCGGCCGATGGCCACGCCCTGGCTGCGCTCCTGGCCCATGGCGTTGACACCGTTCGCGTCGAGGTGCCACGTGGAACGGAGCAGCGACTTGCCGAAGTCCTTGCGGAACGAGCCGATGGGGGCGCCCTGCGCGTCGGTCACGTCGTAGGTGGCGCCGAGGTCGACACGCTGCCGGGCCTTGAACCCGAAGACCGGCGTCTGGCGGGACTCATCGGTGTAGAAGGTGACCTGCTCCTTGAAGGCCATCCGCTTCTGCTGCGCGACGGCCAGCACGGCGCCGGGGTTGCCGTCCACGTCGAGGGCGCGGATCTCGTAACGGTTCACCATCATCGTGATCTTCTGCTCGACGGCGAAGCGCTCGATGCGGACCAGGTCCTGGACGTCTGCGACCACGGGATGCTCCTGAATTGTCGGGGCGGGCGGCACAGCGTCCCACAGGCCGCCCGGTCAGAGGCCCAGAACTGCGGTGGCGATGCGGACGGCGGCGGTCTCGTCGAGCCCGGCCGTCTGCCCGGCCCAGCCTCCGCCCCCGACGGAGATCTCGGCGTCGGGCACTTGGATGGTCACGGCGAGCGCGCTGACCACGTCGCCGAGCCGCATCGAGTAGGCGATGCCACCGGCCTGCTCAAGGGTCGCGTCGGGGATCTGGGTCAGCACCCCGCCGGCGGCGATGTCCGCGGGGGTGGTCATCGACCCACGGAGGTCGAAGGGCTGGCCGATGACTTCGATGGAGCGCACCTCGGCGAGGTCGGTGGCGTCCGGCGCCTCCCAGAGGCAAGCGAACCCCCATTCATCGACGGACGGGTCGACGAGCGTGAGCCCGTCGGTGAGGCCGCCGGTGAGCGCGGCGACCTGGTCGCAGCTCGTGATGTGGGCCAGGGCGTCGGTGGGCCCGTCGTCGGTGGTGTCGGGGGCCTCGCCGGTGGAGGTGTCGACGTCGTCGATGGGCGCGCGGGACGTGTCGACGGGGGGAGCCTCGGGGTCGGGGCCGCTGCACGCCGCGAGCGCGAGGGCGACGAGCAGGGCAGCGGTCAACGTTGATCGGCGCGGCATCCGGGGAGGTTATCCGCGGGGAGCGCAGGAGTCCACGCCTCGATCAAAATTCATCCGATGGATGACACGCAGGCCTCTGACAGGCTGCGCCGCAGCGTGCGGCGACCCTGAGGGTGCGGCCCGCCGACCGCGCTCAGAAGGCGCTGCAGCTCGCGACTGCCTGCCCGCCCCGGGTCTGGCCCGCCTCCAAGGTCCATGCGCCGACGACGGCCTCGTCGACCGCCTCCCACGGGACCGACGCCTTCACCGTGTCCCCGGTGAAGGTGGCGCCAGTCAGCCCGTCGATCGCCTGCGCGGAGGTCACCCTGATCGTCCGGATCACGGCGCCGTCCGCGCCGCGCACCGTGGCCCACCAGGTGTCCTGTGACGCGGCGAAGGAGACGTCGTCCATCTGGTAGTCGCCCATGAGCTGCCAGGTCACGTCCAGCCGGGGGAGCGTGCGGTCCCCACGCGTGACCCCGAGCCGAGTCCACTCGTTCGACGACTGCGCGGTGGCCCACGCCTCCGTCAGGACGGGGCCAGCAGTGCCGTCGGTGTCTGAGGGCGCCCAGCACTGGAGGCTGATCCCGCCACTCGTCCCGGACGTCGGCGCGCAGGAGAAGGCCATGCCGAGCACGCCTGCGGTGATGACGACCGAGCCCACGACGCGGCGCCAGCGGGGCTGGGCGGGCTCCTCCCACGGTGGCGGCGGCTCGATCCACCCACCCCTCTGGTCCACGAGCGGCGACACCCACGGCAGCGGGCGCCTCGTGGCCAGCACATACGTGCCCGCGATGCTGTCGGCGAAGGTCCGGCGCTCGCGGTTGACCAGAGGGCGCAGGTACCCGATCAGCAGGATCGAGTCGAGCAGGTGCGACACCGTGCGCAGGACGGTGAGCAGCGCGCCGGCGGGCCGGCCGGTGGCCGTCCGCACCACGGCGATCCCCATGATCCACTTGCCCGGCGTCGCGCCGAGGTAGGCCTGCAAGAGCGCCATCAGCGCCAGCGTCGCGACGACCCAGCCCGACACGACGGACGTCCCCGACGGGTCCTGGATGAGGTTCGCCACGCCCGGGTGCAGCGTCGGGCCCTCGTATCCGATGCTCCCGGACGCGAGGAAGGCCACGCCCGCGACCAGCGCCTGGTCGAGCAGCACCGCGATCAACCGCATCAGCCAACTCGCGAAGGGCACGGGGATCGCGGAGTGCTCGCCCGTCGGGAGATCCCACGACTGCGCTGGCGTGGTGTCGGACGCCGGCTCGCTCATCCGGACATCCTGGCGTGCGGCGCCCGTGCCGCGCAGCGATTCGGGGCACGCACCTGGCCCGCCGCTCAGGCGCGCGCCGTGGGGCCCGACGATCGTGTGCGGCGCCACACCAGCCGTCGGGAACGGGCGGGGGCATTCGATCGTTGGGTCCTCGTCAGCCTGCCCCCTACCTGGAGACCGATGGACAGCGACAGTAGACGCCCCCATGAGCCGCGCGAGAGCGCAGTGCCGAAGGGGGGCGGGTGGTGATGTGGGTGCTGACGTTGTTGCTCGGCATCCTGGTGGTGCTGGCGATCACGGCGGTCACGGGGTATTTCGTGGCCCAGGAGTTCGCCTACATGGCGGTGGACCGCTCGCGCCTGGGCGCGCGTGCGGCGGCCGGTGACGCGGGGGCCCAGCGCGCGCTGGCGGTGACCCGCCGGACGTCCTTCATGCTCTCGGGCGCGCAGCTCGGGATCACCGTGACCGGCCTGCTGGTCGGGTACGTGGCGGAGCCGTTGATCGGGGCCTCCCTCGGCGAGGCGCTCGGCGGGGTGGGCGTGCCCACCGGCGTCGGCATCGCGATCGGGACGGTGCTCGCGCTGCTGTTCTCCACATTCGTGCAGATGGTCGTGGGGGAGTTGTTCCCCAAGAACCTGGCCATCGCGCGCCCGGAGCCGGTGGCCCTGTGGCTCGCGAGGTCCACCACCGCGTACCTGGCGGTGTTCGGGTGGCTCATCCGCATCTTCGACCAGGCCTCGAACCTGTTGCTGCGCGCGCTGCGCATCGAGCCGGTGCATGACGTGGAGCACTCGGCCACGGTGCGCGACCTCGAGCACATCGTCGCGGACTCCCGGGAGAGCGGTGACCTGCCCGCCGAGCTGTCGGTGCTGCTGGACCGGATCCTGGACTTCCCGGAGCAGGACGTGGAGCACGCGATGATCTCGCGCTCGCGGGTGGACGTGGTGCGGGCGGACGACACCCTCAGCCACGTGCGCGCGCTGATGAGCACCGGGCACTCGCGCTACCCCGTCCTGGACCACGACGACCAGGTGGTCGGCGTGGTGCATTTGCAGGACGTGCTGGCGATCGACGGCCGTGACGCCGACGAGGCCGCGTCGATCATGCGCCCGGCGCTGATGCTCGCCACATCGATGCCGCTGCCGGACGCGCTGCGGGTGCTGACCGGCGCCGGCAACCAACTCGCCTGCGTGGTCGACGAGTACGGCGGCTTCGCCGGGGTGCTGACGTTGGAGGACCTCGCGGAGGAGCTCGTCGGGGAGATCACCGACGAGCATGACGAGGACGTGCCGCTGGGCGCGCCGCAGGACGAGGACGGCATCTGGCTGATGGCCGGTGACGTGCACGTCGACGAGGTGGAGCGCGCCGTCGGGCACGACCTGCCGCGCGGCGACTACGAGACCATCTCCGGCCTGGTGATCGCGGTTCATGGCGGCCTGCCCGATGTGGGCACGGTGGTGGACGTCGAGCTCCCGCCGGATCCCGCCCACCTGGCCCTGGCCGATGCGCCCCCGCCTGTCGTGATGCGCGTGGAGGTGGAGGAGGTCGAGCGTCACGTGCCCGCCAGGGTGCGGGTCACGTTCCCCGACCTCACGCAGGCCGAGCCGCCTGCCGCCACCGCCGACACCGAGGAGGGGGACCGATGAGCGGCCCGTGGGCAGTCATCGCTGTGACAGTGCTGCTGATCGCGCTCAGTGCGTTCTTCGTGGCGATCGAGTTCGCCCTGCTCGCCGCCAAGCGGCACCGGCTGGAGGACGCGGCGGCGACGAGCCGGTCGGCGCGTGCCGCGCTGCGCAGCTCCTCGGAGCTGACGCTGCTGCTGGCTGGGTCGCAGCTCGGCATCACGGCGTGCACGCTGGCGCTCGGCGCCATCACGAAGCCCGCGGTGCACCACTGGCTCACGCCGCTGTTCGAGGCGTGGGGCGCGCCGCTGGTCCTCGCCGACGTGGCGGGGTTCGTCCTGGCGCTGATGATCGTGACGTTCCTGCACCTGGTGGTGGGGGAGATGGCGCCGAAGTCCTGGGCCATCGCCCACCCGGAGGCGTCGGCGACGATGCTGGCGCTGCCGATGCGGGGCTTCATGGTGCTGACCCGCCCCCTGCTGGTGGCGCTCAACGGGATGGCCAACTGGTGCCTGCGCAAGGTGGGCGTGGAGCCTGCCGGGCAGGTGGCGGCGGGGCAGAACCCCGACGACCTGCGGCATCTGGTGGAGCACTCGGTGAACGTCGGCGCGCTGGACGCGGGGTTCTCCGCGCAGCTCGCGGGGGCGCTGGACCTGCAGCGGCTCACGGTGGCCGACCTGCTGCGGCCCGACGTCCGGCCTACGTCCGTGCCGAGGGACGCCACCGTGGCGGACGTGCGCGCGGCCAGCCTCGCCTCGGGGCACCTGCGGGTGCTCGTGGCGGACGCCGGCGCCCTGGTGGGCGTGGTCCACGTGCGGGACACCCTGACCGAGCGGGACGACCTCCCGGTGGTCGAGCTCATGCGGCCGGTGCTCATGCTGCCCGTCGCGACCCCGGTGTCGAGCGCGCTCGCGGCGATGCGGGAGACCCGCCAGCACCTCGCGGTGGTGGAGGGGCCGGATGGGCTCTCCGGGGTGATCACGCTGTCGGATGTGCTGAGCCGGCTCTTCCCGCCGACGCAGCCCGAGCCGGCGGTCGCCGGACGCTGACTGCGGCACACATGACGGGCGGGGCTGGCGGACCACATGTCCACCAGCCCCGCCCGTGCCTGCGGGGTGTGAGGCGCGTCAGGCCGCCTTGTCCCAGTGCCCCGGGGCGCCGTGGCTCTTGCCGTGCTTCCACGGCTTGCCGGGCTTGCCGGGCTTCGGCTTGACCGGCTGGTCGCCGGGGCCGGAGACGCCGTTGATCGCCGACGTGTCCTGCGCGAGCGAGTACGTCGCGAACGCGATCGCCTTGCTCATGATGCCCAGCGCCTCGGCGTTGATGTTCGTCAGGTCGTCGCCCGGCGAGTGGTAGTTCGGGTCGTGGGTGATCCCGGCAGTGCCGCCGAACAGGGCGACTTCCTCGTCGGTCTTCACGTCGTCCGCCCCGGTGAACAGGCCGGAGGCGGGGATGCCGTTGAGGATGAACGCCTGGTAGTCGGAGCGGCCCGAGAACTCGGTGTCCACCCACGCCTGGCCGATGCTGTCGAAGTAGTCGGTGAGCACGTCCTCGGTGGCGGCGGAGCCCTCGGGCACCGCCACCGGCGCCTCGTACGTCGACTCGTCCGCGTCGTACACGCCGATGATGTAGTTCGGCGAGCCCACCATGTCGAAGTTCAGGTAGGTGGCGATGCGGTCGAGCTCGCCCGCCTGGGCGGCGAGGTCGGTGACGTACCGGGTGGAGCCGATCAGGCCGAGCTCCTCGGCGCCCCACCAGGCGAAGCGGACCGTGTTGTTGAGCTTCTTGGCGTCGGCGAGCTGGACGGCCACCTCGAGCAGCGCCGCGGAGCCTGAGCCGTTGTCGTTGATCCCGGGCCCCTCCTCCACGCCGTCGAGGTGGGCGCCGAGCATCACGACGTTGTCGTCGCGGCCCTTCTTCGTCTCGGCGATCACGTTGAAGCTCTCGGTCGTCTCGGTGTGCGACCGCACGTCCAGCGTGAGGGCGAGCGGGCCGGAGGCGGCCGCGGCGACGAGGGCCTGGCCGTCGGCCAGGGAGATGCCCGCGACGGCGATGCCGACGCCGTTCTCCTCGCCGAGTGTGCCGTTGAGGAGCCCGTCGGTGTTGTTGTAGATGACGGTGGCCGCCGCGCCCGCCGCCTCGGCGGTGGCGCCCTTGATCGCGAAGGTGCAGCCGCCGCGGCTGACCAGTGCGATCTTGCCCGTGACGTCGACGCCCTCCCAGGTCTCGGGGGTGCAGCCGAAGGTGTCGGTGGGGCTGGCCACGTCAGCGGTGACGCCGCCCACGGGCGTGCTCGCGGAGTACGCCATCTGGTCGACCACGTAGCTGACCGGGTCGCCTGCGGCGGGGGCCAGGGTGAGGGTCTGCGCGTCGAGGATCTCCCGGTCGAACGTGAAGTAGTCCCGCTCGGTGGTGTACCCGGCCTTCTTCAAGGTCTTCTCGACGTACCGGGCGCTCGCCTCATAGCCGGGTGTGGCGGCGGCGCGGTTCCCGCCGTTCTGGTCGGCGATCTTCTGGAGCTGCCCGAGGTGGCGCAGGACGTTCTTGGCGGTGACCTTCTTGGCGAAGGCCGCCGCGGTCGAGGTGTGGGGGTTCGAGGCGGGCGGGTGGGCCGCCACCGGCGACGCCACCCCGGCGCCCACGGTCAGTGCCCCGGCTATGACGAGCCCGAGTGCGGTTCGACGCATTCTCACGATGAGGACCTCCTGGTCGAGGAGCGGCGCCTGGGCCGGGACGGCCCACGGCGGTCCTGCAGATCGATCTGATGGCGACAACGTAGGGGCCGCACATCGGCGAATGCGACGAATGGGGTGATTTCGACGTCGGCGTGTCCGGGGCGCGGGCTGATGGCCCGCGCCCCGGGCGCGTGCGAGTCAGCGCTTGCGCAGCGCCCCGTAGATGAGGAACACGATCACCGAGCCGAGGATCGCGAGCAGCCAGGTCTGGATCGAGAAGAACTCCTCCAGCCCCTTGTTGAACAGCACGCTCCCGAGCCAGCCGCCCAGCACGGCGCCCAGCACACCCAGCACGAGGGTGAGCAGCCAGCCGGTGCCCTGGCGTCCGGGGAGGAGCGCCTTGGCGATGACGCCGGCGAGCAGGCCGAGGAGGAGGAAGCCGAAGAAGCCCATGAGGTGTGTCTCCCTGTGATGGATCGATGGCTGACGTGGAAGAACTTCTCATCTGGCCAGGAATCCCGCATGTCGAGCCGGACATGCGTCCAGGAGGCGGGGCTCCGTCTCGAGATGTTGATCGCGCAGTTCAGCCGTAGCGTCACCATGACGCGCGTCCGCGTGCCACTGACCCTGGCCCAGGAGGACACATGCACATCCATCTCATCCCGTTGCGACTGGCGGCGGGCGCTTACATCCTCAACTCGGGGCTGAGCAAGAGGGGCGCCGACGAGGACGCGGCGCGGGGCATGCAGGCCATGGCGGCCGCCGCGTATCCGCAGTTCGGGGACATGGAGCCGAAGAAGTTCGCGAACCTCCTGTCCAGCTCGGAGATCGCGCTCGGCTCGGCGCTCATCGTGCCGGTGCTGCCGCGGACGGTGGTGGCGGCGGGGTTCACCGCGTTCTCCGGGGCGCTCCTCGGCATGTACCTCAAGACGCCGTCGCTGCACCGCGGCCCCGGGGACCTGCGTCCCAACGCGCAGGGCGAGGGGTACGCCAAGGACGTCATCATGTTCGGCGCCGCGCTGACGTTCCTGCTCGACGCGCTACGGCTGGACGTGCGGGCGGCGGCCCGCAAGACCACCAAGAAGGCGGCCAAGGGCGCCGCCAAGGTGAGCCGGAAAACCGCCGAGGCGGGCGCCAAGGCGGCGGCCGTGGGCCTCGCGGCGGAGAAGATCCGGCACCGCAAGCACTGACGGCGCCGGCGGTCAGACGGTCGCGGGCGCCTTGCTCTTGACGTCGACGCCGCCCATGAGCACGATCGCCCGCACCACGAGGACCGGCGCCAGTGGATCGGCAGGCGCCTTGGTGCGGTTCTCCCAGCCGCCCAGCAGGGGCAGCCCGGTGATCTCGACGCGCCAATTCGGCGGCACCTTGATGTCGATGCCGCCCCACATCGCGAACGCCCGGACGGTGGCGCGCTCGACGATCTGCGCGTTGCGGAGGTCCAGGTCGACGCCGCCCATGAGCACGCTGAGCTGCGCGCCGCGGAAGTCCTGGGTGAGCGGCCGGTGCTGGGAGCCCCACCAGATCGCCGTCGCGGTGATGCGCCGCTCGTCAGCGCGGGAGGTCGCGGCGCGGGTGAGGAACGAGAACCCGACGACGATGATCGCCACCGGCCAGGTGAGCGACCACAGGCCGCCGTCGACTGCGCCGAGGTTCCCGGCCAGCAGGAGGCCGCCGGCGGCGGCGACAGCGGCCGGGGCCGGCCAGGCGCGCGGCACGTTGGCCAGCCCCATCCCGCCGATGAGCACGATCACGATCGGCCACCAGGTGCTGAGCAGCTCGCCGAGGCCCACGTCGATCACGTCGAGCTGGTTGAGCAACGCCACCGCCCCGATCGCGATGATGAGGGTCCCGATGAGCGCCTGCGCGGTGGGGTGACGATCCATGCCGCTCAATGTACGAGGTCAGAGGCCTGCCGGGCGGCGCTTCTGTGGGGAGGGGGTCTCGCCTCGGGAGAGTCGGCTGACGGCGTCGGCGATGTTGCGCGCCCTGGTCTCGGGCCGTTTCACGGAGGTGATCCGGTACAGCACCGCGAACCTGTTGGCCGATGTCAGCGCCTCGAACCAGGCCAGTGCGGACGGCTCGGCGGCGAGCGCGGCCATCAGGTCGTCGGGCGCCTGCACCGTCGCGCTGCCCGGGTAGGCGGCCTCCCAGCGGCCGTCGGCCTGCGCGGCGCGCACTTGGGCCCGCCCGGCGTCGTGCATGCGGCCCTCGGCCTCGAGCCGCGCGATGTGCTCCACGTTGCGCGCCGACCACCTGCTGCGCGGGCGGCGCTGCGTCATGCGCCGCAGCGCCGTCTCGGCGTCGCGGGAGCGGGCCTGCCCGTCGATCCAGCCGAAGCACAGCGCCTCGTCGAGGGCCGCCGCGTACGTGAGCGCGGTCTGCGTGCCTCCCGCCTTGTGCAGCACGAGCCACACGCCCGGCGACGTGTCGTGGTGGGCGAGCAGCCAGGCGCGCCAGGCGTCGGCGTCGGGGACGAGCAGCTCGGGCAGGTCGGCGGGCACGGGCAGGTCATCGGGCACGGGCAGGTCATCGGGCATGCGCCCATCCTGACGCGTGCCACTGACGCTCACGCCGTGGCCGCGTCCGGCTCTCTCCCCGCCTCACCGGGCTCGGCCTCGCCTGCCTTGCCCTCCGGCGGCGCCCTGCCGGGCTTCGGGAGCTGCCCGGGCGCCGTGCGCGGCAGGCGGCCCGTGAAGAACAGCGCCGCGATCGCGATGAGCGCCGCGACGGACAGCGCGGAGCGCAGCGCGTTGATCCGGGCGTCGTCGTTCACGTCGATGATCTGCGTGGCCGTGGCCTGGTCCACGCCCGCGTCGTCGAGGGCCTGGGTGAGCTGGGCCGTCGAGACGAACGGGACGCCGCTGGCCCACTGTGTGGTGGCCTGGCTCTTGACCGAGTCGGGGATGTCGGGGTTGTTCTGCACACCCGACAGCGCCGCCGAGGTGAGCGTCGCGATGAGCACCGACCCCACCAGCGCGGTGCCCAGGGACGCCCCGAGGTTGGTCGCGGTGTTCTGCAGCCCGCCGACTTCGGCGCTCTGCTCGTCGGGCACCGCGGAGACCGTCACCGCGCCGAGCTGCGAGGACAGGGAGCCGAGGCCCAGGCCCATGAGCACCATGGGGATGGCCACGACGCTCGCGCTCGCCGCGGGGCTGAGGCCGCCCACGAGCACGAGGATGCCCGCCGTCATGGTGAGCAGCCCGAACCGCACCACGCGGCGCGGGTTGGCATGCGGCCAGATCCGCGGGATGCCCCCTGCGGCCACGAGCAGGGCGATCGACAGCGGGAACACCCGCAAGCCGGTCTCCACCGCCGAGAGCCCCAGGGCGACCGACAGGAACAGCGGGACGCAGAAGAACACCCCGGCCTGCACCGTGAACTGCGCGAAGAACATGCTCAGGCCGCCGACGAGCTGCGAGTTCCGCAGCATCTTCGGGTCGAGCAGCGGCTCGCCGCCGGTGCGCTCGAGGTGGCTCTGCCAGCGGATGAACAGGTAGGTCACCAGCGAGCCGATGACGATGAGCCAGATGACGGGCGACCCGCCGAGGATCGTCGGCGTGCCCGGCGTGGCGATGACCCACCCCCAGTCGCCGGAGCGCAGCACCCCGAAGACCACGAGCCCGAGCCCCACGATCGACAGCGCCGATCCGACCAGGTCGAGCTTGAGGGGGTGCGGGGCGACGTCGGCGATGTGGCGGAGCAGCAGCAGGATGACCACGACGATCACCGCCTCGCCGGCGAACACGTACCGCCACGACGCGTAGGTCGTCACGGCGCCGCCGATCAGCGGCCCGGCGGCCACCGCCATGGCGCCCGAGGCGGCGATGAGCCCGTAGGCGTAGGCCCTGCGCTCAGGTGGGAAGTTCGCGGCGACGAGCGCGACGATCGCCGGCATGATCAGCGCGGCGCCCATCCCCTCGAGCAGCGACCAGCCCAGCAGCAGCACCCCCAGGTTCGGGGCCAGCGACGTCACCGTCGAGCCGCACGCGTACACGACCAGCCCGATCGCGAACGCGCGCCGCCGCCCGAGGATGCTCCCCACCTTGCCGCCGGTGATCATGAGCGTGGCCATGACCAGCGTGTAGAGCGTGATCGCCGTCTGGATGCCGGTGATCGTCGTGCCGACGTCGGCCGCGACCGTGGCCATCGACACGTTCATCACCGAGCTGTCGAGCGTCATCAGGAACTGGCTCGCGCCCAGCACTCCCAGGACGAGGCCGCCCTTGCGCGATTTCGCGGGCGTGGTCGTGGACGTCTGCGGTGCCGTCGCCATGGGCCGCTGCTCACACCCCGCGTCGCACGGTGACCCGGCCGTCGCGCTCGGCCTGCGCCAGGGCAGCGTGGTCGCGCTCGGCCTGGTCCGCGTAGGCGGCGGCGAAGTCGGCCATGGCACGGTCGAGCACGTTCGACGATCCGAGGTAGGCGCCGAGCGCCACCCGGTCACCGGACCGGGCGTGCGCCCGGGCTAAGGTCCAGCCGCACAGCTGCCCCAGGATCGCCAGGGTCGCCGGGGTCTGGTGGGCGATGTCGGTGGAGAACTTCCAGTCCCAGAGCTGCCGCACGTAGTAGTGGCGGTCCGCGCCGTCCGTCCCCGGCCCATGCGTCCAGCCCAGGAAGATGTCCGAGCTGGACTGCATGAGGCGTTGCCCGGCGACGACGCGCTGCCCCTGGTTGGCGTACACGCTGCGCCCCGCGGCCGAGGCGAGCACCGACTCGGCGGCCTCCTTGATCTGCAGCACGAGGGGGTCGGCGCCGTCGCTGCCGTGCATGAGCAGCACCCAGGCGCGGGTGCCCACGCTGCCGACGCCCACCACCTTGCGGGCCATGTCGACGTAGTGGAACTGGGCGAGCAGGTCGCGCCGGTCGGTGGGCAGTGTGCGCCGGTACCGCCGGAACGCCGCGGCCACCCCCTGGACGAGCTCGTCGCGCTCGGCGTCGTCGAACAGCTCCCCGACGGGCACCAGCAGCGGCGGGTCGGACACGAGCCGGACGGTGTCCCCGTCCTGGCGGGTGAGCCGTGCCGAGGCGAGCGTGCTGTCCTTGCGCAGCGCCTTGTCGACTCGGCGCTCCAGGGTGCGGATGGCCTTGCGGCCCGCGTCGGGACCCCAGCGGGCGAGGACCGCCCCGGCCGTCATCCGGGCGTACCAGACCTCGAGGTTGCTCTGGTCGGCGAAGTCCCGCACGGCGTGGCGGTAGGCCCGGGCGGTCGCCTGGTCGACGTCCCGGCGCTCGCGGCCGGTGAAGCCCAGCTCCCGGCCCGCGAGCTCGAAGCTCGCCACGAGGCGCGCCAGGTCCCACTCCCACGGGCCGGGCAGGGTCTCGTCGAAGTCGTTGAGGTCGAAGACCATCTCCCGCTCGGCGGAGGCGTAGCCACCGAAGTTGGACAGGTGCGCGTCGCCGCATAGCTGGACCCGCTCGCCCGAGGTCTTCGTCCGGGCCAGGTCCCAGGCCATGAGCGCGGCCGCGCCGCGGTAGAAGGCGAACGGTGAGGCGAGCATCCGGCCGAAGTGGATCGGCACGAGCTCCGGCACCCGGGTGTGGGTCCGCTCGACGAGCAGGCCCACCGGGTCGGGCCGGTCAGCCTCGGGCTGCCATTGCGCGAGGCTCGAGCGCGGCGCCTCGGATCGCGCCTGGCGGCCCTTCGCGATGCGCTCCGCGCGGCTGAGGCGGCCCACGCCCACGGTTCCGAGCAGCGTGCTGCTGTCCCGGCGGGGCGGGGCGGGGCTGGGTGGTGCGCTGACATCGACCACCTGGCTCATGCTCCGCGTGGTCCTCGGGCTCCGCAACCGGATCTGCCCGGCAGAACGCGTCCCAAAGGTCCCAGGTCTGAGATGTCATGGAGTCGTAATCTCCGGGTAAAGAGTGCAGTGCGCGCGATCGCTGCCCCCGCAGCCCCGACAGCGTCTGTCTCCCCGCGAGAGTGCCCGACGAAGGAGTAGCCGTGAGTCGACCCCTGGACATCGTGACCCTGCCCCCCGACGTGCGGGCCGCCCTCGACGCGTGTGCCAGCGTCGTCGTGCCGAGCACGCGCGACGAGCTGTACCAGTTGGCGCTTGGCCCCGAGGGCGGCCCCCGATTCTCGGTGGACTACGACGTCAACGGCTCCCCGGTCACCGAGGCCACGGTGGTCCGGGGCAAGAACGGCATCGCCGTGAACTACCCCGAGGACTACATGCGCCGGCGGGACCCGGACTGCATGCGCGTCGCCGACGACCTGCCGACGGACAAGCCGCGCTACCGCGACGTCTTCGGCTCCGAGTTCGCCCCCGTCAAGGCCGAGACGCTCGAGTGGCTCTCGCAGCAGGAGCTCGCCGTCGTGCCGTTCAAGGCCGGCGGCCTGACCCACGGCTACCCGTCGCTCGCGATCTGCCCGGTCAACTCGGCGTTCTTCGCGCTGACCCTCGTGGACCTGCAGGGCTGGGTGACGCTCGACGAGATCGGGCCGTTCACGCCGCGCAGCATCGTGTACGTCGCGCCGCCGTTCCGGCACACCCACTTCGACGGCCGCCAGGTCGTCGTGCACGATCGCACGGACTCGCTGCACGAGGTGTTCGCGTACAACCTGTACCCGGGTCCCAGCGCCAAGAAGGGCGTGTTCTCGGTGCTGCTCGACATCGGCGAGCACGAGGGCTGGGTCACCGCGCACGCGTCGTCGGTGCGCGTCACCACCCCGTACGAGAACGAGACAGTCGTGATGCACGAGGGCGCCTCGGGCGGCGGCAAGTCGGAGATGTACCAGGAGATCCGCCGCCAGGAGGACGGCCGCATCCTGCTGGGCACCAACGTCGTGACCAAGGAGCCGTACGTCATCACGCTCGGCGAGACCAGCGCGCTGGCGCCGGTGACCGATGACATGACGCTGTGCCACAAGGACCTGCAGCGCGGCGACGGCAAGCTCGTCGTGTCCGACGCCGAGGACGGCTGGTTCGTCCGCGTCGACAACCTCACCGAGTACGGCCAGGACGTCGCGTTCGAGCGGGCCTGCATCCACCCCGAGCAGCCCCTGGTGTTCTTCAACATCGAGGGCATGCCCGACTCGACGGTGCTGCCCTGGGAGCACACGCTCGACTCCAACGGCAAGCGGTGCCCCAACCCGCGCGTGGTCATCCCGCGCAGCCAGATCCGCCACGTGGTCAGCGAGCCCGCCGACGTGGACGTGCGCACCTTCGGCGTGCGGATGCCCGCGTGCACCCGGGACAAGCCGTCCTACGGGATCATGGGCATGACCCACGTGGTGCCGGCCTCGCTGGCCTGGCTGTGGCGGCTCATCGCCCCGCGCGGCGACAAGAACCCGTCGATCGGCGAGAGCAAGGCCGCCACGGACAAGCTCGCGCACGGCGGCATGGTCGCCGAGGGCGTCGGCTCGTACTGGCCGTTCTCCACCGGCACCAAGGTGGCGGCCGCGAACCTGCTGCTCCAGCAGCTCGTCGAGGCGAACCGCACCCGCTACGTGCTGACCCCCAACCAGCACATCGGCGCCTACAAGGTGGGCTTCTCCGCCGAGTGGCTGACCCGCGAGTACCTGGCCCGCCGAGGCGGCGGTCGCGTGCGCGAGAGCGAGCTGGTCCCCGCGCGCTGCTCGCTGTTCGGCTACACGCTCAAGGAGATGAAGATCGACGGGCAGCTCGTGCGGCCCACGTTCCTGCGCCCCGAGCAGCAGTCGCAGGTGGGCGTGGAGGCCTACGACGCCGGCGCGAAGATCCTCACCGACTTCTTCAAGAGCGAGCTCTCGGAGTTCCTCACCGAGGACCTCGACCCGCTGGGCCGCAAGATCATCGAGGTCTGCCTGCGCGACGGGTCGATCGACGAGTACGTGGAGCTGACACCGCTGTACCTCTGAGCGGCTCGAGCGGCCCGGACCTCGCCTGGTGCGAGGCCCGGGCCGCTGCCGTTCAGCGGGCCAGCCGGCGCCCGGTCTTGGGCCGGCGCGTGAACGGCTTGAGGAACACGGGGACGAACCGGCTCTCGAACCGGCGCAGCCGCCGCCACGTGACGCTTGTCAGGTACTCGCCGAGCGCGACGCCGCTGGCGAGCAGCACGGCGGTGGCGAGGGCCTCGACGAGCAGCGCGACGCCGCCCACGAAGTCGTCGGGCGTCAGCAGCAGGCCCCGGTAGAGCAGGACGCCGGGCAGCATCGGGATGATCGCGATGCCGGCGAACACCGCCGACGGCGCCTGGAGCCACCGCGCCGGCAGGGGCGCCAGGGCGCCGACGATCAGGGCGGCCGTCCCGGAGGCCCACAGCGTCCCGAGGTCGGCGTCGACGCCCGTGTTGAACGCCAGGTAGCCGAGGGTGGTGAGCCCGGACGCGGCGAGCACCACGAGCGGGGACATCTGGGCGAAGGCGCCGAATCCGAACGCGATGAGGGCCGCGGCGCCGAGGAGCACGGCGAGGGGCAGCGCCTCGGGGGCGACGTTCGCGGTGATCTGCAGGTCGATCCCGATGCGGTCGGCGACGAGCATGCCCGCCTTGATGCCCACCACCAGGCCGACAGTGTTCATCACCGCCTCGAAGATGCGGCCGACGGCTGTGAGGTTCCACCCCATGACGGCGTCCAGCACCGCGCCGGTCGAGGTCTGCCCGGCGAGCATGAGGATGATCACGGAGACGACGACGAGCGACGAGTCGACGCCCGGGTCGACCAGGGCCGCGGCGGCCGCGGCGGCGACCGCGATGGCGCCGGTCAGGAGCTGCAGGAAGAACACCGGCCAGCCGCGTGGGCCGAGGCGGGCGAACGCCCAGTCGACCACCATGTTGGCGACGAACGCGAAGGCCATGACGAGCCAGCCGCCGCCGAAGATCAGCGCGGCGCTGGCGCCGGCCACCCCGGCCGCGAGCCGCGTCATCCACCACGGGTAGCGGCCCGCCCCGCGCTCGATCTGCCCGACCTCGTCGAGGGCCTGGTCCACGTCGAGGTCGCCTCGCACGAACCTGTCGACCAGCCGGGTGACGTCGATGTACCTGCCGTAGTTGAAGCTGCGTCCGCGGATGTTCTCGATCCGCGTCGTCGGCGCCGCGCCGGGCGAGCGGTCGGCGAGCACGATCTCGCTGTAGGTCACATCGGCGGTGACCTCGGAGAGCCCTGCCGTGCGGGCGATGTCGCGCATGGTGTCGACGACCTCGGACGCTGCTGCTGCGCTCCCGAGCAGGAGCGCGCCGACACGTGCCGCGAGATCGAGGACGGTGTGCGGGTGCGCTGGCACCTGGTGGCCTCCTGTCGCGGTGGGGGATGGGGGCTCGCGATGGGCGCCGCTTCCCGTGCGAGGGCCGGAGTGCGGGCCTCAGGCGGGCGTCGGCGGCGCCCAGAGCGCGGTGGACTGCCGGATGACGAGGTGCGGCTCCACCACCACAGACTCGGCCACTCCGCCGGGCTCCGCGATTCGGCTGGTCAGCAGCCGGAAGGCCTCGGCGCCCAACAGGTGGGGGGCGGAGTCGACGGAGGTGAGCGTCGGGTGGATCTGCGCGGCGGTGGGGATGTTGTCGAAGGACGCCAGCGCCACGTCGGCGCCGGGCTCGATGCCGTGCTGGCGTAGGCCCTGGTGCACGCCGAGGGCGTAGGCGTCGGTGTAGGTCACGATCGCGTCGGGGCAGGAGCCGCGCTCGAGCAGCTCCGCGACGAGGTGCGCGCCCGTCTCGGAGCTGTAGTTCCCGTGCCCGTCGTCGGTCACCACCATCGACGTGGGGATCCGCGCGGGGGACCCGGCGAGGCCTTCGCGCAGGCCCCCGAGCCGCGCCTCGAGCATGCGCGCGCCCTCGAAGCCGCCGAGCACGGCCACGGTCCGGGCGCCGAGGGCTGCGAGGTGCGCGCCGAGGAGCCGGCCCGCGCGCCTGTCGTCGATGCCCACGTGATCGGCCGCCACCGAGTCGATGGGCCGCAGGATCGTCACGAGGGGGACGGCGCGGGGCCCGCCGAGGCCGTCGAACGCGGAGCCGTCGGACTCCACGGCGCCCATGACGATGAGCCCGGCGACTTGGTTCTCGACCATGCTGCGCACGAGTCGGCGCTCGCGCTCGACGTCGCCCAGGCTGTACCCCTGCAGCAGGGTGTACTCGGACTCCTGCGCGGCGGCCTCGACGGCCATGGAGACCTCGGCGAGGTACGGGTTCTGGATGTTGGTCAGGAGCAGCCCGAGGTTGCGCGAGCCGCCGCCGCGCATGGTGCCGGCGACTCGGTTGTAGACGTAGCCGAGGCGTTCCATCGACGCGCGCACGCGCTGCTTGGTGGACTCGGGGATCTGGTCGCTGTCGCGCACGACGAGGGAGACGGTGGCGCGGCTGACGCCGGCGTCGAGCGCGATGTCGTTCATCGTGGGGCGTCGGGTCATCTCTCACCTCTCGTCGTCGGGCGGGCCGCCGGGCCGCTGCCGCGCCCGTCGGGGCCCGTGGTGCGGAGCACTCAGCACAGGGGTCTACCCTACGCGACTAGATCGGTCTACTAGATCGATCTACTAGAACGATCCAGGTGGCGTCGCGGACGTCACGCCCACCCACACGACCCCGCAGCGCGGAGCCGTCCCGAGTCCAAGAGAGGTCGTCTTGGCCGCACAGTTCGACATCCCCACAGAGCAGGTGGTCGCCTGGCGGCGCCACTTGCACGCACACCCCGAGCTCTCCTACCAGGAGCACCAGACGGCGGACTTCGTGGCCGCGACGCTCGACGGCTTCGGCGGCCTCGAGGTCACCCGCCCCACCGAGACCTCCGTCGTCGCCGTGCTCCGCGGCGCCCGCCCCGGCAAGACCGTGGCCCTGCGCGCCGACATGGACGCCCTCCCGCTCACCGAGGAGACGGGCGTCGAGTTCGCCTCCACCGTCCCCGGCGTCATGCACGCCTGCGGCCACGACGCGCACACCGCGATGCTGCTGGGCGCCGCCCAGGTGCTCGTGGGCCTGCGCGAGCGCCTGTCCGGCGCCGTGAAGTTCATCTTCCAGCACGCCGAGGAGCAGCCCCCGGGCGGCGCCCTCGAGCTCGCCGAGGACGGCGTGCTCGTCGACGTGGACGCGATCTTCGGCCTGCACGTGATGAACCAGCCGGTGGGCAGCGTGATCGTGCCCACCGGCCCCGCCTCGACCAGCGCCGACGGCTTCTGGCTCACCATCAAGGGCCAGGGCTCGCACGGCTCGATGCCGCAGAAGGGCATCGACCCCATCCTCGTGGCCTCCCAGGTCGTCCTGGCCCTCAACACCGTGACCTCCAGGTCGATCGACCCGACCCACATGGCCGTCGTCTCCGTGGGCATGCTCCAGGCCGGCGACGCCCCGAACGTCATCCCCGACACCGCGCGGCTGGGCGTCTCGGTGCGCACCACCGACGCCGACGACCGGGCCACGGTGGCCCGGCGCTGCGAGGAGATCGTCCAGGGCGTCTGCGACGCCTATGGCGCTGCCTACGACATCGACTGGGTGCGCGGCTACGCGGTCGTGGACAACGACCCGGAGATGGCCGCCGTCGCCCTCGCCGCAGCCCGCAAGATCGCGGGCGACGCGGCGTCCGAGGGCCCCGGCACCTCCGCCAGCGAGGACTTCTCCGCCTACACCCAGCGGGTCCCGGGGGCGTTCCTGTTCCTCGGCGCGGGGACCGCGCAGGACGGCCTGCCGTTCCAGAACCACCATCCCAAGTTCGACATCGTCGAGGACTGCCTGCCGGTCGGCGTCGGCACGCACGTCCAGATCGTCCTCGACCTGCTCGACGACACTCAGGAAGAAGCACGATGAAGAACCTCTCCCCGGCCCAGCTGCGGGTCTTCATGACCCTGCTGTTCATCGGGTCGTTCGCCAACATGGACAAGTCCCTGATCGGCCTGTCGGTCACGGCCATCGCCGACGACTTCAGCCTCACGGCGAGCCAGACCGGCCTGATCATGAGCATCTTCTACGTCAGCTTCATCGCGGTGACGCTGCCCGGCGGCTGGATCATCGACCGCTTCGGCTACCGCAAGTTCGTGCTGACGTCCCTGGCCATCCTCACCGTCGGCTCGGTGCTGTTCGGCTCGGTGTCCGGCTTCCTGCTCATCGTGCTGATGCGCCTGCTCGTCGGGTTCGGCCAGGCCGGGTACACCAACGGCTCGCCCAAGATCATCGCCACGAACTTCCCCGCCGCCATCCGCGGTGACATCCAGTCGAAGGTCGTCGCGACGGCCGGCATCGGCGGCGTGCTCGCCTACACCCTGGGCGCGTACTTCGTGCAGTCGAACTGGCGCGTCGCCTACTACGTCCTCGGCGGGCTGTTCTTCGCCGCGTTCCTGCTCACGTACTTCTTCGTGCCCGAGCCGGTGCTCACCGCCGAGGAGGCCGAGGCCAAGCGCAACGCGCCGAAGGTCAAGATCACCGAGGCGTGGAAGAACCGGAACACGATCGTGCTCGCGCTCGCGCTGCTCTTCAACAACCTGGTCGCGGTCGCCACGATCAACTGGATGCCGTCGGTCTTCGGCACGCTCCGCGACGGCGCCTGGGACACCCCGACGGTCATCAACGGGATGATGATCGGCAACTCGGTCGTCATGGCCGTGGCCGTCGCCGTCGCCGGGACGCTCGTCACCAAGCGCTTCGCCGGCCGCGAGAAGCTGTTCATGCTCGTCAACTCGGTGCTCTCCGCGGTGTTCATCGTGGGCCTGATCTACGCGCCCAACCTGCCGCTCAAGCTCGCGGCGCTGTACCTGACGACCGCCAGCCTGATGTTCGCCTTCACGAGCATGCTGACGCTGCCGTACCGCCTGATCCCGATGCGGATCATCGCCTCGGCCTTCGCGGTCATCAACATCGGCGCGTTCGTCGGCGGCATCTTCCAGGGCACGCTGGTCGGGACCCTGACCGACGCGTTCGACGGCTCGTACGCGCCGGCCTTCATGGTCCTGGCGGTCTGCTCCGTGATCGCGGGCCTGGTGCCGTACCTGCTGCGCGAGCCCGCCTCGGCCGACGCCGAGCCGCGCCACGCCGCCACGGCCAGCGCCTGACCGCTGTGTGACGCGGCGCGCCCGGGACCCCCGTCCGGGCGCGCCGCGGGGTCCCGGGCCGTCCCGCTCGCGCGACGGCCCGGGACTTGCTGCACTGGGGGAGGGCAGCGGCGTCCAGCGTGCCTGCCCTGAGCGGGGGGATGACATGTGTCGACTGTTCGGCATGCACACGGGCAAGGAGCCGGCGCACGCGACGTTCTGGCTGCTCAGCGCACCTGAGAGCCTGTCGCAGCAGAGCCGCAAGGAGCCCGACGGCACCGGTGTGGGGGTGTTCGGCGCCGATGGCCGGGCCATCGTCGACAAGCAGCCGTTGGCGGCCTACGAGGATCGGCAGTTCGCCACGGAGGCCCGCGACCTCGAGAGCCGCACGTTCGTGGCGCACGTGCGCTACGCGAGCACCGGCGAGAACGCCCTCGTCAACACCCACCCCTTCGAGCAGGACCAGCGGCTGCTGGCGCACAACGGGGTGCTCGAGGGCCTCGACGTGCTCGACGCCCGGCTCGGCGAGCTCGGCGCCACCAGCCTGGTGCGCGGGCAGACCGACAGCGAGCGACTGTTCGCGCTGATCACCGCCGAGGCGCGTCGCAACGGGGGAGACGTGGGCGCCGCCATCGTCGCCGCGCTGACCTGGATCGCCCAGAGCATCCCGGTGTACGCGGCCAACATCGTGCTCACCACCGCCACCGAGCTGTGGGCGCTGCGCTACCCCGAGACCCACCCGCTCTACGTGCTGGAACGCGGCGCGGGAGGCACAGAGGGCTCCGCGCGCCTCGAGGCCCGCACGCATCGGATCAGCGTGCACAGCGAGGCGACGAGCGAGCGCCCCTCGGTGATCGTCGCCACGCAGCCGATGGACTCCGACCCGGGCTGGCGTCTGATGGGCGCCGGCGAGCTGCTGCACGTCGGCGAGGACCTGGCCGTCCACAGCAGCGCGCCGCTGCCACCGCAGCCCGCGCACCCGCTCACCCTCAAGGACCTCTCGCCGCACGCGGCGAAGTCCCAGCAACCGGCCGCGACGCCGTCATGACCGGCACAGGCCGGGCGGGCGGGCCGCGCCGGACGCGTCACTCCACGTCGGTGGCCGCCAACCGGAGCGTCTGCGGCGAGGTGTGGGGCGCCAGCGGGTACAGGTCCTCCGACCAGTCGGTCAGCACCACCGTCTCGTCGTCGGGGAAGCCGGGCATCGCGGTGAGCCGGGAGACCAGCTCCGCGATCCGCTCGACGCCGCCGTCCATGCTGATCGCCTCGCCCCCGGCCAGGATGTCCACCACCAGCGGCGGCTCGCCGTCGTCCCCGCCGATCTCGGCCTGGCCCAGCGACGGGTCCACCGTTCCGACGGGGGTGGGGGTCCAGACGGCTTCCGGCCACGCCTCGCGGATCACGCCGAGGACTGTGTGGGCGTCGAACGTGTACGGGCCGTCGACGACGGCCACCATCACCTCTGCCATGAGCACCGCCCCGTCGCCAAGAGCCCTGTCCCAGTCGCCGGACCAGTTCTCACGCCGGTCGGGCGGGACCTCGTCTCCCCAGTCTCCGCCCGCGACGGCGCTCGGGCGCGCGCGACTGCGCAGGCCGCCCGCGGGACGGGGATGGGGTGAGCCACCCGCACGGGTGAATGTGACGGTTCGAGGTCTTCGCACCGGCCTCCGGTCCTGCCACACTGCTGACACGGTTTCAGGGGGCAAAGGGGGCCTAAGGTGACAGATCATGCGGGCGCGAGATATCGACCATCGCTGCGCTGGGACATCCCGGCGCCGCTGAGCCTGGGCACCCGGGAGATGCTCGCCGAGAGCCTCGACGCCGTCTTCACGGATGAGGACACGCCGCGGGCCCGACCGACCATCCGCACCGACGTGCAGGTGGTCGTGGTGGACCTCGCGACGTCGTTCGCGATGATCGCCCACTTCAGCGCCGCCCCGGCGGCCGAGCGGACCCGGGTGGCGGACGTCATCTTCGACGTGAACGACGCGCTCGCATTCGCCCGGCTGCCGGCCGCGACGGGGCCGTGGGAGATCGTCGTGGGCTCCGCCGAGGTGCGGCAGGGCTACAAGGCGTTGGACCTCGACGATCCGTGCTGGTCGGCCGTCGACTGAGCGGGCGCGCGGCACGGGCTTAGCGCCGGGGGCGGCCGCCCTCGGTGGCGTCCGGCGTGGGCGCCGGCCAGTTCCCGGGCGGTGAGTCCGCCCCGGAGCCCGGGCCCGCGCCCGTGCTCGCCCCCGTGGGCGTGGGGGTCGGAGTCGGGGCGGTGGCCGGGGCGTCGGGACCCGCTCCGGGCTGGGCGCCTCGGGGCGCGGAGAAGTCGGGCGCGGTGGAGAACGACGCGGACGCCGACTCGTCGTCGATGAACACCGCCGACGTGGAGTCGATGACCAGCGGGGCCGCCAACGCCGCCACGGCGAGCGCGCCAGCCGCCACGAGCCGGGCCGCCCGCCCTCGCCCGCCGCGCCGCCGCCCGCCGCGCCGCAGGTCAGTCGAGGAGCAGGTCACGGTCGTCCTCCTCAGTCGGGCGGCCGCGGCGCGCGTCGCCGGCGTCGGCGAGCCCGCGGGTGAGGGCCCGTTCGCGCAGCACGGACATCAGCTCCATCGTGGCCAGCGCGAGCAGGGGCGGGGTGAGCATCGTCAGCCTCCCCGTGGCCGAGCGCGCCCACTCGAGCACCCACCCCCAGCGGGGGTAGACGTCCAGCACCACGCCCCGCACCCGGGAGAACGGCGTCGCGTCCGGGTCGGGCTCGGCGTTCGCGTCGCCCTTCGTCATGATGTACGGCCGGAGCACCGGCTCGCCCGTCGCCTGGTCGTACGTCGTGACCATCTGCCCGGTCGCCTCGTCCTGGCGCATCACCGGCAGGTAGTGCATCGAGACGATGCGGTGCGTGACGAGGTGGTCGGAGCCCTGCGGCCAGAACGACACGACCTGCCCCACCTTGAGCTGCGACGGGTCGGTGAGCCGGCGCATCACCACCGCGTCGCCCGCGTCGAACCCGCCGGACTGGCCCCCCGACATCGACCCCGATGTCACCACGAGCACCTGCTGATGGTGCAGCTCGAACCACAGCGGCACCGCCAGCGACGTCGCGTAAGCCGTCGAGAACAGCACGACGACCCCCCACAGCACGCCCGTGACGACCCGCCGCCAGCGCGCCGTGGGGGTGGCGCCCGCAGCCCGGGCCGCCGCATCCGCCCGCGCGGCCGACCAGCGCGCGTCGGCCGCGCCGCCGGACCACCGGGTGGACTCCCCACCCGGCGGCCCGGTGCGCGCGGCGAGCGCCAGGTACTCGGGCAGGTCCGTGGGCTCGGGCTCCACGTGCCTGCGCCGGGCCTCGCGCCGAGCGAGCTCGATCTGGATCATGCGTGCTGCTGCCTGCTCACGGGTTGTTGGTCGTCTGCTCCGCGTCCAGGCGCAGCGTGAGGTTCGCCGACGTGGCCTGCGCCTCGTTCGGCGTGTCGATCGGCAGGTCCACGCGCACGCAGAGCTGCTCGGAGGCGTCGGCGGCGATCAGCACCCGGTCGCCGGGCTGCTGGCCGGTCGCCACGTCGCCCACCAGGGCCACCGGCTCGACGGCGGTGCTGAGCGGGCCGCTGCCCACCTGGGAGCCCGCGGCGCCGATGAGCTCGGCGCCCATCGAGTCCGTGGCCGACCGGGTGCACGTGTCGAGCGCGTACACGCGCAACTGCAGCCACTCCGTCAGCGGCGCCGTGCCGCCGTCGGCATCGGTGGTGTCCTCGGCGATGTAGCTGACCGCGTAGCGGTACGCGAGCGTCCCCGAGTTGGTGACGGTGAGCGGCGCCACCAGCACGTCGCCGGGGGCCAGGCCCTCGCTCGGCACGGTGAACGTGAGGTCGCCCGTCGCGAGGTCCACGGTGCCCGTGGTGATCTCGCCGCTGTTCACGCTGCTGTTGTCGGTGAAGACCGCGGCAGTGGCCATCGCCGCGATCCCGGTGCCGGCCAGGGTGAGGATCGCGACGGTCGTCACCAGGCGGCGGCGTCGGGCGACGTCCTGCTGTGGCGGGACCGGGTCGATCATCTCCTGGAGGAGCTCGTCCATCTGAGAACCCTTCGTGGGTGGTGTGTCGGTATTCGGGTGATCGGCACGTCATTCAGGCGACTTGAGGGCCGCCGTCATATTCGTCCGGAAATTGTGGGGGCCAGTCGGCCGTCGGCCGCGAGCTCGCTCGGGGGCCGCGCGGCGGAGTACCAGAACCCCTGCGCCTGGTCGACCTGCAGCCCGCGGAGCAGGTCGGCGGTCTCCGCGTCCTCGACGCCCTCGGCCACCACGGACAGCCCGAACGAGTGCGCTAGGTCGACCATCGCCTTGACCACCAGTGCGGAGCCCTCGCCGGCCACCAGGTCGGTGACGAAGAGCCTGTCGATCTTCAGCACCGCCACCGGCAGGTCCAGGAGCTGGGAGATGGATGTGTTGCCGATGCCGAAGTCGTCGATCGCGACCCGCACCCCCACGTCGGCGAGGCGCCGCAGCACCGGCACCACGCGGGACGGGTCCGCGACGAGCGCCGTCTCCGTGATCTCCACCTCGAGCAGCTCTGGCGGCACCGAGTGCTCCTCGAGCAGCGACTCGATGAGCTCCACCACCGTCACCTCGGTGAGGTCGTGCGCGGACAGGTTGACGGCCACCGGCAGGCACACGCCGTGGGCCCGCCACCGCGCGATCTGCCGCACGGAGGCGCGCAGGGCGAACCTGGTGAGGTCGTGGATGAGCCCCGACTGCTCGGCGAGGGGGACGAACAAGTCGGGCGGCAGCAGCCCGCGGGTCGGATGCCGCCAGCGCATCAGCGCCTCCAAGCCCACGGTCTCCCCGGTGACCAGGTCGATCTTCGGCTGGTAGTGCATCTCCAGCTCGGCGCTGGCGGCGAGGGCACGGTGCAGGTCGCCGAGCAGCACGAGCCGCGCGGGGGAGGAGTCGTCCTCGTCGGGGGAGTACAACGCGACGCCCAGCCGGTGCGTCTTGGCGGTGTACATCGCGACGTCGGCCATCCGCATCAGCGTGGTGCCGTCTTGGGCGTGGTCGGGCAGCACCGCGACGCCGATCGACGTGTCCACGTGCAGGGGCAGGTCGCCGAGCGGGAACGGCGTCGCGAACACCCCGCGCACCCGGTGCGCGAGCTGCTCGGCGTCGGCGGGCGAGCGCACCCCGGGCAGCAGCACCGCGAACTCGTCGCCGCCGAGCCGGGCCACCAGGTCGTCGTCGCGCAGGCACTCGCGCAGGCGGCTGGCGACCTGCTCGAGCAGCTCGTCGCCCCGGTCGTGGCCCAGCGAGTCGTTGATGTCCTTGAACCTGTCGACGTCCAGCAGCACCAGGCCCACGCGGGTGCCGTCGGCGTTGGCCTTCTCGATCGAGCGGTGCAGCCGGTCGGCGAGCATCCGCCGGTTCGGCAGCCCGGTGAGCGAGTCGAGCAGCGCGAGCCGGGCGTTGTCGAGCGCGGTGGACTGCAGGCGCCGGGACGTGGTGCGCACCGTCCGGAACAGCAGGATCCACAGCAGTCCGAGGCCGCCCACCACCACACCCGTGACCAGCCTGCTCGCCGAGGCGAGCGCCTGCGCCGTGCCGGTGTAGTCGAGCCGCACCTCGGCGGCGCCCACCACCGTGCCCTCGACGCGGGTGGGCACGTACACGTTCAGCACCCTGCGCTCCGTGCCGCCCAGCGAGTCGCCGTGCACCTCGGTGATGACGCGCGCGTCCGGCGTGCCCCGCAGCGCCGTGTCGAGGCGCTCCCAGTCGGGGAAGCCGGTGGCGGCGGCGTCGGAGTCGTACAGCACGCCACCGTCGCGGGTCCACAGCCGCAGGCCGACGAGGCGGTCGGAGAACCCGGTGACGGACTCCGCGACGAGCTCGCGCTGCGCCGGCTCCAGCAGGCCCAGCGTGTAGGCGTCCTGCGGGAGGGACGCCCCGGCGTACTGGGCCACGGACTGCGCGGCCGCCGCGCCCTCGCGCAGCGCCTGCTGCCGCAGCACCGTTCCCGTGGTCAGGATGAGGGCGCAGCCGAGCACGAGCATGGCGACGATGCTGACCACGGCGAAATAACGGGTCAGCGGCCACCGGCGGCGGGGGGACGGCACCTGGACCTCACGGGACGGATCAGGACGGATCACAAGGGAACGGTCGACCGAGGGTACGGCGTGCGGCGGCCCTCTGGGGGCAGCGGGCCTCGGCGCGTCGGTTTCACCCGCCTGGGGTGCGGGGCGCGGACACCGGCGCCCGGTAGCCTCGGGATCTCCTATCGCCCCTGCGTGAGCCATGTGCGCGCGCAGCATCACGGACGGGGCCGCCATGCACGAGCTGGCCACCTGCACGGTCCATGCCGACGGCGGCGCCGCCGTGGCGGGCTTCGTGCGCGTCTTCGACGGCGACATGATGATGATCGGCGTGGAGGTCCCCCCGCGCGGGCTCGAGCCGGGGGTCGACGTCACCGTCGAGGTCCTCGACGAGGTGCGCGGCGAGTGCCTCTACGCCGGGTACCTGTCCCGGGTGGGCGCGGACGGCATGGACATCGCCGACGTCGCACTGGTCTCCACCCTGCAGAAGCGCGAGGTGGTGCGTGTCAGCACGCATGTGGCGTGCACGGGCACCGCGATCGCCCGATGGACCGACCCGCAGGGCGCCCCGCGCGCCGCAGCCGCCGAGCCGGCGCCGGCCGCCCCCGCCGAGCCGGCGGCCGACGCAGAGCCGGACACGTCCGACGCCCCGGCCGAGCCGGCGGAGGAGCCCGTGGCCTACGAGGGCAACCTCGCGTTCACGATGCTCGACATCAGCGCCCACGGCATGCGGATCCTGTCGCAGGCCAGCCTCCAGCCCGGCCAGCGCATCCGCTTCCTCTACGAGGAGCTCCCCGAGCCGATCCTCATCGAGGCGGTCGTGGTGCGCGCGCAGCAGTCCCGCACCGGCACGCACTACGGCTGCCGGTTCCTGGGGCTGACCAGCCGCCAGACCGACGCGCTCTTCCGGCATGTGCTGCAGACCCAGGGAGCCCAGCGCCGCGAGCGCATGCGCATCTGACGACGCGCGCCGCGCCCCATGTGACGACGCGCGCCGCGCCCGGGCTGGCCCGAGAGCGACGCGCGTCCCGTCAGAGCCCGTCAGCCCCGGGATGAACGGCGGGGGCTGCTGTCGGCAGCGTCCGCGCCAGCGCCTCGAACGAGTGCCCCAGCAGTTCCGCCGCCCGGCTGCCGGTCACCGCCCGGTCGAAGAGGTACCCCTGCCCGACGCCGCAGCCGACCTCGCGCAGCACCGCGAGCTGCTCAGGCGTCTCGATGCCCTCCGCGATGACCTCCAGGCCCAGCGCCGTGCCCATCGCGACGATGGCCCGCACGAGCTCGCGGTTCTGGCCCCCGGCGGCGAGCTCCTGCACGAACGACCTGTCGATCTTGAGCGCCTCCACCGGGTACCGGTGCAGGGTCTGCAGCGACGAGTGCCCGGCGCCGAAGTCGTCGATGTGCAGCCGCAGCCCCGCGGCGCGCATCCGGGACATGAGCTGCTGCGCGAGCTCGGGCCGCCGCATGATGACGCCCTCGGTGACCTCCAACGTCAGGCAGCACGCGTCGAGCCCGTTCTTGGCCAGGTTGGAGCGGACGTGGTCGACGAGCCCGGCGTGCCAGAACTCCCGGTCGGACAGGTTGACGCTCACGTTCACGGGCCTGTCGTAGACGGCGCGCCACGCGGAGATCTGCCGGCACACGTCCTCGATGACCTGGCGGCCGAGGCGCACCACGAGCCCGGTCTCCTCCATGAGGGGCAGGAACTCCCCGGGCAGCAGGACGCCGCGCTCGGGGTGGTTCCAGCGCACGAGCGCCTCGAAGCGCTCGAGCGGGCCCTCGTCGAGCAGCACGATCGGCTGGTAGTAGACCTCGAACTGGCCCAGGTCGAGGCCGTCCTGCACGGCGCCCTGCAGGCGGACGTGGTGCAGGGCCTCGGCGTGCATCGTCTCGTCGAAGTACGACTGCGTGCCCGGCTCATGCGACTTCGCGTGGTACATCGCGGTGTCGGCGTCCCGCAGCACGTCGTCGGCGTTGTGGTAGTCCACGGCGGAGGACGCGATGCCCAGGCTCGCGGTGACCCACAGGGCGTGCCCCTCGATCTCCACGGGCCGCGCGAGGCTGTCCTGGATGCGGCGCACGATCGTGGGCACCGTGTCGGGGTTGGCGCCGTCGAGCAGCACCGCGAACTCGTCGCCGCCGAACCGGGCGGCGGTGTCCTGCCCGCGCAGCACTGTGCGCAGCCGGTCGCTGACCACCTGCAGCAGCCGGTCCCCGGCCTGGTGGCCCAACGAGTCGTTGACGACCTTGAAGCGGTCCAGGTCGAGGAACACCACGGCGAACGGGGTGCGGTTCTCCTGCCAGCGGGCGACGCTGCGCTCGAGCCGCTCGAGGAACAACCGCCGGTTCGGCAGCCCGGTGGCGGCGTCGTAGAGCGCGTTGCGCCGCAGCTTCTCCTCGAGCCGCTTGCGGTGGTCGATGTCGCTCACGGAGCCGAGGAGCCGCTGGGCGCCGACGGCACGATCGCTGAGCGGCATCGTCCGCACCAACAGCCACCGGTACTCGTCCTCCTGGGGCCCGCGGTAGCGCAGCTCCACCTCCGCGAGGCTCTTCTGCCCCGTGATGACGGCCTGGACCTCCCGGGTGAGCTCCGCGAGGTCGTCGTCGTGGACGCCGACGCGCCAGTCCAGCTCGTCATCGGGGGACAGCCCCAGCAGGGAGCGGCACCGGCCGGTCATCGTGATGCCGCCACCGGCGTGCTGCCACTCCCACAGGCCCTCGTTCATGGCGCGGGCCAGCAGGCCGTAGCGCTCCTCGCCGCTGCGCACCGTCTCGGCGAGGGACTCCTGGGAGAACGCCGCGCACAGCAGCGCCGCCCAGTGGTTGTACGTCTGCCGCTCGGACACGGTGTCCACCGGCCCGATGACCGCGAACCAGCCCCAGTCGTCCTCGGCGGTGCGCACCGGCACGACGAACACGACGAGGTTCGAGGCGGGGTCGGACGCGGCGACGAACTCCTGCGGCGGGAAGGACTGAACCGGCACGACGCTGCCCTGGAGGTCGCCCAGGAGCCCCTGCGGGTCGTGCACGCCCTCGATGACCAGCTCGTCCATCGTCTCGCGGTTGCGCCAGGTGCCGAGGATGGCCGCGCGCAGGTGCGATCCGGCCAGCCAGCTCAGCCGCCGCGGGTCGGACGTGCCGTGCCCGAGCAGCTCCACCCCGACGCCGTACTGCTCGTGCAGGGAGTCCTGCAAGTCGTGGGAGCGGTCCAGGTACATCCCGGACTGCCGGTGCCACAGCACCGCTGACGCGCGCGCCCCGACGGAGACCAGCAGCGCCTCCAACGCGGGGTCCGCGTCGACGGACGCGGCTGTCTCCCGCACGAACTGGGAGATCGCCGTGTCGATGTTCTGCAGCACCGCGGGGACGGTGATGTCCCGGATGAGCGGGTCGAGGATTCCCTGCAGGCCCTCGGACGCGGGCGCGCGCCCCGAGGCCACGACCTCCCGCACGCAGGCGACAAGCGCCTCGTGGGCCGCGGGCACGGCCTGCTCGTCGGGCAGGACGACGAACCAGTCGCGCAGCGCCGCGTCGATCCGCTCGAGCAGGGCGCCCTCGATGTCCGCGGCCGTGGCCTCGCGCGTGGCCCCGGCGAGCAGCGGCTCGCAGCCGCAGGAGGAGCGCAGGGCGAGGTGCGCGGGCTCGACCGAGTCGGGCTCAGGGGCCTCGCCGGTCAGCAGGCCGCGCATCAGCGCGCCCGCGCGCATGCCGAGCCGGTCGAAGCGCTGGCTCACGCTGGACAGCGGAGGCGTCGTGTAGGCGGAGCCCGCCGCGTTGTCGAAGCCGATCACCGCGAGGTCCGACGGCACGGCGATGCCGGCGGGCGGCAGCAGGGGCAGCAGGCCCATGGCATTGCGGTCGGTCGCCACGACGATCGCGGTGGGGCGCTCCTGCGGCTGCTGTCGCACGAGCCCCTGGGCGATCTCGGCCCCGCCGCGCTCCACGTTGTCGCTCGCCGGGTAGTAGTGGCTGGGGTCGGGGGTGATCCCGTGCGCCAGCAGCGCGTCGTGGTACGCCGCGTAGCGCTCGCGGATGTCCGACTGGCCGAGGTTGCCGCCGAAGCCGATGCGGGTGTGCCCGTGGCCGATGAGGTGCTCGACGGCCGCGACGATGCCGCCCTCGTTGTCGGGCATGGCGGCGGGCGCGTCGAGGCCGTTGAAGCGGTTGCTCGCGAGGACGAGCGGCTTGCCCGCGGCGAGCACCGCCTCCATGTGGTGGCGGCGGGTCGCGGTGGAGATCGCGATCACACCTCGCGCGGCGTCCATCCCGACGTGGCTGTGGAAGGGGGGCGGGTCCACCGACGTCTCCGTGATGCTGCCCGCGTCGAGCGTCTGCACCACGATCAGGCGATCGTCGTGGGCAGCCGCGTCACGCGCGACGCCCGCGATGATCGAGCCGTGATAAAAGCCGGCTGTCCAGGGGGTCAGCACAAGGACGGTGCTCGGGGGAGCCACGGTGGTGTCCTTCCGGTCCGCAGAGCTCCGGCCGGGGCGCCGGTGCTCGTCCTCCTATCGGTTGCGCCGTGGGGGAGTTGACGGGCGTTGAGCCGAAACGGCCGCTTCTCACCCGCGGTCTCACCCGGTCGTGGCGGGCCCCCGCGAGGGTCCCCGGGCGCCCCGTGGCACGGCGATGTGCGCGAGTGAGGCACAATGGACATGTAGATGCGCGGATTCGAGCGCGTCCGACGTCGTGGAGCACCGGCGGGGCCAACCCGCAAGCCGCCGCGAGCCCCGACCGTTCCCAACCGCCGGAAAGGCGCCTCTCTTCATGTCTTCCTTCTCTGCCCTCGGTGTGCCCGAGACCCTGACTGCCGCGCTCACAGCGCAGGGCATCACCGCTCCGTTCCCCATCCAGACGGCCACGCTGCCCGACACCCTCTCGGGTCGGGACGTGCTCGGACGGGGCCGCACCGGCTCCGGCAAGACCCTCGCGTTCTCGCTGCCGATGGTGGCGCGCTTGGCCGCCTCCACCGGCGCCCGGCGCCCGGCCCGCCCGCGTGGCCTGGTGCTGGCCCCCACCCGTGAGCTGGCCACCCAGATCGCCGCGACGCTGGAGCCGCTGGCCCGCGCCGAGCGCCTGAGCCTGACCACCGTGTTCGGCGGCGTCTCGCAGAACCGCCAGGTCAGCGCCCTCAACGGCGGCATCGACATCCTCGTGGCGTGCCCCGGCCGCCTGGAGGACCTCATCAAGCAGCGCCTGGTCACGCTCGAGGGCGTCGAGATCACGGTGCTCGACGAGGCCGACCACATGGCCGACCTGGGCTTCCTGCCCGGCGTGAAGCGCCTGATGGACCAGACGCCGAAGAACGGCCAGCGGATGCTGTTCTCCGCGACGCTGGACAACGGCGTCGACCAGATCGTCAAGCGCTACCTGCACAACCCGCTGACGCACTCGGTGGACTCCGCCGAGTCGCCCGTCGCGAAGATGACCCACCACGTGCTGGCGGTCTCGGACGCCGAGTCCAAGCGCCTGGTGATCAACGAGCTGGCCTCCGGCACCGGCCGCCGGGTGCTGTTCACGCGCACCAAGCACCAGGCCAAGAAGCTCGCCAAGGCGCTGACCGCGACGGGCATCCCCGCGGTGGACCTGCACGGCAACCTCAGCCAGCCGGCGCGTGAGCGCAACCTCGAGGCGTTCTCCTCGGGCTCGGTCAAGGTGCTCGTCGCCACGGACATCGCGGCGCGCGGCATCCACGTCGACCACATCGAGCTCGTGGTGCACGTGGACCCGCCGGCCGAGCACAAGGCGTACCTGCACCGCTCGGGCCGCACCGCCCGCGCCGGCGAGGGCGGCGACGTCGTCACGGTCATGCTCCCCGAGCAGGCCGGCGACGTCCGCACGCTGACCCGCCTGGCGAAGATCACCGTCCAGCCGCAGCAGGTCCGTCCCGGCTCGGCCCTGGTGGCCCGCCTGGTCGGCGAGGTGGCGCCGCATGTCGAGCCCGCCCCCGTCGCGGTGGCCGAGGCCGGCCGTCGGGGCGGCGCGCCGTCGCGTGACGGCGCGGCGGGCGGCCCGTCGCGTCGCCGTGGTGGCCGCGGCCGCTCCGGTGGCGCCGGGCAGGGCGGCGGCCAGCAGGGCTCCGGCTCCAGCGCCGGCGGCCAGGGTGGCGCGCGCGGCCGTGGGCGTGGCTCCTCGGCCGCCCCGCAGCGGTCCGCCACGGGCGGCTCGCGTGCGGTGCACTCCACCGCGACGCCGGGCAGCGGCTCCACGGGCCGTGGCGGCGCCGTGGCGATGTCGATGGGCGCCGCCTCGGGTCGCCGTCGCTCGCGCTGACCCCAGCACTCCCAGAGCCTGCCTCGGCAGGGGCCGTCGCGCCCCGCCGGGGCAGGCTCTTGTGCGTCCGGGCCCGGAATGCGCGGGCCGCGCACGCGGTTGGACCGGACATGGCGAACGACACGGGCAGGGTCTACGAGGTCAGCAAGGACGACGCGCAGTGGAGGGCCGAGCTGGACCCGGCCGAGTTCCAGGTGCTGCGCTTGGCGGGCACCGAGCGCCCGTGGACGGGGGAGCTGCTCGATGAGAAGCGCGAGGGCGTCTACCGCTGTCGCGCCTGCGGCCAGGAGCTGTTCCGCTCGGACACCAAGTTCGACTCGCACTGCGGGTGGCCCAGCTTCTTCTCCCCGCTCGCGGGTGACAAGGTCGAGCTCATCGAGGACCGCAGCCTGGGCATGACCCGCACCGAGGTCCGCTGCGCCCGCTGCGGCTCGCACCTGGGCCACGTGTTCGACGACGCCCCGCAGACGCCCACGGGCGACCGCTACTGCATGAACTCGGTGAGCCTGGCCTTCGAGCCGTCGAGCGGCGCCGAGGGCTGACCCGCGTCGTGCGCGCCGGCCCCGAGGGGCCGTGCGCGCCGACTGTGCACAGCGCTGTGCACAGCGGTGTGTCCAGTTCGGCGGGCGCCGTCTCGGCGTGCTCCGGCGTGCCGTGGCGGGACACGCCGGTGGTCGCGGCTCCCACGGCGCCGGACACGTCGAGTTGGTTCAGTCCGGGCCTGGGCGTGCCGATAATGATCTGGTGAACGAGGCCCTGATCGTGCGGAGATGGCGGCGCTATGGCGCCGACCGCCTGTACGTCACGGCCGAGTCCGGCGCGAGGGTCGGATGCGTCGATTTGCAGTCCGGCGAGGTGATCGTCGACGAACCCGTCCTCGAGGAGGGCGTGCGCCGCGCCGCGCAGGCGTATCTGCGCTCCGATGTCACCGAGCTCGTCCTGCCGTACCAGCTCGAAGGCGTGCTCGAGGACCTCGAGGACCTGCGCCGTCTGGACGGCGACGTCTACGAGCCCGGCGTCCGCACCCGCGCCTCCTCGATCCGCACCCGGCTCGACGGGCTGACCGCCGCGGGGTGGCACGTGGTGCACGGCGTCCCGCTGGGGCGTCAGGGCACCGTGGTGGACCACCTGCTGATCGGCCCCGGCGGCATCTTCACGGTGGCCGAGCGCGCCCACCCCGGCGAGCAGATCGAGGTCCGCCGGCGCACCATGACCGTCGGCGGCGAGCCGGTGGCCTACCAGCGCGACGCGCGGCTCGAGGCGGCACGCGTGCAGGCGCTACTCCGCGCGGCCGTGGGGTCGCAGCTCACCGTGCGGGCCGTTCTCGTGCTGCAGGGCATCATCGACATGGCGCCGGGCCAGCGCCCGGACGACGTGCTGGTGATGGCCCGCAGCGATGTGCCGGGCGCTTTCGTCAACCTGCTGGAGCGGCTGGAGCCGCCCCGGGTGGACGCGATCGCGGCCATCGCCCGGCAGCGCACCACCTGGTCGCGCTGACTGCCCGATCCTGGTGGCCGCGTGCCGCGAGGGCGGCCGCGCTCAGTCCCGGCTGCGCCGCGCCTCGTCCAGGCTGCTGTTGAGCCGGGCGAGCTGGTCGGCGAGGTGCGCGAGGTCGGGCCCCGACCAGTCCTGCAACGCGTGCTGGAAGAAGTCCCGCCGCGCCACGCGGGCCCGCGCGAGTCGTTCGGCGCCCGCGTCGGTGAGCTCGATGAGCTGGCCGCGCGAGTCGTCGGGGTCGGTGCTCCGCTCGATCAGGCCGAGTTCGGCCAGCTTGGCGAGCTGGCGGGACATGGTGCCCCGGCCCACCCCGATGTGCTCCGCGAGCTCGCTGCCCCGCACGCCCGGCACCTGGCCGATGCGGGCCAGGATCGGGTAGGCGGCGGGCTCCAGGTCGGGGTGCACGCGCTGGGCGATCCGCGGCGCCGCCGCGTTGGCGCGGCGCAGCAGCAGGGCGAGCTCACGCTCCACGCGCTGCACGTTGTCGGTGTCCACGGCACACATCCTTGCCTGTCGGTGAGACGCCGAGGGCGTCTGCCCGGCTGGCAGACGCCCTCGGCCCAGTTCCGCTGGGATTCGCTCAGGCCCGCGGGGCCCGCTGGTCGGGCGCGGGCGCGGGCGCGGGTGCGGGCGTCGGCGTGGCGCTGGCCACGGCCATGGCCGAGACCTCTGCCCCGGCGGCCAGCTCGGCCTCGGCCTGCTCGGCGAGCCGCAGCTCCATGCCGGAGCGCTCGCCCAGCGGGACCTCTCTGAGGAAGCACACCGCGATGAGGGCGATGACGGCCAGCGGCACGGCGAGCATGAACAGGAAGGCGACGCCCTCGCCGTAGGAGGACTCGACCACCGTCTTGATCGGCTCGGGGATGGTGGCGACGTTCGGGATGGACGACGTGCTGCCGCCCAGCGCCGAGACGTCGACGCCGATCGCGGCGAGGCCGTCGGTCAGCAGCGAGGTGATCTTGTTCCCGAGGACCGCGCCCAGGACCGAGACCCCCATCGCGCCGCCGAGCGTCCGGAAGAACGCGACGGTGGAGGTGCCGGAGCCGACCTCGTCGATGGCCAGGGTGTTCTGCGTCGCGAGCACCAGGTTCTGCATGAGCATGCCCAGGCCGCTGCCGAGCACGAACATGTAGACGCACACGAGCACGAAGTCGGTGTCGTGCCGGATGGTGCCCATCAGGGCCAAGCCCGTGGTCAGCAGCACCGCGCCGGCGATCATGTAGCGCTTGTACTTGCCGGTGACGCTGATGATGCGCCCGCTGATCGTGGAGGCGAGGAACAGCCCGAAGATCTGCGGGATGGTGATGAGGCCGGACGCGGTGGCGGACATGCCGCGGGCGACCTGCATGTACTGGCTGAGGAACACCGAGGTGCCGAACATCGCGATGCCCACGGCGATCGAGGCGACGACGGCGAGCACGAGGGTGCGGTTGCGGAACAGGTGCAGCGGGATGATCGGCTCGGCGGCGCGGGACTCGACCCACACGGCGGCCACGAGGGCGAGCACGGAGCCGATCACGAAGGCCGCGGTCTGCCAGGACATCCAGTCGAACTTGCTGCCGGCGAAGGTGACCCACAGCAGCAGGCCGCCGATGCCGATGGACAGCAGGGTGGCGCCCGCGTAGTCGATGTTCAGCTTGCGCCGGGGCATCGGGGGGAGCTTGAGGGTGCGCTGCAGCACGATGATCGCGGCGATCGCGAACGGCAGGCCGATGAAGAAGTTCCAGCGCCAGCCGGGGCCGTCGGTGATGACGCCGCCGAGCAGCGGGCCGCCGACCATGCCGAGGCCCATGATGCCGCCCATCAGGCCCATGTACTTGCCGCGCTCGCGCGGGGAGATGATGTCGGCGATCAGCACGGTGCCCAGCGCGGTGAGGCCGCCGGCGCCGATGCCCTGGAACGCGCGCATGGTGATGAGCATCCCGGTGCTCATCGACAGACCGGCGACGGCGGAGGACAGCACGGAGATGGCCAGCGCGAGCTGGATCAGCATCTTGCGGTCGACCAGGTCGGCGAGCTTGCCCCAGATGGGCGTGGTGATCGTGGTGGTGAGCAGCGTCGCGGTGACGACCCAGGTGTAGGACGACTGCGAGCCGTTCAGGTCGCTGATGACGCGGGGCAGCGACGTGGAGACGACGCTGGTCGCGAGCACCGAGACGAACATGCCCAGGAGGATCCCGGACAGCGCCTCGAGGACCTGGCGCGGCGTCATCGCGGGCGCGGCGCCGGGCTGTGGCAGGGCTGTCGTCTCGGGCGCCGTGGTGGGCTGTGAACTCATCTGTGGGGGTTCTCGGTTCTGTGCTGGGGGATGGGTGTCGGGTGGGGCGCGCGGGCGTCCTCGTCGTGCACGGTGGTGACCGCCGCGGTGAGCCGGCGGATCTGCGCGGCCGCTGAGGCGAGCTCGTCGGGCGTCCAGTCCGCGAAGGCCTCGGCGGCGCGCCGGTCGATCGCCTGGGCGCTGGCCGTGGCTGTCGCGAGGCCGGCGGGTGTGAGCCGCACGGTGCGGAGCCTGCGGTCGAGGCCGGGCGTGCAGGGGGTGGTCCGCTCGGCCAGGCCGTCGTTGACCAGCGCTGTGACGTGCCGGCTGGCGACGGACAGGTCCACGCGCAGGTGGCAGGCGATCTCGCCGATGGGCATCTCGCCGTGCCGTTGGAGGATCCGGACGACTGACAGGGCTGCGCGGTGTAGTCCGGTCTCGCGGGCGAGCTGGGCGCCGAACTCGCGCTGGGCGCGGGCGAGTTGCTCGATCGCGGTGACCAGGGGGCGGTGTGGCAGCTCGGTGGGGCGGGGGTCGGGCATCAGTCGGTCAAGCGCCTCTCAGATTGTTGCAGGAGGCAACCTAACACCGATGCTTGTAGTGGGCAACTGTCGCCGCAGGCAACTTGTTGATGTCGTGAGACCTTCGTCACTCGCGGGTCGTCACGACTAGGGCGGACGGCTCAGCGCACCCCGTCGAAGTCGCGCTGGCGCCACGCCTCATACGCCGCGATCGAGGCGGCGTTCGCCAGGTTCAACGACCGGCGCCCCTCGAGCATCGGGATCCGCACCTGCCCGGTGATCCGCGGGTGCGCGAGCACCTCCGGGGGCAGCCCTGTCGGCTCCGGGCCGAACATCAGCACGTCGTCCTCCCGGTACTCCACATCCGTGTGCCGCGAGGTGGCGTGCGTGGTGAACGCGAAGACGCGGGACTGCGGCGCCGCCGCCAGGAACGCCTCCAGATCCGGATGCACCACCACGTGGGCGAGGTCGTGGTAGTCCAGCCCCGCCCGGCGCAGCTTGGGCTCGGAGAGGTCGAAGCCCAGCGGCTCGATCAGGTGCAAGGTCGCCCCAGTCGCCGCGACCAGCCGGATCGCGCTACCGGTGTTGCCCGCGATGCGGGGCTCGAAGAATGCCAGATGCGTCACCCGGAGATCCTCGCACCCGCACTAGGGTGGCCCTCCGCCAGCCGTAAGGTGGAAGCGCCCGCAGAGCAGCGGTAGCGCACCCGAGAGGATCACGATGCCCACGCAGTCCCCGTACCGCGCCGCCGACGAGCGCTACGACTCGATGGCCTACCGGCGCGCCGGCCGCAGCGGGCTCGACCTGCCCGCGCTGTCACTCGGCCTGTGGCACAACTTCGGGGACGGCACGCCGCTGGAGACGCAGCGCGACGTGCTGCTGCGCGCCTTCGACCTCGGCGTCACGCACTTCGACCTCGCCAACAACTACGGCCCGCCCTACGGCTCCGCCGAGCAGAACTTCGGCCTGCACCTGGCGCGCGACCTGCGGCCCTACCGCGACGAGCTGGTGATCTCCTCCAAGGCGGGCTACGACATGTGGCCCGGGCCCTATGGCGACGGCGGCTCCCGCAAGTACCTGCTGGCCTCCCTCGACCAGTCCCTGGCCCGGCTCGGGCTGGACTACGTGGACGTCTTCTACTCCCACCGGCCTGATCCCACGACGCCGATCGAGGAGACGATGGGCGCCCTGCACACCGCCGTCACCAGCGGCAAGGCCCTGTACGCCGGCATCTCCAACTACAGCCCGTCGCAGACCCGCGAGGCCCAGCGGGTGCTCGCGGAGATGGGCGCCCCGCTGCTCATCCACCAGCCCAGCTACTCGATGTTCAACCGGCACATCGAGCAGCCCGAGGGCGGCGACGGCGAGACGCTGCTCGACGTGGTGGGCGAGCTCGGCATCGGCATGATCGTGTTCTCCCCGCTGGCCCAGGGCCTGCTCACCGGCCGCTACCTCAGCGGCGAGGTGCCCAGCGGCTCACGCGCCGCACAGGGCCGGTTCCTCAAGCCCGAGCGGATCGACGCGACCTACCTCGCACGTGCCCGCGCCCTCGACGACCTCGCGCGCGGTCGCGGCCAGACGCTGGCCCAGCTCGCGCTGTCCTGGGTGCTGCGGGACCAGCGGGTCACGTCCGCGCTCATCGGCGCCAGCTCGGTGGCCCAGCTCGAGGACAACATCGCGGCACTGCGGGCGCCCGCGCTCACCGACGCGGAGCTCGCCGCCATCGAGCCCCTCGCCGTGGACGGGACCGCACGATGAACCGCGGGCCCACCACCGCCTACGGCCGCCTGGGAGACATCTCCTGGTCCACCTACGGCTCGCATGGGCAGCCGACCACCCCCGTGCTGCTGCTGCACAGCGTCACCGACTCCAGCGAGGTCTTCGCCCCGCTGCTCGACCCGCTGGCCGCCGACCGACTGGTCGTCACCCTCGACGCCCGCGGGCACGGCAACACCCCGCTGTCCCCGGCGCCGTTCACCGTGGGCGCCCTCGCCTCCGACGTGATCGCGGTGCTGCGCGAGGTGGTGCGCCGCCCCGTCGTGGTGGTCGGCCACGGCCTCGGCGCGCTCATCGCCGAGGAGGTCGCGCTCTCCGAGCCGAGCCTGCTCGTCGCGCTCGTGCTCGAGGATCCGGCCTGGCGCGTCGAGGCCACGACTCCCGACGGCGTCCCGGCGTTCCTGCCGTCCTACCTGGAGTCCTTCGCGGGCGCCGACGAGGCGACGCTGCTCGAGCGCGCCCGCGCCGAGCACCCGAACTGGCCCGAGGACGAGCTGCTGCCCTGGGTGCACGCCAAGCAGCGCGTCGACCAGAAGCTCGCCGCCCGTGCGCAGAAGTGGTACGGCCGGGACTGGGTGGGCGCGCTCGGCTCGATCCGGGTGCCGGTGACGGTGCTGGCCGGCGAGCCGCGGCTCGGCTCGCTGGTGGAGCCCGAGGACCTGGCGCGCGCGGAGTCGCTGTTGGGCGCCCAGCTCACCTGCGTGCAGGTGCCCGGGGCGGGCCGCAGCGTCCGCCGGGAGGCGAGGGAGACGTACCTCACGGTGCTGCGCTCCGTGCTCTCCGCCGCCGACGCCGTCGCCCAGGGCTGACCGGGGCATCCGCGCAGGTCAGACGGCTAATCGGCGCGTGGTCGGCCGCCCTGCGCGGGCCTGAGGCCATGCCCGTCCGTCCGGCGCGCGCTGGGGGCGCGGGCCGGGGCTCCCGGTGACCCGGCGTACCGTCGCATTCACCGGCGCACGCCGGGGATAACAGGCGTCACGCAGTCAAGGAGTCACCATGCGCACCATCGTCGTCACCGGTTCCGCCTCGGGGATCGGCAAGGCCACCAAGGCCCTTCTCGAGTCTCGCGGCGACAAGGTGATCGGGGTCGACCTGCGTGACGCCGACGTCGAGGTCGACCTCAGCACCGCCGCCGGCCGCACGGCGCTCGTCGAGGGCGTCGGCGACCTGACCGGCGGCCGGATCGACGGGATCGTGGCCAACGCCGGCCTCTCCCACGAGATCCCGCTGACCATGGCCGTCAACTACTTCGGCGCCGTGGCCACCCTCGAGGGCCTGCGCCCGTTCCTCGCCGGCTCCGACGCGCCGCGCGCCGTGACCACCAGCTCGATGGCCAGCCTGCGCGAGCCCGACGCGCAGCTCGTCGAGGCCGCGCTCGCCGGCGACGAGGCCACCGCGATGGCGCGCGCCACCGAGCTCGTCGAGGGCGGGCCGCAGCACTTCATCTACCCGAGCAGCAAGAACGCGCTCAGCCGGTGGCTGCGCCGCAACGCTCCGACCCCCGAGTGGGCCGGCGCCGGGATCCCGCTCAACGCCATCGCCCCCGGGGTGGTCCTCACCGCGATGACCGCCGACATGCTCGGCACCGAGCAGGGCCGCGAGTCCGTCTCGTCGTTCGTGCCCATGCCGCTCAACGGCTACATGCCCGCGGAGTCCGCGGCGTCGCTGTTCGCCTGGCTGGTCAGCCCGGAGAACACGCACCTGTGCGGCCAGGTGATCTTCATCGACGGCGGCACCGACGTGGTGATGCGCGGCGACAGCACCTGGTGACCGCGCCTGGAACTTCCCCGGGGATTCCCGGGACAAAGGTCCAGGGCGGCCCGACGGGGTGCTCCGTAGCGTGAGGAGCGATGGCCCGGCAACGGCGCCGGGCCCCCGTCGAGGGAGTTCAGATGCGCACTGTCGTCATCACGGGATCGGCCTCCGGCATCGGCCAGGCCACCCGACAGGTCCTCGAAGCGCGCGGTGAGCGCGTGATCGGGGTCGACCTCCACGACGCCGACGTCGAGGTCGACCTCACCACCGTGGCGGGCCGCGCCGACCTGGTCGAGCAGGTCAGCGCCCTCAGCGACGGCCGGATCGACGCGATCGTGGCGAATGCGGGGCTCGCGCTCCCGTTGCCGGCCACCGTCGCCGTCAACTACTTCGGCGCCCTGGCGACGCTCGACGGGCTGCGCCCGCTGCTCGCCGGGTCGCCGGCGCCCCGCGCGGCCGCCACGAGCTCGATGGCGAGCCTGCACCCCTGCGACGAGGTGCTCGTCGACGCGATGCTCGCGGGCGACGAGGCGAAGGCACTCGCCCGCGCCGCCGAGCTGGTGAGCGCCGACCAGGGGCACCTCGTGTACGCGAGCTCGAAGGTCGCGCTGTGCCGCTGGCTGCGCCGCAACGCGCCGACCCCCGAGTGGGCCGGCGCCGGGATCCCGCTCAACGCCATCGGCCCGGGGATCGTCGTCACGCCGATGACGCAGGACCTGCTCACCACCGAGGCGGCCCGTGAGGCTCTCGCCGCCCAGGTGCCGATGCCGCTCGGCGGGTACATGACGCCCGACGTCCCCGCCAGGCTCCTCGCGTGGCTGGTGGGGGAGGAGAACACGCACCTGTGCGGGCAGGTCGTGTTCGTGGACGGCGGCTCGGACGTGGTCATCCGCTCGGACAGCACCTGGTGAGGCTGGGCCGGTGACCTGAGCGGCCGGCGCCCGCCGGTCGGCGCGAGACAGCCCGCGCCGACCGGCGGTTTAGCCCGCGTCGGCGCCGAGCGTCGCGATGACCTGCTCGCCGTACTTGTCGAGCTTCGCGGCGCCGACGCCCGAGACGGAGCCCAGCTCGGTGGTCGTCGTCGGGCGCCGAGTGGCGATCTCGCGGAGCGTCGCGTCGTGGAAGATCACGTACGCGGGGACCCCGGCCTCCTTCGCGGCGCCCGCACGCCAGGCGCGCAGCTTCTCGAAGGTCTCGACATCCTCGGGGGCCAGGTCCACGGTGGCGGCGGACTTGCCCCGGCGGGCGCTCTGCCGGGGGGCCTTGGCGCGGGCCGTCTCCCGGCGCAGCCGCACCTGGCGCTGCCCGCCCAGCACCTCGGCGCTCGCGTCGGTCAGCACCAGGGTGCCGTAGCCGTCGCTGGTGACCCCCAGCAGTCCCTGCGCCAGGAGCTGGCGCACCACGCCGCGCCACTCGGCCTCGGAGAGCTCCGTGCCGACGCCGAACACGCTCAACTGGTCGTGGCCGTGCTGGGCGGTGCGCGGGGTCTGCTTGCCGAGCAGGATGTCGATGACGTGCCCGGCGCCGAACCGCTGCCGGCGCTCGCGGTCCAGGCGCAGCACGGTGGACAGGATCATCTGGGCGGCGCGGGTGCCGTCCCAGCCCTCTGGCGGCGTCAGGCAGGTGTCGCAGTTGCCGCACGGCTCGCTGGCCTGGCCGAAGTACGCGAGGAGCTGCACGCGCCGGCACTCCACCGTCTCGCAGAGCGCGAGCATCGCGTCCAGGTGCTGGCTGAGGCGGCGGCGGTGCGCGGCGTCGCCCTCGGACGTGTCGATCATGCGGCGCTGCTGCACCACATCCTGCAGGCCGTAGGCGAGCCACGCGGTGGCGGGCAGCCCGTCGCGTCCGGCGCGGCCCGTCTCCTGGTAGTAGCCCTCGACGGACTTCGGCAGGTCGAGGTGGGCCACGAACCGCACGTCGGGCTTGTCGATGCCCATGCCGAACGCGATGGTCGCGACCATGACCAGGCCGTCCTCGCGCAGGAACCGGGACTGGTTGCGGGCCCGCACCCGGGCGTCGAGGCCCGCGTGGTATGGCAGCGCGGGGATGCCCTGCTTGACCAGGAAGTCGGCGGTCTTCTCCACCGACGCCCGGGACAGGCAGTAGACGATGCCCGCGTCGCCCGCGTGCTCGGTGCGCAGCAGCTCCAGGAGCTGCTGCTGCGGGCTCGCCTTGGACACGATCCGGTACTGGATGTTCGGGCGGTCGAAGGACGCGACGAAGTGGCGCGCGTCCTCGAGCTGCAGGCGCTGCGCGATCTCCGCGTGCGTGGCGCGGGTGGCGGTGGCTGTCAGCGCGATGCGGGGGACCGACGGCCACCTCTCGTGCAAGATCGACAGCTGCAGGTAGTCGGGCCGGAAGTCGTGGCCCCACTGCGCCACACAGTGCGCCTCGTCGATGGCGAACAGGCTGATCTCGCCGCGGTCCAGCAGGTCCAGGGTCGAGGGGACCTTGAGCCGCTCGGGGGCGAGGTACAGCAGGTCGAGCTCGCCCGCGAGGAACGCGTCCTCGACCGCGCGGCGCTGCGCCGCGTCCTGTGTGGAGTTGAGGAACCCGGCGCGGGCGCCCAGCGCGGACAGCGCGTCGACCTGGTCCTGCATGAGCGCGATAAGCGGGGAGACGACCACGCCGACGCCCGGGCGCACCAGCGCGGGCACCTGGTAGCACAGCGACTTGCCGCCGCCGGTGGGCATCAGCACCAGGGCGTCGCCGCCCTGCACCACGGTGTCGATGATCTCGGCCTGGTCGCCGCGGAACGCGTCGTAGCCGAAGACGGTGTGCAGCACGTCGAGCGGCGCGGGCGGCGGGCCCGTGGGCGCCGTGCGGGCGGCGGCTGCCCGGGCGGCGGGCGCCGCAGCATCGGTGCGGGCCGCGCTTGGCGGGGTGACGAACGTCGGAGCGCGGTGGTCATGTGGCGGGCCGTCGAATGGCTCGTACGGAGGCTCGTCCTCCGAGGGGGGCTCCTCGTCGAAGAACGGGTAGTCCTCGGGGGCGGGCCACTCCTCGCGTGAGCCCGCGGCGGAGGAGGGCACGGCGTGGGGGGACGTCATGGCTCCACTCTAGAAGCCGCCGCCCATGCGCCAGCGATCGTCCCCAGCGTCCGTGGATCGGCGCGCGTTTGCCCAGGTCAGCGCACTGCGAAACGCCGCGGAAACGGGGGGACACGCAACGTTCACTCCTCGCGACCCCGCCGGAAACACGAGTGGCCGACTGTATGCAGCCATGTGGACAACAGTGGATGCGACGGCCCGGCCGTCACGGAGCGACGCGGTGTACGACGCGCTGCGCGACGAGTTGATGAGCGGGCGGGTGTCACCGTGGGAGCGGCTCGGCGAGGAGCGCCTCGCGGAGCGGTACGCGGTGTCGCGGACCCCGGTGCGCGAGGCGCTGGCCCGGCTGCTGGCCGACGGGCTCGTGGAGAAGCGGGCCGGGGGCCTGTACCTGCACACCCCGACCTTCGAGGAGCTGGCGGCGCTCTACGAGCTGCGCGTGCTGATCGAGGCGCACGGCATCCGCCGGGTGGTGGAGGACCCGACCCTCGAGCATGACCGCGCACTGCTCGAGCCGGAGCTCGCGGCCTGGCATGCGCTGCGCGACGAGCGCCCGGCGCCGTCGCCCGGCTTCGTCACCATCGACGAGCGGTTCCACACCGTGCTGCTCGCGTCGTCGGGCAACCCCGCGCTGTCCGCCGCGCTCGCGCAGGTCAACCAGAAGATCCGCGCGGTGCGGATGTACGACTACCTCACCGCCGACCGGATGCGCGCCACCACCGACGAGCACGTGGAGATCGTCGAGCTGGTGCTGGCGGGCCGACTGCGCGCCGCGCTCGACGCGCTGACCGAGCACGTCGGCGCCTCGAAGGACGTGGTGGTGGAGCGCGCCGCCCAGGCGCTGCTGATCGCCACCCGCAGCCACCTCGAGGGGCGCAGTCCGTTCGAGGCCTCAGCACTCCCTTCCGACGGACGGAGCCTGTGATGCACCCTGCACCGACCAGCCCAGCGGCCCTGCGCGCCACCACCCCCACCGAGCGCGTGCGCGAGGCGTACCGCCGCGAGGCCGCCGTCGGGCGCCCCGAGGTGTGGCTGGCCCTGCGCCCCGAGGCCGACGCGCTCGCCGACGCGGCCGACGTCGAGGCGCGCCTGGCCGCCGGCGCCGATCTGCCGCTGGCGGGGCTGATGCTCGCGGTCAAGGACAACGTGGACGTCGCCGGGCTGCCCACCACGGCGGGCCACCCCGACTACGCCCACACCCCTGAGCGCAGCGCCACGGCGGTGCGGCGGCTGGTGGACGCGGGCGCCGTGGTGATGGGCAAGACGGCCCTGGACCAGTTCGCCACCGGGCTCAGCGGCGCGCGGAGCCTGCGGGGCGCCGTGCGCTCGGCGGTGGACCCCGAGCGGGTCGCGGGCGGGTCGAGCTCCGGCTCGGGGGCCGCTGTGGGCCTCGGCATCGTCGACCTGGCCATTGCCACAGACACCGCCGGGTCCGGGCGCGTCCCGGCGGCCTTCAACGGCATCGTCGGCATCAAGGCCACCTACGGCCTGGTGCCCAAGGACGGTGTGATCCCCGCCTGCCCCTCCTACGACTGCGTGACGGTGCTGGCGCCCACGCTGGCCCTGGCCGCCCAGGCGATCAGGCTCATGTCCGGCCCCAGCCCCCTCGACCCCGCGTCGCGCGACTGGCCGGCCGACGTGCGGCTCGGCGCGCCCCCCGCACCACGGGTCGCCATCCCCCGGGACGAGGACCTGGCGACGCTCGGGCCGCAGGCGCGCGAGCTCTTCGCCGCCGCCGCCGCGCGGCTCGAGGCCCGGGGCGCGGTGCTCGGCGAGATCGACCTGACGCCGTTCCTGCGGGCCGCGCGGCTGCTCTACGAGGGCGGCCTCGTCGCCGAGCGGCACGCGTCGTTCGGGGAGTTCCTCGCCGAGCACCCCGAGCAGGCCGAGCCGTCGGTCGCGGCCATCACGTCCGCCGCCGCGCACGTCACCGGCTCCGCGGTGGTCCGCGACCAAGAGTTGCTGCGCACGCTGCGCGCCGAGGCGATGGGGGCGCTCGCGGGCTTCGACGCGTTGCTCACCCCCACCGCCCCCAGCCACCCGACAGTCGCCGCCGTGCAGGCCGAGCCGATCGCGGTGAACGCCCGGCTCGGCGTCTACACGAACTTCGTCAACCTGCTGGACCTGGCCGCCGTCGCGGTGCCCGCCGGGGCGTCCGCATCCGAGGGGCTGTTCGGGGTGAGCGTCGTGACGCGGGCCTTCGAGGACCAGGTCGCGCTCGACCTGGCCGGCTGGCTGACCGGGGAGGAGCCCCCGCTGTACCCCGCCACCGGGGTGCCGACAGTCGTGTTCGGCGCGCACCTGAGCGGCGAGGCGCGCAACCATGAGCTGCACTTGCTGGGCGCGCGGTTCGTCCGGGAGGTCGTCACCGCCCCCGATTACCGGATGCACGTCACCGCGGACGGGAACCGGCCCATCGTCGTCCCCACCGTGCCGGGCGCCGGCTCCTCGTTCCCCGGCGAGGAGTGGCTGCTGTCCGTCGCGGCGCTCGGCCGCCTCGTCACCCGCGTCGCGGCGCCGCTGTCGATCGGCCACGTGACCCTCGACGACGGCAGCTCGGTGGTCGGCTTCGCGGGTGCGGTGACCGGGCTCGAGGCGGATATCAGCGCCGCGGGCGGTTGGCGGTCCCACCGGCGCGCGGCCACAGCGACGGCCAAGGCGGCGGCCCCCGTGCCGTGACCGGCCCCGCGCCGGGCGCCGTGCCGCGGTCCCCGACGAGCCGTGTCGCGTTCACCAGGGTGGGGTGGGCGGGTGCACCATGGTCGGAGCCGGATGAGAGGGAGGGTGATGACGACGCCGACGTCTGGACATGTCCGCGGGGCGGTGATCGCCGCCGCCACCCTCGCGGTGGCGCTCTTGGCGGCCGGGTGCGCGCCCGACGACGCCGTCGAGGTCGGCGCCGGGCCGTCGCCAGCCCCGACGAGCACTGAGTCCGTCAACACTGAGCCTGCCAGCCCCGAGACCACGAGCCCCGAGACCACGAGCCCAGCGCAGGAGGCCGCGCCGTTGCCCACGACCATCGCCGAGTCCTGGGCCCAGGACGACACCGCCGACACGCTCGTGCTGCGGGCCGAGCAGCCCGGCAAGCTGCTCGTCACCACCTTCGGCAGCTCCACCTGCCCGGAGCTGCCGATCGCCGCCACGTGGGACGAGCGCCGGACCACGCTGCAGATCACCGCCGCCTACGACCCGGGCGCGGAGCCGCGACCGTGCACCCGCGACCTGGCGCCCACCACCAGCGTCGTCCCGATCGAGGGCCTGCCGGACTACCAGTTCACCGCGACGGTCAACGGCGAGGCGGTCACCGTCCCCGAGGTCGGCTGACCCGATCACGGCGCTGACCTGGTCGTCGACCCGCAGGTCGCTGGATAGCATCGTGCCCATGCGCGCCCACCCCGTCCCCGTCTCGCCTCTCCGGTGAGGGGCCGCGCCGACCGGCCGCTGACGTACGCGTCGACCCGCCGCGCCTGCTACACGGGATTCGTCACCCAGGCGATCGTCAACAACCTCGCGCCGCTGCTGTTCATCGTCTTCCAGACGTCCTACGACGTGCCGGTGGAGATGCTGGGCCGGCTGGTGCTGCTGAACTTCGGCGTCCAGCTCCTCACCGACCTGGCAGCCGTGCGGTTCGCCGATCGGATCGGCTACCGCATCCCGCTCGTGCTGGCCCACGGGCTGGCCGTCCTCGGCCTGGTGCTGCTGTCGGTGGCCCCGGCCATCGCCCCGACGCCGTACATCGGCCTGTGCGTCGCGGTGGTCGTGTACGCGATCGGCGGCGGGCTGCTCGAGGTGATGATCAGTCCCGTCGTCGACGCGCTGCCCAGCCCGCAGGAGGGCAAGGCCGCCGCGATGAGCCTGCTGCACTCCTTCTACTGCTGGGGGCAGGTGGCCGTCGTCGGCGGCACCACGGCGGTGCTCGCGATGACCGGCCACGGCTCCTGGCAGGTGCTCCCGCTGATCTGGGCCGTGGTGCCCGCGATCAACTTCGCGATGTTCCTCCGGGTGCCGCTGCCCGCCACGGTGCCCGAGGAGCACCGGATGTCGTTGCGCTCGCTGTTCGGCGCCCCCGCGTTCGTGTGCGCGCTGGTGCTGATGATGACGGCCGGCGCCGCGGAGCTGACCATGTCGCAGTGGTCGTCGTTCTTCGCGGAGACGTCGCTGGGGGTCACGAAGGCGTGGGGCGACCTCGCCGGGCCGGGGCTGTTCGCCGTGCTCATGGGCATCGGGCGGATCGTCTACGGGCTGTGGGGCGCGCGCATCCCGCTGGCGCCCACGATGATCGGCGCGGGCTCGCTGTCGGTGGTCTGCTACCTCGTCGCCACGCTGACGCCCAACGCCGTGGTGAGCCTGGCGGCGTGCGCGCTGTGCGGGCTCGCCGTCAGCGTGATGTGGCCCGGCACGTTCAGCCTGGCCGCCGCGCGCTTCCCGCTCGGCGGCGCCGCGATGTTCGCGGTGCTGGCCGTCATGGGGGACCTGGGCGGCGCGGTGGGCCCGTGGGTCACCGGCGTCGTCGCGGACGCGAGCGCCGCCTCCGCCGGGCTGCTCGGCTCACTGGCCGGCGCCCTGCCCGGTGACGGCGGCTCGGGCCTGCGGGTGGGCCTGCTGGGCGCCGCGGTGTTCCCGCTGACGCTGGTGGTGTGCGCTGTCGTGTGGGCGGCGCTGGCCCGGCGGGACCAGGTGCTCGCGGACGACCTCGGCGCCGAACCGGTTGACGTGGCTGCGCCTGAGCGCTGAGCGAGGCCGGCCGTCCGTTGCGCGAAATACGCGTGTTCGCAGGTCGCGGGCTGGTTACGTTGCGCACATGCCATCACCTGCCCCCGTCAGGGCCACCGCCGATCCGATCGAGCCCCGCCTCAGGCACGCACGCTGGAGCGTGACGTTCCTGTTCACGCTCGCGGGCCTCGTGATCGGCGGATGGGCGTCGCGGGTGCCCGACGTGAAGGCCGCGCTGGGCGCCGACGACGCGACCTGGGGGACGATCAACATCGCCTCGGCCATCGGGGTGCTCAGCTCGATGCTGCTGGTGGCGGCGCTCATCGTGCGGGTCGGCCCGCGCCGGCTCTCGCTGGTCGCGGCGCCGTTCGTGGTGGCGGCGCCCGTCGCCAACGCGTTGGCCGGCCACCCGTGGCAGCTCGCCGCGGGGCTGCTGGTGCAAGGCGCCGCGATCGGGATGCTGCAGGCGCCGATGAACGCGCAGGCCGTCGCCGTCGAGAAGGCCTACGGCCGGCCGATCCTCACGTCCTTCCACGCCTGCTTCAGCATCGGCGCGCTCGGTGGCGCGCTCCTCGGCGCTGGCGCCGCGGCCACCCACGTGTCCCCGTTCCAGCAGTTCGCCCTCACCTCCACGTTGCTGGCCGTGGGCCTCGGGCTCACCGCCCGGCGGCTGCCGGTCGAGCCGGCCGGGGCAGCGTCGGCGGGGAGCGCCCGCCTGCGCCTCACCCAGGGCCTGGCCCTGCTGGCCGGGATGGCGTTCCTGGCCCTCTTCGCCGAGGGCGTCTCGGCGAACTGGAGCGCGATCTACACGCGCGAGTCGGTGGGCGCCCTCGGCGCCTGGCCCGCCGCCACGTATGCCGGCTTCGCGCTGGCGATGGTGGTCGGCCGCCTCTTCGGCGACCGGGTGCGGTTCCGGGTCGGCACCGTGCGCATGCTCGTCGGCAGCGGGGTGGTCGCGGCCGCCGGAGTGGGCCTGGCCCTGGCCACGCACACCACCGCGGGCGCCATCGCCGGGTTCGCGATCGCCGGGCTGGGGCTGTCGTCGATCGTCCCGACGATCTACAGCCTGGCGGGCGGGCTCCCCGGGCTGCCGCCGGGCCGCGGGGTCGCGCTGGTGGCGCTCGGGGCATGGCCCGCCCAGCTCATCGCGCCGCCGTTCATCGGCGGCGTCGCCCATGCGGTCAGCCTGCGCGCGTCTCTGCTCGTGGTGGTCGCCTGCGCGCTCGCGGTCGCCGTGGTGGTGGCCGTGCTGCGGGGCCGGCTCGTGCCCACAGCCGTCCACACCGAGGAACTGGAGGCCACTGCGGCGAGGTGACCGGCCGGGCCTCTCGCCGACCGGTGGGCGCCGGGCCGGGTGGATACGCTCGCTGGAACGGTCCCCGCAGCGCCCGGAGGAGAAGAGCATGAGCCCAGCCATCCGCAGCCTGGTGGTCACGGTGTCCGACCTGGACGCCGCGAAATCCGTCTACGGCGCGCTGCTCGGCACGCCGCACACCGATCAGCCGTACTACGTCGGCTACAACGTGGGCGGCTTCGAGGTCAGCCTGGCGCCGGGCGACCCGACGGGCGGGCCCGTGGCGTACGTCGACGTCGAGGACCTCGACGCCGCGCGCGCGACACTGCTCGCCGCGGGCGCCACGGAGCGGTCCGCCCCGACGCAGGTGGCGCCCGAGGCGCGGGTCTGCGTGCTGGCGGACGCCGACGGGAACCCGATCGGGCTGCGCGGCAAGTGACGCGCGAGCCGCCCCGGCTAGGGGGTGGTGTCGCGCCCGGTGATCGCGTTGGGGCCAGAGGCGTCGGGCTCGGCGGCGTCGGGCCCCGGCTCCGGCTGGGGCGCGGGCCTGCGCCCGAACCAGCCCAGCACCATGTGCCACAGCCGCAGGGCGACGGAGTTCATCCGGCCCAGCAGCTTCGCCGCCCAGGTGAACTCCGCGGCGAGCACCGCCAACCCGGCGAAGATCGCGACCCACCCCGGCCCGGGGAGCACCAGCATCGCGATCCCGGCCAGGACCAGCGTCACCCCGACCACGGCGACCGCGACCCAGCGCACAGGTCTGGGCAGCGAGGAGAGGGCGGCCCTGACCCGTGCGGGGATCCCGCCCTCTGGTGCGCGTGCGTCGCGAGCGTCATCGTTCACACGCTGATCGTGCCAGGCCAGCCTGCGACGCACATCATCCGCCCGCCGACGCGCCAGGCCCCGGCGGGCGGGGAACGGCTCAGTCGGTGCTGCGGTGGATGGCGCGGATCCCCACAGCGAGGCCGAGCACTGCGGTCAGCAGCGCGGCCACGGCGCCCCACGCCGCCGTGGAGCTGAGGATGTCCCCGGCGAACAGCGAGCGCTCCGCGTCGACCACGTACGTCAGCGGGTTGGCCAGCGCGGCGACCTGCATCCAGCGGGGGCCGGTGTCCAGGGGGAGCAGGAGGCCGGAGAGGATCATCGCCGGGAACAGCACCGTCTGCTGCACGGCCCAGAACATCCACTCCTGCTTGCGGACGGCCAGCGCGAGCGCGTAGCTCAGCGACCCGAGCCCGACGCCGAGCACCGCCAGCAGCGCGAGGCCCAGGGCCGCGCCGGCGGGGTTCGGCGCGAAGCCGAACGGGATCATCACCAGCACCACGATGAGGGCCTGCACCACGAGCGGGGCCATCTCCTTGAGCGAGCGGCCGGTGAGCTGCGAGGAGCGGGACAGCGGGGTGACCAGGAGCCGCTCATGGGCGCCGGTCTGCATCTCCATCTGCAGGTTCGCGCCGGTGGTGGAGCAGCCGAACAGCGTGATCATCACCAGGATCCCGGGGACGAACCACTGCCACACGTCGGCGCCCGGGACGCCCCCGCCGACGGAGCCCGCCAGGAGCGGGCCGAACAGCCCGAGGAAGACGAGCGGCTGGACCAGGCCGAAGATCAGCGAGAACGGCTCGCGCACCACGGGCCGCAGCTCGCGGACCAGCACGATCATGCTGTCGCCGATGATCCCGCGGCGGGCCGGGGTGGGGTGGGAGGCGGTGTCGAGGCGGCTCATCGTGCGTCCTTCCCGGCGACGAGGGCGTCGCGGTCTGTGGGTGCGTGGGTGGTGGCGGGCGCGGCGTCCGCGGGGCTGGTGTCGGCGCCGTCGGAGTGGGTCTCGCGCAGGGTGCGGCCGGTGAGGTTGAGGAAGACGTCGTCCAGCGTCGGCGTGATCCCGGTGGCGGAGGCGACCAGGACGCCGAGCCCCGCGGCGGCGCGGACGAGCTCCGGCACGGCTGTCGCGCTGTCGGCCACGCGCGCCGTGACCCGGTGGCCGTCCACCACGACGTCGCGGGCCCCGGGGATCCGCTCGAGGAGCGCCGCCACCTGGGACGCGGCCCCCAGGAGCCCGTCCTGCGGGGTGCGCACCTCGACGCGGTCGCCCGCGAGGTCCCGCTTGAGCGCCGTCGCGGTGTCATCGGCGATGACCTGGCCGTGGTCCACGATCACCACGCGATCGGCCATCGTGTCGGCCTCGTCGAGGTAGTGCGTGGTCAGCGCGATGGTCATGTCGTACTGGGCGCGCAGCCGCAGGATGTGCTCCCACAAGTTGGCGCGGTTGTGCGGGTCGAGCCCGGTGGACGGCTCGTCGAGGAACAGCAGGCGCGGCGCGTGCACGAGCCCGAGGGCCACGTCGAGCCGGCGCCGCTGGCCGCCCGACAGGTCGGAGACCTTGTGGGCCGCGAACTCCGTGAGGTCCAGGGCGTCGACCAGGTCGGCGGCCCGCTGACGGGCGGCTCGTCGGTCGAGCCCGTAGATGACGCCCTGCGTGACGATCTCGTCGCGGGCGCGCTGGTTGTGGCCTGCGCCGTTGCCCTGCCCCACATATCCGATGCGGCGGCGGACCTCCGCAGGCCGCGCTGTGACGTCGAGCCCGGCGACGTGCGCGGAGCCCGCTGTGGGGCGGATGAGCGTGGTGAGCATGCGCATCGTCGTCGTCTTGCCGGCGCCGTTGGGGCCCAGCACGGCGACGAGCTCGCCGGCGGCGATGTCCAGGTCGATGCCGCGCACGGCATGGACGGTGTGGGCGCGGCTCACGGTGAAGTTCTTGGTGAGCCCTCGGGTGCGGATCATGGCTGCTCCTGGGTGGGCGGTTGGTGGTTCCACCCACACTGCCGCCGGTACCGGACAGGTGCTGTCCTCTACTCGACCGGATACTGGGCTCATGACCATCGACGCCTCGACGCCGTCCGCCCGGCTGCTGGCGCTGCTCTCGCTGCTGCAGGCCCGCCGGGACTGGCCGGGCGACGCGCTCGCGGAGCGCCTGGGCGTCACGTCGCGCACCGTGCGGCGCGACATCGACCGGCTGCGCGGCCTCGGCTACCCGGTGCGCGCGGTCAAGGGGCCCGACGGCGGCTACCGGCTCGACGCGGGCGCGCACATGCCGCCGCTGCTCTTCGACGACGAGCAGGCGGTGGCGGTCACCGTCGCGCTGCAGACCGCCGCCACGGGCATCGACGGGATCGACGAGGCGGCCCTGCGCGCCCTCACCACCGTGCGCCAGGTGATGCCGCCCCGGCTCCGCACCCGCGTCGACGCGTTGCAGGTCACCGCCGTGGGCAAGCCCGGCGCCGCCGGGCGCGCGACAGTCGACGTCGACCGCCTGATGGCCGTGGGGGCGGCGGTGCGGGCTCGCGAGGTGCTGCGGTTCGACTACACGGCCCGCGGCCAGGAGGCTGACGGCCAGGACGCCGACGGTCGGCCCGCTCCGCCGCGCCGTGCCGAGCCGCACCACCTCGTCACCTGGAACGGGCGCTGGTACCTCGTGGCATGGGACCTCGGCCGCGACGACTGGCGCACGTTCCGCGTCGACCGCCTCACGCCGCGCACCCCCACGGGCCCGCGCTTCACCCCGCGCGACCTGCCCGCGCCGGACATCGCCACGTTCATCGCCGAGCGGTTCACCTCAGGCGAGTGGCCGTGCGTGGGGGAGGCGGTGCTGCACGCCCCCGTCGAGCAGGTGGCGCCGTGGTCCGGGCCGCGCGCCGTGGTCGAGCCGCTCGGCCGGGACAGGTGCCGTGTCGTCACCGGCTCGTGGTCGTGGGCCGGGTTGGCCGCGACGTTGGGCATGCACGGCTGCGACCTCGAGATCGTCGGGCCCGAGCCGCTCCGGGAAGCCGCACGTGAGCTGGCCGCCCGGTTCCGGCACGCCGCCGACGCCCCGGTCAGCCCAGCAGGGCGGTGATCACCAGCAGCGCGGGCGCCGCGAGCACGGTCGTCACCAACCCCGCGTCCCGCGCGAGCGCCTGGCCCCGGCCGTACTGCATCGCGTAGACCAGCACGTTTTGCGCGGTGGGCAGCGCGGCCATCGCGACGACCGCCAGCAGCGCCTCGCCGGTGAGCCCGAGCGCGGTTCCCACCAGCCAGGCGAGCGCGGGGCTGACGACGTTGCGCAGCGTGACCGCCAGCACCAGGTCGCGCCGGGGCGCGCGCTCGCGGGTCAGGCGGGGGACGGCCAGCGACATGCCGAAGGTCACGAGGGCGAGGGGCGCGGCGGCGGCTCCCACCAGGGCGAACGGGCTGTACAGCTCCTCGGGCAGGGTCCAGGGCAGGGTGGCGGCCACGAGCCCGGACAGGGCGCCGACGATGATCGGGTTGCGCGCGGTGCGCAGCAGGACGTCCCGCGCGATGCGGGTGAGCGGGAGGCGTTCGCGGGGCGCGACGGCCACGCCGTCCGACCCGGTGGCGTCGTCGCCGGTGGCGGCTCGCGCGTCGAGCACCGCGAATGCGACGGGCGCGAGGATGAGCAGCTGGTAGAGCAGCGGCGGCACGACGGCCACGGCGTCGCCCAGCAGGTACACCGCGAGGGGCAGCCCCAGGTTCCCCGCGTTGACGTAGGAGGCCGCGAGCGTGCCGACGGTGACGTCGGCGGCATTCCGGCGCCACAGGCCGCGCAGCACGCTGATGGCGATCAGCGCCACCACGGTGGTGCTGATCGCGGTGGTGAGCGCGGAGCGGGAGAGCAGCAGGCGCAGGTCGGCGTGGGCGACGGTGACGAACAGCAGGCAGGGCGTGGCGACGGTGAACACGAGCCGGGCGAGGACTGCGGGGGCGTGCTCGCCGAGCGTGCCGCGCCGGCCGAGCGCCCAGCCGAGGGCGATGATCGCGGCCATCGTGCCCAGGGCGGTCAGGACAGCGCTCATCGGGCCCCTGACATGCGCCGATCCTGCCACGACGCGTCCACGGACTTCGGCCACCCGCGTCTGCCGGGGTTGGAAAGCGCTTGCCCACCCGGTGCTCCGCGTGGCACGATCGCCGTGGTGCGCACAGCCGCGCACCCCGCGGGCCCCAGGCTCGCGGCGCTTGAGCGGAAGGGGCGGCGATGCGGCCGGTCGCACTGGTCACGGGGGGCAACCGGGGCATCGGGCTCGGCATCACGCAACGCCTGCTGGCCGACGGGTACGCCGTCTCCATCCTCGCCACCCGCGAGGAGCCCGCCGAACTGCTCGACGAGCTGCGCGCCCACGCCCAGGACGACAAGGCCGTCCGCTACGTGCGCGGCTCCGTCGCCGACCCGGACGACCACACCCGCTACCTCGACGACGCCGTCGACGCCTGGGGCCGGTTGGACGTGCTGGTCAACAACGCCGGCGTGGCGCCGCTGGAGCGCGCGGACCTGCTCAGCGCCACCCCCGAGAGCTTCGACCGGGTGCTCGGCATCAACCTGCGCGGCCCGTACTTCCTCACCCAGGGCTTCGCCAACCGCGTCATCGCGCTGCGCGGCGCCGACGTCGACCTCACCGCCCGCCCCGTCGCGACGATCATCAACATGTCCTCGATCTCGGCGTCGGCCGTCTCCACCAACCGCGGCGAGTACTGCGTGTCCAAGGCGGGCGTCGCGATGGCCACCCAGCTCTTCGCGGTGCGGCTCGCGCCCGAGGGCATCGTCGTCTACGAGGTGCGGCCCGGCGTCGTCGCCACCGACATGACGGTCGGGGTCACCGCCAAATACGACGCGCTGCTCGCCGGCGGCCTGGCCCCCATCGCCCGCTGGGGGAGGCCCGCCGACGTCGCCGGCGCCGTCGCCCTGCTCGCCGCGGGCCAGACGCCCTACTCGACGGGTGAGGTCTTCCACGTCGACGGCGGCATGCACATCCCCACTCTCTGAGCCCAGGAGGACCGCCATGAGCCACGACGCCCCCCACGCCCAGCCCCACGCGCACGAGCCGCAGGACCACGCGCCGCAGACCGTGCGGATCGGTGGCCACGACGTGCCGGTCGTCACCGCGAACACCGTGGTGGTGGGCACCGGCTCCGCGGGATTCTGCGCCGCCGACCGGCTCTGGGAGTTCGGGCAGGGCGACCTGGTGATGGTGGCCGACAAGATCGGCGCCGGGGCCTCCCGCAACGCGGGCTCCGACAAGCAGACCTACTACAAGATGACGCTCTCCGGCGGCGATGGGGACTCCGTGCGGGAGATGGCCCAGACGCTGCACTCCGGCGGCGCCATGGACGGGGACAACGCGCTCGCCGAGGCGGCGCTCTCGGCGCGCGGGTTCCTGCGACTCTGCGAGTTGGGCGTGCCGTTCCCGCAGAACCGCTATGGCGAGTTCATCGGCTACAAGACGGACCACGACCCCCGCCGACGCGCCACGTCCGTGGGGCCGTACACGTCGCGCAGCATGGTGGAGCAGCTCGAGAAGAAGGTCGCCCGCAACGGCACTCGCGTCTTCGACGACTGCCGCGTGGTGGACGTGCTCACACATCCCGGCGCCGACGGGCCCGAGGTCGCCGGGCTGCTGGCGCTGCGCACCGACGTGCCGCATGACGGCGCCGAGTCGCCGTTCCTGCTGTTCCGCTGCGCCAACCTCGTCTACGCCACCGGCGGCCCCGCCGGCCTGTACGCGACCCGGGTGTTCCCCAACGGCCAATGGGGGGCATCCGGGGCCGCCTACCGCGCGGGCGTGCACGGCAAGAACCTCACCGAGTGGCAGTTCGGGCTGGCCTCGACCAAGCCCCGCTGGAACGTGTCCGGCACGTACATGCAGGTGCTGCCGCGTTTCGTGTCCACCGACGCCGACGGCGGCGACGAGCGCGATTTCCTCACCGACGCCATCCCCGACTACGGGCGCCAGCTCTCGCTGATCTTCCTCAAGGGCTACCAGTGGCCCTTCGACATCCGCAAGGCGCTCGACGGCTCGTCCCTCATCGACCTGCTCGTCTACCAGGAGACGGTGCTGCGCGGCCGCCGCGTCTTCCTCGACTTCCGCCGCAACCCGGTGCGGGACGAGCTCGACCCCTCGGCGCTGTCCCCCGAGGCCTTCGACTACCTGGACCGCGCGGGCGTCCTGTTCGGCACCCCTATCGAGCGGCTGCGCCGGATGAATGCCCCCGCCTACGAGTTCTACCTGAACAAGAACCCATACGTGGACCTGGAGCGGGAGCTGCTCGAGGTGGACGTGTGCGCGCAGCACAACAACGGCGGCCTGCAGGTCGACGCGTGGTGGCAGTCCAACGTCACCGGGTTCTTCCCCGTCGGCGAGGCCGGTGGCGCGCACGGCGTGTACCGGCCGGGCGGCGCGGCGCTCAACAGCGGGCAGGTCGGGGCCACCCGGGCCGCCCAGTTCATCGCCGCCACCCGCGGTCACGCGCCCCTCGACGTCGACGAGTTCGCCGCCGTCGCCGCGCCCGTGCTCTCCGCCGCGCGCGGGCTCGTCGAGCGCGCCACCGCCCGCACGGCCGCGGGCGAGCCGGACAACACCGGCGAGCTGCTCCGCGCCGTCGGCGAGCTGATGAGCGCCAAGGCGGGCCCCGTCCGCTCGGCGGAGTCCCTGCATGAGGCGCTCGTCCAGGTGCACGAGTGGCTGTCCGGCTATGAGGACCTGGTCGCCGCCGACGCCGGGTCGCGGCGGGCTGTGAACCGCACCTTCCTGGTGCGGGACATCCTCACCACCGCCTACGTGTACCTGTCGGCGATGGCCGACTACCTGGACCACGGCGGCCGCTCACGCGGGTCCGTGCTGTACACCGACGCCGCCGGGTCGTTGCCGCGCGTCGGGCACGGGCCGGACGCCGAGCGCGAGCTGGACCTGCCGGAGGTGTTCCGGTTCCGGCTCGACGGCGGCGCGCTGGACGGCGAGGTGCAGGAGGCGGCATGGCGTCCGCCGGGGGATGCGGGCCCCGACGGCGACATACCCGACGACGGCGTGGGCGGGCGTGCGACATCGTGGGCGCCGGGCGGCCTGGCGCGGGAGCCCAAGGACCAGGCCGGGCATGCGCTGTTCCGCTGGCGTCCCGTGCGGCCCATCCCCGAGGACGACGACTTCTTCGAGAACGTGTGGCGCGACTACCGAGAGCACAAGAACATCTACTGAGAGTCCGCCCCGGCGGAGCAGAGGGAGACACGCATGACTGAGCCGTGGGCACTGCATCCCGATCGCGCGCTCCCCGCCGACCCCGGCGTGCGCCGCATCGCCCGGCAGGTCTACGCCCAGACGGCGGGCCTGCCCATCGTCTCGATGCACGGCCACGTCGAGGCGCGTGTCCTCGACGAGGACCAGCCGTTCGGGGACCCCGCCGAGCTGTTCGTCATCCCCGACCACTACCTGGTGCGGATGCTCGTCTCCCAGGGCATGGGCAACCACGAGCTGGGCGTGCCGACCCGGGATGACGACAGCGGCCTCGACGTCGAGCAGGACCACCGCGAGATCTGGCGCCGTTTCGCGTCGAACTGGCACCTGTTCCGCGGCACCCCCACGCGCTACTGGCTCGAGCATGAGCTGGTCGAGGTCTTCGGGGTGACCACCCGGCCGTCGGCGAAATCCGCCGACGCCCTCTACGACCACCTGCTCGACGCCCTCGCCCGCCCCGAGTTCCGGCCGCGCGCGCTGTTCGACAGGTTCCGCATCGAGACGCTGGCCACCACCGACGCCGCCACCGACGACCTGGCCCACCACGCCTCCCTCGCGGCGCAGGGCTGGGGCGAGAAGGTGGTGCCCACCTTCCGGCCCGACGCGCTCGTCCACGTCGACCGGCCCGGCTGGCGCGCCGCCGTCGCCGAGCTGACCCGGGTCAGCGGGATCGACGTGCAGGGATACGACGCGTTCCTCGCGGCCCTGGAGCAGCGCCGCGCCGTGTTCCGCGCCGCTGGTGCGCGCGCCACCGACCACGGCCATCTCTCCGCCGACACGACGCCGCTGTCCCTCGACGACGCGCGCATGATCTTCGCCGCCGCGCTGCGCGGAGAGGCGACCACCGCCGAGGCGGACGCGTTCAGCGGCCACATGCTCTACGAGATGGCGCGCATGTCCAGCGAGGACGGCCTGGTGATGCAGCTCCACCCCGGCGTGCTCCGCGACCACGACCCCCACATCGCCCGCGTCTTCGGCCCCGACACCGGCTTCGACATCCCGGTGCAGGTCGAGTACACGCGCGCCCTGCGCCCCCTGCTCGAGTCCTTCGGCCGGCACCCCGGCCTGCGCCTCGTGCTGTTCACCATCGACGAGACCGTCTACTCCCGGGAGCTGGCGCCCCTCGCAGGCGTCTACCCGGCAGTGCGACTGGGCGCCCCCTGGTGGTTCCTCGACAGCCCCGACGGGATGCGCCGGTTCCGCGACGCCGCCACCGAGACCGCCGGCTTCTACAACACCACCGGCTTCGTCGACGACACCCGCGCCTTCGCCTCGATCCCCGCACGCCACGACCTGGCCCGCCGCGTCGACGCCGGATACCTCGCCCGGCTCGTCGCCGAGCACCGGCTCGACCTGGACGAGGCGCTCGAGACGGCCGTCGACCTCGCCTACGAGCTGCCCCGCGCGTCGTACGCTGCACGGCCCTGACGCGGGCCTGCCGCGGGCATCCCCCTCGGGGGACGGCCGCGGCAGGTGTTCGCGCGAGTGGGGAAGGGTCCCGCGCGTTGAGGGGTCAGCCCAGGTGGGGCAGGACGTGGCGGATGTAGCGCTCCGCGAGCGTCGCGACTGTCTGGTCGCCGGGGGTGTCCCAGATGCCCTGGTGGAAGATCTCGACCTCGATGTCGCCGGTGTACCCCGTGGCGGCGACCCACCGGGTGATCGTCGCGAAGTCGATGTGGCCGTCGCCGACGTGCCCGCGTGAGAGCAGCGCGTCGGCGGCGAGGGGGAGGGTCCAGTCGGAGACCTGGTAGGACGCGATGCGGCCCTCGGCGCCGGCGCGGGCGATCTGCCGTTCGAGGTCCGGGTCCCACCACACGTGGTAGGTGTCGACGACGACGCCGACCGTCTGGGCGGGGAATGGCGCCGCGAGGTCGAGGGCCTGGCCGAGCGTGGAGATGACCGCGCGATCGGCGGCGAAGACGGGGTGGAGCGGCTCGAGGACGAGGCGCACGTCGTGCTCGGCGGCGTAGGGGACGAGGTCGGCGATGCGGTCGGCGACGCGGGCGCGGGCGGCGACGACGTCCCGCGCTGGGTCGGCGTCCGGGGTGGCGGCCGGGTAGGGGAGTGCGGGGCCGCCGGGGGCGCTGGACGCCGGGAGCCCGCCGACGACGAGCACCAGCTCGCGGGTTCCCAGGGTTGCGGCCTCGACGATCGCGGCGCGGTTGTCCGCCAGGGCGTGGGCGCTCCCGGCGTCGTCGGCGGCGGTGAGGAAGCCGCCCCGGCACAGCGAGGAGACGCGCAGCCCGGAGGCCTCGACGAGTCGCGCGGCCTTGTCCAGGCCAGCCTCCTGGACGCGGTCCCGCCAGAGGCCCACCGCGCCCAGCCCACCGCGCGCGGCGCCGTCGAGCGCCTCCTGCAGGGTCCACGCCTTGGTGGTCGCGGTGTTGAGCGAGAGCCGGGCCAGCGGGCCGCCGGGCGCGGGGGCCACGGTCACAGTGCGATCTCGGGGATGTCGAGGCGGCGGCCCTCGGCGGAGGACTGCAGGCCCAGCTCGGCGAGCTGGACGCCGCGCGCCGCGGAGAGCAGGCCGAAGCGGTGCTCGCGCCCGGCGACGGCGTCGCGCAGGAACTCCTCCCACTGCGCCTTGAAGCCGTTGTCGAGGTCGCCGTTGGCGGGGACGTCGAGCCACTGGTCCCGGAAGGACTCGGTGACGGGGAGGTCGGGGTTCCACACGGGCTTGGGGGTGTGCGCGCGCTGCTGGGCGACGCACTTGGTGAGCCCGGCGACCGCGGAGCCGTGGGTGCCGTCCACCTGGAACTCGACGAGCTCGTCGCGGTAGACGCGCACGGCCCAGGAGGAGTTGATCTGCGCGATGACGGGCTCGCCCGCAGGGCCGTCGACCTCGAAGATGCCGTAGGCGGCGTCGTCGGCGGTGGCCTGGTACTCCTGGCCCTGCTCGTCCCAGCGGGTGGGGATGTGGGTGACGGCCTTCGCGGTCACGGACCGCACGGGGCCCAGCAGGCCTTCGAGCACGTAGTTCCAGTGGCAGAACATGTCGACGGTCATGCCGCCGCCGTCCTGGGCGCGGTAGTTCCAGCTGGGGCGCTGCGCGGGCTGCACGTCGCCCTCGAACACCCAGTAGCCGAACTCGCCGCGCAGCGACAGGATCCGGCCGAAGAACCCCTCGTCCACGAGGCGGCGCAGCTTGACCAGGCCGGGCAGGTAGAGCTTGTCGTGGACGACGCCTGCCGTGACGCCTGCGTCCCGGGCGAGGCGCGCGAGCTCGACTGCCTGGTCGAGGGTCTCGGCGGTGGGCTTCTCGGTGAAGATGTGCTTGCCGGCCTTGATGGCCGAGGTGAGCGCGGCGGCCCGGCGCGAGGTGACCTGGGCGTCGAAGTAGATGTCGACGCCCGGGTCGGACAGCACGGAGTCGACGTCGGTGGTCCACTGCTCGACGCCGTGGCGCTCGGCGATCTCCCGCACCTTGGCCTCGTTGCGGCCCACCAGGATGGGCTCGATCTGCACCCGGCTGCCGTCGGCGAGCTCGAGGCCGGAGTCGCGCAGGGGGAGGATCGAGCGGACCAGGTGCTGGCGGTATCCCATCCGCCCGGTGATGCCGTTCATCGCGATGCGCAGCGTGCGGGACGTCATGGTCTCTCCGAGGGCAGGTCGGCAGCGGGTTGGGAATGCGCTTTCCACACTAGGCGTGACCGCAGAAGGACGTCAAGGACTAGGGCATCAGAGGGCCACGCGCCGGGGCCGCGAGGCGGGCCCGGCGCGGTCAGGCTCAGCTTGTGGGGACGAGCCCTCGCCGCAGCTCCCGCACGCCCGCGCGCACCTCGGCCCGGAAGGCCTCCGAGCCCGCGACCTCGGCCGGGAAGATCTGGCCGAGGTCGAGCAGACGGTCGGCCAGCCCGTCCGGGGCGCCTGACGCGGCGGCCCGCAGCACGTCGGCGAGCGGGTCGTCGAGCGGAGCCGGGCCGTCGGCGGCCTGGCCGACGAAGACGGCCCACGCGGCGAGCGCGCGCGCGGCGGCCTGGGGCACGACGCCGGCGGCGAGCCGGTCGGCGACGGTGCCCAGCAGCCGGATCGGCAGCTTCTGCGAGCCGTCCATCGCCACCTGGAGCGTGGTGTGCCCGGTGTTCGGGTTCGCGAACCGCTCGAGCACCGACTCCCGGTAGGCCGCCAGGTCCAGGCCGTCCGGGGCGGACAGCGTCGGGATCACGTCCTCGTCGACGAGCGCGCGTGCCAGGGCCTCGATCTCCGGATCGGCGACGGCCTCGGCGATGGTGCGGTGCCCGCGGAGCTGGCCCAGGTACGCGAGCGTCGAGTGGGTGCCGTTGAGCATCCGCAGCTTGGTGCGCTCATAGGGCTCGACGTCGCCGGTGAGGGTGGCGCCGGCCAGCTCCCAGCGGGGGCGCGGCCCGGCGAAGTCGTCCTGCACCACCCACTGCGAGAACGGCTCGCCCACCACCAGGCCCTCGTCGTCGAGTCCGAGCAGTGCCGCCGCCTCCGCCCGGTGCGCGGGGGTGGTGGCCGGCACGATCCGGTCGACCATGGTGGCGGGGAAGCGCACGGCGCCGTCGATCCAGGCGGCGAGCGACTCCCCGCGCGGGCCCGCGGCGGCGGCCGTCGCGAGCACGAGCGCGCGCACCGTGGGGCCGTTGTCGACCATGTTGTCGCAGCAGACCACGGTGAGCGGCGCCTCGTGGCGCGCGCGCCGTAGGGCGATCCCCCGGACGAGCAGCCCGATGGGCGTGCGGGAGGGCGTCGCGGACCCCGAGGCTGTGCCCTCGAGCTCGGCGCGCAGTGCCGCGACGTCGGATGCCACGTCCGGGTCGGCCAGGTCGGGGGAGCCCGCGGCCGTGCGGTGGTAGCCCTTCTCCGTCACGGTCAGGGACACGATGCGGGTGCTGGGCGCGGCGATGCGGGCCAGCACCGCGTCGGTCTCGTCGCCCGGGAACGCGACCTCGCGCAGTGAGCCGACCACCCGCAGCGACGTGCTGTGCTCGCCTTTGGACAGCACCCCGTACAGGCCGTCCTGCGGCCGGAGCTGCTCCACGACCCGCGCGCTGCGCTGTGTCACGCCGAGGATGCCCCACCCGGTGTCGCCGGTGGCGGCGAGCGCGTCCTCGGTGAACACGGCCTGGTGGGCGCGGTGGAAGGCGCCGAGGCCCAGGTGCACGATGCCGACGTCCAGCCCGCGGGGGTCGTGTGCGGGGCCGACGATCTCGGGGTGGTGGCCCCGGCGGTCGAGGGTGTCGAGGGACAGTCGGACGCGCGAGTCGGGCATGGGGCGATCCTTCCGGGAAGCGGTTTCTCAACGACGGTCGCCGGTAGGCCGCGAACGCGCCCTCATTGGCGGCCCACGTGTGGCAGTGCGCCTAGATCACGCAGTATGCCTGGTTGGCCAGGGTCTGGGGAGCGGGTTCTGAGATCGGCCTCAGGCCCGAGCGCGCGCCCACCACGGGCTCCACTCCCATCGAGGCCTTGTGGCCCTCACCGAGGCGGCCACGGCGGCTGCCGCGCGCTCCGTCGGCCCCGATCCGGGCTCGGCGCGCACGGCCAGCACGACAGCCAGCGGCCACAGCGACTGGGCCACCGCGACGATGCGCTCGGCGAGCCCCTTCCGTGCCCCCTGGCCGGGGATGAGCGCCTGCAGCTCGAGCCAGTACCACCCCAGCATCACGGACATGCCCGACGCCGCCACCGCGCCCGACCATGGCGCCATCCGCCCGAGCCCGGCCGCGTCCCGGGCGACGGCCGGCCAGGTCGCCATCGCGACGAACGCCACTCCCGCGGCGCCCATATGCGCGGTGTGCGTGCGGTCGGTGGGCAGCAGCGCGACCCCGACCGTCGCGAGCCCGCCGAGCCCGAGCATCAGGCGCCCGGCCCGCGGCACCGGCCGCAGCCCCACGGCCGTGACGATGTGGGCGATCCCCGTCAACGCGAACCCGCAGGCCCCGAGCCTGGGCGCGACGGCAGCCTGCGTGGCCAGCCAGCTCAGGGTGTCGCGCACCGGGTCGTAGCCGTCGTCCTGCAAGGACGCGGCCAGCGTCCAGGTCCCGATTATCGTGATCGGCGCCGCGACTGCCGACACGACGGCCCACCGGGGAATGCCAGAGTCCAGGTCCTGACCCATCTGTCGACTGTAGGCCGGGTCGGGAGGCTCTGCCCGGGTGGCCGTCCAGGCCTCGTCCAGGCTTCGCCCAGTCGCTCGCTCAGTCGGTGGGGGCCTCGGCGCCGGGGGTGGCGGCTCGCGGGGTCAGCACTCGGAGCATGCCCTCGCGGACCAGGGAATCGGGCAGCGGGGCGATGCCGCTGAGCGAGAGCAGCGCGCTGCCCTGTTCGAGTGCGGCGAGCAGCATGGTGCGGTCGGAGACGGAGAGCGGGTCCTCCCCGGCGGGGCTGTGCGTCAACGTGGCGCCGGTGTAGAGCGTGAGCATGTGGCGCATGCGGGTCTCGAGCTCCGGGGTGAGCTCGGCCTCGCGGGCGGCGGTGGCGATGAACTCGAGGCTGGCGAGGGCGAACCCGTGCGCGACCTGGAGCATCGCCTCCTCGTCCGGCGTGCTGTCGCTGGCGTCGGCGTCGTCGCAGGCCAGGAAGCCCGCCGCGGCGGAGTCGGAGGGGAGTGCGGAGTTGGTCTCGCGGCCGAGGCGGTCGGCGCGGGCCAGGTCGTCGTCGATGACGGCGAGGAATAGCGCCGCCTTGCCGTCGAAGTTGGAGTAGACGGCGCCCTTGGAGTAGCCGGCCTGCTGGGCGATGGCCTCGAGCCGCGCGCGGTGGTACCCGTCGCGGGCGAAGACGGCGCGGGCGGCGGCGATCAGGGCGGATCGGGTCTGCCGTTGCCGTTCCTCGCGGGTGAGGGGCTCGCGCGTCGAGGGCCCGGGTGTCGTCATGCCCCGATCGTACTTCGGGCTACCGCCGGTATCGCGATACCGCTAGTATTCGAATACCGAGAGAATTCAAGACGAGGAGAGTGTCGTGAGCGCTGACGTGCTGGCGGTCGACGGGATCACCAGGCGCTTCGGCGCCGTGGTCGCGAACGACCGGGTGACCCTGCGAGTCCGAGCCGGGGAGGTCGTCGGGCTGCTCGGCCATAACGGCGCCGGCAAGACCACGCTCGTCTCGCAGGTGGTCGGCCTGCTGCGGCCCGATTCCGGGGCCATCCGCGTGGGAGATGTCGACGCCGTGGCCGACCCGGCCGGCGCGCGCCGCCGCGTCGCGCTGCAGGCCCAGGCGCAGGCGCCGATCAACGGCCTCACACCCCGCACGGCCATCGAGCTCGCGGGCCGGATCCGCGGCCTGTCGCCGCGACGTGCCCGCGCGGCCGCCGAGGAGCTCGCCGCAGAGCTCGACATCCTGCCGTGGATCGACCAGAAGGCCCTGCCCGACGGCGGCGGCCTCTCGGGCGGCGTCCGGCGGCTGACGTCCTTCGCGATGACAGTGGTCGCCCCGACGCCGCTCGTGGTGCTCGACGAGCCGACCAACGACATCGACGCGTCACGCCGCCGGCGGCTGTGGGACGCGGTGCGGCGCATCGGGGACGAGGGCGCCGGGGTGCTGCTCGTGACGCACAACGTGGTCGAGGCCGAGCGCGTGGTCGACGAGTTGGTGGTGCTCGACCGCGGCAAGGTCGTCGCGGCTGGCAGCCCCGCCGCGCTGCGGGGGAGCCAGGATACCGACCTGCGCCTCGAGCTGCAGCTCCACCCGGGCGGCGCCGACCCGTCCGAGGTGCTCGCCGAGGTGCCGGTCCCCGTCGCGCGGCGGGTCCGCACCGGCCGCCGCGTGCTCCTGACCGTCCCCGCGGCGCAGGCCGCCGCCGCCGTGGCCTGGGCGAACGGCCTGCGCGAGAAGGGCGCCCTCGACGGCTACGCGCTCGCTCCCGCCACGCTCGAGGACGCCTACCTCGCCGTCACCACCTCCGAGTCCACCGACGAGGCCGACGCCTCCGACGAGCCCACCGCCTCTGACGAGGCAGCCACCGAGGAGCCGTCCCGTGCCTGAGACCACCACCGCCGCGCGCCCCACGGCGTTCGTCCCCCCGCGCGTCGGGCTGTGGAGCAGCTACCGCACGCTGCTGCGCTGGCAGCTCGGACAGGCAGGCAGCGACCTGCCCATGATCGTGGTCATCCAGGCGCTGCTCGCCGCCGGGGTCGTGATCGGATTCGGGTTCCTGATCCCCGACATCTCGCCGGAGTCGGCGCTGTTCCTGTCCACCGGCACCCCGACGGTGCTGCTCATGGTCGTGGGCCTGACGATCGTGCCGCAGGGCGTCGTCCGGGCCCGCACCGACGGCACGTTCACGTACCTGCGCGCCCTGCCCGTGGCCCGGCCGCTGCTGCTGCTGGCCGATCTGACCGTGTGGCTGCTGGTCGCGCTGCCGAGCGTGGCCGTCGCGGTGATCGTGGCGGATCTGCGCTACGACCTGACGCTGGCCTTCGACTGGCCCCTGCTGATCCTCGCGTCGCTGCTGGTCACCGTCACGGCGACGGCTGTCGGCTACGCCATCGCCGTGACGTTCGCGCCGATGCTGGCGCAGGTGCTCAGCCAGGTCCTGGTGTTCTTCGTGATGCTGTTCTCACCCATCACGTTCCCGGCGAGCCAGCTGCCGGGCTGGTTCCAGTCGGTGCATGACGTGCTGCCGATCCGCCCCGCCGCCGACCTGCTGCGCGCCGGGTTGGTGTCAGGCACGTACGACGCGAGCCTGCGCGACCTGCTGGTGCTGGTGGTGTGGTGCGTGGTGGGACTCGCGCTCAGCACGCGCGCGCTCGTGCGCCGGGCCTGAGCCTGTGCGGCCACTCGCGCGAGCGCCCCGCGCAGGTGGACCCGAGCGGTGCGGGGGGCAAGACTCGCTGGTGACGGCGCCGCCTAGGGTGCGCGGCGCTGAGCTCGAGAGGACGCACGATGAGGACGATGGCAGTGGCAGGGACGGCCGTGGGGCGCGGGCGGCGGGGCCGGCCGGTGTGGCGGGCCGTGGTGGTCGGCCTTGCGCTGCTGAGCCTGGCGGCGTGCGCGGCGGACACCGGCGCGACCCCAGACGGCCAGTCCTCGACCGGATCGTCGAAGCCCACCGACTGGGTCGGTCCCACCGCCGCTGACTCCGGCGTTGCCACCGCTGCGCCAACCCCCGGGCCCCATCCCACGCCGATCACGATCGCCGAGTCGTTCGGCCGCAATGACGACGCCGACGTGGCCCCGGCGGCGCGCGACGCGAACCCGAGCCGGCTCCTTGTGACGACCTGGGGCAGCTCGACCTGCCCTGACCTGCCCGTGAGCATGGAGTGGGACGCCGGTCGCACGGTGCTGAGCGTGCGCGCCGAGTTCGACAACGGCCGGGCTGACACGCCCTGCACGCTCGACTACGTGCCCACCACGAGCGTGCTCGTGGTCGAGGACCTGCCCGCCACCGAGTTCACGGTGCGGGTCAACGACGTCGGCACGGTGGTCGCTGCTGTGCAGTGACCACCGTGCCGCAGTGGCGACGCGTCAGGCGTCGGCCGCGACCTCTGCCGTGACCTCGGCCTTGGCGGCGACCTTGCTGCGCCAGGTGAGCAGCAGGGCGCCGATCACCGCGGAGGTGGCCGAGCCGATCAGCACGGCGGCCTTGACGTGCTCGCTGTGCGGCGAGGTGGCCGGGAAGGACAGCTCGCCGATCAGCAGCGAGACGGTGAACCCGATGCCCGCGACGCAGGAGACCGCGGCCAGGTCGAGCCAGCGGACGCTCGCGTCGAGGTTGGCCTTGGTGAGCTTCACCAGCAGGAACGTGGCCAGCAGGATGCCGATGGGCTTGCCGACGACGAGGCCGAGGGCGACGCCCTGGGCGGCGGGGTCCCCGGCAGTGCTCGCCAGCGCCTCGGGGCTGAGGGTGACGCCCGCGGCGAACAGTGCGAACACGGGCACCGCGAGCCCGGCGGAGACAGGGCGCCACAGGTGCTCGTAACGCTCGGCGAGGCTGATGGAGGCGCCGTGGCGGGCGATGGCCGGCACCGTGAAGCCGAGCAGGACGCCGGCGATGGTGGCGTGGATCCCGGAGGCGTGCATGAGCGCCCACGCGATGACGCCGAGCGGGATCAGCACCCAGGCCGTCATGCCGCGACGGCGCACCAGGACGCCGAAGACGGCGATGGCCAGGAGTGAGGCGCCGAGCCAGGCGAAGGCGAGGGACTCGGTGTAGAACGCGCCGATGACGATGATGCCGAGCAGGTCGTCGACCACCGCGAGCGTCAGCAGGAACGCGCGCAGCGCGGTGGGCAGCCGCTTGCCGAAGATGGTGAGGATCGCGACGGCGAACGCGATGTCGGTGGCGACGGGGATGGCCCAGCCGTCCAGGCTCCCGCCGTCGCTCATCGAGTTGACCAGCGTGTACGCGAGCGCGGGCACGGCCATGCCGCCCACGGCGGCGAGGATCGGCACGATCGCCGTGGACGGCCGGCGGAGCTGGCCGGTGACCATCTCGCGCTTGAGCTCGACGCCGACGACGAAGAAGAAGATCGCGAGCAGCCCGTCGGTGGCCCACTGGGCGATCGACAGGTCGAGGTGCAGGGCGCTGGGCCCGATCACGATCTCGCCGAGCGACTGGTAGGCCTCGCGCCACGGCGAGTTCGCCCACACGAGCGCCACGACGGTGCCGGCGAGCAGCAGGATCGCGCCGGTGTTCTCGGCGCGCAGGGTGTCGGCGAAGTTCCGGCGGCCACCTGGGGTGAGCCGGCCGAAGATCGTCGGCTTGGCGTTCGACATGGTGCTTCCCTCGGTCTGGGCGGCCGCCCCACGTCGTTGCGGGGCGACCGGTGCGGGAACCCTAACGGCAGGGTTGGACTGCTCCGGGGCCTGGTGATCCCGGTCGTGCGAGGCACTGTGGTGGTACTCAGGCGGGCGCGTGACGCGCGTGTCATGCGCGGGCGACGCGCGCGTCACGCGCCCGCGGGGGTCACGCGCGGGCGGTCGGCGCCTGCGCCTCGGCGACCTGGTCGAGGGCGGCGCGGGCCACCGCGAGGCGCGTCTCGACGTCGGCCTCGGCGGGGCGCACCGAGACCTTGACGGCGACGATCGCGGGCTCGCCGGCGGCGAGGGTCGCGGTGATCTCCTCGACGCCGAGCAGCGACGCGGCGCTGGGCTCGAGCGCGGCGGCGGTCCCACGCGGGGCGATGTGCGCGTCGCCCCAGGCCGGGCCCCAGGGCGTCTCGACGTCGGAGGCGCCGGACAGCACGACGGCGCGCAGCAGCCCGGCGGCGCGGGCGGCGTGGGCGTGCTCGACGGGGGTCTGCGCCGATCGGCCCTCGATCGCGGAGCGGCCCCAGTTGAGTCCCAGGCCGATCGGGGCGCCGGCGCCTGCTGCGGCCTGCACGGCCTCGATCTCGTCGGCGATCGACCAGAAGCCCTTGGCGTGCGGCTGGCCGGGGACGCGCGCGTCGCAGTGCTCGACGATGACCTCGGCGCCTGCCAGGTCCCAGGAGGCGATCTCGGCGAGGGAGCGGGTCAGGGCCTCGCGTGAGCCGGCGTGCGGGCCGGGCGCGCTGTGCACCTGGATGCCCACGACGCGGCGGCGTCCGTGCTGGTCGGCGAGCCGCAGGGCCAGGTCGCGGGCCTGTGCCACGTCGGCGATCGCACGCTGGCGCGCCGACTCGTCGGTGGCGGACAGGCCGTAGCCGGGGAGCGCCCCGAGGCGGCCCATGACGGTGGGGATGCAGGTGACCAGCAGGTCCCAGGCCGGGTCGAGGTGGGCTGTCTCCCAGGCGGCCTGCTCGTCGAGGGGGACGTCGGCCGGCAGGGGCAGCTCGAGCCCGGCGATGTCGAGCTCGGCGACGCCGGCGTAGAAGCGAAGGGCCTGTTCAGGGTCGCGGGGGGCCATCGCGTAGGCGCCGAGCAGGGTGCCCGGCCTGGTCTGGATCGTCATGTTTCCTCCGTCATCGATCACGCGCCGTCGCGTGATCCGGTGAGTCTCGAATTGGTATCGATCGCTGTGCCGGGACCTTCGTCACGCTGGTCAAATGCCGACCGTGTGGCTAACTTGTTCCGCACGTCAGAACTTAGTTCCATTTTCGTGAACGTGGCTACGACCCTCGGGCAGTGTCGCCGAGGTCGCCCAGCAGGCTCACGGAGATCGTGCAGCACCCCAACCCGGTGCGCCCCACCTGCTCACGTCGTCGTGAGCCGACAGAGGAGTTCCCAGAATGAGGCGAAACAAGGTTGTTTCGATCGCCGCGACGCTCGGCGTCGCCGCACTCGCGCTGACCGCGTGCAGCGCGGGCACCGGCACGGTCGACAAGCCCGCCGGTGGCGAGACCAGCGCGTCGTCGGGTGGCGGCGGGGCCGCGACCACGATGCTGAAGCTCGCGTTCAACCAGCCCGAGAACCACCCGCAGTACAAGGCTCTCGACGAGATGGGCGACCGCCTCAAGGAGCGCACCGACGGCGCCTACGACATCGAGATCTTCCCGAACGAGACCCTCGGCGCCCAGCGCGAGACCATCGAGCTCGTCCAGGCCGGCACCATCGACATGGCGTTCGTCGCGGGCTCGCTGCTCGAGAACTTCAACCCCGACTTCGTGGTCTTCAACCTGCCGTTCGCGTTCGACTCGCAGGAGCACCAGAGCGAGGTCACGAATGACCCCGAGATCGTCGGCGACCTGTACAAGTCGCTCGACGACCAGGGCATCCGCGTGGTCAGCGCGTTCCACGGCGGCATCCGCTCGGTCTACAACTCCAAGGGCCCGATCAACACCCCCGAGGACCTCGCGGGCATGAAGATCCGCGTCATCGAGTCGGACACGAACCTCGAGATGATGCGCCTCATGGGTGGCACGGGCACCCCGATGGGCCAGGGCGAGGTCTACACGGCCATCCAGTCCGGCGTCATCGACGGCGGCGAGAACAACCAGCTCATCTACGCGAACCTCAAGCACGCCGAGATCGCGCCGTACTACAGCTACACGCGCCACCTGATGTTCCCCGACTTCATCATCACCAACCCGGCGGTGCTCGAGGCCATGGGCCCTGAGGTCGAGAAGATCTTCAACGAGGAGATGGCCACCGCGCGCGTCGCCGAGGCGAAGTACTGGAAGGAAGACGTCACCACCGCGATGGCTGCTGCCGAGGCCGCTGGCGCGAAGTTCAACGAGGTCGACTCCAAGGCGTTCGCCGACGCGCTGGCCCCGCTGATCGAGTCGAAGCTCTCGAACGACGTCGTCCGCGACATCCACGCGAAGGTCCGCGCCGCGGCCAAGTGAGCCGCCCGTCCCGAAGAGGTCTGACATGACCGCAGTCAAGAATGCGCTGGACCGCATCCTGACGTGGACGTGCGTGGCGCTGTTCGCAGTGCTCGTCGTCGATGTCTCGTGGCAGGTCTTCGCGCGGCAGGTCCTCAACAGTCCCAGTGGCTGGTCTGAGGAGCTGGCCAAGTACCTGTTCATCTGGTTGGGCCTCTTCGGGGCGGCACTCGTCTTCGGCGAGCGGGGGCACATCGCCGTGGACTTCGCGGTCCGCCGCCTTCCCCAGGCAGTCCAGCTGTGGCTCACCGTCGTGGTGCAGCTCGTGATCCTCGCCTTCTCCAGCCTGGTGCTGGTGTGGGGCGGGTACCGCGTGGTGTCACTCGCCTGGGAGCAGAACCTCACGGGCCTGCCCGTGAACGTGGGGCCGATGTACCTGGCCCTGCCGATCGCCGGGGTGCTGATCTGCTTCTACACCCTCTACCACCTGATCCGGATCCTCACCGGCGCCGAGAAGGCAGTCGACGAGGACGCCGAGCCCGAGCTTCTGTAAAGGAGGGACGACAACCATGGATCCCGCAGCAATCGCAGGCCTTGTCCTCGTTGTAGGCATTGTCGTGCTCCTCCTGATCGGCACCCCGATCAGCGTGGCCGTCGGCGGCTCGTCCGCCGTGGCGATGATCGTCATCCTCGGCTTCGAGAATGGCGTCCTCACCTCTGCCCAGCAGATCTTCCGGGGGATCAACTCCTTCCCCCTGCTCGCCATCCCGTTCTTCGTCCTCGCCGGCGTCATCATGAATAACGGCGGTATCGCCCTACGGCTCATCAACGCCGCCAAGGTGATGGTCGGCAAGGCCCCGGGCTCGCTCGCGCAGTCGAACGTCGCGGCCAACGCGCTGTTCGGCGCCGTCTCCGGATCGGCAGTCGCGGCCGCCGCGGCCGTCGGCTCCACCATGGGCCCGCTGCAGGCGAAGGAGGGCTACGACAAGAACTTCGCCGCGGCCACCAACATCGCCTCGGCTCCGGCCGGCATGCTCATCCCCCCGAGCAACCTGATGATCGTCTACTCGCTCGTGTCGAGCACGTCGATCGCCGCGCTGTTCGTCGCGGGATATGTTCCGGGCATCCTCTGGGCGCTGACCTGCATGGTCGTCGTCTACCTGTATGCCCGCAAGCGTCCTGAGCTCAAGTACACGGACAAGATCACGTTCGGCCAGGGAGCGAAGATCATCCTCGACGCGGTGCCGTCGCTGGCGCTCATCGTCGTGGTCATCGGCGGTATCCTCGCCGGCTACTTCACGCCGACCGAGGGCTCGTGCATCGCGGTCGTCTACTCGCTGGCCCTGTCGTTCATCTACCGGGCGATCAAGGTCAAGCAGCTGCCCAGCATCTTCATGGACGCGACCCGCACCACGGCCGTGGTCATGTTCCTGGTCGGCGTCTCGTCGGTCATGGGCTTCGTGATGTCCTACGCCAAGATCCCGGCGCTGGTGTCCGAGGCGATGTTCAAGGTCAGCGACAACCCGGTGATCCTGCTCCTGCTGATCTCGCTGGTGCTGCTCATCATCGGCTGCTTCATGGACCCGACGCCGGCGGTGCTGATCTTCACGCCGATCTTCCTGCCGATCGTCACGAGCTTCGGGATCCACCCGGTGCACTTCGGCATCATGATGATCTTCAACCTGTGCATCGGCACGATCACCCCACCGGTGGGACCCGTGCTGTTCGTGGGGGCCAAGGTCGCGAACCTGGCCATCGAGGACGTCATCCGCCGCCTGCTGCCGTTCTTCGGCGCGCTCGTCGTGATGCTCATCGTCGTGATCTTCACGCCTGCGCTGTCGATGTGGCTGCCGACCACCCTCGGATTGGTGATGCCGTAGGTGGAGGCTCCGCCGGGCGGGGCACGTCCCCTGTGCCCCGTCCGGCAACCCGACTTCTCTCCTTATATATAGGGCCTGCTGCGCACCGCCTCCGCGTGAGCGAGCGGCCCACCCGTCCCGCACGGGGCCACGCACGGAAAGGCACGTCATGGAACAGCGCTACGCCACCAGCCCGGAGCACATCCCGGGCATGGACACCGCCGAGCTGCGGCGCCGGTACCTCGTCCAGGACCTGTTCGTCGCCGACGAGGTCAACGCCGTCTACACGCACCACGACCGCGTCGTGCTCGTCGGCGCGCTGCCGGTGACCACCACTGTCGTGCTGCCGACCTTCCCCGAGATCCGCAGCGACTTCTTCTTCGAGCACCGCGAGGCCGGCATCGTCAACGTCGGCGGGGCGGGCACCGTCACCGTGGACGGCACGGTGCACACGCTGGCCCACGGCTCGTGCCTGTACATCGGCCGTGGGGCCAAGGACGTCGTGTTCGCGTCCACCGACGTCGACGGCGAGCGCGGCCCGGCGCGGTTCTACGCCGTCTCCGCCCCCGCGCACACCGCGTACCCGACCACGCTGGTCGAGGCCGGCCAGGGCAACGTGCGCGAGCTGGGCGATCCGCTGACGTCGAACCGTCGGACGCTCAACCAGTACATCCACGAGAACGGCGTGCGCAGCTGCCAGGTGGTCATGGGCGTCACGACGCTGCACCCGGGCAGCATGTGGAACACCATGCCCGCGCACACCCACGACCGGCGCATGGAGGCGTACCTCTACTTCGACGTGCCGGAGGACGCGCGCGTCATCCACATCCTGGGCGAGCCGTCCGAGACCCGTCACCTGGTGGTGGGCAACCACGAGGCGATCATCTCGCCGAGCTGGTCGGTGCACTCGGGCGTCGGCACCGCGAGCTACAGCTTCGTGTGGGCCATGGCCGGTGAGAACCAGTCCTTCGACGACATGGACACCTTCCCCGTCGCCGAGATGCGCTGAATCCGAGCGGATCCCGAGGCCGACCTGGTACGACATGCCATGACAGCGGTCGACGGAACCGATCATCACCACACGACAGGCAGACACCCATGGTCAACGAGGTCGAGAACCCCGGCGCAGCGCAGGGCACTGCCTTGAGCGCGAGCGAGAAGACGCTGCTCGTGCTGGAGGCGGCGATGGCGCACGCCAGGTTCACGGATGTGGTGGAGGCGACGGGGCTGGCGAAGGCCACCGTGCACCGCATCCTCGCGACGCTCAGTGACAGGGGCTTCGTGGCGACAGGATCGGACGGCGGGTATCTGCCCGGCCCGAAGATCCTGTCGCTCGCGGGCCTGGCGTTGCAGCGCATCGACATCTCGGCGATCTGCCAGCCGTTCGTGGACGAGCTCGTGGACCGGGTGAAGTGCACCATCCACGTGGGCGCCGCGAACGGCGACGAGATCGTCTACCTGATCCGCACCGACTCGGACAAGCCCTACAAGATGCCCTCGCGGGTGGGGCACGCCATCCCCATGCACTCCTCGGGCATCGGCAAGGTCGTGCTGAGCGACTACAGCGACGACGCCCTGGCGCGGTTCGTGGCCCGGGCGGGCCTGCCCCGTCGCACCGAGCACACCCTGACGACCCTCGACGAACTGCGCCGCGAGCTCGCGCACGTCCGCAAGGTCGGGTACGCGCTCGACCGCGAGGAGAACGTCCCCGGGGTGGCCTGCGTGGCAGCCCCCGTCCGTGACCACACGGGCACCGTGAAGTACGGGCTGAGCATCTCGACGCTCACGCTCGAGCACTCCCTCGACCAGATCGAGGCCATGGCCCCCGAGGCCGTGGCCGCAGCCGGCCGGATCTCCGCGGCCCTGGGCTACCGACCCAGGGCCTGACCCCCGGCGCCACGCAGTCGTGCGTGTCGCCGTGCACCGCACGACCCACAGAGAGCGCAGACATATGAGCAACGCAGCCCAGACCCCCGCCCAGTTCGCCGAGTCCCTGCTGTCCATCGAGGGGAAGCTCGCCGTGGTGACCGGCGCGAGCCAGGGCATCGGCCTGGCCATCGCCACGACGCTGGCGAAGGCCGGCGCGGACGTCATCGGCGTCAGCTATGACATGCCGGAGGGCGACAGCGACGCCCGCGCCGCCGTGGAGGGCGCCGGTCGCGCGTTCACCCCGATTCGCGCTGACTTCTCCGACCGCGCGCAGGTGGCCGAGCTGGCCGCGCGCCTCGTCGACCTGGACGTGGACATCCTGGTGAACAACGGCGGGACGATCCGCCGGGTGCCCGCCGCCGTGCACCCCGACGAGGACTTCGACCACGTGATCGACGTCAACATGCGCACCACGTTCGTGCTCTCGCGCGAGGTGGGGCGCGGCATGATCGAGCGCGGCAGCGGGAAGATCGTCAACACCGCGTCGATGCTCTCGTTCCAGGGCGGCATCAACGTCCCCGGGTACACCGCCTCGAAGTCGGCCGTCGCCGGCCTGACCAAGGCGCTCGCGAACGAGTGGGCCGACAAGGGCGTCAATGTCAACGCCGTCGCCCCCGGCTACGTCGCCACCGCCAACACGCACGACCTGCGCCAGGACGCCGCGCGCAGCGACTCGATCCTCGGGCGCATCCCCGCGGGCCGCTGGGCCCAGGCGGAGGACATCGCCGGCGCCGTGCTGTTCCTGTGCTCGCCCGCCGCGAGCTACGTGCACGGCGCGATCCTGCCGGTGGACGGCGGCTGGCTGGCTCGCTGAGCCCCGCCCCGAACCACCCCTCGTAGAGCCTCACCCCACGTAGAGCAAGGAAGCACCGTGCGCATCGTCATCACCGAGTGCGACCACGACACGTTCACCGCCGAGCAGGCAGTGGTGGACGCGGCCGGGGCCGATCTCGTCCTCACCCAGTCCCGGGACGCCTCCGAGCTGGTCGCGAACGCGGCCGGCGCCCAGGGCATCCTCGTCCAGTACGCGCACATCACCGCCGAGGTCATGGACGCGCTGCCCGATCTGCGCGCCATCGGCCGGTACGGCGTGGGCGTCGACTCGGTCGACGTCGCGGCGGCGACCGCGCGCGGCATCGCCGTGTGCAATGTGCCGGACTACGGCACAGAGGCGGTGTCCGACCACGCGATCGGCATGGCGCTGGCCGTGGCCCGGGGCATCCCGCGCCTCGACCGCGGCGTGCGCGCGGGGTCCTTCGACCTGGTGGCGGTGCGCCCGCTGTTCCAGACCCGGGCCCGGGTGTTCGGCGTCGTCGGCATGGGCCTGATCGGCACCGCGACGGCCCGCAAGGCCGCCGGCCTGGGGTACGAGGTCATCGGCTACGACGTGGCGGCCGAGCCGGGCGCGGCGACGTTCCACGGCTTCCCGTCGGTGTCGCTCACCGAGCTGCTGGAGCGCTCGCAGGTGGTCTCGGTGCACGTGCCGCTCACCGAGAGCACACGCGGCATGATCGGCGCCGCCGAGCTCGCGCTGCTGCGCGAGGACGCGATCGTGGTCAACACCGCGCGCGGCGGCGTGATCGACGCGGACGCGCTGGTCGACGTGCTGACCGCCGGCCGCATCCGGGGCGCGGGCATCGACGTGCACGTCACCGAGCCGATCCCCGCCGACGACCCGCTCACCGGCTTCGACAACGTGGTGCTCACCCCGCACCTCGCCTGGTACACGGAGGAGTCGTACGACGAGCTGAAGCGGCGCACCGTCGAGAACGTCGTCGAGGTCTGCGCGGACCGCGCGCCGCGCAACATCGTCAACCCCGAGGTCCTCGGGGCCCCTGGGCGGAACAGCACGTGCCCGCCCGCCACCACCCGCACGACAGGAGCATGACGTGAGCAGCATGAAGGCGGCCGTCTGGACCGCCACAGACGAGGTCGCCGTCACCAGCATCGCGATGCCGGAGGTCCCCGAGGGGTGGGCCCTGGTCAAGGTCGCGTACAACGGCATCTGCGGCACGGACCTGTCGATCCTGCACGGCAAGCACCCGCGCGCCCAGGCGCCGCTGGTCATGGGCCACGAGCTGTCGGGCTGGGTGGAGCGCGCCGGCGCGACGGGCCCCGCCGAGGGCACGCTCGTGATCGCCGAGCCGCTCATCAGCTGCGGCGAGTGCAAGGCCTGCCGTGACGGCCACGCGCACGTGTGCCGTCGCCTCGGGCTGTACGGCATCGACACCGCGGGCGGCATGGCGCAGTACGTGGCGCTCCCGCCCGAGGTGCTGCACCCGGTGCCCGAGGGCGTCGACCCCCGCACGGCCGCGCTCGCCGAGCCGCTCGCCGTCGCGGTGCACGCCGTGGCTCTGTCCGGCATGGAGAAGGGCGACGTCGTCGCGGTGTACGGCGCCGGGCCCATCGGCATCCTCACCGCGCTGGTCGCCCGCCACGAGGGCGCCGCGCAGGTGGTCATCACCGAGCCGAGCGCCTGGCGCCGCGAGGTCGCCGAGGGCCTGGGCTTCACCGTCGTGCCCGAGGGCTCGACGATGGCAGAGGTGCTGGCGCCGCTGACCGACGGCGAGGGCGCCGACACCACGTTCGACAGCGCCGCGCACCCGAGCGTCGCCGCCGAGCTGACAGCGATCACGCGCGTGCTGGGCCGGATCGTCGTGGTGGGCGTCTACAAGCAGCCCACCCCGATCGACCTGCGCGACGTCTGCTTCAAGGAGCAGTCGGTGGTCGGGGTGCGCGTGTACACGTCGGCCGACGTCACGCGCGCGATCGAGCTCATCGCCTCCGGCGACCTGGGCCTCGACCGCTTCCCGACCAAGGCGTTCTCGCTCGAGGACGTCAGCGCGGCATTCGACGCCGCCACCTCGGGGCAGGACTGCCTCAAGGTCCTCCTCACCCCCCTGGACGGAGCGGCAGACGCATGAGCAACGCCTTCGATCTCACTGGCAAGACCGCAGCGGTGACCGGGGGAGGGCGCGGCCTCGGTCTCGGCATCTCCCAGGCGCTGCTGGAGGCCGGCGCCGACGTCATCGTCTTCGGCCGCAGCGGCATCCCCGACGAGCTCTCGGCGCTGGCCGGCGAGCTGGGCCGCACGGTCTCGTTCTACGCGCTCGACCTGGCCGACACCGACCAGATCGCCGAGGTGGGCGCCCAGGTGCTCGCCGAGCACCGGGTGGACGTGCTGGTCAACAACGCCGGCACGCAGGACCGCCACCCGGCGATCGACTTCCCGCTGGACGCCTGGGACCGCGTCATCGACGTGAACCTGCGCTCCGTGTTCCAGCTCTGCCAGATCTTCGGGCGGCCCATGCTCGAGCGCGGCGAGGGGAAGATCGTCAACCTCGCGTCCCTGCTGAGCTTCCAGGGCGGCCTCACCGTGCCCGCGTACGCCGCGAGCAAGGGCGCCGTCGCGCAGCTCACCAAGGCGCTGTGCAATGAGTGGTCGGGCAAGGGCGTCAACGTCAACGCGGTGGCGCCGGGCTACATGGCCACGGAGATGAACACCGCGCTGCTGGCCGACCCGGTGCGGCTCGAGCAGCTCTCGGTGCGCATCCCGGCCGGGCGCTGGGGCCAGCCCGAGGACATCGGCAACGTCGTGGTGTTCCTCGCGTCGCAGGCCTCGGCCTACGTGCACGGCCAGGTGCTGGCCGTCGACGGCGGGTGGATGGCGCGATGAGCACAGCCCGCGTGGGCGTCAGTGACGCCCACGCGGGCTCAGGCTCACACGGCGGCGGCGGCCTCGTCAGCGAGGCGGCCAGCCCAGTAGGACCCGTCCGGGTACCGGAACTCGGCCACCGAGGCGGCATGCATCTCGGTGGAGTACCCCGGCAGGCTGGGCAGCACGTACGCGGCGTCGCGCACGATGCACGGGTCGGTGAAGTGCTCGTGCAGGTGGTCGACGAACTCGGTGACGCGGCCCTCACGAGTGCCGGACACGGCCACGAAGTCCAGCGCCGAGACGTGCTGCACCATCTCGCACAGCCCCACGCCGCCCGCGTGCGGGCACACCGGCACGTCGAACTTCGCGGCGAGCAGCAGCACCGCCACGATCTCGTTGAGGCTCGCCAGGCGGCCCGCGTCGAGCTGGCAGAAGTCCATCGCCCCGGCCTGCATGAACTGCTTGAACATGACCCGGTTGTGGCAGTGCTCGCCGGTGGCGACCCCCACGGGCGCCACGCCGCGCTTGATGGCCGCATGGCCCAGCACGTCGTCGGGGCTGGTGGGCTCCTCGATCCAGAGCAGGTTGAACTGGGCGAGCGCGTTGGTCCACTCGATCGCCTGGTCGACGTCCCACACCTGGTTCGCGTCGATCATGAGGATGCGGTCCGGGCCGATGACCTCGCGCGCGATGGCGCAGCGGCGGATGTCCTCCTCGAGGCTCGTGCCGACCTTGAGCTTGATGTGCTGGTAGCCCTCGTCGATGGCCTCCTGGCACAGGCGGCGCAGCTTCTCGTCGCTGTAGCCGAGCCAGCCCGCGGACGTCGTGTAGCAGGGGTAGCCGGTGGCCTCGAGCTCGGCGATGCGGGCGGCCTTGCCGTCCTCCTTGGCGCGCAGCAGCGCGATGGCCTCGTCGCGGGTGAGCGCGTCGGACAGGTAGCGCAGGTCGGCGACGTCGACGAGCTGCTCGGGCGTCATGTCGGCCAGCAGGCGCCACACCGGCTTGCCGGCGAGTCTCGCCACGAGGTCCCAGGCGGCGTTCATCACGGCGGAGAGCGACAGGTGCACCACGCCCTTCTCGGGCCCGAGCCAGCGGATCTGCGCGTCGGCGGTGAGGTCGCGGTAGACCTGGCCCATGTCGGCGGCCATCTCGGCGACGTCGCGGCCCACGAGCAGGGCGGCCTGCTGGCGCGCGGCCACGCCGACGATGTCGTTGCCCCGGCCGGTGGTGAACGTCAGGCCGAAGCCGGCGAGCGGCGCGCCGTCGGAGGCTGTGCCGTCGGTGCGCAGCACGACGTAGGCGGCGGAGTAGTCGCCGTCCTTGTTCATGGCGTCCGAGCCGTCGGCGGTGAGCGAGGTCGGGAACCGGACGTCCTCGATCTCGATGCTGGTGATCTTCATGCGGCACTCCGTGGTGGTGGGGGAACGGCGTGTCCTAGGCTAGCATTCATCAGATGAATTGACGTTGGTCCTGCGGCTCTGCTCGCGCGAGGCCGAGAAACGTGGAACAACAGGGCAGGACAGATCCGATGACTAGGAGCGAACCGTGACCACCGACTACCTCGTGGGCCTCACCCCCGACGTCCTGCGGCCCGACGGCTCCGTGTTCTTCGGCGACGTCGGCCTGGACCGGCTCACCGACGCCGGCCTGCGCTGGGAGGTCATGCCCGCCCAGCACGGCCACGTCATCAGCGGCCTCGAGCCCTACGACGCCGTGCTGTCCTTCGGCCACCTGCACGTCACCCGCGAGGCCGTCGCCACAGCTCCCCGCCTGCGGCACGTCGCCCGGTTCGGCGCCGGCTACGACGGCATCGACCTGGACGGCCTCGCCGCGGAGGGCGTCGTCGTCACCAACACCCCCGACGGCGTGCGCCGACCGCTGGCGCTCTCCGCGCTGACCCTCGTGCTCGCCCTGGGCCACCGGCTGCTCGACAACCACCGCGCCGCCACCGAGGGCCGATGGTCCGCGCGCGGCGACTACCGCGGCATCGGCATCGCGGGGCGCACCGTCGGCATCATCGGCTTCGGCAGCGTCGGCTCCGAGCTCGCCACACTGCTCCAGCCCCTCGGCGTCCGCGTGCTCGCCTACGACCGGCCCAGCGCGCACGACCGCGCCGCCGCCGCCGGCGTCGAGGTCGTGCCCCTGGACCGCCTCGCCGCCGAGAGCGACTACGTCGTGCTCACCGCCGCGCTGACGCCCAGCTCCCGCCACATCGTGGGCGCCGAGTTCCTGCGCGCCATGCGGCCCAGCGCCTACCTGGTCAACGTCGGGCGCGGCGGCCTCGTCGACCAGCCCGCGCTGACCGACGCCCTGCGCGACGGCCGGATCGCCGGCGCGGGCCTCGACGTGCTCGACCCCGAGCCGCCCGCCCCCGACGAGCCGCTGCTCGCCTTCGACAACGTGATCCTCACCCCGCATGCGCTGTGCTGGACCGACGACTTCGTCAGCGGCGTCGCCCGCAGCGCCACCGACGCGATCATCGACGTCGCGCACGGCCGGCGCCCGGCGCACCCGCTCAACCCCGCAGCCCTGGAGCACCGGCGGAACACCACGCCCTGACGTCAGCCCGCGCGCCTACTCTGGGCGCATGCCCACGCCCCGATGTCCCCGATGACCGACAACCCGTCCGCCTCGCCGGTCGAGTCGGTGGACCGCGCGCTCCTCGTGCTCCAGGCGCTGGCCCGGGCCGGGAGCCGTGGGCTGACGCTCGCCGACCTCGCCAGCTCGCTCGGGCTGCACAAGACCACAGTGCACCGCGCGCTGCAGGCCCTGCGGTTCCGCGGGTTCGCGACACAGGACGCGGCCACCGGCCACTACGTGCTCGGCCCGTCCGCGACGCTCCTCGCCGACGACTTCCTCAGCGACGAGAACCTGCCGCTGATGCTGCACCCCGCCCTCGTGGCACTGAGCGGCGCCGTGGACGAGCTGGTGCACCTGGGCGTGCTGAGCGGCTCGCACGTCGTCTACCTCGACAAGGTGGAGCCCGAGCGGTCGGTGCGGGTCTGGTCGGCCGTCGGCCGCCGCAGCCCGGCGGTGCGCACCGCGCTGGGCCGGGCGCTGCTGGCCTACCGGGGCACAGACCGCGCCGCCCTCGCGGGGTACGCGCGCGCGGACGAGGACGCCGGCCAGGCGCCCGGGCACGCGGCGGCGGGCGGCGCGGCGCAGGCGCAGATCGCCGAGGCCGCCTGGGCGGCGATCGAGGCGGCCCGGACCCGCGGCTACGCCACCGAGCGCGAGGAGAACGAGCCCGGCATCAGCTGTGTGGCGGTGCCGCTGCTCCGTTCGGGCGCCGCCATCGCCGCCGTGAGCCTCACCGCCCCCGCCGAGCGGATGACCACCGAGCGCATCACCTGGCTGCACGGCACGATGCGCGAGGTGCTGCCGCCACTGCTGCCCGCGGGCATCACCCTTCCGTGACCGCCCGCCGTCCCCGCCATTGGGGCCGCCGGGTGAGGCTCGGCCGTGGGGTGTAGACCCGCGCCCCACGGTGAACTAGCGTCGCGCCAGGTTCCCGGGACACGCCGCCCACTGCGGCGCGCCGGATAAGCAGGGAGTGGTCATGGACATCCTCGAGGGTCGACGCGCGCTGGTCACGGGCGCCGCGACCGGAATCGGCCGGGCCACAGCGCTCGCGCTCGCGCAGGCCGGCGCCGACATCGCCTTCACGCATCTGACGCACGACCCGGCGGAGGTCGTCGCGGAGATCGAGGCACTGGGCCGCAAGGCTGTCGCTTTCCAGCTCGACGCCCGGCACAGCTGGGACGTGGACCGCGTCGTGGTGCAGGCCGCCGACGCGTTGGGCGGCGGCATCGACATCCTCGTGAACAACGCGGGCGGCCTGGGCGGGCGCCAGCTCGTCACCGGGATGGACGACCAGCACTGGCACCAGGTGCTCGACCTCAACGTGTCGAGCGTCTTCTACGCCACCCGCGCCGTGCTGCCCCTCATGCCCGACGGTGGCCGCATCATCACCATCAGCTCGCTCGCCGGCCAGAACGGCGGCGGCACCGGGGCCGTCGCGTACGCCACGGCCAAGGCGGCGCTCGACGGCTTCACCCGGGCCGTCGCCCGCGAGCTGGGCCCGCGCGGCATCACCGTGAACTCCGTGGCGCCCGGCTTCATCGGCGGCACCCCGTTCCACGCGGTGCACACCCCGCAGCCCGCGCAGCAGGCCGCGATCGAGGGCACGCCGCTCAAGCGCGCGGGCACGCCCGAGGACGTCGCGGCGGCTGTCGTCTACCTGGCCTCCGACGGCGCCGGGTTCGTCTCCGGCGCCGTGTTGGACGTCAACGGGGGCGCGTACTTCCGCTGACGCCACGCGGGTGCGCCGGGCAGGTCACGTCACGTCACCGTGCCGAGCTGCCACGGGATGAACTCGTCCTGGCCCAGGTCGAGCTCCTCGGAGACCGTCTGCTCGCCCGAGGCCACCGCGATGATCTTCTCGAAGATCTCCTCGCCCACCTCGGCGATGGTCGCGGAGCCGTCGACGATGCGCCCGGCGTTGAGGTCGATGTCCTCGGCCATGCGCAGGTACATGTCGGTGTTGGTGGAGACCTTGATGGACGGGGTCGGCTTGCAGCCCAGCACCGAGCCGCGCCCGGTGGTGAACACGACCACCGTGGAGCCGCCGGCGACGATCCCGGTCACCGACACGGGGTCGTAGCCGGGGGTGTCCATGAAGGTGAACCCCTTGGCCGTCACGGGCTCCGCGTACTCGTAGACGGCCGCCAGCTCGGCTGAGCCGCCCTTGGCGACGGCGCCCAGCGACTTCTCCAGGATGGTCGTCAGCCCGCCGGCCTTGTTGCCGGGGGAGGGGTTGTTGTCGAGGGACCCGCCGCCGTGCGCGGCGTACTGCTGCCACCAGTCGATCCGCCGCAGCAGGGCCTGGCCGACCTCCTCGGAGACCGCGCGCCGCGTCAGCAGGTGCTCGGCGCCGAAGACCTCGGGCGTCTCGGCGAGGATCGTGGTGCCGCCGTGGGCCACGAGCAGGTCGGAGGCGTGGCCGAGCGCGGGGTTGGCCGTGATGCCGGAGTACCCGTCGGAGCCGCCGCAGTTCATGCCGAGCACCAGCTCGGAGACGGGCGCCGGCTCGCGGCGCAGCGCGTCGATGGCGGGCAGCATCTCGGTGATGGCCTCGACGCCCGCGCGGACCGTCTTGCGGATTCCGCCGCTCTCCTGGATGACCAGGGTGCGCACCAGCTTGTCGTCGGGCAGGTCGAGGCCGTCCAGCAGCGATTGCGCGGGCAGCATCTCGCAGCCGAGCCCGAGCACCAGCAGCCCGGCGAAGTTCGGGTGGGCGGCGTAGCCGCGCAGGGTCCGCAGCATCATCTGCGCGCCCTCGCTGGCGGGCACCAGCCCGCAGCCGGACTGGTGGGTCAGGGCCATCACGCCGTCGACGTGCGGGTAGGCCTCGAGCACCGGACCGCGGAACTGGTCGGCGATGAGCTTCGCGGAGGACGCCGAGCAGTTCACCGAGGTGAGGATGCCGATGTAGTTGCGCGTGCCCCAGCGGCCGTCGCCGCGGCGGTACCCCTGGAACGTGCGCGGGGGGCCGGTGGGGGCCGGGGGCCGCACGCGGGCGGTGCCGAACTCGTAGTCCCGTGCGGCGTCGTCCATGCCGAGGTTGTGCGTGTGCACGTGGTCGCCCACGGCGATGTCCCGCGTGGCGCGCCCGATGGACTGGCCGTACTTGTGCACCTGCCCGCCGGCGGGCACCGCGCGGACGGCGAGCTTGTGGCCGCGCGGGACGCTCTGGGCGACGGTCAGCGGCTCGCCGTCGTGCAGCAGGGCAGTCCCGGACTGCAGGTCGCGCGTGGTCACGACCACGTCGTCGCCGGGGCGCAGCAGGATCGCGTTGTCGTGCAGGGCGGGGGTGAGGGTCGTCATGGACCGGTCTCCGGGGTGGCAGGGGATCTCAGGATAGGTCTGGCCAGCAGGCGCTCGACGTCGGCGTCGCGGGTGCGGCCGTCGGCGACGAGGATGCGGAACGCCCGGCGCAGGCCGGCGCCGGGCCGCACGGTCACGGCCCGCTCCCAGGCCAGCGCGGAGCCGACTCCGGGGTAGCCGGAGACGCGCACGAACCAGGGATCGCGCGCGGTGGCCTCGTCGGACGGCGCGATGGCGATGGTGAACTGGCCGGCGTCCCCGGGCGCCGCGGCGGGGTGGTGGCCGTCGGGGGCGGCGGCGCGCGCCGACCATGCCAGCCATCGGGCGCCGTCGGCGGGCACGGAGCCGTGCACGGCCTCCTCGCCGCGGGCCACAGCGGTGCGCACGTCCACGTCCGCGCAGGCGGGCAGCCGCCAGAACAGGCCCCCGTAGCCGCCGCCGACGCGCCCATGCGCCCCGGGGCTGCCGAGCCGCACCGGGCGGGCCGCCGTCAGGGCGGTGGACCAGTCGAGCCGCCAGGCCTGCGCGTCGGCGCGCGCCCAACGCAGCACGCGGGTCTCGGTGAGCAGCGGCTCGCCGTCGGCGGCGAGCCAGGTCAGCCGCTGCGCCAGCGCGTCGGGCGCCTGCTCGGCCCAGCCGTCGTGCCGGATCCGGCCGTGGTCCCGGCGCCAGGTGTACCCCTCGCCGGGCAGGTACGTCCTGCCGCCCCACAGGTTGTGCCCGTCGACATCCTGCACGCCGAGGCCGAGGCCCACATGCCAGGTGTGATCGGCCGGGGCGGAGTCGGTGACGGCCACGCCCGCCAGGGTGCGCACCGGGTGCAGGTGCGGGCGGGGGGAGTCGAAGCCCGGGGCCCCGGCGCCGTCCACGCAGACCGCCACGGCCGTCCCGTCGATCGTGAGCTCGGCGAGCCGTGCTGACGGGCCCCATCGGGGGCTCGGCTCCCAGGGCGGCGCCTTCACCACCGGCGTGGCGCTCATGCGCGCACCGTCCAGGGCGCCTCGAGCTCCTCGAAGGTGCGCAGCTCCTGGGCGACGCGCTCGCACCAGTGCTCGACATCGCGCACCACGAGCCGGGGGCCGAGCTCGTCCTGCACCCGGTCGATGTGCTCCGCGGCGATCTGGCGTGGCGCCGGGGCGTTGCGGACCGCCTCGAGCACGCGCATGAAGGCGCCCGTCGCGGACAGCGGCGCGAGCAGCGGCGTGTGCGGGTCGGCGCGGTGCGCGAGCAGGTTCTCCAGCAGGTCGGTGCGCCCGCAGTCGATGGTGCGCTCGCCGCGGCGGCCCGAGACCTCGACCACGTCGCGTGTGTAGTGCAGGACGACGTGGCCGGCGCTGCCGTGCACGACGATCCGGGGCGCGGTCTGGGCGCTCGCGCACAGGGTCAGGCCCAGGGCCACCCGCAGGCCGCCGCGGGTGGTGACGCGCACGCTGCTGGTGTCGTCGGCCTCGATGCCGTTCGCGCGGGACAGGTCGAGCTCGACCTCCGCGATGTCGTCGACGGTGCGCGCGTCGGCGAGCAGCAGCGCTGTGGCGACGGCGTGGGCGAGCGGGTTGGTGGTGACCCCGTCGACCACGGGCCGGCCCGCGAGGGTGCGGCGGCCGGCCCAGGGCGCGCGGGCCCAGTAGTCCTCGGACCGCACCCATGTGCCCACGCCGCCGATGCCGCGCACCTCGCCGATCTCGCCGGCGGCGACGGCCTCGCGCACGACGTCGAGGGCATGGGAGCCGTAGGTCTGGAACCCGACCTGGACGGCGCGGCCGAGCTCCCGCGCGACGTCCACGAGGCGCACGAGCTCGGCGAGGGTCGCGGTGGGCGGCTTCTCGAGCAGCACGTCGCAGCCGGCGCGGATGGCGCGCTCCGCGAGGGGCGCGTGGGTGTCGATGGGGGTGCAGAGAATGACGACGTCGGGCCGCTCCACGTCGAGCAGGGCGTCGAGGTCCGGGAACCAGGGAATCGGTCTCTCAGGATCGGCCATCGCGAGGCGCAGGCCGGGTGGCTGGCCGGTCCCCGGAGCGGCTCCGTCGACCAGTGGCCGGGGGTCGACGACGGCCGCCACCCGCAGGGCCCCCCGCTCCTCGAGTGACCGGATGTGACCAAGATGTGATGTTCCGTGGCCATGCACTCCCACGAGGGCCACCGTGGGGGTGTTCGTGGCGGCCTGTGGCGGTATTTTGCCTGGTGAGAGGCGGTGTTCGCGGTCGAGCTGCCGGGTCGGTCCGGGCTGTTTCGGCACGGGGGCTCCGTCTCACGGTGGCGCCGGCGCGAGCCGGCCTGCGCGGGTGTGGTTGACATCACATCTGGGCGACTGGTACCAAACTACTACACAAAGCGGAGAGCGCTTTCCAGCAGCAGTTGCTCGGGCATCAATGAAGATCCACCGGGAGTGCGCATGACCCTCGTCCAGCACCATCTGACGGCCACCGCCGTCCGTCCCCCACGGGGGCGGTGACGCATGGCCGGCATCGCCGAGCTCCGCAAGCTCCGGGGCAGTGCCAGCAAGTCCGTCGCCCCCTCGGAGCGGGGTGACAACAAGGCCGCCCTGCTGTTCCTCGGGCCATGGTTCGTCGGCCTGCTGCTCATCACCGTGGGGCCGATCCTCGCCTCGCTGTTCCTCTCGTTCACCGACTACAACCTGCTGCAGCCGCCCACGTGGATCGGCCTCGACAACTACGCGCGCATGATCGACGACGCGCGGCTGCACCAGTCGCTGCGGGTGACGTTCACCTACGTCTTCGTCTCGATCCCGCTCCAGCTCGCCCTGGCGCTGGCGCTCGCGCTGTTCCTCGACCGCGGCGTGCGCGGGCTGGCCTTCTACCGGTCCGTGTTCTACCTGCCGTCGCTGCTCGGCGGCTCGGTGGCCATCGCGCTGTTGTGGCGGCAGGTCTTCGGCACGCAGGGCCTGGTCAACCAGTTCCTGGAGGTGTTCGGCGTCGAGGGCAAGGGCTGGGTCTCCCACCCCGACACCGCGCTCGGCACCCTGGTCATCCTCAACGTGTGGACCTTCGGGGCCCCGATGGTGATCTTCCTCGCCGGGCTCCGCCAGATCCCGGAGATGTACTACGAGGCCGCCCAGATCGACGGGGCCGGCAAGGTGCGCCAGTTCATGGCCATCACGCTCCCGCTGCTGACGCCCATCGTCTTCTTCAACCTGGTGCTCCAGGTCATCCACGCCTTCCAGTCGTTCACCCAGGCGTTCGTCGTCAGCGGCGGCAGCGGAGGGCCCGTCGACTCGACCCTCTTCTACACGCTCTACCTCTACCAGAAGGGCTTCGGGGCACTCGATATGGGCTACGCCTCCGCGATGGCCTGGCTCCTGCTCGCCATCGTCGCCGGACTGACCGCCATCAACTTCGTCGCCTCCAAGTACTGGGTCTTCTACGATGACTGACACCGCGACCAGCCTCCCGACCCGAGCCGCCGACGAGCCCACCAGGACCCGTCCGCCGCTCGCCCCGCGCCGCCCCAGCGCCCGCGCCCGGCTGCGCGTCGTGCTCAAGCACGCGCTGCTGATCGCCTTCGGGCTGATCATGATCTACCCGCTGCTGTGGATGCTCGCGAGCTCCCTCAAGCCCAGCGCGTTGATCTTCCGCGACCCGTCGCTGCTGCCCTCCGAGATCGACATGAGCAACTACACCGTCGGGTGGAACGCCCTGGCGCACCCGTTCAGCCACTACCTGCTGAACTCCGCGGTGCTGGTGCTCGGCGCGCTGCTCGGCAACCTCGTGTCCTGCTCGATGGCCGCCTACGCGTTCGCCCGGCTCAACTTCAAGGGCCGCAAGATCTGGTTCGCCATCATGCTCATGTCGATCATGCTGCCGATCCACGTGGTGATCGTGCCGCAGTACATCCTGTTCTCCCAGCTCGGCTGGGTGAACACGTTCCTGCCGCTGATCGTGCCGAAGGTGCTGGCCACGGACGCGTTCTTCGTCTTCCTGATGGTCCAGTTCTTCCGGGGCCTGCCACGGGAGCTCGACGAGGCCGCCCGCATCGACGGCGCCGGGCACGTGCGGATCTTCCTGCAGGTGATGCTCCCGCTGTCGGTGCCGGCGCTGGCCACCACGGCGATCTTCACGTTCATCTGGACGTGGAACGACTTCTTCCACCAGCTCATCTTCCTCACCAAGCCGGACATGTACACGGTGCCGATCGCGCTGCGCTCGTTCATCGACTCGTCCAGCGAGAGCTCGTGGGGGCCCATGTTCGCCATGTCGATCGTGTCGCTCATCCCGCTGTTCCTCATCTTCCTTCTCGGTCAGAAGTACCTCGTCAAGGGCATCGCCACGACGGGGATCAAGTGATCCACCGGTCCCACCACCTCCCGCACCGAAGGAGCACGATGTCTCTTCCCACCAACCCCCGCCGCCTCGCGCGGCCGGGTGTGCGCCTGGCCGCCGTCACTGTCGCCGCGGCCCTCGCACTGTCCGCCTGCGCCGGGTCCGACGACCCCGGCTCCGACAACAGCGCCACCGAGGCCGCCGACGAGGAGGTGACCATCCGGTTCTCCTGGTGGGGCTCCGACAGCCGGCACGCCCTCACCCAGCAGGTCATCGACGCGTTCGAGGCCAAGCACCCCAACATCACGGTCGAGCCGGACTTCACCACGTGGGACGGGTACTGGGACAAGCTCTCCACGTCGATCGCCGGCGGTGACGCCCCCGACGTCATCACGCAGGAGGAGCGGTACCTGCGCGACTACGGCACCCGCGGGGTGCTGCTCGACCTCGCCGAGGTGGAGGACTCGCTGGACCTGTCCGGCATCGACCCGTCAGTGGCCGAGTCCGCCAGCTTCGACGGCGCCACCTACGGCGTGGCCACCGGCGTGAACGCGTACGTGGTCCTCGCCGACCCGCAGGCCTTCGCCGACGCGGGCGTGGAGATGCCCGACGACACGACGTGGACGTGGGACGACTACGTCGAGATCGCCACCAAGATCTCGCAGGCCAGCGGCGGCACCGTGTACGGCACGCAGGACTTCGGCTTCAACGAGCCCGGCTTCTCGATCTACGCCCGCCAGCACGGCCAGTCCCTCTACAAGGAGGACGGCACGCTCGGCTACAAGGACAGCCTGATGGCTGACTGGTGGAAGATCTCGCTCGCGCTGCAGGAGGCCGGCGGCCAGCCCGAGGCGTCGCGCTCCGTCGAGATCGACGGCGCCGGCCCCGAGGGCTCGCTGCTCGGCACCAACACCGGCGCGATGGGCGTGTGGTGGACCAACCAGCTCGGGGCGATCTCCAAGGCGTCGGGCCGGCAGCTCGAGATCCTGCGCTTCCCCGGCGAGTCCGAGGGCAAGCGCACCGGCATGTACTTCAAGCCGGCCATGTACTACTCCGTGGCCAAGACCTCGGAGCACCCGGAGGAGGCCGCGCTGTTCATCGACTTCCTGGTCAACAGCACCGAGGCCGGCCAGATCCTGCTCTCCGACCGTGGGCTCCCGGCGAACCTCGAGGTGCGCAAGGCGGTGCAGCCCAACTTCGCGGACGCGGACAAGCAGGCCGCCGAGTTCCTCGAGGGGCTCAGCGCGGACGTCGTCGACGGGGTGGCTGTCCCGCCCGTCGGCGCCGGCGAGGTCGTGCCGCTGATCAAGCGGATCAACGGCGAGGTCCTCTTCGGCCAGATCACGCCCGAGGAGGCGGCGGCGAAGTTCACCGCCGAGGTCACGACGGCGACCCAGAAGTAGCGCGAAGCAGGCCCCCGGCCACGGCGCCGGCCAGCACCGTCAGGATGCTGAGCCGGCGCCGTTGCCGTTGCTCGGGTGACGCGGCGGGGTCGAGGCGCGCAGCACCACCGTGGCCTCCACGTGCACTAGGCGGGGCTCATCCGACGGCGGCGCCAGCGCCAGCTCGGTGGCGGCGACGCCCACCTCGACCAGCGGCACCCGGACGGTGGTCAGCGGGGGGGTGACGTCGCGCAGCGTGACGATGTCGTCGAAGCCGGCCACGGCCAACTCGCCCGGCACGTCGACGCCCGCGTCCCGCGCGGCGGCCATCGCGCCCACCGCCATCACGTCGTTCACCGCGAACACCAGCTCCACGGAGCCGCGGCGCCGCAGCAGGTCCTGCATGCCGTCGTAGCCGCCGTCGCGGGTGAACGCGCAGCCGATGACGTTCGCCGGGTCGAGCGCCACGCCCGACTCGGCCAGCCCAGCGCGGAAGCCGTCCAGCCGCTCCCGGGCCGTCAAATGGCCCGCCGGGCCCGCCAACACCGCGAACTCCCGGTAGCCCAGGCCGTGCAGCGCCCGGGCGAGGGCCGCCGCGCCGTCCGCGTTGTCGATGACCACGGTGTCGACGCCCAGCACGGGCTGCCCGACGAGCGCCGCCGAGCCGCCGCCCGCGCGATAGTCGGCCAGCGCCCGGCGCAGCTCGGCGTTCAGCGCGTCGTCGTCGGTGCGGCCGCCCGCGATGATGATCGCCCGCGCCCGCTGGCGCTGCAGCACCTCGATCAGCCCGCGCTCACGCGTCTGGTCGTGCCGGGTGCTGGCGAGGGTGACCGCCAGGCCGGAGCGGTCGGCGGCGGCGCTGACGCCCGCGGCGATCGAGGAGAAGTACGGGTCCGCGATGTCGTGGACCACCAGGCCCAGGGACGTGGTGCGGCCGCGCGCCATCGCCTGCGCGTTGGCGTCGGGGGAGTAGCGCAGCCGGGCCGCGGCCGCGAGGACCCGCTCGCGCAGGTCCTCGCGGACAGTGCGGTTGGCGCTGCCGTTGATCGCACGGGACGCGGTGGCGAGCGAGACGCCCGCCTCCCGTGCGACATCGCTGAGCGTGACGGTGGCGGCCATGCCGTCAGGGTAGGGGGTCGCGGCCCCGTCGCCCAGGTCGGCGTCTCACAGCACGTCGTCGTCCACCCAGTCGAAGGTCTTCGTCACCGCCTTCTTCCACAGCCGGTACTGCCGTTCCCGGTCGGTGGCGTCCATCGAGGGCTCCCAGCGCTTGTCCTCGGCCCAGTTGTCGATGACGTCCTGCTCGCCCGACCAGAAGCCGACCGCGATGCCCGCCGCGTAGGCGGCGCCCAGCGCAGTGGTCTCGGCGACCTTCGGGCGGATCACCGGCACGTCGAGCACATCGGCCTGGAACTGCATCAGCAGGTCGTTGCCGACCATCCCGCCGTCCACCTTCAGCTCGGTGAGCGCGACCCCGGAGTCGGCGTTCATCGCGTCGACGACCTCGCGGGTCTGGAAGGCGGTCGCCTCGAGGGCCGCCCGGGCGATGTGCGCCTTGGTGACGTACCGGGTCAGCCCGACGAGCGCCCCACGCGCCTCCGAGCGCCAGTACGGCGCGAACAGCCCCGAGAACGCCGGCACGAAGTACGCCCCGCCGTTGTCGGGCACGCTCGCGGCGAGCTTCTCGATCTCCGGCGCCGACTTGATGAGGCCCAGGTTGTCCCGGAGCCACTGCACCAGGGAGCCCGTCACCGCGATGGACCCCTCCAGCGCGTAGATGACCGGCTTCTCGCCGATCTTGTACGCGACGGTGGTGAGCAGGCCGTTCTCGGAGGGGACTAACTCCTCACCGGTGTTGAGCAGCACGAAGTTGCCGGTGCCGTAGGTGTTCTTCGCGGTGCCCACGTCGAAGCACGCCTGCCCGAACGTCGCGGCCTGCTGGTCGCCGAGGATCCCCGCGATCGGCACCTTCGGCACCAGGCCGCCCAAGCGGCCCTGCCCGTACACCTCGGAGGAGGAGCGGATCTCGGGGAGCATGGACATCGGGATGCCCATCTCCGCGGCGATCTCCTCGTTCCACGTGAGGGTGTCGAGGTTCATCAGCATCGTCCGGGACGCGTTCGTCACGTCGGTGACGTGCACCCCGCCCTCGACGCCGCCGGTCATGTTCCACACCACCCACGAGTCGGTGTTGCCGAACGCCAGGTCCCCGCGCTCGGCCTTCTCGCGGGCGCCCTCCACGTTGTCGAGGATCCAGCGGATCTTCGGCCCGGAGAAGTACGTCGCCAGCGGCAGCCCGACGCGCGACTTGTACCTGTCGGCGCCGCCGCCGAGCGCCGCGAGCTGGTCGGCGATCTTCTGGGTGCGGGTGTCCTGCCACACGATCGCGTTGTAGACGGGCTTGCCGGTGGTCCGGTCCCACACCACAGCCGTCTCACGCTGGTTGGTGATGCCGACGGCCGCGATGTTCCGGGCGGTGAGGTTCGCGCGAGTCAATGCGATGCCCACGACCTCGCGGGTGTTGCGCCAGATCTCCTCGGCGTCGTGCTCCACCCACCCGGGCCGGGGGAAGATCTGCTCATGCTCGATCTGGCCGGAGTTCACGATGGTCCCGGCATGGTCGAACACGATGGCGCGGGTGCTGGTGGTCCCCTGGTCGATCGCCAGGACGTACTGGGTGTCAGACATGGTGGTCCTCTCCGTCGAGGGATCGGGTGCGGGATGTGGGCGCCGCTCGGCGAGCGGCGCGTCGGTCAGATGAACCAGTTGGCGCCGAGCCCTCCGAGGACGCCGCCGACGATCGGGCCCAGCACGGGGACCCACGCATAGGACCAGTCGCTGGAGCCCTTGCCCCGGATGGGCAGCAGCGCGTGGGCGATGCGAGGGCCGAGGTCACGCGCTGGGTTGATGGCGTACCCGGTGGGGCCGCCGAGGCTGGCGCCGATCCCGACCACCAGGAACGCGACGGGCAGCGGGCCCAACTGGGCGGGGTCGTTGGCGAACATGAGGATCACGAACACCAGCACGAACGTGGCGACGACCTCAGTGAGGAAGTTCCACCCGTAGGAGCGGATCGCCGGGCCGGTGGAGAACACCGCCAGCTTGGACGCGGGGTCCAAGTCCTCGTCGAAGTGCTTCTTGTACGCCAGATAGCTCACCAGCGCGCCCAGCGCGCCGCCGAACATCTGCGCGGTGACGTACACGATGCCGTTCCAGGCCGACACCTCGATGCCTGGCGCGAACTCCTCTGCGCCGTTCGCCCAGATGCCGAACGTCACCGCTGGGTTGATGTGCGCGCCGGTGCGGAAGGCCGCGTACACGCCGGCCAGCACCGCGAAGCCCCAGCCGAAGTTGATGAGCAGCCAGCCGCCGTTGAAGCCCTTCGACTTCGGCAGCAGGACGTTGGCGACCACGCCGGTGCCGAGCAGCGTCAGCAACCCGGTTCCGACGGCCTCCGAGGTGAAGATCTCCCAAGTGCTGTACACGTCCACGTGCGACCTCTTTCCTGAGCGACGTCGGTGTCGTCCGGGGGAAGAGCCGTGGTCCCCGGAGGCCTCGGAATTGCCGGAGCCTGTCGGCTCCCGCCAGGTCAGGCCGCCGAGGCGACCCGGGTGGGGCCGGCGTGGGCCGGTCCGGACAGGGGGTTCAGGTGCCGGCGGGCCCGGGAGCGGCAGGCGAGTCGTCGGCGCCCGGCTTGCGGCCAGGGCCGGGCGTGAACGGCGGCGCGCTGTCGTCCAGCCCGCCCACGGGTGTCAGCGGCACGATGTCGGGCGCCATGAGCCGCACCCGTTCGGCTGTCGCGTCGTCCGTCTCCAGCGTGGCGGCGTGCTCTGCGGCGGCGCGCTCGCGGTACGCGGAAATCTCCGCGGCCCGCTGCTCCGCGTCCCAGCCGAGCACGGGCGCGATCAGGTCGGCGATCTCCTCGAGGGCGCCCACGCCCTTGTCGGCCTGCTCGTAGTTGAGCCGGGTGCGGTGCATCATCACGTCGTCGAGGTGCAGCGCGCCCTCATGGCTGACGGCGTAGACGATCTCCGCGCCGATGTACGCGGGGGCGTGCGGCAGCGGGTTCGCGAGGTCCGGGTCGGCGTCGACCAGGTCGAGCAGCTCGGCTAGCAGCGACCCGTAGCGGTGCAGCAGGTGGTCCATCCGGAACTGGTCCCAGCCGTACTTCTTCGCGATGGAGCGTGACTGGCGCTGCACCGCCTCCAACCCCTCCGCGCCGACCAGCGCGATGCGGGTGGTGATGGACGGCAGCGTCGTGGCACGGGAGCCGATCGCGAAGTCGACGGCGTCCTTGGCCATCACCCGGTACGTCGTGAGCTTGCCGCCCGCGATCACCGTCAGGCCGGGCGTGGGGCTCGCGACGGTGTGCTCGCGGGAGACCTTCGCCGACGACGTGCCCGCCTTCGTGCCCGGCTGCAGCAGCGGCCGCAGCCCAGCCCACGTGCCGATCACGTCATCGCGGGTGATCGGGCGGGCCAGCACGGTGTTCGCGTGCGCGATGAGGTAGTCGATGTCGCTGGCGTTCGCGACCGGGTGCACCAGCTCCTGCTCCCACGGGGTGTCCGTGGTGCCGATCACCCAGTACCGCGACCACGGGATGATGAACAGCACGCTCTTCTCGGTCTGCAGGATCAGCCCCGCCGTGCCCGCGATCCGGCTGCGCGGCACGACGATGTGGATGCCCTTGCTCGCCAGCACCCGCAGGCCGCCCTCCGATCCGGCCAGGTGCTCCGTCTGCTCCGTCCACACGCCCGTCGCGTTGATCACGTGCCGCGCCCGCACGTCGATGTGCTCGCCGGTCTCGAGGTCCACCACCTCGGCGCCGGTGACGGCGCCGCCCGTGGTGGTCTGCAGGCTCACCAGCTCCGTGCGGGACGCCGCGTGGGCCCCATAGGACGCCGCCGTGCGGATCAGCGTCGAGACCAGGCGCGCGTCGTCCACCGCCGCGTCCCAGTACTGGATGGCGCCGATCGCCGCGTCATGCCGCAGGTCGGGGAACAAGCGCTCCATGCCCTTGCGGGTCAGGTGCCGGTGGATCGGCATCGCGCGCTTGGCGCCGTTCACCGTGGCCAGCGTGTCGTACAACGCGACGCCGGCGCCGACATACGCCCGCTCCCACACACGGTTCTCCAGCGGGTACAGGAACGACACCGGCTTCACCAAGTGCGGCGCGATGCGGGACATCAGCAGGTCGCGCTCCGTCAACGCCTCGCGGACCAGGTGGAAGTCGAGCATCTGCAGGTAGCGCAGCCCGCCGTGCACCAGCTTGCTGGACCGGCTCGAGGTCCCGCTCGACCAGTCCTGCGCCTCCACCACCGCCGCGGACAGCCCGCGCGTCACCGCGTCCAACACGATCCCCGCGCCGGTCACCCCGCCGCCGATCACCAGGACGTCGAGTTCCCGCCCTGACTGGGTGCTCTCCCGCAGCGCGCCCAGGGCCTCACCTCGAAGGCGTGCCGTCAGTGCCGCTGTCCTCATGGGTCGCTCCCGTCCATCCTGGATGTCATCGTCGACGAGTCCGCACGGGAGCAGGACGGGGCCACCCCGTCGCGAGCCCGCACGTGCGTCCTCGCCTGCCGCAACGTCACCACGGCGTGACGTGCGGCGCAACCGCAGGCAACGCGGCAGTGCTGGAGATGGACCAGGCCGTCGGCTGCAGGGGCGGGTCGGTAGTTTGGGGCCCGTGACCGCCGCCCCGCCACGAGTCCGCGCCGCGCTTCCCGCAGACGTCCGCACGATCCGCGACCTGGTGCAGCCGTACGCGACTGAGCGCATCCTGCTCGCGAAGGAATGGGTGGGCTACTACGAGGCGGTGCAGGAGTTCGTCGTCGCCGAGTCGCCCGACGACGGCGCCGTCGTCGGCTGCGGCGCGCTGCACGTCATGTGGCAGGACCTCGCCGAGGTGCGCACCCTCGCCGTCGACCCCGCCTGGCGCGGCCGGGGCGTGGGCCACCTGCTGCTCGACGCGCTGCTCGACCGCGCACGCGACCTCGGCCTGCGGCGAGTCTTCTGCCTGACCTTCGAGGTGGACTTCTTCGCCGCCCACGGCTTCGCGCCCATCGACGGGACGCCCGTCACCCCGGACGTCTACGCCGAGCTGCTGCGCTCCCACGACGACGGCGTCGCCGAGTTCCTCGACCTGGCGCGCGTGAAGCCCAACACGCTCGGCAACACGCGGATGCTCATCGAGCTCTGAGCCAGCGGCACGGGCTCAGGGCAGCCGGTACACCGGCGGCTGGTCGTCGTCGGCGCCGGGAACCCGCACCATCAGCCCGTCCACCAGCAACGACTCCACACACCGTTCGAGCTGCGCCCGCTCAGGCCACACCGCCTCCACCGCCTCGGCGGGCACCGGGCCCAGGGCCTCGCGCAGCAGGGCCATCACCTTGCCCCGCACCTGCCGGTCCGTGCCCGCCCACGCCTGGGTCCGACGCCGGCCCGCATGCTCGTCAACGGGCCGTCCGGCCGCCCGCCACGCGCACATCCCGGCGATCGGGCACTCCTCGCAGCGGGGGCTGCGGGCCGTGCACACCAGCGCGCCGAGCTCCATCGAGGCCGCCGACCAGCGGGCCGCCGTGGCGTCATCCGCCGGGACGAGCGCCTCCGCCAGGCGGACCTCGGCGGCCGTCTGGCTGGGAGCCGGCAGCGCCGCGCCCTGCACCGCGCGGGCCAGGACGCGGCGCACATTCGTGTCCAGCACCACCGAGCGCCGCCCGAAGGCGAAGGCCTGCACCGCCGCGGCCGTGTACGGACCCACCCCCGGCAGCGCGAGCAACTCCGCGGCGCCCGCGGGCACCACACCGCCGTGCCGTTCGACCACCGCACGCGCGCACTCCTGCAGGCGCAGCGCCCGCCGCGGGTAACCCAGCCGGTCCCAGGCGCGCAGCACGTCCGCCGGGCTCGCCGCCGCCAGGTCCGCGGGCTCGGGCCACCTCGCCATCCATGCCCGCCACGCCGGCTCCACGCGCACCACCGGCGTCTGCTGCAGCATCACCTCGCTGACCAGCACACCCCACGCCGAGCAGTCCGCCGACCGCCACGGCAGGTCGCGCGCATGCCGCCCGAACCAGTCGAGCACCGCCGCGCGCAGCGGCTCGGCATCGGGGGCAGGCAGCACCCGCCCATCCTCTCCCACCCCGGCGCGTCCCCGGTCACCACGCGATCAGCGGCCGACCCGCCCACGCGGGGCGCGGGCTCGGAGCCGGGAGACCGGTACCGTACGGCTGACCGGGTGAAGCGCCGCCGGTGCGCGGCCGACGTGAGGACGGTGCCGTCATGGGTGTGCTGCGACCGGCCGGGCCGCTGCCGTCCCGGGTCTACTGGACCCGTCGGTTCGTGGTGCTGGGCCTTCCGCTGCTGGTGGTCATCGTCATCGTCTGGGCGCTGGTGGGCCGTGGCGGCTCCCCGCAAGACGCGAACGACGTCAACGCCGAGGGCTCCGGGGAGGCCGGCGAACAGGCGCCCGACGACGGCTCGGATGAGGAGCCCGCAGACCCCGGGGCGCCGCAGGCCTGCGCGCCCGAGGCCCTGGGGCTCACCCTGGCCGCGGACTCGGCGTCCTACGCGGCGGCGGCCGTCCCGACCTTCACCGTCACCCTCGAGAACGTCGGCGAGGTCGACTGCCTTGTCGACGCGGGCTCCGGGCAGCTCGAGCTCGCCATCGTCTCGGGGGAGGACCGGATCTGGTCCAGCCGCGACTGCCCCGCCGGCGCCGTCGAGCGCAAGCTGCTGCTCCAGCCCGGCAAGAGCGACGTCACACAGGCGCAGTGGACGCGGGTCCGCTCCGCAGAGGGCTGTGCCACCGGGCTGCCGGCGGTGAAGTCGGGCACCTACTCGGCGACTCTCACGGTGGCGGGCGCGGCGTCGGCGCCGCAGGTGTTCGTGCTCGAGTGACGGCCGAGCAGGGCTAGCCGTGGCGGCGGCGCGAGCTCAGACGTAGCGCTCGAGGATGCTCGACTCGGCGAGCCGGGACAGTCCCTCGCGCACGGCGCGCGCCCGCTGCTCGCCGACCCCGTCCACGGCCATGAGGTCCTCGATGCTCGCGGCGAGGAGCTTCTGCAGGCCGCCGAAGTGCTCGACGAGGCGGTCGACGATCGCGGCGGGCAGCCGGGGGACCTTGGACAGCAGCCGGTACCCGCGCGGCCCGGCGGCAGCGTCGAGGGCGTCGCCGCCGCCCGGCAGCCCGAGCACCCGGGCGAAGTGCGTGATGTCGATGAGCTCGGTGCTGTCCAGCTCGGCGAGCGCGGCCTGCACGGCGTTCGCGTCCCGCTCCTTGCGGGAGGTGTCCACGTAGTCGCGGATCACGAGCTCGCGGTCGGAGCCGATGCCGCCGGTGAGCTCGTCGAGCTGCAGGGACAGCAGGCGCCCGTCGGTGCCGAGCTCGACGACGTAGCCGGCGATCTCCTCGGAGATGCGGCGCACCATCTCCAGGCGCTGCACCACGGCGGACACGTCGCGCACGGTGACGAGGTCCTCGATCTCCAGGGCCGAGAGCGTGCCGCTGACCTCGTCGAGCCTCGACTTGTACCGCTCGAGCGTCGCGAGGGCCTGGTTGGCGCGGGACAGGATCGTGTCCGAGTCCTCGAGCACGTGCCGCACGCCGCCCACGTAGAGCGCGACGATCCGCATGGAGGCGGACACGGAGATGACGGGGTAGCCGGTCTGCTTGGCCACGCGCTCGGCGGTGCGGTGCCGGGTGCCGGACTCGGTGGTCTCGATGGTGGGGTCCGGCAGGAGCTGCACGGCGGCGCGCAGGATCCGGCGGACATCCCGGTCGACGACAATCGCGCCGTCCATCTTCGCGAGCTCGCGCAGCCGGGTCGCCGAGAACTCGATGTCCAGGGCGAACCCGCCGGAGCAGATCGATTCGACGGTGCTGTCGTGGCCGAGGACGATCAGCGCGCCGGTGCGCCCACGCAGGATGCGCTCGAGCCCGTCGCGCAACTCCCCACCGGGCGCGACGGCGGCCAGCGTCGAGCGCAGCAGGTCGTCAGGCACAGGAGTCGTCGGCACACCGGTGATCCTACGCGGGGAGCCGTCTCGCGCAGGTGGGACGACTCGCGGTGCGGTGTGCTCGGCGCCGCCCGTGTGTGGCGCGGCGATCAGGATGCGCGCTCACCGGAGACGCCGCAGGCGCGGACCGCCTCCGCCAGGTCGCCTGCCTCGAGGATCTCCATGCCCGCTGGCGCCGTTCCCGCCTCCACCGAGCCGGCCGGCACCACGGCGCGGACGAAGCCGAGCCGGGCGGCCTCCGCAAGCCTCCGCATGGTCCCGGTCACGGCGCGGATCTCCCCGGCCAGCCCGACCTCGCCGACGGCCACCAGCCCTCGGGGCAGGGCGATGTTCTCCCGCGAGCTGGCGGTGGCCAGCGCGAGGGCCAAGTCGGCGGAGGGCTCGACGACCCGCGCGCCGCCCACGGTGGAGACGTAGACGTCCTGGTCGGCGAGCCGTGCGCCCACCCGGCGCTGCAGCACCGCGAGGACCATCGCGAGCCGGCTGGCGTCGATCCCGCTGGTGGTGCGGCGCGGGTTGGCGAGCATGCTGGGCGCGACGAGCGCCTGCACCTCGGTGGCCAGCGGCCGGCGGCCCTCCAGGGTGACTGTCACGCAGGTGCCCGGCACGTGGTGCAGGGCGTTGGACACGAACAGCCCGCTCGGGTCGGTGAGCCCCTCGATCCCGGACTCGTTGAGGTCGAAGCACCCGACCTCGTCGGTGGGCCCGTACCTGTTCTTGGTGGCGCGCAGCAGCCGCAGCCGCGAGTGCCGCTCGCCCTCGAACTGGCAGACCACGTCCACCAGGTGCTCCAGGGTGCGTGGCCCCGCCACCGACCCGTCCTTGGTGACGTGCCCGACGAGCACCACGGGCATGTCGCGCTCCTTGGCGACGGCGATCAGGGCGCCAGCGACCTCGCGCACCTGGCTCACCCCGCCCGCGGCGCCCTCGATCGCGGCGGACGCGATGGTCTGCACCGAGTCGACCACCAGCAAGTCGGGCTCGACCTGCTCGACGTGGCCGAGCACCGTGCCCAGGTCCGTCTCGGCGGCGAGGAGCAGGTGGGGGTCGAGCGCGCCGATCCGCTCCGCGCGCAGCCGCACCTGCCCCGCGGACTCCTCCCCGGTGATGTAGAGCACCCGCCGGCCCCGCGGCGCCGTCCCGTCGGAGGGGCCCTCACGGCCGGCCCGAGCGGCGCGACTGGCCACGTCCAGCAGCAGCGTCGACTTGCCCACGCCCGGCTCCCCGGCGAGCAGCACCACGGCGCCGGGCACCAGCCCGCCGCCCAGCACCCGGTCGAGCTCGTCGACGCCGGTGGGCCGGGCCCGGCTGGCCTCGACGTCGATCTCGGCGATCGGGCGGGCCGGGCTGCGCGTGGGGGCCACCGTCGCGGTGCGCGGCGCCCCGCCCCCCGGCCCGGTGTCCTCGAGCACCGAGCCCCAGGCCTGGCACTCGCCGCACCGCCCCACCCACTTGGAGGTGGTCCAGCCGCATTCGCCGCAGCGGTATCCGGCGCGGGCGGCGCGGTTGCGGGGCTCAGGGCGCCGGGCGCTGGTCGTCGAGGTCACGCACGCACGCTAACCCGCGCCGCCCACACGCCCTCCGCGCGCGCCCTCGCGGCCGCGAACGCAGGATGGGCGCATGGCAGCAGGTCCGCGGATCCGGGCGCTGGGCCGCTGGATCCACTCAGCGGCGCTGCTCGTGAGCGCGATCGTCGTCTACTACGCGGTGCCGATGACCACCGATGAGAGCACGACCGCGCTTGTGATCCGGCTGTTCATCTTCGGGGGCGGCATGCTGGCCCTCATCGCGCTCACCGCGTTCCAGATCCGCCGCCAGCTCCGGGCCTCCGCGCGTGACACCGGCGAGCGGCTGGCGAACATCATGATCGTGCTCTACGCGGTGGTCGTGTTCTTCTCGCTGACCTACTACGGGCTCGCCACCCGCGCCGAGGAGCAGATGGACGGCATCGCGACCCGCACCGACGCCCTCTATTACACGGTGGTCACGCTCGGCACCGTCGGGTACGGGGATGTGCACGCCGTGGGCCAGGTGGCCCGGATCGTCACCACCGTGCAGATCTTCTTCGACCTGATCATCGTGGGCCTGCTCGCCTCCGTGGCCACCCAGCAGGTGCAGAAGATGAGCCGCCAGCGCCTGGCGGAGGGCGACGAGGAGCGCTGAGCGCGCCCGTGTCGGTGCGGACTGACGGGCTTCCCCAACCACTAAGGTGCTAGCGACCACGTCCGGGCTGACCCGGACGACATGCAGCAGGGGAGACGTGCCATGAGCGACATCCGGCCGGGCGGCCAGCCCGGACAGCCTGCGGAGCGCCCGTCGGAGCCGTCGCTGCTCTGGCCGCAGGGCCTCGACGGCGCGGCGGTCCCCCCGGCCTCCGAGACCGCGGCCCCGGCGCACGTCGCCGAGCCCTCCGACGACGCGGCGCGCAAGCGCCGGACGCTGCTCATCGGCGGCATCGCCGCAGGCGTCCTCGTGGTGGGCGGGCTGACCACAGCGGTGTTGCTCAACCGGGACGACGCGCCCCAGCAGGCCGCCGACGCCGCCACCGTCTTCCTGCCCTCGCCGACCCCCACGGTCGCGCCCGCGGCCCGCGAGGCGGCGACCCCGTTCGCCACCGCGCTGCCCGCCTCGGTGCTGCAGTTCGCGCTTGCCACTTCCGTCAACGACGACGCGTGGCTCGCCGCCGGGGCCATCGAGGCGTACACCGAGACCTACACCGACGGCGGCGCCGGCACTGTCACCGTGCAGGCTGGCCAGTGGGAGACGGCCGAGGAGGCCGCAGCGCACGCCCAGCGCCTCGCCGCCGAGCTGCCCGCGGCCGCCGCGGCGCCCGCCGCCTCCGCCACCGCGTCGGCCGACTCGACGGCGCCGGCCCTCACCCCCGAGTCGGGCGAGGTCACAGTCGCCGGCACGGCGGTCGGGACGTACACCTGGGGCCTCGTGGGCGCCGACGGCGTGGCCGTGTGGTCCAACGGCACGACGGTCTTCCGCGTCACCGGCCCGGCCGAGGAGATCCGCGACTTCTACAACGCCTACCCGCTCTGAGACCAGCGGGCTAGCGGGCCGACGGGCTCGCGGGCCAGCCGGTCGGCTCTGCGGGGCTCTGTTCAGCGGGTCGGCGGGCTCGCCAGATCCGCGGCGGGCGGCGCCCGGAACACCCAGTGCCGCAGCAGCACGAACCGCACCAGAGTGGCGCACAGGTTCGCGGCGACCAGCACCGCGAGGTCGGTGGTCGCCGAGGCCCGGGGCGAGAACACCCCGAGCAACGCGAGAGCGCCCGAGGTCAGCGCCCAGCTCACCCCGAAGATGAGCAGCCCTTGCCCGTGCTGTGTCATGGCGCGCGCACGGCCGCGGACGCCGAACGTGACGCGACGGTTCGCCGCGGTGTTCCCGACGGCTGTGACGAACAGGGCGATGACGTTGGCGGCCTGGGCGCCCAGCGGGCCGCGCAGCACCAGGAACAGCGCCACGTAGGACGCGGTCATCACCGCGCCGACCAGCGCGAACCGCAGGAGCTGCCGGGCCAGGGTGGTGCGGCAGGCTGCCCGCAGCGCCTCGCGGGCCGCATGGGGCGACCGGCCGACGGCAGGCGGCGCCGTGGCGGCACGCGGGGGAGCCGGCGGCCGCACCGTGAGCACGGCGCCCCAGGCGGTCCCGCCCGGCGGCCGCCCGGCCACCAGCGCGGTCCCGCGCGTGCTGTGACGATCCACCACCGTGCGTTCAGGCTCCTCGATCGGTCCAGAGTCCGACGCAGGCCCGTGCCCAGTCGACTCTCAGGTCGGGGCCAGGGGCGGCTCCGCCTCGGCGGACTCTATCCCTGCCACATGGGAGGTATGTGAAAGGGCGTCAGAGCCAGCCGTTGTCCTGGGCGATGCGGATCGCGTCGACCCTGCCGCGGGCGCCGAGCTTGTCCACGATCGCGGACAGGTAGTTGCGCACCGTGCCCTCCGACAGGAACAGCCGCTGTGCCGACTCGCGCACCGAGCAGCCGCTGGCGACCAGGTCGAGCAGCTCCTGCTCCCGTGGGCGCAACGGGTTGGCCCCCAGCCGGACGGCGGCCGCCGCCAGGTTCGCGTCGAGCACCTGCCCCCCGGCGGCGACCGTGCGCACCCCGTCGACGAGGGCGCGGGCCGAGGCCGTCTTGAGCACGAACCCCCGGGCCCCGGCGTCGAGGGCCGCCTTCACGGAGCCCGGCCGGCCGACGCCGGTGAGGATCATGACGCGCACCTGCGGCATCGCGGCGGCGAGCTCTCCCGCCACGGCGATGCCGCCGCGTCCGGGCATGTCCAGGTCGAGCAGTGCCACGTCCGGCTGGGTGCGCTCGGCGGCGGCCAGGACGAGGTCGCCGCGTCCCACCTCCGCGACGACCTCGAGGTCGTCCTCCATGCCCAGCAGGGCCACGAGCGCGGAGCGGACGACGTGCATGTCCTCGGCGACGAGCAGGCGGATCACGCGGAGACCTCCTCGGTCAGGGCGGGGTCGTCGGTCACGGGCATCGAGACCATGAGCGTCCAGGTGCCGTCGGGGCCCGTCGTGGTCGACACCTCGCCACCCGACGCGGCGACCCGCTCGTGCAGGCCGCGCAGCCCGTTGCCGGTCCGCGGGCCAGGGCCGCCGTTCGCCGGGCTGGCGGCGCCGTCCGCCGGGATGTCGTCCAGCGCGGTGACGCCGTCGTTGTGCACCGTGACGACCACCCGGGAGCCCACATGCTCCGCGGTGAGCCGGCACGTCGTGGCCTGGCTGTGCTTGAGCACGTTCGTGACGCCCTCCCGCACCACCCAGGCGAGGGTGTCCCGCACGTGGTCCGGCACGGCGTGCGCGTCGACCCGCACGTGGCAGTCGATGCCCGCCTCCTCGAGGAGCTCCAGCCCGACGTCGATCTCGCTCTCGAGTGAGAGGTTCCGGTAGCCCGTGACAAGGGCCCGCAGGTCGTCGCCGCACTGCACGGCCACCGTGGCGATCTGGTCGAGCTCGTCGACGGTCTCCGCGTCGTAGCCGCGCTCGTGGTAGCGGCGCGCGAGCTCGGTTTTGAGCACGATGGCGGCGAGCCCTCGGCCCAGCAAGTCGTGCAGGTCGCGGGACATGCGCAGCCGCTCGCGCAGCACGGCGGTGCTCACGAGCTCGGCCCGGAGCTGGTTGAGCTCGATGGTGATGCTGACCGTCCAGGCCAGCGCCGCGAGCACCGCGGAGGTGAGCAGCACCTGCAACGTGCCGTAGGCGGTGACCGTCGGGCTCTGCTGGAAGACGACAGTCGACAGCGCCAGGTCGAGCGCCACGATCGACAGGACCACCGGCACGGAGCGGCGCCAGGGCAGGGCTGACAGGGCGCAGGCCGCGAGGAGTCCGGCGGAGGCGGCCCACGACGGGCCGACGACGAGCACGGGCAGGTAGCAGACCGCGGCGAGCGCGCTGAGGGTCCATTTGAGGCGCCCGGGCCCGTGCCGGGTGAGGCGCAGGGTGAGGTGGTGGACGACGAGCACCGCGAGCGGGATCGAGAGCAGCCACAGCAGGACGGCTCGGGGGCCGCCGGTGTGCTCGACGGCTGTGACGGACAGCGCGGGGGCGAGGCTGAGGGCGGCTGCGACCGCGTCGAGGGCTCGGACGGCAGGCCAACGCCGCCAGAGGGCGACGCGCGCACGCCAGACGGCCGACAGTGCGGGAACCATGACGACCCCCTCGTTCGTCGACGACCCGCGCGAGAGTCTAGTGACTCGGGCACGCCTTCGGCGGGAACTGCGGGCAGGCATCCTGGCACGTCAGACGAACAGCCAGACGGGGTTGGGATCGAGTGGCCCGGGCGGCGCCCAGCCCAGCCGCGCGGGCACGTCATGCAGGCGCCCGGGGGCGAGCCGCCGGTCGAGATGACGCAGCCCGGGAGCCACGACGCGGGCCACCGGGATGCCCGTCTCGGGGCGGGTGGCATCGTGCACCAGGACCTCGATGTGGTGCGCGCCGAGCAGGGCCACGAGCGCGCGCACATCGGCGGCGGCGTCTGCCGACGGGCTGACCTGGACGGGGCAGGGCTGGGCGTCCGCGTGTGGCCGGAGGTAGGCGTGAGTGTCGAGGCGGGCCTCCGCCCAGAACGCGTGTGCCTCGGGCGGCGCTCCCGGCGCGTCGGTGTCGGGGCCCAGCAGCAGCATCTGGTCGAGCTCGCCGAGCGCGCGCCGCGCGGCGCCAGCCTGGTCGAGGCCGGCCCCGAAGCCGAAGACAATGGCCTCGTGTGCGGAGGCGGCGCGCCGGCTCACCGCCGCCACGACGGGCACGCCGAGGTCGTGTGCCAGGTCCAGCAGCCACCACTCGCGTCCCGCCGCGCGCAACCGGGCGTCGGTCTCCGCGCGCAGCGCCGGGTCGAGGACCGCCGGGTCGAGCGCCGGCCGACGGGATCGGGGGTACCACCACAGGCTCACCGCGTCCCGTTCGACGAGCTCGAGCAGGCCGTGCAGCACCGCCTCCGGCCAGGTCGCGGCCGCTGCGCAGCCATTCGAGTCCGGAGCCCCGATGTCCCCCGGCCCGGGGTGGCCGAACAGCAGGGCCGACGCCGGGGCCCAGCGCACCCGCCCGGTGGCCAACGACCGCAGCGGCGCCAGGTCGACTTCCTCGTCCGGCCCGAGCCGTCGGGGCACGGCGCCGTGGTGGTCAGCCTGCCCGTCGGCGAACAGCAGCCACTCGGCCGGGTCCAGCCCGTCCTCGCCCAGCTCGCGGAGCGTGCCCCGGCGCAGCGGCTCGTCACCATGCCACGACATGGAGCAGCGCTCGATGGCCTCCCCGAGCGCCGCGGCGCCGGCCTGGAGCGCGTCGGCGCCGCGGCCGAGCGCTGTGAGCGTCGTCCACCCGTCGGCCGTGCGGACTCGATGCCGCGCGCGCACGACGTGGCCGCCCGCCATCTGCTCGGCGTCCTGCAGTGCCGTCACCACCCCGGTGAGGGGGTCGACCTGCGAGGCGCACAGCGCGTTGAACGCGGCGGCGCTGGTCGAGCGGTAGCCGTGCGCGGGATCGACCGGCGTGGGTGGGAGCGCCGACAGCACGGGAGCCACCCGCGTCTGCTCGGAGGGCCCGCCGCAGCGCGTGCACGTGGGGAACCAGGTGAGCGGGTGCCGGGTCACGGCGAGGGCGCGCACGTCCACGACCGTCAGCTCCCAGGCGGGCGCGGTGATGGCCCCGTGCGCCGGGTCGGCCGGCGCGCCGGCCACGTCGAGCAGCCCGGCGACCCGCGCGGCGACGAGCCCACCGGCGGCGTGCTCCACCGCGCTCGACCAGCCGAGGGGCGCGTCGTGGGGCGGGTCCTGCGCGGCGCCGGGGTGCAACGAGCGGGCCAGGCACGCCGGGCAGCCGAGGTCCACATGCAGCAGCGGGCCGATCCGCAGGGTGTGCTGACCCAGCCCGACGGGCAGCACCCGGGCGCCGGCGGCCAGTGCCGCGTCGTAGGCGTCTCGCGCGGCGCCGCAGGCGAGGTCTGAGGTCAGGACGACGCGCACCGGGGAGCCGTTGGCAGGCTGCGGTGACAGGAGCCCGGCGGCGCGCAGGGCGGCCCGGACGCCGTCGCCGGTGGAGCCCCGGGTGTCACCGGCGACGACCACCTCCGCCGGGGCGAAACTGACGGAGCCGGAGCCGGAGCCGGAGTCGACGTCGGCGCCCGGCGACGTGGGCTCGTCGAGGGCGACGACGCCACGAACGGCGAGGCTCCGCAGCGCGGACCACCACTGCGCCGCGGTGGCCTGCACGCCGGGCGCCACGACCGCCTGGGCGAGGACGTCCACCAGCGCCCGCCGCCCGCCACGCGGGTCGAGGGCGGCCAGCAGCGCACGCTCGGTGGGGGAGGCGACGGCCTCATGTCGGCCCTCGCGCACCAGGCGGACCGAGCCGGGGCGCGCCCACTCCTGGGGCGCCGCGTCTGGCTTTCCTGTGCGGGGTGGCATGCCGGGACGCAGGACGACCCCCGTGCCCTCCGCCAGACTCACGAGCGAGTCGAGTGTCATGCGGACGGGCACGGGGGTCGTCGTCGCCCCGAGAGAGGTTCTCGTGGCGGGAAGGGTCACTTCGGGGCGAACTCCCCGGGGTGGAAGTGGCCGGGGACGCGGAGCGTGAACCAGTAGAACGACTCGAAGTCCTCCACGTGGGCGGCGCCGGTCGCCGGGGCGGCCGTGGGCTCGGCCGTCGGGCCGGCGGCGTCGAGCATGGTGTACAGCTCGTCGAGTGTCGCTTCCGGGCTGATGAGCGTCGTCATGTCGAGCTCCCCTCTCGTGGGCGCCGGTGGCGCCTCGGGCCCCCACTGTCCTCGACGGGCACGGGGTGGGCGTAGTGCGATGTGCACCGAGGAATCGTGGGTTTCGCCCCTTGTCGCCTGGGGCGTTGGGGCCCGCCGGGGCGCAGGGGTGGGGGATGCGCGATGCGCGCGTGAGTTTCGCACTTTCTCCGAAAGGGGACTTCCGTCCCTGCTCAGGGCCGTTAAGTTGACGGAATGCAGCCGATCGTCAGGCTCGGGCGCCGGGGGACGTCCTGACCTGATCGCGGGCGTCGCAGCACCGGAGGCAGGGGGACTGTCCACCGAGTGCGGCGGTAGGTCGCCGGCATCGGACGCGCAGGGGGAAGTCGAGGCGGGCGCTGAACGGGGCGCCCGCCTCGACTGCGTCCAGGGGCGAGGGCGCGCATCGCCCAGCGCTGACGCACGAGACGAGCGCAGCAGCCGCGGACGGATCAGACCCAGCCGTTCGCGCGCGCCATGCGCCCGGCCTCGACGGCGTCCCGGCCACCCACCTTGCGCAGCGCGGCGAGCAGGTGGCGTTGCGCCTCCGACTCCGAGAGCGCGAGCTGGGCAGCCGCGTCAGCGAGCCCGCAGCCGCACGCCATGCGGTCCAGCACCGCCGTCTCCAGCTCGTTCAACGGGCTGTTGCGCAGCCGGTCGGCAGTCGTCTCGAGCTCGGCGCACAGCACGCGCTCACCGGCGGCGGTGCGCCGGATCGCGTCGATCATCTGCCGGGGCGGCGAGTTCTTCAGCATCATGCTGCCGGCCTTCGCGCTGAGCACCGGCAGCACCGAGGTGGGCCGCCCGAGCGTGGTGAGGAGCAGCAGGCGCACCGGCGGGTCCTGGCGGTGCAGGGTCGCCGCGAGGCTCCCGGCGTCGGTGCGCGTGGAGTCGACCAAATCGAGGTCGAGCACGACGAGGTGCGGGCGCCAGGCGGCCGCCGCGTCGACGACCCCGGCACAGGTGTCGACCTCGCCGACGGTGTCGATGTCGTCCTCGGTGTCGAGCAGCGCGGTCAGGGTCTTGCGGACCAGGCTGCTCTCGTCGGCGACGAGGACGCGGATCATCAGCGGTGCTCCCCCCGGTGCGGGAGAAGGGGCTCCCGCACGAGACGAGTCTCCTGAGCGGGAGGCGGGCGCGGCGAGTCCGGACCGCACCACCTGGAGATGTGAAACGCACGACAGGCCGCACGGCGGCCAGGTGGGGCGCCGGGCGAGCTGGTCAGCCCTCGTCGGAACCCGACGGCGTCGCGGGGCCGGCGGGAGGCGTCGCGTCGGCGGCCGTGACCGCGGGCAGCGTGACGGTGAACGTGGTCGCGCCGGGAGTGCCGTCGGCGGTGATCGTGCCGCCATGGGCCAGCACGACGGCGTGCACGATCGCCAGCCCCAGCCCGGTGGAGCCCGTCGCCCGGTTGCGCGAGGAGTCGCCCCGGGTGAACCGCTGGAACAGGCGCGAGCGCAGCGGCTCCGCGATCCCCGGCCCGTCATCCCGGACGGTGAGGCGGACCTGCCCGGCGTTGGCGTGCACCCCCAGCACCACAGTGGTGCCGGCGGGTGTGTGCTCGCGCGCGTTGGACAGCAGATTGGCCAGCACCTGGCGCAGTCGGTGCTCGTCGCCGCGCACCACCGGCGGCGTCGAGTCCTCCGTCTCGTCCATGTCCAGGCGCCACACGTGGTCGCGGCTCGCGGCATGCGCGTCGGCCAGCGCGTCGACGGCCAGCGCCGCCACGTCCACGTCCTGCTGCTCCAGCTCGCGGCCAGCGTCCAGCCGGGCCAGCAGCAGCATGTCCTCCACCAGGGCGGTCATGCGGCGGGACTCGGACTCGACGCGGCTCATGGCGCGCAGCGCGTCGGGCGGCAGCGGGTCGGGCAGGCGGCGGACGAGCTCGGCGTAGCCGCGGATCGACGCGAGGGGGGTGCGCAGCTCATGGCTCGCGTCGGCGACGAACTGCCGCACCTGCGTCTCGGACTCATGCCGTGACGCGAGCGCCGCCTCGACGTGGCCCAGCAGCTGGTTGAGGGCGGCGCCCACCTGGCCGACCTCAGTGGACGGGTCCGTGTCCGGCTCGGGCACGCGCTCGGCGAGCGTCACCTCGCCCCGGGACAGGGGCAGCTCGGCCACCCGGGTCGCCGTCGCTGCCACCCGGTTGAGGGGCCGCAGCTCGCGTCCCATCAGCCACGCGCCGAGGAAGCCGGCGATCAGCAGGCCGGCCAGGGCCACCACGACCTCGACGATGACGTAGTTCTCGACGGTGGCTGTCGCGTCGGCGGTGGAGATCCCGGTGGCGACGACGGCGCCGTCGCTGGTGGTGGTCGCGATGACCCGGTAGTCGCCCAGGTCGGGGATCGCCACTGAGACGGGCACGCCGTCACGCTCCACGTCGGCCAAGGTGCTGGCCTGCTCGGACGTCAACGGCCGGAAATCCCCGGAGTCGTCGAAGTACCCGGCGACGACCATGCCGTCCTGCTCGAAGTAGTTCAGCGCGCCCACGTCTTGCTGGCCGGGCAGGCGCAGCGAGGGCGGCAGGTGCTCGCTGCCGTCCGGCGGGCCGGGCTGGTCGGAGCCGTCCTGGGAGCCCTCGGGGGGCATGGGGCCACCACCCGGGTTGATCCGGTCCGGGGCGCTCGCGGCCCGGGCGCTGGCCGCGACGAGCCGGTTGTCGATCTGGCCCAGCAGCGAGTCCCGCAGGGCCAGCGTCGAGACGACGCCCATCACGGCCGCCACCGCCGCGATGAGCACCAGCAGCACCACGACGAGCCGCCGGCGCAGCGTCCAGCGGCGCCGGCGGGCGCGCTCGGCGCCCGGCTCAGGCGCGGCGCCACCCGGGCCGGGCGCGGGGGCTCCAGGCTCGGGTGCGGGCGCGCCCTGGGCCCAGGTCACGGCGCCTCCGCGCCCTCGGCGGGCTTGAGCACATAGCCGACGCCCCGCAGCGTGTGGATCATCGGGGCGCGCCCCGCGTCGATCTTGCGACGCAGGTAGGAGACGTACAGCTCGACGATGTTCGCCTGGCCGCCGAAGTCGTACTGCCACACCCGGTCGAGGATCTGCGCCTTGGACAGCACGCGCCGCGGGTTGCGCATGAAGTACCGCAGCAGCTCGAACTCGGTGGCGGTCAGCCGGATCTCGTCCTCGCCGCGCCACACCTCATGGCTGTCCTCGTCCATGCGCAGGTCGCCGACAGTCAAGGTGGCCTCCTCGCGCTCGCTGACCGCGCCGACCCGCCGCAGCAGGGCGCGCAGCCGCGCGACGACCTCCTCCAGGCTGAACGGCTTCGTCACGTAGTCGTCGCCGCCCGCCGTGAGGCCGGCGATGCGATCCTCGACGGCGTCCTTCGCGGTGAGGAAGAGCACGGGCACCAGCGGGTCCCGGGCGCGGATCCGCCGCAGCACGTCGAGCCCCGACATGTCGGGGAGCATGACGTCCAGCAGGATCACGTCCGGGTCGAAGGACTTCGCGAGCCTCAGCGCCGCGTTCCCGGTGAGGGCATGCTCCACCTGCCAGCCCTCGTAGCGCAGCGCCGTGGACAGCAGCTCGGCGAGCGTCGCCTCGTCATCCACCACGAGCGCGCGGATGGGGGCGCCATCGCGGCGGGTCAACGTGTCACGGGTCCCCGGGGTGCTCATGACCCCATGGTGCGCGCACTGCCTGTGCTCGGTCTGATCAGTTCCTGTGGGCCTGCTGTGGCTTCTGCTCCCAGGGGATCCCGCGGCTGCTCCCAGCGTGGGCACAGCACCGCGCGCCAGGGTCGGCGGCAAGCGCGAACACGCGACAGGCCGACGAGAGGGAGCCGAGATGACTGCACAGACACAGATGGCCAGGACCGCGATCAGCCCGTCGGGAGGCGCCGGCGGCTGGATCACCGCGACCGTGCGGCCCGCGGGGGAGCTCGGCCAGGTGGACGCCGACCGGCTCGCGATACTGCTGGGCGCGCTGTCGATGAGCGCCTCCGTCGTGGTGCTCGACCTGGAGGCCGCGCGGCTGCGCGGAGGGTTCTCGGCGGCGGTGGTCGACGCGGCGGCCGAGGCCCTCGAGGCGCGGGGCGGCTGCCTGCTGTGCGTCAACGCCGACGACGAGTCGCGCGCGTCGCTGGCCTCCGCAGGCGAGCACGCGGTGCTGCTCGCGCCGGCCGATGGCGCCCTGGCCGGTGCACATGGCCCCGTGTCGTCACCTACCGTGGACGGGTGACGAACGCGAGCCCTTCCCGTGCGCTCCCGCAAACCGCTCGTCCCGCGAGGTCCCGGGGGGCAGGGGCCACGGGGCTGGTCGTCGCCGTCCTGTCAGCCGTGGGCGTGTGGCTGTGCTGGCGGCTCTTCGTGGACACGTGGGCGGGCCAACAGGTCGAGTGGGCTGCCCTGCAAGGCGCCCAGAACGGCCAGGGGCAGCTCTGGCGCGTGGCCGAGCGGGTGCTGGACGTGGTGTCCGTCGGCGCCATCGCCGCCGTGCTGATCGCGGCGGTGCTGATCGCGCTGGTGCGCCGCCGGTGGTCGCTCGCGGTGCAGGCCGCGGTGCTGATGATCGGCGCGAACGTCACGACCCGGGTGACCAAGCTCGTGCTGCTGGACCGCCCCGACCTGGGCGTCGAGGGCGTGTGGGGCAACACGCTGCCCAGCGGGCACACCACCGCCGCCGCGTCGATCTCGGCGGTGCTGCTGCTCGTGGTGCCCCGGCGGATACGGCCCTGGGCGGCGGTGGTCGGCGCCGGGTACACGGCGGCCACCGGCGTCTCGACGCTCGTCGGGCAGTGGCATCGGCCCTCCGACGTGATCGCCGCGGTGCTGGTGGTCACAGGCTGGACGGCGATCTCCTGTGCTGTGGTGGCGCTGATGCCCAGCGCCCACGACGTCGCGGCGCCGCCCCCGGGCCCGCAGGAGCGGCGGTGGTCTCGGCGCGTGACGCTGGGGCTGGTGCTGATCGGCGTCGGCTCCGGCGCTGTGGCGCTCGTCGCGTTGCAGGCCACGTGGATGCACCGGGTCGCGCTGGACTCCCAGGCGGAGATGCTCACCGCCTACCTGGGCGGCGCCGCCGGCGTGGTGGCGGCCTCCTGCCTGGCGTTCGCGTTGCTGCTCGCGCTCACCCGGGCGTCGACGGAGCCCGGCCGTCAGGCGGCGGCCCCGGCAGGGGCGCTTGACGAGACGTCGTAGAGTGCCCGAACGACGGAAGCGCACCGCTGGCCCCACGGGGCGGCCGGGTGCCTCCGCGCACGGGGGCCAGCTTCGGCATCCCCCGAATCCCAGAACTTCGAGGAAGCAGGAACGTATGTCCGCAGGTCGCAAGCTCGTCATCGTGGAGTCGCCCGCCAAGGCACGCACGATCGCCGGCTACCTCGGCTCCGAGTACGAGGTGGAGGCGAGCGTGGGTCACATCCGTGACCTCCCGCAGCCCAGCGAGCTGCCCGCCGACATGAAGAAGGGGCCCTTCGGCAAGTTCGCCGTCGACGTGGACAACGGCTTCGAGCCGTACTACGTCGTCGACCAGGACAAGAAGAAGAAGGTCGCGGAGCTGAAGCGGCTGCTCAAGGACGCCGACGAGCTCTACCTGGCCACTGATGAGGACCGCGAGGGCGAGGCCATCGCCTGGCACCTGCTGCAGGAGCTCAAGCCGAAGGTCCCGGTCAAGCGGATGGTCTTCCACGAGATCACCCGGGAGGCCATCGAGCGCGCGCTGGAGAACACCCGCGAGCTCGACGAGCGCCTGGTCGACGCGCAGGAGACCCGGCGCATCCTCGACCGGCTGTATGGCTACGAGATCTCGCCGGTGCTGTGGCGCAAGGTCCGCCAGGGCCTGTCCGCGGGCCGCGTGCAGTCCGTCGCGACGCGGCTCGTGGTGGAGCGCGAGCGGGAGCGGATGGCGTTCGTCCCCGCCGAGTACTGGGACGTCACCGGCACCTTCGCCGTCGCTGACGCCGCCGAGCCCGACTTCGGCGCGCGCCTCATGCAGGTGGACGGGCGCCGGGTTGCGTCCGGGCGGGACTTCGACGACCGCGGCGCCCTGAAGGCCAGCGGCCAGGACGGGACCGTGCAGCTCGGGGAGGCCCTCGCCACCGCGCTGGCCACCGGCCTGGCGGACGCCCAGTTCACCGTGCGCAGCCTCGAGACCAAGCCGTACACCCGCCGCCCGGCCGCGCCGTTCACGACGTCGACCCTGCAGCAGGAGGCGGGCCGCAAGCTCCGCATGGGGTCGCGGCAGGCGATGCGCACCGCGCAGTCGCTGTACGAGAACGGCTACATCACCTATATGCGCACCGACTCGCCCGCGCTGTCGACGCAGGCGATCGACGCCGCGCGCCGGCAGGCCGCCGAGTTGTACGGCGCGGAGTACGTGCCGGACGCGCCGCGCGTCTACACGTCGAAGAGCAAGGGCGCGCAGGAGGCCCACGAGGCCATCCGCCCCGCCGGCGACCACTTCCGCACGCCCGCCCAGGTGGCGCATGAGCTCTCCGGCGACCAGTTCCGCCTGTACGAGCTGATCTGGAAGCGCACCGTCGCCTCGCAGATGGGCGACGCGCGCGGCTCGACGGCCTCCGTGCGCCTGGCCGCGACGGCCTCGATCCCGGCTGACGTGCCGGCGGAGGGCTTCGCGGGGCGCGATGTCGAGGCGGTGTTCGGGGCGTCGGGCACTGTCATCACGTTCCGTGGCTTCATGGCCGCGTACGAGGAGGGCCGCGACACCGACCGGTACGACGACGCCGAGGGCGCCGCCCGCAAGGGCGAGGCCGACGCGCGGCTGCCGCAGATGGCGGAGGGCGACGAGCTCACCGCGAGCGAGCTCGAGGCCGCCGGCCACCGCACCTCCCCGCCGCCGCGCTTCACGGAGGCGAGCCTGGTCAAGGCGCTCGAGGAGCGCGGCATCGGCCGTCCCTCGACGTACGCGGCCACCATCTCTGTGATCCAGGACCGCGGGTATGTGACCAGCCGCGGGCAGGCCCTGGTGCCGAGCTGGCTCGCGTTCGCCGTGACCCGGCTGTTGGAGGAGAACTTCGACCGGCTCGTCGACTACGACTTCACGGCCGGCATGGAGGAGGACCTCGACGCGATCGCGGCCGGTAGCAAGGACCGGGTGGCGTGGCTGACCAAGTTCTACTTCGGTGACGGCGGCCCGCAGGCCGGTGTCGTGACGGCTGTGGGCGAGGACGTGGGGGGCCTGCACGGCCTGGTCGCGAACCTCGGCGACATCGACGCCCGCGAGGTCAACTCGATCGAGATCGGCGACGGGATCACGCTCCGCGTCGGGCGCTACGGCCCGTACCTGGAGGACTCCACGGCGACGGCCGAGGGCGGGGAGCCCAAGCGCGCGTCGGTGCCCGACGACCTGGCCCCCGACGAGCTCACGGTCGCCAAGGCGCATGAGCTGATCGAGACCCAGCCCGAGGGCGACATCGTCCTGGGCGAGGACCCGGTGACGGGCACCACCATCGTCGCGAAGAAGGGCCGGTTCGGCCCGTACGTGACCGAGCTGCTGCCCGAGCCCGAGCTCGACGAGGGCCTGTCCGCCGCGGCGAAGAAGCGGGCGCTGGCCGCCGCGCCGAAGCCCCGCACCGCGTCGCTGCTCAAGTCGATGCAGCTCGCGACGCTCACGCTGGATGACGCGCTCAAGCTGCTGTCGCTGCCGCGCGTGGTCGGCAAGGACCCCGAGTCCGGCGAGGAGATCACCGCGCAGAACGGCCGCTACGGCCCGTACCTGAAGAAGGGCACGGACTCGCGGACGCTGCCCACCGAGGAGGCGATGTTCGACATCACCCTCGAGGAGGCGCTGGCGATCTACGCGCAGCCCAAGCGGGGGCGTGGCGCCAGCGCGACGGCGCCGCTGCGCGAGCTGGGCGAGGACCCGGCCTCGAAGAAGCCCGTGGTGGTGAAGGACGGCCGGTTCGGCCCCTACGTCACCGACGGCGAGTTCAACGCCACGCTCCGCAAGGAGGACGCGGTGGAGACCATCACGCTCGAGCGCGCGGCCGAGCTGCTCGCGGAGAAGCGCGCGAAGGGCCCGGCCAAGAAGCCGGCCCGCAAGCCCGCCGCCCGCAAGGCCCCGGCGAAGAAGGCGCCCGCGAAGAAGGCGTCCTCCTCGAAGGCGTGAGGTTCCCCCGTCCGGGTGGCAGGTCACCCGGACGGGGGTTGTACACGCCTGCGGTCCCTGGCTACGTTCTACGCGCATAGACAACCGTGCGGAGCACCGTCCTGGTGCGGCACGCGGTCCGGGTCAACGGCGACTGGGGCAAGCAGACATGGGTGTGGCTCAATCGAGCGGGCGCGTGACACGCGCCGACGTCGCAGCGGCGGCGGGCACCTCGGTGGCCGTGGTCAGCTACGTCGTCAACAACGGCCCGCGGCCCGTCTCGGCGGCCACCCGGACTCGCGTGCTCGAGGCCATCGAGCTCACCGGGTACCGGCCCGACGTCGTCGCCCGGGCGCTCGCTGGCGGCTTCACGCACACCTTCGGGCTGCTGGTCCCCGACGTGTCCAACCGGTTCTTCGCGGAGCTCGCGCACCAGGTCGAGGAGCACGTGTACGCCTCGGGCCACCTCATCCTGCTCGCGGACAGCGCCGACGACCCCGTGCGCGAGCGCGAGCTCATGAACGCGCTGATGGAGCGCCGGGTCGACGGGATCATGCTCGCCAGCGTCGACGCCGACCCGGACCTGAGCGGCGCCATCGCGGGCGGGACGCCAGTGGTGCTGCTCGACCGCATCGCGCCCAGCGCGCTGACCTCCTCCGTGGTGCCCGACAACATCGGCGGCGCCCGGGCGGCCACCGAGCACTTGATCGAGCACGGCCGCCGCCGCATCGGCTTCATCGCCGGCCCGGCCGCGCTCCCCACCTCCCAGGACCGCGCCGCCGGATGGGAGTCCGCGCTGGCCGCCGCCGGCCTGGAGCGCGGCCCGCTCGTCGAGGCGCCGTTCTCCCGCGCCGGCGGGCTGGAGGCCGGGCGCCGGCTGCTCACCGGCCCCGACCGGCCCGACGCGATGTTCGCCTCCAATGACCAGCAGGCCGTGGGCCTCCTGCGCGCCGCCCACGACCTGGGCGTGCGCGTGCCGCAGGACCTGGGCGTCATCACCTTCGACGGCTCGCAGGACGCCGCGTTCGCGATCCCGTCCCTGTCGAGCGTGGTGCAGCCCCTCGCCGAGATCGCCGAGCACGCTGTGCGCCTGCTGCTCGCCCGGCCGCACGTCACCGCGCGCGTCACCACCGGCCACACGCTGGCACTGCGCGCGTCCTGCGGCTGCCCGGACGGGCCCACCGCGCCCTGATGGGTGTGCAGCCCCGCCTGCGCCCCGCCCCCCACACCCCCGACATCCCCGGGCTCCGGCCCGCACCGCCCCGGCACGCGACCCGCGCCGCAGGCGACCCGGCACGTCCCCGCTGACCTGGACCGCCCACCCGGCGGGGCGAGGGTCCCGAACGCTCCGGCCCCACCGTTTCGCACCGTTGGAGGCACCCCATGACCCAGAAGTTGATCCTCGACGTCGACACCGGCATCGACGACTCGCTCGCCCTGCTGTACCTGCTCGCCAGCCCCGAGGCCGAGATCCTCGCGATCACCTGCACGGCGGGGAACGTGCCCGCCCGTCAGGTCGCGATCAACAACCTCGCCTGGCTGGAGCTGTGTGGCGCCCCGCAGATCGAGGTGGCGCTCGGCTCCGAGGTGCCCGTGATCGCGCCGCTCATGACCACCGAGGAGACGCACGGCGACCAGGGCATCGGCTGGGCCACGCTGCCCGCGCCGACGCGCGCCCTCTCCGAGCGGCATGCGACGCAGGTGTGGATCGAGCATGTGCGCGCCCACCCCGGCGAGGTGATCGGGCTGGTCACCGGGCCGCTGACGAACCTGGCCCTGGCGCTGCGCATCGAGCCGGAGCTGCCCCGGCTGCTGCAGCGGCTCGTGGTGATGGGCGGGGCGTTCAACCACGAGGGCAACACCACGCCCACCACCGAGTGGAACATCGCCGTGGACCCCGACGCCGCCGCGATCGTGTTCCAGGCGTTCTCCGGGCTGCCCGCGGAGCGCCGCCCGCTGGTGTGCGCGCTGGACCTCACCGAGCAGATCGAGATGAAGCCCGAGCACATCCGGCGGATCGCCGAGCTGGCCGGGTCCACGCCCGCCGAGGTGATCTCCCCGGACGACCCGGAGGGGACGCGCTCGCAGGCGTCCAACCCGGTGGTGCGGCACTTGTCCGACGCGGTGCGGTTCTACATGGAGTTCCACCGCGACCAGGGGCAGGGCTTCCTGGCGCATATGCACGACCCGTTCGCGGCCGCGCTGGCGCTGCACCCGGAGATGGCCGCCACCCGGGCCGCCACCGTGGACGTGGAGCTCTCCGGCACGCTCACCCGCGGCACCACAGTCGCGGACTGGCGCGGCATGTGGGGCAGGGAGCACAACGCGGCCATCGCGTGGGAGACCGACCCCGCCGCGTTCTTCGACCACCTCGTCGAGCGCGTGGGCTCCTTCGCCCGCGCGTTCACCCCCTGATCGCCCGGGGCCGTCTGTCGGACCCCCTGCCACGGGCGGCCCCGGGCTCGCACCAACGCACCAACGCACCAACGCATGCCAGCACCACGCACGCATCGGCATCTTCGCCACCAGCGGATACAAGGAGGTATTCATGACTGGCCAGATCGACACCGCAACGCAGCGTGACACCCGCAACCTCGTCTTGGTGGGGGTGGGGGCCGTCGTCATCGCGGCGACCTACCTCTACCTGATCCTGTTCCAGCCCACCGACATCGCGGACGGGCTCGGGCAGTCGTCGTTCATCGCGATCGCCGGCTACCTGATCGGCGCCCTGCTGATCGTCGTCGGCACGATCCACCGGCTGCCCACCACCACCATCACCCTGGTGCCCGTGGCCATCGCGGTGAACATCGTCATCGGGCAGCTCACCACGGTGCTGGGCCTGCCGCTGTACCTCGACTCGATCGGCACGATCCTGGTGGCGGTGCTCGCCGGGCCTGCCGCTGGCGCCGCCACGGGCGCGCTGACCAACGTGATCTGGGGCATGACCATCAGCCCGGTGGCGCTGCCGTTCGCGGTGACGTCGGTGGTGATCGGCGTGCTCGCCGGGTACGCGGCGCGCACGGGCGTGTTCCGCAAGTTCTTCCTGGCCCCGCTCGCGGGCCTCGCCACCGGGGTCGTGGCGGCGCTCGTCTCGGCGCCGATCGCCGCGTTCGTGTTCGGCGGCGCCACCGCGGCGGGCACCGGCGCCCTCGTGGGGGCGTTCCGCGCGATGGGCAACTCGCTGCTCGCGTCGACCACGATGCAGGGACTGCTGTCCGACCCGATCGACAAGGCCGTGACGTTCACGGTGGTGGCGGCGATCCTGGCGGCGCTGCCGACCCGGTTCCGCCAGCGGTTCCCGTTCGTGCGCCGGTTCCGGGTGTTCTCGGCCGCGACGCCCGTCGCGGTCCCGGCCGCGTCCGCCCCGCCCATCGACGGCGCCGCGCCCACCGACAACGCCGCGTCGACGACCACCCCGCAGCAGGGCTGACCGATGGCGACGACGTTCTACCAGGACCGTGGCTCACCCCTGCACCGGCTCAACCCGGTGACCAAGCTCGTCGGGGTGCTCATGCTCATCGTGATCGTGTTCGCCCTGCCGATCTGGTGGGTGTCCGCCGCGGTCCTGGTGGGCGTCGTCGTCCCGGCCGCGGCGGTCTCCCGGTGCGGCCGGACGCTCGGGGGGATCAGCGTGAAGCTGCTGCTGCCGCTGCTCACCGCGCTCGTGCTGGTGCAGGGCCTGTTCTTCCCGGAGGGCACCACGGTGCTCGCCGAGCTGGGCCCGGCGCGGGTCACCGCCGAGGGCCTGATGTTCGCGCTCGGCATCGCGCTGCGCATCGTGGTGCTGGTCACGGCGTTCCTGCTGCTGCTGCTCACCACCCATCCGGGCGACCTGATGTCGGCGCTGAGCCAGCACGGCATGCCGCCCAAGATCAGCTATGTCATCAGCTCGACGCTGCAGATCGTGCCGGCCTTCCGGGACCGGGCCGACGCGATCCTGCTCGCGCAGCGGGCCCGTGGCCTGCGCACCGACGGCAACGTGCTGCGCCGCGCCAAGGTGCTGCTGCCGCTGGTCACCCCGCTCATCCTCGGGCTGTTCACGGATGTCGAGGAGCGGTCCACGGCGATGGAGGCGCGCGCGTTCGGAGCCACCCGCAAGCGCACCGCCCTCACGGTCGTGGCCGACACGCCAGGCCAGCGGGCCGCCCGCTGGGCGATGGCAGCCGTCGGCGCCGTGGCCGTCGTCTTCCCCTTCATCGGAGGTCTGTGATGATCGCGCTCGACCACGTCACCTACGCCTACCCGGATGCGGCCGTCACCGTGCTCACCGACCTGTCGCTGCATGTCCCGCGGGGCACGCTCTGCGGCGTGGTGGGCGCCTCGGGGGCGGGCAAGTCGACGCTCGCCAAGGTGCTGTCCGGCTTCGTGCCGCACGCCGAGGGCGGGGAACTGGCCGGCAGCGTGCAGGTGGGCGGCATCGACGTGCCGCAGACCCCGCTGGCCGAGGCCATCGAGAAGGTCGGGCTGGTCACCCAGAACCCCTTCAACCAGATCTCCGGCGCGAAGTTCACGGTGCGGGAGGAGATCGCGTTCGGGTTGGAGAACCTCGGCATCGAGCGGGCCGAGATGATCATGCGCATCGAGGCGGTGGGGGAGCTGCTGCGCATCTCGCACCTCATGGACCGCTCGCCGTATGCGCTCTCCGGCGGGCAGATGCAGCTCGTGGCCATCGCCTCGATGCTCGTGATGCGCCCGGCGGTGCTGGTCATGGACGAGCCGACGTCCCAACTCGACCCCGGCGGCACCCGGATGGTGTTCGACGTGGTCTCCGAGCTCACCCGCGACGGCACCACAGTGGTGCTGCTGGAGCACAAGCTCGAGCAGCTCCGCGACCACGCGGACCAGGTCGTGGTGCTGGCCGGCGGCCGCGTCGCATTGCAGGGTGAGCCGCGCGAGGTGCTCAGCGACGAGCGCCTCACCCAGTGGGGCACCGGCTCCACGCGCTACACGCAGGCGGCGCGGTCGGCACGCGACCGGGGCCTCGACGTGCCCGGCCCCACGCCGGTGTCCTTCGACGACGCGCTGCTCACCTTCGGACGGGGAGCCTGACATGGACCTGTACTTCGAGGACGTGCACCACACGTACCCGTCGGGCGTGCACGCGGTGCGGGGCGTGACCCTGCATGTGCCGGCCGGGCAGCGGTTGGCCATCGTCGGCCAGAACGGCGCCGGGAAGACCACGCTGGTGCGGCATCTGAACGGCATCTTCCGGCCCAGTCAGGGGACAGTGCGGGTGGGCGACTGGACGACGTCCGACAAGGACATCGCCGACCTCGCCGCCCGCGTCGGCTACGTGTTCCAGAACCCCGACGAGCAGCTCTTCGCGCGCAAGGTCATCGACGACGTGACCTTCGGGCCGCGGAACCTCGGCTTCGACGCCGAGCGGTCCGCGCAGGCCGTGCGCGAGGCACTATCGGCCACCGGCCTCACCGAGCATGCCCAGGACCACCCGTACCACCTGGCCCTCTCCGAGCGGAAGCGGGTGGCCCTCGCCTCCGTGCTCGCGATGCAGACGCAGGTGGTGGTGCTCGACGAGCCGACCACCGGGCAGGACGAGCGCGGCGTGCAGATGATCGCGCGCATCGTCGCCGACCTCGCCGCCCAGGGCCGCACCGTCGTGGCCATCACCCACGACATGGACTTCTGCGCCGAGAACTTCGACCGCGTGGTGGTCATGGCCGACGGCCAGGTGCGTGCCGACGACGTGCCGGAGAGGGCGTTCCGCCAGGCCGCGGCGCTGGCCGACGCGCAAGTCGAGCCGCCGCAGCTGCTGCGCCTGGCCGACGAGCTCGGCTGGGACTCCTCGCCGCTGACGGTCCCGGCCTTCGTCGACGGCCTCGCGGCGCGTCGGGCGGTCCGTTGATCTGGCTCGCCGTGGTCGCGGCCGCGCTGCTCGGCACCTCCGACTATCTGGGCGGGGCGCTGTCCCGCAAGGTCCCGCTGCTCTTGGTGCTGCTCGGCTCGCAGGTGGTGACGACTGTGGCGCTGGTGCCGAACCTGCTGCGCGGCGACGTCGCAGCGGGCGGCAGCACGGCCTGGGCCTGGGGCGTCGCCGCCGGGGTCGCCACAGCGGTGGCCGTCGCGTCGTTGTTCCGGGCCCTCGCGATCGGCACGATGGGGGTCGTCGCCCCCATCACCGCGCTCAGCGCGCTGGTGCCCGTCGCCGCCGGATGGCTGGACGGGGAGCGGCTCGGCGCCGTGGTGGTGGGCGCGCTCGTCCTCGCGCTGGTCGGCACCGTGCTGGCCAGCGGGCCCGAGGTGCGGGGCGCCACCGGGCACGGCGTGCGGCCCATCGCGCTCGCAGTGCTCGCGGCCGGCGCGTTCGGGCTGGCCAACCTGTCGGTGGCGCGCGGCAGCGCCACGAGCGTGCCCGCCACGCTGTTCGTCGGCGCCGTGGTGACGCTGGGCCTCTACGCGGCGGCCGCCCTGGTCGTCTGGCGCCGGCTCGCCGCACGGCCCTGGGCGGATGCGGATCGCGGCTCGCTGGTGGGCATCGTCGCGATCGGCGTGATCGGGCTGCTCGCGAACGTCTGCTTCGCGCTGGCCTCCCGCTCCGGCGCGCTGTCCCTCGTCGCCGTGCTCGCGTCGCTGTACCCGGTGGTCACGGTGCTGCTCGGCTGGCGGCTGCTGCGCGAACGGCTGCAACCGGTGCAGGTGGCCGGGGTGGCGGCGGTGCTGGCCGGGGTGGCGGTGGTCGCCGCGGCATCCTGACGGCGCCCCGCCTGCCCCCGGCCAGTCGGGCTCAGTGCGCCCGGTACGGCATCGGCTCGGGGAGCCCTGCGGCGGCCCGGACCTCGCGGGACAACGTCTCGATGGCACGCAGCGCGTCCACGAGCTCGGGGACCGTGATGGCGAACGGCATCGCGTGGATCGTCTCGCCCTCGGCGAGCGCGAGCTCTGCCACGCGGGTCAGGTCGTCCACGTCGTCAAGCGACAGGCCGATCTCCGTGAGCGTGTTCGGCAGCCCGACGCGGGTGGTGAACTCCACGAACGCCCCGATCTCGGCGGAGGGCGCGCCCTCGAGCACGAGCTGGGTGACGGACCCGATGTTCACCTTCTGCCCGTGCATCAGGCCGTGGGTCTGCGGGGCCGCTGTCAGGCCGTTGTGGATGGCGTGCGCGGCGGCCAGCCCGCCGGACTCGAAGCCCACCCCCGACAACAGCGTGTTCGCCTCCACGACCCGCTCGACGGCAGGGGTCACCAAGTGGTTCCGCACGGCCCAGACGGCGGGCAGCGCGGACTCCCACAGCACGTCCCAGCTCAGCTTCGCCAGGGCAGTGCCCGTCGTGGTGGGCTGCCCGCCGGCCATCGTCGTCGACCGTGCCTCGGCCACGGCCCGGGCCTCGATCCACGTCGCGAGCGCGTCGCCGACCCCCGCCACCAGGAACCGGGCGGGCGCGTTCGCCACGAGCTGGGTGTCGACCAGCACCAGGTCCGGGTTGTGGGAGAAGAACCGGTACTCCTCGAAGGCGCCGTCCTCGGTGTAGATCACGGACAGCGCGGAGCACGGGGCGTCGGTGGACGCGACGGTCGGCACGCTGACCCAGCGGATGCCCACCAGGTCGCCTGCCGCCTTCACCGCGTCGATGGTGCTGCCACCGCCGACGCCCACCACGACGTCCGAGCCGGTGGAGCGGATCTGCTCGGCGATGCGCTCCACCGCCGCGGCCGTCGCGAACACGCCGAAGCCCTCACGGCGCACCGGCAGGCCAGCGCCCTCGAGCGAGCTGCGGACTCTCTCCTCGACGAGCCCCCACACCACGTCGTCGGCGATGACCAGCGGCTGTCTGCCGATGGGGGCGAGCTGGACGCCCAGCGAGGCCAGGGCTCCACGGCCCTGGGTGTAGCGGGCCGGGCTGATGAAGGTGCGGACGGGCGACTGCGCGGGCATGGGTCCTCCCCGGGACGTGGCATGACGCCGCCGACGGGTGTGCGGCGTCGTCGCGGGGCGACGGGGCCGGCTGACCGGCGACACATCCACGGTAGGCGCCAACCGCCCAGGCCGCAGTGGGGGCGCTAGGTTGGTCGGCATGTCACGCACCGAGGACCCGCGCACCGCACCCCCGATCCGCTGGGGCATCTTGGGGGCTGGCGGAATCGCCGGCGTCTTCGCCGACGCGGTCAACGCGCACACCCGCGCGCAGCTCGTCGCCGTCGGCTCCCGCAACCGGGACCGCGCCGAGCGGTTCGCCACGGCGCACGGCATCCCGACGACGCACGTCGGCTACCGCGACCTCGTCGAGGACCCGCAGGTGGACGTCGTGTACGTCGCCACCCCGCACTCCGAGCACCTCGAGCACGCGCTGCTGGCCATCGCCGCGGGCAAGCACGTGCTCGTCGAGAAGGCGTTCACCCGCAACACCGCCGAGGCCGAGCAGGTCTTCGCCGCCGCGCGCAAGGCGGGGGTCTTCGTGATGGAGGCGATGTGGACGCGGTTCCTGCCGCACATCGCCGCACTGCACCAGGTGGTCGACGCCGGCGAGATCGGCGACATCGTCAACATCACCGCCGATCACGGCCAGCACTTCGCGTTCAACCCGGCCAGCCGCCTGTTCGACCCGGCGCTCGCCGGCGGCGCGCTGCTCGACCTCGGGGTGTACCCGGTGTCCTTCGCGCATGACTTCCTGGGCGCCCCCGAGTCGGTGCACGCCGTGGGCGCGCTCACCGAGACCGGCGTGGACGGCCAGGTGTCGATGGCCCTCACCTACCCGGGCGGCGTGCAGGCGACACTGACCACCACGCTGTGGGCCAAGACGCCGACCACCGCCACGATCTCCGGCACCGAGGGCTTCGTGGAGGTCGCGGGCTCCTTCTACACGCCCACGTCGTTCCGGGTGGTCCGCCGTGACGGCCGGGTGTGGACGTTCGACCTGCCCGCCACCAAGGGCCTGCAGTACGAGGCGGCCGAGGTGTCCCGGCGGATCGCCGCCGGCGATGTCGAGAGCCCCCTGCTCACCTGGGACGACACCCTCGCGGTGATGCGGACCCTCGACGACGTGCGCGCGCAGGTCGGGGTCACGTACCCGGGGGAGTGACCTCCGCGTCGCCGGGGCAGTGGCGGAGCTGCACGGCCAGCAACGCCGTGTCGTCGGACGGCTGACCGCCCACCAACTCGTCGGTCAGGGCACGGACCAGCTTGTCCGGCGGCAGGTGGCTGAGCCGGCCCGCGGTCGCGGTGAGCGTGTCGAGGCTCTCCTGGAGGGGGCGGCCCCGCCGCTCCACCAGGCCGTCGGTGTGCAGCAGCACCGTGTCGCCCGGCAGCAGGTCGTCGACGTGGTCGCGTCGCGCGCGCTGCGGGTTGATGCCCAGCAGCAGGTCGTTGGCGCCATGGCCGCCAAGGGCCCACGCGCCCGCGCCCGGGCGCACCAGCACCGGCGGCGGGTGGCCCGCGCTCGACCAGTGCAACCGGTAGCCGCCGTCCACCCTGTCAATGCGGCCGGCCAACGCCGTCGCCACGGTGCCCAGGCCCAGGCCCTTGATGGCGTGGTCGAGCCGTGCGAGCCAGGTCGAGGGCAGGTCCGGGCGGTCCCAGGCGAAGGCCCGGAGCGTCGACCGGAGTTGGCCCATGCGCGCCGCGGCGTCCATGTCATGGCCGGTGACGTCGCCCACCATCACGGCCACGGAGCCGCCGGGCAGCACCACGGCGTCGTACCAGTCGCCGCCCACCCGGTCCGCGCGGCCCGCGGGCAGGTAGTGCGCGGCCATGGCCAGGTGCTCAGGCTGCGGCAGCGCGGTGAGCATCGCGTCCTGCAGCGTGCGCGCCACGTCGCGGCGCTCCTCGAGGAGCTGGGCCCGCTCCAGCGCTTGCGCGGTGTAGGCGGCCAGGGCGGTCTTGATGGTGCGGTTGTCGTCGTCGAATGACCGCTGCTGCAGCCAGCCGATGCCCAGCACGCCGATGAGCCGGTGCTGGGACACCAGGGGGAGGAATGCCCGCGCCTCGCCCATGAACTCCATCTGCTCGACCACCGGGAAGTCCGCGATGAGCGCGGCGCGGTCCTCGTAGAACAGCGCCGTGCGGGTGCGGGCGACATGCGCGATGGGCCTGTCGTCCGTGAGCCGCGTCCGCCGCCACCGCTCGACGTCGTCGCCGGTGAAGGCGTCCATCGAGATGTACGACAGGCTCTTGCCGTCGCGCTCCAGGGCGGCCAGGCCGGTGAAGGCAGTGCCCAACCCGGTCGCGGCGACCCGGGCCGCCGTGCGCGCCACGTCCCGGACCGTCAGCGCGTCCTGGAACGCGTCGCTGAGCAGGAGCAGCAACCCGCTCTGCCGGTAGGAGCGGGTGGCCTGCTGCTGGGCCCGCCGCGCGCGCTCGCGCTCGCCGCGCAGCCGCAGCTCGGAGCTGCACGCCTCGGCCAGGTCGAGCAGCACAGCGAGGTCGTCCTCAGCCCACTCGCGCGGCTCCACGTCCAGGGCGCACAGCGAGCCCACCACCTGGTCCCGCTCGTCGACGATCGGGAACCCGGCGTAGGCCACGAAGCCCAACTCGCGCACGGCGCCGCTGTCGCTGAGGCGCGGGTCGAGCCGGGCGTCCTGGCTGATCAGCGGGGACGCGTCCGCCACCACGTGCTGGCACAGGGAGAGCGTCAGGGGCAGTGCGCGGGCGGCGTCCAGGTCCGGCGCCAGCCCCACCGCGCCGGGGATGACCTGCCCCTCTTGGGAGATCAGCGAGGCGAGGACCACGGGGGCGCCGAGTTGGCGCTGGGCCAGGCGGCAGAAGCGGTCGAAGGCCTCGTCGGCCTCGGCAGGCAGCGATGCGGACACCGGAAGCCCACTGCTGTCTTCTGCGCGCGGCGTGATAGTCACGGGACAGTGTGGCAGGTGCGGGCGCCCGCGTCAGCCATCGCGGATACCCTGACGGGCGTGACCTCGACTTCCCCCGCCACCCCGACGACCCCCGGGGTGTTCGTCTCCTTCGAGGGCGGGGACGGCGCCGGCAAGTCCACACAGTCCCGCCTGCTCGGCGAGTGGGTGCAGGCCCGCGGCCGCGAGGTCGTCCTCACCCGCGAGCCCGGCGGAACCGCACTGGGCCACCTGCTGCGCGACGCGGTGCTGCACGGCGACCACGTCGACGCCCGCACCGAGGCGCTGCTGTACGCCGCCGATCGCGCGCACCACGTGCACTCCCTGGTCCGGCCGGCGCTCGAGCGCGGCGCCGTGGTCATCACCGACCGCTACCTCGACTCCTCGGTGGCCTACCAGGGCAGCGGGCGCGACCTGGGCGCCCAGGAGGTCGAGGACCTCTCGCTGTGGGCCACCCACGGCCTGATGCCCGCGCTGACCGTGCTGCTCGACCTGGACCCGGTGCTGGGCCGCGCGCGCCTCACCGGCGACCCCGACCGGTTGGAGCGCGCGGGCGACGACTTCCACCGCCGCACCCGGCAGGCGTTCCTGGACCGTGCCGCCGCCGAGCCGGCGCGCTGGCTCGTGCTCGACGCGACCCGCCCTGTCGACGAGATCGCCGCCCAGGTGCGGGACCGGATGGCAGCGCTGTTGGAGCGCGCCTCGTGACGGGCTGGGAGACGGCGACACCGATCGCGACTGGCACTGGCGCGACGGTCTGGGACGACGTCGTCGGGCAGGAGCCCGCCATCGAGGTGCTGCGCGGCGCGGCCGAGAACCCCGCCCAGATGACGCACGCCTGGCTCATCACGGGCCCGCCCGGATCGGGCCGGTCCAACGCCGCGCGCGCCTTCGCCGCCGCCCTGCAGGATCCGAGCGGTGATGTGACCTCGCACGCCTGCGCCACGGTGCTGGCTGGCACGCACCCCGACGTGACAGTCGTCGCCACCGAGGGCGTGCAGATCCGCGCGGAGACGGCACGTCCGCTCGTCGAGCTCGCCCAGCGGTCCCCGTCGCAGGGGCGCTGGCGCGTCATCATCATCGAGGACGCCGACCGGCTCAACGAGACCAGCGGCAACGTGCTGCTCAAGGCCATCGAGGAGCCGCCGCCGCGCACCGTGTGGCTGCTGTGCGCGCCCAGCCCGCAGGACGTGCTGGTCACCATCCGCTCACGCAGCCGCTCCGTGCCCCTGCGGGTGCCGCCCGTCGACGCCGTCGCCGAGCTGCTCGTCCGCCGCGACGGGATCGACCCCGCAGTGGCGGCGGTAGTGGCCCGCGCCGCGCAGAGCCACGTGGGCGTGGCCCGGCGCCTCGCCCGCGACCCCCAGGCACGCGCGCGCCGCGCCAAGGTGCTGTCCATCCCGCCGCGCGTGCGGGGCGTCGGCGACGCCGTGCTCGCCGCCGGGGAGCTCGTGGAGACCGCGCAGGCCGACGCGAAGGCCGCCACCGAGGACCGTGACGCCGCCGAGCGCGCCGCGTTGCTGCGCTCCATGGGCGCCGAGGGCGCCGCGACCATCCCCCCGGCGCTGCGCGCCCAGATCCGCCTGCTCGAAGAGGAGCAGAAGCGCCGGGCCACCCGCGCCCAACGAGATGTGCTCGACCGCGCGATGATCGACCTGCTCTCGCTGTACCGCGACGTCCTCGTGGTGCAGCTCCACGCGGGCGTCGAACTGGTCAACCTCGAGCAGCAGGACGACGTGCGGGCCCTCGCCGCCAGCAGCACCCCCGAGCAGACGCTGCGGCGGATGGACGCCATCGGCGAGGCGCGCACCCGGCTCGCCGGGAACGTCGCGCCGCTCCTCGCTGTGGAGGCGATGACCATCGCGTTGCGCCCGCAGGGCTGACACATCGCCCGTCGGCTTTCCCAGACGGGCATGGCTGGGCGGTCGATCCCGCTTAGGGTGGTGGAGTGCCTCTCGCTCGCCGTGACCTGCGCCGCCCCATGCCCACCAGCCCCCAGGTCCCCGACCAGGGACGCGCCCGCTCGCGCCGCCCGCACCGCGGGGGAAGCGCCGTCGCCATGGCCGCGATCGGCGCGCTCGCCCTCGCCGGGTGCACCAGCCCCAAGCACCAGTCGGAACGCGACGAGCGGCCCTCGATCACCCATGACGTGCCCACCGAGCTGACGCGCTTCTACGAGCAGCAGATCGAGTGGACGCAGTGCGACGCCCTCGAGTGCGGCACCGTCGAGGTGCCGCTCGACTGGGACGACCCCGAGGGCGACGTCATCGAGCTCGCAGTGAACCGGTCGACGGCCACCGGCTCCGACGTGCTGGGCTCGCTGCTGATCAACCCCGGCGGCCCCGGCGGCTCCGGGGTGGACGCCGTCACGACAGTGGTGCTGGACCGCGCCGGCGAGCAGGTCATCGAGAGCTACGACATCGTCGGCTTCGACCCGCGTGGCGTCGCCCGGTCCCAGCCGATCACGTGCGTGGACGGCGAGCAGATGGACCAGATCGTCTCCGCCGACCCGGACTACAGCACCCAGGCCGGCGTCGACGCCGCCGAGGAGGTCTTCGGAACCGTCGGCCAGGCGTGCCTGGAGAACACCGGCGCCCTGTTGGAGCACGTCGACACCGTCAGCGCCGCCCGCGACATGGACGTGCTGCGCGCCGTGCTCGGCGACGAGAAGCTCACCTACCTCGGGTACTCCTACGGCACCCAGCTCGGCGCGACCTACGCCGCGCTCTACCCCGAGAAAGTCGGCCGCCTCGTGCTGGACGGCGCCCTGGACCCCACCCTCACCGCCGACGAGCTCGCCAAGGGCCAGGCCATCGGGTTCGAGTCCGCGTTGCGCGCCTACGTCGAGGACTGCCAGACGGGCTCCGACTGCCCGCTGACCGGCTCCGTGGACGACGGCATGGCCCAGGTCAAGAAGATCCTCGACCGGGCCCGCCGCAGCCCGCTGCCCACCGACGACCCCGACCGGCCGCTGACCGGCAGCCTCGCGTTCTCCGGCATGGCCGTGAGCCTGTACGCCCCCGACTGGTGGCCCTTCCTCACCCAAGGCCTGCGCGCCGCGATGCGCAACGACGGCTCCATGCTGCTGACCCTCTCGGACGCCTACTACGAGCGCGAGTCCGACGGGACGTACGCGTCGAACTCCACCGAGGCGTTCTGGGCCATCAACTGCGCCGACGACCGCTCCCCGTCCGACCTCGAGTCCATGCAGGCCTCCGCCGAGGACATCCAGGCCGCGGCGCCCACCATCGGCTACTACTTCTCCTACGGGGGCGTCGTCTGCGCCCAGTGGCCCGTGCCCGAGGCCGGTGGCCTCGACTCCTACGCCGCCGAGGGCGCCGCGCCCATCCTGGTCATCGGCACCACCAACGACCCCGCCACCCCCTACGCCTGGGCCGAGTCGCTCGCCGAGCTGCTGTCCTCCGGCGTCCTGCTCACCTACGAGGGGGAGGGGCACACCGCCTACGGCCGCTCCAACGAGTGCGTCGACGACGCGGTCGACACCTACCTGCTCACCGGCGAGGCGCCCGCCGACGGGACCCGCTGCTGACCATCGGCCGCCGCCCCTGGCACGCCGTTCCGGTGCGCTGACCAGGGGTCGCGTCCGCCGCTTTGGAGACTGGCCCCTCCGTTGGGTACAGTAGGCGCGCTCGCCGTGCTCCCCGGAGAACGACGATGCCGCCTTAGCTCAGTCGGTAGAGCGTCTCACTCGTAATGAGAAGGTCAACAGTTCGATTCTGTTAGGCGGCTCCACAAGGAAAGGCCCCGTGACCAGCCCACACGCTGGCACGGGGCCTTCCTCGTTCTCGGCCGAGGGTGCTCAGGTGTAGCCAACACTGTAGCCAAGTGGGTTTCGACCCCTTCCCATGTCCGAGATCCCCCGCTACGTTCCCCGCCATGCCCACCACCGCCTCCCGCATCGACCCCGACACCCGCGCCGTCGTCTTGCTGACGGTCGCCCTTGTCGCGACCCTCGGCGCCGTGTCGTTCGCGGTGTCCTTCGCCGGCCTGGTCGCGGTCGCCGAGTGGGCCGAGTTGCCGACGTGGTTGCGGTGGGCAGTCCCTGTGTTCGTCGACGGGGCGCTGCTGGCGTACACGCTGGCGATCTTGGTGCAGCGTGCGCGGGGCGAGAGCACGCGGTTCTCGTGGCTCGCGCTGGCCCTGTTCACTCTCGTGTCGGTCGGTGCGAACGCGTCGCACGTCCTCGGCACGGGTGACGTCGCCGACTGGCGGACCCTCGTCGGCGCCGGGCTCGCGGCACTGGCGCCCCTGGGTGTCCTGGCTGCGACTCACACGGTGGCGGACCTGGCCATCGCGCGTCCCGGGGTGGGGCAGCAGCGGGACGAGCCGGGACAGGTGGTGGACCAGGTCGCGGAGGCTCGGCGGCTGCGGGAGGTCGAGGGGCTGTCGCATCGGGCGATCGCTGGGGTGCTCGGGGTGAGTAAGAGCACGGTGGCGCGGTGGGTGGGGCAGGGTGGGGCGGTCGAGGTGGCGTGACCCCGGACGCACGAATCGCCCCCCACCTGGCCGAAGCCAAGCGGGGGGCGATGTCGTGTGGTGCTGCTACTGGACGCGGATGAACTCGAGGTGCGAGTACGCCTGCAGGTTGATCGACGGGGTGGCGCTCGACGCGAACAGCGCGAACTGCAAGCCGATGGTCCCCGCAGTGTCGCCGATCTCGACGTAGGCGCTCACGTCGACCGCCGTCGTGGAGGAGTGGCACCCCACCTCGATGGAACTCGCGATGGGGAACGACCTAGCCGTGACAGGATCTGCGGTCACCGTCGAGGCCGTGAGCCCTGGGCCGATGACACCCCACCGGCCAACCGTCCCGGTCGGCACCTCGAACTTGAGGTTGACGTCCCCGTCGGCGGGGCCAGTGAAGTACAGCGATCCCTTGACGAGCCACTTCGACCGCACCGGGGCGGTCACGCTGAGCTGCGGGTCGGTCGCCAGGGTCGACGTGGTGCGGTTCGCGTTGGTCGCCTTCACCTTGCGGATCGGGTCGAAGACCGTGGTGGTCGGGCGAGGGGAGACAGTCGCGGTGTCCCGCAGTGACTTGCGGATGATCCGGCCGGCGTCGCCGTAGGACCGGGCGATGCCGAAGGTGTTCGGGTGGTTGTACTGCCCGGTGTTGTACAGCGCGTCCTCGCCGTACGTGGCGACGGCATCGAAGTACGTCCGCTCGGCGTCGAGGAGCAGCGCGCCGTACTTCGCCGCGAGGAGCCGGATCGCCTGGTTTCCGCGACGGAAGCGGTACAGGTAAGGGACGGTGCGCCCATCGGGGAGCGTGAGGCTGCGGATGTGCTCGTTCCCTGGCGACCCGTTCGGCGTGTACGTGGCGTCGGGGTAGGTGATGCCGACCTGCTCCGCGGTGGTCAGCCCGCCGCCGTTGGGCACGCGGCCGGTGTGCATGTGCGGGGTCGTCGCCACGATGATGTCGCACCCGTCCGCACGCCACCGGGACAAGAGCTCCTCGAACAGGGTGACGAAGCCGGACTGCCCAGGGTTCGCGTCGAACGTCTGACCCTTGTGCCATACCGCCGGTGCGAAGTCATTCATCCCGGCCACGACGTACACGACGTCCGGGACGCCGTTCGCGGTCACCCAGGCGGTGTACCGGGCGCGCCAGTCGCCGGCGGCCGACCCGTCCTGCCCGTCGTTGTAGCCGACGAACGACACGGGGCCGACCGGGGCAAACGCGGCGTTGAGTTGGGCCACGAGCAGTGGCAGCGGCCCGTCAGTCCCGTAGTCCGTGACCCCGCCACCCACCATCACCGATGACCCGATGCCGTACACCCGGACGGTCGTCGCCGCGGAGTCCTTGCCGTGGATGACCTTCCCGAGGGACCGCTGCAGGACGGCGGAGATGGGCTGCGGGGTGAGGCCGTCGAGGTCGGCAACGTCGGCGTCGGTCGCATACCGCGCGTCGAGCTGCGCCCGGGTTGCGGTGCCAGCGGCGCCGACGAGCCCCGCGACCTGGTCATCCGCCGGCGCCGCGGCCTGTTCGGCGTAGTCGCGAGCGGCGTTGACGTACCCGACCATCGCGCCGTGGAGTGCCGCGTACTTCGCCTCGCGCTCGTTGAGCGTGGGAGCAGCGACCGGGGTCGAGGGATCGCCGACACCGGTCTTCGGGTCGTAGTTCTTCCAGAAGGTCCCGAAGTCGGACACGTCTACCGTCACGTCATGCTCCTCGCTGGGCCGGTGCTGGCGGGGGAAGGTCAGGCTGTCGGGGCACCGGGCGCGTAGTCCTCGGGGATCCCCTTGGAGAGGATCGAGAAGTACGACGCGGCGCCGGAGAGTGCCGCCGTGACGACACCGCCAGCGAGCCCGAGCCCGAGCCCGAGAGCCCAGTCGCCAGAGAGGGTGACCGCGATCGCGGCGGTGGGGATCGCGGACGAGAGCGACTGTGCAGCGGTGCGGATGAACCCGCGCTTGGCCGCGATGCGTGTCTGTGCGGGGATGAGGTCAGTGGTCATGGTCAGGCTCCTCGGCTGGGCTGGGCGGCGGTGGTCAGTGCGTCGGCGAGGTCACTGAGGGCCTCGCGTGCGGCGGTGTCTGCGATGGCGGCGACGTCGACTGTCCCCGTGGTCGCGCCGGACGCGCGCAGGGCGGCGACCTCCGCGGACAGGTGAGCGAGCTGTACGGCGAGGCCGCGTGACGGGTCGACGATCGAGTTCAGGACCGTCTGCGAGATCGTCGCGCCGGAGTACGCGTTGTCCGTGGTGATCTGCACGGCGCCCCGGACGTCGGCAACGAGGCCCTTGATCGCCTCGCAGTAGAGGTCGAGGTTGCCGGCGCGAGCGTCGATCCTCGCCAGGATCTTCTCCGCGTACTGGTTCTGGTTGTCGAACGCGGCGCGGGCTTCGGCGTCCATGATCAGGTCTCCTGTCAGGTCGATCGGGGTGGGGGCGCTCACGCCCGGGATGTGGGGGACGGCGCCGGGAAGGCTGATGTACGACGAGACGGGGACGACGCCGACAGCCTCGTGGTGCCACGGCTCGAACTGCCCGTTCGCGGGATTGCTGTCGCGCGCCCAGTCGGGATTGACCCAGCCGAACCGGGGGCCGTTCTCCCGCATCCACCGGTGCTCTGGGCTGGTCAGCGAGAAGTTGACGCCGCTACCCAGGTCGAGCGCCGCGCCCCATCCGTGGACCGACTTGCCCGGGGTGGCGGCGAACGACCCCTTCAGCGCCTTCGTGGCGACCTGCTCCTCATAGGAGCGGTACCCGTCGGTGATAATCAGGTCCCTGCCGAACTGCTCCCGGAACGCGGCGCGAAGCGCGATCGTCTGCGGCAGCAGGTCGGCCCGGACTCGCCGGGACGTGCCGGGGATGACCGCCAGCGCGCTGGCCGGCAGGCGCCCGTTGGCGTAGGCCATCACGCGCCTCCCATCGCCTGGGTGACCGTCAGCCCGAGGGCCGCGATCGAGACGATGGCGGCGGCGACGGAGGGCCAGGGCAGGCGGCGGGAGCGGACGTCGCCGCGCAGGTCGCCAATCTCTCGACCGAGCCCGGCGGTGACCGAGTCCACATGCTGATTGCGCATCATCCACTCGCCGCGACCGACGAGCTCGCCGCGCTGGGCGGTGAGTGTGTCGCTGAGGCGGGAGACATCCCCGCGCAGGTCGTCGAGTCGGGCAACTACGACTGCGAGCGTTGCGGCCTCATCGGGCATCGCACACCTCCCACGCCGTCTGGGTGATCTCGTGCATGTCGCCTCCCGGCATGTCGGTGTCTCGCGGTACGGTCATGGGATGCAGACCAGGGGGATCGTGATAGGCGCGACGGGGACCGTTGTCGCGGCGGGGCTGGCGTTCGCGGGGATCGCCGCGGCGAACGCGGACAACGCGCCGGAGCCCACGCCGACGCCGAGCGTCAGCGCGACGCCGACGCCTGAGCCGACGCCCACTCCGACGCCCGAGCTGACCGTGGAGGTCACCGTGAGCCCTGAGCCCGTCGTCGAGGAGCCCGCTGTGGTTGCGCCGGAGCCGGTGCCCGCTGTGGAGCCCGAGCCAGCAGCTCCTGAGGCGCCGAGCGCATCCGGGGATGTCGCAGTCCCTCCCCGCGACCTTGACCTCGGGTCACCTCCACCCCCGAACGAAGGCGGCTTCCCGTCAGGCATTAGCGGCTAAAGAAGGCCACGCCTTCGACCGTCACGAAGTTGGACGCATGCGCCGCGACGCTGGCGGTCGTTTGGACGTCCACCCAAACCTGGACTTGCGTTGACTCAGGGGGGATGGGGTGCGTCACAGAGTGCGGTGCAGAAACGGTCGATTGGAACCCGTTCGCGACGGTGTCCTGGCAGGTAGCGCCCGACCAGGTGTTCCGACCAACCACCTTGGAGCGAGTCTGTGTGTACAGATAGACAGTTGCTCCGGACGTGTTGTAGCAGCGAGCGATTCCCGCCCCGGAGAACGTGAACTTCGTGAATCCAGCAGGGACTGTAAGCGTGCATGTCGCCAGGGACGTCTGGCTCGTCGAGTAGTTGAGCCCTGAATCACTCGCGAACACGTCAACGAATTGAATCGGATTCATGAGCGCGTCGTTGTCGATGATCCCGGCGGGCAGCGAGAGCGTCCCGGTGATCCGCGCGTTGCCGCCGATCTCCGTGTCGCCCGAGAACGTCGCGCTACCCGTCACACTGAGCTCGCCGGTGACCGATGTCGCGGCCCCGAGCGTCGTCACCCCCGTCACGCCCAGCGTCCCGCCGATGGTCGTCTGCGCGCCCACGTCCAGCGTGCCGTCGATCTGCGTCGAGCCCGTCGCGGCCAGGTCGCCCTCGACCGTCAGGGACGACTTGATCGTCATCCCCGACGGCGCAACCCAGATGCCCGCCGACCGCAGCAAGTTCGACGTGGCCTCCCGGATCTTCTCACCCTGGCTCTTGACGACCCCGACGAGCTTCGCGACGCCATTCTCCGGGTGATGCGGGTACTGCTGTGCGATCGGTGTCGCGTACAGGTCGCTCATCGAACCTCCACCATCGGTGCCGTCGTGATCGTGACCGTCGAACCCAGGCCGCCGGAGATGCTGAGGATGCGGACCCGATGGAACCCACCCGGCACCAGGAGTGACAGCAGGGGGTGATCCTCAGGCGTCCAGATGCGCGCCCAGTCGCCGGGGCGGTACGTGCCCAGGCGCGGCATCGAGTCCGCGTCGACCGTGAACTTCCACGTCATCTCAGGGCGTGCGCTGGCCGCGAGACGACCAGATGCCCACGAGTCCAGCGTCTCCTGCCGCTCGACCGACGAGCGCGCCTCCGACACCTCCAGCAGCGGGAATCCATGGTCGATCAAGTGGGAGTCCTCGGCGGCCGCCATGAGCAGCGCCTCATCCATCCCCGAGCCCGTCTCCCACGCCCGCCCCGCCAGTCCGGTCGCGTCACGCCGCACCGAGATCCCCGACACGCCACCACGGGGGACGCGCATGTCCCAGACGTGATCGTCGCCCACCTGGTGCAGCAGCGGGTCGGCCTCCGTGCCGGTACGCATGACCCACTCGACACCCAGTCGGTCGACCGTCAACCTCGGCTCGAACGCAATGTCCGGGCCGCCAATGACACCCGAGAGCTCGTCGAGCCTCTGCAGGACCGTCGCGACCTCGTGCCCGCGGTACGTGCGCTCCCGTGTTCCAGCCTGGTCGGCGGGCAGCACGATCGGCAGCGCGCCACCCGTGTGCGACTGTGCGAGCTGCACCAGCCGTTTCGCGATCGTCCCGAGTGACATCCCCGGGTACGTCACCTGCCACTGGGCAGCAAGGCGCGGGTCCGCGAGGACGCCCATCACCATCCGGTGGTCGAAGATCGACCGCAGGCCCAGCGCGCCGACAGTCAGGATCCCGCTGGCGTCGTCGTAGTCCCACGTCCAGATCGGGCCGGCCTCGAGGACCACATCGCCCTCGATCACCGCCAGGAAGCACCTCGCCGGCTCGACGGCCGCCAGGAACTCCTCACGGATCAGCGGCCCAGGACGCCACACCGGAGTCGCCTCCATCGGGAACGTCGCCGGGCCTGGGAACACGTCGCCGCCCGGGTAGAGGCCACCGAACCAGGTCCGATCCAGCTCCCGGAACTCCTCCGCCCGCAGCGGGATTCTCGCGCTGATCTGCCCCGTGCCGCGGTGCGCCATCGACCACGACGCGTCCGACACGGGGATCTGTGTGATGCGACGCCCGGTGCGGACCTCGCCGACCAGGATCGACCGGGCCACCTCACACCGGCCGGTAGGTGACGTCAACGAAGATCGAGTCCCCAGGGCCCCACGTCCAGGGCGCGGTCGGGGTGATACCGACCACGGGGGAGTCATACATGATCTGCACGACACCCGACGACGTGAGGACCGGGTGCGCGGGATAGACCACACCGGTGGCCCCGCTGACAATGCTCGCCGACCCCGTGATCCGGTACGTGACAGGAGCGCCAGCGCCCGTCCACTGCGCACCGAGCGGCAGCGAGAAGCGCGGGTTATTCGGCGCCGTGAAGCCCGTCGTCCCGAGCACCCACAGGCACCGGGCGTGCACCAGGTCACCCTCACGCCGCCACTCGGTCGTGGAGTGCGCGAGACCACCCGTGCCGACCGCGAAACCAGCCGGCGCCGCGTTGTACGCCGCCCATGGCGACGTCCCGATGAACGACCTGGGCGCCGACTGGGTGATCGAGTTCCCGGACGACGCCGTGGATGTCGCCGACGACGTCATGAGATTGCGGGCGAGCTCGAGCGCACCGGTCGGGATCGTGGGGGGCTGCGCACTCGACGCGGCAGCACCGGACGTCACCCCGAACACCGGCTGTGACGTCGTGTCAGAGTTCTCCGACGCCGACGGGTGGATCACCCAGATGATGTCAATGCGCTGCAGACCCGACCCCGGCGCGACCGGGACAGTCGAGCCCACGCCCGTCGCGCCGATCGTCACAGCACCGTCGTTGCCGAACAGGTGCACGCCGTCGGACGCGCCGCGAGTCGAGACAAACCCGGCCTTGCCGACCGAGTACGCCCACCCAGACGTGCCCGTCACCAGCGGAGAGTCCGCACCAGGCAGGACGCCCGGGCCCGAGAACAGCCACGCGAGACCCTTGCGGACCTCGATCGCGGCCGTGCCACGAGTCGCGTCCTTGCGTGCGCCAATGCTGCGGAAGAGGGCCATGTCTCTACCAGCTTCCTGGCCGGACAACGGCCGTCAGACGGGCGCCCAGATCGACGCCGAGCGGGATGAACGCGAGCTCGATCGAGCCGCCAGGAGGGATCAGAGGCCAGTCGCGGTACGTCAGCAGGCCGCCACGATCAGCAGACCCGTCGATCAGCACGTTGCCCGTCGCGCCGTCCAGCACGAGGACCGAGCCAGCCGACACCGGACCCGAGAACCGCAGCCGGCGATCCGAGTCGACCTGCGCGATGTCGAAGCCCGACGGATCGACCGGGCCCTCGACCTGGAAGAGGATCGGAACCGCCGCGCTGCCAGGATTCGACACCACGATGCGGCCCGTATCCGACGCCTCCCCGTAGTCCAGGTAGCCCAGGTCAGTGCCCGCGCCATCCGTGTACAGGTCGTACTCGAGACCGCCACGCAGCACCGGGAACGTCGTCGCAACCGACATTGGGGGGGAGTAGCGGAGAGGGTCAGGGGCAACCCACTCGATCGCGTACGGGAACCCGCCCGACGCCCACGCCCCACCAAACGTCGGCTTGAAGCGGGTCAGGCGGGCGAACGCCGTGAGCGTCCTCCCGCCGTGCGTGACCACCAGCTCCTCAGTGGAGCCCTGCCCACTCGGCCACGCCGCGGCGCTCTCTAACGCCAGGAGCCGTGCATCACGCTCCTCCGCCGAGTACGTCGACCCCGTGATGATGATCGTCCGCTCGTCAGACCACACAGGGCCGTCGAAGCGACCATGTGCCTGCTGTCGAGGCTCCGTGTCCCGGCGGGCCGGCGGGAGGTCCGACCAGCCCTCGAGGGTTGAGAGCCCGAACGGCGCCCCATGCACCCCGGAGAACGTCAGGCCACGCCACGTGACGGTCGTTGTCGAGAGGTCCATCAGAGGGTCCTCCCTGCCATCGCCCAGGCGACCTCGCGGCCGACATCCTGCGGCGTCCCCTGCACGACCTTCTCGACATGCACCAGCGGCCCCTCTCGGACAGACTGGGCGGGCGCAGAGGGTGCCGGCGATCCGCCGACATAGCCGCCTGTCGCGAACCGCATCGCGTTGAGGTCGTCGAAGAACCCGCGCCCATATCGCTCGACGGCCGCGGTCTTCACCACGAACTCGCCGTGCGATAGGAGTGCCGGGATCGAGTCCGACGTGGACGTGCCCGCCCCGAAGACCGAACCGCCACTGGCGCGACGGACCGAGACCGGCGACTTCGCCGGGTTGTAGTTCGGGTCACCGTCCACCCGGGCTTGGATCGTGATGCCGATCGCCGAAGCGCGCGCCCGGAACGCGTCGATGTCCCGCTCAGCGTCCGACGTGTTCACCGTCACCACCGCGGCCACGTTGCTCGGGATGAGCTTCAGTGAGTCCGCGAGGGCGTACGCCTCATCGGATGACATACCCATCGCCGTCGCGGCCTCCACGAACCGGTCGCGCGACACCTGCATCGACGCCTGGATCTCCGACTGGCTGGCGCCATTCGCCCGCAGCGACTCGATGAGCCGCCAGCTCGCATCGGCGATATCGTCGAGTGCGGACTGGTTCGCCCGCCCCTTCGACGTCGTGATGTCGAGAGTCTGCCCGTTGTCCTTGAGCGCCTCAGTCGCATCGTCGAGCGCCTGCTCAAACCCGCGCTGGGCAGCGCGCAGCGTCAGTACGACACCGGCGAGATCCGACTGCCCCTCGATGAGCGCGTCGATGGCGTCAACCTGCTCCTCGATGGCGACCGTGGTCCCCTCGTAGGAGTCCGCGACGTCACCCTGGTCCTTCGCGGCGCCCTCATCCGCCTCGGCCTTCTGGCCCGCGATGCGAATGGCTTCCTCGAGTGACTTGCTACTGCCGGCCACCGACTGCTCGACGGTCATCTGCGCCGCGACATAGTCGCTGAGCGAGACGCCCGCCGCCTTGGCCGCGGCCGACGTGCCCTTGATGTCGCCGTCGAACTTGTGGAGCTCGGCGTCCACCTTGCGCATCGCCTCGACGTTGCCCATCGCCGCGTCAGTGACGAGGTCCAGGTTCACCCCGAGGACCTTCGCGCTGTCGAAGGCGGACTCCTTCTTGAACACCCACCAGCCCTGTCGTGCGGCCAGGTCGTTCTTCGTGATCTCCCGGGTGTTCTTCGTGATGGCGCCGGACGTCGAGTCGAGCGACGCGAGCAGCTCCTGCACCTTGGCGTCCGCGCTCGCGCTCGCCTGAGCCCAGGCCGTGAGGCCGACAGTGGCGATCGCCAGCGCACCGCCGACCGAGCTCACGAGGATCCCAGCAGTCTTGGCAGACATGCCGAGGCCCTGGATCGCGACCTTCGTGCTGTTCACCCCGACGAGCAGCTTGCCCATGCCGGCGACGCCGAGCGCCACGAGCCCGGCGCTACCCGTGAGGAACAGGGTCGCCTGCTGCACGCCCGAAGGGAGCTCGTTGAACTTGTTCACGACCGCGGTCGCGCCCTGCACCAGGTCGCGCAGCATGGCGTCGCCACCACTCCCGGCCTGGATGAAGGCGGTCTCAAGGGCCCCCGTGAACTCCTCGATGTCACCCTTGAGGTTGTCCATGCGGGTCGCGGCCACCTGAGCCGCGTACCCCTGGTCGTCGACGGCCGCGATCCAGTCGCGGATCCCCACCTCGCCCTGGGTGTAGAGGATGTTCGCGGCCCGAACGGCGTCCGACCCGAACATGACGCTCATCGCGGAGTTCCGCGCCTCGGGGGTGAGGTCCTTCATCGCGTTCTTGAGACGACCCGAGAACTCTGCAAGGCCGACAAACTCACCGTTGGCGTCATATGCGCTCAAGCCGAGCGCATCGAAGGCCTTCTGCGCCTCCTCGGACTGCGGGGTGAGGCGCTGCAACATCGTCTTCAGGGATGTGCCGGCGTCGGACCCGAGCAGGCCGGCAGAGGCGAACGCGGACAGGGCGCCCGTTGTCTCCTCGATTGACAGGCCCGTCTGAGCGGCGATGAGGCCGCCCTGCTTGAGGGCCATCCCAAGGTCGGTGACGTCACCCATCGCCTTGCCCGCGCCGGCGGCCAGGAGGTCCGCGACGTGCGAGACGTCCTTGCCCTTGAGGCCGAACTGCGTCAGGGCGATGCTCGCGATCTCCGCCGCCTCGCCGACTCCCAGGCCGCCAGCGGCGGCGAGGTCGAGCGCCCCATCGAGGCCGCCGCCGAGGATGTCCGCGGCAGAGATACCAGCCTTCGCCATGTTCTCGATCGCCGCCGCGGCCTCAGTCGCGGAGAACGCCGTCCGCGCGCCCGCGTCAATAGCGGCCTCGCGCAACTCCACCATCGAGTTCCGCGCGTCGTCACCAGTGGCCGCGACCTCCGACATGGCCTGGTCGAAGTCGGCGAACTTCTTCACAGCGAGGAGCGCGACGCCAGTCAAGGCGAGCCCCATCGCGCCGACCGAATTCGTCAGCTGGTTGATGTGCTGCTCGTTCTTGCCGACCGCAGTTAGGCCCTTCGAGGCGAAGTCCTCGGTCGCCTGCTGAGCGGTCTTCATGCCGGCCACGAGGCCCTGCACATTGGCCATGAGCTTGATCGAGATGGACCGGTCGGCCACGACGAATCACCCCTATCAAGGTCGAAGGTGCTTTGATGGGGGAATGACTCGCGAGTGGTGGACCTTCAGCCGCATCTGGATGGCGGTGGTCATCGGCGCTTTAGTCGTTTTTGCGATCGTCGCGGCCGTCGCAAGCGGCAACGCGAACCGCGAACGCACGCAGTTGCTCGTCTGCATCCAGAGCGGCACGCCCGCCGCGCTCTGCGACTAGCCAGCCGTCGCTGAGAACAGCAGCGCGCGGGGCTCATCCGACTTCTCGTCGTACGGCTTTCGCGCCTTCATCACCGACGTCGTCGCGTAGCAGCGCGTTGGCGGGGTCGTCGTCCAGCGCCCCTCAGACGCCGGGTCCGTGCACACGGACAGCGGGCGCCCACACAGCGGGCACTGCCGCGATTCATGCTCGGCGAGGGCGAGCATCCACGCCCGCTCCTGCTCATCCCACTCGGCCTCACGGGTCGTCACCGACCGGATCAGCCGCCCGTCCTCGTCGTACTCGTAGTCGGTGAACTCCGCCGGCTCCCAGCCTGAGAGCCGGCGGTAGGACACACCGAGCGTGCGAGCTACTGAGAGGTCTCGGACGAGGCCCGGCTCGTCGTCGAGGCGGCGCGCGAGAAAGGGACCGAGACGCTGCCTCGGTTCAGCGTGAACACCGCGTCGGCGAAGTCCGCGTACTGCCGGTCCGTCATCTCGTCAGCGAGGGATGCCCAGTCCTTCGCCGGGTCGAACTCGACCGGCTCGTCGCCGCGCTTCACGTCCACGATGGTCCGCACGTCCCGCGGCCGGTCCTTGTCGACGTACATCAGGACGGCCTCGAAGAAGGCCTCCTTGTTGCCGCCGAACGCCTTGTGCTCCGGATCGTCCGTGGCGGGGTTCTCAGCCAGGACTTTCGCCCAGGTCGAGCGGGGCAGCCCGCGCAGGCGGAAGTGGACGACCTGCTCGAGCATCTGCCCCTCGATCGCCTGCACCTCCGCGGCCAGGCGCGTGACCTCCGCGTTGCCCGTCAGGCGGTCACTTGCGGGGGCCTTGCGTGCCTGCACGAGGGCAGCCTCAGCCCGCTCCCACTCGACCTGCAGCGAGGCGTCAAGGCACAGCGGCACAAGCTTCTCAGGGCGCTTGATGATCAGACTCATGATGGATCTCCCGGCTCAAGGGGTTCCGGCTCGGAAAGGGGGACCCCCGCCCGACCTGAGCCGGTAGGTCGGGCGGGGGAGTAGGTCACGAGGTGGCGATCGCCACGTCGGTGCGCACAGGGCCGGTGACGAACAGCTTCTGCGCCGTCTTGAGCACGCTGTTCGCCTCGGGCGGCAGGTCGCTGTACTGGCCCGGCTTGATCGGCCAGACCGAGACCTTCTGCGTGGTCGCTGCCAGAGCGGCGTCGAACGGCAGCCCGCGGCGCACCACCAGGTAGGCGCTCGACCCGGGGATGAGCGTCGACTTCGCCTTGTTGTCCGTCGCGGCGTTCGGCGAGTTCGTGTTGTCGATGTACACGACATCGAGACCGCGCGAGGATCGGCCAGGCTGCTCGAAGGTCTGCGTCGAGCACAGCCGCTCATCCGCGATGGCCTGCTCGCTCAGCGACGGAGTGAACCCGTCCGACGTCAGGTAGCACGAGATGTCGGCGACACTCACCGCGTTCAGCTCGCTGAGCTTCGGGGCGTCGGGGTCGGCGAGCGTGGGGACGATGAGCACCATGACGTTGCCGTCAGCAGGTGTCGAGGGGATGTCGGCCATGTCAGTTCTCCTTCTCGGTGGCCTCGCCCGCGCCAGATGGCTTGGGCTTCGAACGCGCGGCCGACTGGCCCGCGAGCGTCAGGTGGTGCTTCGGACGGCGCTCCATGAAGGCCGGCGGGTACCGGTCCGACTTCACGCGCTCGAACGCGGTGCCGATGCGCGGGTCGTCCTCGTAGACGTCGAACTCGTGGCGCGTGTCGACATCGCGGACGCGCACGAACATGCGTCGAGGCATGGCAAGTCGCCCCTCTCAGGGGTCAGGGGGTGAGGGAGGTGTTAGGCCGTGCGGGCTGCGGTGAACTGATACTCGAGCACCCCGTACATCGGGTGCTTCCCAGTCGTCACGACCGTCACGTCACGGTCCTCGACCGGCTCCCGCGTGTTCACGAGCTCGAGCGGCGACGTCGACCAGCCAGTCGCGACAGGACGCTTCCCCTCGAGCGCGACCTTGTCGGCCACGATCCGCGCACCCTGCGCCGTCCCCGCGTACACGAGCACACGGACACGACACGTGTAGAGCGCCGCAGTACGCGCCTGTGAGCGCTCAGAGGGCGTGGGGAGTGACATCGTCACGTACAGCCACGGCGGGGCAGGGACCTTGCCGTCAGGCGTCATCACCTGCCCGTCATGGACAGGGAGTGTGGGGTCGGCAGGGAAGAGCGCCAGGACCGCGGCACCGAGGCTCACAGCGCCCGTCATCCGAGCAGCCGTTCAGCGACATCCCCGAGGGCCTTGAGCATCCGAGGCTCCTCCTCGCGGACCGGCTTGTCGATGTCGCCAGTCCCGCCGCCGCCAATGACCCCGCCGAAGAAGAAGATGTTCCCGAGCGCACCGCCGCGGCGATCCTTGTCGGGCCCGATGGTCGACGTGATGCCACGCGGCCCCTCGGTCGTCTCGTACGTCACAGACCCGGCCATCCCACGGAAGTGCCGGGACTTCGCAGCCTGCTCGTTGAGGTCGTTCTTGATGTTCAGCGACCCCTTCTGCACCACACTGCGGATCTCAGTCGAGACGCGCGCAGGGGCAGCAGCAAGGGCCGCGATGAGGCTGTTCAGCTCCGACGTGTCGATCTCGAAGCCCGCCATCAGACGACCTCCTCGACACTCAGCCGGTACGCGGTTGCCGCCGTCTTGTGCAGTAGCGCCACCACCCGGAACTGGTTCCCCGCGAGGTGCGGATCCAGTGCAGCCGCCGTGATCGTCACGACCTGACCGATCGCCGGCGAGAACGCCCCGACCGGGACATGCACCGAGTACCGCTGGATCGTCATGGTCGCGCCGCCGACCTCGGGGTTGCGCTCGTAGGGCTCGTACGTCTGGACCTTGCAGCGGCCCCTGTGGGGCTCGATTGCCGGGCCGTAGACCGTCGCGTACGTCGGAGTGTCAACACCCGTCAGGGGGTCCGTCGTCGTGCCCGTGATGGCCTGGACGGCGCACGCGTCGGTCATCTGGCGTTCGGCGAGCTGACGACCTTGCAGGACCGCGCTGTGGGCGCTCACAGGTTGAGCTCCCACCAGTTCAGCGGGTAGCCCGACACCCAGTCAGGCTCGAACCCGGGCCGAGTGGAGAATGCCGCTGACACACTCGCTGGCGTGAGTAGCGCCCACTCGTCGTCCGTCAGGAAGATCTCACCCTTGCGGGCGTTCTCGTTGAGCCGGTAGTTGTAGTCATCGACCCCCTCGGAGACCTTCCCGTCAGGGTTCTTGATCTTCCGGATGACCGCGTTCGCCTCGACCGACAGGACGGTCGTCGCGGCCGGGAAGCCCGCGGCCACAAGGGTGAGCAGGTTCGGGATCCGGGCCAAGATCAGGCCCTCGACGTCACCGAGCCAGGCGTTGACCTGGGCGATCTCGTTGGCGTCGGCGATGGGGCGGCCAAGCCGCACGCCGACATCAGTGATGTTCGCGAACGTCATGGCCGCCCCACCTCCTACTCGGTCGCCTCGACCGCGTCGACCGCGGCCTTGATGTCCTCACGCTTGGCGTCCTCGGCGTACTCGACTCCGAGGGAGTCGGCGTACTCCGCCCACGCTTCGCGGCCGGCGTTGCCCCGCGGGCGCCCGCCCTCGTCGTCGGACTCGTCGGCAGGGCGGTAGCCGCCACCGAGGAGCTTGGCCTCGAGGTCGCCGTCAGCGTGGACGACCGTTCCGGTCTCGCGGTTCTTCAGTCGGGTCACGGGGTGCCTCCTCAGGCGGTGTGGTCGGTGTACTTCACGAACGCCGCCGTGTCGTTGATGAGGAGGCCATACTCAGCCTCCGCGCGGATCGCGACGAGGTTGTTCTCCCACAGCGACGTCAGGGCGCCGTTGATGGTGACCGTGGCCTGGGTCGACACGTCATAGGAGATGCCTCCCACGACGCCCCAGATAGCCTGCGACCAGTCGCCGCCGTAGCCGACGATGCCGCCCGTGTTCGGCGTGCCCGTCACGACGGGGGTGGCAAGACCGTCGCCGATGAACGCAGGCCGACCGATGAGACGACCCGGGGTGACGACCGAGGTCGTGTCCTCGAGTGGAGTCTCCACGAACAGGGGTCGGCCGTTGTTGTCGACGGCGCCCAGGAAGGTCGGCTCGACGACGCGGTCGAATGCGAAGCCTGTGAGCTTCTTCTTGTCCGTGACGAGCAACTTGAGGCCGGCGACGATGTCGCCATACACCCCACCGCTCGCCTTCACGGTCGTGCCCAGCTCGACGATCTTCGCCGACTGGTCCACGTGCTGCCCGAACGGGGTGCTCGTGCCGTGGAACGCCGCCGCGTCGAACGCGACCGCGAACGCCTCGGCGATGTCCTCCCGCAGGAGGCTCATGTAGTTGCCCGGGTTGGCACGCACGACCTCCGCGGAGACCACGGCGATGGCCGCGATCTTCTTCGGGGTGATGGTCTTGATGCCGAGCTCGCCCTTGGACGCCGGCTTCTGCCCGCCCTCAGCGACCCACCCGGCCGTCGCCTTGCTGGTGACGACAGGGACCTCGGCGCCATTGATGCCGAGCGGCACCTGACGGGCGAGCTGCATGAACGAAGACGACTTGCGCGCCTGGGCGAAGTACGCCTCGGCCTGGTCGGGCTTGAGGAACCCAGCGAACTCGCTGGTCTTGCTGGCGGCGGTGATCGCCATGGTGTCCTCCTGGGACAGGGAAGGGCGTCGCCTACGCGATGCCGAGAGCGTTCTTGAGCGCCGACTCGATGCCGTCGCCGTTCAGTGCGAGCGCGCCCGTGGACCCCTGGGAGGGGTCGGGCCGCGGTGTCGTCGGAGCGTTGAGCCGCGCGAGGAGGACGTCCGCCTTGGTCGAGATCTCGTCCTCGGTCTCGCCCGTCAGGAACTCCACGAGGTCAGCCGGCACGCCCTTGGCGAGCGCGACCTTGTTCACGGTGTTCTGACGGGTGACCTCAGCGAGCTGGTCGCGGTACGCCTGAGCGTCCTGCTGCGCCTTCTCGAGGTCGGACAGGTTCGCTCGGCTGATCTCGTCGAGCTTGGCCTGCAGTTCGGCCGCCGACTTCTCGGCTGCCTTGCGGGCCGCTCGCTCGTCAGTGAGCGCCTTCTCACCGTTGGGCCCGAGCGGCTTGTCCGCAGGATCGCCCTGCTGGGCCGCCGGCTCGGTGGTCTCTGCGCCCGGAGCGGACGCGGTCGTGGTCTCCGACATGGGTCTCCCAATCGCTGGGGTGGAACCCGACACCGCATCGCGCGGGCGGGAGGATGTGAGGAGGGTCAGAGGACCCACCCATAGAGCCGCAGGAGGCGTTCCTGGTCGGCCTTGCTGGTCGCGATCTGCGCGATGGACTCGGGCATGAGCCTCGGCGCCTTGAGCTGCATGTAGCGGCCCGACTTGGACTCGCCCATGGCGCGCACGTAGCCCGCCTGGGACATGCGCGCGCGAGCGAAGCCGCGACGCGTCGTGCCCTCGGTCGTGTACTTGATGCCGCGCCCGTAGACCTGCGCCGGCCGGACGCCACCGCCCTTGCGGTAGGCGTTGAGGATCTGGTTGATGTCGGCGTCGTGGTCTCGCACCGCGGCGGCATTTGCCTTCGACCCCATGAGCCGCGCCTGCCCCGCCTCGTCCAGCGAGTCGAAGTACGCGCGCGAGTCGATCGTCAGGTCATCCGCCAGAGACTCCGCGGCGGGGATCGACCGGCAGTCGCAGCCCGGGTGCCGCTGGAACGCCACGGACGAGTGCGACCGCTTCCCAGCGAGGACCACGCATCGGCCGCACGACGGCGGGTTGAGCATCCGCACGTACCCCGTGACCGGGCGGGCCATCGTCGCGAGCTTCTCCGACGACCGGCCCGTGTCCGACAGGAGCGTGCCGACCGCGGTCGACAGCCACTGCGACGACGACGCCAAAGCCTCACGCGTCGACGCGCCGGCAGCCACACGCTGCTTCGCGTGGATCACCGACCCATACAGCAGCGAGTCCGTCGGCATCCCGTCGCCCGCGAAGCCCACCAGGGACTCTGCGTTGACCGCGAACGCCGCAGACAGTGCGCGACGTTGACCCGTCTCCTCGAGGACCGCGGGGATGTACTCCTGCGCACCCGCGAGGACCCGGGCCTGCGCCGTGTCCGCGATCGTCAGCAGCGCCGGCTCGATCGTCAGATACGACGCGTCGAAGTCCTCGCCCATCCGGCGCCACTGGCGCTGAATGGCCGACACTGCGGCGCTGATCTCCGCGCGCTGGTCTCGCGCGTACGCCTCAGCCGACGACGGCAGGCTCTGACGCAGCACGGTCAACCTCCCCCTTCTCCCTCACCAGAGCGAGATACGGGTCGACCTCCTCCGCCCGCTCCCGGGCCAGGTACTCCCGCTCCTTCGCCTTGCGCGCCTCGGACCAGCCGAGCTCGTCCCAGTAGCCCTCGCGGGACAGCACGCCGGCGGCGCGCCGCTTGGCGAGCGCGTCCTCACGCTGCGAGACGGTCGGCGTGGCGGGGTCGAAGAAGTCCACGCGAACGCGGTTGCCGTCCACCCATGTGTCGGTTGCGAACCGCAGCGCGAGCGCCGCGACCCACCCCAACGTCATGCCGACCTGCTCGTTGTCCGCCTCGATGCCGCGAGTCAGGTTCGCCTCGTCAGCGTGGATGGCGCCCTCGGTGGGCGGGTTCGTCGACGTGATGCCCCAGTAGCGGGCCGGGAAACCCGTCACCGTGGACGCCTGCGTCCCGTACACCTTGAGCGCCGTCTCGAAGTTCTTGAGGTCGGCAGCCGAGAACTGGCCCCACTTCGAGTCCTTGTCCGACAAGATCTTGATGACGTCGAAATACGCCTCGAACTGGGGGACAGGCTTGCCCTGGGCGTCCACAAAGTCGCCCTTGGTGACGCCCGTCGCCCAGATGCCCGGGATGCCATGCGCCTCCTGGGCGAACTGCATGTTCGTCAGGGAGCGGGTCGCCGCGTCCACCAACGGGATCAGGTCGGTCAGCTCCGACTCGCCCGACCAAGAGCCCGACCGGCGCCTGTTCAGGTGCATCACGACCGGCACCGAGCCGAGCCTGTGCTCGTCCCGGCTGGTCTCGACCCACACGCCCTGATCCTTCGCCGCCCACACGGTGGCATCTGGCTGCAGCAGCGTCACGAGCTTCGGGCTCAGGTCTTCGTCGGTCGCCCCGTACAGCCGGCACGCCGAGGTGATGACCTCGGTGCGGGGGTCGACGAACGCGCTCATCTCCCGCGGGGACTCCACGCGCACCAGGGGCAGCGACTTGTCCTTCTCGTTCGCCCCCACGCTCATGAACGCACGGCCGTAGACCATCCGGTCGACGTTGAACATCGACGTGTGCGCCGACAGGTTCGAGGCGTCCCAGATGGCACGCAGCTTCGGGTCCGCAGTCTCCTCACCAGGCAGGATCAGCGACCGCACCTGCTGCCGAGCGTTCTTCGTGTCAACGAACGTCCGGCACCAGTTCGCGATGACCATGAAGCGCCGCAGGTTCGGCGGGATCGCCATACCCAGGTGCTCCACGCGCTGCGCGCCGAGGTAGTACCGCAGCAGCAGCTCGTCGGTGTGTGCACGGCTCTCGAGGTCGCGCTGGTGCTTCTCGATCAGCGCCAGTTCGCTGGGGGTCAGTGCCACAGGTCCCCCTTCGAGGTCAGCGTGGAAGTCGGATGTACGCCGGCCCGGACTCGGTCCAGCCGTCAGCACGCATGTCAGCGGCGGCCTCGTGCGCGAGCACGTCGGCCATCAGGACGTCGATCTTCTGGTTCTCGGACGGCTTACCGAGGATGTACTTGTCGCCCGCCTTCGCGACCTTCCGGGCCGCGAGGGCATGAAGCGTCGCCGTGGGGTCGCCGTCATGCGTCGTGGCGAGCTCCGTCGTGTCCTCAAGGAACCGGGACAGCGCGTCAAACATGCGGCTGATCTGGTTCGTCGGCCACAGCACGACAACGTCGTCACCATGCTCGAGCGCCCACTCATCCGCCTGCGTCTCCCAGTGCCGCGGGTCCACGTACATCCGCGCGACCTCGTACTTCGCGAAGATCTCCGCGACCGCGGCCTTGACCTCCCCGCGGGGGATGCGACCCTCCCAAGCGGCCGGGTCCCAGATCGTCGGGCGATTGTCAGGCCCGTACGTCGGCGTGAACCGGTACCCATCCGCCGTCTCGCAGCGAATCGCCGTCCAGTCGCCCGAACGCGACCCGTCGAACCCGATCGCGATCCGACGCTCCGAGGAAGGCGTCTTCGCGGCGGAGTTCGTCCAGAGCTTCTCGGGCATGTACGACCCGAGACCCTGCACCAGGCGGTTCCCGTAGAACCGCTCAGCCTGCGTCGGATCCGTCTCGACAAGCTCGTTCGCCTCGGCGTCAATCGACTCCGGGTCAACCCATGGCGAGTCCGCGTACACGTGCACGTGGATCTTGTGGCGCTCGGCCTTCTTCTTGTACGACAGGTTCACCGGCGGCTTCCGGTAGTACCGGAAGATGTCCGTCTGGCGCGAGTCGAACGCGATCTGCGCCGCAGAGTTCTCCATCGGGTCCCACGGGTTCGTGAGCTCGATCGTGCGCCCCTGCATGGCGGCGATGCCACGACGCATGGTCTGCCACGTGTCGAGCACCTTGTTCCGCGCCGTGTAGAGGCCAGACTCATCAGCGAGGCCACCAGTCAACGGCTGCCCCAGCTTCGACTTCGCAGCCGCCGACAACGGGACGATCTTCCCCCGGTTCGGCAGGCGGATGAAGCCCTCACGGACATGCACGAAGTCACGGAGCGGACCCGACTGGATCATCGTCTGCAACGGCTCGTACACGTTCTGCGTCTGCGACTCCGCATAGGCGAGCAACCCCAGCAGCGACTTCCGCCGAGGGGCACCCATCGCCTCGCCAGGCGCGTACTCGTACTCCCACCCGCACCCGCACCCGTGGTCCTCGCAGCGGTACACCTCACCGCCGGCCGCCCAGCCCGCGAACGTCGTCGGGCCCACACCCTCAGCCAGCAGCATCCCCGCGCCCCAGGGCGACTTCCCGCACTTCTGCGGGCCCACCACGATCGAGCGACGGTAGTGGAACGGCGCCAGCAGGCGACGAGGGTCAACGACCGCATCCGGCTTGATCCGGTAGTGGTTCGCCGTGCAGTAGAGCTGCCAGCCGTTGAACAGCAACGGCTCGCCCTCGTACACGCCACCAGGCACCTTGCAGTGCTGCTCAACCCAGTCAGTGACCAGGAAGCCGAGCGTGTGCAGCGGGTTGAAGTCGAGGGCGAGAGAGTCAGCCGCCACCGTTGACCACCGACAGGCGGTCACGCGACGAACGACGCGGGGGAGCGGCAGCCTCAGCGTTCGCAGCAGCCTTCGCCGCAACCTCGTCGGCGGCGATCGCCCAGCCGTTCTCCTTGAGGCCGGCAGGAGTCAGACCAAGATCCGCACGGGCAGCACGAAGAGCCGCGTACACCCCAACCGGGGCATCCTCACCCTCGCCACGCACCTGCATACGGACCATGTCAGCGATCTGCCCCCACCGCCACGACTGCATCGACCACGCACACGCCTGCGGAGTAGCCCACAGGCCATCCCACACGGCGAGCTCACGGTCAGACGCGCCAGGCAGAGGGAAGTCAGGGACCTCACCCTTGTAGCCCTCACTCGGGAGAGCCGTCAGTTTGTAGCCGCGACGCTCACTGCGGCCCGAGTTGGGGTCCGCAGCAGGGCCGGACCGGTTGCGTGCACCGCCTCGAGCCATGTTCATCACTCCTCGACGGCATCGCGCCGCCATCAGGGTCGGGGGAGCATCGCGCTCCACCCAGAGACTTGACCAAACCATGACCAAAGTGGGCCCAGTGCGGAAGGTCTGAACCCTCCGCACATCTGAGGCCCCTCACCGGCGGTGCGGCAGGGTGCCCCTCGGCCCCATCCCCTGGGGTGTTCATGGTCTTCCTTGACCTGTCCTTGACCTACTCGTGACGCGCTCTTGCTCCACGTCGACCACCGTCGCCCGTGTTACAGGTGACGGTCTGCGGCCCGAGGTAGGCACTGCGGTCCTCGGTGTGCCCGAGGTGCCAGATGCGTCCGGTGATGCGTTGCCCGCAACCATCGGCGCACATGACGATCTCGCCGGCGTTGATGCGGCGCTGCCAGTCAGCTCGCAAGGCCGCGTGCTCTGCCCCATACCCACGCTGTGTGGGGGTGCCACGTCGGGCCTCGTACTCCCGTGCATGGGTGGGGCAGTAGCGCTCGGTGCCGGTCAGGATGGTCGGGCATCGCTGGCCTGGGCATCGTCGTCCGGCCATCGTCACCCCCTACGACGTTGCCCCCACCCGCGCATGGTCGCTCGCCCCGGTCAGCACACGTGTAGGTCGGGGGGTTCCAGACGCGCGGGTGGGAGTGGTCGCGGTGCCGCGCCTAGGTGCGGCCCGCTGTCTGTGGGGTCAGGCGACTCGCTCGCCGTAGTACCCGTGCGCGTAGAGCGCGTTCACGAGTGCGTCGAACAGGTCGCTGTAGAGGTGGGCGAACGGCTCGTTGGTAAACACCAGGTGCTCACCGTCGGGCTCGCCTCGCACTGCGGCGCCGTAGATCCCGGTCGCAGCGTGGTGCACCTCGTGGGAGACGATCATGTTGCTGAGGTAGCCGCGAGCAAGGCGGATCACGGGGACGAAGCCACCGTCGGCAGTGATGTACCCCTGCGTGATGCCGCCCGAGCCGGACAGGTCGTTGCCGTTGAAGCGCTGGCCGGCGTCGCACATCTCGTCGGCGGTGTCGTAGACCCGGACGATGACGCGGTGCTTGGGGCCGAGGGCACGGCTGCTGATGCGGATCCGGCGAGAGGCCATCGTGCGACCTCCCGCTGTCTGTGAGACGCGCACCATCGCCCGGCGGTGACGCGAGGTCGGTGCCGGGCGAGAGGGTGCGCTGCCAGTAGCCCGTGCCACAGTCGATCCGACTGGCCGTCTCTCCCTGACCGGCTCCAACGGATTGCATGATCCCTTGGCGACTGTGGTTGTCCGGGGCATGCGAAGAGGCCGGGAGCGTCTGCTCACCGGCCTCATGGCTAAATCCCTACCGTATCAACATAGGGCCGCCACGCCCTCACGTCAAGTCGGGGTCAAGCGCCGCCTGATCTCGGCGAGGAAGCGGTCCACCGCGACCACCATCGGCGTCAGGATCTCGTCCTGGGTCACCCACCCGAAGGCGTGGAACTCCCGGTGCGCCTCCATGCGGTCCCGCATCAGGGGCGACTCGGCCACGGTCGGCACGTCGCACCACTCGCAGACGCTCACGCCAGCACCTCGATCGGGGTGTCGAGCAGCATCTCACCCGAGTGCCAGCCGTCTACCCCGATCCGCGCCGTCACGCTTCCGATGACGAACCGGGCGATCGTCGATGAGAGGTCTCGCTCTTCGATGATCGCGCCCTTCGCTTCGACCTCGGTCAGCACTCCCTCGTGCAGCGCGTCTCCGCTGCGCACCCGCACCCGCCGACCGATGTCGTTCGCCGTCACCTCACCGAGCGTCTTCCTCGTGCCCGCGGCGGGGGCTCGGACCGCATCCAAGTACCGAGCCGCGGCGTCTGCCGGGACCTGCACCGTGCGCTCCACGAACCGGTCCTCGGCGTTCGGTCCCGGGTGCGCGTCACGGTCGAAGATGTGGACCCGCAACTCCGTGCCGTCGAGCCGGAAGCCGTCGTCGGCCAGAACCTCTGACGGCGACAGGCCGACCTCGTTGAGCAGGGTCACCCTCGCCCTTCGGACGATCTCGACCTCGCGCTCGTAGTCCTTCATGCTGCTCACGCCGCCACCTCCACCCTCACTGTTCGCTTCTCCGCCAGCGCCTTAGCGTCCGCCAGCGGGTACAACCCCATGCCGCCCTCGACCTTCACGGCCTCGACGAGATCCCCTCGCGCGATCCAGCGTCGCACCGTCGACTCCGACGCGGGGCAGTCCAGCATCTTGAGCGCCACGACGATCTCCGGCACGGTCATGAGCCGGTCGTCGAGCTGAGCGACCAGGTACTTCCACTGGTCGTCAATCGCCGTCCGCTCGCCACACTCAGGGCATAGCGCACTCGTCGACGAGCCCTTCACCACGAGCATCCCAAGGCAGTCCTTCGCCGGGCATGGTCCGAGGTAGCCGGGCGCCACACGTGGGTCGAGCGTCATCGTCACCCGCTCCCGGAAGTCGTGCGCCATGTCGGCCAGGTCCAACGCCTCACGCTCGTCCGCGGCGAAGTGCCCGACATGCCGGGCGACCTGCTCGAGCAGCGTCGGCATCGTCGACGTCGTGATCGGGTCGCGCCGCTGCGGGCAGTCCCACCCGGTTGGCACGGGCAGTCCGGGCGTCTGTGCTGCGGCAGCGAACCAGTCGGCCACGCACTTCCCGTCGCACCCGTGCTCGGGCTCGACCTCGTCGTCGATGACCTGACCGTAGAACCGCGCCTGGTCCTCGATCTCCCGCATGAGGTCCGACACGTACACGTCGATGGGCACCCCGGACGCCTCGCCACCGCGCGGCATCCCCGTCAGCGCTTTCCCACCACCGGGCACGAGCCGGGCGACGAGCTGGGGCCACGCTGCGACGATGGCGAGCAGGTCGTCCCGTGCGTCGAGCGCCGAGACCTGCGGGCGGGAGTCAGTCATCGTTGGCGGCCCCCTCGTCCATCATCGGCATCTGCCTGGTGACCGCCTGCGCGGTCCGACACGGGGACTCTTGTCCACACTCGGGGCAGATGGTCCAGTTGCCGTCGTGCAGGTCGAGGACCGCGATGATGGCGTCTTCGAGGATCGGCTGCGCTATGAGCGTGTTCCGCGTGAGGGTCGCGCTCATCGCCGCAAACTCGGCGTCGATGTCGCTCACGCGCGCCACTCCCCACAAGCCGACAGCCTGGTAACGGTTGAAACAAGGGCTGAGCCTTGTGCGACATCGGCCTTGTGCTCCCGATGCCACGCCTTGCGCTGGCTGCTCGACGGGAGGATCGGCGAGAGGGTGCCGCACACACACTTCGCGCACCCGCTGCCGCCGGTGGTGAAGTTGTTGGTCCAAAGATGGCGCCCGGACTCATCGAAAGGACCGCCTTCATTCAGCAGCCCATGTCCCGCGATTCGCACCACACGCCCCCTCCGTCGCCGTGCGCACATTCTACCGGAATACCCGTGCATCCCCTAGCCGGGAATGCCCACCCGAGGGTGAATGGCGGGACGGTGGAATACCGCCCCGCCATTCGGGTCCGGGGCATTCTCAGCGCTGGGTCTCGGGCGTGCAGTACGGGTTGGGTGTGTCGTCGTCCTTCGCGTCGGTGCCGAAGTTGCCGTCCTGGCAGTGCTCCCAGCCGACCTCGAACCCCTCGTCCCACGCCTCCGCCCGCACTGCGGCGAGCATCGCGTCGAATTGCTGACCCCACCCGCTTGAGATGACCCCCACCTGCATCTCGCGGTCAGCCACGTAGATGTCACGCACCCACGAGACGTCGAGGATGTCGGACGTGACGGCCGTCGGGCCGGGTGCCAGAAGACCAGCAGCGGCGAGGGCTTCGGCGACGTGGCGTCCGTGATCCACGGCCCACGCGAGGCTGGACGACCCCAGCCATCCGCACCGGCACTCGGGGAGGAAGGTGAACCGCTGATCACGCACGGGCGGCTTGGCTGCGTGTGCCGCCAGCACCTCCACCGCGCTCGGCTGGCCCGTCATCGCTGGACCTCGACGCGGCTCGGGCACCCGTTCTTGCATGTGGCAGACCCTGGCCCGCAGATGCAGCACGACCCGCGGTGTCCTGGCGACATCGTGCAGCCCGGGTGGGCGCGGCAGTATTCCGCCGCACGCAGGTCGGCGCTCATCGCTGGACCTCCCCAGCACGGGCAGCGGTGAGGGCGGCGGCCGCGATCCGCGCGGCCCAGGGGCACACGGTCACGCTCGGGTCTTGCGGCTCCTCCCCGTCATGCTCCATGCAGTACGAGAACCGGTTCTGGCATCTGCACGGCATCGAGTCGTCCATGTGTGCGCAGTCGGCGTCCTCGACTCGGACGTCACACCTGGCCGCAGCCATGACCGCCCGCTCCACCGCGTCGGCGGCCACCGGGGCGGGGCAGTGGGTGTGCCGCACGGCGTCCGGCTCCTCGGCGCCAGGTGAGGCGAGCCACTGGCGCGCGGCGGGGTCGGTCACCTCGGCCCGCGTCAGGGTGACGCCACACTCGTCGCAGTCCCACGAGGACGCGTCGGCGTCCACCGACGAGGGGGTCGGCTGGGTGGCGAGGAATGCCAGCACGGCGTCCACGACCTTCGCGGTCAGCGGGGCGATGGACTGCCCGAGCAGCTGCACCTGAATCGCGTCGGGGTAGTTCGTGACGCTGCACAGCACACTGCCGACGACCGTGCTGAGCGCCTCCCGGTCCACAGTGGCCGTCGGTGCGGCAGGCGGGGCGTCGGGGCGGTGGAGGAGGGTCAGGGGCGCGCCATCGTCGATGACGAGGCTGGCGCGGATCTGCCTCGTGCCGTTCGCCGCGCACCAGTGGTCGTAGAGGTCGCGCCAGACGGCCTGCCCGCCTTTGTCCAGGAGCACGCTCCCGACCGGCAGCTCATCCAGCTCGCCCGCCGTCGTGATGACGTCGCCCACCGTGGGGCTCACGACGTCGTCGCACCCGCACGTCGCCGTGTGGAGGCTCCCGTGCTTCCCGTCGCTACCGAGCGGCCGGTGATGGTCGCACTCGTCGATCAGGCGCTGGAGGCGGGTGATGTGCTCGTCGTCCCGGTCGCCGGTGCCGGTGGCGCGCGCGACAGCGGCGGCCGCGACGCACAGCGTCTCCCGGAGCATCTTCGGGTCGTCGGGCGCGGTCAGGGTGGTGACCACCGTGGGGCTGGGCGGGGTGATGGGGGTCATCGGGTCACGTCCGCGGGGGTCGCGTTGGACCACAGTGCCTCGCTGGCCTGGCTGCTGTGTGCCCAGCCGTTGTGGTCGGTGGCGAGGTCGCAGCGGAAGTCCTCGCCGCGGACGTTCAGGTGCGAGCCACACTGGCCCGCGCTCGTGTCAGTGATGGGTCGGATGTCGCTGCTCATCGTTCGTTCCTTCCGTCGGTGGTGCTGTGGGTGGTCTCGCGGCGTTCAGCTCTGGCGATGCGCCCGTCAAGGACACTGAGCCGCTGGTACAGCTCGGCGGCACGGGCGAGCGCCCGGTCCGCTCGGGCTTGGTGTCGTGCGGTGCGTGCCCGACCGAGCGCGACGCCGTGGGACGCAGCCCGGTCGGGGAGTGCGGCCGAGTCGGACAGCCGGCGGATCTCGGCGTCGACCCGGTCGCGATCGGCTCGCAGTGACTCCGCCGTGCGGTACGTGCGCGGCGTCGTCTGCCGCTTCGGTGCCGTGGTGGGCAGGGCGACGAGGGCTTCGTCTCCCGGGCGGATGAACCACTCGAGGAGCGGCCTGACCCACGCGCGGGCAGTCGGGTGCTCGGCCTCGTAGGCGTCGCGTCGCTGCTCGAGGAGGGCCATGTACTCGTCGCCGGTCATGACGTGGCCCCGGTGCTGTGGTTTGCGAGGATCTGGCGGACGCGTGCGGGGTCGAGTCCCACACGTGTCTGCGGGGTGGGTGTGGGGTCGAGGTCGTCCTTCGCGCACGCACCGCAGTTGTGGGCCGCGTAGGACGTGTGACCGATGACGGGGCAGCGGGCGAACGTGCTCGAGGTGGCTTCCCCGAGCACCTTGCCCCTGGTCCAGTGCGGGCCGGGGAGGGCGATGATGGCCGGTGTGCGGTTCTTCTCGTCCTGGGCTGCGTGGAGTGCGGCGAGGGCGATGTCGAACGGTGTGCCCCTGTCGGCTGCCTTCCGGAGCTCGGCGACGATGCCAGGGATGCCCCAGTCGCTCCGCAGCTCGTGGATCAGGGCGGCGAGTGCGTGTCCTTGCTTCGAGGTCATCGTCATCATCAAGACGCCCTCTGGTGAGGTTCAGTACGCAACTTGGATGATGACTCGGAGCCAGGGAGGAAGGGAGTTAGGGAGTTAGGGAGTGTGGCATCAATTTCGGAAGGGTTCCCCGAAGGGTTCCTGGAAGGGTTACCCGAAGGGTTTGCGGAAGGGTTCCGGGGCAACTCGGCGACTGCTTCCGAAAGGGTTGCGGACCGCTTCTTGAGGAGCTTCTCGACCTCCTTGAGGTTCCATCCTGTGAGTTGCGGCTGAGCGATCTCAAGCCGCTTGAGCTGGTCAATGACGACGGCGCGGAGGGTGGCCGATGCGATCTCGGCGTGGGCCTTGACGAGTGCCTTCGCCATGTTGGGTGAGCGCATGAGGCCGTCGTGCTTCACGAAGGACCGGACGAGCGCCTCTTCGCTGTCCCGGTCGATCACGAGGTACTCGCCGGTCTCCAACTCGGCCGCGAACATCTCGATGTCATGTGCCGTGAGCTCGCGGGTGTGGGCGGCGATCCTGGCTGGTCGCCAGTCCGCGACGCCGGCGAACGACAGCGTCGGGTGGGTCAGCAGGTGCATGTAGAGCCACTGCCCCGAGGATGTGAGCTCGCGGAAGTCGTCGTCGGCCCAGATGTCGAGCCGGATGCGGGCGTGGTCGCGTGCCATCAGCCATCGCCCCCTGGTCGCTCGATCGCCTGGGCGACGCGTGTCTCGGTCCCGGACAGTGAGTGCCCGTGGAGCTGCTGGTGTCGCCGGCGCTCGTCGCTGGTGTTGGTGTCGGGGCGTCCGCAGGTGCAGATGACGACGACACCTTCGGAGAGGAGTCGTGCGACGGCCTGCACCTCGGCCGGGTCGCGGGTCATGAGTGGTCTCCTGGCTGGTCGGTGGCGGCGAACACGAAGCGGAGGGTGTGCAGACCGGTCCGTCCGGTGGGGTGGGGTTCGCGTCGGGGGTCGGGTCCGGTGAGGTGAGTGGAGTCGTCGTCGGGCCACAGTCCGGCGTCGGTGAAGCCGTCGATGGCGGCCTTGATGACGGGGTACGCGTTCCCGGGGTCGGCGGTGGTGCGGGTCGGGTAGCCGACGTGCACGGTGACGTGGACGTGGTGCAGGGCCTCGATCTGTGCGACCCGGGCGGCGTGCTTGGCGAGGGTGCGTATGGCCTTGGTCCTCTTTGCCTTCGCGGCCCAGTGGAGGCGGTCGTTCGAGGTCATCCAGAGCCCGCGGGGGATGTCGACGGTGAGGGTTGTGGTCACCATCCCGGCACCTGCTCGGGCTCGATGGCCGGCGTCGCCCACGGGTCGTCCTGGGCGAGTCCGTCGGCGTGCCGGGCTGTGGCGGCAGAGGCGGCGCCCGCGTGCCGCTGCTGCCCGCCGCGCTGGACGTGCTCGCGGATGCCGACGATGGCCCGGTGGATCTCGGGGGACTTGCCCTTGCCGCCGTCGCGGTTCTCGTACTCGCGGATGCGGGGCTCACCGGTGACGACGACGAGGGTTCCCTTGTGGAGGCGTTCGGCGTAGGCCTCGGCGTCGTCGCGCCAGAGGGTGACGCGCCAGAACGAGGTGCCGTCGTCGGCCCACTGGTCGCCGGTCTTCTTGCGGTGGTTGTCGGCGACGCTGAGCTCGAGCTTTGGTGCGCCGGACGGCGTGAAGGTGAGCTCGGCGTCGGCTGTGAGGCGGCCCTGGAGGGTGATGGTGGAGTTCATGCTGCGTCCTGTCTGGGGGTGTCGAGGTTGATGTCGTGGAGGCGTCGGGCCTGCTCGATCGCCGTGTAGCCGGGGGTCCCGTCGAGTGCTGCGCGGACCTGCTCGGAGTCGGTGCGGACCTGCTGGCCCGAGGTCGCTTCGACCGCGCGGATGCGCTCAGCCGCGGCGTCGAGGAGGGCGTGCTGGCGGGCGAGGATCTCGGCGGCCTTGACCCGGGCCGTGTTGGTCATCCGCTCGTAGTCCTGGACGGACGGTGCGCGTCTCATGCGCCGAACCAGCGTCCGCGTCGGGCCCGTGCGATGTCGTCACGCTCGGCAGCGGTGAGGCCGCCCCGGATGGTCACCGCGTCGCCCTCGTCGAATGCCCCGTCGAGGCATTCCTGGGTGACAGGGCAGCGGTCGCAGTAGGACTTGGCGTCAGCGATGCGCTCCCTGCGCTCACTCGCGGACTCATGGCCGCTGGGCTCATGAAACAGCGTCGGGTCGGCGTCACCACACGCGCGGTACGCGGCCCAGTGCTCCCCCTTCTCGTGCTCGTCGACGTCGGCTGGTCGGATCAAGTGGCGCTGTGCGGGCATGGCGGTCTCCTGGGCGTAGGGGCGGATGCAGTCGCGGCATCGGGAGCCGCGGTTGTGGACGGGCAGGGTGCAGCGGGTGCAGGCGTGGGTGGGGAGGCTCATGCGGCGGCGCTGCTCGTGATCTGGTCGAGCACCTGGGCACCGATGTGCTCGGTATAGGCCGGGGGGATCGACAGGAAGCACCCGGTCTCGCTCATCCAGGGGGTGCCGAGCATCGTGCGGATGACGTCCAGGTCGGCCGGGACGTACCCCCCCCGTCGGACCTCCCGGGCCTCCCGCTTGTCGCGTCGGGCCCCTCCGTAGGCGCCGGCGACTTGCACGCTCTTGTCGTGCTTGACATGGGGTCCGGGCGGCAGGATCAGCAGGTCGGGGCTGGCCTCGAACAGTCGGTGCCGGTCGACGACGAGCGGCGTGCCGTCGGTGTCGGTGGCGCCGAGGCCGAACATGCGCCCGCAGTACAGGACGGGGTTGACCAGCTCGGGCTTCGCGTCGGCGACGTTCTCGATGACGTACGGCAGGCCCATCTCGATGAACATCTGCCGGGTCACGGCGATGAGCCGGTCGTAGCGGGTGAGCCGGTCCGGGATTGCCGCGGTGCCGCGGGTATAGCCGGTGCACGGCGGAGAGCCGAAGACCGCTATGAAGTCGGGCAGTGACAGGCACTCGACGGTGCCGTCCGGGTGCGTGAAGTCGATCGCCTCGCCCGCGATGAGCCGGACCATGACATCGATCGCGTCGCCCTGGTGGTGCGGGTAGGGGTAGCGGGTCAGACGGGCCGGCGCGTTGTCGACGCCGTAGATGTCGAACCCGGCGCGGTGGTAGCCGGTGGACGCCCCGCCCTCGCCGCTGAAGAAGTCGATCGCTCTGGGCCGCGTCATGACCGCCCCTTCCGCCCGCCAACACCCGCGGCCCAGGTGATCCCGAGGCAGAACCCGAGGCTGACGACGAAGCCGGTGGCGAGGAGTGCGAGGGCGCTCACCGTTCCCACCTCATGACCCACCCGGCGGCG
>NZ_JAUDBQ010000006.1 GCF_030372105.1 Cellulomonas cellasea | reverse complement strand
GCGGCGCCCCGCCGCACGCCACCAGGAAGGAAACATGACCCACCGCACGTCACGTCATCTCGCCCTCGCCACCGCCGCCGTCCTGTCGCTGGGCCTCACCGCCTGCTCGGCCACCGCCGACGCCGCCGACGAGCGCCTCGACAACGGCGACCTGTCCACGGTCTCGATCGGGATCCACTCCGGCTGGGACGAGGGCATCGCCGTGTCCCACCTGTTCGCGGCGATCCTCGAGGACGAGGGCTACACGGTCACCAACCAGGAGGCCGACCCCGGCATCATCTACACGGGCATGTCCGGCGGTGACTTCGACGTCAACTTCGACATGTGGCTGCCGGAGACGCACGCGGACTACCTCGACGAGTACGGCGACGACATGGAGGACCTCGGCGCCTGGTACGACAACGCCAAGCTGACAGTCGTCGTCAACGAGGACTCGCCGATCACCTCGCTCAGCGACCTCGCCGACGCGTCGTCCGCGGCCGGCAACCGGATCGTCGGCATCGAGGCGGGCGCCGGGCTGACCCGCATCGTCCAGGACTCCGTCATCCCGGCCTACGGGCTCGAGGGCATGGACCTGCTCATCTCCTCGACGCCGGCGATGCTCGCCGAGCTCAAGGGCGCCACCGACGCGGGCGAGCAGATCGTGGCGACCCTGTGGCGCCCGCACTGGGCCTACGACGCGTACCCGATCCGCGACCTCGAGGACCCGGAGGGCGCGCTCGGCGCCGCTGAGGAGATCCACTCGATGGGCCGCACCGACTTCACCGCGGACTACCCGACGCTCTCGTCCTGGATCAAGGCCTTCCGCCTGACCGACGAGCAGCTCTTCTCGCTGGAGAACCTCATCTATGAGGGCAACGGCGCCTCCCCCGAGATCGCCGTGCGCACGTGGCTCGACGCGAACCCGACCTTCGTCGACGACCTCAAGGCCGCCGCGCAGGCATAAGCCCGCTGAGGGCTTGACCCTCGCACCACACGATGACGGGCCCGGACCGCAGCACAGCGGTCCGGGCCCGTCGTCATGTGGCCGATGCGCGCGTCAGCCCGCGGCCGCCTCGGCTGCCGTGGCCCCGCGGCGCAGATCAGGCTCCAGGTAGATGGCCGTGGCGATCGGCACCGCGGCGCGCACCCGCTGCTCGGCGGCGTCGATGGCCGCCGCGATCTCCGCCGCGGACGCTGTCGGCGCGATCTCGATCTTCGCGGCGACCAGCAGCTCCTCGGGCCCCAGGTGCAGCGTGCGCAAGTGGATGAGCGAGCGGACGCCGTCCCCGACCAGGGCCGCCTCGATCGCGTCCACGTCCTGCTCCGTGGCCGACTCGCCCAGCAGCAGCGACTTCGTCTCCAGGGCGAGCACCACCGCGATGACCACCAAGAGGGCGCCGATGCACGCCGTGCCCGCCGCGTCCCAGCGCCCGTCGTCGGTGACCAGCGTCATCGACACGCCGCCGAGGGCCAGCACCAGGCCGACCAGCGCGCCGAAGTCCTCGAGGAGCACCACCGGCAGCTCCGGCGCCTTGGCGCGGCGGATGAACTGCGTCCACGACTGCGAGCCGCGCAACGGGTTGGCCTCGCGGATGGCGGTGCGGAACGAGAAGCTCTCCATCACGATGGCCGCGAGCAGCACCGCGATGGGCACCCACTGCCACGAGTCGATCGGGTGCGGGTCCTCCCACTTGTGCCACGCCTCGTACAGGGCGAACACGCCACCGAGCGTGAACAGCACGATCGAGACGATGAACGCGTACACGTACCGCTCGCGCCCATAGCCGAACGGGTGGCGCGCGTCCGCCGCGCGGCGCGCCCTGCGGCCGCCAACCAGCAACAGCGCCTGGTTGCCGGAGTCCGCGAGGGAGTGCACCGCCTCCGCCAGCATCGAGCTCGACGCAGTGAGCAGGTAGGCGATGAACTTCGTCACCGCGATGCCGAGGTTGGCGACCAGCGCCGCGACGATCGCCTTCGTGCCGCCACCGTGGGCCATGTGTTCCTCCTGGTCGCACCAGGCGCAGCGGCCGTACGGCACGCTCACGCTGGCCGCCGCGACGACGGCCAGCGGGAATACTAGGTCACAGCGGACAGCCCCACCGACACTCGCGGCGGCGCAGCGGCCCCAGGCCGGCAGCACGCCAGTGCGGGGGCACTGTCAGCGTGTCAGCGCAGCGAGCGCGCCTCGTCGGCGAGCAGCACCGGAATGCCGTCCCGCACGGGGTACGCCAGCGGGTTCTCGGCGTCGGTGGAGTGCAGTTCGGGCTGCCCTTCGGGGCCGACGGCGTCGACGAGCGTCGCCCCGGTCACCGGACAGCGCAGGATCTCGCGCAGCCACGGCTCAATCCCCACAGCGGTGTTCTCTTCCGACATGTCAGTCCTCCTCGGCCTGGCGCACGAGCGCGAGCACGTCGTCGCGCACCTTGATCATGATGTCCTCGTCGGCGGCCTCGACGTTGAGCCGCAGCAGCGGCTCGGTGTTCGAGGCGCGGAGGTTGAACCACCACTGCGGGGTGGCGTCCCAGTGCGACACCGTCAAGCCGTCGAGCTCGTCGACGGTGACGGGGCCCGCGCCCTCCTCGGTGACGTAGGCCTGCACCACGCGGGCGCGCGCTGCGGGCACGTCGGCGACGCGCGAGTTGATCTCGCCGCTCGCCGAGTAGGGCTGGTAGATCTCCGCGAGGGCGGACAGCGGGTGCTCCTGGCCGCCGAGCGCCGCGAGGACGTGCAACGCCGCGAGCATGCCGGTGTCCGCGAAGAAGAAGTCACGGAAGTAGTAGTGGGCGCTGTGCTCGCCGCCGAAGACCGCGTCGTGCTTGGCCATCTCGGCCTTGATGAACGAGTGCCCCACGCGGGTGCGCACCACCGTCGCCCCGGTCGCGCCGACCAGGTCGGGCACCACCTGGGACGTGATGAGGTTGTGGATCACCGTGGGCGTGGGCCGCCCGGCGGCCTGTTCGCGGGCCACCTCGCGCAGCCCGACGAGGGCGGTGATCGCCGACGGGCTGACGGGGTCGCCGTTCTCGTCGATGACGAAGCAGCGGTCCGCGTCGCCGTCGAAGGCGAGCCCGATGTCGGCGCCGTGCTCGACCACAGCGGCCTGCAGGTCGCGCAGGTTCTCCGGCTCGAGGGGGTTGGCCTCGTGGTTGGGGAACGTGCCGTCGAGCTCGAAGTACAGCGGGACGATCTCGAGCGGCAGCTCGGGCAGACCGGCGCCTGTGCCGAGCACGGCCGGCGCGGTGAAGCCGCCCATCCCGTTGCCCGCGTCGACGACGACCTTGAGCGGGCGGATGCCGGACAGGTCGACCAGCGAGCGCAGGAACGCAGCGTACTCGGGCAGCAAGTCCTGCTCGTCGATCGTGCCGCGGGCCACGCCGTCCACGGGCTCCACGCCGAGGGCGAGGTACCGCGACGCGAGCTCGCGCACCTGGGCGAGTCCGGAGTCCTGCCCGACGGGGCGGGCGCCGGCGCGGCACAGCTTGATGCCGTTGTACTGCGCGGGGTTGTGGCTCGCGGTGAACATCGCGCCGGGGATGTCGAGCGAGCCGGAGGCGAAGTAGAGGCCGTCGGTGGACGCCAGGCCGATCAGCGTCACGTCGACGCCGCGTCCGGCCAGGCCGTCGGCGAAGGCCGCGACCAGCTCGGGGCCCGAGGGCCGCATGTCGTTGCCGATGACCGCGCGCGGGCGCTGGCCGGCGGGCGTCTCGGGGACTACCACGACGTCGGCGAAGGCCGCGCCGATCGCGCGGGCGACCTCGGGGTTGAGCTCGGCGGGCACGACACCGCGGACGTCATAGGCCTTGATCAGGCCGGACAGGTCCGGGAAGGTGTCCGCAGCGGACTTATCGGGCGTCTGACCAGTGGGGGATGACACAGCGTCACCCTACCGGCAGGCGCGCCTGTCCCCGGCATCGGGAATGCTCGCCGGGGCACACGAGCAGGGGGACCACATGACGGTGATCGTCACCGGAGGGGCCGGCTACATCGGCGCGCACATCGTCCGGCTGCTCGCGGCCCGGGGCGACGAGGTGGTCGTCGTCGACGACCTGAGCGCAGGGCGCGCCGAGCGGGTCGGGGACGCACGTCTCGAGGTGGCCGACCTGGCGGCGGACAGCACGGTGGAGCGGCTCGCCGCGCTGTTCGTCGAGGTGGGCGCCCGCGCGGTCATCCACCTCGCGGCGCGCAAACGCGTCGACGAGTCCGTCGCGCGCCCGACGTGGTACTACCGCCAGAACGTCGGCGGCCTGGCCCACGTCCTGGAGGCCATGGAGCAGGCGGACGTGCCGTCGCTGGTCTTCTCCTCCTCGGCGGCGGTCTACGGCGCCCCAGGCTCCGCGCTCGTCACCGAGGCCTCCCCCACTGTCCCCATGAACCCCTACGGGGAGACGAAGCTCGCGGGCGAGTGGCTGGTGCGCGACGCCGCGCGGGCCTGGGGCCTGGCGTGCCTGTCGCTGCGCTACTTCAACGTCGCGGGCGCCGGCTGGGACGACCTGCACGACCCCGCCGCGCAGAACCTCGTCCCGCTCGTGCTCCGCCGCCTGCGGGCCGGCCTGCCGCCGCTGGTCTTCGGATCCGACCACCCCACCCCGGACGGCACCTGCGTCCGGGACTACGTGCATGTGCTGGACCTCGCCCACGCGCACGTGGCCGCGCTGGACCACGTGGCGGCCCCGGCCGACGTGGCCGGGGCCGCCCGCGACGCCGAGGGACCGCCAGCCGACCACGTGCTCAACATCGGCACGGGCGTGGGCTCGTCTGTGCTCGAGGTGCTGGACGCTTTCGCCGTGGCGACCGGCGTCCCCGTCGTCCCCGAGCTGCTCGGCCGCCGGGTCGGCGATCCCCCGCAGGTCGTCGCGGCGGTGGACCGCGCCGTCGACGTCCTGGGCTGGCGCGCGGAGCGGGACCTCGCCGACATCGTCCGCTCCACCGTGCGGGCCGAGCTCGCCGCGCGCTGAGCGCGGGCCGTCGGACGCGTCAGCCCTTGCGGTCCCGCTTGCCGCTCCGCGCGATGACGTCGTCGCGGGTCAACTCGGAGCCGTCGGCGTCGGCGCGGAACCACGCCTTGCCCTCGCAGTCATGGCACGACACGAACAGGACCGGGAGCCCGTCGCCCAACGTCATCCGCAGCCGGGTGAGCGACTGCCCTCCGCACTCGGAGCACGTCTCCACCTGGAAGCCGGCCCGGGACTCGGACTGGCTCAACGAGCCCAACGGCTGCGAGGGCGCCGCAGCGCGGCTGCGTGGCGCGCGGGAGCGCTTCTCCGGCCCGGGGATCGACACCGACGATCAACCCTCGTCCGACCGAAGGATGCGCAGGTGGCCGCGCCGTGGGGCGTTCGCCTCCGCGAGCGTCGCGAGCGGGGCCAGGCCGGAGGCCGGCTCGGACACCGCCGGAACGGTGCCCGTGCGCGGGCGGCCCGCCTCGCGCACCGCGTCCGCGAGCGCCAGCAGGTCGTCCTGGCTCGGGCCCGCCTCGACGAACTCGGGAGTGAGCCGGACGACCTCCCAGCCGCGCGGAGCCGTGAGCCGGCCCGCGTGCTCGACGCACAAGTCGTAGGAGTGCGGCTCGGCGTTGTGGGCCAACGGGCCGAGCACCGCCGTGGAGTCCGCGTACACGTAGGTCAGGGTGGCGACGGCTGCACGGCCGCATGCCGTGCGCGAACACTGCCGGACGGATCTCACAGGGCAGACCGTACCGCTCGGGAGCGCCCGACAGCGCCCACGCCGCGCCGCCCGCCGCGGGCTACAGTGCCCAGGTGAGCTCCCCCGTCCAGCGCCAGCCCGCCGGCGACCCCCGCCCGGTGCGACGCCGCGACCGGCGCGGCCGTGGCCTGCGCGGCCCGCTGCTCCCGGCGGGCGTCCCCGCTGCCCGTTCGCGCGCCGAGCGCTTCGACGACCTGGTGCTCGCCGCGGTGGAGCGGCTCGAGCGCCGATGGTCCCGCCAGCTCGAGGGCACCGAGTTCGCCGTCGAGGATGTGCCGCCCTCGAACCCCGCCCCGTGGGAGCGGGGCGGCGTCCCGCTGGGCCGCTGCTTCCCGGCCGACGCGGGCCTCCCGGCGCGCGTCGTCGTGTACCGCCGACCGGTGGAGACCCGCGCGCTGGACGACGACGACCTGGAGGACCTCGTCCGCGAGGTCGTCGTGGAGCAGGTCGCGCACCTGCTCGGGCGTTCCCCCGAAGACGTGGACCCGCAGTACCGGGACGGGCACTAACCTGATCCGACCATGAGCACCGCCGGCCCCGCCCACGTCCGTGTCGTCTGCGTCGTCTTCAACCCCGGAGCCGAGCTGAAGGACTTCGCCGTCTCACTCCAGGGCGCCAGCCGCCTGCCGGTGGAGTTGGTCCTGGTGGACAACGGGACGGATGACACGGTCACCCGCGCCGTCGCCGAGGCCCATGGCGCCCGGGTGCTCACCCCAGGGGCGAACCTCGGCTACGGCTCAGGGGCGAATGCCGGAGCCGAGGGGGCTGACGCGCCGTGGCTCGTGGTCGCGAACTCCGACCTCGTGTGGGGCCCCGGCTCCCTCGACGACTTGCTCGAGGCCGCGGAGCGCCACCCGCGCGCGGGGTCGCTCGGCCCGGCGCTGCTCAACCCGGACGGCACCGTCTACCCGTCGGCGCGCGAGCTCCCGTCGCTGACCCAGGGCGCCGGGCACGCGCTCTTCGCGCGCGTGTGGCCGTCGAACCCTTGGACCCGCGCCTACCAGCAGCGCCAGCAGGTCGCCGGGGCCGAGCGCGCCGCCGGATGGCTGTCCGGCGCCTGCCTGCTGCTGCGGCGTGAGGCGTTCGAGCAGGTCGGCGGGTTCGACAGCTCGTACTTCATGTTCTTCGAGGACCTCGACCTGGGCGAGCGGCTCGGCCAGGCCGGCTGGGAGAACCTGTACGTGCCCAGCGCCCGCGTGACGCACGTCGGCGGCACCTCCTGGCGGGAGCGGCCCGCCCGCATGATCTCCGCCCACCACGCGAGCGCCGCGCTGTACCTGCGCCGCCGGTACCACCGCTGGTACCAGTGGCCCGTGCGGGCCGTCGGCCAGGTCGGGCTCAAGGCGCGCGAGCACCTCGAGCTGCGCGCCGCGCGCTGAGCCGCACCGCGCTGGGCCGCCACGCTGGGCAGCAGCCCCGTGGCAAGGCGTCAGCCCCCGTCGTGCTAGGCGTCAGCCCAGGCCCAGCGCGCTGCCCTGGCGGACACTGACCCGCATCGCCCCCGGCGCCGCGGGCGCGGGGCCCAGGACCGCGGCCAGCACGCCGTCCGGCTGGACGACCTCCGCCACCACCGCGAACGCCCACACCGGATCGTCGTCGGGAGCGACCACCTCGACGCCGGTGACCCCGGCGCCGAGCCCCGACAACGCGACGCGCGCCGTGTGGCCCGCCGCGACCGGCACGGCCTGCTCGCCGAGCACCTCGCCCCGCTGTCCGTAGGCGCGCAGCACCACCTCGCCGGGACCGGCCTGCGCTGGGTCGCCCTCCTGCGGCGCCCGGGCGATCAGGATCGTCGAGTCGGCGCCTGCGGCGGTCGCGACGAGCCCGCCTGCCGCTGGGGCCGCCGCGGCCGCCCAGGCGCGCTCGAGCGTCGGGGTGGGGTCGAGCTCGCTGGGCGCCCCGGCCCGGGTCAGCATGGCGGCGGCGACGAGCGGCACGTCAGCGTCGACCACCACGGTGTAGGCCCCTGCGGGCAGCCCGCCCAAGGGGACGTCGGTCACCACTCCCCCGGTCAGCGGGATCTCGTCGGCGCCGGGGAGCGACACGGGGCCGTCCTCGCCGAGCAGCGTCAGCCGCGCCGTCGAGCCGTCGGCGCCGGGGGCGAGCAGGCGCAGCACGGGCTGGTTCACATCGTCGACGCTGGACTCCTCGACTAGGACCCCGGCGACGACCTGCCGTGCGGCGGGCGGCGCGCCCGGAACCACCAGGTCGGTGCCCGCGGCGGTGAATCCCCGGAGCCGGGAGTCCTGCAGATACGCCGAGACCGCGCCGCCGGTGGTGGTCAGGTGGGCCACCAGGCGGCGCTGCTCGGCGGCAACTCCGGAGAGCACGACCACCCGCTGCGCGCCGGGGGCCACCAGGTAGCGGGCGGAGCCGGCGAGGTCGATCTGGCCTGCCGGCCCCCAGAGCTCGACCGCGACGTCCGTCGTGGTGGCGCCGGGGTTCTCGATGACCAGGAAGGCGGAGCTGCCGATCTCGGTGCTGCCGCCCACGAGCCACAGGTCCGAGGCTGGGGCCTGGCAGCCCGCCGCGGCGAGCCCGCGCAGGTCTCCGGCGGAGACCCGCGCCGAGGTGGCGCCCGCCAGCCAGGCGGGGCTCCCGTCCTGCGCGTCGCCCTGCAACAGCACCGGCGCCGCGGCGTCGGCGAGGACTGCGGTGCGGGCAGACCGGCCGGTGAGCTCGACAGTGGCCGCGCCCTCCCCGAGCAGGGTCATCTCGGCGGGCGCCGCGTCGTCCGCGGCGCCCGGGACGCTGAGCCCGCGCACCCGGAGCACCGGCGCGACGGGCGTCGTGTCGAAGCCCCCGACGCTCGTGGCCTCGGGCTGCTGCAACGGCCCTGGGCACACGAGGGTGGTGCGCGCGGGCTCCACCTCGATGAGCGTGGCCGGGACCGGCTCCGGGGCGGGCGCGGCGACGATGCCAGCGGCGCCCACGACGGCGCCGACAGTGCCCAGCACCACCAGGCCCGACGCGGCGCGCGTGAGTCGAGCGGCCCAGCGGGGGGCGGTCATCGGCGTCCTGCCTTTCGTCGACGGAACGGCAAGGCGAGCAGGACCGTCACCAGTGCCACTGCGCCCTGTGCGGCGAGCCACAGCTCCCGGTGCTGCGCCTGGTGGGCCACCACGAGGCGGCCACCCTCCGCGCCGAGGTCGAACGCCTGCCGCCAGTCGTCCTGGCTGGCGCCCAGCGGCCGGCCGTCGAGCGTGGCCGTCCACCCGGGATCGGCGCGCTCGGCGAGCACGACGCGCCGTGTCGCCGATCCCGGTGGGACCTGCGTGTCGATCGCGCGCCGGTCCGAGTCGAGCGTGGTGTCCGCGTCCGGGTCGTCACCCTCGACCAGCCGAGCCCAGCTGGTGACCGTGGCCTGCACGGCGCCGCCGGGCGTCGCCGACGCCTGGACCCGCCAGATCGTGCCCGCGGTGTTCTCCGTGATCCGCTCCAAGCCCGCGGTGGAGTCCAGCCGGGCGACCAGCTCGGCGCGCGCGGCGGGACCGGACGGCGACGCCTCCGCGTCATCCGTCGGCGCCGGTGGGACCAGGACGTCGCCGACCCCGAACTCGGCCAGCTCGAGCGCCACGTCGCCGCTGGTCGCCGCCGCGATCCGGGCCACCAGGCCGTCGAGCCGCGACTCGGGCTCGTCGACGGACAAGGCCTGCGCCCCGCGCAGCGGGCCCTCCACTGTGCGCGTCCAGACGGTGGCCGCCTGGTCCACCAGCAGCGCCCCGTCCCCTCGCACGAGCTGCCACGTGACGACGCCGTCAGGCCCCGTCTCGACCATCAGCACACGGGACCCGCGCGGCGCCGACTGCGCTTGCTGCCCCACCGCCGGGACCACGAGGCGCTCGAGGGCGGCGACCTGCGACAGCCCATCCGCCCGGGCCTGCCAGGCCCAGCCGCCGAGGCTGGTCACGACCACCGCGCCGGCGAGGATCCCGCCCAGGACGGCACTGGGCTGCCGCCATCCGAACGTGGCCCGCCCGATGCGCTCGCGCAGGCCCTGTGTGCCGAGCACGGCGGCCGTGAGGAACCCGGCGCCCGCGAATGAGACGCCGGCGCCCGCCCAGCCCCGCACCAGCTGCCCGTCGGCGGCCGCCACATCGACCAGCCCGCTGGCGACTGCTGTCGCGAGCCCGGCGGCGGCAGCGGCCCAGGCGAGGCGCACCCCCCGCGCGACCGGGGCGCCCCGCAGCAGTGCGAGCACCGCCATGACCAGCACCACGGCCCCGAGCGCCCACGGCCAGTAGTCGGCGACGGCGGCGGGGACGAAGGCGGGGACGAGGGCTGACGGGTCGGACGGCGCCCCGAGCAGCAGGCCGAGCGGCGTGGCCGGTGTCGACGGGTACGGCAGGCCCGGATCTGCGAACAGCAGCCGCAGGCCCTCGACTCCGCGCGACGCGGCCTCGACCAGCATCGGCCCGAGCAGGACCAGTGCCGGCAGGGGCACCAGCAGGACCCGGATCCGGCCGCGCGGGGCGCACAGCGCGACCGCCACGACCACGAGCATGCCGGGCACGAGCAGCACGGGGGCGCCCGCGGCCATGACGGCGAACGCGAGCGCGGCGGCGGCGGCCGCCGCCGTGGACGCCGCGAGGGAACGGCCCGCACCGCCTGACGCCACCTCGGCGGCGGACTGGTCGTCGGAGGGCGCGTCGTCGGTGGGCAAGTCGTCTGTGGCCGCCGCCGTCCCCAGCGCGGGCGTCACCACTGCGGGCGGCGCCAAGCTGCCGTCCGTCGGGGCCGAGGCCTCCTGCCCCGCCTCAGCGGCGTCGTGCCCAGTCGCCTCCGCCGCTGTCCGACGCTGCGCCGTCGCCACACCGGAGAGCACGGTGTCGACCTGGTGGGAGCCCGTCGCCCGCGCGAGGCCCAGGGCCACCCACGGCAACGCCAGATGCGCGAGCACGGCGCCGAGCCGGCCCTCGCCGAGGCCGATGAGTAGCGCGGGGGCGGCTGCCCACACCAGCGCCGCCCACAGCCGGACGCCGGTCGAGCGGGTCGCGGCGCCAGCGGCGAACCAGGCGCCCAGCCCGCTGAGCAGCACGGACCCCAGCAGGAGGATGCTGACCGCCACGGTGGGCGAGCCCCCTGCGGCCGCCGCGGCGGGCAGCAGCACCATGAGCAGGGCGTCGGCCGGTCCGGCGTCCCCCACGCCACCCGCGACCCAGCCGGAGGCGGCGGCCTGCCACAGCTCGCGGAGAGTCGCGGCCGCAGGGGCCAGGGCGCCTCCGGCGAGCGCGGAGCCGCCGAACGCCGCGCCGGCCACCGGGCCGACGGCCAGCGCGGACACGCCCAGGAGCAGCACGCCGAGCACGCCCAGGGTCGCGCGCCGACGGGTGGCCAGGGCGGCGAGCTCGCGCAGCTCGAGCTCACTGGGCGCGTGCACGATGCGGCGCTCCTCCGCGCGAGCGAGGCGCCTGTCACGCCATTCGCGACCCACCTCGCGCCAGCTCGCCTGCAGCGGGCGCAGTGTGCGGCGCGAGACCCGCCGGGTGCGGGATGCCTGTCGCCGGGCCCGGAGCACCGCTCCTGGACGTGCCAGGACAGCCACCGGCGCGGTCAGCTCGGTGACCGCGAGCAACGGCTCCTTCGTCGCGATCCGCACCAGCGAGCGCACCACGCCGGCCGCGCCGGCGATGAGCGCGACGAGGGGCATCAGCAGCAGCGGGGCGGTGACGAGTCGTTGGTGGAGCAGCGCCTGTCGGCGGCCCGCGAAGGACCGACGGGGATCGCCCGTGTCGGGCAGGCCGTCGCCGTCGGCGTCGACCTCCTCGCCGGCGCCGGGCAGCCCCCGCAGGCCGTGGTAACTCGCTTGTGCATGGCGCACGACGGCGGATGGCACCACGACGACGCGGTGGCCAGCGAGCCGGGCACGACGCGACAGGTCGAAGCCGTCGCCGAACGGCCCCAGCGCCGGGTCGGGCCCGTCGAGCTCGTCCCACACATCGCATCGGACCAGGGCGCCGGCTATCCCGACGCCGAGCACGTCGTCTCGGCCGTCGTGCTGGCCCTGGTCGACCTCCGCCTCCTCGACACCCGTCATGCGGCGGCCGGAGCGCGAGGTGCGCAGCCCGACCTCGAGCAGGCGCGCCGGATCCGTCCAGGTGCGCTGTTTGACCCCTGCGACGCCGACCGACGGCGCGTGCTCGACGGCCCGCAGCAGCTCGGCGAGCGCGTCAGGCTCCGGGGCGCTGTCATCGTGCAGCAGCCACAGCCAGGAGCCGGCGGGGTCGGTGGCGGCCGCGAGCATGCTGGGCGGAGCCAAGGAGGCGAGGGCCGCGCGCACAGCGGCGCCGAAGTTGCGCGCCCCGGGGACGGGCGCGGCGACGATCTCGGGCGCCGTGTCACCCCTCAACCCGGCGAAGGCGCCACGGGCCAGTCGGAGCACATCCTCGTCCGCGGTGGCCGCGACGTCGACGACCACCACTTTCGCGGGGACGCGAGTCTGGGCGCCGAGGGCCTGCAGCGTCGGCGCCAGGTACCGGGTGGGGCCCCGGGTGACCACGACGGCGGTGACGGCCAGAGCGGACTTGGCCGAGGCAGGGGCCTCGGCCAGCCGGAGCCCGGTGGGCAGCGTTGAGTCAGTCATCTCGCGACATCATGGCCCTCTTCCGGCCAGTCGGGAAAAGTTGCTCAGACGACGCGGCGCTTGAGCTTGCGCCGCTCCCGCTCGGACAGCCCGCCCCAGATGCCGAACCGCTCGTCGTTCTCGAGCGCGTACTCCAGGCACTCGGAGCGGACGTCGCAGCCGGTGCAGACCTTCTTGGCCTCCCTGGTCGAGCCGCCCTTCTCGGGGAAGAACGCCTCAGGGTCGGTCTGCGCGCACAGGGCGCGCTCCTGCCAGCCCATGAGCCCGTCGTCGGCGGGCGTGCCGAAGAGATTGAGGACGTTCGAGGGCTCCTGCGTGGCCACTGTCGAGCGACCCGCGTCGGAGGGGAAGGAGCCGTCGGCGTCGAGCAGATTCCACATGGGGTTCCTCCGTGCTCGATGGTGCTCGCGTGGATGGTGCAGTCGGTCGGGCGACGATGCCCGGCGACGTTCGGCACGAGGCCGCATCCCCGCTCCCCACACCGCCCGAGTCTGCGTCTGACCTGGACGTTGCGTGAAACGGTTCTAAGAAATTACACGCGTGTCGTTCGAAATCGTCAAGCGGAACTGTGCTAGTCCGGGCGGTTTGTCGGGTGAAAAGAAGATCCCCCCGCGTGTCGCGCGTCCGTGTCGCGCCGATTGTCGTGCAGGGGCGCCGCGCTGACCTGGTCGGGCGCGGCGAACCGCGCCACCGCCAGAGCCCCCGCCAGCACCAGAACGAACGCCCCCACGGTGCCCACGCCGGCGCCCGCCGCGGGCCTGTCGCCAGCCAGCGCCATGCCCAGCCCGGAGGCCAGGCACGTCTCCACACCCACCATCACCGCCGTCACCGCGACGACCGGGGCGCGTTGCAGGGCGAGCGCCCCCAGGACGAGCCCCGACGCGCCCGCGACCACCATCGCCCATGCCACCGGGTCGACGATGAGATCCAGCGGCGAGAAGCTGTGGAGGGTTCGCGCCCCCACCGCCAGCAGCGCGTAGCCCACACCCGCGAGCACCGCGAGCACCACACCAGCCCGCGCCCGTGGGCGTAGGCGCACCGCCAGAGCGGCGCCGCCGAGCACCAGCACCGCCCCCCCGATCAGCGCCACACGGGTGCCGCCCTCATCCACGCGCGCCGCCTGGGGGGCCACCGAGGCCGCCAACACCACGAGCCCGGCGCCGAGCGCCACGATTGCGACCACCTCCCGCCTCCGCAGGCGCGCGCCCAGCACGACGACTGCCAGCACCGCCGCCACGGCCAGGCTCGAGGCCCTCCCCGCCTGCACGAGGAAGAGCGGCAACGAGCGCAACGCCCAGAACGAGACGGCGAACCCGGCTGCCACGAGCACCAGGGCCCCGAGGTAAGTGCGACTGCGTGCCAACGTGAGCAGCAGGCCGGCCTCGAGCCGCTCCCGCACCGGCAGTCGGCGCACGGCCACCGCCTGCAACACCGTCGCTGTGCCCGAGCACAGCGCGGCGGCGGCGACGCCGAGAAGAGCAGGCAGCACATCTCCCCCTTCGGAGGGCTTCGTGGTCGAGGTCACACCCGGCATGGGCACGTTGTCTCTATGCTCCTGTGCGACCGCCGCACCTCAGCGCGGCACACAGGGGGCGTAGTGCACAGAACGGACCAGAGCACCGTAGCCGTGCCGACGGCTGCCGTGGCGACGCCACGACAGCCCTACCCATGGGCCCTGGTGCTCGCCGTGTTCCTCGCCGTCTCCGCGGCGCTCACCGCAGTGGTGGCCTGGTCGGAGCGGCATCGTCCCCCTGGCGACGGGAGCATCCTGCAGGGGCCGTCCTGGCTCGATGGCTGGTTCCAGTACGACGCCGGCTGGTACCACCACATCGCCACCGCCGGGTACCAGTACGTCCCCGGCCAGCAGTCGTCGATCGCGTTCTTCCCGGTCTACCCGATGGGGGTCCGCGCGCTCGCGAACGTGACAGGCGACGTGCAGGTCGCCGGGTCGCTGCTCGCCGTCCTGGCGGGCGGGGCGGCCGTCCTGCTGTTCGGCCGATGGGCGTGGGCCCGGCTCCCCCGCCCCGCGGCGCTCACCGCGATCGCCGTGCTCATGCTGTACCCGTACGCGTTCTTCCTCTACGGCGCGATGTACGCCGACTCGCTCTTCCTGCTCTGCGCCGTGGGAGCGTTCCTGCTCCTCGAGCGCCGCTGGTACTGGGCGGCAGGGCTCGTCGGCGCGCTCGCCACCGCCGGACGGCCCGTGGGTGTCGCCGTGGCGGTGGGGCTCGTGGTCCGGACAGTGGAGCTGCTCGCCCAGGACCGGGCGAAGGCCTCGGGCGACGTCGACGCCGGGCCGCGCGGCTGGCGCGAGCTCGTCCGCGCCGTGCGGGACGTGCGCTGGCGCCATGCGGGGGTGCTGCTCTCCGGCGCCGGGCTCGCCGCGTGGTGCGCCTACCTGTGGATCGAGTTCGGCAATCCGCTGGCCTTCGTCGAGGTCGAGTCCGCGCCCGGCTGGAACCAGGGCGTCGGCCCCAAGACGTGGTTCAAGGTCGTCTACGCGGGCACCCTCGTCAAGGGCCCGTACGACGTCGCCGCACTGCTGACGCTGCAGGCCGTCGCCTGCCTGCTGGCAGTGCTCCTGCTGCGCCGCGTCTGGCGGCGATTCGGCTGGGGCTACCTCGCCTACACCTTCGTGGTGCTGCTCATCCCGATCCTCGGCACCAAGGACTTCATGGGCACCGGGCGGTACGTCCTCGTCGCGTTCCCCGCCATCGCCGCGGCAGGCGACTTCCTCACCAGCTCGCCACGCCGTTGGCTGCGCCCCGCGGTGCTGCTCGTCAGCGCGGTGCTGCTCGTGCTGCTCACCTCCCTGTTCGGACGATCGGTGGCTGTGTCATGACCTCTGCGCTTCCCGCCCCGGAGACCTTCAAGAAGCTCTCGATCTTCTTCCCGATGTGGAACGAGGAGCTGTACATCCACCGCGCCGTCGGCGCCGCCGTCGAGATCTGCGAGCAGCTCGTGGACTCGGGGCAGATCGCGGACTACGAGATCATCGTCGTCGACGACGCGTCCACCGACGCCACCCCGCAACTCGCCGACGCGCTGGTCGAGGCCGACCCCCACGTGCGCGTCGTGCACCACCCCCACAACCGCAAGCTCGGCGGCTCGATCAAGAGCGGCTTCGCGGCCGCGACCGGCGACGTGGTGCTTTACACCGACGCCGACCTGCCGTTCGAGATGCTCGAGCTGGTCCGGGCGCTGCGCGTGCTGCGCACCTACGAGGCGGACATCGTCAGCGCGTACCGGCTCGACCGGACCGGGGAGGGCCCACGCCGGGCCGTGTACTCGTTCTTCTACAACGGCCTCATCCAGGCGATGTTCGGCACGCGCCTGCGCGACATCAACTTCGCGTTCAAGCTGTGCCGCCGCACCGTGCTCGACCACGTCGACCTCGTGAGCGAGGGCTCGTTCATCGACGCCGAGCTCGTCATCCGCGCGCAGCGCTCCGGCTTCCAGATCCTGCAGATCGGCGTCGACTACTTCCCCCGCACCCGCGGGGTGTCCACGCTGTCCTCCTGGTCCGTGATCCGCACCATGCTCGGGGAGATGTTCCGGCTGCGCTCCGACCTCAAGCGGGTCGAGCCGTACCGCGCCCCCGCCCCATCGACCCCTGCCGGGGCCATGTGAGCCGCCTGCTCATCGTCACCGCCGACGACCTCGGGCTCACCGTCGGGGTGAACCGGGCTGTGCGGCGCGCCCACCTCGACGGCGTCGTCACCGCCACCTCGCTGCTCGCCGTCGGCCGGGCATTCGACGACGCCGCCACGATGCTGCGCGCCACCCCCACGCTCGAGCTGGGCGCCCACCTCGCCCTCGTCGGCGAGGACCCGCCGCTGCTGGCGCCGCGGGAGATCCCCACGCTCGTGGACCGGCATGGCGCCTTCCCGCTGAGCTACCGCGCCGTCGTCGCCCGCGGGCTCACGGGACGCCTCGACCCCGACGACGTGCGCCGTGAGCTCGGCGCGCAGCTCGAGCGCGTCGTCGGCGTCGGCGTGCCCGTGACGCACCTCGACACCCACCAGCACACGCACCTGTGGCCCGCCGTCGGGGACGTCGTGGCGGACCTCGCCCGCGCCCATGGCATCGGGGCGGTGCGACTGCCCCGGAGCCGCGCGCGAGGACCGATCGGGCTCGGCGTCCAGACGCTGAGCCGGCACACCGCGCGACGACTACGGCGACTGGGCCTGCACCTGCCCGCGGACTACGCAGGCCTCGACGAGGCCGGCGCGCTCGACGCCTCGCGCCTCGCCGGCGCGCTCGCCGCGTTGCGAGACGGCGCCGCGCACAGCGCCGAGATCAACGCCCATCCCTCCGAGCCCGACGACCCCGACCTGGGGCGCTTCGACTGGGGCTACCGCTGGGGCGACGAGCTCGCCGCGCTGACCGACCCCGCAGCCCGTGACGCCATCGAGGCCGCCGGCTACCGCCTCGGCGGGTTCACCGACCTGGCCGGCGTGACCCGCCACGACGAACGAGGACGACGATGAGCATCGCCACCCGCCGGCCCGACAGCGCCGGACGCGCCGCGCTCGCCCTCTACCGGCGCTCCCCCGCCGCCGTCCGCGCCCACGTCACCGTGCGCTGGTGGAGCGCGCCCTTCGCCTCGATCGTCGCCACGCTCCCCCGCACCGGCCGGATCCTCGAGATCGGCTGCGGGCACGGGCTGTTCAGCGCCTACGCCGCACTCGACGCCCCCGGCCGCGACGTCGTCGGCGTCGACATCGACACCGCCAAGATCGCCCAGGGCCACGCCGCCGCCCATGACGTCGACAGCCTCGACCTACGCGTCGCCGAGTCCGGGGCCGTGCCGCCCGGCCCCTGGGACGCCGTCGTCTTCGTCGACGTGCTGTACCTGCTCCCCGCCTCCGAGCAGCAGCGCCTGCTCACCGAGGCAGTGGGCCAGCTCGCCCCCCACGGGATGGTGCTCGTCAAGGAGATGGGCGTCGAGCCCCGCTGGAAGGTGCGCTGGAACACCTGGCAGGAGACGATCTCCGTCAAGGTGCTGCGCATCACCGAGGGGTCGTCCTTCGACTTCGTGGCGCCGGAGACGATGGCGGGATGGCTGGCCGGGCTCGGGCTCAAGGTCTCGCAGCGGCGGCTGGACCATGGCCGGGTGCATCCGCACCATCTGGTGGTGGCGCGGCGGGGGTGACCAGCCTGCGGCCTGGTGTCCCGCGCAGGGAGGAACCGCGTGGAGCAAGCCGACAACATCCCCGTGGACAGCGCGCCGATGCCGGGCCCGACCGCTCGCCCACGCCATGGCGCCCGTGCGCGCCAGCGCCCGCGGGACGGCGCCGTCGCCGTGCTGCTCGGTGCTCTCTTGTCCGTTGTCGCGTGGCTTCGACTGCCACCCGTCGCACGCGCGACGCTCTGGGCCGAGGATGGGCGCGTGTTCCTGTGGGACGCGTTCTACTCGCCGGCATGGTCGACCCTCCTGAGGTCCCATGACGGCTACCTCCACCTCCTCCCACGCTTCGTGGCAGAGCTCGCCGTGCTTGTGGCTCCGCCGAGCTCGTACGCGACGGTGATGTGCGCGGCGGGGTGCGTCCTCGCAGGCGCGGCGGCCGGCCTGGTCTACGTGTGCGCGGGATCGGTGACCGGCTCCATAGTGATCCGCGTGGCACTCGCCACGGTGACCCTCTTGGTGCCGGCACTGCCGATCGAAGTCCTCGGCAACATGGCGAACGTCCACTGGTTCGCGCTCTGGCTCACCCCGTGGCTCTTGCTCCACAGTCCCAGAACCCGCGGTGGCGGCGCGCTGCTGGGGATCGTCGCGCTGGTCTGCGCGCTGACGGAGATCCAGACGGTGCTCTTCGTCCCGCTCATCCTCTGGCGATGGCGCGATCGCCACGGGTGGGCTGTGCGCGCAGGCCTCATGACCGGGCTCGTGTTGCAGCTCGCAGTCTCATCTGCCCGTCCGCCAAGACCGACCCCCGTCCCCGACGCCGACAACGTCATCGCCGGATACCTCGTCAATGCGGTGATGACCCTCTGGTGGGGGTCTGCCGATGCCATCACCGACACCGTGGTGCTGCTGGGTTGGGGCCCTGCGGCACTAGCACTCCTGGCTCTGTGCGCGGCGACGGTGCTCGTGCTGCGTCGGGGAACGCCCGTCCAGCGGTTGGCCGCGGGCACGTTCGGCGTTGCGTCGGTGGCGTTGTGGAGCGCAGCGCTGCTGCTGAACAAGCCCGCGATGGACTGGACCAGGCCGGATACCGCGTCGACACGAGAGCTGACGGTGGCCAGGTATGCGGTCGTCCCCTCGATGATGCTTCTCGCGATCCTGATCCTGGCATTGGCCGTCCTGCCCCGACGCAAGGGGGCGTACATCGCCGCGACCGTCGTGATGGCGCCTCTCGTCGTCGCCACTGTCACCAGTTTCGTCCCCGACCTGACGTCTCGGAGCGCCGGACCAGCGTGGTCGTCAGAACTGCGCACGGCCGGGCAGGTGTGCGACCAGGACGCCGCGCCCGAGACGGTCGAACTCCCCATCTCACCACCTGGCTGGACCTCCCGCGTTCCGTGCGACCTCGTGGAGGGTGGCGGATGACCCGGGCGGGCTGACGACGGGGTCTCATAGGGTGGAGCCGTGAACCCCACCACCGTTGCCGACATCCTGCGCGTCATCACCCGGGAGCCAGGTCGCCCGAGGATCACGTGGTACGGAGACGATGGCGAACGCGTCGAACTCTCCGGGGCGGTGCTAGAGAACTGGGTCAACAAGACAGTCAACCTCCTCGTCGAGGAGTTCGATGCCGAGCCAGGCACGCGCGTGCTCCTCGACCTCCCCCCGCACTGGCGGACTCTCGTGTGGGCGTTCGGCGTGTGGCGGGTGGGGGCGTGCCTGGTGACGGCAGGCACCGAGGGTGACGTCGTGCTCACCGGCGAGCCGAGCAACCACCCTGACCGTGCACAGCTTGTCGCTGTCGCGATGCCCGCGCTCGCCCGCGGGTTCGACGGCGTCCTCCCCTCGGGGGCAGTCGACGCGAACCGGGCCGTCATGACATATGGCGACCAGATCAACTGGGCTCCTCAGCCCGACCCAGGCGCCTGGGCCCTCACGGATGTCACCCACGAAGGCCTTCGCGGCTGGGCCGCGCCTTCGACAGCCCGAGACGAGGGCGAGCGCGTCCTCTGGGAGCCGCTCGCGCCCGGCGAGCCTGGCGTTCTCGACCTGCTTCGGTGCGGTCTCGACACCCTGGCACGCGGCGGATCACTCGTCGCGCTCGCGCCGTCGACCTCCCTCGCCATGCGCGAGGACGCTGCCCGTCGCACGCGGCTCATGGACACAGAGCGGATCACCACCGAGTGGCGCAGTTACCGCTAGCCGGAAGCTCACACCACCCGGCAGAAGCTCGCAGCGCGAGACCTAGACCGTTGTCAGAGGGCCGGGCGAGTCGTGTCTCGGGACGGATCTCGTGACACCGGAGTCGTGTGCCGCCACTGCCGGGTGACCACCGTCACCCCCGTGTCGATTCCCCGAGGACATCCGGTACCGCATCGCCGGCGACTCGATGAAGCGCCACGAGGCCCAGGCGAGCGGCAACGTCAGGGCGAACGCCACCAGCGCGAACAGGTACGGGCCCAGCGCCACCCCACCGAAAAGGGCAAGCAATTGCTGTATAGGGAAGGCATACACATACGTGCCGTACGAGAGGTCGTTGACGGACCCGATGCGGGTCGGCAGGCGACCCCCCAGCCAGAGCAGAATGTAGGCGAACGGGAGGTGGCCGAGGACGTTGACCTGACCGAACTCGAGCATGATCACAAGGACGACCAGGCAGCCAACTGCGGCCAACCACGAGAGTCGCGCTCGATGGCCGAAGAAGTGCATGACCATTCCGGCGAGGAAGAACGCACCCAGCCGCAACGCGCTGAGCCAGCTCGCGCCCATCGAGTCAACAGCGCCCAGAGCAGCGACCTGGCTGACCGTCACGATCACGAGTAGGCCAACGGAGACCCATCCGGCGTGGCGTCGAATCAGAGCCCCCGAAAGCAGCACACCCGCAAGCAGATAAGCCCAGAACTCATAGTAGAGGGTCCACAACGACCCGTTCCATGCACCCGGGTGGGGCACGGTGAGCAATGTGCCCTCGATACCCCATTGATTCGTGAGCAGCATGGAGTTGTTCAGCAGGTAGTCCATCGCGCTTCGCAGCTGATAATTCTCCCCGGAGATGAGGGCCGAAGCGGGCGCGACTGCTATCGCGACCACGATCAAGGCCATCCAGTATCCAGGGAAGATGCGCACCGCGCGGTTCCAGAGGAACGGCCCCAACGGAAGCCGCATCCTGCTGCCGGCGATCAGGAATCCGGAGAGCACGAAGAAGCCATTGACAGCCCACTCCGCAACCCACCCGATCCATCCCGGCATCTCGGCCTGGAACCCGCCGATCGCCGCGGTGTGCGACACGATGACGCTGGCTGCGAGCACGAGGCGCATGAAGTTCAGCGCGTTGGATCCCGGCCGGCCGACATCGGCAACAGTTCGGTTCGCCGACCTCGGCGCCACACCGGCCTCGCGCGTGACGGCGACCGAATCGCTTGCCATCAACGCCCCTCGACGACAGCGTCGTACGCATTGCCATCGTGGGTGATGGTGACCACCGTCCGCGTGGCTCGATCGCACTCACCAACGCCCACGTACTCGGCCGACGCGGCGCCAATAGGATCGAACTTCATCCCCGCTTGCCCTCCCATGGCTGCGACGAACCCCGGCTGCAGGCTCGAGTCCATCGCGAGCTCCACGCAGAGGTCCGCACCTGTCGGTGTGCGATCAGCGATCTCTTGCCGCGCCTGCGTCAAGGCCGATCCGAGCGGCGTGGTCACCCACCAAGAGCGCGTGGCGCTCGAACCACCCACCATCATCGCCAGGATCACAGACCCGACGGCCACGCTTCCGACCAGAACCGACCGCCGGGCGCGTGTTCCCTGGCGCACAGGTAGCCGGCCGACTGCGGCAGCGAGCGCGCTGAGCGTCAACAGGATCGGCACCATCAGGTAGTGATCGGCCCGCTGCTGCCCTTGCATGAAGACAGGCAACGCGGTGGCCGCTGCTGTCGCGAGCAGCACGAGGGGAAGCCTGTTGGACCGCACGCGGGCGACTGACGCGACCACTGCTGCGGCGACCACCAGCACGTACGCCACGAGAGTCAGGTTGTCGGGCGCGAGCCTCTCGGTGTAGAACGCGGCGTTCGCCCGGATCTCGCCGAACCCGAAGACCGAGTAGGACGACCTGCGTGTGGTCATCGGATAGGCGACCAACGCGAAGTACAGCACGGGGATTCCCACGTGGCCGAGCAAGCCCAGGCCGGTCGCGAATCGAATTTTCGATGGCGGCCAGGCGACGCGGGCCATCCAGCCGCGGCCTTGCATCAACACCAGATACCCAGCGAGGATGGCGAAGCCCATGTAGAGCGGGTTGCTGATGATGACGATCAACCATGCGCACGCGCCCAAGGCGGACCACGCCACTGCGCTCCGGCTCACCTCCTGCTCCTGGGCCTTGACATGCGCGAAGAGGCCGAGCCCGAGACACAGGATGCTCACGGAGTGCACGATGTTCGAGGCCCACAAGAGGATGCCAAAGGGTGTCACAGTGGCTGCGACGCCGGCCGCGATCCACCATGCCTGGACGCGACCCCACGCGAATTGACTTCCCGCGCGCAACCACAACCACACGCCCATTACCGTGACCGCACTGACGGTCAGCACGAACGGAACAGGATTCCCTGTCCCGAACATGACTGTCCCCCACCACCAGAACACGTTGATCGTGTATTTACCATCGTTCCGCTGCACATTCGAAAGATCGCCGAGGGTCTGGTTGTACAGCGCGAGGTTGACGTAGTCGTCGGCCCAGAACCCTGCCCTCCCCACCGCAGCCACCCACGCCGCGAACGTCACCAGCAAGACGAGCATCGGCGGCACGAGGGCGATCTTCCGCACCAGGGCGTCGTGGCGATCCTTGACCACCTCGGGCGCAGCCCCTGAGGACGCCAGCGCCTCATCCCGTGGCGGGGCCGCGGCGTCCACGTCAGACGAGGCGACCGGCGCAGCGAGACTCGTCACGGCAGGATCTCGGCAAGCATCTCCGCGAACCGGTCCGGGCCGAAGATCGAGTCGATGTGCTGTGCACCGGCCTTGGACATCTGCGACCACAACTCGTCGTCGGTGACCAGCGCGACCACGCCGTCGGCGAAGGCCTGAGCGTCGTCCGCGACCCACGCCGTGGCCTCATGCTCAATCGACATCCCCTCGGCGCCGATCGGCGTCATGACCACGGGGACCCCGTACGCCAGCGCCTCACCGATCTTGCCCTTGACGCCGGCGCCGTAGCGCAGTGGCGCGATGGCGATGCGGGCGGCGTCGTACAGCGGGCCGAGGTCCTTCACCCAGCCGTGGAAGACCACGTTGGCGGGGGCCTCGGCCACGAGGTCCTGATCGGGGTCACGGCCCACCACGTTCACCGGGATGCCCGGGAGCCTCTCCTCGATGAGCGGAAGGACCTGGCTGAAGAACCAGCGCAGCCCGTCAGCATTCGGCTGGTGCGCGAAGCTCCCGACGAACAGCAGGCCCGCGCGCTCCTCGGCCGAGGACGGGACGGCCTCCGGATAGTGGATGTTCGGCAGGACCTTGACGTCTGTATCCGGCAGGATCGACTGCAAGAGCTTCTGCTCGTACGGGGACACCACCACTGTGGTGTCCGAGGTCGAGGCGATGGCCAGCTCCAGCGACTTGAGAGTCTCGGCGCGCGCCGAGAGGCTCTCCGCGCCGGCGAGCTCCGCCGCCCGCTCCTCGCGCAAGAAGTGCAGGTCGACCGTGTCGAAGATGAGCGGGACGCCTGGGAGCACCGAGCGCAGCGTGAAGACGTGGTTCCAGGCGACGGTGACACGCGAGACGATCACCGCGTGAATGTGCTCCGCGAGCTGTGAGAGCCGTCCCGGCAGGTCGCCGTGGCCGTAGAAGACCTCGACTCCCATCTCGCCGAGGATCCCCGTCCACGGCTCGCTGCGATGACGGTTGTCGGGGACGAACAGCACCCCATAGCCGAGCTCGCGGAGGGTCCGGAGCATCCCCATCATCCGGACGGAGCCGGAGTCCTCGTCGGGACGTGGGACGTAGTGGTCGATCACCACGACGATGCGCGAGCCATTGCCCCGCCGGGCGGCGTAGGGCACGTTCAGAGCGCCGGGCTCGCACTGCTCAGCGAGGCGATCCCGCCACTTCTCGACGAACTTCTCCTTGTTGACAGCCTGGTACGCCTTGATGCCCGAGGTCTCGTCGGTCCCGTGAGACACGCCCTCGTCGTGCACCACAACTGACCTGGGCTCGTACACGACCCGCATCCCGAGCTCACGGATGCCGAAAGCCAGGTCGGTGTCGTCGTAGTAGGCGGGGGCATACCGGGTGTCGAGGTTGCCGAGCGCGTCGAGCGCGGACTTGCGGATGATGATGCTCGCGCCCGAGCAGTAGTCGACGTCGCGGCGGAAGGTGTACGCCGGGATGCCCGGATCCTCGAACTTGCCATAGTTCCAGCCGGACCCGTCGGAGAAGACGATCCCGCCCGCCTCCTGGAGCCTGCCGTCGGGATACTGGAGCTGCGAGCCGACGAGGCCGACGCCCGGCTCGGACACCGTCTCGACGAGCGGGGCGAGCCACCCGGGCGTCACCCGCGTGTCGTTGTTGAGCAGGACCACGAGCTCGCCGCGCGTCGCCTCGATCCCGGCGTTGCACGCGCCCACGAAGCCAGCATTCTGCTCGAGCGCGACAACGCGAATCCCCCGGACCTGGCCCAGCCTCTCGAGCGTGTCGTCAGGAGAGGCGTCGTCCACAACGATGACCTCGTAGGCGATGTCGCCCTCGGTCGCCGCGACGGCCTGCAGGCACCGCTCGGTGTACTCCCACTTGCCGTGCACGGGGATGACGATCGACACCAACGGGGCTTCACTCGCGGGAATCGAGATCACGACCGGGGGGACCTCGGGCAGCGGGCGCAGGCGGCGCGCCACGCCCACGAGGGAGCGCAGTGTGCCGCCGTAGGCGCGGCGCCGGCCGGAACCACTCGGCGCGGCCTTCTCGACGAGCCGGTAGTAGAGGCCGATCACGCGGAACGCCCGGCTCCGTCGTATGCCGTCCAAGGATGTCTGGAGGTCGCCGGCCTGGGCCTGGACGTGCACGTAGCGGGCTTCGGCAGCCGCGAAACGCTCGGCGAGCACCGACTGCATCGTCTCGGCGGACCGGGTCTTCTCCTGCGCGACGCGCGCCCCCAGCGCGGCCTCCACACTCCAATGGTTGGCGAGCTCGGCCTGGGCGAGCGCGAGACGCTCGCGCTCAAGCGCTCCGTCGATCTCGACGCTGAGACGCTCGACCTCCCCGCTCAAGTGGGCGGTGGACTCCTCAGCCGTCGCGAGGTAACCGCGAACGCGCTCCAGGACGCCCGGAAGCCGCTCGCCCAGCGGGAGCTCGCTCAGCGGCCCGTCCACCATCTGTGTGAGGTCGGCGGCGATGCGCTGTGCGTGCTCCGCGCTGCCCTCGCCTTGCTGCGGCACGCCTACCTCGGCGAGGAACTCCGCCTCCTCGGCAATGGCCACATCGATCCACAGCCCTGTGGCGTCGAGGCCCACTGCCGGGCCGAGGAGCCGCGCGACGTCACGCACGACCTCGCATCCCTCCCAGCGGTCCGGGGGCACGTCTCGCGCCAACTGGGCGACAAACCACAGGATGCCGCGGCGGACGACCCGCTCAAGCCCCCACCCGGGCGCCGTCCACTCCTGATCTATCGGCTCGAGGACCCCGGCGGGAGTCATCACCAGGTTGTTCGGCACGAAGTCGAAAGGCGTGGCCCCGGACTCGGCAGCGTGCCGCTCGAGGGCCTCGCGCCACTGGGCCAACAAGACCGCCACCCCGACAGTGGTCAGGCCTGTCGCCGCCTCCTGCACCGTGACGCCCTGGATCACGCGCTCGCGGCCCTCGGTGATGTCGATGAGGGCGTCGTCGGATGCCTCACCGACTCGGGCCCGGTCGACCACGAGCTCGTCGCCGTCCCGGATCACGCGCTTCCCGAGCGAGTAGTGCTCACGCCGGGAGCGTGAGTAGTACACCGCCGCCAACTCCTGCGGCCACAACTGCTGAGGAGCCCCCTTGCCCGCGAGGACGAGGAAGGAGTTCCCCGTCTCCGCGGCAAGGCCCGCGTCGACGAGGGTGCGCCACACGCGAGCCTCATCAGCGAGGCGGGGGCGGCTCGACCTGAGGTCGGCACTCGGGAAGGAGGGAAGGTTGGCCAACAACTGAGGCGCGTCACGCTCAAGCGCCTCCGCGTCCATCACTGCTCGGGTGAGCTTGTAGTCGGGGAACGCGATCCGCACGCTCGGCTCGAGGCCGGCCGCCACGAACAGTGCTTCGAGCTCATGGCGCGAGAAGGTCCGGGCGTGGGTCACACCCGGGTATCCCTCGATCGAGTCGAAGACGACGTCGGTGTGGTCCTCGGGCGCGCCCACGAGGTACTTCACACCGATCTTGTTCTCGATCGCGAGCGCGAGGGTGCCTCCGGGGCGCAGGCAGCGGCCGAGGTGGCTCAGGAACTCCACATAGGCCTCGGGATCGGCGGAGCCGCCTCCCACGTACTCGAGAACCCCGACGACGACGATCACGTCGTAGGTCGGGACGGCCGGAACGTCGCTGTGCTCGCCGACGAACACCTCGACGCCCGGGAGGTCGCGGGTGCGCGCGCGTGCCACCCGCGCACGGCGCGGCGCTGGCTCGACGGCGTCGACCAGGGCGGCCCGCTCGCCGAGGTAGCGAGTGATGGCGCCGCAGCCGGCGCCGATCTCCAGCACACGCGCATCGGGAGCGATCGTCAGGCCGCGCACGATGTTGGCGCGAGCCGCGTCGAGTTGGAACTGCTGAGCGGCGCCATCGCCGAGGCTGCGGAGCCTGGAGTTCGTCGAGCGGAGGTCGTCCTCACGGGTGAACATCTCGTACAACGCGTCCTCGACGCCGTCGTCATACGTAGAACCCGCATTCCTGACGAGCACCCATCCCTCGGCGTCCCGTTCGCCGATCGCCCGCAAAGGCGTGATTTCACCCGTCATTGAACATCCCCTGCTCGACCGTTCGAATTGGGAGCCTGGGTACAGGGCGACGTTGCCGCCTTCAGGCTCCGACAGGTGAGCGGTCGGGTACGCCTCGTTGCTCTCGTCACGTCGCGACACCACCACTGCTCCCCGTCGTTTGTCCGGGACACCCTACCCGGACCGCCAGGCGAATCGTGGGCTAGTAACGACTCGGTAACTCTTCCGCCTAGGAGGGCGAGTCGGAGTGCTTGGCGACCGTGCCGACGGGGCGGCGGGAAAGCCCGGAGCACCATCCTTGGAGGCGCCTCCATGACGGCGGAGGCCCTGAGCGCCGAGTTTCCTTTGGCGCCCCGTCCGCGTTCCTCCGTTCCCGGCAGGGTCAGGGCACGTCGGCCTGGACCAGCGTCCCGCGACCCCGGGCTGTCAATGCCCCTTCCGTCGCCGGAACGAACGCTGCCTCACCTCGGGAGAGCACAAGCGAGTCGATCATCGATGTCACAGCGATCTCGCCTTCCATGCACAAGAGCGTCCGCGGGCCTCGTCCAGGGAGTGGATGAACGTCTTCGTCCAGCAGGTCGGTCACGGAGAGCTCGAAGTCGTCGACCGGCGCGTAAAAGACGCGTGTCGCTCCATGGAAGATCTCAGGCGCCGTCCTGATAGGCGGAGCGGCCACGTAGTCGACGCATGCCAACAACTCGACGGTGTCAACATGCTTGACCGTGAGTCCCGCGCGGAGCACGTTGTCCGAGCTCGCCATGATCTCGATGCCGAGGCCGCTCAGGTAGGCGTGCACGCCACCCGCCGGGACGAACAATGCCTCTCCGGGCTGCAGGCTCACGGGGTTGAGCAGCAAAGACGCGACGACACCTGGGTCGCCTGGGTACGCCTCGTTCAGGAGCACGACAGTCGCGTCGGCCCTTGGCGATGTCGACCCGGCCGCGAGGCGGGCGCCGCACTCACGGGCGAGGGCTTCGACCGCCTCGCTCGACGGCCTTGTGCGCGAGTCGAGGAGGAACGTGAATGCCGCCTCCACACCGACAGCGGAAGGCTGGGCGACGAGGAGCTCGCGCAGTCGTCGCGCCAACGGTGTGCCGAGCTCGGCGAACAGCTCGGCGGCCCGCCGCGGGGCGCGGAATCCGCACAGCGCCTCGAACGGCGTCAGCGCGAAGACCAGCTCGGGCTTGTGGTTGTCGTCTCGATAACTTCGGTTGTCGGCAGTGATCGGGATTCCGGCGGACTCCTCGCGCGCGAAGCCCTCTCGCGCACGGGCGAGGTGAGGGTGGACTTGCAGCGAGAGCGGCCGGGCCGGGGCGATGAGCTTCAGGAGGTACGGCAGGGTGTCGCCGAAACGAGCGCGCACATCTTGGCCGAGCATCGCGACAGGGTCTGAGGCGATCAGTTCGGCGAGGTCGGACGCAGGCTCGGAGCTGAGCAGAGTCGAGGGCGCCGAGGGGTGCGCCCCGAACCACATTTCAGCGAGCGGCTCGATGCTTGTCGGAATCCCCAGGAGAGCGGGGATCGCATCGGTCGATCCCCACGCATACGCGCGGGGATTGCCACGCAACCTGTGCACCGATATCCACCCTTCTCCGGTTCGCCTGGCCAGGCTAGCCGCTTCCCGCTGTCGACCATGTCCCCCGCGTGCGGACCGCAATGCGCATTCGGCTACTGGTTCAGCTCGCCGCGACGAACGCCGCCGCGGCCGGACACCCGCGTTCTGCGATGCGGCTCGCGCCGCGCATTCACAACTGGGGCGCGCCCAAGACCGCTGCCGCGGCCGTCGACCAACGCCCAGCCCAATCGCCGATCGGAGCCACGCCGACTGCCTCCAGCGCCCCGTGCCCCAGCACCGAATACGCCGGTCGCGGCGCCGCGCTCGCGAACGCGTCACTCGTCGTGGGCCGGACAATGGCCGGGTCGAGGCCCGCTGCCGCGACAATCGCCTGGGCGAACCCGTGCCACGATGTCTGGCCAGCGGAGGTGCCGTGGTAGACGCCGCTCGGGGCGCCCGCCTCGACGAGCCGGACGATCAGGTCGGCGAGGTCGACGGTCCAGGTCGGCTGGCCCACCTGGTCGGCGACCACATCGAGCCCGCCCCGCTCGGCCGCGACCCGTGCGATGGTCTTCGGGAAGCACTTGCCGTGGGCGCCGTAGAGCCATGCCGTGCGGACGATGAGGTGGTCCGGGTTCTCAGCGCGCACCGCCCACTCTCCTGCGGCCTTGGTGCGGCCGTACGCGGAGCGGGGGTCGATGGGCGCCGTCTCGGCGTACGGCGCGACGCCAGCGCCGTCGAAGACGTAGTCGGTGGAGATCTGCACGATCCGCGCGCCGTGCTCGGCGGCCGCCCTGGCGAGCAGCGCCGGCCCTGTGGCGTTGAGGGCGAAGGCGCTGGCCTCGCGCGCCTCGGCGTCGTCGACAGCGGTCCAGGCCGCGCAGTTGACCACCACGTCATGGCCCTGGACGGCGGCGCGCACCGACGCCAGGTCGGTGATGTCCACGTGCTCCCGGTCGGTTGCCGTCACCTCGGCGCCAGCCTCCCGCAGCCGGCTCACGACGTCCTGGCCCAGCATCCCTGCCGCCCCTGTCACCAACCAGCGCACAACCACTCCTCATCTCGACGTCTCGACCGACGGCCCAGAGTAGTCGCGCCGTTAGGCTGGCCTCGCAACAGCCGACATGAGGAGATATCACCGTGCAGTTCCGCGAGCTCAAGGTCCCCGGGGCGTGGGAGATCACACCGCAGCAGTTCGGCGACCCGCGAGGCGTGTTCCTCGAGTGGTTCAAGGAGGGCGCGTTCGTCGAGGCGGTAGGGCACCCCCTCGACCTCCAGCAGGCCAACTGCTCGGTGTCGGCTGCCGGGGTGCTGCGGGGGATCCACTTCGCCGACGTCCCGCCCGGGCAGGCGAAGTACGTCACATGCCCGAAGGGCGCGGTGCTCGACGTCGCAGTCGACATCCGGGTGGGCTCGCCGACCTTCGGCCAGTGGGACACCGTGCTGCTGGACGACGTCGACCGCCGCGCCATCTACCTCTCCGAGGGCATCGGGCACGCGTTCCTGTCCCTCGAGGACGACTCGACGGTCGTCTACCTCTGCTCCACGGGCTACTCCCCCGGCCGGGAGCACGGCGTGCACCCGCTCGACACGGAGATCGGCATCGAGTGGCCGACGACGGCCCGCGACGGAAGCCCGCTCACGCCGCAGCTCTCGGACAAGGACTTGGCGGCGCCGACGCTGCGCCAGGCCCAGGAGGACGGCCTGCTCCCGACGATGGACTCGGTGCGCGACTTCGTGGCCCAGCGCAAGGCCTCGCCGCGCGGACTCTGAGCCGCGCGACCGGATCCCGCCGGTTCCCGGAGCCGCTTGCTGGCACACTGTCTGTCCATGCGCGGAATCATCCTGGCCGGCGGATCCGGTACTCGTCTCAACCCGATCACCCTGGGCGTGAGCAAGCAGCTCGTCCCGGTCTACGACAAGCCCATGATCTATTACCCGTTGTCGACGTTGATGGCGGCCGGCATCGAAGACATCCTGATCATCACCACGCCTCACGATGCCGAGCAGTTCCACCGCCTGTTGGGCGACGGCTCCCAGTTCGGCATCTCGATCAGCTATACGGTGCAGGCGGTCCCGAACGGGCTCGCCCAGGCCTTCGTCCTCGGGGCTGACTTCGTGGGCGACGACTCCGCGGCGCTCGTCCTCGGCGACAACATCTTCTACGGCCCCGGCCTGGGGACTCAGCTCCAGCGCTTCGAGCAGATCGACGGCGCCGCGGTCTTCGCCTACCGCGTGGCCGATCCGACCAGCTACGGCGTCGTCGAGTTCGACGCGAGCGGTCGCGCGCTCTCACTCGAGGAGAAGCCGCAGCACCCGAAGTCGGACTACGCCGTCCCGGGCCTGTACTTCTACGACAACGACGTTGTGGCGATCGCGAAGTCCCTCAAGCCGTCGGCTCGTGGCGAGTACGAGATCACTGACGTCAACCGGCACTACCTCGACGCCGGGAAGCTCCAGGTCGAGGTGCTCCCCCGCGGCACGGCGTGGCTCGACACCGGCACGTTCGACTCGCTGCTCGAGGCCTCCGACTACGTGCGCACCATCGAGCACCGTCAGGGCCTCAAGATCGGGGCGCCTGAGGAGGTCGCCTGGCGGCGCGGGCTCCTCACCGACGACGAGCTGCGCGCTCGCGCGGAGCCACTCGTCAAGTCGGGCTACGGCACGTACTTGCTGGACCTGCTCAAGCGCCAGCAGTAGTCACACCACCAACCGAGCGCCTGACGCCCGAGCGACTGCTCGGGCGTCAGGCGCTCGGTTGGTGGTGCTCAGGACGAGCCGCCGCCGGCGCGCTGGACAGCAGCGCGATAGGCCTCGACGTGGACGTCCGCGGCAGCTCCCCAGGTGAACAGCGCGGCCCGCTCGACTGCGGCACGGGCCAGCTCCTCGCGCCTGTCCTTGCTCGCGAGCAGCTGAGCCAGCGCGGTGGCGATCGACGCCGCGTCCGTCTCGGTGTACTCCACCGCGTCGCCGCCCACCTCGGGCAGGGAGAGCCGACGGCTGGTGAGGACCGCCGCGCCGCAGGCCATGGCCTCGAGCACGGGCAGGCCGAAGCCCTCGCCCAGACTCGGGTAGGCCACCACCTGGGCTCCGCCGAGGAACCCGGCGAGGTCGTCGAGCGGGAGGTAGCCGGGCCGGATCACCTGCAGGCCTGCTGGCACCGCCCCGATGGCGGGCTGCACGGCGTCGTCCCAGCCCGCGCCGCCCGCGACCACCAGGGCGGGAGGGTCGGCGAGTCCCGCGACTGCCTCCACCCAGGCCTCGATCAGGGCGGGGACGTTCTTGCGCGGCTCGAGCGTGCCCAGGAAGGCGACGTATGGCCTGCCCTCCAGGCCGAGGGAACGGGCAACCCGCTCCTGCTCCGCGGCCTCCACCGGGTGGAAGACCTCGGGATCGACCCCGTGGTGCGCCACATAGAACTGCTCGGCGCGGCCACCGGCGTAGCGCACGACCTCGTCGCGCGTCGCCCGGGAGGGCACGACGAGCGCGTCCGCGCGGCGCACCGCGAGCCAGGTCGCGCTGCGGAAGAACAGGGTCTTGAAGGAGCTGTGGACGTCCCGGTCACTGAAGAACGTGGCGTCGTGCAAGGTGACCACGCGCGCGCCGGGACTCAACACCGGGCTCGTGTAGTGCGGGCTGTGGACGACATCCGCGCGGATCCTGCGCGCGAGCACCGGCAGACCGGTCTGCTCCCACACCAGTCGCGCAGCCCGCCGCTCGATCATCCGCGGCGCGGCGATCACCCGGGCGCCGGGGAGCGCGGCCTCCATCAGGTCGACGTCGCGGACCTGGCACACGACGACGAGCTCCACATCGCGGACGTCCAGCGCGCGCAGCAGCTCGTCGACGTAGCGCCCCACGCCGCCACGGTCGGACGGGATGGCCGTCGCGTCTACAAGAACTCTCATCTCACCCCTGCCGCACGTGTCCAGAACCGAGCGAGCGTAACGCGGATCGGCGATCCGGTTCTGGTGAGTAGTGTTCAGTCCCGCATAGGGCGGCCGGCGCTGGCCGCCGCCCTCCTCGCTGGAACGAAGGGCCCTCGATCCGGGACATGACCACTCTGCCGCGCGTGACAGCGCTGATGCTCGCGTACGGCGCGGAGCCCTATCTCCTTGACGCCGTCGAGGCGGTGCTCGCGAGCACCGGTGTCGACGTCGACCTGGTCCTCGTGGACAACGGGTGCACCACGGACGCCGTGCGCCGCCTCCCGGAGGACCCGCGGATCACGCTGGTGGTCCCGGCGGAGAACCTCGGCTTCACTGGCGGGATGAACCTCGCCGCGAGCCGGGCGAGCGGGGACGTCCTGCTGCTGGTGAACAGTGACGCGATCGTCGAGCCCGCTGCCGCGAGCGAACTGGTCGGAGCCCTCGCGACGCCGGGCGTCGGCGTGGTCGGCGGGAGTGTGCGGCTGGCTGACGAGCCTGACCTGGTGAACTCGGTCGGCAACCCGTTGCACGTGCTGGGGCTCAGTTGGGCCGGAGGCATGGGCGATCCCGCCGCTCAGCACGCGACGCGCGGGCCTGTGGCCTCGGCGAGCGGAGCCTGCATGGCGCTCTCCCGGTCCCTGTGGGAGAGCCTCGGCGGGCTCGTGGAGCCGTTCTTCGCCTACGCCGAGGACCTCGAGCTGTGCTGGCGCAGCTGGCAGCGAGGGCTGCGGGTCGAGTACGTGCCGACGGCCGTGGCGTACCACCACTACGAGTTCAGCCGGACGCCGCTCAAGATGTACCTCGTCGAGCGCAACCGCCTGGCCTTCGTCCTCACGTGCTACGGCGGCCGCATGTTGCTCCTCCTGGCGCCCGTGTTGGCGGCGTTCGAGCTGGCGCTGGTCGCGGTGGCCGCCAAGCAGGGGTGGCTGCGGCAGAAGCTCCGAGGGTGGTGGTGGCTCGCGACGCATGTCCGCTGGATTCGGGCGCGTCGCGCGGAGGTCCAGCGCGAGCGTCGCGTGCCCGACCGCGAGCTCGCCGACCTGATGACCGATCGCTTCGACCCCGCGCAGTTCCCGCTGCCCGCAGGCTCGCATCTGCTGCAATCAGCGCTCGCGCGATACTGGCGCGCGGTCCGCCGTGCCCTGTAGGCCGACGTCGCAACCGGAAGAGGAAGCCCTGCCGTGACCCTCGAAGTCACCCTGACCGCCGAGCAGTGCTGGCAGCCCGTGCCCGGAGGCTCCGGCACCTACGTCGTCGAGCTCGCCCGCGGACTGGCCGACGTCCAGGGGGTCCGGGCCACCGCGCTCGTCGCCGCCCACCGTGGGCGCGACGCTCATGACGGCCGGGTCGCCGCGCCGGTGCGCCGGGCCCCGCTGCCCCGCCGCCTGCTCTACCCCGCGTGGAACCACCTCCGCCTTCCCCGTGCCGAGTGGGTGGTCCGCGGCAGCGACGTCGTGCACGCCACCACGTGGGCCGTGCCGCCCACCGCGCGGCCGCTGGTGGTGACGGTCCACGACCTCGCGTTCCTCCGGTCGCCTGAGCACTTCACCACGCATGGGAACGCGTTCTTCATCCGTGCCCTCGACCGGGTGCGCCGTGAGGCCGACCTGATCGTCGTCCCGTCGCAGGCCACCGCCGACGACTGCCTCGCGGCAGGGCTGCCGCGGGACCGTGTCAGGGTCGTCCCGCACGGCGTGCGCATCCTCCCCGCCACGTCCGACGAGGTCGCCGCGTTCCGGCGCCAGCACGATCTCCGTCGTGACTACGTGATGTGGTGCGGGACTGTCGAGCCGAGGAAGAACCTCCCCGTGCTGCTCGAGGCCTATGCCCACGCCGCGGCACGCGGCCTGGACGCTGACCTGGTGCTCGTGGGTCCTCGCGGCTGGGGCGATGCCACCACAGGGCTCGGCGCCGGCGAGGGGACGGCCCCGGGCGTCCGGTACCTGGGGCGGCTCGACGACGTCGACCTCCATCGGGCATATGCCGGGGCCCGCGCGTTCTGCTTCCCGTCCCTCTGGGAGGGGTTCGGGATGCCCGTCCTCGAGGCCATGGCGCACGGCGTCCCGGTCGTCACCTCACGGGGGACGTCGATGGAAGAGATCGCCGCTGGCGCCGCGTTGCTCGCCGACCCCCACGACCCGGAGGAGCTCGCCGAGCAGCTCCTGGCCGCCTGCGGCGACGCGCATGACGACCTCGCCTCGACCGCGTTGTCGCGGTCCGGCCAATTCACGTGGTCGGCCGCGGCCGAGGCCACGGCCGCCGTCTACCGCGAGGCGGCGGGGGGCTAAGAGCGCCCCTCTATACTCGGCGCGTGCCCCCCGAAGACGCCACCCACCGGCATGCGTCCGGGACCCCCGCCACTGCCGCGGTCATCACGGCGTTCCGGCCGGGCACGGAGCTCGCCGAGGCGGCGCGGGCAGCAGCCCGCCAATGCGTTCGCGTGATCGTCGTCGACAACACACCCGCAGGCGAGAGCGGAGCCGACGCCGTGCTGGGAGACATGCCCGGCGTGACGCTGCTGCGCGACGGCGCCAACCGAGGGCTCGCGGCCGCGCTCAACCGCGGCGTCGCCGAGGCCTCGGGAGCCGACGCCCTCTTGCTGCTCGACCAGGACTCGACGGTGCCCGACGGGCTGGTCAGTCGCCTGTGGGCTTCGCTCGAGCAGGATGAGCGGATCGCCATCGCCGCTCCCGCGCCCTGGGACCCGGGCGCGCAGCGGTTCCTCGATCCGCGCACCCGGGCTCGTGCGGAGGTGGCGGACCTGGACGTCGTGATCACCTCGGGGATGCTGCTGCGGCGCAGCGCGGCGGATGAGCTCGGCGCCTTCCGAGAGGACTTCTTCGTCGACGGGGTGGACCAGGACTACTGCCTGCGCGCACGACGTGCCGGGTGGCGCATCGTGCAGGACCGACGGGTCCTGCTGCCGCACTCCCTGGGCGACACACAGTGGCACGGGATCGGCTTCCTCCGCGTGCGCGCGTCACACCACCCGACGTGGCGCCTGTACTGGATGGCGCGCAACGGCGTCGTCCTCATCCGTGAGAACCTCCGGCACAGGCCCCGCTGGGCTATGACCTCGATAGCGCTCCTCTCCTACTGGGCGGCAGCCGTCGCCGCCTTCGAGCCGCCCCGCGCCGCTCGACTCTCAGCCATCCGAGCGGGTGTGCGCGACGGCATGCGCGGCGGCCTCGACGCGCGTTTCGCCCCCGAAGCGAAGCGATGACCGCGCCCACCGTCAGCTCGTCCGGCTACGCGCGCGATGCCCTGCTCGCCGCCGCGAGCCGCATGGCCCCGCTGGGCGTCCAGCTCGCGTCAACGCCCTTCCTGCTGGCCAACCTCAGCCCGGGCGCCTTCGCCGCGTGGACGCTCACGATGACGACCATCAACCTCTTCCTCAGCGCGGACCTCGGCGTCGTGGGCATCATGCAGCGCTACCACGGCATCGCCCTCGGGCGGGGCGACACCGCTCTGGGCGGGCGCATCACCGCGACGGTGCTCGCGGTGCTCGGCACGATCCTCGTCGTCCTCGCGATCGCCGGGCCGTGGATCTCCGACGCGATCCTGCACGTCGTGAACCTGCCCGCGGGCGCCGCCGACGAGGCTGGCCTGCTGTTCCGCCACGCGGGGGTCCTCGCCGCGCTGCAGCTCACCGCGCTGGCCTTGAGCAGCTATCTTGCCGCGCACTCCCGGTTCCTCGCAGTGGCCGCCGCCTCCCTCATCGCGAGGACGGCCCTCGCCGGGTGCATCGTCCTGGCCGTCGTCACCGGGGCCGGGCTGCGGGGCCTGCTGCTCGCCGCCTACGCCGACGCGGTCGTCGCCCTGGTCATCACCGCGTTCCTGTGCCGCAAGCACCTCGTCGGCGAGGTCCGCGGCCTGGCCCGTTCCACCGAGCTGTCCGAGTTGTGGGCGTACTCGTGGCGCAACCAGGCCAGCGCGTTCGGCTTCATCGCCCAGCGCGAACTCGACGTCCTGATGGCGGCCGTCCTCCTACCGACCGTTGCCCTCGTGAGCGTGTCCGCCGTCGCACCGCTCGCAGCGGCCGTCTCGCTCGCTCCGGCCGTCCTGCTGACACCGCTGTTCACGCGCCTGAGCGTCCGCGCTGGGGAGTCGCTGCCAGCGGCGGCGGCCGAGGCTGGATCCGCCGAACGGTCATGGTGGTCGCTGCTCCTGCCGTTCGGCGCGCTCGTCGTCGTGATCCTCCCGTTCGCCTCAGCCGCATGGCTCGGGCCCGAGGTGGAGGATGTCGTCCCCCTGACCGCACTGCTGTCCGCGGGCTTCGTCCTGTCGCTCGCCGGATCCGTCCGCGGGATGGCCGCCCGCGCGGTCGGGTCGCCGGGACTCGAGACGCGCGCCTATGTCGTGCTCGTCGCCACCAAGATCATCGTCGGGACGGTTCTCACCCTCGTCTTCGGCGTGTACGGGCTGGCCGCCGCGACGCTCATCGCCGCGGCGTCGTTCCTGATCTCGCTCACGCACGCGACGCGCAAGCGGCAGATCATTGGGCGGACACCGTTGCCGCCAGCCCGCCTGGCCATCGGCACTGCGCTGCTCGCGCTCCTCTGCGGCGCGGCTGCCGCGACCGTCCACCAGATGATCGACGGGCGCCTCGCGCAACTGTCCCTGCTGGTCGTGATCGCACTCGTCGGCGCGCTCGGCGCGTTCTGGGTGTATCGATCCTCGGAGCAGCCGCATGCGCCATGATCCACACGTGTCCGGAGACGGACCCCCGAGAAAGGGCACGATGAGAGAGTCGATCGTTCGCCGGTTCGCCGCAGCACGGGATGGACGCCTGGGCACTCCCCGCGCCACCTTCTGGCTGAGCTTCGTCATCCTCTTCGTGATCACCGCGATGTGGTCTTTCGCGAACCCGCTGATGGGCGTCGTGGACGAGGGCTCGCACACGGTCAAGGCCGCGGCCAGCGCACGGCTGCAGTTCACCGGCGACGAGGAGGGGCTGCCGTCGGGCAACGGCACCTTCCGCGTCCCTGAGCTCTACGACCAGGCCCTGACGCTCCCCAACTGCTTCGCGTTCAGCCCGGACACGTCAGCGCAGTGCCAGCAGGACCTCGACGGAGACCTGGCGGCCGTCACCGACGTCCCGACCTCGGCGGCCCGCTACAACCCGATCTACTACGCGATCGTCGGCATCCCGAGCCTCTTCCCCACTGGCGAGGCGACGCTGTACCTCATGCGCCTCGCTAGCGGCCTGCTCTCCGCGGCACTGCTGGCGTCGGCGTTCCGCGCCGTGGTGGAGATGCGGCGCCGCTCGTGGCTGATGCTGGGCCTGATGCTGACGATCACCCCGACCGTCCTCAACCTCGCCAGTGCGATCAACCCGCAGAGCGTGGAGATCGCCGGGGCCATCGGACTGTGGGTCTCGCTGCTCGCTCTGGTGCGCGCTCCCGATCCCGACCTGCTGCATCGGCGCCTCATCCGTCTGACGGTCCTGTCCGTCCTGTTCGTGAACTCGCGCGCGTTGAGCCCGTTCTTCCTGGCGGTGATCGTCGCCACGGTGGTCCTGTCCGCGCCTTGGTCGAATGTGAAGGCGGTGGTGACCGACCGGCGCAGCTGGCCGTACCTGTCGATCGCGTTCGTGGGGACGTTGGCCGCCGTGGTGTGGATCCGCGCGGTGGGCGGCCTCTCCAACTCCGGCGAGATCCTCTACCCGGAGCTCACCCCCACGCGCGTGGTCGGGGACACCCTGCAGCAGACCGCCTACTACTTCGAGAGCCTCGTGGGCGTGTTCGGGTGGCTCGACTCGCGCATGCCGCAATGGAGCTACCTCCTCTTCGCGGCGGTGCTCGGCGTGATGGTCGTGATCGGATGGACGCTCGCCGACCGGCGCAACAAGCTGGTGCTCCTCGGCCTAGGCGGCGTCACCCTCCTGCTCCCGGCAGTGCTGCAGGCCTCGCAGGCGCCGTACGTCGGCATCGTGTGGCAGGGGCGCTACATCGCGCCGCTCGCCGTGGGGATAGTGATCCTGGCGGCGTTCAGCGCGCGCGACGGGCAGCTGGGCGTCCCCGAGCGCTTCGCGCGCAGCCTGGTCGGGACCGTCGGCATCCTGCTGGTGGTGGGCCACATCGCCGCGTACACGGCGAACCTCCACCGCTTCGTCAACGGCGCCGGGTCCTCGTGGTTGCGCCTCAACAGCGAGTCGTGGAGCCCGCCGATCCACCCGGGCGTCCTCCTCGGCCTCTGCGCGCTGGCGTGGGCGGCCCTCGCGTGGTTCGCCTGGTCCATGTGCGTCGAGCGCCGAACGGATGAGCTGCCGGAAGCTCGTGACCCACGCCCAGCCATTGAGTCGGCCGTGCCCGGCGATTCGCTGCCCAGTCAGGCCGTGCCCAGCCGCTAATGTCGCTGGCGAGCCGAACCCGGCTCGCTGAATCGCGAAGAGGACTGCGTGCGCCCCCGACTACTGTTCCCGATCATCCTGGCGGTCGTGGCCGCCCTCGTGGCGGGCGGGCTGATCGTCGCCTCCCGCACCGGCGGCGACGCGGGAACTGAGGCTGGCGCGGGTGGACAGGAGAGCCCCTCGGCCACTGGCTCCCCGCTCCCCTCCGCAACAGTCTCGGCGACGCCCTCGCCCACCAGCTCCCCGGTGACGCCCCCTTCGGAGCTGCCAGCGGGGGTCCCCACCTCCGACCAGGCCCCCACGGCGCCCGTCAACCCCGCTGCCGTCGAGGTCAGCATCACGTTTGCGCAGTGGTCCGCGTCCTCAGGCGCCGTCGAGGTCGCGGGATTCGCAGCCATCGCCCCTGAGCCAGCGGGGACCTGCACCGTGCGGCTCGCGCGCGGGGCCGACGAGGTCGTCGTGTCGACCGAGGCCGTGCCCGACGCGACCACGATGTCCTGCGGGACCGTCTCGGTCCCCGGCGGCAAGGTCGCGCGGGGGTCCTGGACGGCGACGTTGACGTATGAGTCCGCCACCGGGACCGGCACATCGCCGCAGACCACGATCGAGGTTCCCTGATGACTGTCCCCGCCACGCGATCGATGCGCCTCGCCCTGGCCACGCTCTGCACGGCCGTGCTCCTGACGGTCATCCAGCTGATGTCCCCGTCGGGGGCCTCGGACGCGCGCGCAGCCGACCTCAGCGGGTTCAACCCCGGCTTCATCATCAGCGACACGACGTTCTACGACACCGCCACGATGGGCGCCGCCGACATCCAGGGGTTCCTCGACACGCGCGGAGCGGGGTGCAAGCCCGGCTCCGATGGCACACCGTGCCTCAAGGACTACGCGCAGGACACCACCTCGCGGAGCGCCGACTCCCGATGCACGCGTCCATACCAGGGCGCCGCCGGTGAGCGCGCGAGCACGATCATCTACAACGTCGCCCAGGCGTGCGGCATCAGCCCGCGGGTGCTCCTCGTCATGCTGCAGAAGGAGCAGGGCCTGGTCACCGCCTCCGGGAACGCGCTCTACGCGAACCGCTACCGGAGCGCCATGGGGTACGGCTGCCCTGACACTGCCGCCTGCGACACGAAGTACTACGGGTTCTTCAACCAGGTGTACTCGGCGGCATGGCAGCTCAAGAGCTACGCCGTCAACCCCAACGGCTTCGGCCACCGCGCCGGCATCGTCAACAACGTCCGCTTCCACCCCAACGCCGCGTGCGGGTCCGCGCCCGTCATGATTCACAACCAGGCGACGGCCAGCCTGTACAACTACACGCCGTACCAACCGAACGCGGCGGCGCTAGCCGCCGGATACGGCACCGGTGACTCGTGCTCCTCCTACGGGAACCGCAACTTCTGGAGCTACTTCACCGACTGGTTCGGGTCGACCACCGCCGGGGGGAACCCCCTCGGCTCGATCGACCAACTCGCCGGCACGGACTCCGGGCTCACCGTCAGCGGCTGGGCGCTGGACCTCGACGTCCCGACCACTGCCGTGCCGGTGCACGTCTACGTGGACGGCGTCGGCCACGCGATCACGGCCAACCAGACCCGGGCGGACATCGGCGCGAAGTACCCCGGCGCCGGGAACCAGCATGGTTTCCAGGCAAACATCCCGGTGGCCAACGGCCAGCACACGGTGTGCGTCTACGCGATCAACCTCCCGGTGGGGCCGAACACCGTCCTCGGCTGCCAGACGGTGACAGTGCAAGCGCCGCAGGCCAACCCGCCGGTCGGGGTGATCGACTCGCTCACCGGCGCGAACGGCGCCATCAACGCCAAGGGCTGGGCCTTCGACTGGGACACCACCGCGCCGATCCCGGTGCACATGTACGTCGACGGCGTCGGCTACGCGTTCAACGCCGACCTGCCCTCCCCGGCCGTGAACGGCACATTCCCCACGGTCGGCCCGAACCACGCCTACGACCTGAACGTCGCCGCCACACCCGGCAACCACCAGGTCTGCCTCTACGCCATCAATCTCCCCTCCGGGCCCAACACGATCCTGGGCTGCCGCACGGTCACCGTCGCCTCCACCCAGTCGCAGGCCCCGGTCGGCGTGATCGACTCGCTCACCGGCGCGAACGGCGCCATCAACGCCAAGGGCTGGGCCTTCGACTGGGACACCACCGCGCCGATCCCGGTGCACATGTACGTCGACGGCGTCGGCTACGCGTTCAACGCCGACCTGCCCTCCCCGGCCGTGAACGGCACATTCCCCACGGTCGGCCCGAACCACGCCTACGACCTGAACGTCGCCGCCACACCCGGCAACCACCAGGTCTGCCTCTACGCCATCAACCTCCCCTCCGGCCCCAACACGATCCTGGGCTGCCGCACGGTCACCGTCGCCTCCACCCAGTCGCAGGCCCCGGTCGGCGTGATCGACTCGCTCACCGGCGCGAACGGCGCCATCAACGCCAAGGGCTGGGCCTTCGACTGGGACACCACCGCGCCGATCCCGGTGCACATGTACGTCGACGGCGTCGGCTACGCGTTCAACGCCGACCTGCCCTCCCCGGCCGTGAACGGCACATTCCCCACGGTCGGCCCGAACCACGCCTACGACCTGAACGTCGCCGCCACACCCGGCAACCACCAGGTCTGCCTCTACGCCATCAACCTCCCCTCCGGCCCCAACACGATCCTGGGCTGCCGCACGGTCACCGTCGCCTCCACCCAGTCGCAGGCCCCGGTCGGCGTGATCGACTCGCTCACCGGCGCGAACGGCGCCATCAACGCCAAGGGCTGGGCCTTCGACTGGGACACCACCGCGCCGATCCCGGTGCACATGTACGTCGACGGCGTCGGCTACGCGTTCAACGCCGACCTGCCCTCCCCCGCCGTCAACGACACGTTCCCCACGGTCGGCCCGAACCACGCCTACGACCTGACCGTCGCCGCCACACCCGGCACCCACCAGGTCTGCCTCTACGCCATCAACCTCCCCTCCGGGCCCAACACCGTCCTCGGCTGCCGCACGGTCACCGTCAACTGAGGCTCGCGGGCTCCCGGTCGCCAGTCACGACCGGGACTCGCAGCTGACCAGCCGGGGCCGGCGATCTGGGGGCGGAGGTGGCTGCTGTCGACCACACAGCCCGAGCTTGGGCGACGTGGGGACCACGCAGCGTGTGGCAAGGGGAGCGCCCGCGCCAGGCAGGAGCCAGTACGTGAGCGCGCAGGCACGCGAGGCCTCCGCCCGCGCGAGAAGGAGGGCATCTCCTGCTCGACGACCCGGAGGCCTCGCTTTCACGCCCGTTGAGGCAGTGGGCTACACCGCTCGGACCGGCTCGTCGAGCGTCATCTCGTGGTCGGACGGCTCTGCAGGGTCCGATGCGGATCGCCGGCGTCGTGCCATGACCACCATCGTCACCGAGGCTCCCATGAGCAGGACCGTCCCCGTGAGGAACGCGGCGCCGGCAGCGCTTTGGTGAGGCGTCGCATACTCGAGATCGACGATCCAGTCGCCAGCCGGAAGATCTGTGAGGACGAGCCCAGCGGCGCCCATCCGAGGCTCCACCACCCGGCAGTTGTCCGCGCTGGCGCCGACCTCACATGCCTCGATGGACCACCCCGGGTAATACGCCTCGTTGAACAGCACTGACGTGCTCGATGCCGCAGTGACCCGGTAGCTGAGATCCCCCACGTCGTAGGCGTCCGGCAGGATGACGAGCCCTTCGCCGCAGGCCCCAGAGTCCGCGCACTCCTCGACGGCAGACGGCGCCGGGAGCTCATCGTCCGCGCCCACCTCGATGCCCAGCCCGGGCGCCTCGTACAGCGCGGTCGTCTCCTCGGCGGTGTCCGGATTGGCGAGCGCCGCGAGGGCCGCTTCGAAAGCCGGCTGGCCCTTGAGGTTGACGTACCCTCCCACTGCGTCCTGGCGGTGGTAGAAGGACGAGTTCCAGTTGACCGCCCCAGCCGAGACCGGAAGCTCATCGAGAGCGATGCGTGCGGGTCGCTGCGTCGAGGAGAGCTCGAGCTCGGCGCCATCCGAGATCAGCTCGTCGGACGTCTCACCCCAGACCGCTGTCTCGAGGGCGGCCCGCTCGGTGCGCCATGACGCGGTGATCGCATACGCCCAGGAGATTCCCGACAGCGCCCCCAGGACTGTCAGCACCGCGACCCATCGGCGCAGGTCCCCGCGGTTGGCGTGCCATCGGGCCCGGCCGAACCCGCCCAGCAACGCCACGACGGCGGCCGAGGCGGCGAGCAGCGTCCACGGCTCGACCCAGCGTGCGACCTGGTAGTTGGCGCGCTCGGCGACGGCCAGGGCGAGCAGCACCATCCCCAGCAGCGCGGCGCTCCCCCATGGATGCGCCCAGCGGCGACGCGAGGGCTCCTCCGCGCGGGCCCGCGCGAGCGCGCCGGAGATCCCCGCCATGGCAGCGACCACCACGACGAGCAGGAGGTAGACGCGGAAGTCGGCCATGCGGAATCGGCTGAGGTCGAGCCCGGGAAGGGCCTCGAGCGCCGAGTACCACGGCATGAACGGCATGCCGAGGGCCAGCACCACTCCGCCGGCCACGGCGCAGACCCGTACGAGCGGGTCGCGCCAGCGCACGAGGGCGAGCGCCGCCCAGCACGCCGCGGGCAGGAAGAACGCCCGCATCGAGGGGTCGTTCGGCAACCCGACGAGGTCGTAGGGGAAAATCGTGGTGCCGACCATGCGCCAGTCGAAGATCGACTCGTCCACCCCTGTCGGCGATCCCGTGCCCCGCAGGCCGATCGCCGTCAGGTACTTCGGCGCCGACAGCAGGAGGGCTCCCAGGCCCGCCACACACAACGGGAGCAGGAAGTCCCGAATCCGCGGCCGGCGCACGATCTGCGCGGTCACCACCCAGGCGATCCCGCAGTAGGCTCCCGCGACGATGACTCCGGGGTAGCTCCCCGCCAACGCCTGCCAGATCACCACGGCAGCGACCGGGATCCCCCACCAGCGCTTCCAGGCCCAGGTCGGCGACAGGACTGCGATCACCCACGGCGCCCACGCGGCTCCTCGGACGATGTCCGGGTGCAGGGCGTTCGTGTAGAAGCTGGCAGCGAAGAAGTAGGTCACCAGGCCGAACATCGTCGCGGAGCGCGCGAGCCCCCAACGCCGGCCGAGGACGTACACCCCGAGCGCGCCGAAGGCGACGTGCAGCGCCTGCAGTGCCGCGGCAGCGTGGATGGAGTAGGGGGTGATCGCGGCGAAGATGCCAATCGGCAGGTACCACGAGCCGTTCTGGATCGAGATCGCCGCGGGGAAGCCGCCCCACGAGTACGGCATCCATTGAGCTGGGCTCAGCAGCGAGCCGTCGCGCCACCAGGCAAGCGGCTCGTTGTTGTACGACCCGATGAAGTCATCCGGCGCCGGGACCACGTTGCCGGTGAAGTAGTGCCAGAACATCAGCAGTTCCAACACCACGAGCACGGCGGCGACCAAGGCGACCTCACGGGCGCGTGCCCCGGTCAGCGCTCGACCGAGCCTGCTGCGCCGCATCGCGTCCCAGCGCAGGATCATGAGGGCTGGTCGGCGCTCTGCCGCGTGGGGGTCAATCCTCGCGCCTCGAGGAAGGTCTCGTAGTCGCGGATGTAGTCGTCTGAGTCATACGGCAGCGAGGCGAAGACCCCGAGCACCGCGTTGGCGCTGTATCGGTACTGGGTCCCCCACACCATCGCCGGCATGTACAGGCCGAGGTCCGGCCGGTCGAGGACGACCTCCTGGCGCTGGACGCCGTCATCGACCACGCATGTGACCGATCCGCTCAAACTGACGAGGAACTGCTCGCACTTGCGATGGGCATGCGCCCCCCGCACGTCGCGGGTGGGCACGTCGAAGACAGTGAAGTAGCGCGCGGGCCGGAACGGGAGCTCGTCGTCCAGCTCGGTGGAGACGAGGGAGCCCCGCAGGTCGTCGGCACGTCGCAGAGCGACCGTCGCAGCCCCGGCTATCAGGCTCTGGGGCATGGCCGGGACCTGGGCGGCACGGGGCGCCTCGGCACTGGGCCCGTAGCCGATGATGCGCGCCGGGTTCCCCACCACCACGGCGTTCGCCGGGACGTCCTTTGTCACCACAGCCCCCGCGCCCACCATCGCGCCTCGTCCCACGTGGATTCCGGGAAGGATGACGGCCCCGCCCCCCAGCGACGCCCCCTGGTCGATGCGCGTCGTCGGGAACGACTCGGGGTACTGCCTGCTGCGGGGGAACCGGTCGTTGGTGAACGTCACGTTGGGCCCGACGAACACGTCGTCCGCGAGCCGGATGCCGTCCCACAGCTGGACACCGCTCTTGATCGTGACGCGATCGCCGACGACGACGTCGTTCTCGATGAACACGTGATCGCAGATGTTGCAGTCGGCGCCGATCACAGCCCCCGCGAGGACATGGGCGAAAGCCCACACCCGAGTACCGCGCCCGACGCTTGCCGTCTCGCAGACACCCAGCTCATGCACGAAGAAGTCGGTCACGACGTCATCCCCTCTTGCTGTCGGACCGCCTGTCCAGGCGCCGTCCGTCGAACGATCAGAAGCCCGCCCAGGAAGGTCAAGGGCGCGGTGACCAGCACGACAAGCCCCGAGTATCCCGGTGGCAAGCCCTGGCCGACGGCGACAGCGAGGACCCCCAGGCCCACGACGTAGACGCCGATGTACATGGCCACATATTGCAGGATCTGCGCGCGCGCCATCTCGACGCGGTAGACGAAACGCCCGGCCATGAACGTCGAGAACAGGATTCCGAGGGCGAACACCACGGTGTAGGCCAGCCCTGGGGCGATGACGAGGGAGAGGAGCGACAACAGCACACCGGTCACCAGCGTGTTGGCGCCGCCCACCACGCCGAACCGCAACGCGGATCCCAGCAGCGCCCGCATCTCAGTCGAGCGCACGTGCGAAGACCTTGTTGCTCATCACGATGGAGGACGGCCGCCGCTTGCTGTTCTCATAGGTGCGCCAGACGTACGAGCCCACCACCCCCAGGCCGTACAGGAGCGTGAAGGTTGACAGCAGGATGGTCAGCATCAGCGGCGCGTAGCCGCTGACGGCGATCCGGTCTGCCGCCCATCCGACGAAGACGATGACGCTCGCGAGGATCGTCAGCACCATCCCCCCGGCGCCGATGCCGGTGAGGACCGAGATGGGCAGGTCGGTGAAGGAGAACACCGAGTCCAGCAGGTAGCGGATCCGCCGGTGCATCGTCCACCCGCTCTTCCCGTGCTCACGCTTGGAGCGCGAGTAGGGCGCCTCGGCCCTGCGGTACCCCACCCAGTACAGCAGCCCCACCAGGCTCGAGTGCGACTCGTCGAGCGCGAGCAGCTGTCGGGCGACATCCCGGGTGCAGCCGAACACGTCGACGCCGCCTCGAGGGATCTCGGGCTCGATCAGCTTGCGGTAGAGGTTCCAGAAGCTCCGCGACATGAACGACGAGAGCGCGGGGTCCTCACGTGACTCGCGCCGGCCGACGACCACATCGAACTCGCCCGTGTCCAGCGTCTCGAAGAAGGTCAGCATGAGCTCGGGCGGCTCCTGCAGATCCGCCGCCATCACCCCGATGAACTCACCGCGGGCGGCTGCCAGGCCGGTGCGGATCGCGGCGAACGACCCGAAGTTCCGCGAGTGGTAGATCAGCTGTGAGTCGATCGTCGATGCGGGGAGCACCTTCTCAAGGACCAACGCCGACCGGTCAGGCGAGCTGTCGATGACGAACACCACCTCGAGCCGGCCGTCCAGCTGGAGGGAGATCTCCTCGAGCCGCCGGGTGACGCTCTCGACAGTGCCCTCGTTCCCGTAGACCGGGACGACGACCGAGTACTTGATGTCTTCGGTGGAGGACACGGTCAGTAGCTCGCCAATGCGCCACAGACGCGGTCGACCTCGTCCGGCGTCATCTCCGCGAAGCAGGGGAGCGTGAGGATCCTGTCGGCCAGCGACGCTGTCACCGGGAGGGAGACGTCGGCGTACTCGTCGCGGAAGGCGTCCTGCAGGTGGTCCGGGACGGGGTAGTGCACGTCCGTCCTGATGAGGTGGCTCTCCAGGTGCTCGCGGAGCCTCGCGCGATCGTCCGCGACGACCACCGCGAGGTGCCCGACGTGCCCGGCGCCCTCGGCGGGGAGGACCCGGACGCCGCTCGCACCGACTGCGGCGTATCGCTGGATGATGCCGCGCCTGGCCTCGTTCTGTGCGCTCAGGAGGGGCATGCGCGTGCGCAGCACCGCTGCCTGCGCCTCGTCCAGCCGCGAGTTGCGGCCACCGTCGACGCCGATGCGGTACTTGGCGTCCCAGCCGTACTGGCGCAGCGCGCGCAGCCTCGCGGCGATCTCCTCGGACGAGGTCGTCACCGCTCCCCCGTCGCCGAGCGCGCCGAGGTTCTTCGTCGGGTAGAAGCTGAAGGCCGCGGCGTCGGCCCGCGAGCCCACCGGTCCCTCGTCCGTGCGGGCGCCGATCGCCTGCGCGCAGTCCTCGACCACACGGATCCCACGCGGCTCGCACACAGCCCGCACGGCGGCGACGTCGGCCGCGCGCCCGTACAGGTGCGTCACGACCACGACTCCCACGCGCTCGTCCAGGACCTTGAGGAGGGCGTCGGGGTCGACGAGGTGCGTCTGAGCGTCGACGTCGACGTACCGCACCGTGAACCCCCCGCGCCGAGCCGCCGTGGTGGTGTACCCCCCGGCGTTGGCGGCGGTGACGACCACATCGCGGCCACCCGGCATCGTGGCGCGGAGCATCAGCTCCAGAGCGTCCGTGCCGGAGGCGACCGCCACCGCGTCAGTGGCTCCCACCAGGGCCGCCAGCTCCGCCTCGAAGGCGGCGTGCTCAGGCCCCATCACCACATAGCTGGAGTCGAGCACCCGAGACCAGGCGCCCTCCAGGGCTGCCCGCTGCTCGTTGATCGCCCTGGACAGGTCGTTCATGGGAACCCACTGCTGCACCGCAACCTCAATCCTCTAGCGCCGCGCCGCCGGCTGGATCCGGCACCCCGCAAGGTCCTGCGACCCGTCGCCCGACGAGCGGGCCGATTCTAGCGGGTTGGGTGGGAAGGGCTGCGAATCGTCCGTGCCGCCGGCGCCCCACACCTGCGTGAACGCCGCCGAGAATCGCGTCACGGGGGCGCCGGTACCCTATGGGCGTGACTGTCCCGCTCCCACGCCGTGTCCTCGTCGTCATCCCCGCATGGAATGAGCAGGACGCTCTCCCGGGCGTGCTGGCCGAGGTCGACGAGACGGTCGCGAATGTGGACATCCTCGTCGTCAACGACGGCTCGACGGACCGCACCTCCGAGGTCGCGCGACGCTGCGGCGTCCCCGTCCTCGACCTTCCCATCAACCTGGGGGTGGGCGGCGCGATGCGCGCCGGTTTCAAGTACGCGCAACGCCACGGCTACGACGTGGTCGTCCAGCTGGACGCCGACGGACAGCACGACCCGCGCGACGTGCCCCGGCTGGTGGACCTCCTCACACAGGAGGACGCCGACCTGGTCATCGGGGCCCGGTTCGCCGGTCGGGGGAACTACACAGCCCGTGGGCCCCGCCGGTGGGCCATGCGCGGCCTGTCGTGGGTGCTCTCCCGGGTCACCGGCACCCAGCTCACCGACAGCACCTCGGGGTTCAAGGCCGCTGGCCCCCGGGCGATCGCGCTCTTCGCGCCGAGCTATCCCGCGGAGTATCTCGGGGACACCATCGAGTCACTGGTCATCGCGGCCCGCGCGAAGCTCCGCGTCCGCCAGATCCCGGTGGAGATGCGCGCCCGGGCGGGCGGGAGCCCCTCCCACAACCCGGTGCGCGCGAGCCTGTTCCTCCTGCGGGCTGTGCTCGCACTTCTCATCGCCCTGAGCCGTCCGGCCACAGGCGCCCGTCTGGCGGAGGACGCATGACCGGGTACATCGCATCGCTGGCGCTTGCCGGCGTCACGCTCTTCGTGATCCTGCTCCTGATGCGCAGTCGGCGCATCAGGGAGAAGTACGCGGCGATCTGGATCGTCATCGCCATCATCACCGGCGTCGTCGGCCTCGTGCCGAGCCTGCTCACCTGGACGGCCTCGCAGCTCGGCTTCGAGGCGCCGGTCAACCTGCTCTTCTTCGCCGCCATGCTCGTGCTGCTGCTCATCTCCGTGCAGTACAGCGTGGAGCTGTCGACGCTGGAGGAGGAGGTGCGGACGCTTGCCGAGGAGGTCGCGCTCCTCCGGCTCGACGTGGAGGATGTCCGCTCGGACACCCTGCCGTCGACCGCCGCCCACGAGGACGACAGCAGCGGCTCACGGCTGTCCTGAGCCCCTGAGCCAGGCGGGTCCCGCGGGAGCCCGCCGCCACCACGACACGAGGCCCTGACCGGATTCCCGGTCAGGGCCTCGATCTCGATCTACGAGCGGGTTGTCACGCCCGCGGCGGAAGCACCAGGCGCTTGACCCGGCCGCCCGCCTTGCTCACGACGTTGACCACTCCGCCGTCCTGCAAGTACTCCCGCACGAGCGCGGCGTCCCCGCGCAGCCCGCCCCACCGCGGGGGCACCACCGAGACCGGGGTTCCGAGGGCCTTCGCCGACTCGGGGTCGACGAGGTCGGGCGCCCGCCGCGGATTGCGGCAGAACTCGACCAGCGGGCGGAGCGCCTCGCTCCAGCGGTACTCCGGAGCCACGTCCTCGATGTTCGCCCGAATTTCCGCGGCGAGCTCCGGCTTGGTGAGCACCTCGGTCAGGGACTCGGCAAGGGCGTCGACGTCACCGGCGGGGACGACACGCCCCAGGTTGCGCGAGGACACGAGGGCCGCCAGCGAGTCCCCGTCGGTGCAGACGATGGGCAATGACGCCCACAGGTAGTCGAGGATCCGCGTGCGGAAGGAGAACGCCGTCTCGACATGGTCGAGGTGCGTGCTCACACCGATGTCCGATTCGAGGAGGAAGTTCTGCCGCTCCTCGTACGCCACCCACTCGTGGTTGAAAATGACATGCGTCCCGAGCAGTCCCAGCTCGCGGGCGAGGTCCTTGGCCTGGACCGCCATCCGCATCTCCGGCACGGCAGGGTTCGGGTGCTTGACCCCCATGAACAGGAGCCGGACCTCCGGCACCGTCTCCTTGACGACGTCGATCGCGCGGATGAGCGTCAGCGGGTCGAACCAGTTGTAGATCCCGCCGCCCCAGAGGATGACCTTGTCGTCCTTGCCGATGCCGGGGATGACGCCCTTGACCATCGGCCTCGTGGCCACAGGTGGCTCATCGCCCACACCGAACGGGACGATGCTGATGAGCGAGTTCAGCGTCTCGTCCTCGTCATAGACAGCCGGGTTGACCCGTCCGAGCGCCGCCATCTGGCCGAGCCAGAAGTCGCGCTGCTTCTCGGCCGCGCACATGAAGAAGTCGCCGCGCAGGATCTGCTCGTTGAGCACGGCCGTCGAGGACCGCACGACCTCGCGGCGGGCCTTCTCTCCCAGGTCGCGCGCCTGCTCGAGCTGCTCGAGGTGGAACGGGTCGTAGATGTCGACGACGACGATCTTGTCGCTGTTCTTGAGCACCGGGTGCTCGTGCATCAGGAAGCCCTGGAACACGATCACGTCCGCCCACTTCTCCAGCTGGACGAGATCGCGGCCGTTGACGTGCTTGATCGGGAAGTCGGCGCTCGTCAGGTCGCAGGTGCCGGTGGTGACGAGCTGGACGTCGTGCTCCTTGGAGAGCGCGCTCGCGATCTGCCACGCCCGGATGGCGGGTCCGGCCATGCGCTTCGAGACGGTGTCGCCCGTGGCGACCAGGATGCGACGACGACCGCCGAAGGGGGTGGCGACGTCGAATGCGTCCACGACCGCCTGATAGGCGTCCACGAAGCCCGCGTTGGGGATGTTGGGGCGCATCGGCTCGCCGAAGAGGCGCACGATCTCTGAGTCGGTGCGGCGGCGGGCGGCCTGCAGCACGTCTCGCTTGGCGCGCATTGCCGGGAGGTTGCGCACGAACTCGTCGACCGCGTAGGTGGATGCGAGCACGGTGCGCGACACCTCGGCGGTGGGGCCCTCGGACGGGTCGTGGCCGTGGGCCAGGTCGAGCGCGGTCGGGTCGTCGCCTCCGAGCACCACCCCGCGGCGGATGGCCAGCGCGATGGCGCCGGGCAGGAACCGCGAGAGATTCTCCTCGCCGTAGTTCTTGTAGATCGTGTAGAGCGCGTTGCGCTCGAGCAGGTACTTCTCCCGCCAGCTGCCGATCGACGACATGGAGGCGTGGTGGCGGTGGTACGAGATCGACTGCGGCACGTAGCGCACCCGGTAGCCGAGCACCCACAGGCGCCAGCCGAGGTCGACGTCCTCGAAGAACATGAAGTAGTCGTCGTCGAAGCCGCCGACCTTCTCGAAGACGTCCTTGCGGAGGATGAGCGAGGAGCCCGTGCCGAACAGGATGTCCCGTCGGCTCTCCGGCCCCTCGCCCGGCGCCTCGCCGACGCCCAGCTTGAACGCCTGGCCGTACCAGGACATCCCGGCGGCGACGAAGTCGATCGTCTTGCCCTCCCAGTCGAGGACCTTCGTGGCGACGGCGCCGACGTCGAGGTTGGCCTCGAGTTCGGGGATCGCGGCCGAGAGGAAGGCACGGTCTGGGCGGGCGTCGTTGTTGATGAAGGCGACGTACTCGCCGCTCGCCTTCTCCACGCCCAGGTTGCAGCCGCCGGCGAAGCCGAGGTTCTTCTTCGACTCGATCACCCGCGCGTGCGGGACGGCCTGCTTGATCTGCTTGACGTCCGAGCCGCCGCTCGCGTTGTCGACAACGACGAGCTCGAGCTTGTCCGCAGGCCAGTCGATGCCCGCGAACGCCTTGAGGCACGCGATGGTGTCCTCAGCACCGCGGTAGTTCACAACGATGACTGAAACCGTGCCCATTGCCATGTCCTTGCTCACTGCTGTCCCCCATCGATCACTGCTGTCCCCCATCCGGCCTACGGAGCCGCCGCGCAGCCGCGCTCGCGACCCGCTCCAGGCTGTACCTGCTGGCTTCCGCCTTCCCCTGTGCGACCACCAGCTGCGCGCGGAGCTGCGCCAGCTCGATGTCCCGGTTATGCGTCTCGGATCGTGCTCCCGCGAGCTCCGCCTCAAGCCGGGAGACCTTGTTCTGCAGATCGGCGATCTGCCCGGTCCCGGACAGCCGCGCGCTCAGCACCGTGCCCGCGATCGCTGCCAGCGTCGCATCCGAGTCGGGCGACGTGGCCGGGCTGCGCAGGGAGTCGATGAGCGCCTCGAGCTCGTCGAGGCCACGGCGGCCGGACGCCACGACCACCTGGCGGTAGGACGGGTCGGCGTTGTCGTTGAGCGACTGGCGCTCGTTGTAGAACCGGTGCAGCTCGGGCAGCGCGGGCAGGCCTGACGCGAGGAGCTCGTGGTGGAACACCATGCCCAGCAGCCACCGGGGCAGGTAGCCGCTGGGGAGGCGGACGGCGTTCCAGCCGTCGCCGCTGAGTGCCGTGAGCGTGTCCTCGATCTTCGGCAGCCCGTTGTCGATGTGCTCCTGCAGCGTGCCGAACACCTCGCCGAACCGTGCCGTCACGAACGCTTGCAACGCGTTCTCGGCGAGGGCGACGCCCTCGGTGTCATGCGGCGCGCTCAGGACGACGAAGTCCTGGGCGACGCGGCGGCACTCGGACAGGAACGCCGCACGGAACTCCGCGGGGATGTGCTCGAGGGTGTCCAGTGAGATGACGATGTCGAAGGCGTCGTCGTCGAACGGCAGATGCGCGCCGTCGGCGACGACGAAGTTGCCCCCGTGCGTGCCGAACCGGTCGATGACCGCCACCTGGGCGTCGTCGAAGAACAGCTCCAGGAAGCCCGGCGCGCCGCCGACGTCAAGCACACGACGGCCGGACCAGCCGCCGAGGCCCTCGACGGCGCGCGCCGCCGTGGCGTACCGCTGGTACTGGTCGAAAGGCAGCTCAAGCGCCTCGGGGGCTCGGTACGTCGGCTCAGCCATGTTGCACTCCGTTGCTCTGCCAGGTCCCCCCAAGACTCACGATGCCGAACCGGTCGGTCGGCTGCCCTGCAAGCACATCGAACCGGAAGAGGTTCTTCTGGTGGTCGAAGGTGTGTGTGAGCGTCGAGTCGGTGGACGCGACCGTCACGTCATAGGTCCCCGCCAGCAGCATGATGCGGGGAACGCGCAGATCCACTTGACCGGCCCCGCGCCGCACGTCGATCCGCAGACCGCCGTCCTTTGTGTTGGGACCGGTGACGTTCTGGCCGGACAGTGTGGCGATGGCCAGGCCGAAGACGGCGTCGTCGACGTCACTCGACGCCTCATACCGCAGCCGGAAGGTGACGTCGTCGCCGGTGCGCACCGTCGTGGTCGGCACGCCGTCGACGAGGAGCTCGACGTCCTCCAGCCTGATCTCCCCCGAACCGTGACGCAGGCGGCCCTCCTTGGCGGCCTCCTCGTCGCGGTCGGTGTGCGAGGTCTCGATGTAGTCGTCGACGACGTCGCCGGGCTTGCCGACCGACTGCAGGCGCCCGTGGTCGAGCCACGCCACCTCGTCGCACATGTCGCGCATGGTGCCCAGCGCGTGGCTGACGACGACGATCGTGCGCCCGTCGTCCTTGAACTCCTTGAACTTCTCCATGCTGCGGCGCTGGAACTCCTCGTCACCGACGGCCAGCACCTCGTCCACCATGAGGATGTCCGGGTCGACGTTGATAGCGACGGAGAAGCCCAGGCGCACGTACATGCCCGACGAGTAGTTCTTGACCGGGGTGTCGATGAACGCCGAGAGGCCGGCGAAGTCGACGATGTCGTCGAACTTCCGGTCGATCTCCGCCTTCGTCAGGCCCAGGATCGAGCCGTTGAGGTACACGTTGTCGCGGCCCGACAGCTCAGGGTGGAACCCCGCGCCCAGTTCGAGCAGTGCCGAGACCTTGCCCCGGACGGAGATGTCCCCGCGGTCGGGCACGAGGATCCGCGCCAGGCACTTCAGCAGCGTGCTCTTGCCCGAGCCGTTGTGTCCCACGAGGCCGAAGGTCTTGCCCTCGGGAATCTCCAGGTCGATGTCCTGCAACGCCCAGAACTCGTCGAACTTCGCGCGCCGGCCGCGCATGAGGGCGACTTTGATCGATTGGTTGCGCTCGTGATAGATGCGAAACCGCTTCGCGACATTGTCAACGGTGATGACAGGATTGTTCACAGTTCCTCAGCCAGCCTTTTCTCCATCCGTCCAAAGACTCGGTTCCCGATCCACAGGAGGATGACTGTGACCACTAGACAGTAGGCGATGGGCTGCCAGTCGGGCAGATGGCCCGCGTACATCATGTCGCGGATCGACTCGACGAAGCCCACCATCGGATTCAACTGGTAAATGTCGACGAGATGCAGCCTGTCGGCCCAGTTCCCGGAGCCGCGGACGTCCTCGATCAGCGTGATCGGGTAGATGATCGGAGTCGCGTAGAACCACAGCTGCATGAACAACGTGACGAAGTGCGCGATGTCGCGGAAATACACGTTGACGACCGACAGCATGAGCGCCAGAGCGAGGGCGAAGACCCCGAGCAGCAGCATGACCAGCAGGATCAGCGGAACGTAGGGGAGCACGTTGACGCGGAACGCCAGGAAGATCAGGACGAGCACCAGCATCTCGATGGCATACGACACGAATGCCGCAGCGACGTTCGAGATGACCAGGAGCCGTCGCGGGAAATACGTCTTCTTGATGAGGTTGCCGTTGGCGACCAGCGAGCCCATTCCGGTCTGGAAGGCGCCTGCCATGAAGTTCCAGGTGAGGAGGCCGCACAGCAGGAACAGAGAGTAGTTGTGCAGGCCGTTGACGCCTACGGGCGGGTTGACCCTCATCACGGTCGAGAACACGATCGTGAAGATCGCAGTGGTGGCCAAGGGGTTGATCAACGACCATGCCCAGCCAAGGGCCGTCCCCTTGTACTTGCCCCGGAGCTCGCGGAGCGTCAAGTTATGGAGCAGCTCGCGGGACTGATAAACCTCGCGAGTGTCGGTCAAGATGCCCAACAGCGGGTTCCGTTCTTGTTTCGACCGGGCCCGCTGATCGGGCCGGTAGGCGTCGCAGACGATACACGAGCCGACTGTCCGGACGGGACGGCCGACTTACGGCAAAACGGGCGCCCGGCGCACTGCGGCGCACGGTCCCGTCACCGCCGACGTGGCGCGGTCTCGTGATCATCATCGTCCATGCCGCGCATGAGAGCATGCAGCGGTGCTGATCACGCTCGACGCGACCCCGCTGCTCGGCCCCCGCACGGGGATCGGGCGGTACGTGGAGAACCTCGTGCGGGAGCTTCCGGCCGCCGCCGCCCGGCGAGGCTTGGCCGCCGACGTGCGGGTCACGACCTGGACCGCCCGCGGCGGACGCCTGTCGGGCCTGCCGAGCGGCGTTGAGCAGGTCGGGCCCCGGGTGCCCGCCCGCATGCTGCGGGAGTGCTGGCGGCGCACGCAGTTCCCCCCGATCGAGCTGCTCGTCGGCGCCACCGACGTGTTCCACGGCACCAACTTCGTCTCGCCCCCGACTCGAGGCGCCCGTGAGGTCGTGACGATCCACGACCTGACCTACGCCCTGCACGCCGAGACGGTCAGCGCGGCGAGCCTCCTCTACCGCGAGCTCGTCCCCCGCGCCCTGGGCCGGGGCGCCCAGGTGCTCACCCCGACCGAGGTCGTCGCGGCGGCCGTCCGCGACCACTACTCCTTGCCGTATGCCCAGGTGGTCGCGGTGCCGCTCGGCGTCGAGGACGCCTGGTTCGACGCGCCGCCAGCCGAGTCCGGGTGGCTGCGCGCGCATGGGCTTCCGGACGACTACGTGGTGTTCGTCGGCTCGCTCGACCCTCGCAAGAACCTGCCGCGGCTCCTCGAGGCCCATGCGGTCCTGCGCGCCTCCGTCCCGGGCACGCCCGACCTCGTCCTCGCGGGGCCTGCCGGGCGCGAGGAGTCGCTCACCCGGCGCCCCGGCGTCCACCTGACCGGATGGCTTGACGACAGCGAGCTCAGGAGCCTTGTCGCTGGCAGCAGGACCCTCGTCCTGCCATCGACCGACGAGGGGTTCGGGCTCCCCGTCCTCGAGGCCCTCGCCGCGGGGCGGCCCGTCGTCATCTCGGATCTGCCCGTGCTCCACGAGGTCGCCGGCCCGCATGCGGTCGCTGCTCCCCCGGATGACGCCGAGGCGCTCGCCGACGCGCTGAGCACCGCCCTCGTCGGGCCCGACGACGCCGCCGCGCGCACCGCCCGGCAGGCGTGGGCCAGCGAGCTGACCTGGGCGAGGTGCGCCGACCGCACGCTCGACGCGTACACCGCATGAGCGGGCGGACGGCGGGAGCCGACGTGACGGTGGTGACCGTCACCTATAACGGCGTCGAGCTGGTCGACCGTTGCCTGGAGGCATTGGCACGGCAGGACCTGGGCGGGCTCACGATGGACGTGGTCGTCGTCGACAACGCGTCCACCGACGGCACGCCGGAGCTCGTCGCCGCGCGCCATCCCGCGGCGCGCCTTGTCGCGTCGCCCGCGAACCTCGGGTTCGCGGGAGGCAACAACCTCGTGCTCGACACCGCGGCGTCGCCCTACGTGATCCTGCTGAACAACGACGCGGTGCCAGAGCCCGACTTCGTTGCCACGCTGGTGCGGGGCATGGACGAGGCCCCGGACGACGTGGCCTGCCTCACCGCCACCGTGCTGCTCGCCCAGCGGTTCCGGCCGGCGTCGGCAGGGGAGGCCGGCGCCGTCCTCGGGCCGGACGGCGCCTACGCGCCGGACGCCGCGGGACCAGTGACCCTGGTCAACTCCACGGGGAACGTGGTGCGCACCGACGGCTTCGGGATGGACCGTGGCTGGCTCGCCGACGCGGCGTCCCATCATCCCCCGGCCGAGGTGTTCGGCTTCTGCGGCGCCGCGGCCATCCTGCGCACGTCCGCCCTGCGCGACGTCGGGACGTTCGACGAGGACTTCTTCCTCTACTACGAGGACACGGACCTGTCCTGGCGGCTGCGGCTGGCCGGCTACCAGATCCGGCACTGCCCGGCTGCGGTGGTCCACCATGAGCACGCGGCGTCCACCGGTGAGGGCAGCGAGCTCTTCCGGTTCCACGACGGCCGCAACCGGCTGCTGATGTTGGCGAAGAACGCGTCGGCCCCGATGGCAACGCGCGCGGTGCTGCGCTACCTGGTGACGACCGCGTCGATCGGGCTGCGCCGGCGCCAGCCGTGGCCGATGGTGCGCACCCGGCTGCGGGTGATCGCGTCGTTCACCCGCCTGCTCCCCCGCATGCTCCGCAAGCGCCGCCGCCTGAGCCGTGAGTCGAGGACCGCCCGCGCACAGGTCGAGCGCCTGCTGACGGCGCCGCCCACCATGGCAACCGGCGGCTACCGCGGCTGAGGCGGGGCCGACGTCCGATCCCGATAGACTCGCCGCACTCATCCGTCCCTGGAGGTCTGACACCATGCGCCTGCTCGTCACCGGCGGAGCCGGCTTCATCGGCTCGAACTTCGTGCACCAGACGGTGCGCGAGCGCCCCGAGGTCCAGGTCACGGTGCTCGACGCCCTGACGTACGCGGGCGACGAGCAGAGCCTCGCCCCGGTCGCGGACAAGGTCGAGTTCGTCAAGGGCGACATCGCCGACGCGGACCTGATGGACGCGCTGGTCAAGGACGCCGACGCGGTCGTCCACTTCGCCGCCGAGTCGCACAACGACAACTCGCTGTCCAACCCGTGGCCTTTCGTGCAGACGAACGTGATCGGCACGTACACGATCCTCGAGGCGGTGCGCCGCCACGGCACCCGCCTGCACCACATCTCGACGGACGAGGTCTACGGCGACCTGGAGCTCGACGACCCGGCGAAGTTCACGCCGGAGACGCCGTACAACCCCTCCAGCCCGTACTCCTCCACGAAGGCCGCGAGCGACCTGCTGGTGCGCGCGTGGGTCCGATCCTTCGGGGTCGAGGCGACGCTGTCGAACTGCTCGAACAACTACGGGCCGTACCAGCACGTCGAGAAGTTCATCCCCCGCCAGATCACCAACGTCGTCGACGGCGTGCGCCCCAAGCTGTACGGCACAGGCGAGAACGTGCGCGACTGGATCCACGTCGAGGACCACAACTCGGCGGTGTGGGCCATCCTCGAGAAGGGCCGCATCGGCGAGACCTACCTCATCGGCGCGGATGGCGAGGAGAACAACAAGAACGTCGTCGAGCTCATCCTCGAGCTGACCGGCCAGAGCCGCGACGCGTACGACCTGGTGAGCGACCGCCCGGGGCACGACCTGCGCTACGCGATCGACTCGACGCTGCTGCGCGAGGAGCTGGGCTGGACCCCGCGCTACGAGAACTTCCGTGACGGACTCGCCGCGACCATCGACTGGTACAAGGCGAACGAGGCGTGGTGGCGCCCCCAGAAGGACGCCACGGAGGCGAAGTACGCCCAGCTTGGGCGCTGATCTCCACAGATCTCTTACCTGAGGCGCGCGGCGCTCCCCCACGGGAGCGCCGCGCGCCTCATATGCTCCTCCGGTGACCATTCGCCACGCAGCCTCCTCGCGCCCGCGCGCAGCCCGCCACTCGCGGCGCCCGCGCTCGCATCACGTGCTGCGCGGCGTCGGCCTCGTCATGACGGCCACGCTCGCCTTCGGCGCGACCGGCATGGCCACGGCCCTCGGCAAGATGCAGGGGAACATCGACGAGGTCGACCTCACCGGGTTGCTCGGCGAGATGCCCACCCCGACGAGCGTCGATCCGAGCGACCCGAACGCCGGGCAGGCGATGAACGTCCTGCTGCTGGGCTCGGACCAGCGCGACGGGGAGAACGCGGTCATCGGCGGAGACGCCGCGGGGATGCGTTCCGACACCACGATTGTCATGCACATCTCGGCGGATCGGACGCGGGTCGAGCTCGTGTCGATCCCCCGCGACTCCTTGGTGGACATCCCGTCCTGCACCATGACCGACGGGTCGACGAGTTCCGCCCGCCGAAACGCGATGTTCAACGAGGCCTTCGCGATCGGCGCGGACCGCGGTGGCGACATGGCCTCCGCCGCCGCCTGCGCGATGAAGACGGTCATGGCCACCACGGGCGTCCCCCTGACCGACTTCGCCGTGATCGACTTCGTGGGCTTCATCAAGATGGTCGACGCGCTCGGCGGGATCGACATGTGCATCCCCACCGACATGCGCTCCTCCGACGCCGGCCTGGACCTCTCAGCCGGGCAGCAGACCCTCGACGGCAGCACCGCGCTCGCTTTCGCCCGCGCGCGCAAGGGCGTGGGGCTCGGTGACGGCTCGGACACCGGACGGCTCGGGCGGCAGCAGGAGTTCCTCTCGGCGATGGCCAAGACGATCTTCGAGAAGAACCTGATGACCGACGTCACGAGCCTGGTCCGTTTCCTCGACGCGGCGACCGAGTCGGTCACGGCGAGCCCCAACGTCGCCCGGCCCACCAGCCTCGCCGGCCTCGCCTTCAGCCTGCGCAACATCTCCACCAGCAACATCACCTTCATGACCATCCCGTGGGCTGCTGCCCCGAGCGACCCCAACCGGGTGGTGTGGACCTCTGAAGCTGATGTGATCTGGGACAACATCGCCAACGACCGGCCCATGCTGGGCGTCGAAGAGGCCGCCGCCGAGACGCCTGCCGACCCCGCCACGGACGCGGGGGCCGGAGCCGACACGGGGACAGGCACGGCGCCCGACACAGCGGCCGGAGATGACGCGACGCCGCCCTCGCAGCCCACCCAGGCCGCGACTGAGACCGCGGCGCCGCCCGCCCCGGAACCCGCCGAGACGAAGAAGGCGGGCAAGGAAGCCTTCTCCGCGAACGACGTCACGTCCACCTGCGGCTGATCGCGGATATGGCCGGCGACAGCAACACCCCACCGCGCGGCTCACGCGCGCGCCCAGGTGGGACGGCCAAGCCCGCCCGCGGTGGGCGGCCCGCGTCGCAAGGCCCGACTGTCCCACCCAGCTTCTCCCCCGGGTCCGATCGCGAGCCGGGCGCCGGCACAGCACGTCCGGCGGCCCCTCGCCCCGCGGCAACGCCACCCCCCGCCGCTCGTGTCGGGCGGCCCACGCCTCCACCGCCACCGCGCGCTACTTCCGCCTCAGGGGCGGGGCGCCCTCCGGCCATCGCGCCGGCCACAGCACGTGGGAGCTCCACCGCGGCCCCGGCGTCCGTGCCACCGGTTCGGGTCGCCGGACGCCCTGCAGATCCGGCGGCGCAGCGGCCCGCGCCCGCGCGCGGCAGGCCACCAGTTGTCGGCGCCCGGAGTGGACGCGCCCCGGGGGGCAGCGCCCGTCCTCCCGTTCCCACCGCGCCCACCCGAGTCCGCGCGCCGCGCCGCCAGAAGATCCTGCTCGGTGTCGCAGTGCTGCTGGTGCTCATGCTCGCCTGGCCCATCGGCCTGCTGATCTGGGCCAACGGCAAGATCGACCACGTCGACGCGCTGTCCGGCGCCGCTGACACCCCGGGCACCACGTACCTGCTCGCCGGCTCGGACTCGCGTGCGGACGGCGCCATCGAGGACACCGAGACGCAGGGCGCGCGCACCGACACGATCATGCTGCTACACGTCCCCGACAGTGGGCCGACGGCGCTGATCAGCCTCCCGCGGGACAGTTATGTCGAGATCCCCGGCCATGAGCCGTCGAAGTTGAACGCCGCGTTCTCCTGGGGCGGCGCCCCGCTGCTGGTTCAGACCGTCGAGCAGCTCACGGGGCTGACCGTCGACCACTACGTCGAGGTCGGCTTCGGCGGCATCGAGCAGGTGGTGGACGCCGTGGGCGGCGTGGAGCTGTGCTCGGACCTGACAGTGGACGACGCGGACAGCGGCATGGTGTGGACCCCCGGCTGCCGCGAGGTCGGCGGGGTGGAGGCGCTGGCCTTCGCGCGGATGCGCAAGGCGGACCCGACGGGCGACATCGGCCGCGCCGAGCGTCAGCAGCAGCTGATCGGCGCGCTGTCCAGCAAGGTCGAGAACCCCGGGCTGGTCTTCCAGCCAGGTCGGCAGGTCGATCTGTTGACCGCGGGCACGGGCGCCCTGACGGTGAGCGAGGGCACGGGCATCCTCGACCTGGGCGACCTCGCGCTCGCCTTCCGCAACGCCAAGGGCGAAGGCGGGATCACGGGCACCCCGCCGATCATCAGCATGGACTACCGGCCGGGGAACGTCGGCTCGACGGTCCGCCTGGACCCGGATCAGACGCCGGGGTTCTTCGCGGCGATCGCCTCGGGCACATGGCCCGCGGGGCCGACGGGCGGCGCGCCGACAGGCTGAGCTTCCCGCGGGCGCCCCGGGCCAGGCGTGCTCTCCGTGCAGTCAGGCGCCGAAGCCGATGGGCTTGCGCTGCCCTGTGCCGGCGGTGGCCCGCAGCCGCTCGCCCTTCGCGTCGGCCTGCTCGCGCAGCCCGTCCTGGAAGGCGGCCATGGCCGCCGCGAGCCGGGCCGCCTCCTCGTCCGTGCCCGACGCGAGGATGCGCACCGCCAACAACCCGGCGTTGCGCGCCCCGCCGACGGACACCGTGGCCACCGGCACCCCGGCCGGCATCTGCACGATCGACAGCAGCGAGTCGACGCCGTCGAGGTAGGCGAGCGGGACAGGCACGCCGATCACCGGCAGCGTCGTCACGGACGCGAGCATCCCCGGCAGATGGGCCGCTCCCCCGGCGCCGGCGATGATGACGCGCAGGCCGCGCGCCGCGGCGGAGCGCCCGTAGTCGATCATCTTCGCGGGCTGCCGGTGCGCGGAGACCACGTCCACCTCAACGGGGACGTCGAACTCGGCGAGGGCGTCGGCTGCTGCCTGCATCACCGGCCAGTCGGAGTCCGAGCCCATGACGATGCCCACCAACGGCTGCGTGCTCATCTCAGATCTCCTTCTGGTCCTGGGAGTCGCCGCGCAGCAGCGCGGCGGCGGCGCGGGCCCGGGCCCGCAGGTCGGCGAGGTCGTCGCCGGAGACGTTCACGTGGCCGAGCTTGCGCCCCGGCCGCACTGCCTTGCCGTACAGGTGGACCTTCACGGCTGGGTCGAGCCGGGCCACGGGCGCGAGGCCGTCGGTCAGCTCGTCGAGCGTCGAGCCGAGCACGTTGACCATCACGGTCCACGGGGCGCGGGGCGACGTGTCACCGAGGGGCAGGTCGAGGACCGCCCGCAGGTGCTGCTCGAACTGGCTGGTCACGGCGCCGTCGATGGTCCAGTGGCCAGAGTTGTGCGGACGCATCGCCAGCTCGTTGACCAGCACGCGGGAGGGCTCGTCGGGCGTGGCGCCGGGGACCTCGAACAACTCGACCGCCAGCACGCCCGTGACCCCCAGGCCCTCGGCGACGCGGACGGCCAGATCCTGGGCGGCACGGGCGGTCTCGGGGTGGAGTCCTGGCGCGGGGGCGATGACCTCCGCGCAGACGCCGTCCTCCTGCACCGACTCGACGACCGGCCAGGTGCGCACCTCGCCGGAAGGGGTGCGGGCCACCAGCACCGCCAGCTCACGGCTGAACGGGACCATCTCCTCAGCGATGACGGGCACGCCCGCCCCGGTCTGCGCCGCGGCGATCCAGTCGGCGGCCTCACTGCTCGACCGCACCACGCGCACGCCCTTGCCGTCGTAGCCGCCGCGCACCGTCTTGACCACGGCGGACCCGCCGTTCTGGCCGAGGAATGAGTCCAGGTCAGCGGCCGTGGCAATGGGCGCCCAGCGCGGGCACGGCACTCCGAGCGCGCCGAGTCGCTCGCGCATGACCCGCTTGTCCTGGGCGTGCACCAGCGCGTCGGGTCCCGGGTGCACGGCGACCCCCCGGGCGATCAACTTCTCGACCAGGGCGTTCGGCACGTGCTCATGCTCGAAGGTCAGCACCTGCGCGCCCTCGACGAGCGCGTCCACGGCTGCCGGGTCGTTCGCGGCTCCCACCGGCGCGTCCACCACCACCTGGGCGGCCGATGACTCGGCGTCCTCGACGAGGACCCGCAGGCGCACCCCGAGCGCGGTCGCCGCCGGCGCCATCATGCGGGCGAGCTGCCCGCCCCCGACCACTGCCACCACTGCTGCTGCCACGACGCCTGAGCCTAGTCGAGGCCGCGCCAGCCCCTTGAAACGTCCACGTCCCATGCATCGACCCCGACGGAAGCGATTCAGACATCGGGCTCACAGGCGCCACACCGGCACGGGGCATAGGGTCGATCAGTGCCTGCCTCCGCCGCCGACGCGCATCCACTGCGCGCCATGCGCTCTCGACTGCTCGAGCTCACCCGGTTCCTCTCCGTGGGAGCCGTCGCCTTCGTCGTCGACCTCGGCCTGTTCAACGTGCTGCGCTTCGGGCCCGGGCGGCTGCTCGAGGATAAGCCCCTGACCGCCAAGATCATCGCTGTGGCAGTCGCGACTCTCGTCTCCTGGCTCGGGAACCGCCACTGGACCTTCTCCTCACACCGCACAGCACACCGCGGGCGCGAGTTGACGTTGTACGCGGCGATCAACGTGCTCGGGGTGTTCATCGGCATCGGGACGCTCGCATTCACGCACTACGTCCTGGACCTGCGCACCCCGCTGGAGGACAACATCTCCACGGTGCTCGGCATCGTGCTCGGCACGATCGTGCGCTACATCGGCTACAAGAAGCTGGTCTTCACAACGCGAGCCCCATCCACCGACCTGCGGACTCCGGACGGCACTGTCCGGCCAGCACGGCCTGCTGTGGGGCTCGGCGACGGTGAGGTCCGCCCTCAGGCCTGAGCCGCACTCGACCGTGCGGTCACCGCCACCGCCGGTCCGTCCTCGGCGAGATCATCGACCCCCGCGGCAGCACCACGTCGGGGGCCAGCGACGCGGGCACCCCGGCGAGGAACAGCGCGAAGACCGCGGGCCGGCGCTGGGCGAGCTCGAGCCGGCCGCCGTCGGCTGACGCGAGGTCACGGGCCAGTGCGAGGCCGAGGCCGGTGCCGGCCCCTGAGGTGACTTCCCGCTCGAAGATCCGGGGGGCGAGGTCGTCGGGCACGCCCTCTCCCTCGTCAGCGACCTCGACGACCACGGCGCCCGACGGCCCGCTCGGCCGGGAGCGCACGGTGGTGGTTCCGCCGCCGTGCTTGAGGGAGTTCTCCAGCAGGGTGGCGATCACTTGGGCGAGGGCCCCGGGGGTGGCGAGCACCTGCACGGCGGGGTCGATCTCGAAGACGAGGCGGCGGTTCGCTGCCGTGTAGGCGGGCTCCCATTCCTCGCGCTGCTGGCGGAGGACGTCGGCGAGGACCACAGCCTCGGTGGTGCCGCCCTGCGCGCGGCGCGAGCGGGCGAGGAGGTCGTCGACGACTGTGACGAGGCGTTCGACCTGCTCGAGGGAGATCCGGGCCTCCTCGCGCACCTCGGGCTCATGGGCGGCGAGGGCGATCTCCTCGAGGCGCATCGACAGCGCGGTCAGCGGGGTGCGGAGCTGGTGGGAGGCGTCGGCGCCGAACTGCCGCTCGGCGGCGAGCCGCCCGGCCATGCGGTCGGCGCTGCGTGCGAGTTCGGCGGCGACGAGGTCGATCTCCTCGACGCCGGAGGGGCGCAGTTGTGGCCGGACCTGCCCGGAGCCGAGTTGCTCGGCGGACGCCGCGAGGTACACGAGGGGCGCGGCGAGGCGGTTGGCCTGCCAGATGGCCATGGCGATGCCGGCGCCGAAGGCCACGACGGCCGCGACGACGACGAGGGCGATGACGCGCGCGCTGATCCAGAACACGTCCCACCAGGAGACGTAGAGCGCGATCGTGGCGCCGTTGGCCGACTCGGCCTGCACGGAGACGTAGCGGCCCTCGATGGCGGGGCCGGCTTGGTACTGGGCGCCGTCGGGCGCGACGACGAAGACGCTGGCCTCGAGCGTGCCCTCTCCTCCGACGGCCACTTCGAGCATGCGCGCGGTGAGCGGGATGCCCTCTTCGATGCGGAAGTCCACGGAGCGCGCGAGGCCGGCGGCGCGCGCCTCGAGGGCGCTGACCTCGTTGTCCCGGACGAGCTGGGAGACGATGAACGCGAGCGGGAAGCCAAGGAGGACCACCGCGACGGTGACCGCCGCGATCGTCGACTGGAGGACGCGACGGCGCACGTTCAGCCTCGGTCGCCCTCGCCGGTCTCGAACCGGAAGCCCATGCCGCGCACTGTGGTGACGTAGCGCGGGGCGTTGGCGTCGTCGCCGAGCTTGCGGCGCAGCCACGAGACGTGCATGTCGAGGGTCTTCGTCGAGCCGGAGGGGTCGGAGCCCCACACCTCGCGCATGAGGGTGTCTCGGCCGACCACGGTGCCCGCGGCGCCGACGAGCACGCGCAGCAGGTCGAACTCCTTGGCGGTGAGGTGGAGCTCGCGCTCCCCCTGGAACGCCCGGTGGGCGGCGACGTCGACGCGCACGTTCTGGGCGTGCAGCTCGTCCTCGTCGGCGGCGTCGCCGACGGTGCGGCGCAGCAGCGCCCGGACGCGGGCGAGCAGCTCGGCGAGCCGGAAGGGCTTGGTGACGTAGTCGTCGGCGCCGGCGTCGAGCCCGACGACGAGGTCGACCTCGTCGGCGCGCGCGGTGAGCACGAGGACGGGTGTCGTCAGGCCTTGGTTGCGGATGGCGCGGGCCACGTCGAGCCCGTCCATGTCGGGCAGGCCGAGGTCGAGCACGACGAGGTCGGCCTCGCTCGCGTGGTCGATCGCGCCTTGACCGGTTCCTTGCACGTGCACGTCGTAACCTTCACGCCCGAGGGCCCGGGCCAAAGGCTCGGCAATTGCGGGGTCGTCCTCCGCCAGCAGCACGTGGGTCATCGGCCCATGCTAGGTCATGGGCGGGTTCACGACCCGGCTCCACGCCACGACACTTTGTTCGATGCGCGAAGTTAGTGGTTGACTCTGCCGAAATGTCCTGGTTCGCTGAGCGCGGGCGACAACGAGGCCGCCCGGTGATCCCAGGAGACGACGATGTCCCGACCACACCCACTGGTCGCGACCGCAGCCGCGATCGCGCTCTCACTCCCCCTCGCCGTCGCCGCCGCGGCGCCCGCGACAGCACACCGGCCCACCCCTGTGCCCGTGGCGGAGCAGTTCGTCCAGCGCACCGGCCCGCTGCTCACCCTCGCCGGCAAGCCGTACCGCTTCGCCGGGACCAACAACTACTACCTGGAGTACTCGGCGCCCGCCATGACTGACGCGGTGTTGGAGAACGCCGCCGCGTCAGGCTCCACCGTCGTGCGCGCCTGGGCCTTCCTCGACGTCCCCAGCGCCGACGACACGGGCGACAAGGGCGTCTACTTCCAGTACTGGGACGGCCAGCGCCCGGCGTACAACGACGGGCCGGACGGCCTGGAGAAACTCGACTACGTCGTGGCGAAGGCCAAGGCGGAGGGCGTGCGGCTCATCCTGCCGCTGACGAACAACTGGTCGGACTTCGGGGGCATGGACCAGTACGTCGCGTGGGCCGGCGGCACGCACCACTCCGACTTCTACACCGACGCGACCATCCGGCAGTGGTTCAAGGACTGGATCAGCCACGTCCTCGAGCGCACCAACACGCTCACGGGCGTCAAGTACAAGGACGACCCGACGATCATGGCGTGGGAGCTCGCCAACGAGCCGCGCTGCGTGGGCTCGGGCAGGTTCCCGAAGGACCCGGGCTGCACCGTCGACACCCTCACCCCGTGGGTCGCCGAGATGTCCGCGCACATCAAGTCCATCGACCGCAACCACCTGGTCGGCACGGGCGACGAGGGCTTCCTCAACCTGCCCGACGGGACCGACTGGACCGACAACGGCAACGAGGGCGTCGACTCGCAGGCCTGGGCGGCGCTGCCCACGATCGACTACCTCAGCTACCACCTCTACCCCGACGGCTGGGGCAAGGACACGGCCTGGGGCACGCAGTGGATCAAGGACCACTCCGCGGCCGCTCGCGCCGTCGGCAAGCCCGCGATCCTCGGGGAGTTCGGCTCCAAGGACAAGGCCACCCGCAACGCCGTCTACCGGGAGTGGACGGACGCCGTGCACCGCAGCGGCGGCGCCGGGGCACTGTTCTGGATCCTGTCGGACGTGCGCGAGGACGGCACGCTCTACCCCGACTACGACGGCTTCACGGTGTACGCGTCCTCGCCGGTGTCCCGCACGCTGAAGAACTTCGCGACGACGATGGCGAACCCGCTGCGATTCACCTTCCCGCCAGTGGCCGACGACGACGTGGCGCAGACCGACTTCGGCACACCGGCCACCCTCAACCTGGCGGCGAACGACATCGCCTACCAGGTCAAGATCGCGCCCAGCACGCTCGACCTCGACCTCGCGACGAAGGGCACGCAGCGTGAGCTCACGACCCCGCAAGGATCCTTCGCAGTCTCCCGCGCAGGCGAGCTGACCTTCGCCCCGGCGGAGGGGTTCGCGGGCAAGGCCGTGGCGTCGTACCAGGTCAAGGACCAGATCGGGCGTTCCTCGAACACCGCCCAGGTCACGGTGACGGTGAAGCCGTCGGCGACGGCCGCCCAGACGCTGTTCGACTTCGCGGACGGCGCCCAGGGATGGACGGGGAACAGCGCCGCCACCGCGGACGGCGCCGGACGGCTGGCCATCACCAGCGCCAACTCCTGGTTCGGAGCCCAGCTCTCCGAGCCCGTCGACCTCAGCACCCGCAGCACGCTGCGGTTCGACCTGGTCGCCACGACCGGGACGAGCCCCATCCTGGCGCTGCAGCTCGGGCCCGAGTGGGCCTGGTGCCAGGCGGCCCCGCTGTCGTGGACCACATCCCCGGCGACGGGCGCCGACGCGATCACCTTCGACCTCACGACCCTCGACGACGCCTGCGCCGCGCTGCTCGGCGAGACGCGGGCCGTCAACATCTGGTTCAACACCGGGGAGCATGTGATCGACGAGGTGGGCGTCGGCTGACCGCCGGGCCTCCACCCGGGGGCGGACCCGTGCCGCGGCGCCGGTCAGCCCCCGGGTTGAGCCGGTCCGCAGGCGTGGCGTCTAGGCTCGCCACGTGGGTCTGTGGGAGCGCGTCAACCGGTGGGAGAACTCCCACCGGTTCGCCATCGACGCCACGTTGACCGGCCTCGCGATGCTCATCACCGTGCCGTTCTCCCGCGACACCGGGTCGTCCGCCGATGTCTTCCTGTGGGCCGCCGCCGTGACCGTCCCACTGGCGTGGCGGCGTTCGCGCCCCGTGGCGTCGGCCGTGACCGTCTACACCGTCGCGCTGTTGCACCTGATGGCCGGCCACTGGCTGATCTTCCCCGCCGACGTCGCGGTGCTCGCCGCGCTCTACTCGGTGACCGTCCACGGGCCGCGCTGGGCGCACCGGATGGCCATCTCGGGGGCGATGCTCGGCGCCGCGCTGTCGAGCGCCGCACAGTCGTACAACGACCCCATCTCGTGGGTCGGCGGAACGATCTTCACCGGCACGATCGCCCTCGCCGTGTGGGCCTTCGGACTGGTGCGGCGCCAACGCCGGCTGACCATCGACGCCCTCGTCGACCGCGCGCACCGCCTCGAGGTCGAGCGGGACCAGCAGGCCCGGCTCGCCACCGCCGCGGAGCGCTCCCGGATCGCCCGCGAGATGCACGACATCGTCGCCCACTCGCTCAGCGTGATCATCGCCCAGGCCGACGGGGGCCGGTACGCCGCCGAGGCCGACCCGGCCGCCGCCACCCGCTCCCTGGGCACCATCTCCGAGACGGGTCGTGCGGCCCTGGCCGACATGCGCCGGCTCCTGGGGGTGCTCCGCACCGACTCCGCGGACGCGCCCGCGTCCCGGCCGCGCTCCCCCGGCCTCGTCGACACACCCCGGGCCGCGCAGCAGGTCGCCGATGCCCCGACGACGTCGCCGATGCCCGCCGTGCACGACCTGGACGCCTTGGTGCAGCAGGTCCGCGCCAGCGGGCTGCGCGTCTCGCTGGTCCGGATGGGCACACCCCGCACGCTGCCCCCGGGCGCCGGGCTCACGGTCTACCGGATCTGCCAGGAGTCACTGACCAACGTGCTCAAGCACGCGGGCCCCGACCCGGCCGTGACCATCGTGGTGCAGTGGCAGCCCACGGCGATCTCGGTGGAGGTCACCGACGACGGGCGCGGCGCCTCCGCCGAGTCCGACGGGATGGGCCAGGGGCTGCTGGGCATGAGCGAGCGGGCCGCCATGTTCGGCGGGACGGTCAGCGTCGGCCCGCGGCCTGGCGGCGGGTACCGCGTGCGTGCCCGGCTGCCACTGCCGCCGGTCGCCGACGACCACGAGCCCACCGACCCGCCGACCACGACGCCGACGAATGGGCCGCACCTGCCCGCTGGCCCTCAGACCGACCTCGCAGCACCCACCAGGAGACACCGATGAACGGCCGGCAGCACGCATGAACACACCGATCAGGGTCGCGCTCGTCGACGACCAGCAGCTCGTCCGCGCCGGCTTCCGCATGGTGATCGACTCCCAGCCCGACCTCGAGGTGGTGCTCGAGGCGGGTGACGGCGCCCAAGCCGTCCGCGCGTTGACGCCCGGCTCGGGCCCCGCCGCCCACGGCCGTGTGGACGTCGTGCTGATGGACGTCCGGATGCCCCAGATGGACGGCCTCGCCGCGACGGCCGCCATCACGGCGGCGGGCACCGAGGACGCGCCGGCGCCGCGGGTCATCGTGCTCACCACGTTCGACCTCGACGAGTACGTCCTCTCGGCGATCCGCGCCGGGGCCAGCGGGTTCCTGCTCAAGGACGCGCCTCCGGAGGAGATGCTCGGGGCGATCCGCACCATCCACCACGGCGACGCCGTGATCGCGCCGTCGAGCACCCGGCGCCTCCTCGAGCACCTGGTGACGGCGCTCCCCCCGGAGCGGCTCGCCCAGCAGGACGAGCCCGCGCACGCCGCCCTGGCCGACCTGACCGACCGCGAGCGCGAGGTCCTGGTGCTGATGGCGCGCGGCCGCTCGAACACGGAGATCGGCGGGGACCTGTTCGTCGCCGAGGCCACCGTCAAGACCCACGTCGGCCGCATCCTCGCGAAGCTGGGCGTGCGGGACAGGGTGCAGGCGGTCGTCGCGGCCTATGAGGCGGGCCTGGTCCGCCCGGGAGGCTGACGTCGGCGACGCCCACGCGGCCCCCGGGTCGCACAACCGGGCGTCGTCCATCCCCCCGTGGGGGGACCGAGGTCGCGACCGCAGCCCGACGCGGCGACCGCCCCGTCGTCCGTAGCGTCGTCCACGTCGCCTCACACCGAACCTTGGAGCTAGTCGTGGACACGACCGTCTACCAGAACACACCCCCCGGGCAGCAGCCTGGATCGCCTGCCATCGCCGTCCGGGCCCGCGACCTCGCGAAGGTCTACGGCCGAGGCGGGTCGGCGGTGCACGCCCTCGCCGGCGTCGACGTGGACTTCGCCGCCGGTGCGTTCACCGCGATCATGGGGCCGTCCGGATCAGGCAAGTCGACGCTGATGCACCTGCTCGCGGGGCTGGACTCGGCCACATCGGGCCAGGCCTTCCTCGGCGCGACAGATGTGACCACGCTCGACGACGACGCGCTGACGCGCCTGCGACGCGACCGGGTCGGCTTCGTCTTCCAGTCGTTCAACCTGCTGCCGATGTTCACGGCCGAGCAGAACATCACCCTGCCGCTGGAGCTCGCGGGCGCCCCCGTGGACCGCGCGTGGTTCGACACGCTCGTGCAGGCCCTCGGGCTCAAGGCGCGGCTGACGCACCGGCCCTCGGAGCTCTCCGGCGGCCAGCAGCAGCGGGTGGCGATCGCCCGGGCGCTCATCACCAAGCCCGAGGTCGTCTTCGCCGATGAGCCGACCGGCAACCTGGACTCCCGCTCGGGCGCCGAGGTGCTGAGCTTCCTGCGCCGCTCGGTGCGCGAGCTCGGGCGCACCATCATCATGGTCACGCACGACCCGACGGCCGCCGCCTATGCGGACCGCGTCGTGCTGCTGGCCGACGGGCGCATCGCCGGGGACATCGCCGACCCGACGCCGGAGTCGGTGCTCGCGGGCCTCGACGCCCTGCGCCAGCTCGACGAGCCCATCGCGGCCACCGGCGCGCAGAGCGTGGCGGGCATCTGATGCTGCGACTGACCTTGGCCCAGATGCGGCAGAGCATCGGGCGACTGACGGCGGGCGGCGTCGCCATCGCCATCGGCACGGCCTTCGTCGCCGCCACGCTCCTTGCAGGCGGGGTGATCACCCGCACCGGCTACGACTCCCTCACGGCGTCCCTGGCGCAGGCGGACCTCGTCGCCGAGTACGTCGACACCGAGATGCTCGAGGAGATCACGGCGCTGCCGGAGGTGGCCGCCGCGCAGCCGACGACTGTGGTCGGCGTCGAGTTGCAGCGCGGGCCGACCCAGATCTGGGTGGGCGTCACCCCGCGCGCCACCGACCCGCGCCTGGAAGTGCAGACCCTCGTCGAGGGCGTGCTGCCCGACGACGCCGGGGAGATCGCCCTGCCCGGGCCGATGGCGGAGCGCCTCAAGGTGGCGATCGGCGACGAGATCGAGGCGCCCTACTCCGTGTGGTCCGACGTCTCCCCCACGGCTGACCCGGCAGCCGGCACGGATGCCGACGCGGCCACCGACACGGGAGCCTCCGAGGGCGTGTGGGAGTCCTCGACGATGACGCTGCGCGTGGTGGGCCTGCTCGACGACCCACTCGGCGCCTACACCGGGCAGGGCGGCGCTGGCGTCGTCACCCCCGCCGACGCCGAGCGCCTCTACGGCGGGACTCCCTTGGTGGACGGGTACACGAACGTGCTGCTCGCGGTCACTCCGGGCGCCGACGTGATCGCTGCCCAGCAGAGGATCTCGCAGGCCGCCGACACGGCCGTCTACACCAAGGACGAGGCCGCGCAGGAGCTCATCGCCACCTTCGGCGCCGACGGGCAGATCTTCACCAAGCTGGTGCTGGGCTTCGCCGCGGTGGCCCTCATCGTCGCCGCCCTGGTCATCTCGAACACCTTCCAGGTGCTCGTCGCCCAGCGCACGCGGACTCTCGCGCTGTTGCGTTGCGTCGGCGCCGGCAAGCGCCAGCTCCGCGCGTCGGTGCTCATCGAGGCGACGATCCTCGGGGTCGTGGCCTCGGTGACGGGCATCGTGGGCGGGACGGTGCTCGCACAGTCGGCGCTCATGGTGCTGCGCAGGGTCGCCGTGGACGCGCCGCTGCCCGCGACGGTGTCGGTCACCCCGTCGGTGATCCTGGCGCCGCTGCTGGTGGGCACCCTCATGACGGTCCTCGCGGCGCTCATGCCGGCACGAGCGGCCACCCGGGTGCCGCCCATCGCGGCGCTGCGGCCCGCTGACGCCCCGGTCGTCACCTCGCGGAGCAGCCGTGTGCGGGTCGTGCTCGCCGCGCTGCTCACGGTGGGCGGCGTGCTCGGGCTGGTCGGCGGCGTGGTGATGGGCGCCAGCGACCCGACGATCGGACTGCTCCTGGGCGTCGCCGGGGGCGCCGCCTCGTTCGTCGGCGTGCTCGTGGGCGCTGTCTTCTGGGTGCCGAAGGTCGTCTCGGGAACCGGGCGCCTCCTGGCCCGGACTGGCCCGAGCGCCAAGCTCGCCGCGGCGAACACGGTGCGGAACCCGCGCCGCACCGCCGCCACCAGCACCGCGCTGCTCATCGGGGTGACGCTCGTCGCGATGATGAGCACGGGGGCGGCCAGCGCCCGCACGACGCTCAACACGGCGCTCGACTCGCAGTACCCGGTCGACGTCCTCATCGCCGTCCCTGATCGGGCGGACGGGACGACGGCAGTGCTGCCTCCCGCTGTGGAGCTCGGCGTCCGGCAGGTCGACGGGGTGGAGACGATGGTCCCGGTGCGATCGGTCAGCGCCTCGGTGGGGCCTGCCGGGACGTCCTCCGCCGAGAACGGCGGCTGGATCGGGCTCCGTGCCATCGAGGCCTCGGACGCCGCGCAGGTGATGCGCTCGAGCCCGTCCGCGAACGAGCTCAGGGACGGCGTCGTGGTGATGCCCCCGAACGTGGCCGCGCGCTTCGACGTCGTCGACGGTGACACCGTGCCCGTCGAGCAGGCGAACCACACCGGCGACGACTCGTGGTCGGCCCCGACCGCACAGCTGACAGTGGTGGTGGCGGACTTCGGCGGCTCGGGGATCCTCGTCACGCCGGCCACGTACAGCCAGATCGTGCCGGAGGGCGCCAGCGCGAACGAGCTGTGGGTCCGCCTCGCGAGCGTCGACGACGCCGCCTCGGCGTTCGTCGGGATCCAGGACGCGCTGCAGGACCACTCGGTGTCCATCCAGGGCGCCGCCGCCGAGCGCGCCCAGTTCCAGCAGGTCATCGACACGCTGCTCGCCGTGGTGGTGGGGCTGCTCGGCGTGGCCGTCGTCATCGCCGTCGTCGGTGTGGCGAACACGCTGTCGCTGTCGGTGCTGGAGCGCAGGCGCGAGTCGGCGACGCTGCGGGCCATCGGGCTCTCGCGCCGCCAGCTCCGGCTCACTCTCGCGATCGAGGGCCTGCTCATCGCGGGGGTCGGCGCGGTGCTCGGCGCCGTGCTGGGGATGCTGTATGGGTGGGCGGGGTCGGCGACGGTCCTCAGCACTGTCGCCGACGTCACCCTGGTGGTGCCGTGGCGTGACATGTCGCTGGTGGTGCTCGTCGCGCTGGTCGCGGGGCTGCTGGCCTCGGTGCTGCCGGGACGCTCGGCGGCTCGCACCTCGCCGGTGGCGGCGCTCGCCGTCGACTGAGCCCGCCGGGCGACCGGCCGGCCTGTGGAGGGACATGCCGTCCCCAGATCCGCAGGCCGGCCGGTCGCCTTCGCGCTGGGCGCCAGATCCTGTCGATGTGCGCCTCACCCTCCACAGCCCGGACCCCGCTGGCCAGGGCGGCTGGCATGTCCTGGACGTGGAGGCCGACGAGGGCACACGGCTCGGCGAGTTGCGCCCACACCTGGCGCGGCTCACCGGGCACGCCGGCTGGGCGGGCTCGCAGCGGCTGGCGGCGGGTGCGGAACCGCTGGACGACGCGCATCCGTGCGGCAGCCCGCCGCTTGTCGCGGGCGCCGTGCTCAGGCTCGGTCGGGGCCGGCTCCCGGAAGACGAGGCGGCGCTGCGGTCAGCGCATCTCGCGGTCCTCTCGGGGCCGGATTGCGGGCGCCTCCTCACGGTGGCGCACGCGACGATCGTCGGACGCAGGGGCTCCGACGACCACTCCGGCGCCGAGTCGTGGCCGGGCCTGATCGCGGACAGCGCGCGGCGTCACGTCCTCGCCGACCCGATGCTGTCCGCTCGGCACCTCGAGCTGCGCCCGCATCGGCGCGGGGCGGCGGTGCGGGACCTCGGGTCCGCGAACGGCACGACGCTGCACAGGGCCCGGGGGCGCTGGCGTGGCCGGCTGCCGGCTCGGGGGCGGAGTCTGAGCGGCCGGTGGATGAGGCTGCGCCCCGGAGACCGGATCAGGGCGGGAGCCTCTGAACTCGAGTTGCGGAGCCCGGCGGGCGAGGGCCCGGACGCCCTCGACGCGGCCCGGGACGACGTCGAGGAGCACGCGTCGGGGTTCTCAGGCGGCATTGCCTGGACGTGGATGGCGCCGACCGTCGGCTCGGTGGCCCTCGCCGCCACCACCGGCCATCGGATGCTGCTGCTGTGCGCCTTGATCGGACCGCTGGTGGCCGTGGGGCAGGTGATCGCGGGGCGTCGCCGCCGGGCGCGGGCCGCCCAGGCGACGGCCCGCGGCGGCGCCCGCGACGCATCCCTGGGCAATGCCCGCGGGCACGAGCGGCCCGCGCCGCCGATCGACAATCCCGCTGACCTCGTCACCGCCACCCTGCGCGCGGCTCACACCGGCGCGACCCGGTTCGCGGTCGACGCCTGCGGGCCCGACCGCGTGATCGCGCTCGTGGGGAGTCGGCAGTGGACGCTCGGAGCCACCCGCGCCCTGCTGCTCGGGGCTGTGGGCTCGGACGGCGCGGGCCGCCTCACGGTCCGGGCCGACGCCGACCACCTCGACGACTGGTCGTGGGCCCGTTGGATCGCGGAACCCGCTCCCACCAGCGCCGCGGACCTCACGGACGTCCCCGCCCTCAGACCCCACGTCACCGTCGTGGACGGACCGGACAGCATCGCAGCCGCGGCGCGCCACCCCCCACGCCACCCGCCCGGCGCCGAAGCCGAGCACCTCGTCCTGCTCGCGCCCACGGCGTCGGCGGCGCCCGCCTGGTGCCGCACCGTGCTGCATGTGCGCGCCGAGGGAGCCAAGCTCAGCACACCGCTCGGCGACCGGCCTGCGCCCCTGCACCTCGTGTCGGCGCAATGGGCCGAACGACAAGCCCGCCGGATCGCGGGGCTGCGCGGGACGGCAGCCCCGGCGCCGGGCGCAGGACCGGCCCTCCCGAACGACGTGGCCTTGGGCGACCTGCCGGGAGTGCCCGAGCCCGACGCCGAGCAGATCACCCAAGCCTGGGCTGGCGGACGCCACTCCGGCCTTCACGCGATGCTCGGGCGGGACGCTTCGGGGCCAGTCAGCGTCGACCTCGTGCGCGACGGCCCGCATGCCCTGGTCGCGGGCACGACGGGGGCGGGCAAATCAGCGCTGCTCCGCACCCTCGTGCTCTCCCTCGCGCTCGCCCACCCACCCGAGCGGCTCGCGATCGCGCTCGTCGACTACAAGGGCGGCGCCAGTTTCGGCCCCTGCGCCGACCTGCCACATGTCGTCGGGCAGGTCACCGACCTCGACGGCCACCTCGCGCTCCGCGCGCTCACCGGTCTGCGCGCCGAGCTGCGCAGACGCGAGCACGCCCTCGCGGAGGCCGGGTGCGCCGACGTCTCCGCGTGGTGGGCACGTCACGTGCCCGGCGCAGGCCCCACGCCCCCGCCCCGCCTCCTCGTGGTGATCGACGAGTTCCGCGCCCTCGCCGACGAGGCGCCCGACTTCGTGCCGGGCCTCCTGCGCCTCGCCGCCCAGGGCCGCTCCCTGGGGATGCACCTGGTGCTGGCCACCCAGCGCCCCGCCGGGGCCGTCAACGCCGACCTGCGCGCGAACATCGCGCTACGGATCGCGCTGCGGGTCACCGACGCCGCCGAGTCCCTCGACGTCCTGGACGCGCCCGACGCCGCCCTCCTGCCCGCGAATCGGCCAGGTCGCGCGGTGCTGCGCCGGGGCAACGGCCCGGTCGAGCACCTGCACGTCGCCCAGGCCCGAGCCCGGACGACTGGCGCGGCGGAGCCCGTGCGCCTGGCGGCCCCCTGGTCCGCGTTCGCCGCGCCATCCAGCGCCGTGCCATCCCGCGCCGTGCCGTCTGACTCCGACACCGCCCACTCCGAGCCCGACGAGGCACGCCGGTTCGTGGAGGCCGTCCGGTCAGCCGCCCAAGGCCGCACGCTGCCGACCGCCCCGTGGCTGCCCGAGCTGCCCCGAACGGTGCGCCGCACCGACCTGCCCCCCGACCGGAGCCCGGTCCCTGACACCGTCACCCTCGCCCTGGCCGACGTCCCCGACCAGCAACGTCGCGAGCTCGTGCGATGGAGCCCTCGTCAGGGCCACCTCCTCGTGGTCGGGCCGCCCGGCTCTGGGCGCACCACCGCGCTGAGCACAGCGGCCGCCGGGGCGCTTGAGCTCGGGTGGCACGTGCACGCCGTCGGGTTCACCACTCCCCCGCTGCCGATCGCCGAGCTGGGGACAGTCGTGGGCGCCGACGATCCGCGACGACTCGCCCGGCTGCTTGCCCTCCTCGCGGACCGTCCCCGGATCGGCGACAACCCCCGGGACCTCCCCGACGCCCCGGTGCGCGCGGGCGGCGCACACCAGCTCGTCCTCGTGGACGGGTGGGAGGCCACGCTCGAAGCCCTCGACGCGGTGGGCCGCGGCGCCGGTGGGCGGCTGCTGCTCGACCTGCTGCGTGACGGCCTCACCCGCGGGGTGACGGTGGCCGCGAGCTCGGGCGCCACGGGGCGGGTGGCCGCTCTCAGCGGGCAGTTCCACGATCGGCTCGTGCTCGGCATGGACGCGGTGGACCAGGTGCTCGCCGGGGTTCCCACCGAGCTCACGGGCCTGCCACGCATGCCTGGGCGGGCCGTGCATCTGCGCGGCTCCGACGCCCGCGAATGCCAGGTCGCCCTTCCGGACGGTCGGGCGGCGCCGCGCCCCCTCGACGGCTCCCGCGTCCTGAGGCTGCGGACGATCCCTGACGAGGTCGCGATCTCCGATCTCATGGACGACGAGGCCGGCGGCGCGGGCCACGGTCAGGCCCTCATCCCGATCGGCCTCGGTGGCGACGAGGCCCGCGCGGTCGGGCTCGACGTCAGCCGGGGAGCCCTGGTCGTGGGGCCCGCCGGCTCGGGGCGCACCACCGCCCTCGCCGTGCTGGCCACCGGCCTGCTCGGCGCGGGCAGGCCGGTTGCCGTGGTCGGGTCGGACCCCGCGCTCCTCGGCCTCGAGGGCCCGCGGTGGGCGTCCGCGCCGGAAGGCCTCACGGCCCTCCTCGACGAGCTCGCCGGCGCGCACCGCGAAGGCCTCGAGGAGGTCGACCTCCTGGTGGACGACCTGGACTCGCTCGACCAGATGCATCCGGTGGAGGCCGAGCGGCTCGCGCAGGCGGCGGCCGCGCGGCCCGGAGGCCTGCGCCTCAGGCTCATCGCGTCGGCCCGCACCGGCCGTGCCGCCACGGCCTACCGTGAGCCGATCGCCCGCCTGCGGTCGATCCGCGCCGGGCTGGTCCTGGACCCGCTCGAACCAGGCTCGGCCGACGTGTTCGGCGTCGACCTCACGACTGTCGTCGATCCCTCGCGCGCGCACGCCCCGGGGCGCGGGGCACTCGTGCGCGGCAGGGAACTGACCCCCGTGCAGGTCGCGCGGCTAGTTCCCAGGTGACGGTGACGAGGCCGCCTCGTCGCCACGTCCTGTCGTCGCCGCGACCACGGAGGGCAGCATGAGCCCGACCCCGATCGCGAGTGCGATCACCAAGAGCGCCGCCGCCCATGCCGTGGGCTCGACGCTGAGCCAGCCGGCGGCCAGGACGATGAGGAAGAGCTGCCAGGTGAGCACCGGCGAGCGCGCCCACCGCCGCCCCCGCCACAGCCCTCGCGCGCTGGCCACGAGCACCGCCGCCACACCGAGGGCGAACACCACGAGGAACGCCATCGCGCCTGCGACCTGCGAGCCGCCGAAGATCTCGGCGCCGAACGCCACCCCCAGCCCGACCAGCAACGCCGCCTCGAGGAGGACCAGCAGGCAGATTGGGGCGAGGAGTCGAGGAGCACGTCTCAATGACACGCGCCGACCCTACGTGAGCGGCCCGGGGCGCGTCGGCGAGTCCGCCTGACGAGGGCCTCGAGTACCCGCGACCGGGGGCGAGCTGCGGGTTCGTACGAGTCATGGGATGTCATGCGGAGTCGGGCTCCTGGACGAATGCCCAGGTCAGCGCGATTTGCCGTCGCCGGGGCAGGTCAGTTGGACCCGATTTCGCCCTGTGCGCCGAAGAGGATAGAGTGGCGACTCCATTCACAGGTGGCGTCCAGGTGTGATGAAGACCTCAGGCCGCGCGAGAAACCCGCGCGCTGATAGATCTTGTGCTGCGCGCCTGCAGGTGTGAGGCTAATTCACAGCAGTTGATCCCCCCACCCGTGCGCGTAGAACCCACGAGCCGCCATGTCGCTGAGCCGTGCTGCGCGCACCAAGCCTGATGAGTCCTGAGAAGGGCCTTGGCTTGCCCTGTGCAAGGAGAGATTTCATGGATTGGCGCCACCGCGCAGCGTGTCTGGACGAAGACCCGGAGCTGTTCTTCCCGATCGGCAACACCGGACCCGCGCTGCTGCAGATCGATGAGGCGAAGGCCGTGTGCCGTCGCTGCGAGGTCGTCGACACGTGCCTCAAGTGGGCCCTCGAGTCCGGTCAGGACGCCGGCGTCTGGGGTGGCCTCTCCGAGGACGAGCGTCGCGCCCTCAAGCGCCGCACTGCGCGCCAGCGTCGCGCGAGCTGAGCAGCCTGACCAGCACAACTGTCTGACCTTGGCGCTCCGGACCTCCCCCGGGCCGGCAGCGCGCACCTAGAGAGCCGCCACCAGCATCCTCCGCTGGGGCGGCTCTCGTGCGTCCGGCGGCAGACAGGGACACGCCCAGGCCTGATCGGCCGGGGAGCCTGACCGACCCCCGACCCCGACCCCGGCTCAGACCGAGCCGGCGCTCTCCCTGCTCGGATTGCGGAGCACTGCCTCCAGCACCACCTGGGTGCCACGGCTCCCCTCCCGCGGCCCCCACTCGATGCTCCCGCGCAGCTCGTTCGCCACGAGGGTCGACACGATCTGGGTGCCCAACCCGCTCCCGGCGCCGGCCGACTCCGGCAGCCCGCCCCCGTCGTCCGCCACGACGACGCGCAGCGCCTGGCCCTCGCGCTCGGCCGTGACCTCGACAGTCCCGCCACCCACCGCTGAGAGCCCGTGCTCCACGGCGTTGGTGACCAACTCGGTGAGCACCAGGGCCAGCGCCGTCGCGTCCTCGGCGGGAACCAGCCCGAACGTCCCGCTGACGACCGTGCGCACGCTGCTGCCCGCCGACGCGACATCGGCCGCCAAGCGCAGGCTGCGGCCCACCAGGTCGTCGAAGGGCACCGACTCGTCGAGGGTCTGCGAGAGCGTCTCGTGCACGAGGGCGATCGTCGCGACCCGGCGCATCGCCTCGTCGAGCGCCTCACGGGCCTCGGGGTTGCTCATCCGTCGCGACTGGAGCCGCAGCAGCGCCGCGACGGTCTGCAGGTTGTTCTTCACCCGGTGGTGGATCTCCCGGATGGTCGCGTCCTTGGTGATGAGCTCGCGCTCGCGGCGCCGCAGCTCGGAGACGTCGCGGCAGAGCAGCACCGCGCCGATGCGCTGGCCGCGCTCCGTGAGCGGGACGGCCCGCAGGGACAGCGCCACCCCTTTGGACTCGATGTCGGTGCGCCACGGCGCACGCCCCATGACGACGAGCGGCATCGACTCGTCCACCGGCGCCTTGTGCTCGACAAGCTCGGCGGTGACCTCGATCAACGACCTGCCGACGAGGTCTCCGAGCGCGCCCAGGCGGTGGAAGCAGCTCAGCGCGTTGGGGCTCGCGTACAGCACCTCCCCCTCAGAGTTCAGCCGGATGAGGCCGTCGCCGACGCGGGGCGCGCCCCGGCGAGGGCCGGTCGGGGCGTTCGATGCCGGGAATTCGCCGCGGCCGATCATGCCCATCAGCTCGTCGGCGGACTCCACGTAGTTGAGCTCGAGCCGGCTCGGCGTGCGGGCGCCGCCCAGGTTCGTCTGCCGCGCGACGACGGCGATGGCGCGCCCCTCGCGGACAACGGGCACAGCCTCCTCGCGCACGGCGTAGGAGCCGAACCAGCGGGGCTCGCGGGAGCGCTGCGCGCGCACCTCGGTGAGCGAGCGCTGCAGCTGCGGGCGCTGCCCGTCAGGCGCGCGCGAGCCGACCACGTCGTCGTAGTGGACTGTCGCGCCGGTGCTCGGGCGGCACTGCGCGATGGCGATGAAGTCCCCGTCCTCGGTGGGGAGCCAGAGGACGAGGTCGGCGAATGCGAGGTCGGAGATCACCTGCCAGTCGCCGACGAGCAGGTGCAGCCACTCGAGGTCGGCGGCGTCAAGCGAGGCGTGGCGCGTGGCGAGGTCGCTCAGGGTGGACACGGAGTCCAGCGTAGGCGTCGTGGAACACGCCGCCGTGCAGCGGGGGCGATAGCCTCGACCACAGTGCCACCTGCTGTGCGCACGTCGACACCCTGAAAGGAGCCGGTCGGTGCACCTGCGCGTCAGCTTCACCCTTGCGGCGTCTGCCCCCACCGTCGCCGCCATGCTGGCGGACCCCGCCTATGTCGAGGCGAAGGTGCGGGCTAGCGGGGCGATCGAGCAGCAGGTCGACGTGGTGCCCGGCGACGACGGCGCGTTCACCGTCACCTCGCGGCGGGCGCTCCCCACCGACCAGATCCCCGCGAATATGCGGGCCTTCATCGGGTCTCAGATCGACGTCCGACAGGTCGAGGCCTGGGAGCCTCCCGGCGAGGACGGCGGCCGGTCGGGCACTGTGGTCGTCGAGATCACGGGCGCGCCGGTGCGCCTGACCGGGTCGATGCGGCTGTTTCCCGACGGCGTCGGCTCGACGATTCTGTACGAGGGCGACCTGAAGGCTGCCATCCCCCTGTTCGCGGGCGCCGTGGAGGACGCGGCGGCTTCTGCGATCCGCTCCGCGCTCGCCGCGGAGGAGGCCGTCGCGACGGCCTGGCTGGAAGGTCACGAACCGGGTTCCCAGCCGTAACAATTCGGTAACACCATCGCCGCCAAAATCGCTCTGACCTGCAGGTATGTTCGCGTGGGATCGCTACCACGCCTGTTTTCGGCGCCTTCGTCCTTGACACCCGCCCAGGTCGCGGCCAGAGTTCCTCACAGCGCGTGGGAACGCTCCCGCTACACACCGTGGAAGCGTTCTCATGTGAGGGTCCACCAAGGCCCACACGAGCCGGACGACACCGCTGCCAGCGGTTCCGGGCGGTGCGTGTCCCATGGGTACGGCGACGACGCCGTCGACTGACAAGGGAGTCATTGTGCGCAAGACCACACGCAAGATGTGGGCGGCTGCGGCCGGGGTCACGGGCATCGCCCTCCTCGCCACCGCCTGCGGCAGCTCGGATGGCGGCGGCAGCGGAGAGCCCGCCGCGGACGGCGACGAGCAGATCACGCTGTCGATCGCCACGTTCAACCAGTTCGGCTACGAGGACCTCCTCACGGAGTACGAGAGCCTGAACCCGAACATCAAGATCGAGCACAACAAGGTCGCCAAGTCGGACGACGCGCGCGCGAACCTCAACACGCGTCTCGCCGCGGGCTCCGGCCTGTCGGACATCGAGGCCATCGAGGTCGACTGGCTGCCCGAGCTCCTCCAGTACTCGGACAAGTTCAACGACCTCAAGTCGGACGACGTCGAGGGCCGCTGGCTGCAGTGGAAGGAAGACCAGGCGACGGACTCTGACGGCCGCCTCATCGCGTACGGCACGGACGCCGGCCCGGAGGGCATCGCCTACCGCGCCGACCTTTTCGCCGCCGCGGGCCTCCCGTCGGAGCGTGGCGAGGTCGCCGACTACTTCGGTGGCGACGACGCCACGTGGGACCGCTACTTCGAGGTCGGCAAGGAGTACTACGCCGCCACGCAGAAGCCGTTCTTCGACTCGGCCGGCGCCATCTACCAGGGCATGATCAACCAGGTCGAGGCCGCGTACGAGGACCCCGAGACGCTGGAGATCGTCGCGGCCGACAACAAGGAGGTCAAGGACATCTACACCCAGGTCCTGACCGCCGCGGTCACCGACAACCTGTCCGCCCACTACGAGCAGTGGAGCGACGACTGGACGTCCTCGTTCCAGAACGACGGCTTCGCCACGATGCTCGCCCCGGGCTGGATGCTCGGCGTCATCGAGGGCAACGCGGCCGGCGTCACCGGCTGGGACATCGCTGATGTCTTCCCCGGCGGCGGCGGCAACTGGGGCGGGTCCTTCCTGACCGTCCCGACGCAGTCGGAGCACCCGGAGGAGGCCCAGGCCCTCGCCGCGTGGCTGACCGCCCCCGAGCAGCAGATCAAGGCGTTCAAGGCTCAGGGCACGTTCCCGAGCCAGCAGGAGGCCCTGAAGAGCCCGGACCTGACCTCGGTCACCAACGAGTTCTTCAACGGCGCCCCCACCGGCGAGATCCTCGCCAACCGTGCCGCCGCGATCAAGGTCGCGCCCTTCAAGGGCCCGAACTACTTCGCTGTGAACGACGCGCTGGGCAGCGCCATCCTGCGTGTCGACGTGCAGAAGACCGACGACATCGAGACCTCGTGGACGAAGTTCCTCGAGGCAGTGAACACGCTGGGCTGACGCTCTAGGCGCCGGGGCGCCGGTCTCACCGACCGGCGCCCCGGCTCTACCCCGTAATCGTCCTGCTCAGCGCCCCTCGAAGGATTCTGATGGTCACCTCCACGACGCCGAAGCTCGACCGCAGGCCGAACCGGTCCGCGGATCGCGAGCCGCGCCGGCTCGGCTTCGGTCAGCGGCTCGGCCGGTGGGACGTCAAGGTCTCGCCGTACCTGTACATCTCCCCGTTCTTCATCCTCTTCGCCATCGTGGGCCTGTTCCCGCTGCTGTACACCGCGTATGTCTCGGTGCACAAATGGCATCTCATCGGTGGCCAAGGCGACTTCGTCGGGCTCGAGAACTTCACCTACGTCCTCCAGCAGCCGTTCTTCTGGAAGGCGCTGCGCAACACCTTCAGCATCTTCCTGCTCTCCTCGGTGCCGCAGGTCTTCATCGCGATCACCATCGCCGCAGTGCTGGACGCCAACCTCCGCGCCAAGACCTTCTGGCGGATGGGCGTCCTCCTGCCCTTCGTCGTGGCGCCCGTCGCCGTCTCCCTGATCTTCGGCAAGCTCTTCGCCGACCAGTCCGGGATGATCAACGCGATCCTCGGTGGCGTCGGCATCGAGCCGATCCGCTGGCACGCTGACGTCCTCGCGAGCCACGTCGCCATCTCCTCGATGGTCAACTTCCGCTGGATCGGCTACAACACCCTGATCTTCCTCGCCGCGATGCAGGCCGTGCCGCGCGAGCTCTACGAGGCCGCGATCCTCGACGGCGCCAACCGGTTGCGCCAGTTCTTCTCCGTCACCGTGCCGATGCTGCGCCCGACCATCATCTTCGTGGTCGTGACCTCCACGATCGGCGGACTGCAGATCTTCGACGAGCCCCGCCTGTTCGACCAGACCGGCCAGGGCGGCGGCGACCGACAGTGGATGACCGTGACGATGTACCTCTACGAGGTCGGATGGGGCTCTCAGAAGAGCTTCGGGCGCGCTGCCGCAGTCGCCTGGATCCTCTTCGTCATCATCCTCATCATCGGGCTGATCAACTTCTCCATCACCCGTCGCATCGCGTCCGACTCGGCGCCCAAGTCCGGAAGGAAGCAGAAGCGATGAGCGCGCCTTCGATCCCCGTCATCCAGCAGACCGCAGGACGCGGCGCCGCTCGCGCCGCCGCGAACCGGCGCGGCAAGTCGAAGGGCGCCGGCTCCGACCGTCGTCCCGGGTGGCTCACCTACGCGATCCTGACGCTGGTCATCCTGATCTCGGCGTATCCGTTGTACTTCGCGTTCCTGCTGGCGACCTCGGACGCCACGACGATCGCGCAGAACCCGATCCCGTCGCTGATCCCCGACAGCAACCTGTTCACCAACTTCGAGCGCGTCCTCGAATCGGACATCAAGTTCTGGAAGTCGCTGTCGAACTCGATCATCGTCTCCTCGGTGACCGCGATCTCCGTGGTCATCTTCTCGACGCTGGCCGGCTACTCCTTCGCGAAGCTCCGCTTCAAGGGCCGCGGGCCACTGCTCGTCTTCGTGGTGGCCACCACCGCCGTGCCGACGCAGCTCGGCATCGTGCCGCTGTTCATCGTGATGTCGAAGCTCGAGTGGACGGGCGACCTGATCGCCGTCATCGTGCCCGGGATGGTCACCGCGTTCGGCGTGTTCTGGATGACGCAGTATCTTGAGGGAGCGCTTCCGTACGAGCTGATCGAGGCTGCCCGTGTGGACGGCGCGTCGATGATCCGCACGTTCTGGCACGTCGCGCTTCCGGCGGCCCGACCGGCTGCCGCGATGCTCGGCCTCTTCACCTTCGTGGGGGCCTGGACGAACTTCTTCTGGCCGTTCATCGTGCTGGGATCGGCGAACCCAACCCTGCCGGTGGCTGTCCAGTTGCTCCAGGGCAACTACTTCAACGACATGTCGCTCGTCATGGCGGGCGTCACCCTCTCGGTGATCCCGCTGGTCATCGTGTTCATCTTCGCAGGACGACAGCTTGTGGCCGGCATCATGCAGGGCGCCGTCAAGGGCTGAGAGACTGACAGCGCGGCGGTGGCGGATCACCTCCGCCACCGCCGCGCGCAGTCAACCTGTGCTACACCACGCTGCTCCGGGCAGCTTCAGGAGGGGACGACCAATGTCGGTCGACAATGCCACGCATCGATCCGATGCCGCGCGTCCGACCGCGCCGACGCTCGAGCAGGTCGCCGAGCGTGCGGGCGTCTCACGGTCGACGGCATCGCGTGCCATCAACGGCGGCCTGCGGGTCTCCCCCGAGGCCCTCGCCTCCGTCGAGGCCGCAGTGGCCGAGCTCGGCTACACCCCGAACCGCGCGGCCCGCTCGCTGGTCACCCGTCGCACCGACTCGATCGCGCTGGTCGTGCCGGAGCCGGATGAGCGCGTCCTGTCCGACCCGTTCTTCGCGGGCACCCTCAACGGCTTGAGCACCGCGCTCGCCGAGTCCGACCTGCAACTCGTGCTGGTCATCGCCCGCCCGGGCGACAGCGCCCGCACCATCCGCTACCTGCGCAACGGCCACGTCGACGGCGCCATCGTCGTCTCCCACCACCGCGACGACGCGCTGGACCAGGCCCTGCGGCAGTCGCAGCTCCCCAACGTCTTCGTCGGGCGGCCCCTGTCCAAAGGCGACACCCAGTACGTCGACGCGGACAACGTCGCAGGTGGCCGCATCGCGACGCAGCACCTCATCGACTTGGGCCGGCGGCGCATCGGCACCATCGCCGGGCCCCTCGACATGTCGGCGGGCATCGACCGGCTCGCCGGCTGGCGGCAGGCCATCCGGGCCGCCGGGCTCTCCGAGGCCGCCATCGTGCACGGCGACTTCACCATCGCCTCCGGCGCCGCGAGCACCCATCGGCTGCTCGAGCAGCACCCCGATGTCGACGCGATCTTCGTCGCCTCCGACCTGATGGCCGCGGGCGCGCTGGGCGTGCTCGCCGAGCTCGGCCGCGACGTGCCGGGTGACATCGCCGTCGTCGGATACGACAACCTCGGGGTCGCCACCTCCACGAACCCCCCGCTGACCACTGTGATCCAGCCGGTTGTCGCGATGGCCCGTGCGGCCGGCGCCCGCCTGCTCGACCAGCTCAGCGGCGTCTACGCGGAGGAGCCGCTGATCTTCCCGTCGGAGCTCGTGATCCGCGCCTCTGCGTGAGCCGCCACGATCCCTCGCCGTCAGTCGCCCACCTGACACGGCTGTCCACGTTCGCGCTCGTCGGTGTCGGCGGGGCCGTCGGCGGGCTGCTGCGCTGGACGGCGACAGTCATCGTTGCCGAGCCCACCGGCCGGTTCCCGTGGACCACCTTCGCGGTCAACATCCTCGGGTCGTTCGCGTTGGGACTCCTGGTGGTGGGCGTCGTGGGCCGTCGGGCCGCCCCGGCCTGGGTGCGTCCCGCACTCGGCACGGGGCTGCTCGGCGGGTTCACCACCTTCTCGGCGTATGCGCATGCGGTCGACGTGCTGGCCACCGGCGGACATGTCATGGCCGCCGCGGCCTACCTGGTGGCGTCGGTCGTCGCGGGAGTGGCAGCGGCCGCCGCCGGAGTCGCGCTCGGATCGCGCCTGCCCGCGAAGAGCCTCCCTCCGCCGCCGCAGGGCCCGTCGGGAGCAGCCACGGCTCGAGGACCGCGGTGAACGGCTGGGTGGCGCTCGGTGTGGCCGTAGGCGCAGGCGTCGGAGCGCAGCTGAGGTTCGCGACCGAGCTGCTGCACGCCCGGGCCCGCGAACGGCGCGGGCTCGGACGGCCGACGTTCCCGTGGGCGACGCTGACAGTGAATGTGCTGGGATCGATCCTCCTAGGCGCCGCAGCGGCGGGCGCCACACGCGGGGTGATCAGCACGCAGTGGCTCACCGTGCTGGGCGCCGGGCTCGCTGGCGGGCTCACGACGTTCTCGACGTTCGCCCTCGACGTGGTGGAGCTGGTCCGCACCCACCGGTTGGCGCGGGCGATCGCCGACGTGGCGCTGCACCTCACGCTGGGACTGGGCGCAGCCGCTCTGACATTCCACGCGCTGCTCTGAGCAGCCACAGCACTACCCTCGGCAGCACGGTGCTGTGCTCGGCAGTCCGGCGCCGGCGCGTGTCAGCGGGGCGCCGGGCGGGCCTCGATATGGCCGAAGCGGTGGCGGGTCCGGCTGATCGCCTGGGCGCGCAGCACGGTGAGGAGCTCGCGGCGGCCGCTGGCGAGCACGGGGCCGTCGAGCACCGTCACCTCGCCTGTGCGCGTCGCCGCGGCGGCTCGCAGCCCTTCCACCTTGCCCACGACGCGGATCCGCCCGTCGACCTCGCCCTCGCGGACGCGCAGCGCGAACGTGTCGTCGTCCTCGAGTGTGGCCCGGCTGACGGCGGCGGGTGTGCCGACCAGGCGGGCGGCTGCCAGCACCCGTTCCACCTCGGCCTCACGGGCTCCCGCGCCCACCCGGACGGTGAGGTGCGGGATGGGCCGGTACCGCAGCACGTTGGACTCGGCCCGCAGACCGCTGGGGTCGCGCTCGACACCGAGCTCCTGCGACCAGCAGCGCATGTCGTCGGCGAGCGCCCAGGCGAGCCAGTCGGCGTCCTCGCGGGGCACGTCGGCGGAGTCCGCCCAGGCGCCGAGCTCGGCGACGTAGTCCGGGCCGCCCGCCTTGGCCCCGGGCCCGACGACTGACGCCTTCCATCCGCCGAACGGCTGCCGTTGGACGATCGCCCCGGTGATGTGGCGGTTCACGTAGGCGTTGCCCACCTCGACTCGCTCGAGCCACCTGTCGATCTCGTCCTCGTCGAGGGAGTGCAGGCCACCGGTGAGGCCGAAGGCGACGGCGTTCTGCACGTCGATGGCCTCGTCGAAAGTCTCGACCCGCATGATCCCGAGGACGGGACCGAAGCACTCGGTGAGGTGGAACCAGGAGCCGGGCGCGACGCCGGCCTTGACCCCGGGTGTCCACAGCCGGCCCTCGTCGTCGAGTGGGCGGGGCCGCACCGCCCACGTCTCGCCGGGGTCGAGGGTGGTCAGCGCGCGGAGCAGTTTGCCGGAGGCGGGCTCGGTGAGCGGGCCCATCGTGGTGGCGAGGTCGTCCGCGGGCCCGACGCGCAGCGACGTGACGGCGTCGACGAGCTGGCGGCGCAGGCGCGCGGACCGTCCGGCCGATCCGACGAGGATCAGCAGTGACGCGGCGGAGCACTTCTGCCCGGCGTGGCCGAAGGCGGACCGCACCGCGTCGGCGACGGCGAGGTCGAGGTCCGCCGACGGCGTGATGATCAGCGAGTTCTTGCCGGATGTCTCGGCGAGGACGTCGAGGTCGGCGCGCCAGGAGGCGAACAGCCGGGCGGTCTCGATGGAGCCGGTGAGCAGCACGCGGCGCACCGCGGGGTGGGTCACGAGCCGCTGGCCGACGTCCCCCTCGGGCGCCAGCAGCACCTGCAGCAGCGCACGCGGGACCCCGAGCTCGTCCATGGCCCGGTGCACGGCCCCCATCGCCACCTGCACGCAGTGCGGGGTGGGCGGGGCGGGCTTGACGATCACGGGCGAGCCCGCCGCGAGCGCCGCGAGCACCGAGCCCACGGGGATGGCGACGGGGAAGTTCCATGGCGGGGTCACGACTGTCAGGCCCTCGGGCCGGAACTGGGCGCCGGGCACTCCCCCATCGGCGAGCCGCTCGGCCTGGTCGGCGTAGTAGCGGGCGAAGTCGACGGCCTCACTGACCTCCGGGTCGGCCTCGGCGACGGTCTTGCCAGCCTCCTGCACCATCGTCGCGACCAGGTCGCCGCGGGCCTGCTCGAGGTGGACGGCGGCGCGGCGCAGCACCTGCGCCCGCTCGTGGGGCGACGTTCCGGCCCAGGCGGCCGCGACGGCTGAGGCCCGTTCGACTGCCTCGTCGATTGCCTCCGTGGTGTTGGCGACGATGCCCACGGGGACGTCGACCTCGCGCGTGAGCTGCTCGCGAGCCCAGACGCGGTGCTCGGAGACGGCGGGGTCGGTGTCGGGGGCGTTCACGAAAGACTCACCCGCGGCCGCCTCGACCGGCTCGCCGCGGGGTGTGCGCTGCGGCGGGCTGGTGGGCTCCTGCGCGTCCCGCACCGACGCGAGGAACGCCTCGCGCTGTGAGCCGAGGCCGTGGCCGTTGTCGGGGGCGAAGAGCGCGTGCAGGTAGTTCTGCGGCGCGGCGTTCTCCTCGAGGCGGCGCACCAGGTAGGAGATCGCCACGTCGAAGTCGCTCCGGGCCACCACGGGCGTGTACAGCAGCACCGTCCCGACGTCGTCCCGCACGGCGCGTGCCTGTGCGGGCGCCATGCCCTGCAGCATCTCGATGTCCAGCGCCTCGTCAACTCCGCGGGCTTGTGCGAGCAGGTGCGCCAGGGCGACGTGGAAGAGGTTGTGGCTCGCGGCGCCGATGCGCACCAGCGCGGTCCGCTCGGGGTGCAGCGCCCGATCGAGCAGGCGCACGTACTGGGCGTCCACCTCGGCCTTGGTGCGGAACGGCGCCTGCTCCCAGCCGTGCAGCTCGGCCTCCACCTGCTCCATCGCGAGGTTGGCGCCCTTGACCAGCCGCACCTTGACGCGGGCGCCGCCGGCCGCCTGGCGCCGGGCGGCGATCTCGGTGAGCTCGTCGAGCGCCGCCACCGCGTCGGGCAGGTACGCCTGCAGCACGATGCCCGCCTCGACGTGCAGCAGGTCGGGGTCCAGCACCAGCTCCTCGAAGACGCGGATGGTGAGCGCGAGGTCGCGGTACTCCTCCATGTCGAGGTTGACGAAGACGCCGTGGCGCGCCGCCGTCAGGTAGAGCGGGCGCAAGCGGGCCACGAGCCGGTCGCGGCTGCCGTCGGTGTCCCAGGTGGAGAGCTGGCTGGCGACAGCGGACGCCTTGACGGAGACGTAGTCCACATCCGCGCGCTCCATGAGGGCGGTCACCCGGTCCAGCCGGGATGCGGCCTCCTGCTCGCCGAGCACCGCCTCGCCGAGCAGATTGAGGTTGAGGCGGAACCCCTCGGCGCGCGCCCGGGCCAGGTGCCCGGTGAGGCCGGGACCGGCGTCCGCGACCAGGTGGCCGACGATCTGGCGCAGCCGCACTGTCGCGGCCGGCACCACGATCCGCGGCAGCACGGGGGCGAGCAGGGCGCCGCAGGCCAGCAGCACACGGTCGACGGGCCCCAGGAACCCCGCCGCGGCGGACTGCGCCTGCGCGAGGCCCGCGAGCTCGCGCGCGGCGACGTGCACGTCCTCCGGCCTGGCCACCCGGTCCACGAACCGAACGGCCAGGTCCAGGCCGACGGGGTCGGAGACGAGGGCGGCCAGGCGCGCGGTGGTCCGCCGCTCGCGCGGGGTCTCGCCGGCGGTGGTCGCGGCGACCCAGCGGTCCGCGAGCGCGAGCGACTCGTCGACGAGGGCGGCGGGGCTGATGTGCATCTGCCCATCGTCCGACTCGGGGGGCCTCGGCGTCTTGTCTCGATCCGGCGTCCTGTGTGACGTTCTGGCGCGTGTCGGGGTGTCGCAGGCGTGTGGCCAGCACCGGAGTAGCCTCCGGACCTGATGAGCCCCCTGACCACAGCCCCCGCGCAGGCGCCGACGTGGCCCGGCGCGCTCGAGCTGCTCACGGCCCTCGGGGAGCCGATGCTCGCGCTGATGGACGAGCTGTCCACCACCATGTTCTGCGCGAAGGACGTGGACGGCCGCTACGTCGCGGTGAACCAGGCGTTCGTGGACCGGACGGTGGAGCGGTCGCGGCGCGCCGTGGTGGGCCGCTGCGCGGGTGACCTGTTCATCGGGTCATTGGCCGCGCACTACGCGCAGCAGGACGCCGCGGTGCTCACCACCGGGCAGCCGGTGCGGCATGTGCTGGAGCTGATCCGCCGCCCGGGTGGCGGGCCGGGCTGGTACCTCACCTCGAAGCAGCCGGTCCGCCTCACCGGCCGGGTGGTGGGCCTGGTCAGCGTCTCGGAGGACCTGCGCACGCAGGACACCGGCGACGTGGCGCTGAGCTCGCTGTCACGGGTCGTGGAACTGGTGCACGAGCGGATCGCGGGGGCCGTCACCGTGGCGGACATGGCCGCGGCGGCGGGATGCTCGGCGTCGACCCTGGACCGGCGGATGCGCAGGGTCTTCTCCCTCTCGCCGCAGCAGTTCGTGCTGCGGGCCCGCATCGACCATGCGGCGCCGTTGCTCGTCTCGGGCGACGTGCCCATCGCGGAGGTCGCCGCCCGGTCGGGGTTCTGCGACCAGGCGGCGTTCACCCGTGCCTTCGGGCGGCTGACCGGTGAGACCCCGGCGCAGTACCGGCGACGGGCGGCGGGCGCGCCCGGGTGAGCGGCGCGTCCTGCGCCGCGCAGTCGCCGCCCGACAGGGTCGCGGGCATCATGTTCCGATGACCCCTGCCCCCCTCCCCACCCTCGCGCTGCGCGGCGCGGACATCCCCCTCCTCGGACTCGGCACCTGGCAGTCGGAGGGCGACGACGCCCGCCGCGCCGTCCGCGACGCCCTCGAGCTCGGCTACCGGCATGTGGACACCGCCACCGGCTACGGCAACGAGTCGCTCGTCGGGCGTGGCCTGGCCGACTCCGGTGTCCCCCGGGACGAGGTGTTCCTCACCACCAAGCTCCCCCCGGACGCCGCGGGCCGGGAGCGCGAGACGCTGGAGCGCTCGCTCGCGGACCTCGGCGTCGACCACGTGGACCTGTGGCTGGTGCACTGGCCGCCGGCGGGGGCGGCTACCCCCTCGACGTGGAAGCAGTTCATCGCGTTGCGTGACGAGGGCCTGACCCGCGCGATCGGGGTGTCCAACTACTCGCTGGCCCAGATCGACGAGCTGGTGGCCGCCACCGGCGAGGCGCCCGCGATCAACCAGATCCCGTGGAGCCCCGGCGACCACGACCCGGACCTGGTGGCGGGCCACGCCGAGCGCGGTGTGGCGCTCGAGGGGTACAGCCCGTTCAAGCGCACCGACCTGGCCGACCCGAGCCTCGTCGAGATCGCCGCCGCACACGGGGTGACGCCCCGTCAGGTGGTGCTGCGCTGGCACCTCGAGCACCAGGTGGTGGTGATCCCGAAGTCCGTCAACCGGGATCGGATCGCCGCGAACCTCGAGGTCACGGGCTTCTCGCTGACGTCTGACGAGGTCGCGCGGATCGACGCGCTCGGTCGCGCGGCAGAGGCCGCGTCCGGCGCCTGACGATGCTGGCGAGCCGGGCGCGACTCATCGCGGGAGTGGGCGCGGCGTTGGCCATCGTGGCCATCGGCGTGGCCGTCTTCGCGTTGCAGAGCGCCCGGACGAGCCCTGTGGGCGACGTCGCCCTCGTGGCCCCCGAGGCGGTGGTGGTGCTCGACTCCGAGCGGGGGCTGGTCGCGGCCGGCGCCCGGCTCGACGCCGCCGCGCTCGCCCATGGCGTCCGGCAGGCGCGGGTCCACCTCCAGGCGGCCGCGGCGACCGCCGACGCGGTGGCTCAGACCGCCACGCAGCCCTCCGCGGACCAGCCGAGCGACGGGCCCGACGCCGACGCCGTCGATGCCGCCGGGGCCCAGCTCACCGCTTCCGTCGCGGGCCTCGACACCGCTGTGGCCCGGCTCGAGGGCCTGGTCGCGGTGGCGGTCAGCGGTGGGGCCGCCATCGTGCGGGATGCGACAGCCGCCGTGAGCGGCGCAGCGCTGATCACTGCCGGCATGGAGGCGGAGTCGGCCCGCGCGGCGCTCGAGGCGGCGCATCGGGGATGGCTGGCGGCCCTCGACGCGCAGGCGGCGGAGCAGGCCCGCCTGGCCGAGGAGGCTCGCGCGAGCGCCGCTGACCCGGCCCCCGGCGCGGACGGGCGACCGACGGACTCCGCGGGCGACATCCTGTGGGTCACCTCGGTCCCCACGGCGGAGGGCGACGGCTCGAACGGCCACCTGCCGATGTCGGTGATGTGCCACATCCCCTGGGGGACCGATCAGCTCGGCTACGCCCAGTACCTGCGGTGCGACGCCGCCGACGCGCTGACCGGGCTCAACGACGCCTTCCGCGCCGCGTTCGGCGAGTCCATCGCCATGGACCTCACGTACCGCTCCTATGCGGACCAGGTCGCGATGAAGGCCGCGTTCGGCGCCCTGGCGGCGCGCCCGGGGACGTCCAGCCACGGCCTGGGCACCGCGCTGGATGTGCAGGAGTGGCCGGACGTGTACGGCTTCGGCACCGAGCGGTACGCCTGGCTGGTGGAGAACGGCCCCGCGCACGGCTGGCATGCCCCGGCGCGGGTCCGCGAGGACGGCCCCCACCCCGAGTACTGGCACTTCGAGTACGCGCCCTGAGCCCGCTAGGCGGACTCACCCGCGCTCGGCACCCGGGCAGATGCGGCGTCCCGCTGACCGGGGTGGCATGGTGAGGGCGGACGCGTCCCCTGGTCGGCAGCGGAGCCGACGGCGCGTCCAGCGTGACTGCTCAGGAGGCACATCCGCATGACGGTGACCGATTCGTCGTCCACGCTCGCAGGGCGCTCCCCCCTCGCGACGGCTCATGCCCAGCTCTCGTCGGCCATCGAGATCCTGGGGTACGACGAGGGGCTGCACGCGATGCTCGCGACCCCCCGCCGGGAGATCACAGTGGCGATCCCGCTGCGCCGTGACGACGGCCGGACGGAGCTGTTCACGGGCTACCGCGTGCAGCACAACATCACGCGGGGGCCGGGCAAGGGCGGGCTGCGGTACGCGCCGGGCGTCGACCCGGACGAGGTGCGCGCGCTCGCGATGTGGATGACGTGGAAGTGCGCTGTCGTCGACCTGCCCTACGGCGGGGCCAAGGGCGGGGTGACGATCGACCCCCGGCAGTACTCGCAGGCCGAGTTGGAGCGGGTCACCCGCCGCTACACCAGCGAGATCATGCCGATGATCGGCCCCGAGCGGGACATCATGGCGCCCGACATCGGCACCGACGAGCAGACGATGGCGTGGGTGATGGACACCTACTCGGTCAACAAGGGGTACACGATCCCCGCCGTGACGACGGGCAAGCCGGTGGCCATGGGCGGCTCCCTGGGGCGGGCCACCGCCACGTCGCGCGGTGTGGTGCACTCGGCGCGCGCGGCGCTGGCCGACGCCGGCGTCGACCTGCGGGACGTGAGCATCGCGGTGCAGGGCTTCGGCAAGGTGGGCTCGCACGCGACCCGGTTCTTCGCCGACGCGGGCGCCCGCGTCATCGCCGTCTCCGACCAGTACGGCGGGGTGCAGGCCGCCGACGGGCTGGACGTCGCGGCGCTGACCGCCCACGTGACCGCCACCGGCTCCGTGGTGGGCTTCGCCGGCGGCGACCCGATCGACAACGACGCGCTGCTGGCCCTCGACGTGGACGTGCTGGTGCCGGCGGCCGTGGAGGGCGTGCTGGACGAGGTCACCGCCCAGACCGTGAAGGCCCGCTGGGTGGTCGAGGGCGCCAACGGCCCCACCACCGGCGCCGGGGACCAGGTCCTCGCCGATCGCGGCATCGTGGTGGTGCCCGACATCCTCGCCAACGCGGGCGGCGTGGTCGTGTCCTACTTCGAGTGGGTGCAGGCGAACCAGACGTACTGGTGGACGGAGGCGGAGATCGAGGAGCGGCTCGAGCAGCGCATGCTGGCCTCCTACGCGAACGTCGCGCAGGTGGCGCGCGCCGAGGGGCTGAGCCTGCGTGACGCGGCCCTGACCATCGGGGTGCGGCGCGTCGCCGAGGCGCACCAGATCCGCGGGCTGTACCCCTGACGTCCACCCGGGCCCGCGCCGACGGGAAGCAAGCGCCTCCCGTCGGCGTTGGCCCGGTGTGACCCAGCCCAACCCCGCGCCCAGCCAGCCCAGTCAGCCCAGCTCTTCTGCCGTCCGCCCGCCCCTGTCGGTGCTGGACCTCGCCCCCGTCAGCGCCGGCTCCACCAGCCGCGACGCGCTGCTCGACTCCACCACGCTGGCCCGCCGCGCGGACGACCTCGGCTACCTGCGCTTCTGGGTGGCTGAGCACCACTCGATGCCCGCGGTCGCCTCCACCAGCCCCGCCGTGCTCATCAGCCACCTCGCCAGCGCCACCCGCAGGGTGCGCGTCGGCTCCGGCGGGGTGATGCTGCCGAACCACCCGTCGCTGGTGGTCGCCGAGCAGTTCGCGATGTTGGAGGCGCTCCACCCGGGCCGGATCGACCTGGGCATCGGGCGGGCGCCCGGCGCGGACCCGATGACCGCGGCGGCGCTGCGGCGCACTGTCGAGGGGCTCGGCGCCGAGGACTTCCCCCGGGAGCTGATCGACCTGCTCGGGCTGCTCGACCACCCCGCAGGACGGCGCTCCTCAGCGGCGCGGCGCCTCATCGCCACCCCGGCCCAGGAGTCCACCCCGCAGGTGTGGCTGCTGGGGTCGAGCCTGTTCAGCGCGCAGCTCGCCGGTGAGCTGGGCTTGCCGTTCAGCTATGCGAGCCACTTCTCGACGGGGCGCACCCAGGAGGCCGCGGCCGCTTACAGGGCCGCGTTCCGCCCGTCGGAGGTCCTGGACCAGCCGCATCTGATGGTCTCGGCGTCGGTCATCATCGCCGACACCGAGGAGGAGGCCGCCCACCTGGCCGGGCCGAGCCGGGTCATGGCGTTGAGCCTGCGCACCGGGCGGCTGGGGCCCGTGGTCTCGCCGCAGGACGCACAGGAGCTGCTGGCCGCGCTGGACCCACAAGCCGCCCAGGACTTCTTCGCCCAGTCCCCCGGCACCCAGGTCGCCACGACCGCAGAGCGCGCGGTGGCCGAGCTGGAGGCGCTCGTCAGCCGCACGGGCGCCGACGAGCTGCTCGTCACCAGCACCACCCACGACGTGGCCACCCGGGTGCGCACGCTCGAGGCCTTGGCGGACGGGTGGGGCCTGCTGCCCGACCCGGCCGCCTGAGACGGCTCCTCAGGCCTCGCGCGGCTGCCGGTCGGCCCACTCGGCCAGGGTCACGCGGGGCCCGGTGTAGAACGGGACCTCCTCGCGCACATGCCGTCGCGCCTGCGTGGCGCGCAGCTCGCGCATGAGGTCCACGATGCGGTGCAGCTCGTCGGCCTCGAACGCGAGGATCCACTCGTAGTCGCCCAGGGCGAACGCGGCGAGCGTGTTGGCGCGCACGTCTGCGTAGTCCTTGGCGGCGCGGCCGTGCTCGACGAGCATCGCGCGGCGCTCCGCGTCGGGCAGCACGTACCACTCGTAGGACCGCACGAACGGGTACACGCACAGGTAGTCGCGCGCGGGCTCGCCGGCGAGGAACGCGGGGATGTGGCCGCGGTTGAACTCGGCGGGCCGGTGCAGGGCGGCGACCGACCACACGGGCGCCACGTGGCGGCCGAGCGCGCTGGCCCGCAGCCGCTCATAGGCGCCCTGGACGGCCTCGATCGAGTCGCCGTGGAACCAGACCATGAGGTCGGCGTCGGCACGCAGGCCGGCGACGTCGTACCAGCCGCGGATGACGAGGTCGCCGGGCGCCGTGCCGTCCCCTGTGATGGCCGACTCCGTCTCGCGCACCAGTTGCGCGCGCTCCCGGTCGTCCTCGGGCAGCGCCTCCTCGAGTGCGAAGACCGAGAACATCGCGTAGCGGATCTCGGCGTTGACCGACTCGGCGACCTCGGCGGAGTGGCCGCCCTCGGGGGCTCCTGCGTGTGCCGTGCTCATGCGTGCTGCGCTCCTGTCGTCGAGTCCACCAACGGGTCCTGGACCGGGTCCGATCCGCATGCGGCGGGGATCTTGCTGTCCTCGCCGGCGCGCATGCGGCAGCACCCGGGCCGGCACACATCCGGCCAGGCGCCGAGGCTACCCGCGACGGCCCGCTCGACGTCCTCGCCGCGCTCCGCCGCCGCGCGCTCGAGCACCAGGTCCACGATGCCCTCGACGAACGGGCGGCGCGTCGACACCGTGCCGGCGCGCTCCGCGACGACGCCCAGCTCGCGGGCGGTGGCCAGCGCCTCGGTGTCGAGGTCGAACGCGACCTCCATGTGGTCGGAGACGAAGCCGATCGGCGACAGCACGACGGCGCGCATGCCCGCGGCGGCCCGCTCGCTCAGCAGGTCGTTCACGTCGGGCTCGAGCCACGGCTGGCTGGGCGGGCCCGACCGCGAGCAGTACGCGAGCGTCCACTCGACGTCGGCGTCGAGGCGCTCGCCGACCTGCGCGGCGACGAGCCCCGCGACGTCGAGGTGCTGCGCGCGGTAACTGGGGGCCTGCGCGCCGGACCCCTCCTCCATCGCGTCCGGCACCGAGTGGGTGACGAACACCAGCGGGGCATTGCGGGCGAGCGTCGCGACGTCATCGCCGGTGCGCTCCGCGAGCCGCTCATACGCCTCGACCACGGCGTCGGCGTTGGCCTGCACGAAGCCCGGGTGGTTGAAGTAGTGGCGCAGCTTGTCGACGACGATCCCGGCGCTGCCGTCGTCGCCGGTGGGGGTGGTCGCGCCCATCTCCACGAGGGTCGCCGCGAGGTTCTCCCGGTACTGGCGGCACCCCGAGTACGAGCCGTAGGCGCTGGTGACGATGGCCAGCACGCGCTGGGCGCCGCCCTCGCGCAGCCCGGTGAGCGCGTCGATCGTGTACGGCTCCCAGTTCCGGTTGCCCCAGGCCACCGGCAAGTCCAGGCCACGGCGCTCGAGCTCGGCGCGCAGCGCGTCGACCAGCGCCAGGTTCTGCTCGTTGATGGGGCTGCGGCCGCCGAACTGGGCGTAGTGCTGGCCCACGACGGCCAGCCGCTCGTCGGGGATGTCTTTGCCGCGCGTGACGTTCCGCAGGAAGGGCAGCACGTCCTCGGGGGCGTTCGGGCCGCCGAAGGAGTACAGCATCAGGGCGTCGTACGGCGCGGCGGAACTGGGGTGCGCAGTCGTCGAGTCCACCTGTGCATCATGGCGCCGGAGCCTGCGGCGCCCGCCTCCAGATGCCCCGGGGGCCTGCGTGATGTTGTCGAGACAGGACGTCAGATCAGGCCGCCCAGGGACGTGCGCGACAGTGTGATCCCCCGCTGCGGCGGGCTGCCCCGGATGCGCGGGCCCATGACTGCTCCTACCGTCGAGGAGTGGGTCGAGACGACGATCGAGGGAGCGCGGACCGGTGCACAGGATCGACCCCGGGTCGCTGGTCGGGTGCGTGCTCGGCCGCCGCTACCGCGTTGACGGCCCCCTCGGCCACGGGGGGATGGGCACAGTCTTCCGCGGCACTGACAGCCGCTTGACCCGGTCGGTGGCCATCAAGGTCTTCTCACTCGACGGCGTCGCGCCGCGCGAGATCCGCCGTTACGCGGATGAGGCCCGCATGCTCGGCAGCCTCGCGCACCCTGGCCTCGTGGCCCTGCTCGACGTCGGCGCGGACCTCGGCCCGGCGCGTGAGCCGCTCGCGTTCCTGGTCATGGAACTCGTGGAGGGCCGCACGCTGCGCGACCACATCGACGCCGGGCCGATGCCGCCCGCGGAGGTCGCCGACGTGGGCCGCCAGCTCGCCGAGGCGCTCGGGCACGCGCATGCGCTGGGCGTGGTGCACCGCGACCTCAAGCCGGCCAACGTGCTCGTCGCCCGGGACGCCGTGCTCAGCGGCGATGCGGAGGCGCCGCTGACCTCCACGAAGCTGGCCGACTTCGGCATCGCCCAGTCGATGGACGGCGCGACCACGCCGGGCGCCGAGGGCGGCCCCACGTTCGGCACGGCCAGCTATCTCAGCCCCGAGCAGGCGCTCGGGCGGCCGCTCGGCCCGCAGTCCGACGTCTACTCACTCGGCTTGGTGCTGCTCGAGTGCCTCACCGGCCGCCGCGCGTACCCCGGCGAGGCGCTGGCCAGCTCGCTCGCGCGCCTGCTCGACGCCCCCGAGGTGCCGGACACGTTCGGCCCCGCCTGGGCCGGGCTGCTGCGGTCGATGACGGCCGCGACCCCCGAGGAGCGCCCGACCACCGACCAGGTCGCCGAGCAGCTCCGCCGGCTGCGCCGCCCCGCGATCTGGGACCGCGTGGCGGCGCGACTCGGCTGACGACGGCCGTCGGGCCGGTGGCTCAGGCGTGCGCCGGGGCCAGCGCCGCGAGCTCGCCCGCGATCTGCGACGCCCACGCGGCCACGGCGTCGAGGTCGCGGTGGTCCCCCTCCCGGGCGCGGGCGCCCGAGATGAGTGCCCGCTCGGCGAACGTGAGCTCGCTGCGGATCAACCGGCCGGCGAAGCTGCGGTGCGCGCGGGCGCCCAGTGCCTCGCGCATCTGGGTCACCTCGTGGGGGGAGTTGGCTGACGCGGCAGGCTGCGTGGCCAGCCCCGAGGACATCAGCCACACGGGCCGCGTCGCGAGGTCCTGCGCGCAGCGCTCGGCGAGCGCGCGGGCGGCCGGGAGCCAGTGCGCCGTGTAGACCGCGGACCCGAGCACCACCGCGTCGTAGTCGCGCACGTCCGCCACCTGCTCCGGGTCGAGCTCGTCCACAGCGTGGCCTGCCTCGGTGAGCACTCGCGCCACCACCGACCCGATCTCACGCGTGGCCCCATGCCTGGACGCCACCGTCACCAAGATCCTCATCGCGTGCACCTCCTGCTCGTCTGTGCCCTGCCCCCGCAGCCCGGCTCTGCAGAACATCGTCCGTCCCGACCTGCCTCGACACGTGGGCCGGAGGTCCCTGCGCCTGCGAGGAGGGCGCCGGCGGGCCTCCCCGCGGCGCCGTCCCCCAGCGCCACGGCGGGCAGGCGGGACTGGGAGGAAAGGGGCATGCTGAAGAGGCCCGGACTGCGCGTCCGGGCGCGTGCCTCCCCCCGGCCGGACCGACCGGCGGACTGTCGTCCGGGAGCCCAGATGAGCACTCGACCCGCCGCCCTGCTGGGGGCGGCCCTCGCCATCGTGTTGCTGCTCGCCTCCTGTGTGAGCGGCTTGGACTCCTCACGGCGCACCGCCCTGCCGACGGTGCTGGGCGACGTCGGCAGCCGTCCGGAGATCCGCTTCCCCGCGTCCGCGCCGCCGCGGGAGTTCACCACGGAGGTGGTGGAGCCGGGCGACGGGGGCGCCGTGGAGCCGGGCGGCCTGGTGTTGGTGCACTACCTGGCGCAGGTGTGGGATGGCGCCGAGCTCGACAGCTCCTATGACGGCGGCGCGCCGCTCGTGGCGTCGCTTCCGGGGCTGCCGCCGGGCTGGGGCGAGGCGTTGTCGGGGTTGCGCGTCGGCGCCCGGGTGCTGTTGTCGGTGCCGCCGGAGGTCGGTTACACCGCCCCGGGGGACGCCGCCCGGCATGCCGAGTCCCCCGACGAGACGGTGGTGCTGGTGGTGGACGTCGTCGGCTCCTACGGCAGGACGTCGGGCGGCCAGCCGGACGCGTGGCCCAACCCGGTCGCGGCCGGCACGGTGGCCCCGCGGGTGACGGGCGCGCTGGGCGGCCCGGCGAGCGTCACCGTGCCGCCTGGCTCGGCTCCCCCCACCGAGGTCGTCACGACGGTGCTCGCGCGGGGCACCGGCCCGTCGGTGTCGCCGGGGCCGGTGATCGCGCAGTACGCGGCGGTGGACTGGAACGGGGCCAGCGCCGGGAACTCCTGGGAGTCGGGGGCTCCGGAGCAGTTCCTGGTGTCGCCCGCCGATCGCGCGTTCGCCGGCCTGGCGGGGGTCCCGCTGGGGAGCCGGGTGCTGGTCCAGCTCCCCGGCGACGGCGGCGGCAACCCGGCTGTGGCGATCGTGATGGACCTGGTGGGCCAGCCGTAGCGCTGTCGATATCGATGTTGACAACGATATGCAAAACGATTCACCCCTGGTGTCCAACTGGCGTGCACGCAAGGCTGCACGGCGATCGCCTGACCTCAACGAGGAGGACTCCCCGCCATGACACCGACCCGCACCACACCCCGGGCGCCACGTGTGGCAGCCGCCGTGGCCACCGCGGCGCTCCTGATCGGCACCGCCTTCGCCCTGCCCTCCGTCGCGGCCACCACGCTCAAGTCGCTGGCCGACGCGAAGGGCAAGGACATCGGGTTCGCCCTGGACCCCAACCGGCTGAGCGAGTCGCAGTACAAGGCCATCGCCGACGCGGAGTTCAACCTCGTCGTCGCCGAGAACGCGATGAAGTGGGACGCCACCGAGTCCAGCCAGGGCAACTTCACCTTCAGCGCCGCCGACCAGGTCGCGAACTACGCGCAGACCACGGGCAAGGAGCTGTACGGCCACACCCTCGTCTGGCACTCCCAACTGCCGGGCTGGGTGTCCAACCTGGGCACCGCCGCGCAGCTCACGAGCGCGATGAACAACCACATCACCACCGTCGCCAGCCGTTACCAGGGCAAGGTCACCTCCTGGGACGTCGTCAACGAGGCCTTCAACGACGACGGATCGCGCCGGCAGTCCGTGTTCCAGCAGAAGCTCGGCGACGGCTACATCGAGACCGCGTTCCGCACCGCCCGCGCGGCGGACCCGGCCGCGAAGCTCTGCATCAACGACTACTCGACGGATGGCGTCAACTCCAAGAGCACAGCGATCTACAACCTGGTGCGCGACTTCAAGGCCCGCGGGGTGCCGATCGACTGCGTCGGGTTCCAGGCCCACCTGATCGTCGGCCAGGTGCCGTCCACGATGCAGCAGAACCTGCAGCGCTTCGCCGACTTGGGCGTCGACGTGCGCATCACCGAGCTCGACATCCGCATGTCGACGCCGTCCGACTCCTCGAAGCTCGCCGCGCAGGCCGCCGACTACTCGCGCGTCTTCCAGATCTGCGGGGCGGTGAGCCGCTGCCAGGGCGTGACGCTGTGGGGCATCACCGACAAGTACTCGTGGATCCCCGACGTGTTCCCCGGCGAGGGCGCCGCGCTCGTCTGGGACAACAACTACAACGCCAAGCCCGCGTACAACGCGATCGCCACGGCGCTGGGCGGGACCACGGGGACGCCCACACCGACCGTCACGCCCACGGTGACGCCCACCGTCACGCCGACGTCCACCCCGACCACCCCGCCCACGACCCCGCCCACCGGGACCGGATCGTGCCGCGTGGCCTACTCGGTGAACCAGTGGAACACCGGCTTCACCGGCAACGTGACGGTGACCAACACCTCGAGCACACCGGTCAACGGCTGGACGCTGGCGTGGTCCTTCTCGGGCGGCCAGACGATCTCGCAGGCGTGGAGCTCGGTGACCACGCAGTCGGGCTCACAGGTGACCGCTAAGAACGCCGCCTGGAACGCGTCGATCCCGGCGAACGGCAGCGCGCAGTTCGGCTTCAATGCCTCGCACACCGGGTCGAACCCGGCTCCGAGCGCCTTCACGCTCAACGGGGCGACCTGCACCGTCGCCTGAGCCCGCCCGGTCCCGCCCGGCGCCCCGTCACCACCGGGCGCCGGGCGGGACCTCGCGTGTGGGGCGACCCGCGCCCGGCGCACGGCCGCGCGTCGTACGCTGTGCCGATGCAGAACGGGGAAGGTCGCACCACCTACGTCCTAGTCGACGGCGAGAACATCGACGCCACCCTCGGCTCGTCGATCCTCAACGGCCGGCCCACCCCGGAGCAGCGCCCCCGCTGGGAGCGGATCCTCGACTTCGCCGAGCGCGCCTGGGGCAACCCGGTGAAGGGCCTGTTCTTCCTCAACGCCTCCAACGGCACGATGCCGATGTCCTTCGTGCAGGCCCTCGTCGCGATCGGCTTCCAGCCGATCCCCCTGGCCGGGGAGTCGTACGAGAAGGTCGTCGACATCGGCATCAAGCGCACCCTGACGGCGCTGGCCGACCGCGACGGCGACGTGCTGCTCGCGTCGCATGACGGCGACTTCATCCCCGAGGTCGACGACCTGCTCGGCGGCGACCGCCGGGTCGGGCTGCTCGCCTTCCGCGAGTTCACCAACGCCGGGCTCGCGCAGCTCCAGGACCGCGGCCTCCAGGTGTTCGACCTGGAGACGGACGTCAAGGCGTTCAACGTGCAGCTGCCGCGCCTGCGGATCATCCCGCTCGACGAGTTCGACCCGCTGCGCTACCTCTGACGTCCCGGCGCGCGTCGTGCGGCCCACCCCTGGGCCGTCACGACGCGCGCGCGGGCCGTCACGACGCGCGTCCGGCTGTCACGACGTGAATGCGGCGGCGATGAACGCGTCCATCTGGTCGATGACCTGCGGGCCGGCGTCGGTGGTGAAGATCGCGACGCCGTGCGCGCCGCCGGGCAGCTCGACGTAGGTGGCCGGGTCGTCGGCGCGGGCCACCTGCCGTGACTCGGACGCCCGGATCGAGCCGTCGGTCTCGCTGGCGATCACCAGCAGCGGCCCGGTGTAGGCGCTGTTGGCCGACGTCGCGTCGACGCCCTCGACCTCGACCCCGGGGCTCAGCGCGATCACGCCGGCCGGTGCGGGCTCGAGGTCGTCGGCGAGGCCGGCGACGAATCCGGCGCCCTTCGAGGAGCCCACCAGGACGACGTCCTCGGCGCCCTCGCCGCGGAGCACGTCGACGGCCGCCTCGACGGCCAGGGCCCCGTCCTCGCTCCACGCGAACGACGCGACGCGGTAGCCCTCCCCCGCGTACCGCGCGAGCTCGTCGGCCCACTGGCAGTAGTCGGCGCCGGACTGGGGCGCGAAGACGATCCCCTGGGGGCCGTCTCCGAGCAGGACGATGATGGCGGGGTCGTCCTCCGTGCCGGCGACGACGGCCCGGGCGCCCTCGGGGGCGCAGTCGGGGGTGTCGATCGCGCGCGGGCCGGCGGTGGTCGCGGCGGGCGCGGAGCCCTCGGCGGCGGGCTCGGCCGTCGTGTCGCAGGCCGACACGGCGAGGAGGAGTGGGAGCGCTACCACACTGAGCGCGAGGGGCCGGGTTCGCATCGAGAGGGACATAGCGGATTCCTACTGGTCGCAGGCCCGCCGACGCCAGGGTGTTCACCCATTCGGCGGCGATGCCGCCATCCACGGGGTTGCCGTCTTGGCCCTGCTTGTCCCGACCGCGCGGCGCCGCCATGCTCACTGGCATGACGGCGGCGACGGCCCTCCTGCGCGGGGTCAATGTGGGCGGACGGCGCAAGGTCCCCATGGCGGACCTGCGCGCCGTCCTCGAGCAGCTCGGCCACGGCGACATCGCCACCCACCTGAACAGCGGGAACGCCGTCTTCGTCGTCAGCGAGGGCACGGGGGCGTTCGACCCGGCGACGGTGTCCGCCGCCATCGCCACAGGCCTGCGCGAGCGGCTGTCCCTCGACGTGGACGTGGTGGTGCGCACCTCGGCGCAGATCGACGCCGTGATCGCCGCCAACCCCTTCGACGACGAGGCCCGGGCCGATCCCGGCCACGTCCTGGTCGTCTTCTACGCCGACCCGGTGCGAGATCCCATGCTCGACGCGAGCCGCCACGGCGCGGAGCGAGTCGTGTGGGACGGCGCGCACGCCTACGCGCACTACCCCGACGGCATCGGCCGCTCCCGGTTGACGCCCGACGTGCTCGACCGCGCCGCGGGGCAGCCCGGCACTGGCCGGAACTGGCGCACGGTGCTCGCCGTCCAGGAGCTGCTGCGCGCGCGTGCCTGAGCGCCGCCCGGGCTAAGTTGGCGACATGGCCACCGTGTTCTCGCAGATCATCTCCGGGGCGATCCCGGGCCGCTTCGTGTGGGCCGACGACGTCGCCGTCGCCTTCACCACCATCGCGCCCATCACCGACGGGCACACGCTCGTGGTCCCGCGCGAGGAGATCGTCCAGATCACCGACGCGCCCGCCGACGTCCTCGCGCACCTGGTGCGGGTCGCCCAGCTCATCGGCAAGGCGCAGCAGGAGGCGTGGGACGCCCCGCGCGTCGCGCTGCTGACCGCCGGCTTCGAAGTGCCGCACCTGCACCTGCACGTGCTCCCGGCGTGGGACGAGCAGAGCCTGACGTTCGCCAACGCGCGCCACGACGTGCCCGCCGCAGAGCTCGACGCCGCCGCGGAGAGGGTCCGGGAGACGCTGCGCGGGCAGGGCCAGGGCGAGCACGTCCCGGCCACGCTCGGCTCCCCGGGCTGAGCCCGGCCCCGAGGTCCCCGGGCTCAGCTACTCGCGGAGCTCGGCCAGGTCGGCGAGCCGCAGCACCCGGGCGTCCGCCGCGACGACCCGATCGGCCTCGGCGAGCAGCGACGCGGGGGTGTCGGCGCCGGCGCGCATGAACCGCCCGGAGAGCACGTCGAGCTCGCCGGCGCCGAGCGCCTGCACCAACTCGACGACCGCCTCCACGGGCGTCCACTCCGTGCGGTCGTCATGCGTGGGCATCGAGGCGGTCATGTCCGTGCGGACCACGCCGGGCGCCAGGTCGAAGACGCGCAGGCCGGCGTCGCGGTACTGCGCGTCGAGCAGCCGGGTGAGCCGGGCGACGGCGCCCTTGCTGATGGCGTACCCGGTGTAGGCCTGCATCGGGCGGTGCCCGGCGCCGGAGTTCAGGTTGACCACGCGCCCGGCGCCGCGGGCCAGCATGCCGGGCAGCACCGCATGGGTGACGAGCAGCGGGCCGCGGACGTTCGCCTCGATGACCCGCCACATGTCGGCGGGGTCGTCCTGCGCGAACGGGAGCTCGGCGGACTCGACCACCCCGGCGTTGTTGACCAGCAGGCCCAGGCCGCCGCGCGGCGCGAAGGCATCGAGCACCTCGGCGACGGCGGCGTGGGCGGCGTCCGGGTCCACCAGGTCGGCGACGGCGACGGGCGCGTCCACGCCGAGCGCGACGCACTCCTCCGCGACCGCGTCCAACCGCGAGCGCGTGCGGCCCACGAGGCCGACCGACCATCCCGCCGAGGCGAGCCCGAGCGCGATGGCGCGCCCGATCCCCCGACCGGCGCCGGTGACGAGTGCTGTCTGCGGTGTGTCAGCCATGGGCCCATGGTCTCCCATGGCGTGCGGCGACGCGTCGCCCGGCGCCCGCTCGCGCACTGTCCTCGCGGCTGAGAGTTTGGAGGCACGCGTCGCCGAACGGAGGTCGCTTGGTGGTCTCTGCCAGCCCCGGGCCGCCCTTGCGGGTGCGGTTGCCGAACATGAACCCCGGGGTGCTGCGCTTCCTGACGACGGAGGCCGGCAGCGCGGTGTTCCTGCTCGCCGCGACCCTCGTCGCGCTGGCGTGGGCCAACTCGCCGTGGTCGGCGTCCTACGAGGCGCTGTGGTCCACGCCCGCAGGGCTGTCCATCGGCGGCGCGGAGTTCGAGCTGGACCTGCACCACTGGGTGAACGACGCCGCGATGGCTGTCTTCTTCCTGGTGGTGGGCCTGGAGATCCACCGCGAGGTCACCAGCGGGGAACTGCGGGACAAGCGCACGGTGGCGGTGCCCGCGCTGGGCGCGCTCGGCGGCATGGCCGTCCCGGCGCTGCTGTACCTGGCGTTCACGGCGGGCACCGAGGCCGCGCACGGGTGGGGGATCGTGATGTCCACCGACACCGCGTTCCTGCTGGGCATCCTCGCGTTGTTCGGCCCGGCGTGCCCCGACCGGCTGCGGCTGTTCCTGCTGACCCTGGCCATCGTGGACGACATCGGCGCGATCACGGTGATGGCGGTCTTCTACACCGACACGATCGACGTGTGGGCCCTGGCGGCGTCGGCGGTGGTGCTGGTGGGCATCCTCGCCCTGCGCTGGCTGAACGTGTGGCGGCTGGCCCCGTACGTCGTGGCGGGCGTGCTGCTGTGGTGCGCGGTCTTGGCCGCCGGCGTGCACCCGACCCTCGCGGGCGTGCTGCTGGGGCTGCTCATCCCAGTGCGCCCCTCGGCGCGCGAGCACGTCGACGTCGTCGCACGGTACGCGGACCATCTCGCGGCGGAGACCACCGCCGACCGCGAGCACCTGACCGAGTTGGCCGCCCGCGCCGCGGTGCCCGCCGGCGAGCGGCTGCAACGCAGCCTGCACCCGTGGAGCGCCTACGTGGTGGTCCCCCTGTTCGCCCTCGCGAACGCCGGAGTCCCCCTCGACGCCGAGGCGCTCCGCGCGGCCATGACCTCGCCTGTGACGCTGGGCGTCGTCGTGGCGCTGGTGGTCGGTGACGCGGTCGGCATCTTCGGGGCGTCCACGCTGGCGATCCGCCTGGGGCTCGGCGAGCTGCCCGGCCGGGTCCGGTACGGCCACCTGCTGGGCGGGGCGATGCTGGCGGGCATCGGGTTCACCATCGCGTTGTTCATCACCGAGCTGGCCTTCGACGACGACGCGCTGCGCGAGCAGGCCAAGATCGGCGTGCTCGCAGGGTCGCTGCTGGCGGCGGTGCTCGGCACCGTGGTGCTGCGGCAGCTGGGGCAGCGCCTGCCGCTGTGCTCGCCCGAGTCCGATGAGCCTCCGCCGCTGCCCCCGACCCCGTGGCGCAACGCGTGAGCGGGCTGCGGGCACGGGCGCTCGCGTTCCTGCGGGCCTTCTCGCCGATCGGCCTGGCGGGCGCCCTGGTGCTCTTCGCCGCGACGCTCGGCCCCTCGCTCATCCCCCGCCCGCCCGTGTTCCAGGGCGCCGCCGCGGGGATCTGCGCGGCCATCGGGTACGGCTGCGGCGTCGCCGTCGCCTGGGCGGCCCGTGGGATCGGCGTGCGCGCGCCACGCTCCCCGCGCTGGCGCCGGGCCGGGTGGTGGGCGCTCGCACTGGCCGCCGCGGTGCTCGTCCCCCTGGCGCTCGCCGAGAGCGCGTCCTGGCAGCGCGAGGTCCGCGACCTGTTCGGCATGTCGCAGCCCACGTCCGCGCACTCGTTCCAGGTGCTCGGGCTCGCGGTGCTGGTCGCGCTCGTCCTGGTGCTGATCGCCCGGGGCTTGCGCGCGGTGGCCCGGGTGCTGGGCCGGCTGCTCGGCCGCTGGGCGCCGCCCGTGCTGAGCCGCGCGATCGCCGCGGTGCTCATCGCGGTGCTGACGGTGCTGGCCATCGACGGCGCGCTGTCGCACTGGCTCATCGGCGGGCTGCGCGCGACGTACGCGCGGGTGGACAGGACCACCGAGCCGGGCGTCGAGCAGCCGACGCAGCCGGAGCGCAGCGGGTCGCCCGGGTCGGGGGTGTCGTGGGACTCCCTGGGCCAGCAGGGCCGCACGTTCGTGTCCGGCGGGCCGGGCGTCGACGACCTCCAGGTCTTCGCGCAGCGCACCGGCCTGCCACTGGCGGTGCGGGAGCCCGTCCGGGTGTACGCGGGCCTGGACGCCGGCGAGACGCTGACAGAGGTCGCGGCGCAGGTCGTCGCCGAGCTGGATCGCACGGGGGCCTGGGATCGGGAGGTGCTCGTGGTGGCCACGACCACCGGCACCGGCTGGGTCGACCCGTCGATGTCGGAGGCGTTGGAGTTGAGCTGGGGCGGCAACACGGCCATCGCCGCGATGCAGTACTCGTTCGTCCCCAGCTGGGTCAGCTTCGTCTCCGACCGGTCGACGCCGCCCGCCGCGGGCAAGGCCCTGTTCGAGGCGGTGCACGCGGCCTGGTCGGACCGCCCCGAGGGCGACCGGCCGCTGCTGCTGGTCTTCGGGGAGTCCCTCGGCAGCTACGGCGGCCAGGGAGCCTTCTCCGGCCTGCAGGACCTGCGCGCCCGCACCGACGGCGCGCTGTGGGTCGGCACGCCGAGCTTCACCGAGGAGTGGGCGTACCTCACCGACCACCGCGACCCGGGCTCGCCGGAGATCAGCCCCGTGGTCGACGGCGGGCGGGCGGTCCGGTGGGGCACGGACGTGGCGTCCGTGGCGAACATCTGGGAGCTGCCCGGGCCCTGGGAGGAGCCCCGGGTGCTGTACGTGCAGCACGCGTCCGACGGCGTGGTGTGGTGGTCCCCGGACCTGCTGCTGCACCAGCCCGACTGGCTGCGCGAGCCCCGCGGGCCGGATGTGCTGCCCAGCGTGCGCTGGTTCCCCGTGGCGACGTTCTTCGACGTGACGATCGACCTGTTCCTGGCGCAGGACGTGCCGGACGGCCACGGCCACCGCTACCGGCTCGCGTACTCCGGCGCCTGGCCGGCCATCGCTCCCCCGCCCGGGTGGACCGATGAGGACACCGCGCTGCTCCGCGAGGAGATGGCCCGCTCAAGCGTCGACCCGGCGGGCAGCAACGCCTCGGGCGCCGGGTGAGCGGACCGGCGCCAGGTCAGTCGAGCCCTGTCGCCGCCCGCAGGTCGGCGAGCGTCAGCTTGCCCGTGTAGAGGCGCCCGTCGATGAAGAGCGTGGGCGTCCCCCGCACCCCGGCCGCGACGCCTGCGCGGTACTGACGGGACACCTCGTCGGCGTGCCGCTGCGCCGCTTCCCCCACGACGCTCCCGGGGTCGAGGCCCAGGCTCCGCGCGCGGCCCCGCAGCGACTCGTCGTCGAGCGCGTCCTGATCGGCGAACAGCAGATCGTGCATGGGCCAGAACAGCCCCTGAGCCCGCGCGGCCTCCGCGGCCAGCGCCGCCGCCAACGCGTGCGGGTGGATCTCGAACAGCGGGAACTCCTGCCACAGCAGCCGCACCCTGCCGCCTGAGCCCTCGACGAGGCTCGCCAGCACGGGCGCCGCCGCATGGCAGTACGGGCACTCGAAGTCCCCGTGCTCCACCACCGTGACCGGCGCGCCCGCGTCACCACGGAACTGTTCAGCCGCCATCCGCCCAGCATGCCCCGCGGCTCGCCTTGCCGCCCTGCGCGGAGCCTGGTCTGCTGTCAGGTGAGGAATGTCCGAGATGCCCCGGGAGGGTCCCATGCCGCAGCCCACAGTCCTGCTCGTGCACGGCGCCTTCGCCGACGGCTCGAGCTGGTCCCGTGTGATCGACCGGCTCCAGGCCGAGGGCGTGACGGCGCAGGCCCTGGCCAACCCGCTGCGCGGCCTCACCCACGACGGCGAGTACGTCGCGAACGCCGCGTCGCAGGTCGAGGGGCCCGTGGTGCTCGTCGGGCACTCCTACGGCGGCCCGGTCGTCACCTACGCCGGCGCGAAGGCCCCGAACGTCACAGCCCTGGTGCTGGTCGCGGCCTTCGGGGTCGACTACGGCGTCTCAGCGCTGGGCTCGGTGGCGGAGTTCCCCGACCCCGAGCTGGCCACGTCGCTCGAGCCCCGCACGTACCCGGGCAGCGACAGCCCCGAGGTGTACATCCAGCGGGACAAGTTCCGCTCGGTGTTCGCCGCCGACCTGCCCGAGGAGGAGACGGCGCTGCTGGCCGTGAGCCAGCGCCCCGTGGCGCTCGCCGGGCTCAACGACGTGCTCGAGGTGGAGCCCGCCTGGAAGACCCTGCCGACATGGTTCGCCGTCGCCACGCAGGACCACGCGATCCACCCCGACTCGCAGCGGGCCGCCGCGGCGCGCCTCGGCGCCACGACAGTGGAGGTCGACGGCTCGCATGCGATCGCGCTCTCCCAGCCCGACGCCGTCACGGCGCTCGTCCTGGCGGCGGTGCGGGCTCAGGAGTGAGCGGCGCCGTCCAGCCGTCCAGACTCCGTGCGCTCGCCGAGGTGCAGCACGCAGTGGTGCGGGCCGACGAAGCGCTCGAGCCACTCGGCCACGATCGGCCCGTCGTGCTGCTCCAGCACCCCGCGGCTCAGCCCGAGGTGCACCTGGCACACGACGTCGGAGGACTGGCCCACCAGGTCGATGAACGGGCACCGGTGCAGATGCACCTGCATCGCGTCCGGATCGGCCTCGGGCGCGAAGCCCAGCTCCTCCAGGTGCCGGCGCAGGTCGTCGAGCTGGCGCCGGGCCTCCTGCGCGCGCGCCACGACCTCCTCGTGGCCGAGGGGCGGGGACTCCTGCGCGAGCTGGGCCGCCCATGCGCGGCCGCACTCCTCAGCGGGCTCTGCAGGCTCGGCGGACTCGGAGATGTGGGCGTGGGCGGCCGCGTCGGGCGGAGTGGCCCCTGCCGTCGAGTACCCGGCGAGGAGCGCCCGGATGAGCTGGTCGCGGGCCTTCGCGTCGCTCGGCTCCTCCAGCTCGGCGGTGGCGCTGTACAGGATGCGTGGGCGGCCACGGGTGCGGCGCCGCTCCGTCTCAGTGGTGACGAGCCCCGACTCGATGAGGCGGTCCAGGTGCTCGCGGACAGTGTTGACGTGGAGTCCGACCTCGAACGCGATCTCGTCGGCGCCCAGGGGGCGCCCCAAGCGCTGGAGCATGCGGACCATGGCCATGCGCTTGTCCGAGGCAAGCGCTCGATGGGCGCTGACCGGCTGACTTGGCATGCGTCCATTGTCCGTCGGCTGGTCAGCGCTCTTCTAGGACCAGCGGCCCGGCGTCATGGGGCGCCCTGCGGGGTCGCTACGGTGGCGGGATGGACTCCGCGCAGGCAACCGTCATCGTCGTCTCCGACAGGTGCTCCCGGGGTGAGGCGGAGGACCGGTCCGGGCCGCTCGCCGCGGGACTGCTGCGGGACGCCGGGCTCACCGTCGGCGCCCCGGTCGTGGTGCCCGACGGCGCCGACTCAGTCGCCGCGGCCCTCGAGGCGGCGCTCGCGTCCGGGTCGCGGGTCGTCCTCACCAGTGGCGGCACGGGTGTGACGCCCCGCGACCAGACCCCGGAGGGCACCCGCGGGGTGATCGACCGCGAGCTGCCCGGCCTCGCGGAGGCGCTGCGCCGTGAGGGGCAGGCCCATGTGGCGACCGCCGTGTTGTCCCGCGGGCTCGCGGGGGTGACGGCGGGCGGCGCGCTGGTGGTGAACCTGCCGGGCTCCACGAAGGCCGTGGAGCAGGGCATGGGGGTGCTGGCGCCGCTGCTGCCGCATCTGCTCGACCAGCTCGTGGGCGGTGACCATTGAGCCAGCAGGTGGCGCTGCCCGACCCGGTCCCCCGTGACGCGTCGGCCGACAACCCGGCGCCGGCGGGCGCCCTGGGCGCCGGTGGGCGTCTCACCGACCGGTTCGGACGCGTCCATCGGGACCTGCGGATCTCCCTGACGGACCGCTGCTCGCTGCGCTGCACGTACTGCATGCCCGCCGAGGGCGTGCCGTGGATCGCGGGCTCCGACCTGCTGAGCACCGCCGAGCTGGTGCGGGTCGCCACCGTCGCCGTCGAGCAGGCGGGCATCGAGGAGCTGCGCCTCACGGGCGGCGAGCCGTTGCTGCGGCCCGACGTCGTGGAGGTCGTCGCGGCGCTCGCCGCGCTGCGCGGCCCGCACGGGGCGCCCGAGGTGTCGCTGACCACCAACGGCCTGCGGCTGCCGAAGCTCGCGGGCCCGCTCGCGGACGCGGGGCTCGCCCGGGTCAACATCAGCATCGACACGCTGCGCCCCGAGCGGTTCTTGGCCCTGACCCGCCGGGACCGCCTCGCCGACACCCTGGCCGGCATCGCGGCCGCCGACGCCGCGGGGCTGCGGCCCGTCAAGTTGAACGCCGTCGCGATGCGCGGGGTCAACGACGACGAGTTGGTGGACCTGGTGCGGTACGCCACCGAGCACGGCTACGAGATGCGGTTCATCGAGCAGATGCCGCTCGACGCCGGGCACACCTGGGAGCGCAGCTCGATGGTCACCGGGCCGGAGATCCTGGAGCGGCTCGCCGCGGCGTTCACTCTCACCCCGTTGCCGGGGCGCGGGGCGGCGCCCGCCGAGCGGTGGCTGGTGGACGGCGGACCCGCGAGCGTCGGGGTCATCGCGTCCGTGTCGGCGCCGTTCTGCGGGGCCTGCGACCGCCTGCGGCTCACCGCCGACGGCCAGCTCCGCTCCTGCCTGTTCGCCCGCACCGAGACGGACCTGCGGGCGCTGCTGCGCGGCGGCGCGGACGACACGGCGCTCGTCGGGGCGTTCGCGGGCTGTGTCGCCGGCAAACTGCCGGGGCACGGCATCAACGACCCGTCGTTCCTGCAGCCCGATCGGCCGATGAGCGCGATCGGCGGGTAGCGGTCGCGGGCCGGACTAGCCCGGAGCGGGCCGCGACCAGTCGTGCGGGCCGCCCATCGCGTTGTACCGCGCGTACCAGTCGGTGGCCAGGTCGTCCGCCCTGTCGATCGCGTCCGCGACGGGGCCGGCGCCGACGCCCGCCGCATAGCCCACCAAGAAGGCGGTGAGCGGCGATGCGCCTGGCCGTCCGACGCTGCGCGCCGCGTGCAGGGCGAGGGCGGCCAGCGCGTCCTCGTCCACGATGACCGCCTCGATCCCGAGATCGCGGGCCAGGATGTCGGCCCAGGCGGCCAACGGCGTCGTGGGCGCGGCGATCAGCCGCGTCGCCGGGTGTGGGCCGGGTGTGGATCCGGTCATGCTGCGCCTCCCCTGTCGCACATGCCGCTTCTCACTCATCGTGCCACGCGACACGGGCGAGCGCCCGGACGGTCGTGCGGGCACCTCGTCAGACCCAGGTGGGGCGCCTCGAGTCAGGGGGCGCCTCACGTGGTGTCGGCAGCGGGCATCGCCTGCTACGAGTGCGCGCCGGCGATCAGGAACGCGCCGATCACCGCCGATCGCGTCACCGAGGAGTACACGTTCACCCAGCGGTCCTCGGCGCCCTCGGTCTCCTGCCACCTCAACACGTCCTCGGGCGAGGTGAAGGACTCCGCGGCCGTCGACCCGTTCGCCTCGTCGAGCTCCGCCTTGCGCACGTACCCGACACGACCGTTCGTCGCCTCCGCCTGGATCAGGTCGGGCTCGGTCTCGGGAGACACGGCATCCGCGGCCGATCCCCAGGAGTCGCCGGCGTCTGGGACGCGTCGCACCTCGCGCAAGAGCCGAGAGCGCGGACTCCCAGCCGCCGAGGGTCAGCCGTCGACGCGGCGCACGTCCTCCCAGGTGTCGACGTCGGCGGACGCGCCCTCGTCGGCGAGGCGCTCGACGTGGAGGCCCGCCAGGACGGCGCGCACCGAGGCCCCCCGGACCCCGCGCTCGGCGCCCAGCCGCGCCAGCCCGGCCAGGAGGCCAGCCCGCCGGTAGAGCCCGACGAGCGGCTGCTCGCGGCCGTCGGCGTCCACGAGCATCACCCCGTCGAGCTGCGGGTCGTCGCGTCGGGCGGCGGCGACGTCCCTCAACCGCGGGACCGCCGCGGCGACGAGTGGGACGTCGCAGGCCAGCAGCAGCACCCAGTCCCCGGGCGCCTCGAGTGCCGCGAGGCCCGCGGCGATCCCTGCCGCCGGGCCGCCGTCGGGCGGGTCCTCCAGCGTGAGCCGGACTCCGGCGGGCACCTCGAGCGCGGGCGGGCCGACCACCACGGCCTGCCGGGCCTGGTGCGCGGCGTCGAGCACATGCGCGAGCATCCGGCGGCCACGGACCACGACATCCGGCTTGGACGCGCCGCCGAGCCGGCTGGCCCGCCCGCCCGCGAGCACCACCGCGTCGAACGGCACGCCCTCGGGGTCCGAGGCCCCGGCCCGCGGGACCGCCTCGCTCATGGCGCGATCCGGACGACCGCCACCTCGTCGCCGACGCCCACCGCCGTGACGTCGCGCGGCACGATCGCCAGCCCGTCCGCGAGCGCCAGCGAGGCCACCAGGTGCGACCCGGATCCCCGGTTCGCCGCGGGCCGCGCCTCGAGGCCGTGCTCGCCCTCGGTGAGGACGACGGGGATGTGCTGCTCGCGCCCGCGGGGCGAGGACCAGCCCTCGGTGACGCGGGCGCGCACGCGCGGGCGGTGCAGCGCGGCGCCTGTCAGGCCGCGCAGGGCGAGCAGCGCGGGCCGGCCGAAGGCCTCGAAGGACACGAAGGCGCTCACCGGGTTGCCGGGCAGCGCGAGCACCGGCGTGCCGTCCTCGAGCCGGCCCAGGCCCTGCGGCTTGCCGGGCTGCATCGCGACGGGCACGAAGCGCATCTGGGGCAGCCCGATGAGGACCTCCTTGACCACGTCGTACGCCCCCTGGCTGACACCGCCGGAGGTGATGACCAGGTCGACCTCGGGGCGGTCCGCGCCCAGGGCGGCGCGCAGCGCGTCCGCGTCGTCGGGCACGGCGCCGAGCCGCACCACGCTCGCGCCTGCGGCCCGGGCGGCGGCGGCGAGCAGGTAGGAGTTGGAGTCGGGGATCTGGCCGTGGCGCATGGCCTCCCCGGGGACGACCAGCTCGGAGCCCGTCGACATGAGGAGCACCCGCGGGCGCCGGTGGGCCAGGACCTCGGCGCGGCCCACGGAGGCGATCGCGGCGATCCGGTACGGGGTCAGCTCCTCGCCGGCGGCGAGCACCACGGCGCCGGCGGCGACGTCCTCCCCGGCACGGCGCACATGGGCGCCCAGGGTGGCCGGGGCGGTGATCACCACCGTCTGGACGCCCGCGTCGGTGGCCTCGACGGGCACGATCGCGTCGGCGCCGGGGGGCACGGGGGCGCCGGTCATGATGCGCGCGGCGGTCCCCGGGGCGATGGCGGTCTGCGCGTCGGCGCCCGCGGGCAGGTCGAGCACGACCGGCAGGGTCACGGGGTGCTCCACCGAGGCCCCGGCCACGTCATGCGCCCGCACCGCGTAGCCGTCCATCGCCGAGTTGGCGAAACGCGGCAGCGCCTCGGGCGCCGTGACGTCCTGCGCGAGGACGAGGCCGAGCGCGTCGTCGAGCGGGACGGAGACGGGCGGCAGGGCCGCGACCAGCGCGAGCACCTCCGCCAGGTGGTCGGCGACAGTGCGGGGACCTTCGTGCGTCGGCATGGCGCCCACGCTAGCCGCCGACGCGGAGGGCCCCTAGGACCCTCGTCGCAGCGGACGGCGGTGGTGGGTCACCTCTGCTCGGCGTTCGAATCGTGCCGGGGGTTCATGTTGTCCGGGTCGCCGTCGGTGTCGTAGTCCGGGTCGTCCGCCGCGCCGCTCTTCGCGTTGACGCCTGAGCGCGGGTTCATGTTGTCCGGGTCGCCGTCGGTGTCGTAGTCCGGGTCGTCCGGCCCGTCGTGCTGCCCTGCGGGCGTTGTCGAGTTCATCTCCTCACGCTGTCACCGTTCGGCGGGCTCCGCACCCGAGGGGCGTCCGCCGGCTCCGCTCACGCGCGCAGCGCCGCCCGGCGCGCCACGGCGGCGAGGCTGGCGAGCTCCTCGAGCTGCCGGTCGGCGGAGATCACGAGCTCCTCGAGCACCACGGGGTCGAGCCCCAGCGGCGCGGACCAGTCCTGCAGGGCGTGCCACAGCGACTTCTTGCCGGCCACGGCGGACTGCATGAGGTCGAGCTCGAGCAGCACCGACAGCGGCGACCTGCGCGTCAGCCGGCCGTTGGGCTTGAGCCGGCCCAGGCGCTCCCCCGTCCACAGCACGGCCAGTTTCCCCTGGTCGACCCGCACGCCCAGGCGGCGGGTCGTGTCGACCAGCCAGTCCCGCTCCGTCCTGATCTCGGTGGCGAGATCCGCGAGGCGGGGGCCGATCGGGGTGGAGGCGCTGGCCTCCGCCATCTGGCTGATGCGGCCGACCCCGGCAGTGGCTCCGGCGATGTGGTCGTTCAGGTAGATGGCGAGCAGCCTGCGGTCGAGCCCGGCACTGCCCGGAGAGTCGGCGTTCATCTGCCCAAACTGCCACCGGTGGGCCGGGGTCGCACTCGCTGGCCGGCGCACAGCCCGGGCCGCCGCTGACCGCTCTGCGGACAGCCGTTCGGGTGACGGGCAGGATCATCCTACGATTCGGCGGGTGAGTTCTCAGCAGACTGTGGATGTCGTCCTCGTCGGCGGCGGGATCATGAGCGCGACGCTGGCGGCGATGCTCTCGACGCTCGAGCCGACATGGAAGATCGAGATCCTCGAGCGGCGCCCCGCGCTCGCCGAGGAGAGCTCCAACCCCTGGAACAACGCGGGCACCGGCCACGCCGCGCTCTGCGAGCTGAACTACACCCCCGAGCGGCCCGACGGCACGATCGACATCTCCAAGGCCGTGGCCATCAACGAGCAGTTCGAGCTGTCACGCGAGCTGTGGAGCCACCTGCTCACCTCCGGGCGGCTGGCCGACGACGCGTTCCTGTCCCCCGCACCGCATATGACCTTCGTGCGCGGCGCCGCCGACGTGGACTACCTGCGCCGACGGGCCGAAGCGCTGCGCGCCCACCCGCACTTCTCGCACCTCGAGTTCTCCACCGACCCCGAGGTCATCCGCTCCTGGGCCCCGCTGCTGGTCACCGAGCGCGACCTCGACGAGCCCATCGCCGCCACCCGCGCCCCCGAGGGCACCGACGTGGACTTCGGCGCGCTGACCCGCGCACTGATCGGGGACGTCGCCGCGCGCGGGGCCACCGTGCGCCTCGAGCACGAGGTCCGGAGCCTGCGGCAGCGACGCGACGGCACCTGGCGCCTGCGCGTGCGGGACCGCCGCTGGAACGCCTCGCCCCGGCGCCGCACGATCGACGCCCGGTTCGTGTTCATCGGCGCCGGCGGCGGCGCGCTGCGCCTGCTGCAGAAGTCGGGGATCAGCGAGGCCAAGGGCTACGGCGGCTTCCCGATCAGCGGCCAGTTCCTGCGGACCACCAACCCGGAGATCGTGCGCCAGCACCAGGCCAAGGTCTACGGCAAGGCCGACGTCGGCTCCCCGCCCATGTCGGTGCCGCACCTCGACACGCGCGTCGTCGACGGCGAGGCGGCGCTGCTCTTCGGCCCCTACGCCGGTTTCAGCATGAAGTTCCTCAAGCACGGCTCGCCGCTGGACCTGGTGCGCTCGATCCGCCCCGGCAACGTGGTGCCGTTGGTGGCAGTCGGCCTGCAGAACCTCGACCTGGTGAAGTACCTGGTCAGCGAGCTGGCCGCGTCGCCGACCCGGCGGCTGCGCACGCTGCGCGCGTTCATGCCCTCCGCGCACCCCCGCGACTGGGAGCTGATCACCGCGGGCCAGCGCGTGCAGGTCATCAAGAAGGACGCGAAGAAGGGCGGGGTGCTGGAGTTCGGCACCGAGCTCGTCACCTCCTCCGACGGCACGATCGCCGGCCTGCTGGGCGCGTCGCCCGGCGCGTCGACAGCCGTGGCCACCATGCTCGACCTGCTGGACCGCTGCTTCCCGGACCGGGCCGCCACGTGGGCGCCCCGCCTGCGCGAGATGATGCCGGCCCTCGGCGGCGAGGACTGGGACGACGCCCTGGCGCTGCACCAGTGGGAGGCCGGGGACCAGGTCACCGCGGAGCCCTGACCACCAGCAACGCCTGCCCGACGGCGGCCACGGCGACGGCGAGCCCGGCCGCGACGCCCAGGGCCAGCCCGATGTGCGCCCGCAGCAGCAGGGCGCCCACCAGGGCGCCCGAGCCGAGCAGCACAATGCTGAGGGCGCGGCGCGCCCACGGTTGGTCACGCCGCCGGCCAGCGTCGGCCGCCAGGCCCGTGACCTGCTCGTCGATGGCCGACGTCGGCACGTCCACGACGCCGAGGTGCTGCACCGTCGCCGCCTGCACGCCCATGCACGCGCCGAGCACGCCCGCGGCGGCCAACGCCAGGGCGCTCGACGGCTCGGGCGGGGTCCGCGCGACCAGCACGCCAACGACGCCCACCCCCAGGCCGATGCTCCCGAACAGCGCCGTGGTGCGGGCCGTCCAGACCTGCGGCCTGCTCCGCAACGCGCGCCCGCACACCGCCGCGCCCGCCCAGAAGGCCGCGAGCGCCAGCGCCAGCCCGGCCGCCCGCAGGCCCCCGGAGCCCGCCAGCGCGGCGCCCAGCAGCACGGTGTTGCCCGTCATGTTCCCCATGAAGACCCTGTCCAACTCCAGGTAGCCGACGGCGTCGACGATCCCGGTGGCGAAGGTCAGCGTCAGGAGCAGGGCGACCTCGATCCGCTCCGCGCGGCGCCCGGTCACGGCCCCGCCTCCGGGGGCCCATCCGGCCGCTCGGCACGCGCGTCGCCCTCGTCGTCGCCGTGCTCCAGCAGCGCCTGCCCCACCGCGGCGACGCCGACGCTGAGCGCCGCCACCAGGCCCAGCGCGAGCCCGGCGTGCACGCGGATGAGCAGCGCGCCCACGAATGCCCCCACGCCGATCAGCGCGAAGCTGCCCATCCGCCGCCCCCAGCGCTCCCGGTCGGGGCGCCTGTGGCGGAACTCGAGCCCGAGGCCCACCAGCGCGCCCGTGATCGCGTCGGTGACGAGGTCGGCGACGCCCGTGGCGCGGGCCGCCGCCGCCTGCGTCCCCATGCAGGCGCCGAGCACTGCGGCGGCGGCCAAGCCCGAGGGCTGTGACGTGGCGGGCGGGATGAGCGCCACGCCGACGCCCACCAGCCCCACCACCACCCCGGACGCGGCGATCAGGCCGGAGACGCGGGCCGTCCACCCGTCGGGGGCCCTGCGCAGCGCGCGGCCGCACAGGTGCGCGCCCAGCCAGAACGCCGCGAAGGCGACCGCCGGGCCGGCGACCTGCAGCCCTCCCGCCCCGGCGAGCCCCATGCCGAGCAGCAGCACATTGCCGGACATGTTCCCCGCGATGACCCGGTCCAGCACCAGGTAGCTGACCGCGTCCACCACCCCGGTGCCGAAGGTGAGCACGAGCAGGAGCGCGGTCACGCGTCGGCGCGTCTGGCGCCGCAGCGACTCGAAGACCATCCCGACGCCCCCTCGCTCGCGTGGCAGGCCGCGCTCAGGCCGCGGACCGCGCCCCGTGCCGCCGCGGGGCCGCCCCGACCCCGGCGACGGCGAGCACGAGCACCGCCGCGACACCGAGCGCGACCGCGATGTGCACGCGCAGCAGCACCGCGCCCACCGCCGCCCCGGCCCCGATGAGCACCACCGCCCCGGCACGCCGCGCCCACAGCCCGGACGCGCCGGAGCCCAGGTCGGCGAAGAGGCGGGTGAGGGTGGACGTGACGACCACTGTGGTCACGTCGGCCACCCCGAGCTGGCGCGCGGCCGCGGCTTGCAGCCCCATCGCGCCGCTGAGCAGCGCGACGGCCACCGCCCGGACGGCCACGGGCTCGGACGTCCCGGAGTCGGGCGGCAGGATGACGAACAGCAGGGCCGCCGCCGCCGTCGCCGCGCCCGTGACAGCGACCGCCGTGGTGGTCCCGCGCCCCCAGGCCTGCGGGCTCCCCCGCAGCAGGCGGCCCCCGATGGCGGCCCCCAGACCGAACATCACCAGCGCGAGCGCGGGGCCCGCCACCGGCACGTCCGCGGCCTTGCCGATCCCCATGCCGAGGATGAGCACGTTGCCTGTCATGTTCCCGGCGAAGATGAAGTCCAGGCCCAGGTAGCCGACCGCGTCGACAATGCCGGTGGTGAAGGTGAGCACCAGCATGAGGGCGAGGTCCAGGCGACGGGGGCCCGCATGCGGCGTGTCCAGCACGGGCAGCCCTCCCAACGGCCGCACCGCCCTCCGGACCCGGCCCGAGGTGCGCGCGCCACGTCCGCCCGTGGCCCGCCGCAGTCCCCTCAGGCTAGGTCGGCGCCGGGCAGTCCGCGCGAGCGCGAGGCGCCGTCGGCGAGCGCGGGCGGGCTGCGGATGCGGCCCACACGGGGACGGCGTAGACCTGGGGACATGACGGGCCGACCTGACTTCCTCCCCGTCGGCAGCGGCTACGTCGCCCTGGGCGACTCGTTCGCGGCCGGTCCGGGCATCCCCGTGACCCTCGATGTGGAGTGCGCGCGCTCGGACGGCAACTACCCCCATCTCGTGGCCGGGGAGCTCGAGCTCTCGCTCACCGATGTGACCTGCCGGGGCGCGTCGATCGACGACCTGATCGACATCCCCGAGTCGGCGGGCGTGCACGGGGCGCCGCTGCCGCGCCAGGTCGACGCGCTGCTGCCCGACACGAGCCTGGTGACGGTGACGGCGGGCGCGAACGACGTCGGGTTCATCGCCGCGCTCAGGTCATGGTCGGCGGTGCACGCCGCCGAGCGCGGGCAGCTCCCGCACGGCAGGGGCAGCCTCGCGTCGCCGACCGCGCCGCCCGTCGACAGGGCCCGCGTGGAGGACGCGCTGCGCGGAGTCGGGCCCCGGCTCGGCGACGTGCTCTCCGCGGTGCGGGTGCACTCCCCCGCCGCGCACGTCGTCCTGGTCGACTACCTCACGGTGCTGCCGCCGCAGGGCACGGAGGTCCCCGAGGTGCCGGTGACCAGCGAGGAGCAGGAGTTCCTGTGGCAGGTGGCGCATGCCCTCGAGGACGCGACGGCAGCCGTGGCCCGCGAGCACGGGGCCATCCTGGTCCGGGCGTCCGCCGCGAGCCGGGAGCACCATGCCGGGTCGCCCGAGCCGTGGGTCGAGGGGTTCTTCCCGGGGCTCAACGTGCCGCCGTACCACCCGGACGCCGCGGGGCACATGGCGGTGGCCCGGCTGGTGCTCGAGGCCCTGGCGGCGCGGGGCTAGCGGTGCGGGGCTAGCGGCGCGGGCGGTGGCGCGGGCGGTGGCGCTCGATCTCGGCTGAGCGCAGGCGGTGCACCAGCAGCCCCGGGCGGCCGTCGAGGCCCGCCACCCGGTTCCCATCCGGCGCCCACACCGCCGTGCCGCCGATGGCCGATCCGATCGCGCTGGGCCCCGTGAGCCCCGCCATGGCCGCGTACATGCGGTGGTCCATCGCACGGGCGCCGTGGTGCAGGTCGTGGCGCCGCTCCTCGCCCTCGACGTACACGGAGGACGAGACGTACAGGTCCGCGCCGGCCGCGGCCGCCCGCGCCGCATGGGCGGGGTGCGCCATGTCGAAGCACACCGCGAGCGCGACCCGCCACCCGTCCACGTCGATCGGCGGCTGTGGGCGGCCCGCGGTGAACCAGCCCGTCTCGGAGCCGTGCAGGTGGGTTTTGGGGTGCACATGGCCCTGCCCGGCGGGGCCCATCACGATCGACCCGATGACGGGCGCGGCGCCGGGCTCGCGCACCGGGGCGCCTGCCACGATCCACATCCCGTGCCGACGGGCGCGTGCGCGCAGCGGCTCCAGGCGGGGGTCGTCAACGCCCGAGGCCCAGCACGCGTCGTCGGGCAGCAGCGCCAGGTCGTAGCCGATCAGTGAGAGCTCGGGGAAGACCAGGAGCTGGGCGCCCTCGGCCGCGGCCGCGTCGGCCACATCCACGGCGTGCGCGACGTTGGCCGGCAGATCGCCGGGGACCGGGGTGGTCTGGGCCAGCGCGAGGACGAGGTCGTCTGCCATGGGGACAAACGTAGCGACAGCGTGGGCGCCCGCCGAGAGGCGGGCGCCCACGCTGTCACGGCTCACCGGCCGGCGAGCAGGTCCTCGAAGGACGTGGGGTTGGCGAACGGGTCGGCGACCGCGCGCGGCTCCCGCGCGCCCATGAGGCCCGCGAGCTCGCGTGCCGCCCGGTGGACCCTGCTGTCGAGCGCCCCCGACTCGTCGGAGACGTCCTGCTGGGCCGTCGCGCCGAAGTCCGCGGTGGCCGCGAAGACCCCGGTGGGCACGACCATGGCCCGCAGGTACGCGAACAGCGGCCGGAGCGCGTGGTCGAGGGCGAGGGAGTGCCGGGCGGTGCCGGCGGTCGCCCCGAGCAGCACGGGCATGCCCGCGAGCGCGCCCTGCTCCGTGACGTCGAAGAAGTTCTTGAACAGCCCGGAGAACGAGCCGGAGAAGATCGGCGTCACGGCGATGAGCCCGTCGGCGCGGGCCACCGTGTCGAGGGCGGCCCGCAGGTCGCCGGCGGCGAACCCGGTGAGCAGCATGTTGGTCAGGTCGTGGGCGAGCAGCCGCACCTCGACGACCTCGACATCGGCCTGGACGCCCAGGGCGTCGAGCTCGCGGACGGTGGCCGCGGTGAGCCGGTCGGCGAGGAGGCGGGTCGAGGACGGCTCGCGCAGCCCGCTCGAGACGACCGCTAGCGTGCGGCGGGTCATCGCGACTCCTCCGGGGAGGCGCCGGTGACGTCGTCGACGACGAGGGCGCGCTCGCGCGTCGGGCGGTCCCCCGCGGCGGCGACGCGGGCGGCGTGGGTCGGCGCGTCGGGCACGTGCGCCGGGCGGCCGATGGCGAACTCCTTGCGGAGCGCGGGCACAACCTCCCCGCCCAGCAGGTCGAGCTGCTCGAGCACCGTCTTGAGCGGCAGGCCCGCGTGGTCCATGAGGAAGAGCTGGCGCTGGTAGTCGCCGACCTCGTGCCGCATCGTGGCGTAGCGGTCGATGACCTCCTGCGGGCTGCCGACGGTCAGCGGGGTCTGCGCGGTGAACTCCTCCATCGACGGGCCGTGGCCGTAGACGGGCGCGTTGTCGAAGTAGGGGCGGAACTCGCGCTTCGCGTCCTGGCTGTTGGGCCGCATGAACACCTGGCCGCCGAGCCCGACGATGGCCTGGTCGGCCCGGCCGTGGCCGTAGTGCTCGAACCGGCGGCGGTAGAGCTCGACCATCTGCCGGGTGTGCTCGATGGGCCAGAAGATGTTGTTGTGGAAGAAGCCGTCACCGTAGTAGGCGGCCTGCTCGGCGATCTCGGGGCTGCGGATCGAGCCGTGCCACACGAACGGCGGCACGTCGTCGAGCGGGCGGGGCGTGGAGGTGAAGGACTGCAGCGGGGTGCGGAACTTGCCCTCCCAGTCGACCACGTCCTCGCGCCACAGCCGGTGCAGCAGCGCGTAGTTCTCGATGGCCAGGTTGATGCCCTGGCGGATGTCCTTGCCGAACCACGGGTAGACGGGGCCGGTGTTGCCGCGGCCCATCATCAGGTCCATGCGGCCGTCGGCGAGGTGCTGCAGGTAGGCGTAGTCCTCGGCGATCTTCACCGGGTCGTTGGTGGTGATCAGCGTCGTGGACGTCGACAGCAGGATGCGGTCCGTCTGCGCGGCGATGTAGCCCAGCAGCGTCGTCGGCGAGGACGGGACGAACGGCGGGTTGTGGTGCTCGCCGGTCGCGAAGACGTCGAGGCCGACCTCTTCCGCGTGCTTGGCGATGGTGACTGTCGCCTTGATGCGCTCCGCCTCGGTGGGCGTGCGGCCGGTGACGGGGTCCGTGGTGACGTCCCCCACGGTGAAGATGCCGAAGTGCATCTGCGACATGTGGGTGCTCCTGCTCTGTGACGGGTTCAGCGATCTGGCGTTGTCAAACATTCAACCACCACTCGTCGAGGTCGTCAAATCTTCAACTATCTGCCCAACCGGGCGACCCCTCGAGGTATTCCCCGCGCAGCACGACGGCCGGCCGACGCCATCACGTCGACCGGCCGCCCTCACCTCCCCGCTAGACCCAGGCCGCCCAGTCCGCCTTCGGGATCAGGCAGTGCACGCCCTTGACCGCGTCCACCACCTGGCTCACCTCGAAGTCCCCCGCCGCCGAGAGGTAGGCCAGCGCCACCGAGCGCGGCACCCCGAACCGCCCGTGCAAGAACGCCACCGCATGGCGCACCGCCTGGCGCATCGCCTCGTCGAGGTCCGCGTCCATCCCCGTCGGGATCCAGTGCGTCGCGGTCTCGACCACCGGGGTGCGCACCCCGCCCAGCACTCCGCGGACCTGCGCGGCGGGCACCACGCTCAGCCGCAGCGTCGCGCGCAGCGAGGCCTCCAGCGCGGTCAGCGCCACCTCGCCGTTGCCCTGCGCGAAGTGCGGGTCGCCCGTGTAGAACAGGGCCCCGTCCACGGCCACCGGCAGGTACAGCGTCGCCCCGACGCCCGCGTGCTTGATGTCGATGTTGCCGCCGTGGTCCCCCGGCGGCACCGACGGCACCGCGTCGCTGGTGGCCGGGGCGACGCCCATCAACCCGAGGAACGGCGCCAGCGTGAACTGCACCGTGCGGCCGCGGCCCGCGTCCATCACCCCCACCTCCCGGCCCGAGCGGCGCTCAACCCAGGCGAAGTGGCTGACCGAGCCGTCGGTGATCATGCGGTCCACATGGCGGGTGGGCGTGGAGCGCAGGTCCTGCGGGTACTCCCCCGCCAGCGCGCCGTAGCCGTGCCGGTTGCTCACGAACCCGTACGGCACCCGGTAGGCGAGGTCCAGCACGTCCACCCGCAGCATGTCGCCGGGGCGGGCGCCCGTCACCGCGATCGGGCCGGTCACGACATGCGGGCCGTCGTCCGGCCCATTCGCCAGGTCGCTCGCGGCGACCTCCACCGCGTCGTCGAGCACGTCCACCGCGCCGAACTGGCGCACGTACCGCGCCGGGTCGCGGCCCTGGTCGGCGAGCAGGCCCTCGTGGGACAGCGTGTCGATGGTGACCGTCGCGCCATCGGCCACCCGCAGCACCGGCGCCGCGTCCGCATTCGGCAGCCAGCCCCACCGCACCTCCTCGGCGCGCGAGGGCAGGTAGTGCCGCCCCAGGACGGAGCCCTTGCCGGGCTGCAGCGCCGTGCTGCGCAGGATCGTCGCGGCGCTCACAGGACACCCTCTCCCCGGACGCCCACGACGAGGTCCACCTCGACGAGCGCGCCCACCGCGAGGCCCGTGACGCCGACGCACGTGCGGCTCGGCAGCGGGTCGTCGAACCACGTGCGGTACTCGGCGTTGAACTCGTCGAAGTCGTCGAAGTCCGTCAGGTAGGCCCGGACCATCAACGTGTCCGACAGCTCCGCGCCCGCGGCCCGGACCACTGCCCGCAAGTTCGCCATGACCTGGCGGGTCTGCTCCACGAGCCCGCCGGGCACGAGCAGCCCGGTGGCGGGGTCCGTGGGCATCTGCCCCGTCACGAACAGCAGGTCGCCCCACTGCACCGCGTGGCTGAACGGGCCGACCTGGGGCGGGACCCCGGCCGACGCGGGGAAGACGTGGTGCGTGCGTGCCTTGCTCATCTCAGACCTCCGCCGAGTCCATCGCACGGACGAAGCGACGCGTCGCCTCGACCTGTGGGTCACCGATCACTTGCTCTGCCGTGCCCTGCTCGACGACCACCCCGCCCGCCATGAAGACGACCCGGTCCGCGACCTCGCGGGCGAACCGGAGCTGGTGGGTGGCGATGATCATCGTGAGGCCGCCCTGGCGCGCGAGGCCCTGGATGACGCCGAGCACCTCCGCGACCAGCTCGGGGTCGAGGGCGCTGGTCGGCTCGTCGAGCAGCAGCACCTTCGGGTGGGACGCGAGGGCTCTGGCGATGCCCACGCGCTGCTGCTGGCCACCGGACATGTGCCGCGGGAGGGCGTCCGCGCGGTGCGACATGCCGACCTGCGCGAGCAGCTCGTCGGCCCGCGCGGCGGCCTCTTCCCGGGACCAGCCGTGCACCCACCGCAGGGGCGCCGCGACGTTCTCACGGGCGGTGAGGTGGTGGAACAGGTTGAACTGCTGGAAGACCATCCCGACGCCGGCCTCGACGCGCTGGCGGGCCACATGCCGCTCCACCAGCTCGCCGCCCCGGTCGCCGTAGCCGATGGCGGTGCCGCCCACCAGCACCGCTCCCCCGTCCAAGCCCTCGAGGTGGTTGAGGCAGCGCAGCAGCGTGCTCTTGCCCGATCCGCTGGGCCCCAGCAGCGCGATGACCTCGCCCTCGCGGACCTGCAGGTCGATGCCGCGCAGCACCTCGTTCTCGCCGTAGGACTTGCGCAGCCCGTATGCCTCGATGAGCGCCTCGCCGAAGCTGCGCGGCGGCGGGTCGGCCTGGGTGAGCCGCGCCGCGGAGCCGAGGCCGGAGTCGGTGCGGTCGGGGGCCCGGCGCGGGTCGGGCTCGGCCACCGGGGTCGCGGCGCCGGCCTTGCCCCGCCTGCCGATCCAGCCGCGGAGCGACGCCCGCGCCGGGCGGTCCAGGTCCAGCGCACGCTCCACCGCGAGCTGGACCAGGGTGAGCGCCGCCGTCAGCACCAGGTACATCACGGCCGTCGCGAAGTAGATCTCGAAGTAGTCGAACGTGGCGGAGGCGAGCTGCTGGGTGCGCAGCGTCAGCTCCGGCACCGCGATGATCGACGCGAGCGCCGAGTTCTTCATCGTGGCCACGGCCTCGCTGCCCAGCGACGGCACCATCGACCGCAGCGCCTGCGGCGCCACGACCCGCCGCATGAGCAGCGCCGGCCGCAGGCCCAGGGCCCGGCCGGCGGCCACCTGCCCGGGGTCGACCCCCTTGACGCCCGAGCGGAAGATCTCCGCGAAGAACACCGCCTCGTTGAGCGCCAGGGCCAGGCCGCCCGCCGCGAGCGGGGAGAGCACGATCCCCGCCCGCGGCAGCACGGAGAACACGAAGACGAGCTGCAGGATCAGCGGCGTCCCCCGGTAGAGGGTCACGTACGCCCTGGCGGCCCAGGTCAGCGCCCGGAAGCGGGTGAGCTGCATCGCCGCGAGGAGCAGGCCCAGGATCATCCCGCCGACGAATCCCATGGCGGTCAGCCGCAGGGTGAACACGATGCCGTCGAGCAGGTAGGGCAGGGTCAGGTAGTGCAGGAACTCGGTCATGTCAGGCCGCCCTCGCGTGAGTCGTCAGTCGCCCGTGGTGGTCAGCGGGCGCTCACCCGACGCTGAGCACCGTCGGCTCGGCGAGCGCGTTCTCGTCGAGGGCCCACTTGCCGGCCAGCTCGGCCTGCAGCCCGGAGCCCTGGATCTCCACCAGCGCGGCCTGGACGGCGTCGCGGAAGGCGTGGTCGCCCTGCAGCACGCCGATGCCGATCTCGTAGTCGAGCATCACGGTCTCGGCCGAGTCGAGGTCGTCCGGGTGGGCGGCGATGTAGCCCTTCACCGTGTTGACGTCGTTCATGTACGCGTCGGCCCGGCCGGAGAGGATGGCCTGCACGCAATCGGCGCTGGAGTCGAAGAGGCTCACCGTGGGCGCCTCGAGCCCGGCCGCCTCGCAGTCGGGGGCGACGGCCTCGACCAGCGGGACCTCGACGTAGCCCTTGTTGAGGGCGACTGTCGTGCCGCACAGCGAGGTGTCGATGCCGGTGATGGACTTCGGGTTGCCCGTGGCGACGAGGATCCCGTCGAAGACCTTGGAGTAGCTGATGAAGTCGACCCCGCCGTGCGCGCGCTCCTCGGTGGCGTAGAGGTTGGAGACGATCCAGTCGGCCTGGCCGCTGGCGACGGTGGGCACGAGCTCGGAGAAGCCGACGGGCAGGTAGTCGACGTCGAAGCCGAGGCAGTCGCCGATCGCGTCGCCGAGGTCGATGTCGAAGCCGATGAACTCGTCGGGGTTCTCCGGGTTGACCACCTCGTAGCCGGGGGTGTGCGGGTTGAGCGCGTTGGTCTTGGTCGTGCCGACCAGGTCGGGGTTCTGCTCGCGCAGCTCGACACAGGCGGCGGAGTCGGCGAGGTCGGGGAAGGCCGCCTCGCCCGCGGCCTCGGCCTCGGCGTTGGAGCAGGCCGTCAGTGCGAGCAGGGCCGCGAGCGCGGCTGTGGCCAGGGCTGCCGTGCGGGAGGTGTTCGTGGGGAGCATCGCGCATGCCTTCCGGTCGCCGGGCGACGGCGCCGGGCCCCGGCGGGAGCGCTGGGGACGCGACGCCGCCGTTGGTGTCTCCGGTCGGATGGTCTGACCGGTGGGAGCAGACGCTAACCCCGGGACGAGGGCCCTATCCGGGCATTCCGGGCGCGGAAACAGACTGTTTACAGGCTCGACCCACGCCGAAACATTGGTCAGACCATCCGACCGCACGGGTGCTAACGTGCCGTCTCGCGCAGCCGCCGCCAGCCGTTCTGCGCCGAGCCCGACACCGAAGAGGAGCACCTCGTGCCGACACCGGTCCCGCCGTTAGCCCGCAGGTCCCCCACCATCTCGGTGACCCTCGCCGCGCACCTCGAACGCCTGATCGCCACCGGGCAGCTCGCCCCCGGGCAGCGCCTGCCCGGTGAGCGCGAGCTCGCGGCGCAGCTCGCCGTGTCCCGGGCTTCGCTGCGCGAGGCGATGTTCGAGCTCGAGTCCAAGCACCTCATCGAGCGCCGGCCCGGACGCGGCACCGTGGTCGTCGAGACCTCCGCCGAGCAACGCGACCTGCACGACCTCACGGCCGGCGCCGGCGGCCCGGGCGGGGCCGCGATCGCCGACGCCGCCGAGCTGCGCCTCATCGTGGAGCCGTCCGTCGCCGGCCTCGCGGCCCGCCGCGCCACCCCCGCCAACCTGCTCCAGCTCCACGACGTGCTCGACGCGTCCGTCGGGCCGCTCACGCCCTCCCGGTCGGTGGAGCTCGACCTCGAGTTCCACCTGCTGCTCGCCCAGGCCGCCCGCAACCCGCTGCTCACCACCCTGCACGGGCTGATGGGCGAGTGGACGCTGCCCATCCGCCGCCGCTCCCACACCACCAAGGCCGGCCGCGCCCGATCGCTCGCCGGCCACCGCGACATCTACGCCGCCGTCGACGCCCACGACCCCGACGCCGCCACCGCCGCGATGCACGCGCACCTGCTCGACATCCACACCCTGCTGGAGGACTCCTGATGCCCCGTCCCACCCCCGCCGGCTTGTACACCAGCGGGCTGCTGCTGTTGACCGCCGCCACCGGCGCCATCGACGCCGTGAGCTACCTGGCCCTCGACGGCGTCTTCACCGGCAACATGACGGGCAACGTGCTGTTCCTGGCCTTCGCCCTCGTGGGCGTCAGCGGCATCCCCCTGCTGAACAACGCGTTCGCGCTCGGCGGCTTCGCGCTCGGGTCGATGCTCGGCGGGCGGCTCGTGCGGCGCGGGCACCCCGTTGGCCTGCCGGTCCGCAGCGGCTGGGTGCTCGGCGTCGGGGCCGCGCTCATCTTCACCCTCGTGGGCGCCTGGGCCGCGCTCGGCGATCTGGGCCCGGCCTGGCAGATCACCCTCACCGCGGTGCTCGCGGCCCTGATGGGCGCGCAGGTGGCGGCCGTGAAGCCCGTGGGGAACACCGACATCACGACAGTCGTGGTGACGAACACGCTGGCCAATGTCACGCGCGAGAGCCGCCTGGGCGGCGGCCGGCAGACGGCGCTCCAGTGGCGGCACCGATTCCTCGCCGTGGTGTCGATGGGCGCCGGGGCCGCGCTCGGGGCGGCAGTGCTGCGGGTGGGCGACGGGCCAGGCGCCCTGGCCGCGTCGGGGGTCGTCTTCGCGGCGGGCGTGGCCACACTGCTCGTGGCCCGACGCGCGCAGCACCATGCCGAGCGGGCTGACGCGCCAGCGGGCGCGCTCGCAGTCGACCAACTCGCAACGCGCTGAGCGCGCACGCCCCTCAGGACACCCTGCTCCTCAGGAGACCCTGCCCCCCGGCCGCGGGTTCGCCGCGACCAGCACCTGCGCGCGGCACCGCACATCGTCGCGTCCGAGCACCCGGTGCAGGTCGGCGCTGGCCACCTCCACGGCGCTCGCCACCTCGTCGAGGTCGGCGGTCGGGTCGATGGTCACGCGCAGCCCGGCCACGAGCTCGCCGCGGTCGCGGATGAACGAGCCCGACGCCGCCCGCACGCCCGGCGTCGCGGTCAGCGACTCGGCGGCGGCCTGGGCGGCCTCGGCTCCGTCGATGCTCAGCTCGCCGCCCGTGCCGGACCCGTTGAGACGCAGCGGGCCGGCGGAGCGGCGCGGGATGTGCGCCAGCAGCCACCACAGGCCGAGCAGCACGAGCACCCCGCCGGCCACACCCAGCGCCCAGGGCCACCACGTCTCGCCGGCCAGGTCGGCCGCGGCGGTCGTGTCGAGGGTGTCGGGGGCCGCCGACCACACGTCGTCGAGGTAGCCCGTCCACCAGGCCACGACCGCGAGCCCGGCGGCCAGCAGCACCAGCCCGAGCAGGAACGCCGCCACCCGGTCCCAGCCGATCACCGCGCGGCTCATAGCGGCGCCTCCGTCGCGGGAGGGGCGCCGTGCGCCTTGACGAAGACCTTGGGCGGCTTGGCCAGCGGCGCGAGCCGGGTCATCACGACCTCGCGCACCCGCTCCCCGGTGTGCGGGTCGCCGGTGGTGCGCACGTCCACGTTCACGTTGCGCCTCCCCCCGGTGGCCTTCGCCTCGAGCACCCCGTCCACGTCGTCCGCGGCCACGCGTGCGAGCCGGGCCACGTCGCGGGGCCTGATGGCCACGCCGACCGCCTGCCGCAGCCACAGCGACTTGCGCCGCCGTCGCCGCAGTGAGATCACGATGAGCCACAGGCCCACGACTGCGGCGACGATCCCCGCCGCGAGCGCCCAGCCGGTCCGGGCCTGGCCGTCCAGCGCATCGAGCGCCGGCACGATCCACCCGTCGCCGGGCAGCACCCCGGCGACGGCGAGCGCGTCCCACAGCAGGGCCACGCCGAGGGCGATGGTGAGGACGGCGAGCACCGGCCCCACGAACCCGATCACCCCGGAGCCTGTGGTCTGGCGTGCCGGGCGCAGGGGCGAGGCGCCGGGCGCCGCGTGCTGGCCGCTCATCGGGCACGCGCCTTAGCCGGCTCCGGCGGCCGCACGACGCGGAGCACGTCGACGCCCACGGAGTCCGCTGTCAGGTCCAGCAGGGTGCTGACCTGCTCGCGCACCCGGTCGCGCACGGCGATGGCGACGTCCGCGGCGGAACGCGGCCAGAGCGTCGCGATCTCGAGGTTGATCCTGGCGTGCTTCCCGGCGACGGTGGCCTGGCTGCGGGGCAGCCGCCGCCCGAAGGCCTTCTTCTCGGGGCCGGCCACGCCGTCGACGGCGAGCGCCGCGGCCTCGACGACGCGCGCGATGACGCTGTCGGCGATCCGCAGGCCGCCGCGGTTCCCGGGCTCGTCGGCGGCGGCCGCCGCGGCGGTGTCGTCTGGGGCGGCGCCGTGCGGGGCGAGGTCGTCAGCCACGGCGACGGCCCGCCTGCACCATCGACCCGAGGTCGACGCGTCCTTCGATCTGGGCGCCGACCACGAGCCCGATCAGCCCGAGCCCGAGCGCGAGCAGGAATCCCCCGAACCCTCCGAGGATGGCGGCGATGGCGAGGAGGATTCCCACGAAGATGCCGATGACTGTGGCGGACATGTCAGCTCCTGGTTCGGGGTGTGGCTAGGCGTCGGGGATGGCCACGTCCTCGACGAAGATGTCGACGGGCGACGGCCTGATCTGCTGCACCGCGTCGCGCACCGCGCTCGCGACCCCGGGGATCGGCGATTCGCTGGCGACGACGACATGCACCTCGGTGCGCTCTGGCTCGATCCGCACTCCGGTGACCCGGCGACCGGGCAGGTAGGTCGCCACCTCGGCGAAGGCCCCGCCGTGCATCGCGGCGACACCGGGCACGCCCAGCACCGCGGCGCGCACGGCGTCGGCGGGGTCGGGCGCCGCTCCCGGGGGCGACGCGCTCGGTGGCGTCGCAGTGCTCATGACGATCGCTGTGCCTGGCCGCTGGAGCCGGAGTCGTCGCCCTCGGTGTCGTCCTCCGGCAGGTGGATGTCCACCACGGAGATGTCGACCTGGGTGACGTGCAGCCCGGTCATGCGCTCGACGGCGTTGATGACGTTGCGCCGGATGGCCGACGCCACGTCGGCGAGGGGCACCCCGTACTCGATGATGACCTCGAGGTCGACGGAGGCCTGGTGGTCGCCGACTTCGACGCTCACGCCTTGGGAGTAGTTGGGACGGGCGCCGGGGATGCGCTCGCGCAGGGCGCCGACGGTCCGCGCGGCGCCTCCGCCGAGGCCGTGGACGCCTTGGATCTCCTTGGCGGCGAGGCCGGCGATGGTGGCGACCACGCCGTCCGCGATGGTCGTGCTGCCCTGCGCGCTGTCGAGGGCGCTGTGCTGCCTGCTGGTCCCGCTGCCCCCGCTGGTCGAGGGGGTGGAGCTGCCTGACTGCTCGCTCACGATGTGCCTCTTCCTCCGTCGGCCGGCCTGGGCTGCCCGGCGGCGCGTGTGTGGCGATGCAGCCCTGGCTGCCTCGCGGCGTCCGTGGCGACGCGGTGCGCCGGCGTTTGAGACCTCCGTGCGGCGCCGGCTCGGCGTCGGGGTGTCACGTCATGACCCCAACCTCCAGTGCAGCACCGGGCGGGCTCCGCCGCACCCGCTCGCCAGCGGGCCGCACAGCCCAGGTCACGGGGTGATAACGATGTCCGACCCTGAGACGCGAAGTACCTAGTACTCACTGTTCGACCCATACCGGGCGCTGCTAGACAGTGCTCGCTCGACCCGTTGGGACCTAAGTCCTAGGCGCAGCGATGAGGCTGCCCCATCCAGACGGGCATTGGCTCCTCCAGACCTTCACCACAACGAGGTGGTCATGACCAGAAACGTGCTCGCGGGGGCTCTCCTCGCCGTCGTCGCAACCGGCGCCGTCCTGCTCTCCGGAATCCTGGGCCCCGAGGTCCAGGGCGTCGCGCTGCTCGGGGCAGCCCTCGGGGGCGCCCTCGGCATCGCGCCCGACCGCACCCCCGGCCAGCGCATCGCCGCCTTCGCAGCCGGCTTCACCGCCGCCTGGATCGGCTACCTGCTGCGCGCCGCCGCACTGCCCGACGCCGCCGCCGGCCGCGCCGTGGCCGTCTTCATCGTGCTCATGATCTGCCTGGCGGTCAGCGCGGGGACCCGCGGACGGCTCCCCCTGTGGGCCGCCCTGCTCGGCGCCGCCGCCATGGCCGGCGCCTACGAGACCGCCTACACCGCCGACCCGTCGGCCTTCGCCACCACCTCGCCGATCGCCGCCACCGCCGTGCTGCTCACCGCCGGCGCCGGCGTCCTCGCCACGGCGCTGCTCAGCCCCTCCGTCGCACACGACCGCGCCCGCGAGGACCAGGAGGCGCTGCCGCCCGAGCCCGAGCACAACCGCCCGACGCACGTCGCCGAGCCCACCTCCTACCGCCCCTTCGAGCCCGCCCCGGAGGCCTGAGATGACCACGACCACCACCCCCGCCAGCCGACGCGCCACCACGGCGCGCCGTGCCGGCGTCGTCACGCTCGGCCTCCCGCTCGCCCTGCTCCTCGCGTCCTCCCCGGCCACCGCCGTGCGGGCAGCCACCGACAGCGGCGACGTGCAGGTGAGCAACACCGAGACCGTCCAGGCGCGCCTCGACGCCACGGGCAAGCTCACCGCCGCACGCGTGTACGAGCAGCTCGCCTTCACGGGCCACGGCACCCGCACCGTCACCAACCCCGTGTCCACCAAGGGCTTGCGCAACCTCGACGGGTTCGGCGGCTTCACCGTCAAGGACGGCGCCATGCAGGCCACCGTCACCGTGGACGGCGAGCAGCGCCTGCGCACCGTCAGCGACTTCGACGGCGACCTGCCCATCAGCGTCGACGTGGAGTACCACCTGGACGGCGTGAAGGTCGGCCCCGGCGCCGTCGTCGGCAAGTCCGGCGAGCTCGAGGTCCGCTACACCGTCACCAACCTGACCACCCGCCAGGACGAGGTCGCCTACGACGACGGCACCGGCAAGCAGGCCACCACCACAGCCGAGACCGTCATCCCCATGGTCGGCCAGCTCACCACGACGCTGCCCTCCACCTTCACCGCCGTGACCTCCGACGAGGCCAACATGGCCGGCGACGGCCGCGGCGGCACCAAGCTCTCCTACACGATGACGCTGTTCCCGCCCATCGGGTCCCCCACCGCCGAGTTCGGCTACACCGCGCAGATCCGCGACGGCAAGATCCCGCCCGCGTCGGTCACCGCGCTGCCCGTCTCCCCGCTCAAGAGCCCCTCATTCAAGGGCGGCTCCGCGAGCTACCAGGGCGGCGCCGAGTCCGGCATCGCCCTCACCGCCGGCGCCACCGAGATCGACGCCAACCTGCTCAAGCTCCGCGACGGCGCCGCGACGCTGCTCGACGGGCTGCTCCAGCTCCGCGACGGCGCCGACCAGCTCGCCTCCGGCCTCAACGACACCGCCGCGCCGGGCGCCAGCCAGCTCGCCACCGGCGCCAAGGCCGCCGACACGGGCGCCGACGCCCTCGCTGCGGGCGCCCGCTCGGCCGATGCCGGCGCCCAGCAGGTGGCGTCGGGGGCCGCAGCCCTCGGAACCGGGCTCTCCACCGCAGGCGCCAAAGTCCCCGAGCTGGTGGGCGGACTCGAGCGGATCGCCGGGGGTCTCACCACCGTGGATGACGGGCTCGCCCGCCTGTACGGCGGCGTCGACGCGTTGCCCAAGAGCGCGGAGCCGCTCAAGGTGGGGGTCTCCGATCTGCGTGCAGGTGTCGCCGGGCTGCTCGCAGGGGCCAAGTCGCTGAGCGCCACCGTGTCATCCGAGGGGGATGTCCTCCTCGCCCTCGGCGCGACCAACCCCACAGTCACACTTCCCGCCACGCCCGACGCGACGACCGCGCGCGTCCAGGCACTAGGGAACTTCGTGAATGGCGTCGCCGCGAAGGAGGGCGACCCTGTCACGGGCGACCCTCTCAAGAAGGCGAAACTCGAAGCCATCGCCCTCACCTACCTCGCGGCGCCGGCCTCGTCCACGGTCAATCTCGGGCCAGGACTGACCGTCCTCGGGAATGTGCTCAAGGACGGGGTCGTGCCTGGGCTCGTCACCATCCAGTGCGGTCTCAACGCGACGGCCACCGGCGCAGCCTGCAAGGCGGCCTCGGTCGGCCTCGACGAGGGGCTCGTCGGCGTGGACGGCGGCGTGGACTCGCTCGTCGTCGGGGTGCAGGCCTCCGTGCTCGGCGCCATCGGCACTGCCGGCCAGACCTCAGCCGACAAGACTCTGCGAGGTGGGGTGGGCTCGTTGTCCACAGGCGCCGCCGAGTTGCTCGCGGGAACGAAGACACTGGTCGGAGGCCTCGGCCAGCTCACCGCCGGCGCCTCGTCGCTGCAAGCCGGCAGCGCACAGCTCGCCGGCGGCACCCGGCAGCTCGCCACCGGCGCCGGCCAGCTCTCCACCGGCACCGGCCAGCTCGCCGAGGGCGCCGCGCGCCTGGCGGGCGGGCTTCGCACTGCCGCCGACGGGTCGCAGACGCTGGCCGACGGGCTCGGCACGGCTGCTGACGGCGCCCCGGCGATCGTGGACGGCGCGGAGCAGCTCTCCGAGCAGGGCACCTCGGTGCTCGTGGAGACGGGCGCGTCGACGGCCGCCGACTACGGCGTGAAGTACGCCGTGATCGAGGCCGGCGCCGCGCGTGCCACTGAGGAGTCGATGGCGTATGGCGGCCCCGAGGGTGCGGCGTCGGTGACGGCGTACTCGATCGAGATCGCCGGGGCCGATGGCTCGGGCGCCAGCTCGGTGGGCCGCGGCGCGGCGGCCGCGGCGCTGTTCGGGCTCGGCGGGGCGCTCGCCGCCTTCGCCCGGCGCCGGTTCGCCTAGTCGCTCATCCGATCCCATCGACGCCACACGGGCGTCGCGTGCGGGCTCTGGCCTCGCAGGCGGCGCCCGTTGGCGTTGACCGCGCACCCTGAGGCGGGACCGCCCAGAACCAGGGCCGGGTCCGGGCGCCCCCTGATGCCACCCGGCGGTGATCCGACCAGACTGGTCGCAGAGCGCCAGCGAGCCAGGCCGGCGCCCATCAGCCCGGACGAGGTATCCATGCGCTCCCGCTCGATCGCCCTTCTGACCAGCACGCTCGCGTTGTCTGTCGCGCTGGTGGGCTGCGGCCCCGTGATCACCAACCAGGGCGAGCAGGTGACCGAGGAGCGCTCGATCAGCGACGTGACAGAGGTGCGCCTGCAGACGTCGGGCAACCTCACGGTGGCGGTCGGCGACGAGCCGTCGCTCACCGTCACCGCGGGGAAGAACGTGCTGGACCACCTCACCTCGGAGGTCAGCGGCGACACCCTGGTGCTCGACACGGACGGCAGTTGGGGCAACCACGGGGCGATCGACTACACGCTGACGCTCCCCCGCCTCACGGACCTGACCGTCGCCGGCAGCGGCGACGTCCGCGGCCAGCTCGCGTCGGGCGAGACGCTGTCCGTGACGATCAAGGGCAGCGGCGATGTCCGGCTCGACGAGGTGGACGCGGCGGAGCTGCGGGTGTCGATCTCCGGCAGCGGCGATGTGGAGCTCGAGGGCTCCGCGACCCTGCAGGACGTGGAGATCAAGGGCAGCGGCGACTACGACGGCCTCACGCTCGACTCCCGCGAGGCAGTGGTGGATGTGGCCGGCTCCGGCAACGTGGAGGTGCGGGTGAGCGACCGCCTCGACGCGACGATCGCGGGCAGCGGCTCCGTCCGCTACGACGGCGACCCGCAGGTCAACAGCACCACCCGCGGGTCCGGCAGCATCGAGCGGCGCTGACGCGCGAGGCTTCCCCGGGCAGCGGTGGCCGCCCGCGTCTACGGTGGCTGCCATGGCGCCCACGAAGACGCCGGCGGTGGAGCTCGACGTGCAGGGACGCACCGTCCGCGTGAGCAGTCCGGACAAGGTCTACTTCCCCGCGCGCGGGCTGACGAAGCTCGACGTGGTCGAGTACTTCCTCTCTGTGGGCGACGGCATCCTGGGCGCGTTGATCGACAGGCCCACGACGTTGGAGCGCTGGCCGAAGGGCGTGTTCGAGGGCGCGAAGATGGCGACCCGCGCCGACTCCACAGGCGACGCGTTCTACCAGAAGCGTGTGCCGCAGGGCGCCCCCGAGTACGTGGAGACGGCCCGCATCGCGTTCCCCAGCGGCCGCACCGCCGACGAGGTGTGCCCCACCGAGCTGGCCGTGGTGGCGTGGGCGGCGAACCTGGGCACGATCACGTTCCACCCGTGGCCGGTGAGCCGCGCGGACGTCGAGGCGCCCGATCAGATGCGCATCGACCTGGACCCGCAGCCCGGCACGGACTTCACCGACGCGGTGCGGGTGGCGCCTGTTGTGCGGGAGGTGCTGCACGAGATGGGCATGGAGGGCTGGCCCAAGACGTCCGGCGGGCGCGGGCTGCACATCTTCGTGCCCATCGAGCCCCAGTGGACGTTCACGCAGGCGCGCCGGGCCACGATCGCGCTGGGCCGGGAGGTGGAGCGCCGCCTGCCGGAGCAGGTGACCATGCACTGGTGGAAGGAGGAGCGCGGCCGCAAGATCTTCATCGACTACAACCAGATGGCCCGCGACAGGACCATCGCCTCCGCGTACTCGGTGCGCGCGAACCCGCGGGCCACGGTGTCCGCGCCGCTGCGTTGGGACGAGGTGGCGGACGCCCACCCGGACGACTTCGACGTGACGACGATGCCAGCCCGGTTCGCGGAGGTCGGCGACCTGTTCGCCGCGCTGAGCGCCGTCGACGGCCCCGCGTACTCGATCCGCCCGCTGCTGGACCTGGCCGACAAGGACGAGCGCGACCACGGCCACCAGGACCTGCCCTACCCGCCGGAGTACCCGAAGATGCCGGGCGAGCCCAAGCGGGTGCAGCCCAGCAAGGACCGGGACCGCGCCCGCTGAGCGGCAGGCCGGTCTGCCGAGCGGCTAGGCCCGCCCGACGGGCAGCCCGGCCTCGGCGTCCGCGTCGTCTGCGACCGGGGGCGTGACGCGCGGGGTCCCGATGGGGCTGGAGCCGCCGCTGACGACGCCGGCGACAGCCATCGTCACCGAGATACCCATCATGACCAGCAGCGACGCATGCCACCCGGCGCCGGACATCACGCCGATGAGCACGGGCACGCAGGCCGCGAGCGCGTAGCCGACGGCCTGCACCATCGCGGACAGCGACCGCGCGGTGTCGCCGTCGACGCTGCGCCGCGCGATGAACGTGAAGGCGACGGCGATGGCGCCGCCCTGGACGACACCGGTCACCACGATCCACACCGCCCACAGGCTGGGCGCGGTGAGCAGCCCGACGAACGCGACGGCCCAGATGACGCCCAGGGAGCCCGCCACCATGCGGGGCGATCGGGCGCGGGTGGCCAGCATCGGCGCCAGCAGGGCGCCGGAGATGCCGAGCACCTGGAACACGGACATGGCGGTGGCCGAGGCGCCGGCGCTGAGCCCGGCGACGTCGCGCAGCATGCCCGGCAGCCAGGCGGTCATCGCGTAGTAGAGGCCGGACTGGCAGCCGAAGTACACGCCGAGCGCCCAGCCGCCGCCGGAGCGCCACACGGTGGAGCGCCCGCTGGCGGCCGGCACCTCGACGTCGCCGCGCCCACGCGAGGACACCGCCCACAGCCACGCCCCGGCGAGTGCGAGCACGGCCCACACTGCCGTCGCGGTGCGCCAGCCGAGGCCGTGTGCCAGCGGGATCATCAGCGCGGCGGTGATCGCCGCGCCGGCGGTCAGGGAGGCGGTGCTGGCGCCGGTCATCGCCCCGAGCCGGTGCGAGAAGTCGCGCTTGACCAGCACGGGGATGAGGACGTTGCCGACGGTGATGCCCGCGCCGATCACCACGGTGCCGATGAGGAGCTGGGTGGAGCCGCCCCATGGGCGCAGTGCGATGCCCGCGGCGATGAAGAGCAGCGCGACGACGACGGCGCGGTCGACACCCCACTTGCGCGCGATGCCCGGGACCAGCAGCGACCCGACCGCGAAGCACAGCACGGGCAGCGTGGTCAGCAGGCCCGCCTGGCCGGCGGACAGCCCGAGGTCGGCGCGGATGTCGTCCAGCACGGGCGACACCGCCGCGATGGCGCCGCGCAGGTTGAGGCTGACGAGGATGAGGGCGACGACGTGCAGCGCTCCCGCGACGGCGGGCACGGCGACGGCGTTCTTCATGGGGCGATCGGGCACCGCTCTTTGTAGCATGCAATGTTCCGTTACGGCTTCTCGGCCTACTTCACCGACCCCGAGGTGAGCCCCGCGACGAACTGCTTCTGCAGCAGCAGGAATCCGATGACCACGGGCACGCTCACCACCAGTGACGCGGCCATCACCTGATTCCAGTAGACGTTGATCTGCGTGGAGTACTCGCGTAGCCCAATGGACAGCGTCCTGTTCGCGTCGTTGGTGAGCACGGACGCGAACAGCACTTCCCCCCACGCCGTCATGAAGGCGTAGATCGACACGGCGATCACCCCCGGCCGCGCCGCTGGGAGCACCACGCGCAGCAGCGCGCCGATGTGCGAGCAGCCGTCCACGCGGGCCGCCTCGTCGAGCTCGCGCGGGATGCCGTCGAAGTACCCGGCGAGCATCCAGATGGCGAAGGGCAGCGAGAACGTCAGGTACGTGATGATCAGGCCGAGCCGCGTGCCGATGAGCTGCACCCCGAAGGTCTGCGTGAAGTTCACGAAGATCACGAACAGCGGCAGCAGGAACAGCACCCCGGGGAACATCTGGGTGGACAGCACGGTGGTGGTGAACACCCCGCGGCCCTTGAACCGGTGCCGGGACACCGCGTACGCCGCGAAGATCGCGATGGTGACGCTGGCGATCGTCGCCGCCGTCGAGACGATGAGGCTGTTCATGAAGTAGCGGGCCAGCGGCACCGTCGACCACATGTCGATGAACGGCTGCACTGTCAGGTTCGTCGGCCACCACGTGAACGCCCCGCGCACGTCGCCCAGCGGCTTGAGCGACGAGCCGACCATCACGTACAGCGGCACGAGTGTGAACACCGCGAGCACCGTGACGGTGATGACGCGGAAGACCTTGAACCCGGTGGTGTCATGCACGGCGCGACTCCCGGTTCACGATGAGCAGGTAAATGCCGGTGACGAGCAGCAGGAACAGGAGCAGCAGCACGGACATCGCCGCGCCGAGCCCGAAGTTCCAGGTGAGGAACGTGGCGTTGTAGATGTGGAACGAGATGAGGTCGCCCGAGGCGGGCTGGCCCGTGCCGAACAGGACGTACGGCGTGTTGAAGTCGTTGAACACCCACAGGAACATCACCAGCACCAGCACCACGTTGACGGGGCGCAGCATCGGCAGCGTGATCGACCGCCACTGCCGCCAGGCGTGCGCGCCGTCCACGGCCGACGCCTCGTAGACGTCCTGCGGCACCGACTGCAGCCCTGCCATCAGCATGAGGAAGGCGAACGGCCACATCCGCCAGATCGCCACCACCACCACCGACCAGAACGCGTTGGAGCCGATCAGCCAGAACGGCCGGTCATCGATCAGCCCCAGGTTGTCCACCAGGATGTGGTTCACCGCGCCGGTGTCGCGCTGCAACATGAAGTTCCAGGTCAGCACCCCCGCGTACACGGGCAGCGCATAGGGCACCAGGAACATCGTGCGCAGCCCCGAGCGCCCGCGGAACGACCGTTGGAGCACCACGGCGGCGGCCATCCCGAACGTCCACGAGATCACCACCACCAGCAGCGTGAACGCGCACGTCACCAGGAACGACTGGAGCAGGGCCTTCCCCACCGCCGAGTCGAAGTCCAGCGCCACCTGGAAGTTCCGCAGCCCGACGGCGGGCGCCGCAGTCCAGTTGCTGATGAAGAACTTGGTGAGCTGGCGTGTGCTCATCCACACGCCCGTGACCATGGGGATCACGTGGATCACCAGCTCGAACAGGATCGCCGGGGCGAGCAGCGCATACGGCAGCCACCAGCCCGACCGCCTGCGCGGCCGGGCCGGTGGCTGCTGCTCCTGACCGGCGTCGTCCTTCTCCGAGACCGCTGTGGTCGCCATCAGACGCCTCCTCGTCAGGGTGTGACGGTTAGCCGACGGCTGTCTGGACCTGGTCCTGAGCCGTTTGCAGCGCGCTGCGCACGTCGTCCTCGGTGACTGTGCCGCCGGTGGCGATGGTGGCGAACATCTGGTTCATCGCCTTGCCGACGGTGTTCTCGAACTGGTCCTCGGCGGGCACCAACGGCAGCGGCGCGGACCGGTTGTTGTAGATGTCCGTGAACGTCGCCGCCAGCTCGGCGTTGTCCGTGAAGGACGGCTCGGTGTCGACGAGCACGGGCAGCGTCGAGAACGGCAGGCCGAGCTGGGTCTGCACCTCGGGGCTGGTCATGTACTCGACGAACTGCAGGGCGCCGTCCTTGTTGTCGGTGTTGTCGAAGATCGACAGGTTGATGCCGGCCACGTGGCTGGCGATGTCGTCTTCGGCGTCGGCCGGCGCCGGGAAGGCGACGACTCCGAACGCGTCCTCGGGCATCCCGTTGGCGGCGATGGTGGCGCCCGCGTTGTTCTGCGTGAGGATCATCGCGGCCTTGCCGGTGGCGAAGTCCGCGACGGCGAGGGCGCCGTTGTCGTACTGGGCGTTCGAGGTGTTGACCACCCCGTCCTCCTGCATGAGGTCGAGGTAGCGCTGCACGCCCTCGACGACGCCGTCCTCGGTGAACGTCGGGTTGCCGTCGCTGTCGAACAGCTCGGCGCCGTTCTGCGCGGCGTTGATGAACGCGAAGTGGCTGTTCTCGGTGTAGCTGCCCGCTGCGAGGGTCATGCCGTACACCCCGGCGGCCGCGTCGGTGGTGGCCTGGGCGGCCGAGACCATCTCCTCCCAGGTGGTGGGCGGTTGCACGCCTGCCGCCTCGAACATGGCCTTGTTGTAGTAGAGCCCGTACGCGAGCCCGTACACCGGCACCGAGGTGGGGTCCTCGCCCTCGGCGCCGCCGGTGGCCAGCGCCGTCTCGACGAACTTGTCGGCGCCGCCGATGGCGTCCATCTCCTCGCTGCCGAACGGCATGAACGCGCCGGTGGCCTGCAGCGACGCCGCCCACGTGTTGCCGATGTTCACCACGTCCGGGGCCTGCCCGGACGTCACGGCGGTCTGGATGCGCGTCTGGAGGTCGTTCCACCCGATCACCTCGAGCTCGACCGGGATGCCGGTCTGCTCGGTGAACGCCTCGAGGACGGGGGTGAGCACCTCCTTGTCGTTGTCGATGCTCGTGCCCTGGTTGCTGGCCCAGTAGGTCAGGGTTCCTCCGCCGCCCCCTCCCTCCTCGGTGGCGCCGCCACCATCGGAGTTATCAGAGCCGTCGGAGTCGCTGGTGCAGGCGGCCGTCATGCCGAGCAGCAGGGCTGCGGCGACGACGGAGGCGCCCAGAGATCGTGTCTTCACGAGATGTCCCCCCTGGTCATCACGGGATCGGCGTCCGGATGGCGGCCGGTCCACACGGGGCGTCGATGCGTGCATTGAGCCCTTTTTGATGGTATGCGCGGTCTCGCGTGACAGCGCGTCGGGAGCGCGTCCACGGGCTGCGGCCCAGCGCGCGCGCCTCGTGGGCGCCGCGACGCGGGAGAATGGCCCGACCCGGTCTCACCCCCCGAAGGAGCACCTCCGCCATGAAGCCCTGGGGCACGCCCCTGTCCCCCGCCGCCGCCCGCGTGATGCTGCTGGGCTCCGGCGAGCTCGGCAAGGAGGTGCTGATCGCGTTGCAGCGGCTCGGCGTGGAGACCATCGCCGTCGACAGGTACCCCGGCGCCCCCGGCCACCAGGTGGCCCACCGCGCGCACACCCTCGACATGACCGACCCGCAGGCCCTGCGGGACCTCATCCTGGCCGAGCGCCCCGACCTGGTGGTGCCGGAGATCGAGGCCATCGCCACGTCAGCGCTCGAGGGGCTCGAGCGGGACGGCCTGGTCCAGGTGGTCCCCACGGCGCGCGCGACCTGCCTGACGATGGACCGCGAGGGCATCCGGCGCCTCGCCGCCGAGACCCTGGGCCTGCCCACCAGCCCCTACCGCTTCTGCGACTCGGAGGACGAGCTGCGGGCGGCGATCGACGCCATCGGGTACCCGTGCGTGGTCAAGCCGGTGATGAGCAGCTCCGGCAAGGGCCAGAGCCGCCTCGACGGGCCCGACGACATCGGCCCGGCCTGGGAGCACGCCATGGCGGGCGGGCGTGTGGCGGGCGGACGGGTCATCGTCGAGGGGTTCGTCGACTTCGACTACGAGATCACCCTGCTCACCGTGCGGGCAGTGCAGGCCGACGGCACTGTCGGCACGCATTTCTGCGAGCCCGTGGGGCACCGCCAGGTGGGCGGCGACTACGTGGAGAGCTGGCAGCCGCAGCCCATGTCGCCGGTGGCCCTCAGCCGGGCGCAGGAGATCGCGCGGGCCGTGACCGGCGACCTCGGCGGGCGGGGCGTGTTCGGCGTGGAGCTGTTCGTGCGCGGCGACGATGTGTGGTTCAGCGAGGTCAGCCCACGCCCGCATGACACCGGCATGGTCACGATGGCCACGCAGCGGCAGAGCGAGTTCGACCTGCACGCCCGGGCGATCCTGGGGCTGCCGGTGGACACCACGCTGCTGAGCCCGGGCGCCAGCGCCGTCGTCTACGGCGGCGTGGACGCCGAGGCTGTGGTGTTCGAGGGCGTCGCCGAGGCCCTGCGCGTGCCGCACAGCGACCTGCGGCTGTTCGGCAAGCCCGCCAGCGGGGTCCGCCGCCGCATGGGCGTGGCGCTGGTCCACGACGACGACGTGGAGACGGCCCGGGCGCAGGCGGCCCTGGCGGCGAGCAAGGTCACGGCGCGGCCAGCCTGACCGCCAGGCCGGCGGCCACTGCTGTCCCGGCCCGCAGGCCCTGCTCGAACGCGCGCACGGCGTTGAGGCCGGAGGCGTCCAGCGCCCCGCCGATCACCGTGTGCGGGATGCCGAGCGCCGCCAGCTCCGCCGCCAGCGGGGCGTGCGGCTCCTGGCCGGCGGCGACCACGATGGTGTCGGCCGGGATCACCTCCTCGACGCCGTCAGCATCGGCGACGACGAGCCCGTCGGGGGTGATCCGGCGGTACTCGACCCCCGTCCTGCTGCGCACCCCCGCGATGCGGATGGCCTGCAGCACGGCCCACCGGGTGGACGGCCCGATGCCCTCGCCGATGTGGCGGCCCCGGCGCAGCAGCGTGATCTCCCGTGCGGGGGCTCCCGCGTGCGGCTGGTCCAGCCCGGCCTCGCGCCGGAAGCGGGCACGCTCGGCGGTCCGGCTGTCGGCATGGTCGCCCCCACGCCCTTGCACGCCATCCGGGCCGCCGAGCCCGACCCCCTCCACCAGCAGGTGCGCCAGGTCCACGGCGATGCCGCCCGCCCCGATCACCGCAACCCTGCGACCGACCCGCCACGGCGCCGCGAACGCCTCTTGGTAGTCGAGCACCGGCAGCGCGCCGGCGCCGGGCAGCGCCACCCGGCGGGGGCGCACCCCCGTCGCGACGATCACGTGGGCGTGGTCCGCCAGGTCGGCGGCGCTGGGCGCGGCGCCCGTGCGGATGCGCACCCCGAGCCGGGCGAGCTCGTGGCGGAAGTAGCGGACTGTCGCCAGGTAGTCCTCCTTGCCGGGCACCTGGCCCGCGAGCAGGAACTGCCCGCCGATCGAGTCGGACGCCTCGACGAGGTCCACCGGCGCCCCCGTGGCGGCCAGCGTGGCGGCGGCCTGCATGCCGGCGGGGCCAGCCCCCACCACCGCCACGCGGGGCGAACGGGGCTCGGGCCCTCGCACCAGGAGCGGGAACTCCAGCTCCCGCCCGGCACGCGGGTTGACCAGGCAGGACACGCGCTCGACGCCGAGAGAGCGGTCGATGCAGGCCTGGTTGCACGCGATGCACTCGTTCACCAGGTCGAGGTCGCCGTCGCGCGAGGTGGCGACGAGGCGCGCGTCGGCCAGGAACGGGCGGGACATCGACACCAGGTCGACGTCGCCCCGCGCAAGCGCCTGCTCGGCGAGCGGGAGCGAGTTGACGCGGTTGGAGCCGATGACGGGCACGTCCAGGCCCGCCTGCGCGATCCGGCGCCGGATGCCCCCCGCGATGTCGAGCCACATGCCGTGCGGAACCAGGGACTGCACGCTCGGCACCGACGACTCATGCCATCCGATGCCGATGTTCAGGGCGTCCGCGCCGCCCCCCGCGAGCCGCAGCGCAAGGTCGGCGCTCTGCTCCGGTGTGCTGGACCCGTCGACGAAGTCTGCGCCCGATGTGCGGACGATCACCGGGAAGTCGGCGCCCACCGCCGCCCGCACCGCGGCCAGCACGGCGAGCGGGAACGCGGCCCGGCGGTCCTCGTCGCCGCCCCATGCGTCGTCGCGCAGGTTCGTCAGCGGCGAGGCGAACTGGTTGATCAGGTACCCCTCGGAGCCCATCACCTCGACGGCGTCGAATCCGCGTCGCAGCGCGGTGGCGGCGGCGGCCGCGAAGGCCGCGATGGTCTGCTGAATCTGCTCCTCGGTCATCGCGGCAGGCGTCTGCCGGGAGAAGCGGGAGAAGACCGCCGACGGCGCCACCGGCGTGACGCCCATGGCGTACCGCCCGGCGTGGAAGAGCTGCAGCGCGAGCAGGGCGCCCGCCTGATGCACGGCGTGGAGCGCGGGCTCCAGTGCGTCCCAGGCGCCGGGCTCGCTGAGCACCAGGTACTCCGGGCTGCCCGCGCCCGCCCGGTCCACCCCCGCCCCGCCCGTGACGATCAGCCCGGCGCCGCCCTCGGCACGCTCACGGTAGAAGGCCGCGAGCGCCGGCGGGTCGTGCTCGAGGTTGAGGTGCATGGAGCCCATGACCACCCGGTGCGGCAGCCGCAGGCTCCCGATCCGGACGGGCGAGAAGACCCGGGTGAGCATCGACGCTCAGCCCTGGCCGCTGCCGAGTCCCGCGCGAAGCAGCAGGTCCCGGGCGATCACCGTCTTCTGGATCTCGTTGGTGCCCTCCTCGAAGCGCTGCGCGCGGGCGTCGCGGTACACCCGCTCGATGGGCATCGACTTCCAGTAGCCGATGCCGCCGTGCACCTGCAGGGCCTTGTCGGTGACGCGGGTGAGCATGTCCACGGCGGTGAGCTTGGCCATCGAGGACAGCGCGGGGGCCCGGTCGTCGCCGTCCTGCCAGGCGCGCGCCGCGGTGAGGGTCAGGGCCTTCGCAGCCTCGATATCCGCCGCGTTCTCGGCGAGCTGGAACGCGATGGCCTGCCGGGACGCCAACGGCTTGCCGAAGGTGACCCGCTCGGTGGCGTACGCGACGGCGAGCTGCTGCGCGCGCTGCGCGAGGCCCACACAGCTCATCGCCACGGAGATGCGGCTGGGGGTGAGGAACCCGCCGAGCGCCACCGCGAGCCCCTCGCCCTCCGCGCCGAGCCGCTGCGACACCGGCACCGGCGCGTCCTCGAACAGCAGGGTGGCGTGGTCGGTGCCGCGCACGCCCATGGTCTGCGAGCTGTCCTCGACGACCACGCCGGGGGTCTGGCGGTCCACCAGCAGGGCGACAGTGCCCTCCTTGCCGCTGCTGCCGGCCAGCCGGGCGAACAGCAGCCAGTAGTCGCACCGCACCCCGAAGGTGATGAGGTGCTTGCGCCCGGTCAGCAGGTACACGTCCCCCTCGCGGCGCACCGTGGAGGTGATGTCCGCGCCCGTGCCGTTGCCGGGCTCGGTCAGCGTGAACGCGACGGTGAGCTTCCCGGCGATCGCGGGCTTGATGAACAGCTCGCGCTGGCGCTCGTCGGCGTAGGGGTTCATGGCCCGCCACGTCCCGTTGACCACGTGCACGATCATCCGCACCGACGCGTGCGACCGGGAGAACACCTCCATCAGCCCCATCCACTGCACGAAGCTGACGCCGCGCCCGCCCAGGTCGCGTGGCGCCGCGAGCGCCAGGTAGCCGAGGCCCACCAGCTCGTCCCACAGCGCGTCGGGCACGTCGCCGTCGGCCTCGATGCGCTCCGCCCAGGCCTCCCCCGGGCCCTCGACCCAGGCGGTGACCTCGGCGAGGAGCTGGTCGAACTCCTGGTCGGGGATGCTGCTGCCCCGGCCGTCGGCGGTGATGGCGGCGATGCTCACGAGGTGCTCCCTGGGGTGTCGGCGGATGGGGCTGCGTGGGATGTGGTGGTGAACTGCCGGGCGAGGTCCCGCAGCAGGAACTTCTGCACCTTGCCCACGGCGTTGCGGGGCAGGCTCTCCAGCACCTCGAGCCGCTCCGGCCAGTAGTGCTTGGACACCTGGTGGCCGTCCAGGTAGGCGGTGAGGTCGGCCAGGGTGAGGGTCGCCCCGGCGGCGGGGACCACGAACGCGCAGGCCCGCTCGCCCAGGCGTGGGTCGGGCATCGCGGCGATGGCCACGTCGTCGACGCCGGGATGCCGGTACAGGAGCTGCTCGATCTCGGCGACGGGGATCTTCTCCCCGCCTCGGTTCACCACGTCGCGGACCCGGCCGGTGATCCGCAGGAACCCCGCGTCGTCGAGGGTGGCCAGGTCGCCGGTGCGGTACCAGCCGTCCTCGGTGAGCGCCTCCTTGGTGAGGTCGGGGCGGTCCAGGTAGCCGTCGAACATCGTGGGGCTGTGCAGTTCGAAGTTGCCCTCCCCGCCCGCCGGGATGAGGTGGCCGTCGTCGCTGACGATGCGGGCCCGCACCCCGTCGAGCAGCCGCCCGTCGGTGCCCCAGACCAGCGCCGGGTCGTCCTGCGGGGCGGCCAGGCTGCCCAGGCACGTCTCGGTGGTGCCGAACGCCCCGCACACCGCGGCGCCCAGCACGCGGGTGGCGCGCTCGGCCAGGTGTCGGGGCGCCGCGGCGCCGGTGTTCACGAAGATCCGCAGGCTCGCGGGCGCGGGCTCCCCGGCCTCCACCGCCTTGACCAGGTCGGTGAGGAACGGCGTCGCGGCCTGCGCGAACGTGCCCTTCCAGCCGCCCAGCAGCCGCAGCGCGCGCACCGGGTCCCAGACGGGCTGCAGGATCTGCGGGGCGCCCAGCACGAAGGACAGCCACATCCCGTAGAGGAAGCCCGTCTGGTGGGCGAGCGGCGACGGGATGAAGATCGCGTCGTCGCTGGTCAGGCCCAGGTGCGCGACCTCCATCGCCGCCGCGCGGCTGAGCGTCTGGTGCCGGTGCAGCACGCCCTTCGGCTCGCCGGTGGTGCCGGAGGTGAACAGGAGCTGCGCGGCGTCGTCGGGGCGTGGGGCGCGGTCGTCGAGCACGTCGCGCCGCACCTCGGCCCCGGCCATCGCCTCGGCCCAGCTGTGCCAGCGGGGTGTGCGACCCGGCTCGTCGGGCGCGGCGGCATCCCCGGGCTCTGGCGCGACGCCGGGCCGACAGCGCTCCGGGACCTCGCCGATCACGAGCACGTGCTCCAGGAACAGCCCGTACCCCGGGTCCCGGCCCGTGCCGGCGCGCAGGATGCCGTCGAGCTCCTCCGCGTGGCGCCGGCCCCGGAACTCGTCCGGCACGACCATCACCCGCGCGCGCGACCTGTGCAGGGCGAATGCGACCTCGCGCTCGCGGAAGATCGGCATGATCGGGGCCACCACCGCGCCGACGCGCAGCACAGCCGTCGACAGCACCACGAACTCCCGCCAGTTCGGCAGTTGGAAGGCCACCCGGTCCCCCTGCCGCACCCCCAGGCCCAGCAGCGCGGCGGCCGCGCGATCCGCCTCGGCGTCGAGCTGCGCCCAGGTCAGATGCCCGGTGGCGTTGTCGCGCGCGTCCACGACTGCCGTCTCGTTGGGCCGCTCGGCCGCCCACCGCCGCACCCACTGGCCGCCGGTGACTTGCGCCGCCGCGTCGATCCCCGGCCCGGCGATGGTGTGCGGCCTTGCCGCCCGAGCTGTGCGGACCGCCGGGTGGTGGGGCGCCCGGCGACGGAGCCGGCCGTCGTCCACCCGCATGTCCAGCCCGAAGGTCGTCATCGACTCCAGGTACTCCGGGTAGGAGATCCGGTAGGCGTGCGGGTAGGTGAGGGTGCTGCGCCCTTCCGCAGCGGAGGCCGCCACGGCCAGCGACATCAGCACCCGGTGGTCGTTGAAGGACGACAGGTCCGCGCCGCTGAGCCCGGGCACCCCGCGCACCCGCAGCTCGGCGCCCTCGATCCGCACATCCGCGCCCATGCTGTTGAGCTGCAGCATCGCGGCCACCCGGTCTGACTCCTTAAGCCGCACATGCTCGACGTTGCGGAAGACGCTCTCGCCGTCGGCGAAGCAGGCCAGCACCGACAGGATCGGCAGCATGTCCGGCACGCTGCGGCAGTCGATGTCAGCGGGGCGCAGCCGTGCGCCGTCATGCCGCACCCGCACCGCGTCGACCTGCGGGTCGTAGGCCATCGGCACGCCCATCGCCGTGGCGATGTCCAGCAGATGCGCCTCGGGATGGTCGGACCGCGCCGAGCTGGTCGAGCGGAGCCCGTGCAGCACGATGTCAGAGGGGTGCAGGGCCCCGGCGGCCAGCCCGAACGCCGCCGAGCCGATGTCCGGCGGCATCCGCAGATCGGTGGCCACGGCCTGCTGGTCGGGCTCCACCTCGAAGCGGCGCCAGTCGTCGGACACCTGCACGTGCAGCCCGAACTGCTTCATCATCTCGACGGTGAGCTGCAGGTAGGAGCGCTCGTTGAGCGGCCCGTCCACGACCACCGTGGTGGCGGACGACGCGAACGGCGCCAGCAACAGCAGCCCCGAGATCCACTGCGAGAGGGTGCCGGCGATGTGCACCTCGCCGCCGCGTGGCCGGGCGGCGCGCACCCGGATGGGCGGGCAGTCGTCGGCGGAGGCCACATCGAGGCCCATCTGGCGCAGCGCGGCGAGCAGCGGGCCGATCGGGCGGCGCTGGAAGTACTTCTGCCCGGTGACCGTGACATCCCGGTCGCCCAGCGCGGCCAGGCCGGCCATGAAGTACAGCGTGGTGCCAGAGCTGCCCGCCGTGACCACGTCGCGGTGCGGGCGGTACGGGCCGCCGTGGACCACGTAGGTGCCGTCCTGGACGTCGATGCGGACGCCGAGCTGGCGCAGCATCGCCACCGTGTACTGGACGTGGCGGGCGTCGGTGAGGCCCGTGATGCGGCTGGTTCCCGGCGCCAACGACGCGAGGATCAGCGCCCGATGCGCGTGGTACTTCGAGTTGGGCACCTGCACGGCGCCGCCGATGGGTTGATGCGTGCCGAGAACTGACAGATACATGCCTGAGCGCCCCCCGTGCCGTCAGCAATGTCCGCTTTGTCCACGACGCTAGTGGGCGGGGGCGGCCACCACCATGGGGCATGCCGTGAGGTCAGCGCGGAGGATCGGCCAGGCGGAAGTACAGCGCGGTCTGCCAGCGGGTCATGTCGGGCTCGTCGTCCGGGTCGGTCAGGTAGGACTCGACCCGGCAGGCCCAGGCGTCGCCCCGCGGGTCGTCCCACCTGTCGAAGTCGAGCCCGGCGCGCTCCGCCCAGGCCAGCAGGTCGCCTGTGACACCGATGAGCTCGTCCGGGTGGCCGGTGTGGGTGACCGTCGCGTAACTCCCCGCGGGCAGCACCCCGGCGACCACGTCGCCCTCCCCCTGCACGGGCTCGGCGACGGGCGCGCCGGCCTCCACGAGCAGCTCGCGGTCCATGTCGATGACGTGGTAGCGGATGAACTGCGGCCCCGACGCCTCGACGCCCGCCGCCGCCATCCAGATCGCGAGCTGGTCGAGCCGCTCCACGACCTTGTCGAAGGAGGACATGGTGATCGACTCGCGGATGCCCAGGTAGGGCTGGGCGTCGCGCTGCTGGATGCTGGGCTGCGGCATGTCGGCTCCTCGGAGACGGCGCCCCACGGGCGTGAGGCAATCCCGACATTAGGCCGGGAGGCCCACGACGTCCTGCGCTGCGCTGCTGTTCCCTTCGGGGCTGGCGACTCCTAGCCTCGAAGGATGTGCCGGAACATCCGAACCCTCCACAACTTCGAGCCCGCCGCCTCGGATGACGAGGTGCACGCCGCGGCCCTGCAGTTCGTGCGCAAGGTCAGCGGCTCCACCCACCCGTCGCAGGCGAACCGCGCCGCGTTCGAGCGGGCTGTGGCCGAGATCGCGCACATCACCCAGCACCTGCTGGACGACCTGGTGACGTCGGCGCCGCCCAAGGACCGCGAGGTCGAGGCCGCCAAGGCGAAGGCGCGCAGCGCGCAGCGGTTCGCGCCCGCCTGAGCCGCGCCTGAGGGACTCGTCCGACAGGTGACGGGGGCCGTTGTCGGCGTGGGAACGGCGCCGTCGACGTGGGGTTGCGCGGGGTCTACCGACAGGTACGCTCAGCCTGCCTCATCGGAGTGGTCGATCCGATGGGATCTGATGACTTCGCTCGTGGCGCCTCCTCCCCCCATCGACCATCGGACTCGCCATCGTCACCGTTCCCGCCCCGCGCGAGGTGTACCTCGCACCCCCTGAGACTGCCGTCGAGCCCGCGCTGCCCGTCACCGCCGCCTCCCGCGCCCGACTCCGCGAGCGCGACGACGTCGTCCTGCTCAAGGGCCGCTACTGCCTGGTCAACACCGATCTCACACCGCATGCGGCGATGGTCGAGGACCTGCTGTTCGTGCGCGACGCCCTGGACACGGCCGGCATCGACTGCCTGCTGGTGCGCGGCAACGACGAGCGCCCCGTGATCGCCGTGGACCGCGCGCAGCGCAAGGCCCTGCGCGCGGCGCTGGCCAGCGCGTGCGCGGACGAGCCGTTCTACGTCAAGCCCCTCGACGCCAAGGCGCCGACGCTGCTGGTGGCCGACGGCGCCCTGTCCACCACGTCGAAGGCCCGGGCGTTCCGGCTGTACCGGCCGCGGGTGTGCCTCAACGGCGGGCTGCGGTACGGCGCCGCCACCGGCGTGCAGATCGAGTTGTGGGCGTTCGGGGACGACGACATCGTCCTGCCGATCGAGAACTCGCTGACCCGCCGCACCATCCACCGCGACGAGGCGGTGCGCGGCGAGGTCGAGCGCTACGGGCGGACGTGGACCACGATCGAGAACATGTTCGCCGAGCACGCGGCGGACATCAGCTTCGACATCGACCTGGTGTTCTCCTGGGTGGACGGCTCCGACAGCGCCTGGCAGAAGGCCCGGGCCGCGCGCATGCAGAGCTACGTGGTGGGCGAGGGCGACGACTCCGAGGCCCGGTTCCGGCAGATCGACGAGCTGCGGTACGCGCTGCGCTCGGTGCACATGTTCGCCCCGTGGGTGCGCCGCATCTTCGTCGCGAGCGACTCCCCCAAGCCGGCGTGGCTGGCCGACCACCCGTCGGTGACGTTCGTGCGCAGCGAGGAGTTCTTCACCGACACCTCGGTGCTGCCCACGCACAACTCGCAGGCCGTCGAGTCCCAGCTGCACCACATCCCCGGCCTCGCCGAGCACTTCCTGTACTCGAATGACGACATGTTCTTCGGCCGCGCGGTGAGCCCGGCGATGTTCTTCTCCCCGGGCGGGATCACCAAGTTCATCGAGGCCAGCACCCGCATCGGCCTGGGTGAGAACAACGAGGTGCGCAGCGGGTTCGAGAACGCCGCACGCGTCAACCGGCGCCTACTGAACGAGCGCTTCGGCCGTGTCACCACCCGCCACCTGGAGCACGCCGCGACCCCGCTGCGCCGCAGCGTCATGGCCGAGCTGGAGGCCGAGTTCCCCGACGAGTTCGCCGCCACCGCGGCCAGCCCGTTCCGGGCGAGCTCGAACATCTCCGTGACGAACTCGCTGTACCACTACTACGCGCTGCTCATGGGCCGCGCCGTGGCACAGGAGAACGCCCGCGTGAAGTACGTCGACACCACGTCGCGAGCCGGGCTCGCGGACATGACGTCGCTGCTCGCCTCACGGGAGATGGACTTCTTCTGCCTCAACGACGGCAGCTTCCCCGAGATCGACGCGGACCTGCGCACCCGTGCCGTGACCGAGTTCCTCGAGCAGTACTACCCGATCGCGGCGCCGTGGGAGAAGACGGCAGAGGACGGTCCCGTCAGCCCTGCCTGACAGTCACGCGGGAGCGGTCGCCCGCTCCCGCGTCGCGCCGTTCGCGGAGCGGCTCCGGGATGACGACGCCCGCGGCGGCGAGCCGTCGGGCCGCCTCCTCGGGCGTCACGGGCTCCCCCACCGTGAGGCCCGAGCCGAGCGGCACCACCGAGTGCACGATCGTGTCGTCGTACACATGCACCAGGTTGAAGCCCTGCGCGCCGTCGCGTCCCCGCAGGCCGCCCGCCGCGACGTTGAGGTCCTGCGTGTAGCAGGTGGCCGACGCGACGGACACGGGGATGCCCGCGAACATCGCGGTCGTCGAGTAGTGCAGGTGGCCGGCGAGGATCGTGCGCACATCGGTGCCGCGCAGCACGTCGGCCAAGTGGTGCTGGTCGCGCAGCTCGACGAGCACCGCGAGGTCCAGCACGCTCGGCACTGGCGGGTGGTGCAACGCGAGGATGGTGCCGTGCGGGGCGGGCTCGGCCAGCACTTGGGCGAGCCAGTCGAGCTGCGACTGGCGGATCTCGCCGTGGTGGTGGCCCGGCACGCTGGTGTCGAGGGTGACGATGCGCAGGCCGTCCACCTCGTCGACGCGGTCGATCGGGTCGTCGGAGGCTGGCTCTCCCAGCAGGGCGCGGCGGACGCCCGCCCTGTCGTCGTGGTTGCCCATCGCCCACACGACGAGCGCGCCGAGCCGCGCGGCCACGGGGTCCATGAGGGCCCTCAGCGTCGCGTAGGCGTCAGGCTCGCCCTTGTCGGCCAAATCGCCGGTGACGACGATCGCGTCCGGCCGGATGCCCGACGCCTCCGCCTCGGCCAGCACCTGCCGCAGCCGCGCCGTCGCGTCCACCGCCCCATACAGGGGGCCGTCGCCGACCAGGTGGAGGTCACTCAGGTGCCAGAGCACATGGTGCGGTCGAGGGTGCTCGGCTACGCGGTGGCTCATCGTTCCCCGTCCTAGATCCCGGTCGTGGGTCGATCTCAGCACCCCCAACCCAACACCCGGCGACCTCCAGGCGTCGGTGAGGCGTCGAACCGGGAGCGTCCGGGCAGAGCGGGGCGCCGCGGTCTCGCAGGCCGCCGCCGGACGGGCCCTCAGGACTCGTCGGAGTCGGACGCCTCGGGCGCCGGTGACTCGGGAGCCGCCTTCTTCTCGGCGGCCTTGGCCGTGCGGTCCCCGTAGCGCTGCCGGAACTTCTCGACGCGGCCAGCGGTGTCGACCACACGCGACTGCCCCGTGTAGAACGGGTGCGTCGCACTCGAGATCTCAACATCGACCACTGGGTAGGTGTTGCCGTCCTCCCAGACGATGGTCTTGGACGGCGTCGCCGTGGACCGCGTCAGGAAGGCGAACTCGCCTGACACGTCACGGAAGACGACCGGGTGGTAGTCGGGGTGGATGTCCTTCTTCATGACTCCAGCATGTGCCGGGAGGCTGGAAGGCGCAGCCGGGGGCGCGAGGCTTACGGTCGCGTACAGCGGAGCTGACCGGCCTGTGACGAGGCACCACCTGGCCACTGGGGGTGCTTCGATCGCGGCTACTGCCGGGTCGAGGCTGAAGACCCGCCGTACTCCAATTCGGCCGCAACCGACGCGAGTACGTTGGACAGCCATCTCAGAGGCGCCCCGAGCAGGCTCTCAGTTCCCCCTTCCCACCTCTCAAGGTCCACATCGAGAAACTCCAACGCTTCACTAACCTGGCCGATCGTGACTTCAGGCGCTTCTTGGAACACGTCAGTCAGGCGCAGGTCTTGAATCTCCCAAAAGTAGTCGAATGAAATGTCGAGCCCAGTACCATGCTGGCGAATCAACTCAGCCAAAAGTCGATCGATCTTCGCGCGGAGTTGCGAAAGATCCACCTCAATATCACTCACCAGACCATCAACTCCTTCAAAAAGTTGTCAAACTGCGTGTCGATCTCTTTCAGCAGACCGGTCGCCCTTCCGTTGATTATACTTTCACGACGAGCAATATTGTCACCAGCGGCGGCGAGGAAGCCCTTATTATCGTAGGCATCCGGATCTCGCAAGTACTTCTCGAGCTTGACGATGTGCTCGTCAATCTCTCGACCATACGACCTGAGAGCCCTCGCTCGGGACGGGGCGAATCGCGCGGCCACCTGCAAGAGGTCTGCGGACGTTTGGACGCCCTTAACAGCGACGCGGCCCGCGACTCCGAGTCCCGGGATCATTCCAACCGCGGACAGGGCGGCGCTCGCACAGTCGCCCTGCTGGTAGTGGCGAAGCGAAGCCCCTCCCGCCGCAGCCATGGACAAGCCTCCGAGGACCGCCGCAACCGGCGCCCCTACACCTGTCGCGGCGACGATTACTGCAGCGACACCAAGTCCCAGCGAGACGTTGTCGAGAGTGTCAGCCGTCCACGTGCCCGGGTTCCACCAGTCAAGGCCGAGGGGGTCGGTGAACTGCAGGGGGTTGCCATCGGTGTAGCCGTAGGGGTTGCCGGTGGTGGCTTCGAGGGGTCGCGGGTGAGGAACTGGGCGCTGGTGGGGTCGAAGTAGCGGGCGCGGAGGTAGAGGTAGCCGGTGGGGTCGGTGTACTCCCCGGCGTATCCGAACCGGGTGACCGCCGCGCAGAGCACGGAGGTGACGGCCTGCGGGATCCCGTAGGCGTCGTAGTCCGCGTCCGAGGTGACCGCGCCGGCCTGGTCGGTGGTGCTGCGCACGGAGCCGAGGGCGTCGGTGTGCAGGTAGTCGACGGACGCGTCGGCCAGGTCGACTTGGGCGAGCGGGGTGCTGCCGTTGCCGTACACGTAGGCGTGGGTCGCGTCGGTGAGCAGTAGTGGGACGCCGGCGAGGGTGTCCCAGGTGTACTGCTCGACGGTTGTGCCGGTGGTGGCGGTGGCGCGGAGGCCGGTGGCGGCGTACGTGTAGCTGGTGGTGGCCGCGCCCAGGCCGGTGACTGAGGTGAGTTGGTTGGCCTGGTTGTACGCGTGCCCGACGGTCCCCGCAGTCGGGCCGGTGTCGGTGGTGGCGGTGGCCCGGTTGCCGCGGGCATCGTACGCGTACGCCGTCGTCGTCGCGGGGGCTGTGCCGGTGGCGGGTGTGGCGAGGGTGGTGAGCTGGCGGGCGGTGTCGTAAGCGAGGGTGCGCCCGTCGGCCAGGGTGGTGACCGATCCGGCGGCGTCGAAGGTGAACGCGCCAGCGTTGTCCCCGGTGATCTGCTCGATCCGCCCGAGCCCGTCCCAGGCGAAGTCGCTGCTGGTGGTCGCCGTGGTAGGCGGCGCGCGGGACTGGGTGGATCGGATGGTGGTCTGGTCGGCGAGGAGCCCGGCGTCGGTGTACCCGTAGGCGAGTTCGAGCAGGTCGATCCCATTCCCGCTGACGGTGATGCCCAGGGTTTGGCCGGCGTCGTCGCGGTCGTAGGAGGTCACGAGATCGTTGGGGTAGACGACCTGCTCGGTGCGGCCGTCCGCGTCGTAGGTGTAGGTGTAGTCCCGGTCAGCCCAGTCGGTCACCTTGGTGAGCTGGCCCGCGGTGTCGTAGGCCCGGTGGACGACCTCGCCCGTGGGGTAGGTGAGGTCGGTCAAGCGGCCGAGCACGTCCCACGCGTACCCGACTGACGTGTCGCCATTGACGACCTCGAGTACCCGACCCAATACGTCATAGGCGTACGCCGTGGTGCCGGTTCCGTCCGTGACCGCGGTCGGTCGTCCGGCGAGGTCGTAAGCCGTGGCCACGTCCGGGGTGTCGTCGGAGTAGTCAGTGTTGACGCGCCGCCCTGCGGCGTCGTACGCGTAGGTGGTCACCGAGCCGTCGGCCTGGGTCAGCGTGGTGAGCAGGCCCGCAGCGTCGTATCCGAACGTCGTGGTGCGCCCGGCGGTATCGGTCGCAGTCGCACGCCGGCCCGCAGCGTCGTAGGTGTAGGTCGTGCGCGCCCCGGAAGCATCAACCGTTGCCGTGACCTGCCCGGTCGTGTCGTACTCCCACTTCAGGTCACTGCCGTCAGCGCGCAGCACCTTCACCGGGCGCCCCGCCGCGTCGTAGCTCGTGGTGACCTTGCGCCCGTCGGCGTCGGTCACCGTCACCGGACGCCCGGCCTGGTCGTAGGTGGTGGTCGTGACCTTTCCCAACGGATCCGTCACGGTCAGGAGCTGGTCGCCGGAGTCGTAGGTGTAGGTGGTCCGCGCACCGGACGGGGTGATTGTGGCTGTGACCCGGTTCCCGGCGTCGTATTCCGTGCGTGACACCCGACCGAGCGCGTCGGTCACCGCAGTCGGGCGGCCGAGCGGGTCATAGGAGGTCGAGGTCGATGCGCCGGTGGCGTCGGTGACCTTCGTGACCCGGCCAGCGGCGTCGTACGTGAATACGGTGCGATTCCCGGCGGCATCGACCACCGCGGTGACCTGGCCCGCCACGTCGTACTCGGTGGTCGTGGCACCGCCGGTCGCATCCGTCACCGTCGTCGGCCGGCCTCCGGCATCGTACGCCGATGCCACGAACGCACCCAGCGGATCGGTCGCGCTCAACTGCCGACCGGCCGCGTCGTAGGTGAACGTCGAGGTGAAGTCCCCCGGGTCCGTGCCCGCGATGTTACCCAGAGGGCTCGTCGCTGATACCTGCCGCCCCAAGGAGTCGAACGCCGTGGTCGCGACCGCACCGTCGGGTGCCGTCATCGAGGCCAAGAAACCGTGCGCGTCGTACGTCATCACCGTCGCGCGTTCAAGGGCATCGGTGACGGACGCCACAGTGCCGTCCGGGTTCACGGTGTACGTGGTCCGCGCACCGTCTGGACCAGTCGAGGACAGCAGGTTCCCACGCTCGTCATAGGCGAACGTTGTGGCCTCGCCTGCCGGGTTCGTCACCACTAGCGGGTTGTTGAACTCGTCGTATGTGCTTGTTGAGGTGCGGCCCAGTGGGTCGGTCGCCGACGTCTGGTTGCCGCGGGAGTCATAGGTGACAGTGGTCGTCTCGCCCGCGGGGTTGGTCGTCGCGACCCGCAGGCCATCGACGTACGCGTAGGTGGTCGTCGCCTCCGCGGAGGTGCCCTCGGCCACCGTCTGGGCGACCACGGCTCCGTCGGCGTAGGTGCTGCGGGTCTTCGATCCGTCCGGCGATGTAACGAGCGTGGAGCCGTCACCGCTCGAGTCGATGTCGTAGACGAAGGTCATGACCCGGTCGAGCGCGTCGGTCTGCTGCACGACCCTGCCGTGGTCGTAGACGTTCTCGACGCGCGCGCCGTTCGGGTCGGTGAACGCGGTGATCTGGTGCGCCGAGTCGTACTCGTAGGTCGTCACCCCACCGGTGACGTCGGTGACCGCCACCAGATCGTCTGCGGCGTCATAGGTGTAGCCGACGCTGCGGCCGGTGCTGTCGGTCACGGTGGTGACGTGACCGTCCGTCCAGGACAGGTCGATCGAGCGGCCACGGTCGTCTGCGATCCGCGTCAGGTCGCCATCGGTGTAGGTGAGGGTACGGGTGTTGCCATTGCGGTCGGTGATCGTGGTCAGCTCGCCGTTTGCGGCGAAGACGTAGGTCTGGCCGTCCTTCCGCTCGAAAGCGTAGGTCCCGTCTTCTCGCGCGACGAGGGTCGCCTGAACGCGAGCAGCGGTGGCGAATCCGTCGTCGGTGCGGGCGAACGGAACGAACGAACCATTCTCCTGGACAACGACGAGCTGCTGGGATTCGGACAGGTCGGCGCCGATGGTCGAGTGCGCCTTCTCGAGCCGCATACTCAGGTTGGAGGACCATCCGTGTCCGAAGCCCTGGTCGATCGAAGCGACCGTGGAGCCGTAGTTTCGCGTGACCGCCAAACCACCGAGGGAGAGATCGGTGATCGTGTCCCAGAACTCCCCCGTGTAGGTGTTCACCGGGTCGCCGGCGCAGGTTTGGCAGCTCGGGATCGACGGGTTGTACCCACCGCTGGTTTCCCAACGCACGCCGTTGCGAATGGTGCCGCCGTCAGAGGTGAAGGTAATCGGGTTCCAGCTCACCGCCTGGATGTCGACGTTTGGGCCCTCGCTCGATGCGACGACCCCGGCGTACGAGTGCCCCTTGGTCGCGTCTACCGTCGTGATGCACTCGCTGCCGGTCGTGCAGGTCTTCACTACGGTCCCTGCCGTGAGGTCCAGGACGTAGGTCCGGTAGTGGCCGCCTGTCTTTCCGACGTTCTGGCCGCCGGTGGTCACGATGACGGGGACGCGTCCGCCTTGCACCGGGCCGTACTGCCAGATGGACGCGGACCAGGAGTCGCGCGAGACCGTGTAGTACGACGTTGACGCCGCGACGCGCAGCGTCGGGTCGTCCGGGTCAGCGGCGAATGCCCGGTACGCACGGGTGCCCGTGTAGTAGCCCGGGCTGGCGTCAACGATGCACGGGCTCGAATCGCAACTCGCCAGGATCTCGCCGGTGGTCGTCTCCTGGACGTAGAGCGAGTAGACGTCCCACGGGAAGTTGTCGTCCCTGCTCAACGCCTGCAGCGTGATGGGTTCACCGGCGCGGAAGACGCTGCCGTTCTGCGACCAGAACTCGAGATACAAGTATCGGTCGTACCAGCCGTCGTATGGTAGCGACGCGATAACCTCCCCTTGCCTCCACACTTCGACAGCGATTTCATGTTGAGTAGGCCCCTGAAAGCCGTTGTAGTACGAGCACGCGCTCAACTCACCGGGGGCCACGCCGCCACATACGAGCGTGTCGGTGTCTTTGTCGCGGATTTGAACCTGGTACTCGTCGCTCGGATCAATGCCGGCTGGCGGAGTCGCGCCGGCGTAGAACTCATACCAAGCGGAGCTCGCGTAGGTCGGCCAAGTTGAGCTGTGCCCCCATCCACCGTTCGCGTCCCACGGGTCGAGCTGGTACACCGGCCGTGTGCCAATGGTGAGCCCCCACCCATTTTCCGTACCCGTCGTCTCCTCACCCGATGTCGGCAACGGCAGTGTGAGCCGCGACGCCTCCGAGACGGCTTCCATGACCTCGGGCGCCTCCGGCCAGGACAGCACCACCGGCTTCGAGAACGTGTCCCCCGCCCGAGCGATGTACGACGCGGTCTCGCCCGTCGGCACCTCAACAGCGCAGTCGTCGCCAACGATGCAGGTCGCGAGCACCGCCCCATCGTCGGCCTGAATCACCACGGGCTGACTCAGGTCCTTGCCCGCCCCGGTCGCGACGAGGGTCGTCACATCCTCGCCCTCCTGCACTGTCAACGAGAGCGGGCCGGGATCGACTGGCTTTGCCGAGGCCACCACCGTCGGCGCCTCAATTGCACTAGCCGGCGCGGCGGGCCACGGCCCGGCCGACACCACACCGCACGCCACAGCAGTGATCACGACAACGACATGCTGGAAACGGATACGCACTACGAGGCCCCCTCCCGCACGGCCTGGGCCGGCGCGAACATCAACGGTCCGGCTGATGCTCCGCCACTCCGGAAGATCAGCAAAGCGAGCCGTTCTCGAATTGTCGGCGGGAACTAACGCCACCCTGACCAGAGGCGATGGGATATATGACAAGCACCCTAGCGCATGAGAATTGGGAGAAACATGGTCGGAAATCCAGACTTCCGCTTCATGCCGCCCCTGTCACCGCGAACCTGCTGCGCACTCCCCTGGCATGCGCGGCTTGTCCGCCATATTGACGGTAGCGATGCCTGTTACCTCGGTGGCGATTAATCGGCCGGATTCACCCTTTCGGCCGCCTCTTCTCCATTGTGTGCGATCGGTGCCCCAGCAGACCTTCGTGCAGCGCCAGCTCGGCGCTGCGGGCCGTGGGGCGGACGCACCGGCGCGTAGCGCCAGGCACGGAAGCTGAGAGGCATAGCCGGAACGCGCTCGCGACTAGCCCGTCATACGAGCCCAACCAGCCACTGATCAAGCCGCTGCTGGTTCCAATTGGCGCCCGACGGCCGCCGGCGCGCCGGGAGCCGCGGAGGGCTGTGCCCGCCTGCGCAGCAGTCGCATGGCGTTGAGGATGACGACCAGCACCGACACCTCGTGCACGAGCATCCCCACGGACATGGTCACCCCGCCGATCAGCACTCCCAGCAGGAGCAGCGCCACGGTGACCAGCGCGGCGGCGATGTTCTGCCGCATGGTCGCCACGGTGCGGCGTGCCAGCCGGATGGCCTGCGGCAGCTTCCGCAGGTCGTCGGCCATCAGGGCGATGTCGGCGGTCTCGAGGGCGACGGCTGATCCCGCCGCGCCCATCGCCACACCGAGGTCGGCGACTGCCAAGGCGGGGGCGTCGTTGACGCCGTCACCCACCATGGCCACGACGTGCCCCTGGCGTTGCAGCTCCCGGACGGCGTTGTGCTTGTCTTGTGGGAGCAGCCCGGCCCGCACCTCATCGACGCCGGTCGCGCTGCCGACGGCGAGGGCGACCGGGAGGGCGTCACCCGTGAGCATGACGACCGTGCGCACGCCCGCGCGGTGCAGCTCGGCGACCATGTGCGCGGCGTCGGGCCGCACCTCGTCGGCGACGGCGAGCACCCCGACAACGGCGCCATCGACCGCCACGATCATCGGAGTGCGCCCGGCAGCGGCGAGCTCGTGGGCCACCCCATCGCTGCCCCGGACGTCGGCGATGTCGAAGTGGGACAACAGGGCGACGTTGCCGACGAGCACGCGATGCCCGTCGCTCGTCGCCGTGATGCCCATCCCGGGGATCGACTCGGCGGCCTCCGGGAACTGGCCGCTGGGCGGCCCTTCAGCGCGGGCGGCGTCCAGCACCGGCCGTGCCAGGGGGTGCTCGGAGCCTGCCTCGGCCAGCGCAGCCCAGCGCAGGACGGCTGCTCGGTCCGCGTCCGGGTCGAGCACGACGACGTCGGTCAGGAGCGGGCGTCCACGCGTCAGCGTGCCGGTCTTGTCGACGGCGACCGCCGTGATCTTCGCCGCCCGCTCCAGGTGCTCCCCGCCCTTGATGAGGATGCCGTCCTTGGCCGCGCGGCCGATGCCGGCCACGATCGAGACGGGGATGGAGATGACCATCGCCCCCGGGCACCCGATCACGAGCAAGGTCAGCGCGAGGACGACGTCGCCGGTGAGCGCCCCCGCGACGACCGCGAGGACGATGATGCCGGGCGTGTACCAGCGGGAGAACCGGTCCATGAACCGCTGAGTGCGGGCCTTCGCGTCCTGAGCCTCCTCGACGCGGTGGATGATCCGGGCCAACGTCGTGTCGGCCCCCACCCCGGTCGCCCGCACCCGCAGCACACCACCACGGGAGACGGTGCCGGCGAAGACCTGGTCCCCGACGGCCTTCTCCACCGGGATCGACTCCCCCGTGATGGAGGCCTGGTCGACAGCCCCGGCCCCGGCGACGACCTCGCCGTCGACCGGCACCTTCGCGCCGTTCTTGACCACGACGGTCTCTCCCCTGGCGACGTCAGCGGCTGCCACCTCGATCTGGCCGCCCACACGCAGCACGACGGCGACATCCGGGGCGACGGCGACCAGCTCGGCCAGCGCCGACCGGGTCCTGCTCAAGGTGGCCTGCTCCAAGGCGTGGCCGACCGCGAACAGGAATGTGACCGCGGCGGCCTCCCAGTACTGGCCGATCACCACCGCCCCGACGGACGCGACCGTGACGAGCAGGTCGATGCCGATCACCCGCGCCGCCAGTGCGCGGATGGCGTGGACGGCAATGGGCGAGCCCGCCACCACGGCTGCCGCGAGCATCAGGGCATTGCTCGCGAGTCCCGCCGCGAACACCGCGGCGACCGCGGCCGACCCCGCGATGAGCAGTCCGCTCACCGCGGGAACGACCCAGCGGCCGCGCAGTCTCATGGCCATCAGAACGCCGCCGCGGTGGAGGCGTAGCCGGCCTTGGCGACTGCGGCGATGAGGGCCTCGACCCCGACGATCTGAGGGTCGTGGTCGATCTCGATGCGGCTCGAGGCGAAGTGCACAGTGACGGCGCTGACGCCCGCGAGACGTCCGACCTGCTTCTCGATCTTCGCCACGCAGGACGGGCAGGAGAAGCCCTCGGCCCGCAGGATCGTGCGGGTGGTCGCGGCGGTGGAGGTGGAGGGGGTGCTGATGGAGCTCATGATCGAACCTCTTCTCGTGGAGCCTGTGTCGCCCGTTCGAGGCGACTGACTCGGACGTTAGGAGGCTGGCCACCACGCGAGAATGACGTGCGTCATGTAGCCGCAGCACCGCTGCATTTTGGCTCGGCCGGGTCCTGGATCCGGGGGGATACGCTCGCCCGGAGCCCAGGAGACGATGTGAGCACCTCGCACCCCCACCATCAGCACGACGGGTCCGGGCCGACGGCGGCCCCCTCCGCCCGACGGCGGATCCCGCTGCGCACGCCCTGCGCCGAGCCACACCACTGCCCCACGCCGGTCCGGATGCGCGTCCTGGGCCACGTCCCGCTCTTCGCCGGCCTCTCGACGTCAGAGCTCGAGGCCATCGACGCCCGGATGGTCTCGCTCGCCTGGCCGGCCGGGGGCCAGATGTTCACCGCTGGCGCCCCCGCAGACCACCTCTACGTCCTGGCCTCCGGCCGGGTGAAGGTCTCCCAGCCGACAGACGGCGGGCGCGAGATCGTCGTCGACCTCCTCACCCCGGGCGACCTCTTCGGGACCCTGACCACCCTCGGCGACCCGACCTACCCGGAGACGGCCGAAGCCCTCACGACCACCTGCGCCCTGCGGATCGACCCCACCGCATTCCGCGCCGTGCTCACCGAGCACCCGACGGTCGCCCTGCGCGTGCTCGACGACGTCGCGGCGCGCCTCGCCCGGGCCCGCTCCGACCTCGGCCGCCACTCCACGGACACCGTGGCGCAACGCGTCGCCGCGACCCTGCTCCGGCTCGCGGACAAGCTCGGCCAGGAACGGGCCGACGACGGCGGCACCCTGCTCCAGATCCCGCTCTCCCGCGCCGACCTCGCCGGGATGACCGGCTCGACGCCCGAGTCCGTGTCCCGGGTGATGAGCCAGCTCCGCAAGGACCAGGTCATCGACTCGGGACGCCGGTGGACAGCGGTCCTCGACCGGGACCGCCTGGCTGACGTCGCCGCGGGCTCATCGGAACGGTAGGACCCGGCGGCGCCTACCTCTGGACCTACCGCGCCCTGGTCGGCTCCGCGGCGGGCTCCACGCCCGTCACCGTCGTCAGGAGGAACACCGAGTCCTCCTCGGCCCGCACGGCATGTCGAAGGTGCGTGAGCAGCGCGACCTCTCCCGCGGCCACCTCATCGACCTCCATGCCGGTGACCTGCACCCGGCCCACCAGCACCTGCAGGCTGGCCGCGCTGGGCGAGTTGTGCTCGGCGAGCTCCGTGCCCGCCACGAGGGCGATGACGGTCTGCCGCAGTGGGCCATCATGCAGCAGCAGCTCGGCGCTGCGGCCGTTATCGGCCGCGCGGGCGGCATCGAGGTGCGACTGGGCGAGCAGGATCAGGTTGGCCATGCGTCCTCCTGGGATCGCGACGAGCGTAGGGGACGGCGGCGCTCGCCGCCGGGGCACGAGGCTCACACCTCGAACAGGTACCCCATGCCCGGCTGGGTCAGTAGGTGGCGCGGGTGGGACGGGTCGGCCTCGAGCTTGCGCCGCAGTTGGGCGTGTAGACCCGCAGGTAGCCCGTCTCGTTCGTGTAGGCCGGGCCCCAGACCTCGAGCAGCTCGTCGCGGGCGACGAGAACGTCGCCCGTACGCATCGTCAGGCTTCGCGTTGGTCTCTCCGACATGGCCCCGACCCCGGCGACGACCTCGTCGTCGACCGGGGCCTTCGCGCCGTTATTGACCACGACCGTCCCTCCCTTGGCGACTCGCACCCGGGCGAGCATCTCGGGCACAGCACAGGCTTGGTCAAGGATCGCGCAGGAGGAGTCCCCCCGGGTGTCGGCACACTCCCCAGCGTGCCCGACGAGGCCGTTGGCGGTAGCCGCCTAACAGCCACAGGCGCGCACCTTGCCCACGATCAACTCCACAGGCGAACGAGCGCTGCGCCACAGCGGCGATCAACAAATACTTCGCGACCGTTAAGCGTCAATCGAGATAGAAGGATCCCCTCAGAAATCAGAGAGACACTCGTGGGCTCCTCAGTCCAGTCCACCCGAACCTTGTCGGAGGTAATGGCATTGTAGGCGAACCCCAGCGATGCCACCCGATGCCCGTACGCTAACTGCCCGATGGGTGACCACCGAGATAGCAGTGCTTTTGCGCCCGGGAAGTTGCTGAAATCAAGCAGCGCGATGGGGATGGCCATTAGCGCGACGGAAAAGCGCCCGAGCCGAGTAGAGAGGAACCTTCCCACTCGCAGCGCAGTGCAGGCCCCAAGAACTTCACCCGGCCATGGAAAGTTCGCCAAGCCAGCTCGCGTGGGCGAGATCAGCACCGACTCGGGTTCTCCTCGCGCCCTCATGGAAGACTCCCCCACTTATCAAGCCAGTCGGTCCTCTCGTCGAGGAAGCTCCCCAGAGGGATTGTCCCCCACAAGAAACGCGAGACGTCACCCTTCCAATCAGCCGGGGTGCATGTTGCACTACCAGCGTCGCCCTGCAGCGCCATTTCGATTTGCCGAGCCCCCTTTCCTGCTTTAGCAATGCCGCTGCCTATGTGATAGACACCTACGCCTGCTCCGACAACGCCAGGAATCGCGCCAACCAAAGTAACTGTGGCTGTTGCACCGAGGAACACGATCGCTCCGCCTTGAGCGACCTTGACCGTCCCCCAGGTGAGGTTGACCACGCCCGCGGCGAGGGTACCCCAGTCGCCGGAGAAAAGGCCTAGGGGGTCGGTGAACTGCAGTGGGTTGCCGTCGGTGTAGCCGTAGGGGTTGCCGGTGGTGGCTTCGAGGGGGTCGCGGGTGAGGAATTGGGCGCTTGTGGGGTCGTAGTAGCGGGCGCGGAGGTAGAGGTAGCCGGTGGCGTCGGTGTACTCCCCGGCGTATCCGAATCGGGTGATCACCGCGCAGAGCACGTCGGTGACGGCCTGGGGGATTCCGTAGGCGTCGTAGTCGGCGTCCGAGGTGACGGCGCCGATGTGGTCGGTGGTGCTGCGGACGGAGCCGAGGGCGTCGGTGTGCAGGTAGTCGACGGACCCGTCGGCCAGGTCGACCTGGGCGAGCGGGGTGCTGCCGTTGCCGTACACGTAGGCGTGGGTCGCGTCGGTGAGCAGTAGCGGGATGCCGGCGAGGGTGTCCCAGGTGTACTGCTCGACGGCTGTGCCGGTGGTCGCGGTGGCGCGGAGCCCGGTAGCGGCGTACGTGTAGCTGGTGGTGGTCCCGTCCAGGCCGGTGACTGAGGTCAGCTGATTGGCCTGGTTGTAGGTGTGCCCGACGGTCCCGGCGCTCGGGCCGGTGTCGGTGGTGGCGGTGGCCCGGTTGCCGCGGGCGTCGTAACCGTAGGCCGTCGTCTTGGCGGGGGCGGTATCGGTGGCGGGTGTGGCCAGGGTGGTGAGCTGGCGGGCGGAGTCGTAGGCGAGGGTCCGCCCGTCGGCCAGCGTGGTGACCGATCCGGCCGCGTCGAAGGCAAACGCGCCAGCGTTGTCGCCGGTGATCTGCTCGATCCGCCCGAGCCCGTCCCAAGCGAAGTCACTGCTCGAGGCCGCCGTGGCCGGTGGCGCCCGGGACTGCGTGGAGCGGGTGGTGGCCTGGTCGGCCAGGAGCCCGGCATCGGTGTACCCGTAGGCGAGCTCGAGCAGGTCGATCCCATTCCCGCTGACAGTGATGCCCAGGGGTTGGCCGGCGTCGTCACGGTCGTAGGACGTCACGGCATCGTTGGGGTAGACGACCTGCTCGGTGCGGCCGTCCGCGTCGTAGGTGTAGGTGTAGTCCCGGTCAGCCCAGTCGGTCACCTTGGTGAGCTGGCCCGCCGCGTCATACACGCGGTGCGCCTTCTCCCCGGTGGGGTACGTGAGGTCCGTCAGGCGGCCGAGCTTGTCCCACGCGTACCCGACGGACGTGTCACCGTTGGCGACCTCGAGCACCCGACCCAACACGTCATAGGCGTACGCCGTGGTCCCAGTTCCGTCGGTGACCGTGGTCGGTCGTCCGGCGAGGTCGTAGACCGTGGCCACGTCTGGGGTGTCATCGGAGTAGTCCGTGCTGAGGCGCCGACCTGCCGCGTCATACCCATAGGTGGTCACGGACCCGTCGGCCTGGGTCAGCGTGGTGAGCAGGCCCGCCGCGTCGTACCCGAACGTGGTGGTGCGCCCGGCGGTGTCCGTCGCACTCGCACGCCGGCCCGCAGCGTCGTAGGTGTACGTCGTGCGCGCACCGGAAGCATCGACGGTGGCGGTGACATGCCCGGTCGCGTCGTACTCCCACTTCAGGGCACTGCCGTCAGCGCGCAGCACCTTCACCGGGCGCCCCGTCGCGTCATAGCTCGTGGTGACCTTGCGCCCGTCAGCATCCGTCACGGTGACGGGACGCCCGGCCTGGTCGTAGGTGGTGGTCGTGACCTTCCCCAGCGGGTCGGTCACGGTCAACAACTGGTCGGCGGCGTCGTAGGTGTACGTGGTCCGCGCCCCGGACGGGGTGACGGTGGCGATGACACGGTTCCCGGCGTCGTACTCCGTGCGCGACACCCGCCCCAGCGCGTCCGTCACCGCCGTCGGGCGACCGAGCGCGTCATACGAGGTCGACGTCGACGCGCCGGTGGCGTCGGTGACCTCCGTGACCCGGCCAGCGTCGTCGTAGGAGAAGACGGTGCGACTCCCGGCGGCATCGACCACGGCGATGACCCGGCCCGCTAAGTCGTACTCGGTGGTTGTGGTCGCGCCGGTCGCATCCGTCACGGTCGTCGGCCGGCCTCCCGTGTCGTACGCAGATGCCACGACCGCGCCCAAGGGATCGGTCCCACTCAACTGCCGACCGGCCGCATCGTAGGTGTACGTCGAGGTGAAGTGCCCCGGATCCGAGCCCGCGAGGTTACCCAGAGGGCTCGTCGCTGATATCTGCCTTCCCAGAGAGTCGAACGCCGTGGTCGCGACCGCGCCGTCGGGAGCCGTCATCGACACCAAGAAGCCGTGCATGTCGTACGTCATCGCCGTCGCGCGTTCGAGGGCATCGGTGACAGAGGCCACCGTGCCGTCGGGGTTGACGGTGTACGTGGTCTGCGCGCCGTCTGGACCGGTCGAGGACAGCAAGTTCCCACGCTCGTCATAGGCGAACGTTGTGGCTTCGCCTGCCGGGTTCGTCACCACGAGCGGGTTGTTGAACTCGTCGTATGTGCTTGTTGCGGTGCGGCCCAGTGGGTCGGTCGCCGAGGTCTGGTTGCCGCGGGAGTCATATGTGACGGTGGTCGTCTCGCCCGCGGGATCGGTCGTCGCGACGCGCAGACCATCGACGTACGCGTAGGTGGTCGTCGCCTCCACGGAGGTGCCCTCGGCCACCGTCTGGGCGACGACGGCTCCGTCGACGTAAGTGCTGCGGGTCTTCGATCCGTCCGGCGCGGTCACGAGAGTGGAGCCGTCGCCGCTCGAGTCGATGTCGTAGACGAAGGTCATGACCCGATCGAGCGCGTCCGTCTGCTGCACGACCCTGCCGCGGTCGTAGACATTCTCGACGCGCGCGCCGTTCGGGTCGGTGAACGCGGTGATCTGGTGCGCGGAGTCGTACTCGTAGGTGGTCACCCCACCGGTGACGTCGGTGACCTCCACCAGGTCGTCTGCGGCGTCATAGGTGTACCCGACGGTGCGGCCGGTGCTGTCGGTCACAGCGGTGACGTGACCGTCCGTCCAGGACAGGTCGATCGAGCGGCCACGGTCGTCTGCGATCCGCGTCAGGTCGCCATCGGTGTAGGTGAGGGTGCGGGTGTTGCCATTGCGGTCGGTGATCGTGGTCAACTCGCCGTTTGCGGCGAAGACGTAGGTCTGGCCGTCCTTCCGCTCGAAAGCGTAGGTCCCGTCTTCTCGCGCGACGAGGGTCGCTTGAACGCGAGCAGCGGTGGCGAATCCGTCGTCGGTGCGGGCGAACGGAACGAACGAACCATTCTCCTGGATGACGACGAGCTGCTGGGATTCGGATAGGTCGGCACCGATGGTCGAGTGCGCCTTCTCCAGCCTCATCCTCAGGTTTCCGGACCATCCATGACCGAATCCCTGGTCGATCGAAGCGACCGTGGAACCGTAATTGCGCGTGACCTTAAGGTCACCGAAGGAGAGATCGGTGATCGTGTCCCAGAACTCCCCCGTGTAAGTGTTCACCGGGTCGCCAGCGCAGGTTTGGCAGCTCGGGATCGACGGGTTGTACCCACCGCTGGTTTCCCAACGCGCGCCGTTGCGGATAGTTCCACCGTCGGAGGTGAAGGTGATCGGGCTCCAGCTCACCGCTTGAACGTCGATGTCTGGGCCCTGGCTCGATGCGACGGCCCCGGCGTACGTGTGCCCCTTGGTCGCGTCAACGGTCGTGACGCACTGGGTGCCGGTCGTGCAGGTCTTCACCACGGTCCCCGCCGTGAGGTCCACGATGTAGGTCCGGTAGTGGCCGCCGGTCTTTCCGACGTCCTGGCCGCCGGTGGTGACGATCACCGGGACGCGCCCACCTTGGACCGGGCCGTACTGCCAGATGGACGCGTACCAGGAATCGCGCGAGACCGTGTAGTACGAAGTCGATGCTGCGACATGCAGGGTCGGGTCGTCCGGGTCAGCGGCGAACGCTCGGTACGCACGGATGCCCGTGTAGTAGCCCGGGCTTGCGTCGGCGATGCACGGGCTCGAGTCGCAGCTCGCCAAGATCTCTCCGCTGGTCGTCTCCTGGAGGTAGAGCGAGTAGACGTCCCACGGGAAGTTGTCGCCGCCGCTGGCCGCCCGCAGTGTGATGGGTTCGCCAGCGAGGAAGACGCCGCCGTTCTGCGGCCAGAACTCGAGATGCAAGTACCGGTCGTACCAGCCGTCGTACGGTAGCGAGGCGATGACCTCTCCATGCCTCCGCACTTCCACTGCGACTTCGTGCTGATCAGGTCCCTGATATTCGTGATAGTACGAACATGCCACACTCAGGTCACCGGGAACCACGCCGCCACAGGCGAGCGTGTTGTCGATGTCTTTGTCGCGGATCAAGACCTCGTATTCGTCGCTCAGATCAACGCCGGCAGGCGGGGTCGCGTTGGCGTAGAACTCATACCAAGCGGAGCTCGCGGAGGTCGGCCAAGTTGAGATGTGCCCCCATGCCCCGTCCGTGTCCCACGGCTCGTGCTGGTACACCGGCCGTGTGCCAATGGTGAGCCCCCATCCATTGTCCGTACCCGTCGTCTCCTCACCCGATTTCGGCAAGGGCAGGGTGAGCCGCGACGCCTCCGAGATGGCTTCCATGGCCTCGGGCGTCTCCGGCCAGGCCAGCACCACCGGCTCCGAGAACGTGTCTCCTGCCCGAGCGATGTACGACCCCGTCTCGTCCGTCGACACCTCGACCGCGCAGTCGTCCCCCACGATGCAGGTCGCGAGGATCGCCCCGTCGTCCGCCTGAATCACCACAGGCTGACTCAGGTCGTCGCCCGCCCCTGTCGCGACGAGCGTCGTCGCGTCGCCCTCCTGCACTGTCAACGAGAGCGATCCGGGATCGACCGGTTTCACCGAGGCCACCACCGTCGGCGCTTCAACTGCACTAGCCAACGCGGCGGGCCACGGCCCGACCGACACCACACTGCACGCCACAACGGTGATCACGACAACGACATGCTGGAAACTGATACGCACCACGAGGCCCCTCCCGCGCGGCCTGGGCCGGCACGAACATCAACGGTCCGACTGATGCTCCGCCACTCCGGAAGATCAGCAAAACGAGCCGTTCTCGAATTGTCGGCGGGACTAACGCCACCCAGACCAGAGACGATGGGAAATATGACAAGCGCCCAGGCGCATGAGAATTGGGAGAAACGTGGTCGGAAACTTAGAGTTCCGCTTCACGCCACCCCTGTCAGCGCGAACCTGCTACGCACTCCCCTGTCGCACGCTGCTTGTCCGCCATAATGACGGTAGCGATGCCTGTTACCTCGGTGGTGATTAATCGGCCGGATTCACCCTTTCGGCCGCCTCTTCTCCATTGTGTGCGCTCGGTACCACAGCTGACCTTCAGGCAGCGCCAGCACGGCGGGCCGTGGGGCGCTACGCACCGGTGCGTAGCGCCCGGCCCGGAAGCTGAGAGGCGCAGCCGGGGCGCGATCGCGGCTAGCCCGTCACTCGAGCCCCACCAGCCGCTGATCATGCCGCTGCTGGTTCCGGTTGGCGCACGATGGCCGCCGGGGCGGCGGGAGCCGCGGAGGGCTGTGCCCGCCTGCGCAGCAGTCGCATCGCGTTGAGGATGACCACCAGCACCGACACCTCGTGCACGAGCATCCCCACCGACATCGTCACCCCGCCGAGCAGCACCCCGAGCAGGAGCAGCGCCACGGTGGCCAGCGCGACGGCGATGTTCTGCCGCATGGTCGCCACGGTCCGGCGCGCCAGCCGGATGGCCTCCGGGAGCCTCCGCAGGTCGTCGGCCATCAGGGCGATGTCGGCGGTCTCGAGGGCGACGGCTGATCCCGCCGCGCCCATCGCCACCCCGACGTCCGCGACGGCGAGCGCAGGGGCGTCGTTGACGCCGTCGCCCACCATCGCCACGACGTGCCCCTGCCGCTGCAGTTCCCGCACGGCGTCGTGCTTGTCTTGTGGGAGCAGCCCGGCCCGCACCTCGTCGGCGCCGGTCGCCGCTCCCACGGCGCGCGCGACCGGGAGGGCGTCCCCCGTGAGCATGACGACCGTGCGCACGCCCGCGCGGTGCAGCTCGGCGACCATGTGCGCGGCGTCGGGCCGCACCTCGTCGGCGACGGCGAGCACCCCGAGGACGACGCCGTCGACCGCCACGATCATCGGCGTGCGCCCCGCGGCGGCGAGGTCGTGGGCCACCCGATCGCTCCCCCGGTTGTCGGCGATGCCGATGTGGGACAGCAGGGCGACGTTGCCGACGAGCACGTGGCGCCCCTCGCTCGTCGCGGTGATGCCCTTCCCGGGGATCGACTCCGCGGCCTCGGGGAACTCGCCCGTCAGGCCCTCGGCGCGGGCGGCGTCCAGCACCGGGCGGGCCAGGGGGTGCTCGGAGCCCGCCTCGGCCAGCGCGGCCCAGCGCAGGACGGCAGTCCGGTCCGCCTCCGGGTCGAGCACGACGACGTCGGTCAGCAGCGGGCGACCACGCGTCAGCGTGCCGGTCTTGTCGACGGCGACCGCTGTGATCTTGGCCGCCCGCTCCAGGTGCTCCCCGCCCTTGATCAGGATGCCGTCCTTGGCCGCGCGGCCGATGCCGACCACGATCGAGACCGGGATGGAGATGACCATCGCGCCCGGGCACCCGATCACGAGCAGGGTCAGCGCCAGGACGACGTCGCCGGTGAGCGCCCCCGCGACGACCGCGAGGACGATGATGCCGGGCGTGTACCAGCGGGAGAACCTGTCCATGAACCGCTGAGTGCGGGCCTTGGCGTCCTGCGCCTCCTCGACGCGGTGGATGATCCGGGCCAGCGTCGTGTCGGCCCCCACGCCGGTCGCCCGCACCTGCAGCACGCCACCACGCGAGACGGTGCCGGCGAAGACCTGGTCCCCGATGGCCTTCTCCACAGGGATCGACTCCCCCGTGATGGAGGCCTGGTCGACCGCCCCGACCCCGGCGGTGATCTCGCCGTCGACCGGGACCTTCGCGCCGTTCTTGACCACGACCGTCTCCCCGATGGCGACGTCGGCGGCCGCCACCTCAATCTGTCCGCCCGCCCGCTGGACGACGGCGACATCCGGTGCGACGGCGACCAGCTCGGCCAGCGCCGACCGGGTCCGGCTCAGGGTGGCCTGCTCCAGGGCGTGGCCGACGGCGAACAGGAACGTCACAGCGGCGGCCTCCCAGTACTGGCCGATCACCACCGCCCCGACGGAGGCGACGGTGACGAGCAGGTCGATGCCGATCACCCGCGTCCCCAGCGCGCGGACTGCGTGGACGGCGATGGGCGATCCCGCCGCGACGGCTGCCGCGAGCATCAGCGCGTTGCTCGCGACGCCCGCGCCGAATACCGCGGCTGTCGCGGCCGATCCCACGATGAGCAGCCCGCTCACCGCGGGGACGGCCCAGCGGCCGCGAGGCTTCCAGGAGACGGCCATCAGAACGCCGCCGCCGTGGAGGCGTAACCGGCCTTGGCGACAGCCGCGATCAGCGCCTCGACGCCGACGGCCTGCGGGTCGTGGTCGATCTCGATGCGGCTCGAGGCGAACCGCACTGTGACGGCGCTGACGCCCGCGAGACGCCCGACCTGCTTCTCGATCTTCGCCACGCAGGACGGGCAGGAGAAGCCCTCGGCCCGCAGGATCGTGCGGGTGGTCGCGGCGGTGGAGGTGGAGGGGGTGCTGATGGAGCTCATGATCGAACCTCTTCTAGTGGAGTCTGCGCCGCCCCGGTCGAGGCGACTGACGCCGACGCTAAGAGGCACGCCGCCACGCGAACATGACGTGCGTCAGGTAGCCGCAGCACCGCGCGGAATGTCCGGACCCAGACCTCGGATCAGGGGGGATACGCTCGCGAGGAGCCCAGGAGACGATGTGACCACCCCGCACGCACACCCTCACCACGACGGGCCAGGGCCGACGACGACGCCCTCGGCCCGACGGCGGATCCCGCTCCGGACAGCCTGTGCTGAGCCCCACCACTGCCCGACGCCTGTCCGGATGCGCGTCCTGGGCCACGTCCCGCTGTTCGCCGGCCTTTCGACGTCAGAGCTCGAGGCCATCGACGCCCGGATGGTCTCGCTCGCCTGGCCGGCCGGGGGCCAGGTGTTCACCGCTGGCGCCCCCGCCGACCACCTGTACGTGCTGGCCTCCGGCCGGGTGAAGGTCTCCCAGCCGACAGACGGCGGGCGCGAGATCGTCGTCGACCTCCTCACCCCGGGAGACCTCTTCGGGACCCTGACCACCCTCGGCGACCCGACCTACCCGGAGACGGCCGAAGCCCTCACGACCACCTGCGCCCTGCGGATCGATCCCACCGCGTTCCGGGCCGTGCTCACCGAGCACCCGACGGTCGCACTGCGCGTGCTCGACGACGTCGCGGCGCGCCTCGCCCGGGCCCGCTCTGACCTGGGCCGCCACTCCACGGACACCGTGGCCCAACGCGTCGCCGCGACCCTGCTCCGCCTCGCGGACAAGCTCGGCCAGGAACGGGCCGACGACGGCGGCACCCTGCTCCAGATCCCGCTCTCCCGCGCAGATCTCGCGGGAATGACCGGCTCGACGCCCGAGTCCGTGTCCCGTGTGATGAGCCGGTTCCGCAAGAACCAGGTCATCGACTCGGGACGCCGGTGGACAGCGGTCCTCGACCGGGACCGCCTGGCTGAGGTCGCCGCGGGCTCATCGGAACGCTAGGACCCGTCGGCCTCGACGCCGGTGACGCGCAGGCGGCCCACCAGAACTTGCAGGCTCGCCGCGCTAGGCGAGTTGTGCCCGGCCGACTCGACGCCTCCAACGAGGTCGATGAAGGCCCGCCGCAGAAAGCCGTCACGCAAGAGGACGTCGGTGCTGCGGCCGTGGTCGGATGTCGATTTGACCGATGAGTGCAGTCTCCCGCTCCCAGTACGTCGGGATGCGGGGCTGGAGATCTCCGACAGCGCACTACAAGCGCTTGGTTGCTTCAGATAGCAGCCATTCCACGACCTCGAATGGCACATGACGATTTGTGTAGAAGGCGACCGTGCGCAATTGAGTCCTGGCGTCCACGAACACCTCTGCCACTTGCTCACCCGACTCGACATCCGCTAGTTCAAGCGCCATGCCATCACGATCGCCGACGGCGCTGACGATCAGCAGTTTGTACTTATTCACCGCATCGGCTCCCGGAACCACATGGGACTCCCATCTTTGCCCGGCGGAATCCTGCCCTGGGACGAGCCTCGTCCGCCGGAGGCCTCGGCGTGCGCTCTCTCATTGGGGGAGGCCGCCCCGCCTGCAGATTTATCTCATCTGAACTTCGCGTATATTTCGGCGCCCTCCCAATGATCTTCGTACGCCATGAGAACTCGCTGGGCGCTCCTGCGGACCCGCCAGTCAACGCCTTCAACATCGAGTGAAGTGAGTGCGAGGCGAATTTCAGGCCACCGGAGTTCGTGCATGCAGAACTCCACTAATTCCACGATACCCGGCTCACCGAGGACCAACTCTCCGAATGATGGCTCAAGGATGAGTTTGAGAAGCCGGTCCACATAATACTCACGATGCTCGGCGTCGAGCTTCATACGCTCCAACGCTTCCACCAGAAGCGGCTCAATCGAGGCCGTGCCTGGGAGCGCCTCTTCGGTAGAAATGACGAGAGAAACCAGTTCGTCGAATGACTCACTCATCGCGTCCTCCGCTCTCACGCTGTGGACATCTTCGATCTAAGAAAGCCGACCTTGGTGCGCGCGAACGCCTCGCTGGTCCGTCACCTCGTCGAGGTTGCCCACACGCTTTCCCCGAGATGCGCAATCTCCCACGCCAGCCTCGTTCGCACGCAGGCCTACCGCGCCCTAGTCGGCCCCGCGGCCGGTTCCACGCCCGTCACCGTCGTCAGCAGGAACACCGAGTCCTCCTCGGCCAGCACCGCGTGGCGCTGGTGTGTGAGCAGGGCGATCTCCCCCGCGACCAGCGCGTCGGCCTCGACACCGGTGACGCGCAGGCGGCCCACCAGGACTTGCAGGCTGGCCGCGCTGGGCGAGTTGTGCTCGGCGAGCTGAGTGCCGGCCACGAGTGCGATGACCGTCTGCCGCAGTGGGCCGTCGTGCAGCAGGAGTTCGGCGCTGCGGCCGTTGTCGGACGTGCGGGCGGCGTCGAGGTGCGACTGGGTGAGAAGGCTCAGGTTGGCCATGTGTCCTCCAGGGTCACGCCGAGCGTACGGGTGCGGCGGCCTGTGCGGGCCCAGGTGACATGGACCTGCTCGGACCGCGAACGAGTCGCGTCACTGAACAGCACCATCCCAGCGTCTCCGGTCACCCAATGCAGGTCGGCTCGACGACGACCACCGGCGCGGGACTCCTCGATCAATGGCCCCCTCAAGGCGGGGGCAGTGCACATGAGTGAAGGATCCTTATCGGCTGAGCCGACCCCCAAAGACCCGCCGCGCTCCGTCGACCGGGCTCAGGAGCGCCCGCCGAGGATCGGCCGGCATTCCTCAATCTGCTTCACGAACTCGCACGGGATGGCTGTCAGTCGGCGAAGATGCCGAGGACCAGCATGAGACCAAATGTCCCGCCTAGGGCGATGCCGACGACAAGATCGGACTTGCTAGGCAGGGATGCATCGCCAGGGCGCTCGTCCTCCGGCTCGCCACGACGTTCCCAGCCGCGGAGTTGGCGTCGCGCGAGCGCGAATCGAAGCGAGAGGGGGAACACGAGACCGGCCAAGGGGAACAACAGGGCTGCCCCGACGGCCAGGGCATTCCCCGCTGCCACCGGACCGATGGCGGGGCGCAGCAGCATCGCCGCGGTGAGCAAACATCCGTAGGCGCCGCCGAACACTCCCAGAAGCGCGTAAGTCAGCATCTCGAGGGCATGGTCACGCCCCCACACCGATGCCTCCGGACCGATGCCGTCGTCGACAACATCGGCGGCGAGCTGGGCGCGTGACCGACCACGAGCATCCCGCCTCTGCACCGCCTTCGTTGCGAAGATGGCCATAACGCAATGCAGGAACCGCCAGACCAGCCGATCGTGCGGGATAGACCTCACTTCTACTCCGGGCACACTAGATGCGCGCGCCATGCCCACAGCAGCCTTTGGGACGAGGGGCTCCGACACCACACCAACTCCGATGCTCGTTAGGCCGATATCGAACCACTCATCGCCGCTCCTCACGCGATTGACTGTCGCCACGACCGAGGGCGGAATCGCAGTCGCCGCACTTCCTAGCACCGCCAGAACCGCAACCGCACCACTGGTCAGCGCGGAGATCGTGTCAAGCGTATCGGGACCCACTCCAGCGAATCCCATGAGAACAGACCCAACGGCCGGAGAATTGGTAGTGGCTGCCAGGTAAGGGTGGCCGATGGGTCGGCGCGCTCCCCTGCGCACCCGAACCGGGATATCACCGAGCAGGGCACAGCAGTGACGGCCTGCAGGAATGGGTAGATGTCGAAGTCCACGCGAGAGATGGCGGCGCCGGCCTGGCGCGGCAGCGCATGCGGGGACGGGTCGCGGGAACCTGCTCACACCTCGAACACGTACCCCATCCCCGGCTGCGTCAGCAGGTGCCGCGGGTGCGACGGGTCCACCTCGAGTTTGCGCCGCAACTGCGCGGCGTAGACCCGCAGGTACCCCGTCTCGTTCGTGTAGGCGGGCCCCCACACCTCGAGCAGCAACTGCTCGCGTGACACGAGCCGCCCACGGTTGCGGACCAGCACCTCGACGAGCGCCCATTCGGTGGGGCTGAGCCGCACCTCGACGCCGGCGCGCAGCACGCGGCGTCGGGCCAGGTCGATGGCCAGTTCCCCTGCCTCGACCACAGCCTCCGCGACGTCGCTGGGGGCGGCGCGGCGCACGGCTGCGCGCAGGCGGGCGAGGAGCTCGTTCATGGCGAAGGGCTTGGTCACGTAGTCGTCGGCGCCGGCATCGAGGGCTTCGACCTTGTCCTCACCGTGCTGCCGGGCGGACAGCACCACGACGGGCACCCGGCTCCAGCCGCGGATGCCGGCCAGCACGTCCAGGCCGCCGATGTCGGGCAGGCCCAGGTCGAGCAGCACGACGTCGGGCCGCCATGACGCGGCGAGGTCCAGGGCGTGCGCGCCGTCGGTGGCGGTGGCGACCTCCCAGCCGTGGGCGCGCAGGTTGATGGCGAGGGCTCGGACCAGGCCGGGCTCGTCGTCCACCACGAGCACCCTCGAAGCGGTCATGCGGCCTCCTCAGCGCGCGGCACGGTCAGCACCATCGTCAGGCCGCCGCCGGGGGTGTCCTCGGCGGTGAGCTCGGCGCCCACCGCGTCGGCCAGGCCTTGGGCCACGGCCAGTCCGAGTCCCAGGCCTCCGGGGGATGTGTCGCCGAGCCGCTGGAAGGGCTCGAACATCCGGTCCTTCTGCTCCTCGGAGAGCCCTGGGCCGCTGTCGATGACGCGTACCTCCACCGAGCGCCGTGTCGATGATCCGGCCACCCGCACCCGTGTCCCGGCGGGCGCGTGCCGGGCGGCGTTGCCGACGACGTTCGCGACCACCCGTTCGAGCAGGCCGGGGTCGGTGCGCACCAGCGGCAGGGTCTCCGGCACGTCCACGTCGAGCCGTGCGGGGTCGACGCCCTCGATGGCGAGTGGCACCACCTCGTCCAGGCTGGTGGGCCGCAGCACCGGCTTCAGGCCGCCCGCTTGCAGCCGGGACAGGTCCAGCAGGTTGTCGATGAGGCGCTCGAGCTGGGAGGTGGCGGTGTCCGCGGCGCCGACGAGCGCGGCGGTGTCGTCCTCGTCGAGGCGCACGTCCGGTGACCTGAGGCCGTCGACGGCGGCGCGGATCGTGGCCAGCGGCGTGCGCAGGTCGTGGGACACGGCGCCGAGCAGCGCGGACCTGGCCACGTCGGCCTGTTGCAGGGCGTGCACCCGGTCGGCCTCGGCGCGCAGCCTGCCGCGTTCGAGCACCGCGCCGGCCTGCGACGCGAAGGCGTCGAGCACGCGCCGGTCGCTGGCGGGCAGCACCCGGCCCCGCAGGGCGAGGACGCGCGCGTCGTCGATGGCCACGACCGTCTGCGCGTCGTCGGGATGCAGTGCCGGACGGGCGCCGTCGGTGGCCAAGGCCCGCCACGCCCCCCGTTCACCCCCACGCGGCTCACCCCCACGCGGCTCTCCACCGCGCTCGCCGCCGCGGCCCGGCTCCCGTTCGAGCAGCGCCACCGATTCCAGGGTGAATGTCTCCCGCAGCCGCCCGACGAGCGCCTGCGCGGAGTCCTGCCCCGACAGCACGGACCGGGACACTGCCGCGAGCGCCGACGCCTCGGCGCGCGCCCGGAACGCCTGCCCTGTGCGCCGCGCCGCGAGGTCGACCACGGAGGCAACCGCTGCGGCGACCAGCACGAAGACCGCGAGCGCGAGCGCGTTCTCGGGGGCGTCGACGGTGAGGCGGCCGGTGGGCGCGGTGAAGAAGTAGTTGAGCGCGAAGAACCCGGCCACGGCGCTGAACACCGCAGGCCACAGCCCTCCGATCAGCGCCACCCCGACGGTCAGCGCGAGGAAGAGCACCAGCTCGGTGGGCAGTCCGAGCCGTCCGTCCATCGGGCGCAGCAGCAGGGTCATCCCGGCGGTGCCGAGCACGGCGAGCAGCCAGGCGCTGACGGTGCGGCGCCGGGACAGCAGGGAGCCGTGCGGCCGCGCCCCGCGCCGCCCCGCCCGGGCCTTCTCATGCGTCATGAGGTGCACGTCGATGTTCTCTGCGAGGCGCGCGATCTCCACGCCGTTGCTCTCCGAGAGGGCCTCGCGCCATCGGCTGCGCCGTGAGACCCCGACGACGATCATCGTGGCGTTGACCCCGCGCGCGAAGTCGATCACTGCTGTGGCGACGTCCTCCCCCACGACGGTGTGGAAGGCGCCGCCGAGCTGCTCGACGAGCTCGCGCTGCGCGGCGATGACGCCGGGCGCGGCGCCGGGCAGGCCGTCGGTGGGCAGGACGTGCACGGCGAGCAGCTCCGAGCCCGCCGAGCGCTGCGTGATGCGGGCGCCGCGGCGGATGAGCGTCTCGCCCTCGGGGCCGCCGGTGACGGCCACCACGATCCGCTCGCGGGCGGGCCATGGCTCCTCGATGCTGTGGTCGCGGCGGTAGGCCGTCAGCGCGTCGTCGACCCGGTCGGCGAGCCACAGCAACGCCAGCTCGCGCAGCGCGGTGAGGTTGCCGACCCGGAAGTAGGAGGACAGCGACGCGTCGATCTGCTCGGCCCGGTACACGTTGCCGTGCGCGAGGCGGCGGCGCAGGGCCTGCGGCGAGAGGTCCACGAGCTGCACCTGGTCGGCGTCGCGCACCACGTGGTCGGGCACTGTCTCGCGCTGCCGCACCCCGGTGATGGCCTCGACCACGTCGTTGAGCGACTCCAGGTGCTGGACGTTCACCGTGGTCACCACGTCGATCCCGGCGTCGAGCAGGTCGTGCACGTCCTGCCAGCGTTTGGCGTGCTCGACGCCTGGCACGTTGGTGTGCGCGAGCTCGTCGACGAGCGCCACCTGCGGCGCGCGCTTCAGCACCGCGTCGACGTCGAGCTCGCCGAACTCCTGGTCGCGGTACGCGACGGTGCGCCGCGGCACGACCTCCAGGCCGTCGAGGAGCGCCGCCGTCGCCGCGCGCCCGTGCGTCTCGACGAGTCCCACCACCACGTCGGTGCCGCGCGACTGGCGGCGGTGCGCCTCGTCGAGCATCGCGTAGGTCTTCCCGACGCCGGGGGCCGCGCCGAGGTACACCGTCAGGCGGCCGCCTCGGCCAGGGTTGCCCGCATGCGCGCTGGGGCTGCCCGCATGCGCGCTGGTGCTGCCCGCATGCTCGCCGAGGCCGGCCGGTGACGTGGCGTCACCGGCCGGCTGCGGCGCGTCGGGCGCGGGTGTTCTCACGACCCCATTGTGGTCAGCGCGAGGTTCAGCTCGAGCACGTTGACCCGCGGCTCGCCGAGCACGCCCAGGCCACGGCCCTGCGTGGTCTCGTCCACGAGCGCCGTGACCTCCGCGGCGGACAGCCCACGGGCCCGCGCCACGCGGTCGGCCTGCTGGTGCGCGTACTCCGGCGAGATGTCGGGGTCGAGCCCCGAGCCTGAGGCGGTGAGCGCGTCCGGCGCCACCGACGCGGGGTCGACGCCGTCCATCGCGGCTGCCTCGGCCCGGCGCTCGCGCACGGTGGCGAGCAGGTCCGGGTTCGTCGGGCCGAGGTTCGACCCGCCCGAGGCGAGCGTGTCGTAGCCCCCGGCCGACGGGCGCGGGTGGAACCACTCGTCGCCCTCGAACTGCTGGCCGACCAGCAGGGAGCCGACCGCCTCGTCGGGAGAGGTGACGTGGGCGCCGTCGGCGCTCACGAGGGAGCCATTCGCCTGCCACGGGAACGCTGCCTGCGCGATGCCCGCCACGGCCAGCGGGTACGCGAAGCCGAGCACGGCGGTGAGGACCAGCAGGACGCGCAGCCCGGCCCAGGTCTGCCGGGTCAGCGCCACGAGCGTGGCGCCGGCCGAGCGGGTGGTGCGCGGACGGGGGTGCGGCGCGACGGGCGTCGCGGTGCGGGGGGTGGTCATGTCAGCCGATCCCGGGGATGAGGGAGACGATCAGGTCGATGAGCTTGATGCCGGCGAACGGCGCGATGAGGCCGCCGACGCCGTAGACGAGCAGGTTGCGGCGCAGCATCACGGCGGCGCTCGCCGGGCGGTACCGCACGCCCCGCAGCGCGAGCGGGATGAGCGCCACGATCACCAGCGCGTTGAAGATGACCGCGGAGAGGATCGCCGACTCGGGGCTCGACAGGCCCATCACGTTGAGCACCCCGAGCTGCGGGAAGGCCACCAGGAACATCGCCGGCAGGATCGCGAAGTACTTCGCGACGTCGTTGGCGATCGAGAACGTGGTCAGCGCCCCGCGCGTGATGAGCAGCTGCTTGCCGATCTGCACGATCTCGATGAGCTTGGTCGGGTTCGAGTCGAGGTCGACCATGTTCCCGGCCTCCTTCGCCGCGCTCGTGCCGGTGTTCATCGCCACCCCGACATCGGCCTGCGCGAGCGCCGGGGCGTCGTTGGTGCCGTCCCCCGCCATCGCGACCAGTCGGCCGCCTGCCTGCTCGCGCCGGATGAGCGCGAGCTTGTCCTCGGGGGTGGCCTCGGCGAGCACGTCGTCGACACCGGCCTCGAGCGCGATCGCGCGGGCCGTCACGGCGTTGTCGCCCGTGACCATGACGGTGCGGATGCCCATCGCGCGCAGCTCGTCGAACCGCTCGCGCAGGCCGTGCTTGACCACGTCCTTGAGGTGGATGACCCCGAGCACGCGGGCCGGGCCGTCGCCGATCTGCTCCGCCACCACGAGCGGAGTGCCGCCGGAGGAGCTGATCGCGTCGACGACCTGCCCGTTCTGCGCCCCGATGCTGCCGCCGGTGGACCGCACCCAGGCCGCGACCGCGGCGGCGGCGCCCTTGCGGATGCGCCGCGCCTGGCCGTCGGCGGCATCGCCAGAACCGCCCGGCAGGTCCAGCCCGCTCATGCGGGTGCGGGCCGTGAACGGCACGAGCTCGGCGCCCACCAGCTCGCCGTCCTCCCGGGCGCGCAAGCCCAGCTGCTCCTTGACCAGCACCAGCACGCTGCGACCCTCGGGCGTCTCATCGGCCATCGAGGAGAGCTGCGCGGCGTCGGCCAGCTCGGCGAGGGTGACGCCCTCGGCGGGCAGCAGCTCGGAGGCCTGGCGGTTGCCGAGCGTGATGGTGCCCGTCTTGTCGAGCAGCAGCACGTCCACGTCCCCCGCGGCCTCCACCGCGCGGCCCGACATGGCCAGCACGTTGCGCTGCACCAGGCGGTCCATGCCCGCGATGCCGATGGCGGAGAGCAGCGCGCCGATCGTCGTCGGGATGAGGCACACCAGCAGCGCCACCAGCACGATGAGCGACTGCCGGGCGCCCGAGTACACGGCGAAGGGCTGCAGGGTGGCCACCGCCAGCACGAAGATGATGGTCAGCGACGTGAGCAGCACGTTGAGCGCGACCTCGTTGGGCGTGCGCTGGCGCTCGCTGCCCTCGACGAGGGCGATCATCTTGTCCACGAACGTCTGCCCGGCGGGCGCCGTGATGCGGACGACGATGCGGTCGGAGAGCACCACGGTGCCGCCTGTGACTGCCGAGCGGTCGCCGCCGGACTCCCGGATCACCGGGGCCGACTCGCCGGTGATGGCCGACTCGTCGACGCTCGCGATGCCCTCGACCACGTCGCCGTCGCCGGGGATGACCTCCCCCGCGACGACCACGACCACATCCCCGACGGCGAGCGTGGAGGACGGCACGGGCGCGGTCGGCAGGTCGGACAGCGCCACACCGCCCACGGCGTCCTGCGGCGCCAGCACTCGTCGGGCCGTGGTCTGCGCCTGCGTGGCCCGCAGGCTCGCGGCCTGCGCCTTGCCCCGGCTCTCCGCGACCGCCTCGGCGAGGGTCGCGAACACGACCGTGAACCACAGCCAGATCGTCACCGAGACTGCGAAGACGCCCGGGTCGAGCACGGTGAGCACTGTCGACGCGACGGCCCCGATCTCGACGACGAACAGCACCGGCGCGTGGGAGAGCTCACGCGGGTCGAGTTTGCGCAGAGCCACGGGGAGCGCCGCGAGGAGTTGCCGCCCGCTCAGCGCGCGCCGGTTGCCCCTGGGGCGGGGCGCGCCGTGGGGCTCCATAGGTCCAGGGTCGACCGAGGCCCCTGCGGGGGCCACCAGGGTCGGGTGCATGACGGTGTCCTTCATGAGAGGGACTCGGCGATCGGGCCGAGGGACAGGACGGGGATGAAGGTCAGGCCGACGACGACGAGCGTCACCGCGACCAGGAGGCCCACGAACAGCGGGCGGTGCGTCGGGAGGGTGCCCGAGCCGGCGGGGACCGTGTGCTGGCTCGCGAACCGGCCCGCGAGGGCCAGCACGAGCGCGATGGGCACGAAGCGCCCGAGGAGCATCGCCAAGCCGAGGAGCGTGTTGTAGAAGGGCGTCGAGACGGTCAGGCCCGCGAACGCGCTGCCGTTGTTGTTCCCGGCGGAGGTGAACGCGTACAGCACCTCGGACAGGCCGTGCGGCCCGGCCTCCTGCATCCCGGCCTGCCCCGCTGTCGTCGCGATGGCCACGGCGGTGCCGAGCAGCACCACGGCGGGCACCGCGAGCACGTAGAGCGCGACGAGCGTGATCTCCTGGCGGCCGATCTTCTTGCCCAGGTACTCGGGCGTGCGCCCGACCATGAGCCCCGCGACGAAGACCGCGACGATCGCCAGCACGAGCATCCCGTAGAGGCCCGAGCCGACGCCGCCGGGGGCGACCTCGCCGAGCATCATCGTGAAGATCGTGACGCCGCCGCCCGGCGCCGTCAGCGAGTCGTGCATCGCGTTGACGGCGCCCGTGGACGTCCCCGTTGTGGAGGCCGCGAACAGCGCGCTGCCCGCGGCGCCGAACCGGGTCTCCTTGCCCTCCGACGCGGCGCCCACGAGCTGCGGCGCCGCCCCCGGCGCCGCCATCTCGGCCCAGGTCAGCAGCCCCACGGCGGCGACCCACAGCGTGGCCATCGCCCCGAGGACCGCGTGGCCCTGCCGCTTGTCGCCCATCATGAGGCCGAAGGTGCGCGGCAGCGCGGACGGGATGAGCAGGATCAGGAAGACCTGGAGCAGGTTGCTGACCGGCGTCGGGTTCTCCAGGGGGTGCGCGGAGTTCGCGTTGAAGAACCCGCCGCCGTTGGTGCCGAGCAGCTTGATCGACTCCTGCGAGGCGACCGGCCCCCCGAGCACGCTCTGCGCGCCGCCCGCGAGGGTGGTGACCTCCGTGGGGCCGGCGAAGTTCTGGATGACGCCCGTCACGACGAGCAGCACCGCGCCGACCGCCGCGATCGGCAGCAGGATGCGCACTGTCGACCGGACCAGGTCGGACCAGAAGTTGCCGACCCGACCCTCGGCGCCCGAGCGCGCGAAACCGCGGATCAGGGCCACGACCACGGCGATGCCGACGGCCGCCGAGAGGAAGTTCTGCACCGCGAGGCCCGCCATCTGCAGCAGGTAGCCGGCGGCCTGCTCGCCCGAGTACCACTGCCAGTTCGTGTTCGTCACGAACGAGACGGCGGTGTTCCAGGCGCCAGCGGGGTCCATCGGCGACATGCCCAGCGACATCGGCAGGTGGTTCTGCAGGCGCGCGAGGCCGAACAGCAGCAGCACCGACGCCAGCGAGAACCCCAGCAGCGAGAGCAGGTACGCGCTCCAGCGCTGATCGGCGTCGGGGTCCACGCGCATCAGCCGGTAGCCGGCCCGCTCGACGCCCAGGTGCCGGGGCGAGGTGAAGACCCGCGCCATGTACGCGCCGAGCGGCGCGTGCACCGCGGCGAGCAGTGCGACCAGCAGCGCGATCTGGCCGACGGCGGCCCACGTCGCGCTCATCGGGTCGAGTCCGGGCGGACCAGGGCGACGAACAGGTAGACGAGCACCGCGGCCGTGACCACCAGGGCGGCCCAGTCGGCCCCGGTCACGGGTGGTCCAGCGTGCGTGCGACGAGCGCCACGGCGGCGACGAACGCCACCGTGAGCGCGAGGAAGGCCAGGTCGGCCATGAGGGGCGCCTTCGGGGAGTCGGGCGGTCCGCGTGACGCGGCGGACCGGTGCGCACCCGCGCACACCCCCTGTCCTACGCCCGCCACGGGCGCCCGCAACCCGGCGTTGACGACTCCTTAGCGCCCCCCGCAGCCGCCTTGACGCATCCCTGACGGGCTGGGCGCCCCGACGACGAACGCCCGCACCGGCCCCGGGAGATCGGGGCGGTGCGGGCGCTCAGTCTGATGCGACCGGCTCAGCGGTCGACTCGGGCGTTCCCGCCGCCGGCGAGCTTGAGGACCTCGGCCTTGGTGACCATCGTCGTGTCGCCGGGGGTGGTCATCGCCAGTGCGCCGTGCGCGGCGCCGTACTCGACGGCGGTCTGCAGCGGCTGGCCGTCCAGGAGCCCGTAGATGAGGCCGGAGGCGAAGGAGTCCCCGCCGCCGACGCGGTCCATGATCTCCAGGCGTTCGCGGTGCGTGGACTGCACGACGCCGGTCTCCCGCGACCAGGCCAGGGCGCCCCAGTCGTTGATCGACGCGGAGTGCACGGTGCGCATCGTGGTGCCGATGACCTGGAAGTTCGGGAACGCGGCGGCGGCCGTCTCGATCATCGCGGCGAACTTGTCGACCTCGAGCGCGGAGAGGTTGTCGTCGACGCCCTCGACCTCGAAGCCGAGCGAGGCGGTGAAGTCCTCCTCGTTGCCGATCATCACGTCGATGAACGGGGCGATGGCCCGGTTGACCTCCTGCGCCTTGGCCTGGCCGCCGATGGAGCGCCACAGGCTGGGCCGGTAGTTGAGGTCGTAGGACACGATCGTGCCGTGCTTCTTGGCGATCTGCACCGCCTCGATGACGGTCTCGGCGGCGGACTCCGAGAGGGCCGCGAAGATGCCGCCGGTGTGCAGCCACCGCACGCCGAGGTCGCCGAACAGGTGCTCCCAGTCGATGTCGCCGGGCTTGAGCTGCGACGCGGCGGTGTGGCCGCGGTCGCTGACGCCCACGGCGCCGCGGACCCCGAATCCGCGCTCGGTGAAGTTCAGGCCGTTGCGGACCTCGCGGCCGATGCCGTCGTAGGGGACCCACTTGACGAACTGGGTGTCGACCCCGCCCTGGAGCATGAAGTCCTCGACGAGGCGCCCGACCTCGTTGTCCGCGAGCGCCGTGACGATCGCGCCGCGCAGCCCGAACGCCCGGCGCAGTCCGCGGGTCACGTTGTACTCGCCGCCGCCCTCCCAGGCCCGGAAGGAGCGCGCGGTGCGGACCCGGCCCTCGCCCGGGTCGAGTCGCAGCATCACCTCGCCCAGGGACACCGCGTCATAACGGCACTCGGAGGCGGGACGGATGGCGAGCTGAGACATGGGTCAGTCCTTCGTGGTGCGGGAGGGGTCAGCGGGTGAGGGCGACGGCGTCGGCGGTGAGCTGCGTGATGCCGGCGAAGTCGCCTGCGGCGACGCGGTCGCGGGGGACCATCCAGGAGCCTCCGACGGCGGCCACGGACGGGATGCTCAGGTAGTCCTGCAGGTTCTTGGGGCCGATGCCGCCGGTGGGCACGAACGTGACCTGGCCGAACGGCGCGGCGAGCGCGGCGATGGCGGGGGCGCCGCCGGAGGTGCCGGCCGGGAAGAACTTCACGGTGGTGAGGCCGAGCTCGAGGGCGGCCTGGATCTCCGTCGCGGTGACCGCGCCGGGCAGGGCGAGCACGCCGAGCTCCTGGCAGCGCTCGACGACCGCGCGGCTGAGGCCGGGCGAGACGACGTAGGACGCGCCGGCGGCGACGGCCTGGTCGACCTGGGCGACGGTCAGCACGGTGCCGGCGCCGACGAGGATGTCGCCGCGGTCGGCCATCGCGCGGATGGAGTCGGCGGCCGCGGCGGTGCGGAACGTGACCTCGGCGACGGGCAGCCCGCCGGCGACGAGGGCGCCGGCGAGGGCGTCGGCATGGGCGGCGTCATCGAGCACGACGACGGGGACGAGACGTGCGTCGCTCAGGGCGGCGAGGGTATCCACGGTGATCCATTTCGCTAGGCGCAACGCCTATCGCGCTGCGTGAAACATGGTCTCACAGCGAACAGCGGTCCTCAAGCACCGCCGCAGGTCAGCGCACCTTCCGCATCTCCAGCGCGAGGGAGAGCGTCAGCCGCGTGCGCGGATCGTGCAGGTCCGCCCCGGTCAGGTCCGCGATCCGGGCGATCCGGTGCTTCATCGTGTTGTAGTGGATGTACAGGCGCCGGGCGGCCTCGGCCCCGTTCCCCACCCCCAAGAACTCCTCGAGCGTGCGGCACAGGTCCCCGCTGTGCTCGGCGTCATGCCGCAGCAACGGCCCGATCGCGTCGTCCACGAACTTGTCGAGCGCGGCCCGCGGCACCGACAGCAGCAACCGCTCCACCGCCAGGTCCTCATGCCACACCACCTCGCGCGACGCGCCCTCGGCGATCCGCAGCGACTCGCGCGCCCCCGCGTGGCTGTCCGCCAGGGCTCCCGGCTCGCGGGCGATCGGGCCCACCGCCACCACCACCGGGCACTGCGCGACCTCCGCGAGCTCGCGGCGCCACCGGTCGGCGGGGTCGTCGAGCACCCCCTCGCGGATCGCGGACCGGTCCAGCGCCGCCTGCGGCACGATCGCGACCACCTCGCGGCCGCGCGACCAGACCAGCGCCTCGGAGCCGAGCACCCGTGTGGTGACGGCGGCGACCTGCCCGTCGGCGAGCTCGGCCGCGCAGCGGGCCAGCAGCACGGCGTGCGGCGTGGTGAAGTCCCACCCGAACAGCCGTGAGCGCTGCCGCACGAACATCTCGTCCAGGTGCGGGCCGCTCACCAACTCCTCGAGGAACAGCCCGCGAAGCCGGCGGTCGAGCTCGATGCCCGCGATCGCCTGCGCGATGTGCATCCCGGCGGCGAAGCACGACTGCCGGATGAGGCGGCGCTGCCCGAGACTCGGCTCGTCCCGCCCGCCCACCAGGATCCGGCCGCGGCGCGTCCCCGCCACGGTGATCGCGAACTCCCACGGCTCCCCCGCGTCGACGCCCGGCTCCACAGCGCCGCTGCCCAGCACCACCGCATCCTCGTCGACGATCCGCACATCGCGGTCGAGGGCGCCGGCGAGCGTGCGCGCGATCTCCTCGAGGCCGCCGCCCGCGAGCGCGACACCGGTGAGCCGCTCGCGGATCACCTCGGCGCCACCGGGCTCGGCGCCGTACTCGGCCAGCACCACCGCGAGCACCGCGCCGATCACCTCGTTGAACGAGGTGGTGTCGGGCATCACCAGCACCGGGAAGCCCAGGCTGTCCGCCACCTCGACGAGGCGCGGCGGGAGCTCCTCGAGGTAGCGCATCGGCTTGATGGCGAGGGCCGCGAGGCCCCGCGCCGCGAGCTCCGGCACCAGCTCGACCAGCCGCTCGGGCCGCTCGCGCACGGGGTAGGCGGTGGTGAGCAGCAGCTCGCCGCGCTTGACGAAGTCCTCGATGTCGGGGACCTCCATGACGTTCACCCCGGACACCACCCGGTCGAGCCCACTAGCACCACCCAGGACGTACGTCCCGCGCAACGCGCCCAGAGTCATGATCTCGCGGACTGTCACCGACGTCACGGCATCTCCCCTCGTCCTTTTCGGACAATCGTAGGGCGGAACTCAGTCCGATGCGGACGCAGCCAATACAGGCGCGGCTTCGTACATTCATGAGCATGACAACGATGTTCAAGGGCCAGCCTGGAGCGGTGCGCCACGTGCGCGTGCCACTCGGCCCTGAGCCGTGGCGCGAGGCGGAGTCATTCCGCCTCGTCCATGTCGGACAATCTGCAGTCATCCTCGCCCGGCCCACCGAGCGTCGGGGGGACCACCGCTCCGAACTCGTCGCCATCACCTCGCGCCTGCGCGGCCTCGTGCCCGGTGGCGTCTGCCTCCCCGACCACGCCGAATTCGCCGAATTCGCGCACCAGGTCTCCGGAGACGAGCCGGTGCGACCCGCGCAGTCGCCCCGCACCGTGAGCCTCGACGCCTGGCTCGCCGACCCGCCGCAGGTCATCGAGCGCGTCGACCTGCGCCTGCCCCCCACCGCGCTGGACCCGCTCGCGGTGGCGCGCATGGGATCGTCGCTCGCCGCCCAGCCCGTCCAGGCCACCGACCCCGTGATGGACCCGCGCGCCCAGCGCGAGCTCGCCGGACCGCTGGCCCGCGCGGCCCTCGCCGGCGACGATCTGCTCGCCGAGGACCTGCTCGTGCGGCTCATCGGCGCGGGCCCCGGCACCACGCCCGCGGGCGACGACGTGGTCATCGGGGTGCTCGCGACGCTCACCGCGGCCACCGGGCTCCCCCGGGCCCACGGCCTCGACCCGGCCCGGCGGCTCGCCGCGCCGGTGGCGGCGCTCGTCGACCAGACCACCGCGATGTCCCGACACGACCTGCTCGCCGCCATCGACGGCCAGTTCTCCGAGCACGTGCACGTCTTGGTGCGCGCCCTGGCCGACCCGACCCTCGTCGCCGCGGCCATCGCCCACGCCCGCACCTGGGGGGCCAGCTCCGGCATCGACCACGCGAGCGGCGCCACGGCCGCGGCGCGCGCCGTGCTGACCCTCACCTCAGACCAGTTCCCATCCCGCACGATCCACCCCAGGAGGAGCGCATGAGCGCACCCGACACGACAGTGCTGCGCGCCCGCGTGCTGCCCCGCCTCTACCGCGACTCGGTGGCGCTGATGGCGCTCGCCTCGGCCACCGAGAAGCGCGAAGGCGTGCGGCGCGTCGGCGCCGTCATGGCCACGCCCGGCAACCTCGACATCCTCGAGCGCTCGTCGATGCGCCCGGACGACCTGGTCGCCGCCCCGGACGACCTGCTGCTGGTCGTCCGCGCCGACGACGAGGCCATCGCGCAGGAGGCCCTCGACTCCGCGGAGGCCGGGCTGACCGCTGTGGAGCAGTCCACCGGCGAGCGCGCCGAGCAGCTCCCCCAGTCCATCGCGGAGGGCGTCGCTGTCGCCGACGGCGCCACCCTCGCGACCATCTCCACGCCGGGCGCCTACGCCCCCGCCGTCGTCGAGCAGGCGCTGCGCAGCGGGCTGCACGTGTTCTGCTTCTCGGACAACGTCTCGATCGAGGACGAGGTGCGGCTCAAGCGCCTCGCCGTCGACCGCGGCCTGCTGCTGATGGGCCCCGACTGCGGCACCGCGATCCTCGACGGCGTGCCGCTCGGGTTCGCCAACGTGGTGCAGCGCGGCTCGGTGGGCATCGTGGCCGCGTCCGGCACGGGCGCCCAGGAGGTGTCCTGCCTGCTCGACGTCGCGGGCTGTGGCGTGTCCCAGCTCATCGGCGTGGGCGGCCGCGACCTGAGCGCCGAGGTGGACGGCCTGATGACCCACCACGCGCTCGACATGCTCGCCGCCGACGAGGCCACCGAGGTCGTCGTCGTCGTCTCGAAGCCCCCGGCCCCCGCCGTCGCCGAGCGCCTCCTGGCGCGGCTCGCCATCCTCGGCAAGCCGGTGGTCGCATGCCTGCTCGGACTGCCCGACTCCGACGGCCCCGTGGTGGTGCGCGGCACGCTCGAGGGCGGCGCCATCGCCGCCGCGGAGCTCGCCGGCCACCCGCTCGTCATCGAGGCCGCCGCCACCCCCGACCTGGACGTGCCACTGTCGGGCGGCGTGCTCGGCCTGTACACGGGCGGCACGCTCGCGTCCGAGTCGAAGGTCGTGCTGGGCGCCGCCGGCGTCCACGCGGAGATCCTCGACCTGGGCGACGACGAGTTCACCGCCGGCCGCCCGCACCCGATGATCGAGCCCGCCGAGCGCTCGGCGCGGGTCGCCGCCGCCGGCGAGAACCCGCTGGTCGGCCTCGTCCTGGTCGACCTGGTGCTGGGCCACGGCTCCTCCGCCGATCCGGCCGCCCCGCTGGCCGAGGCGGTGCGCTCCGCGCGCGCCGCCGCCGCCAAGGACGGCCGCGAGCTGGTGGTCGTCGGGTCCGTCTGCGGCGCCCCCGACGACCCGCAGGGCATCGACCAGCAGCGCGCCCTGCTGCGCGACGCCGGCGTCCTGCTGCACCCGTCCAACGCGTCCGCGGCCCGCTACGCCGCGGCCCGCGCCACCGTCGCGCCCACCGGCGCGTCCACGAGCTCCCCGAAGGAGGACGCATGATCACCGGCGGTATCCGCGTCGTCAACGCTGGCCTGCCTCTCATCGTCGAGGGGGTGCCCGCCGAGGACGTCGTGCAGCTCGACTGGCGCCCGCCCGCCTTCGGCGACGCCGTCGCGGCGGTCGCCGCGGCCGGGCTTAACGACGACGTCACCCAGGAGGCCAACCGTCGCGCACTGGCCGCGGTGCACGCCGTGCGCCCGCGCCTGGTCGCGATCCGCCCCGCCCGGGAGGTCGTCCCCGGCCTCGACGGCGCGCGGACGCTGCTGCACTCAGGCCCGCCCATCGAGGTCGAGCGCATGTGCGGCCCGATGATCGGCGCGCTGATCGGCGCGAGCCTGTTCGAGGGGTGGGCGTCCACGCCCGACGAGGCCCGCGAGCTGCTGAGCACCGGCCAGATCCAGGTCGACCCGTGCCACCACCACGGCGCCGTCGGCCCGATGGCCGGCGTGGTCTCCCCCTCGATGCCCGTGCTGGTCGTCGAGGACGGCGACCGTCGCGCGTTCGCGACCCTCAACGAGGGTCTGGGCAAGGTGCTGCGCTTCGGCGCCTTCGACTCCGAGGTCATCACCCGCCTGGAGTGGATGCGCGACGTGCTGGGCCCGGTGCTCGACTCGACGCTGCAGGCCTACGGCCCGATCGACGTCACGTCGCTGATCGGCCAGGCGCTGGCGATGGGCGACGAGGGGCACAACCGGAACGTGGCGGCGACCAGCCTGCTCACGCGCCGCCTGGCCCCGACGCTGGCCACCCTGCCGCGCGGCGTCGAGGTGCTGGAGTTCCTGGCCGGCAACGACCACTTCGCGTTGAACATGTCGATGGCGGGCGCGAAGCTCGCGATGGACGCCGCGGTGGGCATCGAGAACTCCACCCTCGTGACGACCATGGCCCGCAACGGCGTCGAGTTCGGCCTGCGGGTCGCGGGCGCCGGCGAGCGCTGGTTCACCGCCCCGGTGGGCCCCGCCGACGGCCTGTTCTTCCCGGGCTTCAGCATCGACGACGCCAACCCCGACCTGGGCGACTCGGCCATCACCGAGACCCTCGGCCTGGGCGGCTTCGCGATGGCGGCCTCCCCCGCGATCGTGCAGTTCGTGGGCGGTACCCCCGACGACGCGCTGGCCACCACCCGGTCGATGCGCCGCATCACGATGGGCCCGCACCCGGCGTACATGCTGCCCCCGCTGAACTTCACGGGGACCCCCAGCGGCATCGACGTGCTGAAGGTCCTCGACACGGGTGTGCTGCCGGTGATCAACACCGGCATCGCGCACCGCGAGGCGGGCGTCGGGCAGATCGGCGCCGGCATCGTCGAGGCGCCCAGCGCCGTGTTCACGCAGGCCGTGCTGGCCCTGCGCGAGCTCAGGGACTCCCGATGAAGGGCTCCGTGCTGGTCGCCATCGGCGGCAACGCGCTCGTCCTCGACGGCGAGCCGGGGTCGGTGCCCCGCCAGCTCGAGCGGGCCGCGCAGTTCGCCGAGCAGGTCGCCGACTTGGTGGCCGACGGCTGGCGGGTGCTGGTGTCGCACGGCAACGGGCCGCAGGTCGGCTTCATCCTGCGGCGCGGCGAGCTGGTGGCCCCGGACGCCGACCATGAGGGCCTGCCCGACCTGCCCCTGTGGCTGGCGGTCGCAGACTCGCAGGGCGGGATCGGGCACATCCTGACGATGGCGCTGGACACCGCCTTGGAGCGCCGCGGGCTCGACCAGCGCGCGGTGGCGGTGCTCACCCACTCCGAGGTGGACCCGCAGGACCCGGCGTTCAGCGCCCCGTCGAAGCCCATCGGCTCCCAGATCACCGGCGAGACGGCCCGCGCGCGGGCCGCCGCCGAGGGCTGGACTGTCGTCGAGACGAGCCCGGGCGCCTTCCGCCGGGTCGTCGCGAGCCCGCCGCCGCTGCGCATCGTCGAGGCCGAGCAGATCCGCGTCCTGGCCCCGCATGCGGTCGTGGTGGCCGCGGGCGGCGGGGGCATCCCGGTGGCGCGCACCGCCGACGGGTGGCGCGGTGTCGACGCGGTGGTGGACAAGGACCGGGCGTCGGCCCTGCTGGCCGCGACGGCTGGCGTCGACACGCTCGTGCTGGTGACGGGCGTGGACCACGTCTACGTCGGCTGGGGCACTCCCGACCAGCGCACGCTCGACCAGGTGGACGCGGCAGAGCTGCGCGCCCACCTGGAGGCCGGCGAGTTCCCCGCCGGGTCCATGGGCCCCAAGGTCGAGTCGGCGTTGCAGTTCGTCCAGGACGGCGGAAAGCGCGCCGTCATCACGTCCCTGCCCCGGCTGCGCGAGGCGCTCGCCGGGCAATCAGGGACGCATGTCATGCTCCGGCAGCCCACGGCCTCTGCGACCGACCTGCCGACAGTCCCCACCCCCCGCCCTGAACAGGAGATCTGATGACCATCACTGTCCCCGCAGAGCCGTTCTCGTTCACGTTCGACCCTCGACAGACCGCGCTGATGTGCATCGACTTCCAGCGCGACTTCGTGGAGGCGGGCGGGTTCGGCGAGTCGCTCGGCAACGACGTCTCGCGGCTGCGCACGACGATCGAGCCGACCCAGCGCGTCCTCGCGGCCTTCCGCGAGCTGGGCACCACGATCATCCACACCCGTGAGGGCCACCGCCCCGACCTGACGGACCTGTTCCCCGCCAAGCGCGACCGCGGCAACCCGACGCTGCGGATCGGCGAGGAGGGCCCCATGGGGCGGCTCCTGGTGCGCGGCTCGCGCGGCCACGACATCATCCCCGAGCTCGCGCCCATCGAGGGCGAGGTCGTGCTCGACAAGCCCGGCAAGGACTCCTTCTATGGCACCGACCTGGAGACGATCCTGCGCGCCCGTGGCATCACGCGCCTGATCGTCACCGGCGTCACCACCGAGGTGTGCGTCCAGTCGACGGTGCGCGCCGCGAACGACCGCGGGTTCGAGTGCCTGGTGCTCTCGGACTGCACGTCGTCGTACTTCCCCGAGTTCCACGAGTCCGCGCTGGCGATGTTCTCGGCGCAGGGCGGCATTGTCGGGTGGGTCGCGGACTCCGCTGCCCTGCTCGGCGCGATCAAGTCCAGCGAGAGTGGAGGAGAGGCATGAGCACCGTCGCTGCTGCCCCGAAGCGTGGCGCCGAGGCGCCCGTCAAGCTCAAGTGGTGGGTCCCGGGTGACTGGAACGGGCTGTTCGGCCTCGGCACGAACGTCCTGCTCAACGTCATCGTCCTGACGGGCCTGTGCCTGGCCGTCGTCAAGATCCCGGCCGAGACCGTGTACGGGCGGGTGCTGCCCGCGCTGGGCATCGCCCTGCCGCTCGGCAACATCTGGTACGCGATCCTCGCGCGCCGCCTCGCCCGCCGCGAGAACCGCACGGACGTCACGGCCCTGCCCTACGGCCCGAGCGTGCCCCACACGTTCATCGTCGTGTTCGTGGTCATGCTGCCCGTGCTGCTGCAGTCCGGCGACGCGATGAAGGCGTGGCGCGCTGGCCTCGCCTGGGCGTTCATCATCGGCTGCATCATCCTGCTCGGCGCCGTCTTCGGGCCGTGGATCCGCAAGATCACGCCCCGCGCGGCTCTGCTGGGCGCCCTGGCCGGTATCTCCATCACGTTCATCGCGATGAGCCCTGCCGCGCAGATCTGGCAGGCGCCGTGGATCGCGTTCATCGCGCTGGCCTTCATCCTCGTGGGCTGGCTGGGCAACCGCCCGATGCCGTTCAACGCCCCCGTGGGCCTGCTGGCCGTGGTCATCGCGACGGCTGTCGCGTGGATCGGCGTCGCCCTGGGCTGGAGCGGGATCCTCGAGCCGAGCGCCGTCTCGGCGTCGATCGCGGACCTCGCGCTGCACCTGCCGTTCCCGACCGGTGACGTGCTCACCGGCCTGCAGGACATCGCCCCGCTGCTCGCCTCCGCCATCCCCCTCGGCATCTACAACTTCACCGAGGGCATGACCAACGTCGAGTCGGCCGCCGCCGCTGGCGACCGCTACTCGGTCCGCCAGGTCCTCACGGCCGACGGCCTGGGCGCCATCGTCGGCTCGTTCCTCGGCTCGCCGTTCCCGCCCGCCGTGTACATCGGCCACCCGGGCTGGAAGCAGGTCGGCGGACGCATCGGCTACTCGCTGGTCACCGGCATCGTGGTCGCGGTGGTCTGCTTCACGGGCCTGATCGGCACGTTCCTCGCGATCTTCCCGATGCAGGCGCTCGTGCCCGTGCTGCTGTACATCGGCCTGGTCATCGGGGCGCAGGCGTTCAACGTGAGCGCCAAGCGGTACGCCCCGGCCATCGTCATCGCGATGCTGCCCAGCATCGCGGAGTGGGCCACCGGCCAGATCGACAACGCGCTGGCCTCGGCCGGCACCACGGCGAACGAGGTCGGCATCGCCACCCTGATCGACAACGGCGTGATCTACGACGGCCTGAAGCTGCTGGGCCAGGGCGCGGTGCTCGTGGGCGTCGTGCTCGGCGCGATCACCTGCTTCATCATCGACCGCAAGATGTACGCCGCGGCCATCACGGCCGGGCTCGGCGCGGTGCTGTCCTTCGTGGGCCTCATCAACGCCTACGAGATCGGCTTCAACGCCTCCCCGTCCGTGACCCTGGGCTACGTGTTCCTGGCCGTCATCCTCGCCGCGTTCGGCTGGAAGGCGCGCAACGAGAAGAACACCGAGCTGGACGACGACATCCTGTTCGTCAACGGCACCCTCATGCGGGGCCTGGAACTGCACCCGAACCTCGCCGGCGCGGAGTTCATCGAGGAGATCGCCACGGCGCCCCTCTACCGGGTGCACACCATCGGCGACGTCCACCCCGGCATGTACAAGGTGGCCGACGACGAGCAGGGCGCGTCCATCACAGGCGAGCTCTACCAGGTGCCCATCGAGGTCCTGCTGAAGGTCATCGAGGGCGAGCCCCCGGGGCTGTACCGCGGCCCGGTGCAGCTGGCCGACGGGCGTGTGGTGCCCGGGATCCTGTACGAGCGCGAGCGCGCCGAGCAGCACCCGGAGATCACGCAGCACGGCGGGTGGCGCGAGTACCTGGCCGCCGCCGCGGCCAGCGCCACGCGCTAGCCAGTCCGCCGCGGGTCCCACCCGCAGGACGACGTCGGGCCCCCGAGGAGCGATCCTCGGGGGCCCGACGTCGTCTGGGCGCGGCCTGCTGTGGGCGCGGCGCGGGTCAGATCCCGCAGCTCGAGGATCCCGACGCGGAGCCGCTCGACGTGCCCGTCACCCGCAGGCACGGGGTGGGCGACTGCACGGTGGCCCCGCCGGCGCTGAGCGTGAACCGGTGCTGGGAGTAGGCGCGGCCGGTGTTGGACACCACGCCGGAGCCGCCGTTGATCCGGCCCTGGTAGCTCCAGCCCGGCGTCGACGTCTCGCCGCCCGCGTCGGCGAGCCAGGCGCTGGTCACCGTCGAGCCGGAGGAGCACCAGCCACCCACCGTGTAGTACGTGTACAGCGTGTTGCCGAGCCCGGACCGGGCGCTGCCGTTCTGCCGGGCCGTCCAGCAGCCCGTCGCCAGGATGCTCACGGACCGGCCCGCGGAGGTCGCCGCGCTGAGGCTGCGCCGGGCTGCGGCGTCGAGCGGCTGCTGGGCGCCGCGGGTCAGCACGATCTCGGCTGGCAGGTTGCTGGCGATGAACGCGTCGCGGTCGGTGGGGCTCAACGTGCCGAGGTACGCCTCGAGCTCGGGGCTGAGCGCGTCGGCGCCGGTGACGGCTGCCGTGGACACGCTGTCGGCCGCGGTGGGGCTGTGCCCGGCGGCCATGCTGGGCGCAGCGGCGAGGACCAGCCCGGCGGCGGCGATCGTGGCGACGGTGGCGGTGCGGAACCTATGCATGTGTCTCCCCTAGGTGGTCGGACGGGGCAGACGGGGCCGACCAGGAGAGGAGGCCCCCTTGCTCCCGCGTTGAGCCAACCAGGGAACCTGGCGATGCGCACTACCTTGCGCCGCACGCTACTGCTACCGTGCGGCGCATGGAACCGACCGCGGAAGGCGTGCTCACCCAGATGCGCAAGGGTGTGCTCGAGTTCTGCGTGCTCGCCTACCTGAGGTCCGGCCCCGCCTACGGGCTGGAGATCGCCACCGAGCTCGGCCGCCATGAGTCGCTATTCACCAGCGAGGGCACGCTCTACCCGTTGCTCGCCCGGCTCCGCAAGCAGGGTTGGGTCGAGACCACCTGGCAGGAGTCCCGCAGCGGGCCGCCCCGCCGCTACTACTCCCTCACCGACGAGGGCCGCGCGGCCGTCCGCACCTTCGCCGCGATCTGGGTCCCGTTCAGCGAGGGCGTGGACGCCGTGCTCGGAAAGGCCAGCTGATGACCGCCCCGCGCCTGCCCCTCGTCGAGGCGTACCTCGACGACCTCGACCGCGCCCTGGCGGGCATCGACCCCGCCGAGCGCGCCGATGTCGTCGCCTCCATCCGCGAGCACGTCGACGAGTCCCTGGGCGAGGCGCCCACGCCGCAGGACGTGCAGGACGTGCTGCGTCGGCTCGGACCGGTCGAGCGGATCGCCCGCGAGGCGGACGCCACCGGGCCCGCGCTGCTCGGCCCAGCCACCCCGACCGTCCCGCACCGCGTCGGCCACCCCGCCCGATCGGGGCCCGCGCTGCTCGCCCTCGCCGCGCTGTCCCTCGCGCTCATCCCCGCCACGCCCGTCGCGGCAGTCGCCCTCGCGCTCGCCGTGGGCATCGCCGCCTTGCTGGGAGCCCGTCGCACGGACGGGCCCACCGGCCTGCTGCGCGCCGCCGCCGCGCTGGCCGCGCTCACGATCCTGCTGACCGGGCTCGCCGCAGCGACCCTGCTCGGCGCCCGCACCGAACTCCCCTCGATCGAGGCCCCGATCGAGGTCGTCTCCCCAGGAGGTGGATGACATGGCCGACGACGACGTCGACAACACCACCGATGCTCCGCCCACCGAACGCGAGCTGCGCCGCATGGTGCTGCTCCGTCGCAGGGCGCAGCGCCGACCACTGAGCTCCCAGGCGGTGCTCGCCCTCGCGATGCGCGTCGGCCCGCCACCGCCGGCGTCACACGGCACCTCGGCGGGCTGACCTCGGCCCGACTTGACGCCAGACCGCCCGAAGCGCCACTTTTCGTGCATGGTGACCATCGGCAGATACACAGTCCTCGTCGACGACCTCGACAGGGCACAGGAGTTCTACGCCACCGCGTTCGGCTTCACAACGCTCTACGACGAGCAGCCCTCCCCCGGCTTCCGCTACGTGCACGTCGGCCCCGGCGGACTGCAGGACCCAGGCCTGTGGCTGTTCGCCGCGACGTCCGACGAGGCCCGGGCACGCGCCGGGAACCAGACCGCCGGGTACCCGCTGCTGGTGCTCTACACCGACACCCTCGACGCCGACCTCGCGCGGATGTCCGCCGCCGGCGTGCACCCCGATCACGGCCCGCTCGTCGACGACGACGGCAGGTACGCGCACATCCGCGACCCGTGGGGCAACGCGATCATCCTGGCCGAGTTGGCGCGCTGACCCGGCGGCCGGGCTCCCCAGCCCTCGGATCGCGGGCCCGCACATGACACTGCCCGGCCCGCCGCCTCATCGGGCGGCGGGCCGGGCAGCTGCGCGCCGTCGGAGTTGTCAGTCCATGCGGGCGACGAGCCGGCCGGACACCTCGCCGCGGCGCAGCCTCTCGATGCCCTCGGGGATCTCGTCGAACGTGATCGTGGTGGTGACGGGAGCGACCTCGCCGCTCGCGAACAGCTCGTAGCAGTCGGCGATGTCCTGCTTGACGCCGCCGTTGGACCCGAGGATCCGGGCCTGCTTGAGGATGACGTCGCGAGTGTTGATGGTCGCCTCGAGCACGCCCATGCCGACGACGACGATGGTCCCGTCGCGACGGATCGCGTCGACGGCCCGCGCGGTGGTGCTCCCGAACCCGGCGTAGTCGATGACCACGTCGAAGTCGCGGCCGGCCAGCTCCTCGATGCTCTTGACGACCTCGACGGCGCCGATCTCCTTGGCCAGCGGCCAGACGTCCTCGTTGATCTCGGCGACCGTCACCTCGGCGCCCTTGACCACCGCGACGCGCGCGCCGACCTGCCCGAGCCCGCCCAGGCCGATGATCGCGACCTTGTCGCCGGCCTTCACGCCGCCGATCGTCATGACCGCGTGGTAGGACGTCATCCCGGCGTCGGTGCCGAGCGCGGCGAGCTCGAAGCCCAGCCCGTCGGGCATGGCCACCAGGTCGCCGGCCGGCGCGAGGTACTTGGCGGAGAACCCGCCATCGCGGTTGTAGCCGGGGGTGACGGGGCTCGACGTGGGGCACACGCCGACGCGGTCGCCGACACTCCACTCGGTCACGCCCTCGCCGATCGCGGAGACCACGCCGGCGACCTCATGCCCCATCGTCACGGGGAGCACGGGGAGCATCGAGAGCCAGCCCTCGTCGTCCAGCACGCCCACGTCGGAGTGGCACAGGCCTGCCGCCTTGATGTCCACGACGACCTCGCCGGCGCCCGGGACAGGCTCGGGCACCTCGTTGAGCGCAAGCGGTTGGTGGGTCCCGGTGAACTGCCATGCCCTCATGTCGCGGTCCTCTCATTCCCCTGCTGAGCAGCGGCGCCGCGGCCTGGGGAGCGGCGCCCGTCTCCACCCTCCGTCGGGCCCCGACGGTCCCCTCAGGACGTTCGTCCTCACTCGGACAACCCGATCCGCACCTCCAGCACAGGGCTCGCACAGCGTCGGCACAGTCGGGGGTCGCTGAATAGTCCAGCCGAGAACGACCCGGCCCTGACTCTCCGGAGGCCCCGCATGTCGCAGTACCTGCTGTACCTGGTCGACCTGATAGCGATCAGCATCCTCACGTTCGGGCTGTACTTCCCGCGCCACCGGCGACGCGACCTGGTGGTCGCCTACCTCGGCGTGAACGTGGGTGTGCTCGCCGTCGCGGGGGCGCTGGCGCAGAGCACTGTGGGCGCGGGCCTGGGGCTCGGGCTCTTCGGTGTGCTGTCGATCATCCGGCTGCGCTCGACGGAGCTGGAGCAGCATGAGGTGGCGTACTACTTCTCGGCGCTCGCGCTGGGGCTGCTGGGCGGGCTCGCCGCGGGGGCGCCGGGGCTGAGCATCGCGCTGATGGCCCTGATCCTGGTCGTCCTCGCCGTGGGCGACCATCCGCGGCTGTTCCGCCAGTACCGCCACCAGGTGGTGGTGCTGGATGTGGCCCTGGCCGACGAGGCGGCGCTGATCGCGCACCTCGAGGGCCTTCTGGGCGCGCGGGTCCACCGGGTGAGCGTGCAGCGGCTGGACTTGGTCAACGACACGACCTGCGTCGAGGTCCGGTACGCGGCGGCGGGAATGCCCGGGCGCGTCCGCCCCGCCGTCCCGGGCGCTGTGCCGCCGCCCTCGGCGCGGGACGGCCTGGCCGCGGGGCTGCGATGACCTCGACCCTCGACCACCTCGACCACCTCGGCCCGATCAGCCTGGCCGAGCTCGACGCCCGCGCGTCCCTGCAGACGCGGGTGGACCGCAAGTACGTGGTCCCCGCGGACGCGCTCGGCCCGCTGCTGCGGCAGATCCACCCGGGCGCCCGGGTGCTGCAGATCGGCGCGGACCGGGAGTTCGCCTACGAGTCGGTGTACTTCGACACCCCCGAGCTCACGAGCTACCTGGGCGCCGCGCGCCGCCGCCGACGCCGGTTCAAGGTCCGGACCCGCACCTACGTGGACTCGCGCCAGAGCTGGGTCGAGGTCAAGACCCGCGGCCCGCGCGGCGCCACCGTCAAGACGCGCATGCCGCACGATCCGGACCAGCGGGGCGCGCTGACCCCGGAGAGCCTGCTGTTCGCGGACTCGGTGCTCGAGCTCGCCGCGATCCCCGGCATGGGCGGGGCGCCGTTCCTCCCGACGCTCGTCAGCCGGTACCGGCGCGTGACCCTGCACCTGCCGGGCGACAGCCGCACCACCATCGACACCGGCCTGGTGTGGGCGGATCCCGCCAGCGGCGCCGATCTGGACCTGCGCGGCGTCGCGATCATCGAGTCGAAGACCGGCTCGACGCCGTCGTCCACTGACCGGCTGCTGTGGCGGCACGGCCTGCGCCCGGTGCGGATCTCGAAGTACGGCACCGGCATGGCGGCCCTCCACCCGGAGTTGCCGGCCACTCCCTGGCGGCGCGTCCTCGACCGGCACGTCCAGGGCGGGCACGTCCAGGGCGGGCACGTCACAGCCATCACCCCGACCGCATGAGACCCCTCGCCGTTTGGAGCATCTGATGAGACGCACCACCCTCACCCACCTCGTCACCCCCGTCGCCGCCGTCGCCCTCGTGGCCGGCTGCACCTCCACCACCGCCGTGGACTCCACCACGACGAGCGACTCGTCCACCTCGGCGTCGACGGCCGCCACCCCGGCCACCGACGCCGACGTGTCCGTCGAGGAGGCCCTCGCCGCGAACGCCACCCCGCACGCCTCGGCGTCGACGTGGGACGCGTCCGACGAGGTCGCGATCACGCTCACCGGGGACTCGGCCACCGCCGACGACGACAGCGTGCGGGTGGACGGCTCGACGGTCACCGTCACCGCGCCCGGCACGTACCGGATCAGCGGCATGCTGGACGACGGCCAGGTGGTGGTGGACAGCCCCGGCGACGGCCTGGTCCGCGTGGTCCTGGACGGCGCCGAGATCGCCAGCTCCACCAGCAGCCCGTTGCAGTTCCTCGACGCCGACGAGGCGGCCGTGGTGCTCGCCGAGGGGTCGTCGAACCGCCTGTCCGACGCGACTACGTACGTCTACCCGGACGCCGCGACGGATGAGCCGAACGCGGCGCTCTTCTCCACCGCCGACCTGACCCTCACCGGCGACGGCGCGCTGCACGTCGAGGGGAACGCCAACGACGCCATCGCGAGCAAGGACGGGCTGGTCATCGACTCGGGCTCGCTCACCGTCGAGGCGGTGGACGACGGCATCCGCGGCAAGGACTACCTGGTGGTGCGTGGCGGCGCCCTGGACGTGGAGGCAGGCGGCGACGCGCTGAAGTCCGACAACGACGAGGACGAGACGAAGGGCTACGTGGCCGTCTCCGGCGGCGACCTCGCGCTCGTCGCGGGCGACGACGGCATCGCCGCGACGACCGACGTGATCGTCTCGGGTGGCGCCCTGGACGTCACGACGGGCGGCGGCAGCACCGCGTCCGTGGCCGATGACGCGTCCCCGAAGGGCCTGGTGGGCGACGTCAGCGTCATCGTGGGCGGCGGTGAGGTGCTGGTCAGCGCCGCCGACGACGCGATCCACTCCGACGGGGTGGTGCATGTCGCGGGTGGCGCCGTGACGATCGCCTCCGGCGACGACGGCATCCACGCGAACAACGCCCTGCGGATCAGCGGCGGATCGGTGGACGTCACGCGCTCATATGAGGGCCTCGAGGCCGCGGAGGTGACGGTCGTCGACGGCCAAGTCTCCGTGGTGGCGTCCGACGACGGCATCAATGCCGCGGGCGGTGACAACGACGCGTCGGAGGACGAGTGGGGCGACGCGCCGGCGCCCGGTGGCGGCGGCGACGCCGCCGACGACTCCAGCCTGACGATCGCGGGCGGCACTGTGGTGCTGGACGCCGGTGGCGACGGCTTCGACTCGAACGGGTCCGCCTCCCTGAGCGGCGGGACGCTCGTGGTGCACGGCCCCACCAACGGCGGCAACGGCTCGATCGACGTCGCCGGCACGTTCGACGTGACGGGCGGCGAGCTCATCGCGGTGGGCAGCGCGGGCATGGCGCAGACCCCTGCGGCCTCGTCGGCGCAGTCCTTCGTGGCGCTCTCCGCCACCGGCCAGGCCGGCGACGTGGTGCACATCCTGGACTCGGAGGGGAACCAGCTCGCGGTGTTCGAGGCGACGAAGCCGTACGGCTCGGTCATCTACTCGTCGGCGGACGTCGTCTCGGGTGAGGAGTACCAGGCCGCGATCGGCGGGACGATCACCGGGGAGACAGTGGGCGGCCTCGGCCACGAGGGCGACCTGGACGGGGCGACTGTGGCCGCGACCGGCACCGCAGGCCAGGCGAGCTCGGGGATGGGCGGGGGCCAGCAGGGCGGGCAGATGGGCGGCGCGCAGCCCGGCGGGCAGGGCGCTGGCCGCGGCGGTCGGTGACCGTCGGCCCTGGCCTGCCGGTCAGCCCTGGCTCGCTGGTCAGCCCTGGTCCGCTGTTCAGCCCTGGTCGATGTCGGCCCGCGTGACCAGCACCGGACAGTGGGACCGGCGCACCACGTTGCGGCTCACCGAGCCCAGCAGCAACCCGGCCAGGCCGCCGCGCCCGCGGGCGCCGACCACCACGAGGTCGGCGCCTGTCGACGCCTGCGCGAGGACGTGCGGCGCCGGGCCCTCGGTCACCTCCCAGGAGACCTCGAGTCGGGCGCCCCGCTCGGCGAGCACCGTGCGGGCCGCCTCCTGGACGCGCTCGGCGTGGGCGAGGGCCATCTCGTCCGGGGTGACCGTCGGGTAGGCCACCGCCCAGTAGGACAACGCCGAGCTCGCCTCCGCGGCGGTCCATGTCGTCACGACCCGCAGCGTCGCCCCCCGCGACTCGGCCTCGGCGGCGGCGGCGAGCAGCGCGGTGTCCGATCCCGCCGATCCGTCGACTCCCACCACCACCACGTCGGTCCGGGCGTGCTCCAGCGCGTCGGCGGGCACCACGGCCACCGGGCAGCTCGCCCGCTGCACGGCGCCTGTGGCCACCGATCCGGTGAGGGCGCCACTGAACCAGCCGGCGCCGTGGCGGCCCAGCACGAGCATCCGGGCGTCGCGCGCGTGGTCGACGAGCGCCTGGGCTGGGGAGCCGTGGCCCACCACGCCGGTGGCGGCAACGCCGGGGGCGGCGGCCCGGGCGATCGCCGCGCCCTCGTCGGCCACCGCCTGCACGCCTGCGAGGACCGCCTCGCCCAGCGGTGAGTGCCCGGCGCCGCCGCCTGGGCGGTCGGCGAACCCCCAGGCATGCACCACGAGCAGCTCGCGGCCTGATCGGGCAGCCTCGCCTGCCGCCCACCTGACCGCGACAGCCGCCTGCTCGGAGGCGTCGTACCCGACGACGATCGGCGCAGTCATCCTGCTCTCCTCACGGTGGCCCAGTGCGGGCCTCCATGCTGCACCCGTCGGGGCCCGGGCACATGTCAGGGCCGCGCAACTGTCAGGGCCCGCGCAGATGTCAGGGCTGGCGCGACCTCAGCCCGCGGTGGCCGCCCGCCCGGCGACGTAGGCCTGGACCACCGACGTGTCCTGGTCGCCGAGGCCTTGGGCGGTCAGCTCGGTGAACGCGTCGAGCAGGCGGTCGGCGATGAGCGTCGGTGTGCCCGTGCGGTCCGCCTCGGCCCGGTAGGCGGCCAGGTCCTTGACCATGAACTTCGCGGCGCCGGAGACGGTGTAGTCCTTCTGCGCGAAGCGGTCGGCCTTGTCCGCGAGGATCGTGCTGGCCGCGTAGCCGCCCTGCAGCAGGGTGAGCAGCCGTCCCACGTCGAGGCCCGCTCGCTCGGCGACGACTGCCGCCTCGGCGATCGCGGCGACCTGGGCGGCGCAGATGAGCTGGTTGCAGGCCTTGGCCACCTGCCCGGCGCCCAGCGGGCCCAGGTGCGCGGGCGTTCCCATCAGGTCGAGCACGGGCAGCGCCTGGTCCACGAGGCCGCGCGGGCCGCCCACCATGATCGACATCGTGCCGGCCACCGCGCCGACCTCGCCGCCGGAGACGGGCGCGTCGACCACCCGCAGCAGGCCCCCGGTCCGCTCGGCGAGCTCGGCGTCGAGCTCGCGCACCCCGTCCGGCGAGACGGTGGAGCAGATGACGAGCAGCACGGGCTTCCCGACGCCGGCGAGCAGGCCCTCGGGTCCGTCGAGCAGGTCGCGCAGCTGGGGCAGGTCGGGCAGCATCACGACGATCAGGCCGCAGGCCTCGGCGACGGCGCGCGCGGTGGTCACGCCGCGGGCCCCACGCCCGATCAGCGCGTCGGCGTTCCCGCGGCCGCTGTCGAGGAGGACCAGCTCACGCCCTTCGGGGGCGATGCCGTCCAGGATGTGCCCGGCCATGGGCCGCCCCATCACACCGAGCCCGATGAATCCGACGCCGGCCATCTCCACCTCCGTGAGCACCGCACTGACGTGTGCGCCGTGGGGGCTTCGTGAGCCCCGCGGGCGCGTGGCCGCCTGTCGCGACCATCCGCGGGTCAACCTAGCAAACCCTGTTCAACCACGTGTACGGTCGGGGACCATGACCAGCACCTCCCCGGAGCGCCTCCGGGTCGTCATCGCCACGCCGCTCACCGACGAGCACTGCGCGCTCCTCACACGACTCGAGCCCCGCCTCGACATCGTGTGCGACCAAGGGCTGCTGCCGCCCATGCGGTTCCCCGGCGACCACTCCGGCGACCCGTCGTTCCGGCGCTCCTTCGATGACCAGGCCCGGTTCGAGGCGCTCATCGACGGCGCGGACGCGCTGTACGGCATCCCCGACATCGACCCCTCGGCGCTGCGACGCGCCGTGCGCTCCAACCCCGGCCTGCGCTGGGTGCACACCATGGCGGCGGGCGGCGGCGCACAGGTCAAGGCCGCCGGCCTCACCCCCGACGAGCTCGCCCGCGTCGCCTTCTCCACCTCCGCCGGCCCGCACAGTGGCACCCTCGCCGAGTTCGCGCTGTTCGCCGTGCTCGCCGGCGCCAAGTCCCTGCCGCGCCTGCAGTCCCAGAAGGCCGCCCGGCACTGGAGCGAGCGCTGGACGATGCAGCAGGTCTCCCAGATGACAGTGGTCGTCGTCGGCCTCGGCAACATCGGCCGCGCCACAGCCCGGCTGTTCGCCGCGATGGGCGCGCACGTCATCGGCGTCAACCGCACCGTCCGGCCCACCGACGGGGTGGCCGAGGTGGTCGGCGTCGACCGCCTCGCGGATGTCGTCGCGCAGGCCGACGCCATCGTCAGCACGCTCCCCGGCACCGACCGCACACGTCACCTGATCAGCGCCGAGGTGCTGGCACAGGTCAAGCCGGGCGTGATCTTCGCGAACGTCGGCCGCGGCGACGTGGTCGACCAGGACGCGCTCGTCGAGGCGCTGCAGGACGGCCGCGTGGCCTTCGCGGGCCTGGACGTGGTGGCCGTCGAACCGCTGCCCGCCGACGACCCGCTCTGGGACCTGGACAACGTCCTCATCTCCCCGCACACCGCCGCGCTGAACGACGACGAGGACCGCCTCATCGCCGAGCTCTTCGCCGCCAACGCCACCCGGCTGCTCGACGGCCAGGAGCTCGTCAACCGGATGGACACCGTCGACTTCTACTGACCGCCGCCTGATGACCTCCTGACACTCGCCGACAGGACGCCGATGCCGCCCACCGAGGACCCGACCCGCAGCCCGGCGCCCGCGGTCACCCGCGCCGCGGCGATCCTCACGCTGCTCGCCGAACGCGGCCCGCTGGGCCTGACCGACATCGCGCGGGCCCTCGGCCTCGCCAAGTCCTCGACACTCAACCTGTGCCTGGCGCTCGAGCAGGCGGGCCTGGTCCGCAAGACGGAGCACCTCTACGCGCTGGGACGCACCACGGTGCGACTCGGCGGCGCCTTCGTGCGCGAGTTCGACCTGGTGCGCGAGTTCTACCGGGTCTGCGCCGACTCCCCTGTGCTGCGCTCTGAGCTGCTGCAAGTGGCCATGCTCGACGGGACTGACGTGCTCTATCTGGCCCGGCATGAGGGGCGCGCGCCGCTGCGGCTCTCCGCGTCGATCGGCGACCGGTTCCCGGCGAGTGTCACCGCCGTCGGCTCCGCGCTCCTCGCCCTCCTGGACCCCGAGGACGTGCGCGAACGGTTCAGCGATCCCGCGACGATGCCGCGCTGGACCGAGCGCTCCGTCGCGACCATCGACGACCTGCAACGCAAGCTCGACGCGACTCGCGCCCGTGGATTCGCCCTGGATGACGGTGAGACCCATCCCGGCGTGCTCGGCCTCGCGGTCGTGCTGCCCCCTCGCTCCCCCACCGAGCAGCCGCTCGCCCTCGGGGCCTCCCTCATGCGGGACCCGTCCACCACGGACCGCCAAGACAAGATCGTCGCGGCGCTCCTCGACGCCCGCTCCGCGCTGGCGCGCCCGCACCTGCAGCCCGGCACGGCGATTTAGGCTCGGGCGGTACCCCCGCACCCGTCTGAAGGACAGCCATGCCCCGGATCCAGCTCTCGAGCATCTATGTCGACAACCAGGACAAGGCCCTGGCCTTCTACACGGACATCCTGGGCTTCGAGGTGAAGACCCATATCCCGATGGGCAAGTTCGCATGGCTGACGCTGGTCTCCCCTGACGACCCGCAGGGCCCCGAACTGGTGCTCGAGCCGGCGGCCCACAAGGCGGTCCAGCCGTTCCGTCGCGCGCTCTACCGCGACCGCATCCCGGTGACGTCCTTCGCTGTGGACTCCGTGGACGCCGAGTACGAGCGCCTACGCGAGCTCGGGGTGCGCTTCGTGCAGAAGCCCACCACCACGGGCCCCGTCACGGTCGCCGTCCTGGACGACACGTGCGGCAATTTGGTGCAGATCGCATCTCCGGCGGCCCCCGTCGAGGCCTGAGAACCGCGGATTACCCGCCCCTTCGGGGGCGGTTTCTGCCCTGGAAACGCAGAAAGAGCCACCCCT
>NZ_JAUDBQ010000005.1 GCF_030372105.1 Cellulomonas cellasea | reverse complement strand
CTAAGCCTACGCTCCTTTTTTTTTTTTTACAAGCGGAAGACGGCATACGATGGAGCGTAGCGTCCCGTGGCCTGGGGGTTGTGTATAGGAGACGGGGGCGGGGCGGTGAGGGCGGGGCGGGCGGCGTCAGCGGCCGGCGCGCACCACTGTCGTGTAGCGGCGGGACTCCCCCGGCGCCAGCCAGATGACCTCGCCGTCCCGTTCGGCCTGCTCGCGGCCGCCGTCACGGGAGGTCGAGGGCTCGACACCCAGGACGTTCACCCCCGGCTTCGCGTCGCGCCACAGCACCAGCAGCGGCCACCCGTCGACGGCCTGCTCGATCTGCGCCCAGGCCCCGTCGGTGGCCATCACCATGACGGTGGCCGTCGGGCCCGGCTCGGGGGCGCAGTACAGGACGACCTCGGGCGTGGAGCCGTCCTCGCCCAGGTCCAGCGTCCACGGCAGCGTGCGCGGCTCCTCGCCGGGGCGGTCGCGCTCGGCGAGCGGCTCGGCCGTCGCCGCCACGACGGTGCCCGGGCCCACCAGCGGGTACCCGAGGTTGAGGTGGTGCCGGAACATGTGCCCGGCGGGGGCGAAGCCGTCGTTGGTGACGACGTCCTCGACGCGCAGCTCGGGGCGGGTCGTGCTGGCGACGATGCGCCGCCGCAGCCGCAGCGTGGGCGAGCCCAACGCGGTCTCGACCACGTCGCCCGTGACCTCGACGGCCAGGCCGTCGTCGCCGTCCTCGACCAGGCCCCAGCGGACGTTCTCGGCGGGGACGTGCCCCACCCGCCCGTGCAGGCCGTGGTGAGTGCCGTCCACGGTGGACGGCGCCCCGGTCGCGCTGAGCCCGCAGGTGGTGAGCAGTCCGCCGCCGAAGGTCCGGGTCCAGCCCGCGCCCTCGGGCTCGTAGCGCGAGGACTCCACAGGGCCCCGTGCCGAGCGCCACGCGAGCGGCAGGCCCGGCGCGTCGGCCCAGCCGATGTCCAGCGCGCGGTCGAGCAGCACCTCGAAGGAGATCCCCTGGGGGTTGCGCACCACGAGGACCGGGGCCCCCCGGCCAGCTCCCTCGTCGCGGACCATGCGGTCCACCGAGACGAGCTGGTCGGGGGCGCCCACGAGCCGGCGGACAGCGTCGCCGACCGGGGCGGAGTCCGCTCCGAAACCCATCAGCCGGCCCCACGCACCTCGGCGGCCGAGGACCGCCGGGCTCCGACGGCGATAGCCGCGATGAGCACCGCGCCGGTGAGGACGTACTGCCAGTACGACGCCACGCCGAGCAGGTTGAGCGCGTTGGCGAGCACCGCGAACAGCACCGAGCCGACGACGGTGCCGAACATCGTGCCCCGCCCGCCGCGCAGCGCCGTGCCGCCCACGACGACCGCCGCGATGACGTTCATCTCGAAGCCGGTGGCCATGTTGCCCTCGGCGGAGGAGAGCCGCCCGGCCATGAACACCCCGGCCAGCGCGAAGCACACGCCCGCCACGATGAACACGATCACCTTGGAGCGGTTGACCGGCATCCCCGCGAGGACCGCCGCCCGCTCATTCGAGCCGAAGGCCCGCACGGTGCGGCCGAAGTCGTCGTACTCGCGACGGGTCACGTGGTCCCGGGTCACAGAATCCTCCGTTGGATCGTGCGGGTGCCTCGGCGAGTGACGCCATCGGCACGGTGGAGCGGCCCGGCGTGTGTCGATTGAACCGGTTCACGCTGAACCGGTTCAAGACTCGCTCGCGTCCCGTCGGAAGTCAAATGAGCCAGGTCACAGTTCGGTGACGACTCTGCGAGAGGCGTCGCGAGAACGGGTCAGGCGGGAGGAATCACCCCGGGGCCGGTCCGCTGGAGCCCCGGACGACGAGCCTCGGCTCGAACCGGACGTGCTCACCGGGCGCGCGCTGGTCGGCGCGCAGCAGCAGCCCCGCCGCCGCCACGCCCATGTCGAAGGCCGGCTGCCGCACGGTGGTCAGCGGCGGGTTCAGGGCCGGCGCGAAGTCGGCGTCGTCGTACCCCACGAGCGTCACGTCCTCGGGCGTGCGCAGCCCGCGCTCCTGCATCGCCAGCAGGGCGCCGAGCGCGAGCATGTCGTTCACGCACATGACGGCGGTGACACTGCGATCGTCCAGCAGCGGGGCGACCGCCGCGGCGCCCTCCGCGACGGTGAGGTCGTCCACGACCACGTCCACCAGCACGACCTCGGCCTCGAGCCCGCGCTCGGAGATCGCCAACACCGCGCCCTCACGCCGCTCGGCGCACCACGACACCGACGGCGGCCCGTTCACCAGCGCGATGCGCCGATGCCCCAGGTCGACCAGGTGGCCCATCGCCAGCCGGGCGCCCTCGACGTTGTCCAGGCTCACCCACGCGCCGGTGGAGCCGGCGGCCTGCCGCTCGAGCGTCACCACGCCGAACCTGCGGTCCTCGAACGAGGCCCAGTCAGAGGCCCGGTCCACGATGGGGGCGATCACCAGCCCGTCCACGCCCTGGCTCTCCAGCACGCGCAGCACGTGCCGCTGCCGCTCCGGGTCCTGGTGTGTGGAGCCCACCACCATGGTCAACCCCGCCGCGTCGGCCACCGTCTCGACGCCGCGCAGCATCGTCGCCCAGAACGGGTTGCCCACGTCCGGGACCACCAGGCCGATGAGCTCCGACCGGCGGCTGCGGAGCTGTCCGGCCGCGCGCGACGGGACGAATCCAAGGGAGCGCATCGCCGCCTCGACGCGGTCGCGCGTCTCCGGCCCGACCCGCTCGGGGTGGTTCATGACGTTGGAGACCGTGCCGAGCGACACCCCGGCGAGCGCGGCGACGTCCCGCACACCGACCGAGCGCCCGGGGCGTTCCCACGCCCCTGAATCCGCGCCCATCGGCACCCGCGCCCCCGTCCGTCCCGACATCACCGTCGTCGCTGTTCCTGCACTCCGCTGCGCACCTGTGGCAGCGCACCCCGCGAGGGCACGGCTTCGGATACTACCGGCGGATCACCGGCCACCTGGGCCGACGCCTCCGCCCCACGCCTCCGCGCGGCCGGGCACGGCGGCCCCTGCCGCGAGATCACGCGGCAGATCGGCGGGCCGCCACCCCTGGCGCGCGCCACCTCGACGGCGTAGCGTGTAAGCAATGGCTTACATAAGGAGGCGGTGAAGTGCGGGCGGCGGACGATCCACTCAGCCGGGTGTTCAGCGCGCTGGCGGACCCCACCCGCAGAGACATCCTCACGCGACTGGCCGACGGGCCACGCACCGTGGGCGAGCTGGCCGGGCACTACCCGATCAGCCGCCCCGCGGTCTCCCAGCACCTCGCGGTCCTCGAGGCCGCCGGGCTGCTCACCCGCACGGTGGACGCGCAATGGCGGCTGTGCGCCGTCCGCGAGGAAGGGCTCGACGACGCCTCCCAGTGGATCGCACGGCAACGCGCCGACTGGACCGCGCGGTTCGACACCCTCGAGGAGCACCTCCGCTCCCGCAGAAAGGACCAGCGATGATCGACATGGCCAAGGGCTTCACGCTCGTGCGCGACTTCGACGCCACCCCGCAGGACCTGTGGCGCGCCTGGACCGACCCCGACGAGGCCGCCGCGTGGTGGCACCCCAGCGGCGTGCACACCCCACGCGAGACCGTCGCCATCGACGCCCGCGTCGGCGGCCGGTACGCCTACACGATGGTGAACGACGAGACCGGCGAGAAGTACCCGACGGGCGGCGTCTACCGGGAGGTCGTCGAGCCCGAGCGGCTCGTCTTCACCTGGGGCTCCCCCGACGACGACCCGGACGACGCGCCGCTCATCACCGTCACGCTCGAGCCCTCCGGGCCCGGCACCCGCATGACGTTCGACCTGCGCGGGTTCGACGCCGCGCGAGGCGACGGCAACGTCTACGACGGCTGGGACAGCGCGCTCGACGAGCTCGACGCGCACGTCACCGCAGGCGCCGCCCCCTGACGGGCGGCCACCCGTCGAGCCCGGCGCCCGCTAGGCCAGATCAGGCCGGGGCGCCGAGGGCTGGGGCGGGCCCTGGCTGAGGCCGGGGTCCGCCCCGCCCTGGTCGAGGCGGAACGGCGGGTACTCGTCAGTCATCAACGCCGAGTACACCGCGACGCGCTGCACCCAGCGCTGCAGCCCGATGACCAGGTCGAACAGCGAGCGCGGGTAGCGGCCGCTGAACAACAACGCGATGGCCGCGAACAGCACGAGCAGGCTGATCAGCCCGCCGCCCGACTGCCAGGCGCCGCCGCCGTCGTCCCACGAGTTGTCGCCGTCCCACGTGCCGCCCCACGGGGCGCCGGTGAGGATGCCGACGATCAGGAGCTGCGGGAACACCAGCAGCCACCACTTGACCAGCACGAGCCCGCGGGACAGCCGCTCGGGGTAGTCGACGGTGAGCCGGGCCGGGTAGTCGGGCACGTCCTCCAGTGTGAACGGCGGGTACCTGTCGGTGCCGAGCGCCCCGTAGGCGTAGAAGGACACCCGCCACCCCCAGCGCAGCACGCCGACGTTGAAGTCGAAGAGCGGGCGCGGGTACTGGGCCGTGATCAGGATCATCACCCCGGCGATGAACGTCAGGACGAGGAAGACGAGCCACAGCACGAACAGCACGATGACGTGCGGGATGACGAGCAGCCATTTCAGCAGCCACAGCCACCTGTTGAGGCCGGGGTCGATCTGGCCTTCGAGGCGCAGCGGGTAGGTCGGAGCACTCATGTCTCACCTCACGAGGGGTGGGCGGGCAAGGTCCGTCGTCCCACCCTCGCACTGTGAAGGCGTCGGGGCGCTGCGAGGCCGCGCACCCGCCCATTCGCCAGATTGCACTCAGTGCATCGATGCACTTAGTGTCATCCCATGACTGCCGCCCCGATCGACCGCCGAGCGGCGTCGAAGCAGCGGAGCCATCGGGCGATCGTCGACGCCGCGGCCGCCCTGATCCGCGAGACCGGCGGCGCCGGGTTCACCGTCGACGAGCTCGCCGCGCGCGCCGACGTCTCACGACGCACCGTCTTCAACCACTTCGCCTCGGTGGAGGACATCGTCACCGCCGTGTGCGTGGACGTCCTCGGCGCCGTCGTCGACGACCTCGCGGCCGATGCCCCCGACGCCCCGGCCAGCGACGCCTCGTTGCTGGACGAGCTCGCCGAGGCCCTGCGCTCCGCAGACCTCGTCACCCCGCTCTCCTACCTGACGCGTGTCGTCGGGGCCCGCGGCGCGCGCACCTCCCCCGGCCAGGCACTGCTCGTGCTGCGCGCGGCGGCCGACGTGAGCGACCGCCTCGCGGAACGGCTGGCCCGACGCCACCCCGAGATCGACCGCTTCGACGTCGACGTGCTCGTCGCGTCGCTGATGGGCGGCCTGGCCGCGGTCCACCGCCGCTGGGCCGAGCAGACCGGCGCGTCGGACGACGACGCCTCCCGGCTCGTGTGGACCGCCCTCGTGGACCGCATGATCGAGTCCCACCGCGCCGCCGCCTCCCACGGCCCGCACCACCACTGACCCGACCGCCCCCGACCGGCACCTCGAAGGACCCCCATGGCTGAGCTCCTCTACCGCCTCGGCCGTACGGCAGCGCGACGCGCCCGCACGGTCCTCGTCACCTGGCTCGCGGTGCTCGTGGCCGTCGGCGCCGCGTACCTGCTGGGCGCGGGAGCCCTCGCGACGAGCTTCACCATCCCCGGCACCCCCACCGAGGAGGTGACCCAGCGCCTGCAGACGGCCTTCCCCGAGGCGTCGGGCGGCACCGGGAGCGTGGTGTTCAGCACCGCCGACGGATCCGCGTTCACCGCCGAGCAGCAGGCCGCGATCAGCGCCAAGGTCGCCGAGGCCGCTGAGGTCCCCGGCGTGGAGGCCGTGATCGACCCGTTCGCCACCGAGGCGCAGCGGGCCGAGCAGGCGCAGCAGCTCGAGGGCGGCCAGGCCCAGCTCGACGCCGCCCGCACGCAGCTCGAGGACGGGCAGTCCCAGCTCGACGCCGGCCAGGCGCAGCTCACCACAGGCCAAGCCCAACTCGACGCGGGCCAGGCGCAGCTCGACGCGGCGCGCGCTCAGGCCGAGGCCGCGGGCGCGCTGGCCCAGGCCGAGCCGCAGCTCACCGCCCAGCAGGCACAGCTCGACGCGCAGCAGGCGGCGCTCGACGCGCAGCAGTCCGCGCTCGACGCCCAGCAGGCACAGCTCGACGCCGGCCGCGCCGAGCTCGACGCCCAGCAGGCGCTGCTCGAGGACTCGTCGTCCCTGCTCCAGATGGCCTCGGAGATCCGCACCGTCTCCGCGGACGGCAGCGCCGCGATCGCGCCGGTGACGTTCACCGAGCAGCAGATGTCCATCACGCAGGAAACCAAGGACGCCGTCGCCGCCGTCTTCCCCAGCGACGCGGTCCCGGGCGTCGAGACGGACGTGTCCGCGGAGATCGCCGCGGGCGTCCCCGACATCCTCGGCGTCGGGGAGGTCGTCGGCCTGGTCGTCGCCGCACTGGTGCTCGTGGTCATGCTCGGCACGCTCGTGGGCGCCGGGCTGCCGCTGCTCACCGCGCTGGTCGGCGTCGGCATCGGCGTGCTCGCCGCGATGTCCTTCTCCGGCGTCGTCGACATGGTGTCCGTGACGCCCATCCTCGGCGTGATGCTCGGGCTCGCCGTGGGCATCGACTACTCGCTGTTCATCATCAACAGGCACCGGCGCCAGCTCAAGCAGGGCTACGAGGTCGAGGAGTCCATCGCGCTGGCGAACGGCACGTCGGGCAATGCCGTGGTGTTCGCGGGGGCGACGGTGCTGATCGCGCTGCTCGCGCTCAACGTCACGGGCATCCCGTTCCTCGGGCTGATGGGCACCGTCGGCGCCGCGTGCATCCTGGTCGCCGTCCTCGTCGCCGTGACCCTCACCCCGGCGCTGCTGTCGCTGGCGGGCATGCGCATCCTCAGCCGCCGTGAGCGCGCCCGCCTCGGCTCCACGGCCACCGCGGCGGCGCCCGCCCCGCTGGCCGCCCCCGCCAAGCCCATGTCGACACCGGGCGCCGTGATCCGCGCGCTCGCCTGTATTGGCGCGCTCGTGGTGGTGGCCCTGCCTGCGACGTCGCTGCAGCTCAACCTGCCCGACGGCTCCTCCGAGGCGCCAGAGTCCACGCAGTACCAGGCCTACACGACGGTGGCCGAGAAGTTCGGCGCCGGGCAGAACGGCCCGCTGCTGGTGGTCGCGGACCTGCCGGAGGGCGTCACCGAGGGTGAGGCCCTCGCGCTCCAGACGCAGGTCGCCGAGGAGCTCTACGCCCAGGACGGCGTGGTGGCCGTGGCCCCGATCGGCACGTCCGAGGACCTCACGGTGGCGGCCTTCCAGGTCATCCCCGTGGGCGGCCCCACAGCCCTGTCCACCGAGGACCTGGTGCACGACCTGCGCGCGCTGCCGCCGGTGGGCGGCGACATCGAGATCGCCGTCGCGGGCCAGGCCAGCGGCAACATCGACATCTCCGACAAGCTCTCCGCGGCGCTGCCGCTGTACCTGGCCGTCGTGGTGGGCCTGTCGCTGATCATCCTGATCATCGTGTTCCGCTCGATCCTGGTGCCGGTGATCGCGACGTTCGGGTTCATCCTGTCGTTCTTCGCGTCGCTCGGCGGGGTCGTGGCCATCTACCAGTGGGGGTGGCTGGGCTCGGTGTTCGGCGTCGACTCCCCCGGGCCGATCCTGAACTTCCTGCCCACGCTGCTGCTCGGCATCCTGTTCGGGCTCGCGATGGACTACCAGCTCTTCCTCGGCTCCGGCATGCGCGAGGCGTACGCCCACGGGGCGCCGTCGCGCCGCGCCATCGTCGAGGGGGTGCGCGCCGGACGCGCGGTCGTGACCGCTGCGGCCATCATCATGGCGGCGGTGTTCGGCGGGTTCATCTTCTCCCACAGCGCGATGATCAGGCCGATCGGCTTCGCGCTGGCCTTCGGGGTGCTGCTCGACGCGTTCGTCGTGCGGATGCTGCTCGTCCCGGCGCTCATGCACCTGGTGGGCGACAAGGCGTGGTGGCTGCCGGGCTGGCTGCAGCGCATCCTGCCCGACGTCGACGTGGAGGGCGCCTCCCTCGAGCGCCGCCACCCCCACCGCGAGGAGCCGGTGACCGCCCCGACGCCCTGAGCGTTCGCACCAAGGCCACCTGCGGGGCGGCGTGAAATCGCGTGACGCCGCCCCGCGCTGCCCTCAAGATGGACCGGTGAATCCGCCGCGCACCGACGCCGACCTGACGCCGACCGACGGCGAAGGGCTCCCCGGGGCGCCCGACACGACGATCGCCGTGGACGGGGCCGCCCCGGCGCCCGTGCCCGACGAGGCCGAGAAGCCGCAGTGGCGGCGGGACGCCACCCTGTTCTTAGGCGGCCAGACCGTCTCGCTGTTCGGCTCGATGCTCGTGCAGTACGCGATCATGTGGCACCTCACCCTCGAGACGAAGTCCGGTGGCGTGCTCGCCCTGGCCGCGGTGTTCGGCTTCCTGCCGCAGGCGATCGTGTCGGTCTTCGCGGGAGTCTGGGCGGACCGGCTCAACCGCAAGGCGATGATCATCGCGGCGGACGCCTCCATCGCGGCGACCACCCTGGTGCTGGCGCTGCTGATGGTCGGGGGCAGCGACGACCTGTGGCTCATCTACGCGGCGCTGGCCATCCGCTCCGTCGGGGCCGGGGTCCAGATGCCAGCGGTGGCCGCGCTCCTGCCGCAGCTCGTGCCGACGAGCAAGCTCATGCGGGTCAACGGGATCAACGGCTCCATCCAGTCCGCGATGGTGCTGGTCACCCCGGCCGTCGCGGCGGCCGTCTACGCGAGCGCGTCCATCGTCGCGATCTTCTTCATCGACGTGGTGACCGCCGCGATCGGGATCGCGCTGCTGGCCCTGCTGCGCGTCGGCCGGGTGGTGCGCGCCGACCTGGCCGACGGCGAGAAGGCCGGCTACTTCGCGGACCTGGTCGGCGGGCTGCGGTACGTGCACCGCCACGGGTTCGTCCGCTGGCTGCTGGGCCTGTTCGCGGTCGTGTTCGTCCTCGTCGTCGCGCCGTCCAACCTGACCCCGCTCATGGTGGTCCGCACCTTCGGCGACGAGGTGTGGAAGCTCACCGTCACCGAGCTCTCGTTCTCCATCGGGATGACGCTCGGCGGCGTGCTGCTGGCGACGTGGGGCGGCCTGAAGAACCGCATGACGATGATCGTGGGGACCACCCTCGTCTTCGGCGCCCTGTCCATCGGCATGGGCTTCTCCACGAACATGTGGGTCTTCTTCGCGTTCATGTTCGGCTTCGGCCTCGCGGTGCCGTTCTTCTCCACCACCTCCATGACCCTCCTGCAGGAGACGGTCGAGCCGGAGCGCCAGGGCCGGGTCTTCGGGATCATGGGCATCGTCATGGCACTCGCGATGCCGTTCGGCATGGCGGTGCTGGGGCCGCTCGCCGACCGGTTCAGCGTCGAGTCGCTGCTGATCGCCACCGGCGCGGTGATCCTCGTGGTCGTGGTGCTCGCGATGCTGGCTCCGTCGGGCCGCCAGGCCGCGCAGGCCGTGCGCGACCACGAGGAGTCAAGCAGCAGCACTGCAGTCTGACGGCCCACCGCTCACTTCCAGCGGCGCCTGGCGCCGAACAGGTGCTGGGCGTAGCCGGCGAGCGACGCCCAGGAGCACAGCGCCTGGTACAGCAGCAGGAACGCTAGGTAGCCGCCGCGGTTGCGGCGCACCCGCAGGTTGAGCGGCCCGAACACGTTCCGCGACTGGTAGCGGCGCAGGCTGCCGTACACCAGCACGGTGAGCGGCAGCACCACCAGCGTCCAGGCCGACACCACCCACGGGTAGCCGAGCAGGAACAGCACGATGCCCGGCATCCAGATCAGCGCGTACCCGATGTCCAGCCCGGGGATCAGTAGGTCGATGCCCGCCACGAACCGGGTCATCGGCCGCCGCTGGCGCCACGGCGGCACCGCCGCGAGCCCCTCGAACATCCCGCGCGCCCACCGGGCCCGTTGCCGCATGAAGTGCCGCACCTTCGTCGGCACATCGGTGAACGCGACGGCCGTCGGCTCGAAGAAGACCCGCTGGCCATGCTCCATGAGCCGCCAGGTGACCACGATGTCCTCGCCGATCGCGTCCGGCCAGCCGCCGATGCGGCGCAGGTCCGCCGTGAGGTAGATGGAGAACGCGCCCTGCGCGACGAGCGTCGCCTGGTACAGCCCCTGCATGCGCTTCACCGCGGCGATGCCCAGGTAGTAGTCCCACTCCTGCATCCGCGCCAGCAGGTTCTCCCGGGAGTTGCGGACCAGCACCGCGCCCGCCACCGCGACGGTGTCGTCGGGCGCCGACTCCAGCCGGGACACGAGCCGGCGCAGCGACTCGACGTGCAGCAGCGTGTCCGCGTCCACCGTCACCACGTACTCGGTGGCGACCGTCTCCAACGCGGTGTTGAGGGCGTTCGCCTTGCCGGGGCGCTCCTCGCGCACCACCGACAGGCTCACCCCCAGCTCGTCGGCGGTGCGGCGGGCCGCCTCGGCGGTGCCGTCTGTGGAGCCGTTGTCCGCCAGGATCACGTGCACGGGACCCGCGTAGTCGGTGCGGTGCACAGCGGCGATCGTCGGCCCGATGCCCTGCTCCTCGTTCCGCGCGGCGATGATCACGGTGAGCGGCGTGGTGGGCTCCGCGACCCGCAGCGGCGGCTGGCGGTCCATCGCGAGGGAGAACGCCATGAACGCCACGACGGCGCCCGGCAAGTACGCGACAAGGCAGACGACGACCCAGGCGAGCAGCACCCCCACCACGTCGGTCAGCTCGTTGATCCAGGCCTGGGAGATCCACACCGACAGGCCCACCCACAGCACGGTCCCGAGCACCGCGAGCAGGAACTTGGTGGCGACCGGGACATAGAGGCGCCGCCCGGCGGGAGTGGCCGGCGCGGCGGGGTCGGTGAGGTCGTCGAGCTCGAACAGCTGCGACAGGGAGTTCGGGGGGACGCCCGAGGACGGCTCGTGCCGGCCCTCGGTGGAGTGGCGGCGGGCTCCCGCCGGAGCAGAGGGATCGATCAACCCAGACACGTCTGCCTGTTCGGCCGCGCGCGCCTGGTTTCGATGGGACCCGAAGGTGAAAACGGGTCCGGCCTGCGGATTCACCCGCGCTCTCTGGCGGATGCGCCGCTCAGGGCGGGCTGCCGGTCAGTGTCGGCAGCCCGCCCTGAGCAGATGGGGCAGGTGCTAGCCGGAGCAGGTGGCGCCCGGCGTGGAGCTGTTCCCGTTCTTCATGACTGTCACACCGAACGAGTTGCCATTGCCGTTGGGCGTCACGGTCCGGGTGGAGCCGCTGCCGGAGACGTTGGCGTTCCAGCTGCTCTGGATGCCCTGGCTGCCGTTGAGCGCCAGGTTGACGGTCCAGGCCGAGCTCCCGCTCACCGAGTACGTGACGTTGAACCGGTCGGACCACTCGTCGCCGCGGGTCGCGGTGACGGTGCACGAGCCGGTGCTGCCACCGCCACCCGTGCCGCCGCCCGTGCTCGTGCCCGGGGCGACCGCTCGCCCGGTGTCAGTCGAGATGATGCCCGGGCACAGGTTGCGCGACTTGAGGTCCTGCAGGATGTTCGGCAGGGCCGCGATGGTGTTGGCCGGCCAGTCGTGCATGAGGATGATCTGGCCGTTGGTCAGCCGCTGGGCGGCCTGGCGGATCTGGTCGGCGCTGACGTTGTCGTAGTCCTTCGAGTCGACGTCCCAGATGATCTCCCGCAGGCCCAGCGAGGACTCGACCTGCTTGAGCGTCGCGTTGGTCTCGCCGTACGGCGGCCGGAACAGCTTGGGCGTGACGCCCGAGGTCTGCTGGATCGCCGTCTGCGTCCGCGAGAGCTGCGACTGGATCTCGCTGCTGCTCAAGTTGATCAGGTGCGGGTGGTCCCAGCTGTGGTTGCCGATCTGCAGCCCGGCGTCCGCGTACGCCCGCATGAGCGAGGCGTTGTTCTGGGCGTTCTGGCCCGTCGGGAAGACCGTCGCCGTGGCGCCGTTCTGCTTGAGGGTGTTGATGAGCTGGCTCGACGTGCCCGAGGTGGGCCCGTCATCGAAGGTCAGCCCGACGTACCCGGCCGAGCAGCTGCCCGTCCATCCGCCGGTGCTGGGGGTGGTGGGCGTCGTGGTCGGCTGCGTCGTCGGCGTCGGCGTGCTGCCGCCCCCGCCCGAGCAGGTGGCGGACGGCGTGGTGCTGTTGCCGTTCTTCATGACCGTCACACCGAAGGTGTTGCCGTTGCCGTTGGGCGTCACGGTCCGGGTGGAGCCGCTGCCGGAGACGTTGGCGTTCCAGCTGTTCTGGATGCTCTGGCTGCCGTTGAGGCCCAGGTTGACGGTCCAGCTGCTGCTGCCGCTGACCGCGTAGGACACGTTGAACCGGTCGGACCACTCGTCGCCGCGCGTGGCGGTGACGGTGCAGCCGCTGCTGCCCCCGCCGCCGCTCGTCGGGGTGGGCGTCGGGTTGCCGCCGCCGCCTGAGCCCTCGCTCACGGTGATGTTGGAGTTGCCGCTGCTCTGGTACCCCTCGGTGGCCATGATCATGTAGTTGTGGGTGCCGAGGTTCATGCCCTTGCTGGCCCACGCGTCGAAGTGGTTGCCGGTGGTGATGGCGCCGCCGGTGCGCTTCGCCTGCCGCACGCTCCAGAACTGCTTGAACGTCGCGGTGCCCTCGATCGAGGGCTGGTTGGTGCGGGTGGTCTCGTAGATGTCGTAGGTGCCGCCGTCACTGGTGACGGTGCCCTTGAAGGTGCCCGTGGGCCGGTAGGTGCCCCAGTTGTCGACGATGTAGTACTCGACGAGCGGGTTGGTGCTCCACCCGTAGAGGGTCAGGTACGCATTGCCGGACGGGTTGAACGAGCCGGAGTAGTTGACCGTCTTGCGGCCGCCGGTGCTCCAGCCCTTGCCCGCGACGAAGTTGCCGGTGTTGCTCCATTGCGTGCTGTAGTTGCCGCCCGCGCCCAGGTCCATGGAGACGGTTCCTGGGGCGTCGGTCCAGAACGAGTAGAAGTAGCCGCCGTTGTTGCCGGTCTCGTTCGAGCTGACGGCGGCGGCGGGTCCAGCAGCAGCCACCAGGCCGCCAGCCACCATGGCAGCGGCGGCGCTGACACTCAGCAGCGCTCGTGCCAGCCGGCGATGCCTGGGCATCGCTCGGTCGAGGACTAGTCGGTCGGACATGGTGCACCCCTTTGTGCGATCGGTTTGCGAATCGGATCTGCGAATCGGTGTCGAAACTTGCGACTGCCATCAGGCCGGTTTGGCTCGATGGGTGGGCCCGGCGCCACCGGCCACCCATCGAGGGGCGTCGCCGCGCGGAGCCGTGCCGCCCACTTTGCTGTGCCCAGCACAGCCCGGCAAGGCGTTTGAAACGCACCTTTCGGGTGGCGAAACGTTTAAGTTGGCAATCTGCGACCGGCAGCGGCGGGGGATGCGCTATTGCCCTCGCCGCCGGATAAGCAGGCCGATACTTTCGAGTCAAAGATCGATGCGTTTCGACCCACAGGGCCATCGGCGCCGACACCGCCTACGCTGCCGAACACCGCGCCCCTCGCGCCCCGGCCTCACACCGCCCATCAGCAGCGGCCGCGATCTCAGGAGGCATGCGCATGCCAGAGACGACCGGGGCAGCAACCCGGACCTCCGACCACGACGTCGTGATCGCCGGCGCCGGCCCCACCGGGCTGATGCTGGCGGGCGAGCTCGCGCTGGCGGGCATCGACGCCACCCTCGTCGAACGACGCGCCAGCCAGGTCGTGGACGGCTCGCGGGCCGGCGGCCTGCACTCCCGCACCATCGAAGTGCTGGACCAGCGCGGCATCGCCGACCGATTCCTCGCGGCGGGGCAGACGATGCAGATCCAGGGCTTCGCCGGCATCCCGCTGGACCTCAGCGACTTCCCCACCCGCCACAACTACGGGCTGGCGCTCTGGCAGGGCCACATCGAGCGCCTGCTCGCCGAGTGGGTGGGCGAGCTGGGCGTGCCGATCCTCCGGGAGCGCGAGGTGACGGGCCACACGCAGGACGACGCCGGGGTCGACGTGCGCCTGTCCGACGGCAGCATCCTGCGGGCGCCCTACCTCGTCGGCTGCGACGGTGGGCGCAGCGTCGTCCGCAAAGCCGCCGGCATCGACTTCCCCGGCTGGGACGCCACAACCTCCTGGCTCATCGCCGAGGTCGAGATGGACCAGGAGCCCGAGATCGGCATGCGGCGCGAGGGCGGGGGCATCGGACCCGTCAACCGGGACACCGGCGGCGGGCCATACCGGGTGGTCCTCAAGGAGCCGCTCGTCGACCAGCCGGGCGAGCCCACGCTGCGGCACGTCCGCGACGCGCTGGCCGCCGCCTACGGAACCGACTACGGCGCGCACAGCCCGAACTGGATCTCCCGCTTCACCGACGCGACGCGACAGGCCGCCGCCTACCGGGCGGGGCGGGTGCTGCTCGCCGGGGACGCCGCCCACGTGCACCCGCCGCAGGGCGGCCAAGGGCTCAACACGGGCGTGCAGGACGCCGTGAACCTCGGCTGGAAGCTCGCCCAGGTGATCCGCGGGACGTCGCCCACGAGCCTGCTGGACACCTACCACGCCGAACGCCACCCCGTCGGCGCCCAGGTGCTGCGGAACACGATGGCGCAGGTCGCGCTCAGCACCCCCGACGATCGCCACGACGCCCTCCGCGAGACGCTCGCGAGCCTGCTGGCGATGGACGAGCCGCGCCGCCGCACCGTCGCGGAGCTCTCCGGGCTCGGCATCCACTACGACCTCGGCGAGGGCCACCCGCTGATCGGGCGCCGCATGCCCGACCTCGACCTCGGCGGCGCCGACGGCCCCACCCGCGTCTACGCCCTGCTGCACAACGCCCGGCCCCTGCTCCTCAACTTCGGCGAGCCCGGCGGCCTCGAGATCTCCCCCTGGCCGGATCGGGTCCGATGGGTCGACGCCACACACGACGGCGAATGGGAGCTGCCGGTCATCGGCCAGGTCCCCGCGCCGATGGCCGTGCTCATCCGGCCCGACGGGCACGTCGCCTGGGCCGGCGACCTCGCCGACCCCGAGCTGCCCCACGCACTGGGCGCCTGGTTCGGAACAGCCGCCCTGTGACGGCGCTGCCGCGGCGGCTCGGGGGAACGGCGAGGATGGGCTGATGGTGGACATGCAGCCGACAACGCCGCGCAAGACCGTCGCGATCCTCGGGCCAGGGGGCGTGGGCGGGCTCGTCGGCGCGCTGGCGGCCCGGGCCGGGCACCGCGTGGTGTTCCTCGCCGGACCGCCCACAGTCGAGGCGCTCCGCGCCGACGGGGTGAGCGTCACCAGCACGCTGTTCGGAGACTTCACCGTGCCCGTCGAGGCGGACACCGTGCTCCGCGACCCGGTGGACCTGTGCGTCGTCGCCGTCAAGCACACGGCGCTCCCCGCCGCCCTCGACCGCGTGCCCGCCAGTCTGGTGTCCGACGGGCTCGTGCTCCCGCTGCTCAACGGCGTCGAGCACGTCGACACCCTGCGGCAGGTGTTCGACCCCGCGTCGGTCGCCGCAGGGGTCATCCGGGTCGAGTCCACTCGGACGGCGCCCGGGCGCATCGTGCACGGCAGCCCGTTCGCCCAGGTCGACCTCGCCAGCCGCACGGCCCCGCCGGCCCGGGTCGACTCGGCGGCGGAGATCCTGCGCGGGGCCGGCCTCACCACACGGACCCGTGACGACGAGCAGGCGATGCTCTGGGACAAGCTGACGGTCCTCGCGCCGTTCGCGCTGCTCACCACCCGGCACCGGGCGCCCATCGGCGAGGTGCGGACCGCCCACCGTGACGAGCTCGTCGAGCTCGTCACCGAGGTGGCCACGGTGGGACGCGCGAGCGGCGGCACCGTCACCATCGAGGCCGCCCTGTCGTTCTCCGAGGGGTTCCCACCCGGCGCCCGGTCCTCCATGCAACGCGACGCCGAGGCCGGGCGGCCGATCGAGCTGGACGCGATCGGCGGCGCCGTGCTGCGCGCGGCGCGGTCGCACGGCATTCCCGCGCCAACCACCGCCCGCTTGGTGGCGCAGCTCGCCTGAGCCCGCCCTGCACCCCGTGACGGCGAGGGGTCAAGCGCACACGGGAGGGATCAGGACGGCACGGTCCTGTGCCTGCGCACCACGCCGACGACGACGCCGCCCAGGCCTGCCCCGGCCAACACGCCCGTGGCCACACGCAGCCACTCGGAACCGTCGCGCTGGACCATCACCGTGACCTCGGCGTCGCCATCCTCCGTGCGGACGACGACATCCGCCTCGAGCCCAGGGCGCTCGAGCAGGGTCAACGTCCTCGCGGCAGCCGGCTGGTGTCGCACCACGGTCCACCCGGCTGCCCGCGCGATCTCCTCGACGGCGATCTCATCCCACCTCACGTCGGGGTCGGTCGCGACGACCCCGCCGATGTCCTCCCAGCCCAGCAGCAGATTGCCGCGCTGCAGGCCCTCGCCCTGGACGGCGAAGCCGCCCGGCACCAGATCGTGCGCTGCCGCGACGAGGTCGCCCCCACTCGGACGCAGCAGCAGCCAGCCCACGACGAGGCCGACCAGCGCGCCGACTGCTCCGCCGACCACCAGCAGCCGTGTAGCGAGGGCGACGCGGGGTGCAGTCACGGGCCTCATGGCGCAGCTCTCGCGCCTGCTGGCGCCTGGCGGGAGATCAGATTGCTGAGCGCTCTCTCGGCGCGCCTGGCCCCATGGCCGGGGAGGCCCCCGACCGCGTGCGCGACCCCCACGGATCCGAGCTCAGTGTTGACGACGAGCAAACTGCCGGACCGCGACAGCGCGCCTTGGTGCGCGGCCAGCGCCCCTGCCTGCGTCCATGCGTGCGGTCCGGCGCCCGGCGCCAACGGGCTGGAGGCCTCCAGTGCTGCGCTGAGCACCGCGAGCATGGACGGGACGGTCGAGCACAGCCCGCCGGCTGCCGCGAACGGGCCCGTCGAGACGTCCCAGTCCGCGACTGGGCGCTCGCGCAGGTCGCGCGAGGCGAGGGCGACGGCGCCCGCACCTGGGGATGCCTCGGCGCGTGGGGAGTCCGGCGGGGCGACAGTCATGACCTCTTCACGCATTCCGAGTGGCGCTATCAGGCGCTCGCGCACCAGGTCGATCCAGCCCTGGCGCTGACTGACCTCCAACGCGCGGCCCAGCAGCGCATAGCCCGTGTTCGAGTACGCCTCGACGCCTGGGCTCACGGCGGTTGCCAGGGCCTCCAGGTCAGGCAGGACGCGTTCGTCGAACCGCTCGGTGGTCCATTCCCGGTACGGGTCGGGCAGCGTCGCACGCTGTTCGGGCAAGGTGCGGGCGAGCCCGCCACGGTGCTCCACCAGTGCGGCGATGGTGAGGTGCTCGGGCCCGGGGACCCCGAGCAGGGTGGGGACGTGAGAGTCCCAAGCGAGCTCGCCCGCGGCCACCAGGGCTCTGGCGAGGCCTGCGGTGAACACCTTGGCGCCAGAAGCCCAGCACACGACCGCCGTAGGCGAGTGCCAGCGCCCGTACGACGCGTCTTGCGCGCCGCCTGGCATGTGGATGGCGGCCGCGGTGCTCGCTCGCAGCGTCATGTCGCTCCTGTCGTTGCGCGAGCCATGGCTGCGCACGGGTCTGAGGTGGCCAGCAGCATCGCATCATCGCGGCGACCCGCGGCGACTGACCGGACCGGGACATCCACCGGTCGAACGACGCACGAGCGGGCGTTGCCCCCGCACGATGGGGCCATGACGACGCCGGGCACGCTGCATCACGTCGAGGTGTGGGTTGCCGACCTCGCCGAAGCGCAGAGATCGCTCGGCTGGCTCCTGAGCGCACTCGGATACCAACCGCGGGACACGTGGCCGCAAGGATCGAGTTGGGTCCACGGCGCCTCGTACATCGTCATCGAATCCGGCCCAGACGTTCGCGGCGAGCACCACGACCGTCGGCGTCCTGGTGTGAACCACCTGGCCTTCCACGCCGGAAGCGAGAGCGACGTCGATGGCCTGACACAGGAGTCCCGGCGTCACGGCTGGTCACTGCTGTTCGCCGACCGTCACCCGCATGCAGGGGGCCCACACCACTACGCCGCCTACCTCGAGAATCGCGACGGATTCGAGGTGGAGCTCGTCGCGTCAGCGTGATTCCTGAACGTTTCGAGTTCGCCGACAGGCCGTTGACCACGTTCTGTGACTTTTGTTAGTGTCGCTTATGAACCATTCGTACACCTTCCTTACATATTCGTCCGACGATGGACAGGGGATCGCGCAATGGCTTTCATCCGACACAGCCGCATACCGACGGGACGACGACGTCCCGTCCTGATCACCACAGCGCTGGCCGCGGTGGCCGCACTGCTCGCCACACTGGCCGTGGCCCAGCCCGCGTTCGCGGCAGGCACGATCAGCGCCACCTTCACCTCCGCCGGCGACTGGGGCACCGGCCACCAGGTCAACGTCAAGGTCACCAACTCCGGAACCACGCCCGTGAACGGGTGGACCCTCGAGTTCGACCTCCCCGCCGGGAACGCCCTCAGCAGCTCGTGGGACGCCGACGTCACCCGGGCCGGCAACCACTACACGGCGAAGAACAAGGGCTGGTCCGCCACGCTGGCGCCCGGGGCCTCGTTCACCTGGGGCTACGTGGCCACCGGGCCGTTCGCGTCGCCGACCGCGTGCAGCATCAACGGCGTGGCCTGTACCGGTGGCACACCCACCACCTCGCCCACACCGACACCGACGACCACGCCCACCCCGACGCCGACGCCGACGCCCACCACCACGCCGCAGCCGGGTGGCAAGAAGCTCGTCGGCTACTTCACCGAGTGGGGCGTGTACGGCCGCAACTACCACGCGAAGAACGTCGCGACGAGCGGGTCGGCATCGAAGCTGACCCACATCCTCTACGCGTTCGGCAACACCACCGGCGGCAAGTGCTCGATCGGCGACTCCTACGCGGCCTACGACAAGGCGTACACCGCGGCTGACTCCGTCGACGGCGTCGCCGACACGTGGGACCAGCCGCTGCGCGGCAACTTCAACCAGCTCAAGAAGCTCAAGGCGATGAACCCGGGCCTCAAGGTCATCTGGTCGTTCGGCGGCTGGACCTGGTCGTCCGGCTTCACGCAGGCCGCGGCCAACCCGACGGCGTTCGCCGAGTCCTGCCACCAGCTGCTCAACGACCCGCGGTGGGCCGGGCTGTTCGACGGCATCGACATCGACTGGGAGTACCCGAACGCGTGCGGCCTGACATGCGACTCGAGCGGTCCCGCGGCGTTCAACAACGTCATCACCGCGCTGCGCAACAAGTTCGGCGCCAGCACGCTGATCACCGCGGCCATCACCGCGGACGGCAGCAGCGGCGGCAAGATCGACGCCGCCGACTACGCCGGTGGAGCGCTGAAGCTCGACTGGATCATGCCGATGTCCTACGACTACTTCGGGGCGTTCAACCCGACAGGCCCGACGGCGCCGCACTCGCCGCTCACGTCCTACGCGGGCATCCCGCAGGCGGGCTTCAACACCGAGGCGGCGGTGGACAAGCTCATCGGCAAGGGCATCCCGGCCAACAAGATCCTGCTGGGCGTCGGCTTCTACGGCCGCGGCTGGACCGGGGTCACGCAGACGGCGCCAGGCGGCTCGGCGACGGGCGCCGCGCCAGGCGCCTACGAGGCCGGCATCGAGGACTACAAGGTGCTGAAGACGAAGTGCCCGGCGACGGGCACAGTCGGCGGCACCGCGTACGCCAAGTGCGGCTCCGAGTGGTGGGGCTACGACACCCCCAGCACGCTCGCGGGGAAGACGTCCTGGGCCAAGGGCAAGGGGCTCGGCGGAGCCTTCTTCTGGGAGTTGTCCGGTGACACCGCGAACGGCGAGCTGATCAGCGCGCTGTCCAACGGGTTGAAGTAGGCCCAGTAGACCCCCGAAGCCCGGGCGCCGGCCCTTCTCCCCCGGCGTCCGGGCTTCGGGCGTGCGCGACGGACCACCGGCCGTCAGCCGCCCACCGCGAGGCGCCGGGTGAGGGTCAGCGGTTGACGTAGCCCATGTGGGTCGCGTCGTAGCGGTCGCCGTGGACGCCCTCGCGTTGGGTGAGGGTGTCGAGGTCCGCACGCTCGTCGGCGGAGAGGCCGACCGTGGTGGCTCCGGCGTTCTCCTGGATGCGGGAGCTGCGCCGGGTGCCGGGGATGGGCACGATCCACGGGTGCTGGGCGAGCAGCCAGGCCAGTGCGACCTGGCCGGGGGTGACTCCCTTCGCCTCGGCGAGTGCCTTGACGTGCTCGACGAGGGCCTGGTTCGCGCTCAGATTCTCCGGGGTGAACCGAGGGATCCGGTTGCGGATGTCGCCCTCGGTGAACGGCGTGGAGGTGTCGACGGCGCCGGTCAGGAATCCCTTGCCGAGCGGGCTGAACGGGACCAGGCCGATGCCGAGCTCGGCGAGGGTCGGCAGGACCTCCGGCTCGGGGTCCCGCGTCCACAGGGAGTACTCGCTCTGCAGCGCGGTCACCGGGTAGACCGCGTGCGCGGCGCGGATGGTCTGCGCGGAGGCCTCGGACAGTCCGAAATGGCGGACCTTGCCCGCGGCGACGAGCTCGCCCACAGCGCCTGCGACGTCCTCGATGGGCACCTCAGGGTCGACCCGGTGCTGGTAGAACAGGTCGATCACATCGGTGCGGAGCCGCTGGAGCGACGCGTCGGCGACACGGCGGATCTGCTCGGGCCTGCTGTCCAGGCCGACACTCTTCCCGTCACGGATGTCCCAGCCGAACTTCGTGGCGATCGTGACCTGGTCGCGGATGGGCTCAAGCGCCTCGCCGACGAGCTCCTCGTTGACGTAGGGGCCGTAGACCTCGGCGGTGTCGTAGAAGGTGACGCCGTAGTCGACGGCGGAGCGCAGCACGGCGATCATCTCGTCGCGGTCGCCCGGGTTGGGGCCGTAGCTCTGGGACATGCCCATCGCGCCCAGCCCGATGGCCGAGACCTCCAGCCCTTGTCCGAGAGTTCTGGTGTGCATGCTCAGGCCCCCGTCGCCGTGTGATGTGCGCGGAGGTAGTCGTCATCCGTGACGTGCTCCGCCCACGTCGTCGTGGTGGCCGGGTCGTCACCGTTCTCGAGCATCGCGAGGTGCTCCATGAAGGCATCCGGCACGGCGCCGTGCCAGTGCTCCTCATCCGGGGGGCAGTACACCGTCTCACCGGGGTGCACCTCGACGGCCACCTCGCCGCGGGACTGCACGAGCGCGATACCGGAGACCACGTGCAGCGTCTGCCCGCGGGCGTGGGAGTGCCATGCGGTGCGCGCGCCCGGGGCGAACCGCACCAGCGCGACCGTCATGCGCTGGTCGCCCTCCTGCGGCGACGCGATCGGGTCCAGCCAGACGTCGCCGGTGAACAGCTCGGGCGGGTTCTTCGTGGTCGCGGATCTCGACAGCTTCCTCATGGTTCCCTCTTCACGTCGCGCGCCTCCTGACGGTTGTCCATGCGATCGACGCTACGCCGGGCCTCCCGGCCGTGGGATGCCCTGACAGGACACCCCTCCGTCGGATGCACGGTCATCCGATCGTGGAGGCTCCAGGGGAACACGCGATGACCTGACCTGGACGTCGGGCGCGGTGTGGTCGGCAGCTGACGCGGCCAGCGGGCCCTAGAGTGCTGCCCGCAGGGCCCAGCCCGCGCCAATGAGCAAGGTGCCACGGCGCTCGTGTCGTCAGGGCCGCTGCGCCTTGCAGGTGGGATCTGGGGCAGGTGAGACCCGGACGGTGACACCACCGTCGCGACGAGAGAGGGCCCGCTGGTGAGCCTCAGAGAACGCTTGCGCATCATCGTGGCGATGTGGATCTTCGTCGGCCTGATCGGCGGGCCGTTCACGTTGCTCGTGGCAGTGGCCGCCTTCACGGCGTTCGGCCCTTTCGCCCCCCACAGCACCGTCTCCGTCCGCGCACAGTTCGCACCGGGTGAGGAGGTCAAGGTCCGCGGCAAGGACGCCGTCGACCTCCGCACGGGAGACTTCATGATCCTGGCCCTCCCCGCGACCGTGGACCCGTCCGCTGTGACGTGCGAGTGGAAGAGCCGGGTGTACAGCACCGGAGAGCAGGAGTCGGGGACCGTCGAGCCCGTTGCCGTCGAAGGTGTGGAGCCCGTGGTCACCGACACCCGCAGCGGCGTCGAGTACCGCCCGGCCGTGACCACCGCTGGGGGCTCGGGCTGGATGGGCATCGACTACGTGACGTGCCGTGGGGACGGCGTGGAGACGTTCGCCGTCACCGAGGACAAGGGCATGTCCTCGACGGCCCGGACGTCGGCGGGGGTCGTGTCAGTGGTGTTCGGGATCCTCATCACCGGCATGGGGTTCGGCGCCCTGAAGCTCACCCAGTACTGGCGTCGCCAGCCCGCCATGCCGGCGCCGTACCTGTACGGCCACCCCGGACCGTTCGCGCACGGCCCGGGCCCGTACCCTCACGACCGCCAGCGCTGACTCACATTCGTCGGCGCCGCCTTACCGCCGACAGGGCATCCGCGCACGTGGCGGACCTCAACATGGGCCAGGGACTCTGGTCCCGGCCTTTTCCACGGCAAGTCTGCGTTTAATGACGACGAAGGACACGCGGGCCTTGAGTCCGCGGCATCCGACCGGGAGCAGGTGAGGCGTGACGACCGACAACTACCGCTCTGTCGGGGCCGGCGCCGCCGGCGCCCCGGCCCCTGAGCGCGCCACTCGGCGCGCGACCATCGAAGGAGAGCCATGAGCCAGCCCGTCGAGATCCTGCCCACCGCCCCCGAGCCTGCCGGGCACTCCTGCGGTTGCGGAGGTCACGACGACGCTGACCCCGTGCTCGACGTGCGCACGATCCCGCACGCGATCCGCCATGCCACCGTCTTCGGCGCATTCGACGCGATCGCTCCCGGCGCGTCGCTCGTGATCGTCGCTCCGCACGCCCCGCTGCCACTGCTCGCGCAGCTCGCCGAGCGCGCGCCCGTGGACGTCGAGTACCTCGTCGAGGGCCCCGACGCCTGGCACGTGCGGATCACGCGCCGCGCCGAGGCCTGAGCCCGAGCGGGCGGCGGGGGCAGAGGAGCCCTATGACCACAGGACGCGCTTCTGCCGCGAACTCAGCGGTCCTCGTCGCCTGCGCGGCTGGCCTCATCCATGCGGCGTTCAGCCTGTACTGGGCACTCGGGGGGCGTTGGCTGCTCCCCACTGTTGGCGAATGGGCAGTGAGGGCCGTCGACCGCTCGCCCGTCCAGGCGGGCCTGCTGTTGGGCGCCATCGCTGCCGTCAAAGCACTGGCCGCGCTGATCCCCGTCGGCGTCGCGAGGGGCCGCCTGCCCTGGACCCGGTTCTGGCGGGCGGCCTGCTGGGTCGGAGGAGCGTTCCTCGTGCTCTACGGCGCCGTCAACGTCGCAGTGAGCAGCGCCGTCCTCCTCGGCGTCGTGACGCCGGCCGGCGGGTACGACACCGAGGCGATGGTCGGTCACGCGCTGCTGTGGGATCCGCTCTTCGTGATCTGGGGAGCCGCGCTGATCCTGTGGCTGCGACTCTCCTCGGGCCCAGCAGAGGGCCGTCGTCGGGCGGGGTGAAGGGCTTCTGGCGCCCCGGGCACGCTCGCCGCGTGCCCGGTCATGCCACCGCTCACTCCAGGCGTGGCTCGAGCACGACGAGGACTGTCTCGGTGCGGCGGTGCGCCACGTACGCGTCGAACTTCGGATCGAACCGCAGCCATGTGCGCCACAGCCGGTCCCGCTCGTCACCGCGCGCGGCGCGGGCCCGCACCGCCCGCGGCCCTTCCGGCAAGTCGACGGTCGTCTCGGGGTTGGCCTGGAGGTTGAGCCACCACGCCGGGTGCCCCTCGCCCCAACCGTTCATCGCGACCGTCACGACGTCGGGGCCCTCCTGCGCGTAGCCGACGATGACGTCGTGCGGACGGCCGGTGCGGCGGCCCACGGTGTGCAGCACCATCGTCCCGTAGCGGTCGTCCCGGGGCGGCCACAGCCCCCACCTGCCGCGGGACACCCGCAGGATTGCCCGGTGGACCACCCAGGCGGTGCGGATGAACCACCGCGGCGGCAGCCACGGACGACGGTCCTGCGGTGAGGTGTGTGCGGTCCCGCTGTCGCCCATGACGCGCCCCCGTCCGGCTCGCGCCACCGCTGGCGCCCTTCGCACCGTACCGAGTGACGAACCGGACATCCAGGCCTCGCTGTCGTCAAGCGGATCAGGCGTGCCGATGATCGTCAGGGTTCGCGGAAGCCCGTCGGGGCGTCCCGGCAGGCTCAGACTGTGCGGAGCACGAGGAGGAACTGCCCACCGCCGGGTTCGACGGCGGCGGTCACGCGAAGGTCGGGGGCGAACCGCGAGAGCCGGTCCACGAGCCAGGCGGCGGCCTTCTCACCGTCCGCCTTGGTGGGGCAGCGGGCCACGACCTCGCGCCCACCCTTGCGGGTCAGCCGCTCGACGGTCGACACGATCGGCGCCGGCTCCACGACGAACAGCGACGGCGACCAGGCCACAACGGGCTTGACCGCGCCCTTGCGCGTGTTGCAGGCCCGATGCGCGAGCCGCTCGGAGCCCGGCGCCGCCTTCTTGCCCTTGGGCGTCGCGCCGCCGTCGATGCTCGGGCCGCGGTCGGAGTTGACGGACGCGTCGGGGTCGACCGGCTCGTCGCACAGCCAGCATCGCCAGGCGTCTCGCGTGCCGACCTCGTCCAGGGTGCTCACAGCACCTCGACGCGGTCGGCCTGCGGCCCCCGGTCACCCTGGCGGACGTCGTACCGAACTCGATCGCCCTCCTCCAGCGCCTCGGAGCCTCGGACGACCGACACATGCACGAACAGGTCCTCTCCCCCGGCATCGGGGGTGATGAAGCCGAAACCGCGATCCGCGTCGTAGCGCGCGACCACGCCCTCGCCGCCGCGCACAGGCGCACCAGAGGCCGCCTGGCGCCCCGATCGGCCGGGCGGCGGGCCCGCGGGCGCACCCTGAGGCGCAGAGCCGCGCACGAGCTGCACGTCGCGGGCCTGCGGGCCCCGCTCGCTCGCGACGACGTCGTACGTCACCCGGTCGCCCTCGTACAGCTCGGCGAGCCCACCGGCCAGCGCACGGTAGTGGACGAAGACGTCCGCGCCGCCGGAATCGGGAGCAACGAAGCCATAGCCCTTCTCCAGGTCGTACCAGGACACCGTGCCATCCGCGCCGTCGGACCCGCCGGCCTGCGCGGCGGCATCGGCCCCGAGCGGCAGCAGGTGGTCGGCCTGCGGCCCCTTCTCGCCCTCGACGACCATGAACGCGACCCGCTGGCCCTCCGAGACGACACCGCCGCCCACGATGGCCGAGCTGTGCAGGAAGATCTCCGCGCCGCCGCCGTCGGGCGTGATGAAGCCGTACCCCTTGGCCGGCTCGTACCAGGTGACGGTGCCGAGCACGCCGACCGGCGCGTCAGCGGCCTGGTCGCCCGTGACGCGGACCCGGCGCGCCTGCGGGCCGCGGTCCCCCTCGCCCACCTCGAACTCGACCGCCTGCCCCTCGCGGAGCGCCTTCAGCCCGTCCTGGCCGACGATCTCGGACGCATGCACGAACAGGTCGTCGGCCTCGTCCTCGAGGGCGATGAAGCCGAACCCCCGGTCGGTGTCGAACCAGCGGACAGTCCCCTGCGGCACGTGTGACTCCTCCTCGAAAAACTACGTTGACCTCTCCAGTGTGACTGACGAAATCACCAGACCTCGCCCACCGGGCGGCCGTTCAACGCCCCGCGCGACCCGCGACGACCTGACCTGCGCCCCCGGGAGGTCGCCCCGCCGGAGGAGGCGAGGGCGCTACGCGGACGTCTCCGTGACTTCGCCGACGGTCGGCTGCGGCGCATCGGGCACGCCGTCGTCGTTCATGTCGGCCCGCCGCGCCTTGCGGCTGTCCCAACGCAGCAGGACGGCGGCCGCCACCGCGGAGATCGTGGTGCCGGCCAGCACGGCGATCTTGGCCCCCGCCGCAGTGGCCCCGTCCGTGAACGACAACTCGGCGATCAGCAGCGACACGGTGAAGCCGATGCCGGCGAGGACTCCAACGGGGACCAGGTCGCGCACACCGATCCCCTCGGGCAGGCGAAGTCGCGACCACCTGGTCACCAGCACCACCGAGCCCAAGATCCCCGTGATCTTGCCGACGACCAGGCCGAGCACCACGGCAGGGACCACCGCCTGGGCTAGCGGGGAAGTAGACCCGTCGCCGCCCACCAGCGTGACTCCAGCCGAGAAGAACGCGAACAGCGGCAGGGCGGCGATGGCAGACCACGGGCGGACGGCCTGCTCGTAGCGGTGCGCCCGGTCATCCAGTTCTCCGTTCACCGGACGCGCTGGCACGCTCAGCCCGAGGAGGACGCCGGCGATGGTGGCATGCACGCCCGAGGCGTGCATGAATCCCCAAGCGATCACGGCGAGCGGCGCCAACAGCCAGGGGTGCGCATAGGGCGACCGCGCCAGCGCGGCGAAAGCCGCCACGGCGACCACGGCGAGCGCCAGCATCCCGACAGACACGGTGTCGGTGTAGAACACCGCGATCACCAGGATCGCCAGGAGGTCGTCGACCACAGCGAGCGTGAGCAGGAACGTCCTGATCGCCACCGGCAGGCCGCGCCCGAAGATCGCGAGGACCGCCAGGGCGAAGGCGATGTCAGTGGCCGTCGGGATGGCCCACCCGGAACGTGCCGCCGGGTCGCCCGCGACCGCCAGCACACCGACGTAGATCGCCGCCGGCGCCAGCATGCCCCCGACCGCCGCGACGACGGGAACGGCAGCCCGACGCGGATCCCTCAGCGAGCCGACGACGATCTCGCGCTTCAGCTCGAGTCCGACGGTGAGGAAGAACACCGCCAGCAGCCCGTCCGCCGCCCAATGCGCCAGGTCGAGGTCGAGGTGCAGGGACCTGGGCCCCACGACGAGGTGCGAGAGAGTCTCGTAGGCAGAGCGCCACGGCGAGTTCGCCCACACCAACGCCACCACGGCGGCGCCGATGAGGAGGGCCCCACCGGTGGTCTCGCGCGACGCCCAGCGTCGCAGCGAGGACTGGGCAGGCGGATGAGTGCGCTGATGGGCCATGGGCGCTCCTGGGTGCGACGTCTAGCTCCGCCGCGGGGTCGCAGACGAAGACGCCGACCAGACTTCCCGGCACACCAGCCCGGAACTCTACGGCACAGGGCGACAGCGGCCCGGTGACGCGCCGGCGTACGCCCAGCGGCTCACGATTCGGTGCTGCCTGCCGATGACGCCGGGACGGACTCCGCCGTCACGCTCGCAGAGGCCTCACTCATGGCGGGCTCGCGCTCGGCCGCTCCCGGCCGATACCAGTCGGTCAGCGCGGGGTCCTCGGTGTCGAGCCAGGCGCCTGCCCCCTCGTCCGGCGCCGTCGCGACGACCCCGAGGACGAAATCGTCCCCGTGCTCCTCGATCCCGGCCCGCACCCCTTGGTCCAGGGCCTCGCGCGCGTACCGCCGCCGGATGGTCAACGGGTCGCGGGCCAGGTCCTTGGCCCACGCGAGCATGACGAGGATGACCACGATGGCGAAGGGCAGAGCCGACACGATCATGAGGCTCTGCAGGCCTGAGAGGGCGACCTGGCCGCCGCCGACGAGGAGCACCGCCGCGATCGACGCCAGTGCGACGCCCCACACGACGATGGTCCAGCGACGGGGAGTCGGGTTGCCCTGCTCTGACAGGCTCGCCATGACGATGGACGCCGAGTCGGCGCTGGTGACGAAGAAGATCACGATGGAGACCATCGCGAGCACAGACGTCACGGCCCCGAACGGGAGCTCGTTCAGCACCGTGAACAACATGTCCTGGCCTGACGCCGCCTCGCTGATCGCCGCCCCGGTCTGCTCGAGCCACATGGTGGTGCCACCGACGATCGTGAACCAGATCAGGCATACGACGCTCGGCACCACGATGACCGTGGTGACGAACTCACGGAGCGTGCGTCCGCGGCTGATCTTCGCGATGAACATCCCGACGAACGGCGTCCACGACACCCACCACGCCCAGTAGTAGGTGGTCCAGGCGCTCATGAACCCCTGGGCATCCGGGGATGTCGCGGCGGACTGCGCCATCAGTGCCGGCAGCTCGCCCACGAAGGTCATGAGCACACCGGGGATGAGGTTCAACAGCAGGACGGTCGGCCCCACCACGAGGACGAAGAGTGCCAGCACTCCAGCGAGGGCCATATTGATGTTCGAGAGCGCGCGGATGCCGCGCTTCAACCCAGAGACCGCGGAGAGGATGAACGCCACGGAGAGCACGGCGATGACGCCCACGATCACGGCGTTGCCGAGCGGGCCGACACCGCCGACGATCTCGATCCCGCGACCGATCTGCAGCGCGCCGATGCCAAGCGAGACGGCAGTTCCGAACAGCGTGACGACGATCGAGAACACGTCGACGACCTTGCCGAGCACGCCGTGGCTTCGCTGCCCGAAGATCGGCTCGAGCAACGCGGACATCAGCGGTGTGCGGCCCTTGCGGTAGGCCGCGTACGCGACGGCCCCGCCGACTAGCGCGTAGTACGCCCACGCGACCGGCCCCCAGTGGAACAACGTCTGCGCGAGCGCGATGTGCATGGCGCCGTCGCTGCCGGGTGTGGTGTCCGCGAACGCCGGCGGCAGGTCGAGGAAGAACGTCATCGGCTCGAGCGGGCCGTAGAACAGCAGCCCGATGCCGATGCCCGCGGAGAACAGCATCGCGACCCACGAGATCGTCGAGAACTCGGGCTTCTCGTCGTCCTGTCCCAGCCGGACGACGCGGTGCCGGCCGAATCCCAGCCACATCATGAACAGGAAGACGACGACCGTCAGGACGCCGAAGAGCCACCCGAAATCCGTGGTGACGAAAACGAACCCGGCAGCTGCGAAGTCCGCCAGCCCATCCGGCGACAGCACACCCCAGGCGATGACCCCGACCACGAAGGCCGCCGCCACCCCGAACACGATCCGGTCCACGCCGAACGACCGATGGGTCTGCTCGACGCCGATGCCTGGCAGCAGTGCGGGATGAGGGCTGCCGACCGTCTCGGGAGAGGTGACCTCCTTCAGAATGCGTGCTGCGCGTGCCCGTTGTGGGACCAGAGAATGGCCGGCCTCGCCTTCGGTCGATCCCGTACGACGGTCGCTCACCATGGGGTGACCCTTCTTTGGCGGTCAAGAAACGGTCAAGGACCATACATGAACGCCTAGGGGAGCGGCGCGTCGACGCGGTGGACGGTCAGGGCAGATCAGCGACCGAGCGCAGCACGACGTCGGCGCCGGCGGCCCGGAGCTCCTCCTCGTCGTCACCGCCCGTGAGCACGCCCACGGCCGTCAGGCCCGCTCCCTTGGCGCCGGCCATGTCGGCGCAGGTGTCGCCGACGAGCCAGACCTCCGGTCCGAGGGCGATGCCCAGCCTCTGGCCCGCGGCCGCGGGCAGTTCCGCACGGCTCGCCCGCCAGTCCCCGAAGCCCCCGTCCCGGTGAAAGGAGAACCCGCGATCCAGGCCCAGACCGGTGAGCTTGAGCCGCGCCACGCCGTGCACGTTGCCCGTCACGAGGCCCAGTGGCGTCCCGCGCGACCGGAGCGCGTCGAGGACGTGCGCCGCTCCGGGGACCGGTTGTCCGACGAGGGCGGTCCCGTCCGCGAGCGCGTCCGCGTAGGTCGCGACGTAGCGCTCGACGAGGGCATCGAGCGGCACCCGGCCCTCGGCCTGAGCACGGTCCCGGAGCAGGCGCAGCACCTGGGAGTCGATCCATCCGGTGACGTCCTGGTCGTCGAGGTGAGGGCGCTCCCCCACCATCTGGATGTCCGCCCGCAGACGCAGCACATCCCACGCCGTCGCGACGAGCGCGGCCAGGTGAGCACTCGACCCGACGGCCAGGGTCCCGTCGATGTCGAACAGCACGGCCCGCGGGCGCTCCTCACGCACGTCGGAGCACGATCTCGTCACTGGGAAGCTCGGCCAGCTCCGCGAAGTCGTCGCGCAGGCTCTCGTACGTCGAGACAGCCGCCCAGAAGTCGCGCGAGAGGGCGTCCAGCCAGCCCGGGTCGGGCGCCCAGTCGGGGAGGTCCCGGCCGATGACGCCGCCGAGCCGGCACCGTTCCTGCAGCAGCTCCATCGCGTCCGTGAGCCGGCGCAGGGCGCCCAGGTCGTCCGACGTGGAGCGGGCGCCCAGCATCACGGGCGCCCACATCGCGGTGCCGTCATGCAGCCGCCGCCTCCCGTTCGCGGCCGTGCGGAACAGCATCTGCACGTACGCGGGCTCGGTGCACAGCGCGCGCAGGACCTCGTCGTGGCTGGCGGCGCCGATCCCGCGCCACGAGCCCGTCGTCTGGTCGAAGGTCGGCTCCAGACCGTGCCGGAGCAAGCGGGCGCGCGCCGCCGCCACGTCGTCGCTGCCGGCCGGGATAGCCAGAGCTTGCAGGTCGGCTCCGACCAGGGGCGCCAGCAACGACCTGCCAGCGTCGTTCACCACCTGCGCGAGGCTGCGGTAGGCCACGCTCGAGACGAGCCGCAGCTGCGCGGCCGACCGCTCCTTGAGCCACTGCTCCACCAGCAGGCTGACCGCGACGAACGTGACGACAGTGGTCACGGTGCTGGCCGTCATGGGGTGCGCGGCGTACCAGTCCGCCCCGGGTGGGACGAAGTCCGCGAGCGTGAGCAGCGCGAGGAGCCCGACACCGCCGGACAGCGCCCCCAGGAGCCGCCGCCGGGCGCGCCGATCCGAGTCGCGCATCGCTCAGCGCTGCTTAGCCGACGCGGCGAGCACACCGCGGTCATCGGAGGTGAAAGCGCAGGTCGTCACGGAGAGGGAGGCTACCTCGCGCGCGCGGCCGAGCGGCTTCTGAGCTGGTCGAACAGCGAAATGTCCGCACCGCTGCTGTCCACGTTCAGCAACGCGCCGCTCCACCGAAGCCCTCTTCGACTGTGTCCGCTATGGGCGCGTCAGGGGGGACGCCGACTTCCCGGGAGATCTGCGCGGACGCCGAACCGACAGACCGAGGGCGACACCGACGAGCACGCCCGCGACGGCGCCCAGGACGATAGTGGTCGTCAGCGACGGCACAGCGTGTCCCCGGGCGAGGCTGACCGTTGCCTCGGTGCCACCCCCGTCCGACGCGCGCAGCCGGACGTCGAGCTCCGCCCCATCGCGGGAGGCGCTCACCAGATCTGCCGCTCCGCGCTCCGCCACCCGGTCGACGGTCCAGCCCTCCGCCTCCAGCTCGGCCATCACGTCAGCCCCGGAATGCGCGCCGTCGGACTCGGCGTCCCACATGACCCTCCCGCGATCGAGCGATGGCGCCCACTTGCCGGTGATCACCAGAGGCCTCGTCGGACCGAGCCCCTCGAGGTCGACCTCCCGCGGCGAGCAGTTCCTCGTCGCTGAGCTGCACCACATACCAGTGGAGCGCCGCCCCGCCGAGGGCGCCCGCGACCCCCATCACGAGGGCGAGCAGAACCGTGAGCGCCACGCGCCTCGGGGTGCTCACCTACGGCTCGTCACGCGGGTGTCCGTGGCGGACGCGGTCACTGCGCCTCCAGGATGTCGAGGGCACGTCGGGCGGGCGTGGCCCCGATGCGACGTTGCTCGGAACCTAGGGCCGCACCGTCGAGGCTCGGGGACAAACCGCGTGACTTTCACTCAGCCGGACCAGAGCCATCCGTGACACGTGCGGCTCGATCCGCGTTGTCGACTTGTTGCGCCACCACGGCGACCGGGCGACGGTGTGGTGATGAGCAGTCGCGTGGTCGTGCTGGGAAGTTGTGGCGCATGGCCCGAGCCGCGCCGGGCCTGCACCGGGTTCCTGTTCGAGCACGAGGGTTTCCGGGTAGTCATCGACCTGGGCTACGACACCCTTGCGCGCTTGTTGGAGCATCTGGGCTCGACGACCGCGCTCGGGCTCGACGCCGTCATCATCACGCACCGACACCCTGACCACATGAACGACCTGCACGGGCTCTTCCGTGCTCGGTGGCTCGGCTGGCCCGCGGCCGAGGCCCCCGCTCTGCCGACCTACGCCGCCGAGGGCGTGCGCGAGCGGGTGCTGGGACTCGAGGAGCACGACACGGGAGCCGTCGACCAGGTCTTCGACTGGCGCCCGCTCCCCGCCCCGGAGTCCCAGGTCGGACCGTTCCGCCTCGAGAGCTGGCTGCTCCCGCACCAGGTGCCGAACGCCGGGGTCCGCCTGACCACCGCCGACGGTCTCGTGGTCGCCTTCACCGGGGACAGCGGCCCCTCCCCTGACCTGGTCGATCTCGGTCGCGACGCGGATCTGTTCATCGTCGATGCCACTGACCGCCCGCTCGGGTCTCCCACGGCGGTGGACCCCGTGCACCTCAGCGCCCGGGAGGCGGGCGAGGTCGCGGAGGTGTGCGGCGCGCGACGGCTGCTGCTGACGCACTTCTGGCCGGACCATGACAGGGCGCTGTCGCTGGCCGCGGCTCAACAGGTGTACGGCGGGGAGGTCCTGCTCGCCGAGGAAGGCGCTGTGATCCCGCTGCGCTGACTCGCTCTCGGTGGTCTCGCGCCGGTGCGCCACTGCCGGGCGGCGCACCGGAAGCGGCGCGCCGGCGCGTTGCTGCACGGCGAGTGGAGTGAGGCGCCGCACGGCCGCCTCGGCCGACCGCCGGGCGCCGAGCGATGTACCGTTTCTTCGCTGTCTGACCGACGAGAGCGTCGGGTTTGGTCTGGCTCCTGTGGGCGCCGATCGGGGCTGGAAACCCCGGACGCCACCCACTGCCGTCGAAGGGCCTCCTGTGCCGACCCCTGCTCCGAACGCGCCCACGCGGCGCTGGTGGATCCTCGCCACCGTCTCGCTGACCCAGCTGCTCGTCGTCCTCGACGGCACCATCGTGAACGTCGCGCTGCCCAGCGCGCAGGCCGACCTCGGCCTGTCGGACACGTCCCGCCAGTGGGTCATCACCGCCTACGCCCTCGCATTCGGCGCGCTGCTACTCCTCGGCGGCCGCATCGCCGACTTCTGGGGCCGACGCCGCACGTTCGTGCTCGGCCTCGTCCTGTTCGGCGCCGGCTCCGCATGGGGTGGCCTGGCGCACTCGGCCGGCGAGCTGCTGATCGCCCGCGGCGCCCAGGGCGTCGCCGCTGCGCTCATGGCGCCCGCCGCGCTGGCGATCATGACCGTGACGTTCCCCTCCGGGCGGGAGCGCAACACGGCGTTCGCGATCTTCGGATCGGTCGCCGGCGCCGGCTCGGCTGTCGGGCTGCTGCTGGGCGGCGTGCTGACCGAGTACCTCAACTGGCGGTGGTGCCTCCTGGTGAACTTGCCGTTCGTCGTGCTCGGCGTCGTCGGCGCGCTCACCCTGCTCACCGAGAGCCGCGCCGAGGGCGACCGGCGCTACGACGTGCTGGGCGCAGTGGCCGTCACCGCCGGGCTCGCCTCGCTCGTCTACGGCCTCACCCTGGCCGAGGAGTCGTGGACGTCCATCGGCACGCTCGGCCTGCTCGCGCTCGGAGTACTGCTACTGGTGCTTTTCGTCGTCGTCGAGGCACGGTCCAGCCACCCGCTGCTGCCGCTGCGCGTTGTGCGGAACCGCGCCCGCGCGGCCGCTTTCTCGCTCCAGGCCCTCACCGGCGCCGTGATGATCGGCGCGATGCTCTACCTGACCTTCCACCTGCAGATCGTGCTGGGGCTGAGCCCGCTGTTCGCGGGCCTGGCCACGCTGCCGATCACCGCGGGCATCATGATCACGGTCCCGTTCGCCACGAGGCTTCTGAACCAGATCGGCCCGCGCCGTCAGTTGATCTTCGGCCCGCTCATCGCCGCGGCGGGCATCGCCTACCTCAGCTTCATCACCGTCGACGGCGGGTACTGGTCGCATGTCTTCCCTGGCGTCTTGGTGATGGGCGTGGGCCTGGGCTTCACCTTCGTCCCGCTGCAGAACCTGTCGCTGCTCGGTGTGGCGCCGCACGACGCGGGCGCGGCCGCCGCCACGGCCAACGCGTCCAACCAGATCGGCGGCTCGATCGGCCTCGCCGTTGTCACCGCCCTGTACGTGGCAGTCGTCGACGGCGCGGGGGACCCGAGCTCGCCCGCCGCCGCGGTCGACGGCTACTCCGCGGTGTTCCTGCTGGCCGCCGGGCTCCTCGTCGGCGCCGCTGTCCTCGCAGCCGCGTTGATCGGAAAGGACACCATGCAGGACGCGGCGCACGCCGACCGGTCCCCGGTCTTGCACCTCGCGTGATCCGGCGCCCCGCTGGCCGGCCCTCCACGGGGCCTGCCAGCGAGGCGGCGCCTCCCGAGCGTCGCGATCGCGCCTAAGCCCAATTCGACGGTGTCCGCTATGGGCACGTCGGGTAGGACGCCGGCTTCCCGGGACCTCCGCGCGGACGCCGAACCGCCAGACCGAGGGTGACACCGGCGAGCGCGCCCGCGACAGCGCCCAGGACGACAGTGACCGTCAGTGACGGCACAGCGTTCCCCCGGGCAAGGGCGACCGTCGCCTCGGCGCCGCCCTCGTCTGAGGCGCGCAGCCAGACGCCGACGTCCACACCGCCCCGAGAAGCGTGCACCCTCCCCATCGCCCCTTGCCCCACGACCCGGTCGACGGTCCAGCCCTCCGCCTCCAGGTCGTCCACCACGTCGACCAAGGAGTCCACGTCACCGGAACTGGCGGACCACTCGGCCGCCCCGCGTGCGAGTGACGGCGCCCACCTGCCAGTGATCACGGGAGTCGTCGTCGGGCTGAGCCCGCCGAGGTCGACCTCGCGCGAGGCGGCGAGCAACTCCTCGTCGCTGGGCTGCACCACGTACCAGTGGAACGCCACACCGCCGAGGGCGCCCGCAGCCCCCAGCACGACGGTGAGCAGGACCGTGAGCGCAACACGCCGCGGGGTGCTCACCTACGGCTCGTCACGCAGGACATCGCGACGGTTGCCACCGTCCAGAACGTCGCGACCGGGCCCTCCGTCGAGGGTGTCGTTCCCTCCTCCGCCCAGGAGTGTGTCGTCACCGGCCTCGCCGTAGAGCACGTCATTGCCCTCGCCCCCTTCAATGTGGTCGTCACCGTCGCCCCGCGCCCCAGCGATGTGCTCGGAACCTAGGGCCGCACCCCGCCCCTGTGGACAACCCGCGCTACTTTCACTCAACCGGACCATCCCCCTGGGCCACGCCGTACTCCGCGGCTCCGGTGTTTGCACCGGCGGAGTGCAGTCCCTGCGGTGGGGATACCGGCGCACCCCTCAGTGCGAACCGTCGCAGCCGCTGTGAGCGTGCTCAGCGGTGCGCGGTGAGCGTGTCGATGAGCTCGGTGGACCGGTCGCTCCCGACGACGTACGTTCGTTCGCCCCCACGGGTGTGAAGGACCACACCCGGCCCCGGGCGCACTAGCACCGCGACGCGACCGCCTCCCAGGTAGCGCAGCCCAAGGCCCCCTGCCCGGATGACGCCGACCCGCTCGACACCGTCGACGGACAAGTCGTCCCAGGGGATGCGCCGATGCCAGATCGGGATCACGAGGCGGAATGTCAGTTCAACACCCTCGGTGGTCACCTCTGTGACCGAGGACATCCCCGCGGCCAACAGGCAGAGGCCGACGACGAAGGCCATGAGGGCGACCAACAGGGCCCGCTCGGAGTCCGACGTCGTGCTTGCCCACTGGGGCAGCAGAGCACTGACCGCGACGACCACGCCGACTCCGACGATGGCCACTCGGGCACCCGCTGAGGCGTGCCGCACTTCACGGAAAGTCATACCGTCTCCAGTCTCTCGGGGGTCGCTGCCGACGCGACGGGGGAAGGTTCGGTGTGGACGACCGCCGTCCCGCCGTCCGGTTCGGGCAGTGGCACAGTTCTCCCGAGGTTCCACCGACGCGCCACGAACGGCCATACGCGCGCACGCCCCAGCAGAACCGCCCCCTGACGAGGCGGTACCTTGGATCCCGTCGGCACCAGGGCGGCCCCACCGCCCCGGCGAACGACACGGGTGTTCTCCCGTGGGTTCCACGAGTCAATCCACTCATCACCCGGGCCTCTGGGTGATGAGTGGATTAACTCTGACCTGCGATACCGCGCATCGCGTGCGACGCTCCCCTCACTTTCCCAGAGCGCGACCGAGCCGTATCGGGAACGTGAACCTCGGGGCACGCAGAACGCGACAGTCGGAGTCGGAGCAGGCGCTCCGCGACGCGCAGAACGCCGAGCACGCCCTGACGGCCGCGCAGGGTCAGGTGCGGCGGGCCGACGCTGCGCTCGACGACGCACCGGCTGATGCGACGTCCGCGGCGCTCGCCCCGCTGCGCGGGGCGCTGGCCTCCGCGCGCAGGGACCGGGACGCGGCCGAGGCCGCGCTCGAGCTCGCCCGCGCCGACCTGCAGGCGGCGACGTCGCTGCGCGACGACGGGGCCCGACGTGCGGTCGACACGATCCGCGGGACGACGGACAACGACGGGCTCCGCGACTCATGGTGGGACAACTGGGGCTCCGCCGTGTTCGGCGCGATCTCTCAGGTCGCCGGCATCGTCGCCGGTGTCACCGGCATCCTCGCGCTCGTCCTGTGCTGGGTCCCCGTCCTCGGCCAGGCGCTGGCTGCCGTGGCCGCGATCGCGACGGCGGTCAAGCTGGTCGCGGACATCGTCCTGCTCGCCAACGGCGAGGGCTCGTGGGGCGACATCGGCTGGGACGCATTCGCGCTCGCGACGTTCGGGGCGGGCCGGGTCCTCGGCGCCGTGGCCCGGTCCGCGGGTACGGGGGCCCAGGGGGTTGCTCGGCTCGACGCAGGTCGCCTCGCGGCGCAGTCCGTCGCGTCCCGCGCGGCACAGGGCCTGCCGACCGGCAGCTCAGCAGCCACGATCACGGACCTCGTCGGCGACGTCGCGGGCGCGCTGTCGCGATTGCAGGCGCGCCCCCTTGCGCAGCAGGCCAGCACGAGCCTGCTGCAGGCGCTGCGGCGCCCCGAGGTATGGGCCACGCTCAAGCCGCAGGCGATCTGGAGCGACGTCGCCGCGGTGCGTTCGCTCGGTACCTCCGCGCAGGGCTGGAGCTCCGCCTTCGGGTCGGGCGCCACCCACCTTGCGTCCGCCTGGCCCGATCCGCGCGCCCTCGTCGGTGCGCTGCAGGCTGACCATGCCCTGACGACGGCCGCTTCGACCCTGCCTGACATCGCGCCGGTCCTCACCCAGGTCGCGCCCACGACGGCCCGTGCACTCGGGGTGGCCAACGCGGCCTACGCGACCTCGGGGGCGACGGTCGGTGTGGGTGCGTACGACCAGACGGTCGGCGTGTCCGCGACGGTCGACTGGATGTCCGGCGGCAACAGCCCGGCGGCTATCGTCAGCCCGTTCGTCGCGATCAGCGAGACATTCGGGTTCGGACCGTCGCCGGCAGAGCAGCTCGGCCTGCGCTGAGCCCCGCCGAGGTGCTGGCGCCGGCAGGCTGAGCGGACCACGAGCAAGAAAGACGGAGCAATGACGCAGCAGATCGTGGGATGGAAGCTCGGGGTGAGCCCGACGTGGGGCGGGTGGCAGCCGGGAGAGGTCCCTGTCGATGCCGACGCGGTCGCCGAGCGGCTCGCCGACGGGCCTGCCGCCCAGGACCGGGTGCGCGCTGCGGTGCAGGCGGTCGACGCGGAGATGCGCGAGGCCAAAGCTGCCTTGCTGCAGCTCGGCGTGTGGGTCCCAGACCGATCCACGGGCGAGGTCTACGGCACGATGGTCCTCGAGCTGCGCGTCGATGCTCCGAGCGCAGCCGACTTCCTCGCCGCGGTGCGCAAGCCGCCGCGCGACCGGAGCGTCAAGGTGTTCCACCACGACAGCGCCGCGGCAGAGGTCGACGCCGGTCCTGCCGTGGTGGTGACGCGCGCCCAGGCCGACCGCAAGACGCGCGTGGTGCTCAACGAGATCGAGTGGACGGTGTTCCCGCCTGGGGCGACCGACGCCGTGCAGATCGTCTTCGGCACGCCGGTCGCGGAGTTCGCCCAGGCGCTCGCGGACGAGAGCGTCGACACGGTCAACCGCCTGACCGTGACGCTGGGCCAGGCGGTATGAGCGTGGCGAACCCGCCGGAGGCGAGGCTCGCGTCCACCGCGGGGATGACCCTGCTCGTCCCCGCGTCGTGGTGGGTCATCGCGCTCGGCGACGACGTGGGCCTGCGGCGATCGGTCGCGGACCTCGTGGACGAGCAGGTCGGGCGCCGCGACCAGGACGCTGCGCTGCGCGCCGCGCTGCGCGCACGGCTCACAGCGTCAGCCGCGCAAGCCGCCGCGGCAGGCGGCACGCTCATGGCGATCTCCCTGATGACTGTTGAGGGTGTGCCGGTGCCCGCGACGATGACGACGTACCGGGTGCCAGGCCTCACGCTCGACGACGCAGGCCTCAGCACTCTCGTGGACGCGTTGGCCTCGTCCGACGCCGTGCCCGACGCGCTCGACATCGCTCCCGGGCAGTTCGGCCCCGTGGTCCGCCGGGTGTGCCGCCGCGCGGGTGACGACGACCTCGGGGCGACGGAGATCACGATGCTGGTGGTCGACTACTGGCTCGACGCCGGGGATGGCGGCCCGGTCGTCCAGCTCACGTTCTCCTCCCCGATGGTCCAGGTGGCGGCCGCGCTGCTCGACCTGTTCGACACCGTGGCCTCGTCGGTCGGTCCGGACGACGTGGCGCCGTGATCCGGTCGCAGGCCAGGTGGCCCGGCCCCGTGCTGCCGGGCGCCTCCCCCGCGCTCCCGCCACGGGTGCATCTGACGGCGCTCACCGGCGGAGTGCTCGGCCTCGTGGTCGTCCCGGCAGCGGCGGCGACCACCAGCACGTCCCTGGCCATGCTGGCCGCGCTCACGCTCTGCTGCACGGTGGCCGTGCTCGGTGGCCTCGCCGTCGAGCACGCCCGGTTCCTGCGCCGCCCCCGCGTGCCAACCACCGCCGTCACGGTCCTCGCACCCCGGCCGGCCGCGCCCCGATCCGTGGAGCTCGTGCCCGGGCAAGTCGGGCACATCGGCACCCCGCTCGGCCTTGCCCGACGGACACGGCTGTGGATCGAGCCGGAACGCGTCGGCGTCGCGACATGGCTGCACGCGCACCACTCCTGGCCCCGCAGCGGCGAGGGCGCCGTCGAGGCCGCGCGGATCGTCACGATCAAGGGGGACCCGGTCCGGTTCGACCTCGTCGACGCGGCGGGGGCGGCACGCGCCTCGCTCGGGTGGCCGACGTGGTTCCCGTCATCCGACCGGGGGCCGATTGTCGACGCGTGCGCACGGGCAGGGCTGCCGGTCTCCGAGGTCATGTGGACGCGCCGGCTGCGCGAGGCGTGGCCGCCCGCCGACGGCAGCCAGGACCTCGCCGCCCAGCTTGCGCAGCGATCCGCGACCGCGTTCGTGCTGCAGGCGGCCGCGCTCGCCATCCCGGGGGTGCTCGCGCTCGCCTCGGCAGATGGGCTGCCGCGGGCGCTCGGCATGACGTGGGACGTGCTCGGCGGCCTGACGGTCGCCGCCGCGGCGACCCTCGCGACGCTGGCCGTCACCGTTGGCTGGGCGGACCGCCGTGACGTCCGCTGACCCCTCACCGCGGGCCGCGACTGGCCGATTGGTCGCAGTGACCTCCCTACCCGACGAGGCCGGGACGTGACCGGGGCCGGTCGTGCCACCCTCGCTCTCACAGCGGTCGGCGCGGCAGTGCTCGTGGTGCTCGCCTGGACGGGTTTGGCTGACGCCGACGCCGGCACGCGCGGAGCGGCGGTCGTCACGCTGGCGTTCGTCCTTGGAGGCGTATGGCTCGGGACCGCCGTCGTCGTGCGTCGCGCACGCACGGCTCACCGCGAGCTGACCGCCGCACTGCCAGGTTGGTCGCTGCACTGCGGCTGGGCGGACGCCTCGCTGGCTACGCAGCTTGTGCGGTCCGGCACCTGGGAGCGCGGGCTCCGACCGGGCAGCCCGGTGGTGATCGGATGGTCGGCTGCGGGGGTCGCGCTGTGGCGGACGGGTGCCCAGCCGCGTCAGCTCGTCGCTGCGACCTGGTCCCACGTTGACTCGGTGACTGTGACTAGGGGCTTCGCAGGCTCCACCGGGCGCCCGGCCCTGGGGCTCGACATGGTCGGCGGGCAGCTCGTCGTGACGCCGTGCGCACGAGCCAACGGTGGTGTCCTGCCGGCCTCGCACCTGCAAGTCCAGCAGCTCGTCGCGACGCTGCGGTCGACCCGCCCCGACGTCTGACGAGCCGGCACTCCGTCGGATACCCAGCAGAACGTCCCCCTGACAAGGCGGTACCTTGGATCCCGTCGGCACCAGGGCGGCCCCACCGCCCCGGCGAACGACACGGGTGTTCTCCGGTGGGTTCCACGAGTGAATCCACTCATCACCCGGGCCTCTAGCTCAGTTGGCAGAGCAGCGGACTTTTAATCCGCGGGTCGTGGGTTCGAGCCCCACGGGGCCCACTCAGTCGTCGCGGACATCGGCCCGTCAGGGGCGCGTGGCCGACGCCGGCGCCTGCCGCCTGACAGCCTCGGCACTCCACCGTTGAGCCAGGGGCGCCGCACGTAGCAGGGTGCGCGCGGCCAGTCCCCGGGTGGCGACGAGCAGGTCGACTTGGGTGCGCCGGTCGGGGAAGATCCGCGTGGCGGTGGCGTAGCGCGCGTCGAAGGCGGGGTCGAAGAACGGTGCGTCGGTGACCCGGAAGACCTGGGTCATCTCCGCGTTGCGGCCGATCGACCCGGGGCTGTACTTGGCGTGCTCCTGGGCGTAGGCGTCCAGGAATCCGAAGCACGCGCCACCGGATCGCAGGACGTAGCCGATCCACAGCGTCTGGCCGGCTGCCGCGAGCTGGGTGACGAGCAGGTCTCCGTCGCGCCGGAATCGTGACGTCACGTCACGGAACCACCGTTCGTTCTGCGGGTTCAGCCGCAGGGCGGCGCCGCCACGACTGTGGTCGCCTTTCCAGCCGGATGCCTGCAGGTCGAGGAACTCCTCGTCGACGGTGGGGTCTGCGCTCCGGTCCCGTAACTCGAGCGGCCCGCCGGCGATGCGTTCCAACCCGCGTGCGCAGCGGCCCGTCTGCTTCCGCTCGTTCTTGGCCAGGTGGCTGGTGACCAGCACGGGAACGGTTGCGAGCCCATCGCCTGGCGGGACCGGCAGGCTGGCCCGGCGTGCGAAGGCGGTGACCTCCCGACGCCGCTCGTGGACCAGCATGGAGGTCTGGTTCACCGCTTCTGCGAGCGCCTCCGCGAGGACGCCCTCGGCCGGGAACCGCTGGAGCTGGACCAGCCCGGGCAGCCCAATGGAGGTCATCCCGCGCAGCAGGAGCGTGAGCGCGCCGACGACGTCGCCCCGCCGCACGAGCGGGTGGTGGCGGTCGGAGTGCGGCGTCATGAATGGCCCGCCCGTGGTCGCCGCGCGCACCCGCGCCCCGTTGGCGACCTCCTTGGTGGTGACGGCCAGTGCCGCTAGCCACTGCCCGCGCTCCTCCACGACGACGATCTGCATGCCGTCGGACTCCGGACGCGCCCGAGCGGGGATGAGGAAGCGCGGGTCCAGGTACAGATTGGGCTCGACTGCCAGGTCGGCGAGTCGCCGCCAGGCCTGGGCATCGGTCTCCGTGACCCGGGACAGCGGGATGAGCCGTATGTGCACGAGGTCCTCCATTGGGCTTCGTGGAGGGCCGGATCGGACAAATCGGGCCCAGCCCCTTGTCTACCTCTTTTCGACGCTGATGGCGCGCGGTCTCGGCCCTTTGCGCGATGCGGCGCTGGCGGAGATCCTGCTCAACGCCCTCCAGCTCGCGGGGCAGCGAGGCCCCATGCCGCGCTTCGCCGGGGTCACCGCTCGACGGTGAACGCCACGCTGCCATCTGGCGTCGTCTCGCTGACCTCGACGTTGCTCACCGCCGCGAGCCGTGGGCCCAGGCGCGCCCAGCCGACCAGCGCCTCCACCGCGTCGGCCTCCCCGATGACATGCGCCTCCACCGCCCCGTCGGGACGGTTGCGCACCCAGCCGGCCACCCCGAGCCGCCGCGCCTCGGCGACGAGCGCCGCGCGGTAGCCGACCCCCTGCACGACGCCCCGCACGACGAGCTGGCGAGCGATCACGGGTCCATTCTGCGCCGATCAGGCGGCGGCGGGGATTCCCGCGACCACGAGGGCGGCGGCGATGTCCTCGGCGATCATCTGCCGCTTGGAGGCCTCGATGCGCCATGCGGGCCCGGCCTGGAGGTAGGACGGGAACAGGCGAACGCCGCCCAGCTCGTGCGCGCCGCCACGGATCCTGTACGTCGAGCCGGCGGGGACCGCGCGCTTGCCAGTCCGTTCCCGGGCGATGTGGTTGACGGCGGCGATCGCGACGTCTCCCATGAGCAGGTAGGCGCGGGCTGCGGGCATCCTGGCGAGCTCGTCGGCCAGGACACCGGCGTGTTCACGGACCGTGGCCGCGCTGATGCCCGATGCCGTCTTGGGGTGCCGTACCGCGACGGTGCGGTGGATGCCAAGGGCGGTCAGGTCCGCGGCAGTTCGCACGGGTAGGCCTGCGGCGGCGAACGCCTCGAGGGTCGTGGTGTCGAACAGCGAGCCGGGCGATCCGTCGTAGTCGTCCTGCGGGTCGGGGGCGGCGCACTCGGAGATCAGCACGAGATGGACTACGGCCGCGTCGGTCATGGCGGGCGCCCAGGCCCGGCTCAGGTCGATGTCAGCGCTGCCAGCGCTGGCCTGTGCGTCGACGCCCATCTGGTCACGCTAGCGATGCCGTGGCGACGCACTCATGAGGCTTTCGTCCCGGTCTGCCCGATGCCGCGACATCAGCCCTCGGCGTGCTCGAGCACGAACACCGGGATCTCCCGGTCGGTCTTGCGCTGGTAGTCGGCGTAGTCGGGGTACGCCTCGACGGCGCGCGCCCACCACAGGTCCTTCTCCTCGCCCTTGGCCTCGCGGGCGATCATGTCCCATTTCTGCGGGCCGTCCTGCAGTTCGACGTGCGGGTCGGCGACGACGTTGTAGTACCAGACGGGGTTCTTCGCGGCCCCGCCGAGCGACGCGACGACGGCGTAGTCGCCGTTGTGCTCGACGCGCATCAGCGGCGTCTTGCGGAGCTTGCCGCTGCGGGCGCCGCGGGTGGTGAGGATGACGACGGGCATGCCGCGCATCGTCGTCCCCTCGGTGCCGCCCGAGCTCTCGTACTTCTCGACCTGCTGGGCGGCCCAGGAGCTGGGGCTGGGCTCGTACTCACCGATGAGAGGCATGCCCCCTCAGTACTCCCCCCGCGGTGGCCTTGTCCATGCCCATCCCGTCAGGCGGCGGCTCTCACACGCCGCAGGCTCCCCGGTGACACGCCGTACTCGCGGCGGAACGCCCGGCAGAACGCGGCCTCAGAGAGGTACCCGACCTGCTGGGCGATGACGGGGAGCGGGTCGGCGCCGGCGGTGAGGTGGTCGTGCGCGACCTGCAGGCGCCAGGCGGTGACGTAGCGCATCGGCGGCATGCCGACGAGCTCGGCGAACCGGGCGGCGAACGCGGAGCGCGACATGCGCGCCTCGCGGGCGAGCACCTGGAGCGACCACGGGTGCTCGGGGGCGTGGTGCACGGCGCCGAGCACCCGGCCCAGGTGCGGGTCGCGCAGCGCGGCGATCCAGCCGAGCCGCGCCTCGGGGGCGTGGTCGAGCCAGGAGCGCATGAGCTGCACGACGAGCACGTCGGCGAGCCGGGTCATGACCGTCTCCCCGCCGGGGCGGCTGGTCTCGGCCTCGGCGGCGACGATGCGGAGCACGTCGTGGAACGCCCCGGCGCTCGCGTCGCCCCAGGCGTCGACCTGGATCACCTCGGGGAGCTGCTCCACCAGCCTGCGGGTGCTGCCGCTCTCGACGGACAGCACCGCGTACGTCACCCGGGTGAGCGCGCCGCCACCGTCCACGCGCATGACCTCGTACCGGTCGCTGACCTGGTCGACGGGGATGTCGAAAAGAGGGACCACGGGGTCGCCGGCGGCGCTGCGCAGCGTGTGGGCGGCGCCACGGGTGAGGAGCGCGACGGACCCGGCGTCGAGGGTTCGCGGGGCGGCCCCGCCGGTGTCGAGGAGGCACTGCCCGGCGGTGACGACGATCAGGACCATGCACGAGTCGAGGGGCGGCACCTCGACGCCCCAGGGCGCCCCGAGCTCGGCCCGGCAGTAGAGGGTGCCGGTCAGGCGCAGCAGGTGCAGCGACTCGCCGAGCGGGTCGGCGGCGGGCAGCGGGCGCGGCGGCTGGGGCACTCCACGACCTTCGCATGCGGTGTGCCAGTCATCCAGGCCTGTGGACGAACGGCATACAGGGCCGGACGCCAGGCGATGGCGCCGCCCCGGCCGCCCCAGCGACGGTGGACAGACGCCGGAGACGCCCCAGACGTCGCGCCGGAGCAGCACCCACATCGCAGGAGGCATCATGCAGAGCCCGCAGCTGGCAGTCATCGGCGCGACCGGCACCACCGGCCGCCGCATCGTCGAGCGGCTCACCGCCCTCGGCCATGACGTGCGACCGCTGTCCCGGCGCACCACCCCGCGCTTCGACTGGGATGAGCCGTCGGCGTGGCCTGACGCCCTCGCCGGGGTGCGCGGCCTGTACGTGTCGTACTACCCGGACCTGGTCGCGCCCCAGGCGCCTGCGGCCATCGAGGCGCTCACCGCCGTCGCACGCGAGGCGGGCGTCGAGCGGATCGTCCTGCTCGCGGGCCGCGGCGAGGCCGGCGCGCAGCGCTGCGAGGACATCGTGCGCGCCTCCGGAATCGACCACACGGTGGTGCGGGCGTCCTGGTTCGCCCAGAACTTCACCGAGGGCCAGCTCCATGAGTCGGTGCTCGGCGGGGTGCTCGCCCTGCCCGCCGGCGACGTGGTCGAGCCGTTCGTGGACGCTGACGACATCGCGGACGTGGCCGTCGCCGCGCTCACCGAGCCGCGCCACGGCGGCCGGGTCTACGAGCTCACCGGCCCCCGGCTGCTGTCCTTCGACACCGCCGCCCAGGAGATCAGCGCCGTGACGGGCGCCCCGCTGGCCTATGTGCCGATCGACGCGGAGACGTTCCGGCAGGCGCTCACGGAGCAGGTGGGCGCCGCGCACGCCGACCTGCTGACGGGGTTGTGCGTCGAGGTCTTCGACGGCCGCAACGAGTCGCTGGGCCGCGGGGTGCAGGAGGCGTTGGGCCGCGAGCCCCGGGACTTCGCGGACGTGTGCCGCGCGGCGGCGGCCGCCGGGGCGTGGGCCTGATGAGCGCCGCGCCAGCTCCCCTGGCACCGGTGGCCGCGCCGACTCCCCTGGCGCCAGTGGCCGCGCCGACTCCCCTGGCGCCAGTGGCCGCGCCCCCGCGCCGGGACATGCCCGCCATCGCCGCGCTGCTCGCCGCCGGAGGAGTCGCCGTCGCCGTGGGGGCGGCAGGGCTCGTCGCCCCGGACGCGTTTCACGCCGCGTCGGGGGTGGTGGTGGGCGACGACGCGGGGCTGCTGAGCGAGTTGCGCGCGGCATCGGGCGTGGTGCTCGCCGCGGGGATCGGACTGCTCGCGGGCGTCGCGCGCCCGCGTCTGGCCGGGCCCGCGCTCTTCGCGGGCTCCGCGCTGTACCTGTCCTACGCGGTGGGGCGCGCCGTCGCGTGGGCGGCCGACGGCTGGCCAGGGCCGAGCCTGCTCACCGCCGGGGTGGTCGAGGGGGTGATCGGCGTGGCCTGCGCCGTCACGCTCCTGCGGCGCCGGGCGCGGTCGGGCGGCTGAGCCTCCCCGGGCGGCAGCGCGTCGGCGGGCGCCGGTTTCCCCGGTGGGCGAACACGCCACGGCCGCCGGAATGCCGGCCGCCCGCCAACGGTTCTGGCCGGTGTCGCGCATCCCGCACCGCGGGGCGCGAGACCGATCACCGCACCGAGACGAGGTACGACCCGATGACAGCTCCCACCCTCGAGGCGTCCGCCCCCACGGCAGCGCTGACCCGCCGCGACCGTTGCGACCGCTGCGGCGCGCAGGCGTACGTCCGGGCGACGATCCCGGCCACCGACGGCCTGGACCTCCTGTTCTGCGGCCACCACTTCCGCGCCTTCGAGGCGGGGCTCGTCGGGTCGGGCGCGACCATCCACGACGAGCGCCACCGCATCGACCAGGAGTCCGCGAGCGACTGACCGCCGCAGGCGACGGCGCCCCTGGGCCCATGACGGGCCTGGGGGCGCCGCCACGTCCGGGCCATGGCGCGCCTAGCTGAACCCGACCATCCGCTGCGCGACGCGGTAGGCCAGCACCGACACCCGTCGGCCGGCCGGCCCGGGCAGGTTGCTGACCTGGCCGAACACGCTCCACCGCACACGGCGGTACAGCCGCGGGTCGGCGGCCCGCAGCTCGCGCCACAGCCGGTCCCGCTCCGCGAGGCTCTGCCGGGTGTTCGCGCGGATCAGCAGGATCGATGACACGGCGCAGATGATCGCCGTGTAGTGCAGCAGGTACGCGCGCAGCCGCCGGTCGGCCACCGGGGTGGTGCGGACGTGCTCGAGCAGCAGCCAGTTGACCCGGAGCTGCTGGTCGAGGCGCCGGAGCATCACGGCCTCCTGCACCGATTGGTCCTCGCGGCCGATGAAGTACCGGTACAGGTCGACGTCCAGGTAGTACAGGGTCCGCACGTGGGCCAGCGGCACCAGCGCGTAGAGGCTGTCGACGTAGAACGTGTGCTCGGGCAGGCGCAGGCCCGCGGCGCGCAGCACGTCGGTGCGGTAGATCAGGGCGTGCATCATCAGGTATTGGCGTTTGCCGAACCGCCGGGTCTGGGACCAGCGCAGCTCGCGGCGCCGCGGCAGGGCGCCGTCGTACCGCACGACGGTCTTGTTCCTCTTGCCCTGCTTCTCGTAGACGAAGTTGCTGACCAGCAGGTCGACCCCGCGTCCCCCGGCGATGAACCCCGCCAGGGTGGCCAGCACCTCGGCGAAGGCGTCGGCGTCGAGCCAGTCGTCGGCGTCGAGCACCTTGAGGTAGTGCCCCCGAGCGTGCGCGAGGCCGGTGTTGATCGCCGACCCGTGCCCGCCGTTCGGCTTGCGCAGCAGGCGGACCGCGTCGGGATGCGCGTCGACGTACTCCTGGGCGAGTGCGGCGGTGCCGTCGGTGGAGCCGTCGTCGACGACGAGCACTTCGACGAGCGGCCCGGCGCCCACGATCGAGTCGAGGCTGCGGCGCAGATACGCCTCGGCGTTGTAGGCGGGGACGACGACGGTGAGCACCGGCGTCATGACGACACCGATCCCGACAGGTCCGAGCCCGTGCGGACCCGGCGGACGACCCTCACCGTGCCGAGCGCCAGCAGGATGCCGACGACGGCGCTGACGGCGACCTGCCAGTAGCGCCAGGCCGGCGGCGAGTAGTGGAGCTCCGCGCCGGGCGCGATGCCGTTCATGGCGTTCGAGTTCGCGACGGTGTACAGGATGTTGTGCGTTGCCTCGCGGATGTTCGAGACGGCTTCGGCGCTGGTGGTGTCGGCGAGCGACTTCATCGGCTGGAAGGTGAGCATCAGGTCGGAGCCGGCCTTGAGCCCCTGGTCGGGGTCCATGTGCCCGTAGAGGTTGAAGTCCGTGATCGCCATGCCGCGAAAGCCCCACTCGTCCCGCAGGACGGTGCTCATGAGCGCCTCGGAACCCCCGGCCCAGGTGGCGCCGATGCGGTTGAACGAGCTCATGACCGCCGTCGCCCCGATCTCGCGCGTGGCGACGGTCCCCTCGTCATCGGCGAGGTACTCGAGCTGCGCCGAGGCGTTCTTCAGCGCGATCTCGAACGGCTTGAGGTAGATCTCGCGGATCGCCTGCTCGTTGGCCCACGTCGCGATGCCGTTATCGACGCGGTGCGCCTCCTGGTCGTTCAACGCGAAGTGCTTGACGAAGGCGTAGACGCCCTGGGACGCGGCGCCCGAGACGACCTGCGCGGCCAGCTCGCCGGAGAGCACCGGGTCCTCGGAGTAGTACTCGAAGTTGCGGCCGCCGAACGGGGAGCGGTGCAGGTTGACCGCCGGCGCGTACCAGCCGTTGGCGCCCAGGGCCAGGCCCTCGTCGCCGATCGCGACGCCCATCGCGTGGGCGAGGCCCGTGTTCCAGGTCTGCCCGACGACGACCTGCGACGGGTAGGCGACACCGGAGACCGCGTCGTTGATGAACGAGCTGAACCCGGCCGGGCCGTCGACGTCACTGGTGGCCTGCTTGGCGATGCTGCCGATCGCCCCGGTCTGGTACGCGCCGTTGAGGATGACGTCGGTCATCTCCTCGACGGTGAGCTGGTCGAGCAGGGACTCCCACTGCGGGTCGTCGTGGTCCAGGCCGCGCAGGTCGATGAGGCCCAGGTCCCCCGCGGCGCCCTGCGTCGGCATCTCGGCGTCCGAGGCCGCCGCGGCGGCGGCGTGGTCGTAGGCGGCGAACCCGGCGACGACCTCGTCGGACGCGGCCAGGTCGGCGGACGTCGGGGCCGTCGGGAATGTGCCGGCGAAGTCCGCGCGCGACAGGTTGAGGCCCTTGCCCTCTTCCGGGGTGTCCGTGAACGCCGCGGAGACGTCGTCGAACTGGTTCGTGGCCTCGACGTCGTCGCTGGAGCGGTGGTTCGCGCCGCGGTAGACGACCGTCTCGTCGACCGTGTACGTGATCGGCTCGATGCCCGCCGCGACGGTGTGCGAGTCCGTCCGCAGGGTGACCTGGTAGTCCCCGGCCTCGAGCACGTACGCCCGCTCGCCCCGGTGGTCGTAGGACGCCAGGTCCTCGACGGCCAAGTCGAGCGTGAGCGTCTGCGATTCCCCTGGCGCCAGCAGGCGGGTCTTCTCGAAGGCGCCCAGCACCACCGCGGGCTTCTCGATGCCGCCCGGGGTGTACGGCGGCGAGTAGTACAGCTCGACGACGTCCTTGCCCGCGACGGCGCCGGTGTTGGCCACCTCGACGTCCACGGAGATGCGCCCGTCGACGCCGCCCAGCGACGTGCCGGTGACCTGCCAGTCGAACGAGGTGTAGCTCAGGCCGTGGCCGAACGGGTACACCACGGCTTGGTCGTAGTCGAGGAAGCCCTCGACGGCGGCGGTCTCGTAGTAGCGGTAGCCGAGGTAGACGCCCTCCTCGTACTGCACCAGGTAGCCGTCGCCCGTGGGGCTGTCGAGTCCCGTGTACTGGAAGTCGCCGACGTTGGGGAACGTGGGGTCCTGCGTGAAGTCCGCCGCGTAGAGGTCCACGGTGCGACCGGACGGGTTGACCGCCCCCGTCAGCACCTGGCCGACGGCGATGAAGCCGCTCTGGCCCGGCGAGCCGACCTGCAGCACGGCGTCGACGCCCGGGTCGTCCTGCACGGGGCCCAGCTCCATGCTGGTGCTCGCGTTCACGAGCACGACCACCGTCTCGAAGTGCTGCTCCGCGAGCGCGATCGTCTGCCGCTCGTCAAGGCTCAACTCGAGCTGGTGCTGGCTGGCGACGTGGTGCTCATCCCAGCCCGCCATGCTCGTCGCCAGGTCGCCGCCCTCGCCGCCCGCGCGGCTGACCACCACCACCGCCGCGTCGCCGTAGTCCGCGAAGCTCGCGACAGCGGCGTCGGTGTAGCCCGCGACGGGCATCTCGCCGATGTGGTGGGTCGACTCGGCGGGCGAGTCCATGGCGATGCTCCCGCGGGGGTGCGCGTCGGCGTGGTCGGCCAGCAGGTCGTAGACCGTGCCGTTCACCTCGAGGCCCGCACGCTCCAAGCCCGCGCGCACGTCCACCGCCGTGCTCGTGTCGGTGGAGCCCGAGCCCGCGCCGCCGTACACCGGGTCCGCCGCGCCGCGGCCCAGCAGCGTCACCTTGAGCCCGTCGCCCCTGAGCCCGTCGCCCCTGAGCGGGAGGGCATGCGCGGCGTTCTTGAGCAGGACGACGCCCTCGGCCTCGATCGACTCCGCCACGGCCTCGGCCGCGGCCGTCGCCTCCTCGGCAGTCGCGTGGTCCGACGCGTAGTAGGCGGTGTCCCAGCCCGCCGCGGCGTCGGCGTTGGTGATCGTGTGGGTTCCCGCGCCGAGCTGCGAGGCGACCCAATGGGAGTAGACCCCGAGCAGGACGTTCGCGGCGACCACGAGGACGAGGCCGCCCCCGAGCACGGGGACCCACACGGCCAGGTGCTTCCGGTGGGACATCGGCCTCTTCGCCACTTCGCTGCTCACGAAGAGACTCCTTCGCACACTCTCATCGAATGCCGCTGTGATCCGGCGGCAGCGCCCGGGCGCGGCTCGGCCACGCCCTCCGAGGACGGGGGCGCGGGCGAGTGCGTGGGCGCGGCCGGAGTAGACCACACGAGCCTGCGCGAGGCCGCCGAGGTGGCCGCCGAGGGAGCGCACGGGGAGGCGACCTAGACTGCTGCCGCCACGCGGGACGCTCCCGCCACCCACCCCCACCCGATCCGGAGGCCCCAGATGGACCTGCTCGTCGTCGGCGCCGGCTTGTACGGCCTGACGGTCGCCGAGCAGGCGGCCCAGTCCGGTCTCGACGTCGTCGTCATCGACCGACGCGACCACCTGGGCGGCAACGCCTACAGCTCAGTCGACGAGGCCACCGGCATCGAGGTGCACCGCTACGGGTCGCACATCTTCCACACCTCGAACGAACGGGTGTGGCAGTACGTGCGGCGCTTCACGGCGTTCACCGACTACCGGCACCGCGTCTTCAGCACGCACGCCGGGACGGTGTACCCGCTGCCCATCAACCTGGGCACCCTCAACCAGTTCTTCCACGCCGCGATGGGCCCCGCCGCCGCGCAGGCGCTCATCGCAGAGCAGGCCGCGCAGGCCGGCGTCGACGCCGAGTCCGCCGCCAACCTCGAGGACAAGGCCGTCGCGCTCATCGGCCGCCCGCTGTACGAGGCGTTCATCCGCGGGTACACCCACAAGCAGTGGCAGACCGACCCGCGCGAGCTGCCGGCGTCGGTCATCGCCCGGCTGCCCGTGCGGTACACGTACGACAACCGCTACTTCTCCGACACATATGAGGGCCTGCCCGCCCACGGGTACGGCCCCTGGCTCGAGGCCATGGCGTCCCACCCGCGCATCGATGTGCGGCTCGGCGTCGACTTCTTCGACCCCACCCAGCCGTTCTCCAAGGACCGCGTGCGCGGGCAGGCGCCCATCGTCTACACCGGGCCCGTCGACAGGTACTTCGACCACAGCGCGGGGCCGCTCGCCTGGCGCACCCTGGACCTCGAGACGCAGACCCTGCCCGTGCGCGACTTCCAGGGCACCAGCGTCATGAACTACCCGGACCTGGACGTGCCGTACACGCGCATCCACGAGTTCCGGCACTTCCACCCCGAGCGGGAGGACCGCCACGCGCAGGACCGGACTGTCATCGCCCGCGAGTTCTCCCGGCCCGCCGGGCCCGACGACGAGCCGTACTACCCGGTGAGCACCCCCGCCGACCGCGAGCGCCTGCGCCAGTACCGCGAGCTCGCCGAGGACGAGCCCGGAGTGCACTTCGGCGGGCGGCTCGGCAGCTACCTGTACCTCGACATGCACATGGCCATCGCGTCGGCGCTGCAGTTCTGGGGCCAGGGGGCGGTCACGGCAGGGACCGGGCTCCGCTCAGCGCGAGGGCGCTGAGCCGGCGGATTCTGAGCCGGCGGGCGCTGAGCCGGCGGGCGCTGAGCCGACGGACCGGGTGGCGTGCGACCGCCAGGCGCCGGGCCTCGGGCGCGCCGCCGGCATCGGCAGCAGGATCCGCAGCACGAACCAGTCGTCCTCGGTGTTGACGGTCATCGAGCCGCCGTACTTCTCCGCGGTGTAGCGAATCGACTTGAGCCCGTAGCCGTGCCGGTCACGGTCCGCCCTGCGGGTCACGATGTCGCCGTTCTCGATCCGCAGCTCGCCGGTGAACGAGTTCTCGAACGTGATCACCACGAAGCTGTCGCGGGCGAACAGCGCCATCTTGATCAGCCGGCGGTCCGGGTCGGACACCTGCATCGCGCCGTCGATGGCGTTGTCGAGCGCGTTGCCGAACACCGCCGAGACGTCCATCGCCGACATGAACTCGAGCAGCGCGCCGTCGGCCACGTACGTGAGGTCGACGCCCCGTTCCGCGCATTCCATGGCCTTGGTGGTGAGGATGACGTCGAGCACCCCGTTGCCGGTGTCCGCCTGCGCCCCGTAGTCCCTGATGCTGGCCTCGAGGTCGTCGAGGAAGGACGCCCTCTTCTGCGGGTCGCCCTCCGCGCGGATCACGCCGATCTGGTGTTTGAGGTCGTGGTACTTGCGCTCGACGACCTCCATGCTGCGCTTGGACTGCAGGTACTGCTCATGCTGGATCCGCAGGATCCCGTCGATCGACTTCACCTCGGCGCGGGCGCGCTGCTGCAGTCGCTGCCCCTGCTGGGCGTACAGCGCCACGAAGCCGCACAGATCCACCAGGGTGCGGATGTAGAAGATCTCCAGCCCGAGCCGCCCGCTGAACGGGGTGTTCGCGTTCAGGAAGCTGATGTTGCTCATGAAGAACGTCACCAGGGCGATGGCGCCCGCGGAGGCGAGCTCGCTGAGGCTCACGTCCAGCGGCTGCGCGCGGCGGAAATGCCGCGACTCCATGAGGAACACCGCGCAGAACGCCGACGCGTACACGGCGACGAAGAACATGCCCTTCCCCCCGAGCCACGAGCTCTCGTCGTGGAGGAAGAAGAAGCAGTGCATCTGCCAGTGCAGGGCCGCGACGAGTTCGGCGAGGACGAGGGCCCGGGCGCAGAAGTACCCCGCGTCACGCGCCGACACCCGGGTCGCCGTCACGATGAACCCGTACATGCAGGCCACCGCGGCGAACATCCCCACAGGCCAGAGGGCCAGGGGAAGCGTCCCCGCGAGCTCCTGCACACCGATCTGCGCGGCCAGCGCCACCACCGCGAGCAGCACGAGCCGTGAGCCATGCACCCGGTTGCGGCGCAGCAGCACGTACAGCAGGCACGCCAGCCACTCGGCCAGCCCGGTGAGGACCCGGGGGATGTCCGGGAGCGTCTCGAGGATCACGCGTTCCGCTCGCCGATGTAGTCGGTGAGCGCCGCGAGGAACGCCTTCTTGCGGGGGCGGCTGATCAGCAGGTCATGGCCGCCCACCATCTCGGCGCTGTTCTGCCGGACGGCCAGGACATGGCGCAGGTTCACCAGGTACCCGCTGTTGCTGCGGAAGAAGCCGCGGCCCTCGAGCTCGGCCTCCATCGTCTTGAGCGGCGCCACCACCGAGTACCTGCCGTCGATGGTGTGCACGAGCGTGCGGTGCTTCGCGCTCTCGAGGTACACGATGTCGCTCGTCGCGACGCGCACCAGCCCCCCGTCGACGGTCAGCAGCACATAGTCGGCGGCCCGGCGCCGCAACCGGGAGATCGACCGCTTGATCTCCTGCGAGAACGCGAAATACGACACCGGCTTGAGCACGTAGCTCAACGCGTCGACCTCATAGCCCCGGATGGCGTGCTGGGTCATGTTGGTGATGAACACGATCACCACGTCCTGGTCGACCTGCCGGATGCGCTCCGCGGCGCTGAACCCGTCGAGGTTCGGCATCTGCACGTCGAGCAGCAGGATGTCGAAGACCGGCCGGTAGCCGGACACCACCTGGCTGCCGTCCGTGAACATCGAGATGTCGAACGGCTCGTGGTGCTCGTCCTGGTACCGACGCAGGTAGTCGACCAAGAGGGCCGAGCTCGCTGCATCGTCCTCGACGATGCCGATCCTGATCACTGTGCTTCCCCGACGTGGTCGTGCGCGCCGGTCTGGCGAGTCCGAGGCGATGGTAGGCGACGGGCATCCGGGGTGTCATCCGAGCAGGCAGGCGGGCCCGCTGACGCCGTCGGCCCGCCTAGCCGCCGGGCAGCGGGCCAGATCCCGGGTCAGCTCCCCAGGCTCACGATCAGCGAGCACACCGCCAGGACCAGCACCACAGGCGTCATGACGGCCCGCTCCGACCGGCTCCGGGAGATCCCGTTCATCACCACGCCGACCGCGAAGTAGGCCGTCAGCACCCACGACGCCGGCCGCGTGAACCCGTCCGGGAGCACGTCGACCATGCCAGCCCGATCCAACAGCACCACCGCGAAGACCGCGTAGACCAGCACCGAGACCGCACTTCCCACCCGCAACCGGGTCGGCAGGGCCCGCTCGTGCTGCCCGCCCCACGCGAACCGCCCCCAGGGCGCGCCGAGCGCGAGGCAGAGCTGGAAGACGCTCAGGGCGCCGAGGGTCACACACGCGGTCGTCGCCGCCACTGTCTGCACGGCGCCGAGGCTAGCGGGTGGTCAGGCCGGGATGAGCCCAACCACGCTCAGCCACCGGTCCAGTTCCGGCCCGGCCTCCGCGACCTGCTCGCCGCGCACCGCCAGCCCCTCGCCGATCGTCGCCTCAGGGGCCAGCGCCGCGTAGACCTCCACGGCGCGGCCGAGCCCGCTCATGGCGTGGGTGGTGACGGGCAGCAGCGTCCTGCCGCCGAGCGGCACGGACTCGGCGAAGGTCGACATGATCATCGGCGGGCGCACGTTCCAGATCGGGCTGGCGAGGATCACCGTGTCGTAGCCGGCGAGGTCTGGCAGGTCGCCGGCGATGGCCGGCCGCGCGTCGGCGTCCTGCTCGCGCACGTTGCGCGCGACGGTGTCGTCGTAGCCGTGCGGGTACGGGTCGGCGGCCTCGATGCGGTGCAGGTCGCAGCCCGTGCGGGCGGCGATCATCACGGCGAGGGCCTCGGTGTTGCCGACGTCGAGGTCGCGGCGGCCGCCGTCCCAGTAGTTCTCGCCGGTGCGTGAGAAGCACACGAGCAGCGTGCGGCCGCTGGTCGGCGTGGTCATGGGTGACGGCTCCGTGGTGGTCGGGGCGCGGCCCTCGGGGTTGGCGCATGCGGCGAGCGCGAGGGCGGCCGCGCTGGCGAGGGCGGTGTGCAGGGCTGCGCGGCGGGTGATCGCCACGTCACGCCCCGGGCGCCGTGGTGGCGGCGTCCCGGCGGGTCGCCGCGAGCGAGGCGAGTAGCGCGAGCCCGTCCGCCTCGGCCGAGCCGGGCGCGGCGCTGTAGGCGACCAGCATCAGGCCGGGCTCCTGGACGACCTGCATCACGTCGTAGTCGAGGGCCAGCACGCCGACATCGGGGTGGCGCAGGCGCTTGACCCCGGTGCGGTGCAGCCGCACGTCGTGTGTGGCCCAGAGCGCGCGGAAGTGGTCCGAGCGGGTGGAGAGCTCGCCGACGAGGTCGCTGAGCGGCTTGTCGAACGGGTTGCGCCCGGCTGCGCTGTGCAGGGCGGCCACGCAGTCGCGGCTGACCTGCTCCCAGTCGGCGTAGAACGAGCGTCCCGCGGGGTCGAGGAACGCGAACCGGGCGGTGTTCGGCGGGGCGCCGGTGGCGCGCGCGAAGTCGTAGACCGGTGCGTGGAGCTCTCGGGCCAGGTCGTTCGCGGCGACGATGTCGAGCCGGGTGTCGTGCAGGTACGCGGGCGCGGTGGTCATCGAGTCGAGCACGCGCTGCAAGGACGGCGGGACGGAGGCCGCCCGGGTTGGCGTGCACCGTTTGCGGGCCGGCTGGTTGGCGGCGTGCGCGAGATTGCGCAGGTGGAGCTGCTCGGCCTCGTCGAGGCGCAGCGCCGCGGCCAGCGCGTCCAGCACGGCGTCTGAGGCGCCTGCGAGGTTCCCGCGCTCCAGTCGGGCGTAGTACTCGGAGGAGACGCCGGCGAGCACCGCGACCTCGTCGCGCCGCAGCCCTGGCACCCGCCGCCTCCCCATCGTCGCGGGCAGCCCCACGTCGGCAGGCGTCAGTCGCGCGCGACGGGAGGCCAGGAAGTCCCGCACCTCTTCTCGATGGTCCATCCCTCGACGGTACGAGCCCGGCGGCGCGGTAGCCACGCACTGCCAGTACCCCTATCAGCAGGGCTCCCCACCCATAGGGCGGAGGCGTCCCGCGTCTGATCTGCTGGACGGAGCGCGCCAGCGGGGCCCGACCAGGGGCCCGCGTCCCCCACCACGACAGGAGCACTCATGACCACCACCTCCGTGCCGACCATCACGCTGACGGGCGGCGTCACCATGCCGGCGCTGGGCTTCGGCGTCTTCCAGACCCCGCCCGAGGAGACGGTCGCCAGCGTCCGCACCGCGCTGGACACCGGCTACCGCTTGATCGACACGGCCGCGGCGTACGGCAACGAGCGTGAGGTCGGCCGCGCGATCGCCGAGTCGGGGATCGACCGGGCCGAGGTCTTCGTGGAGACGAAGGTGTGGATCAGCGACTACGGCTACGACCAGACGCTGCACGCGTTCGACAAGTCCGCGGCCAAGCTGGGGCTCGACCAGATCGACCTGCTGATCTTGCATCAGGCGCTGCCGAGCCGCTTCGACCTCACCATCGAGGCGTACCGCGCCTTGGAGGCGCTGCTGGCCGATGGCCGGGTCCGCGCGATCGGCGTCAGCAACTTCATGCCCGAGCACCTGGACCGGCTGCTGGCGTCGGCGAGCGTCGTGCCCGCGGTCAACCAGGTCGAGGTGCACCCGTACTTCCAGCAGCCCGATGTGCAGTCCACCGACGCGGCGAGCGGCATCGTCACGCAGGCCTGGTCGCCGATCGGCGGCATCACCGCCTACCGCGAGACGGGCACGCGCACGTTCGACGACCCGACCATCACCCGCATCGCCGAGGCGCACGGCAAGACCCCAGCGCAGGTGATGCTGCGCTGGCACCTGCAGGAGGGCCGTTCCGCGATCCCCAAGTCGACGAAGCCCGCCCGCATCCGGGAGAACTTCGATGTGCTGGACTTCGAGCTCACCGGCGAGGAGATCGCCCAGGTCGACGCGCTCGACCAGGGCGTGCGCCGCGGGCCCGACCCGGCGGACATCACCCTGGAGTCGTTCGGCCGCCCCATCCCCGAGGCCTGAGCGTCCTCGCCGCGTCCCGGCGGACCCGTCAGGCGGCAGCCGCCTCGCGGGTCCGCCGCCGTGCGAGCACGGAGGTCGTCACGAGCCCGACCCCCACGACGGCCGTGGCCACCAGCCCGGGCGTGGCGGCGTTCCACCATCCGGCGCCCTGGAACAGCAGGGCCCGGGCGCCCTCCGCCAGGAGCCGCAGCGGGTTCCAGGGGTAGACGAGGTCCTGCCAGAAGCCCGGCAGGAACTCGAAGGGCAGGTTGGCGGTGCCGAGGCCCAGCACGAGGATCGCCACGGGCACGGCCATCCCCGCCATGCCGATCCAGTTCACCGAGCCGATCACCAGCGTCATGAGCGCGAAGGACGCGATCGCCATGAACGGCGCGGCGTCGAGCACGGACATGTCCACGTCGACCATGGCGGTGAGGATGGCCGATCCGGCGATGCCGATGGCGATGGCCGCGAGCGCGGCGACGGCGAGCTGCGTGGCCATCGTCCGCACCCGGCCGGTGGCGCCCAGCGGGAACGTCGAGCGGATGACGATGCCCGTGGCGTACGAGGAGATGTACGCGAGGATCATGAAGACCATCGGCAGGAAGCTCGCGAGCAGGGCGAGCGAGTCGGGCACCTCGTGGTGGGCCTGGGTGGCGAGCGCCAGGTCGGAGCCCGCGGTCAGCGCGGCGATCTGGCCGGACAGCAGGTTGGTGACCATCAGGTTCTTGCCCTCGTTGACGACGAGCGTCACCGGGCTCGCCTCGCCCTGGCCCAGCGTGGCGGCGATCTGCGAGGCGCTGAAGTCGGCGGGCACGACGAACGCGGCGTACACGTCGTTGTCCTCGAGCGCCTGATCGAGCGCCGCCTGGTCGCTCAGTGCCTGCCAGGCGATCATCCCGTCGGCGTCGTCGCCCCCGATCGCGTCGACCACCTGGGCGCCGGCGTCGAGCCGCCCCTGCGCGGTGCTGACGCCCTCGTCGAGGTTGACGAGCGCGATCGGCAGGTCGCGCGGCTCCATCCCGACCATGGGGGCCATCAGCAGGGCGCCCATGCCGAGCGCGGCCAGCAGGACGGCGAACGGCTTGATCCAGCGCAGCCGGGAGGGCTGCGGCGCCGAGGTGTTCATGGGGTGGCCTCTCCGGGCTTACGACACGGCACGTACCGTGCTGACGGTCCGACGGTAGACTGCCCACCCGAGGGAACGCAACGTACCTACGGGGATGTGGTGAGGGTGACGACTGACGAGGCGGCCAAGGCCACGCGCCGCAACGGCGACGAGCTCGACGAGGCGATCCGCGAGGCCGTGCGCGGCGAGCTCGCCGAGCGCGGCTACGCCGGCCTGACCTTCGAGGGCGTCGCGCGGCGGGCCCGGACGGGCAAGCCCGTGATCTACCGCCGCTACTCCTCGCGCGCGCAGATGGTGGTGGACGCCTGGGTCAGGCACACCGTGGCCGACCTGCCCCGGGCCAGCACCGGCAGCCTGCGCGGCGACCTCCTGGCCGTCGGGGCCGCGTTCGTGCAGCGGTTCGAGCTCATCGGCCTGGACACCCTGCGCGGCCTCATCGCCGAGGTCGGCGACGACCTGCTGCCCCAGCTCGCCGAGATGACGTCCGCCGCGGCGAACGAGATCCTCGGCGCCGTGATCGACGCCGCCCGCGAGCGCGGCGAGATCCCGCCCGGCGAGCTGCCGCCGCGCGTCGTCTCGCTCCCCCTCGCCCTCATGCGCCACGAGCTGCTCTTCGCCGGTCGCGTCGACGAGGCGACTATGGCGGACCTCGTCGACACCCTCTGCCTCCCCCTGCTGACCGCCGGGCGCGAGGACGACGCCGTCAGCCGAACGTAGCGAGGACCTCCCCGAACGCCCCCGTCGCGGCGACCGTGACGCCACCGTCCTCGGATCGGCGGGTGACCTGCTCGAGGACGCCGTCCCGCCAGAAGAACACGTTGTCGCTGAGCCCGCCGGGACCGTTGGACTGATCGGCGGCCATGCCGATCAGCGTCCGCATCGCGTCGAGCACCGAGAGGCCCTCGATGGGGTGCACGATGATCAAGGAGTGGTTCGGCGCCGCGACCAGCACGCCGTGGCGGGGGCGCTCGAGTTTGAAGTCGGCGGCGAGCACGTCCCCGAGCACGAGGAGTCGGCTGGCGTGGAAGTACCCGCCGGTGCTGACGTGCAGGTCGCCCCCGGTGTTGAGGGCGTACGCCTTCACCTGCTCGGCGGCCAGCGCCCGGAGATTGCGCAGCCCGGTCTCGCGGACCGACTCCCACCCGCCGAGCTTGTCGACCGCTTTCGCGCCGCTCAGCGTCTCCACACGGTCCGGGTAGTCGACGCCGAGCACCGCCACCAGGTCGCCGGCCACGTCGTCGCCCACCTCCATGCCGCCCGGGATCGCGTCGCGCTCGAGGACCCGCAGGTAGACCTGCTCGTCACGGATGGGCTCCGGGTCGAGCGAGCCCCGCAGGGCAGGCGCCATCACGCCAGCGTGCTGGGCCAGGAGCGCTGGCCACTCCCGCTCAGGGACCGCGGCGGCCCTGGTGGCGATGCTGTGGAGGGGCAGGACGCCCTCCGACGCCCGCAGCACACCGCCGTCCAGGACGGTCTCCATACCCGCCTCCGCGAACGCCCGCTGAGCCGCGGCGGTGAACCGCGCCGCCTGCTCCACGGTGAGCATCGGCAGGGCCTCGTCGGCAGGCCCCTCCTGCTCGCCCTTGCGCCGACCGAACCAGCCCACGAGCACCGCCCTCTCTGCGCCGATGCCCGCTGGCCGGCCGAGGATCGGCCGGGTCGAGGTCGGAGTGAAGCCCGGAACCTATCGCGGCCCACATCGCCCACGGGCGGGAATGGCGCCAGGGCGACGGGTGAGCGGCGCGCGCGTTCCAGTGACGGGAGGCCGCCAGTGCCGACTTCCGGTGGGATTGATACGTTTTGCGCAGCGTCGCGTGTCGATGGCGGACTGCGCCAGGCATGGAGGCGTCGGACCCGGCAGGTGGGCACGTGACCGAGCAGGAGAAGAGCAGGCTCGTCGCCTGGAACCGTGAGCTGGCGGCGGCCCATCAGCGGCTGCGCGACGCGCTGCGTGTGACGCGCGACGCGCTCGACTCCGGCGACACAGGCTCGGCGCGCACCGACCTGCTGTTGTACTGCCACGGGTTCTGCACCGCCCTCAGCGCCCACCACGCCAGCGAGGACGTCGCGCTGTTCCCCGAGCTGTCCGCGCGTTGGCCGGCGCTGCGGCCCACGATCGCGAGGCTGCGGGAGGACCACGACACGATCGCGTCACTGCTCGGGCGGCTCGACCGGGCCCTCGGCCGTTCCGCCCCGGTGGAAGAGCTCCAGCAGCACCTGGACGGGCTCGCCGCGATCATGGAGTCGCATTTCCGCTATGAGGAGCGCCAGCTCCTCGACATCCTCTCCACCTTGGAGCTCGACGCGGAGCCCCAGGCGGTTCTCGGCCCGCTCTGAACCGCCTCACCAGGAAACGGAGCGACCCCATGGCCACTGGCGCACACCCGCAGAAGGTCGTCATCCACGGGGCGGGCGGCGCGATCGGCGCGGCCGTCACCGAGGAGTTCGCGCGTCGGGGGGCGGAGCTCTTCCTCGCCGGCCGCCACGCCGAGGCCGTCGACGCGACGGCGGGCCGGGTGCGCGCGCTGACCTCCGCCCCCGTGCATGTCGCCGAGGTCGACGCGTCCGACGAGGCAGCCGTGACAGCGCACACCGAGGCGGTGGTCGCGGCCGCTGGCAGCCTCGACGTGATGCTGAACGCGGCGGGCATCCCGCTGGTCCAGGGCGTCCCGCTGCTGGAGATCAGCCTGGACGACGTGCTCGCGCCCGCTGCGAGCTGGCTCCGGACGCAGTTCCTCACCACGCGGGCCGCGGCCCGTCAGATGACGTCGCAGGGCAGCGGGACCATCCTGACGCTCTCCGCCTCCCCCGCGCGGATGTCGATCGCGGGCGTCGGAGGGTTCGCCGCCGCCTGCGCGGCCGTCGAGGCCCTCACCCGCACGTTCGCCGCTGAAGTCGGCCCCTCGGGCGTGCGCGTGGTCTGCCTGCGGCCGCAGCGCATCCTCGACACCCTGGGCGACACCCCCGACCTGCCGATGCCGGTCGACGAGTTCGCGCAATTCCTCGAGTCGCTCACCAGCAGCAAGTCGCTGCCCACGTTGGCCGACGTGGCGCAGATGGCGGTCTTCTTGGCCGAGGGCGGCGCCCGGGCCATGAACGGGGCGATCGTGAACCTCACCTGCGGCATGAGCCCGGACTGATCCCGCCGTCCCCCGAGCACAGCACAGGGCGGCGCCCCTTCGGGCGCCGCCCTGTGCCGACGTGTGCTGGCCTACGCCTGCGGGGTGAGTCGGAACCCCGCGCTGCCCGCCGTGCTCTCCACGTCGAGCTCCTGGTCGGCGAGGGTCGTCGAGGTCTCCGGCGAGACGAACACGTGTGCCGCCCCCTCCGTGATCACGTCGTCGCCGGGCACGGGCTCGGTGACGAGCGAGAGCTCGAAACTGCCGATCTGGTCGGGTGACTCCGCGATCCGCAGACCGCCCGAGTCGGGCAGGCCCGCCTTCGAGGTGAGATCGGCGACTGCACTGCGGGCGTTCTCGGTCAGGGTGAGCACGGGTGCTCCTCTCGTTTCCGGTGAGGACGCCGCGACACCGCACCGGGGTGCGGCAGCAGCAGGCGCCTTCGGACCCGTCCACCGTCACAAGGACCCCTCGGGGGCGCAACCGGGTGTCCGCTGAGCGAGACCCGATCCCGCGCCTCAGGACTGCTCGCCGCCGCCTCCCGACCCCTCGCCGGGCCCGTCACCAGGCCCGTCGCCAGCCCCTTCGCCAGGCCCGTCGGAGCCGCCGCCGAGTGGCCCCTCCCCGAGGGAGCGTTGCTCGGGGAGGGCCGAACGGCGTGGGGGGCGCCCCGGGGGCGGGACGACGGGCGGCTTGCTCGGACGCGGCTGGAGGCCCTGAGCTCGGGCCCGCTCCTCGCCCAGCCGGGTGTCCTCGCCGCGCCCTTCGACGTCCCCGCCCTCCTCGCGCCCGGCAGGCCCCTCGGGTCGAGCACCGTCGCCCTCCCCCGCCTCGCCATCGCCCGCCTCCTCCTGTCCCGCCTCCTTCTGTCCTGCCTCGGGCTGCCCCGCCTCGTGCTGCCCCGCGGCCTCGCGACGCCGCGCCTCGTCTCGCGCGGCGTGCTCCTCGCGCTCGGCGATCACGCCTTCCCCCGGGCCCGAGAACGCCCGAGACCTCTCGATGGCCTCGATGCTCCCCGTGAACAGGCTCGAGTCGCTGGTGAGGTCGATGCGTTGCGTCTCATCCGAGCCGCGCGGCTCAGGCTGCTCGGCCCGCGCGCGTGTTGCCACCTTCGCACTGCGGCGCCCCACGATGCCGGGTGGCGCGTGCCCGGCCGTCGCGCCCTTCGCCGCCGCCGTCGTCGGGGCGGCGGCCCGCTCGGGCGCCGGGCCGGCAGGCGCCCGGGAGGTCGGGACCCACCGGCGCAGGCCGCGCGGCGCCGACGCCTCGACGTCCCCCTCGCCCTCGTCCGCCTCGCCCTCGTCCGCCTCGCCCTCGTCCGCCATGGTCACCACGGCCACGGTGCGAGTGCGCGGGAGGGACTGCGGCGCCTCGGTCCGGAGCCATTCGACCAGCCCCTCACGCAGGAAGCAGCGCAGGTCGAACAGCGTGCCGGCGTCACGGGCGCTCGCCAGCGCGCGCAGCCGCACGTAGCCCAGCGTCGCGTCGGTCACCTGCATGACGCCCACCCGGCGGTCCCACAGGGGAGTGCTGGCGAGCAGCCGGGACATCTCGGCGCGCACCTCCTCGACGGGCACGTCCCAGTCCACGTCGATCTCGACGGTGCCGAGCAGGTCGGCCGCCCGCCGCGTCCAGTTCTCGAACGGGGTGGTGGTGAAGTAGGTGGACGGCAGGATCAGGCGCCGGTCGTCCCAGATGTGCACCACGACGTACGTCAGCGTGATCTCCTCGATGCGCCCCCACTCTTTGAGGACGATCACCACGTCGTCGACCCGGATCGCGTCGGTGAACGCGAGCTGCACGCCGGCGAAGAAGTTCGCCAGGGAGCTCTGCGCGGCGAGGCCCGCGACGATCGACAGCAGCCCGGCCGAGGCGAACACGCTCGCGCCGACGCCGCGGGCCTCCGGGAACGTCATGAGGATGCCCGCGAACGCGCAGATCACCAGGACGGCCACGGTGATGCGGCGGACCACGGTGATCTGGGTGCGGATGCGGCGCACCTGACGGTTGTCGGGCACGTCCATCCGGTACCGGTTGAGCATCGCGTCCTCGGCCACGAACGCGAGCGTGCCGACCAGCCAGGACACGGACACGATGAGGGAGATGAACAACGCGTGCCCGACGACGCGGGTCCAGCGTGCCGGGTCGGTGGAGAGCCAGATGCCGATCCACACGGAGATCAGCAGGAAAGTCACTTGCAGGGGCGCCCGGGACCGCCTGGTCAGGTCGGCCGCGATCGCGTACCGCCGCGCCACGCGCCGCGCGATGATGGAGACGATCGCGGCCGCGAGGAGGGCTCCGACGGCGCACGCGACCAGCACGAGAGCCGGGACGACGACCTCGCTCGGATCGTCGACCGCGAAGGCCAGGGTCATCATGTCAGCGTAAGCACGGTGGGCGGCGGCCGCCCATGGGCGGAAGGGGTCATGCCATGCGCGTCCTGGTGACGAATGACGACGGGGTCGCGTCGCCCGGCCTCGCGGTGCTGGCCCGCGCGGCGCAAGCCCTGGGCGCCGAGGTGCTGGTGGCGGCGCCCGCGCACGACGCGTCGGGTTCGAGCGCGGCGCTGACCGGGGCCGAGCACTTCGGCCGCATCGAGGCGGTGGAGGCCCGCGCGCCTGGCCTCCCCGAGGGTGTGCCGTGCGTCGCCGTCGACGCCACCCCCGGGCTGATCACCCTCGCCGCCGCCCGGGGCCGGTTCGGCCTGCCCCCGGACTTCGTGCTCTCGGGCGTCAACCGCGGGCCCAACACGGGCCGGGCGGTGCTGCACTCGGGCACTGTGGGCGCGGTGTTCACGGCCGCGACGCATGGCATCGAGGGCCTCGCCGTGTCGTTGGCGGCGGCCGATCCCGAGCACTGGGACACCGCCGAGGCATGCGCGCTCGCCACGTTGCGCGTGCTGCTCTCCGCCCGCTCGCGGGGGCGGGTGGCGAACCTCAACGTGCCCGACCTGCCCCTGTCGGAGCTGCTCGGGGTGCGGCGCGCGCGGCTCGCGGAGTTCGGGGCCGCGCAGGCCCATGTGGAGGAGCGTGACGGCGGCGAGGTGGTGGTGACCTACTCGGGGCCCGACGAGTCGCCCGACGACGACACGGACGCGGCGCTGCTCAAACGCGGCTGGGCCACCCTGACCCTGGTGAACCCACCGACCTCCGACGACGCCTCGCCGCTCGGGCCGGTCACGCTGCCCGGCTGAGCCGTCGGCGCGTCAGCCGAGCGCGTCCGCGATGAGCAGCATCGTCACCAGGAACCCGGTGACCAGGTTGAGCCACAGGAAGCGCCGCCACCCGCGGTTCGCGCGCTCGCAGTCCGCGTCGCGCACCGACCAGAAGACCGCCGCGTTCAGCGCGTAGGGCAGCGGCAGCAGCGCCGCCAGCCAACCCGGCCACGGGAGCACCGCGAGCACCGCGGCCGCGAGCAGGTAGGCGCCGGTGGCCGCGACGACTGTGGCGTGGGCGCCCAGCACTGTCGCCACCGACGCGATGCCGCCCTCGCGGTCCGCCCGGACGTCCTGCACGGCGCCGAAGGCGTGGGACGCCATGCCCCACAGCGTGAACGCGACCAGCACCGGCCACACGGCGCGCGCCGCCAGGTCCGCGCCCACCAGCACCAGCGCGTACAGCAGCGGCCCGACGAAGTGCATCGCCGAGGTGAACGAGTCGAGCACGGGCCGCTCCTTGAAGCGGAGCCCCGGCGCCGAGTACGCGACCACCAGGAACAGCACTGCCAGCAGCGTGATCCCCGCGCCCACGGAGCCCTGGCCGAGCAGCCACACCGTGAACGGCGCCGTCGTCACCACGCAGGCCCACAAAATGCGCCGGTGCACTTTCTGCGCGACGGCGGGGTCCGCGAGCGCCCCCTCGATGCCGCCCTTGCGCGGGTTGCGCAGGTCGGAGGCATAGTCGAAGACGTCGTTCACGCCGTACATCAGCAGGTTGTAGGGCGCCAGGAAGAACAGCGTGCCGACGATGAGCAGCGCGTCAACGCGGCCGCCCGTGGCGACGAGGTACCCGGCGGCGAACGGGTAGGCGGTGTTGATCCAGGAGAACGGCCGCGAGGCGGCGACCACCTGCCTCACACGTCGGTCCCGTCGACTGGCCTGTCGGCCGCCAGCCTGTCAGCGGCCGAGTTGTCGGACGCCGAGCTGTCGGACGAGTGGCCTGGCGCGCGCGCGTCGGAGGCCCGGTCGCGCCGCCGGCGCCCCAGCACCGTCCACAGCACCGGCATGGCGATGCCCGCGGCGACCGGGTAGGCGAAGTCCTCGATCGGGGCGCCCCACACCCACACGCCCAGGATCTTCGAGGGCTCGTAGGCGTACAGGCCCACGTCGATCATCAGGGTGTCGAAGATGACCGTGAGCATCAGCAGGTGCGCCACCGTCCAGACCACCGCCCAGCCGCGCAGCCGGCGCAGCACCGGCGCGCACACCAGGCACAGTGCGGCGAGCACCGCGACGTTGAGCACGGCGTTGGTCATCGGTCGCGCTCCGCCGTCTCGCTGGGCTCGGCCCTCTGGCCGTGCTCCCGCCCGGCGGCGGACCTGTCGAACCAGCGCCATGCGAGCAGCGCCAGGTAGCAGAGCAGCGCGAGGAAGAACGCCTCCTCCACTGGCAGCTCGGGCGCCAGCAGCAGGCCCGTCATATGCGGGCTGTCGCCGCGCGCGAAGATGCCGAGCAGCAGCCCCGCGCCGTCCCACGCCAGGAATCCCACGACGCCTATGCCCACGCACAGGGCGGACCGCCGCCAGTCGGACCAGAACGCGAGCCGGTGGGCGCGGTCCAGCAGCGCGAGCCCGCCCAGGGAGACCAGCAGGGCGCCGAGGTAGGAGAGGCCTATCACGGGCGCCTGCCGGTGGCGGCTTGGGACCACAGGCCGCGGGGCAGCGCGGCGTCCAGGAACCCGCGGCGCAGGGGCGCCGGAAGCGGGCGCGGCGACGTCTCGCCGAGCAGGCGCTTGGCCACGAGCTCGGCGCTGATCAGGCACATCGGCAGTCCCACCCCGGGAATCGTGCCAGCCCCGACGTGCAGCAGGTTGGGGACGCGCGGCGACGCGTCGCCGGGTCGGAACATCGCGCTCTGCCGCAGCGTGTGCTCCATGCCGAGGGCCGTGCCCCGCCATGCGGAGAAGTCCCGTGCGAAGTCCGCGGGCCCCACCACCCGCCGGGTGACGACACGTCCGCGCAGGTCGTCGATGCCCGCCCATGCGCCCACCTGGTCGAGGAACCTGTCGGCGTGCGCCTCGAGCCGCGCGCGGGAGTCCGCGTCGGCGCCCAGCGTGGGGTCGGCCGGGAACGGGACCAGCAGGAACAGGTTCTCGTGGCCGGGCGGCGCGGCGCTGGGGTCGGTGGCGGTGGTCCGCGACACGTACGCGGAGGCGACTTGCGGCACGCGCAGCGTCGAGGGGTCCGCGCCCTTGCGCCGGCCCAGGATGTCGTCGAAGTTCCCGGTCCAGTCGCGCGTGAAGAACAGCGAGTGGTGCGCCAGCTCGGGCAGCTCGCCCCGCACGCCCGCCATGACCAGCATCGACGAGATCCCCGGCCCGCGGTCGCGCCACCACGGCTCGGGCAGGGAGCGGTGGCGGGCGCCCAGCAGCGCGGTCTCGGTGTGGTGCCGGTCGGCCCCGGACACCACGAAGTCGGCCTCGACCAGCTCGCCGGACGCGAGGCGCACACCGCATGCGACGCCGGTGCGCCGAGGATGCCGCAGGCTGCGCGTGGCGGGCTCCACCTCGATGGACGCGACATCGGCGCCGGTGCGGATGCGCACGCCCTGGTCGCGGGCAATGCGCTGCAGCGCCTCGATCAGCGTGTACATCCCCCCGCGCGGGTAGCGCACGCCGTCCACCAGGTCGAGGTGGCTCATCAGCGAGTACAGGGCGGGCACCCGGTAGGGCGACGAGCCCAGGAAGACCGCGTGGTATCCGAGCACCTGGCGCAGCACCGGGTGCTCGACGACGTCGGCCACCTTGTCAGCGAGGGGCCGGGTGAGCAGCCCCGCGAGGGTCCCCGCCCGACGCAGCACCTCGGCGGACAGCGCTCGGTCAGGCCGCTGGAACGTCGTGTAGAGGAAGTGGTCCAGCGCGATCCGGTACGCCTCGCTGGACTCGGCGGCGTAGGCGCGCATCGCCTCGCCGGCGCCGGGCTCGAGCGCGTCGAAGGCCTTCCAGTTCAGCTCGGCGTCGGCTGCGACCTCCAGTATCGCGGCGGGACCGGGGCCCGCGGGCTCCGGGAACACCCGGTAGGCCGGGTCGAGTCGCACCAAGTCCAGGTGGTCCTCGACGCGCTCGCCGAGCAGCGCGAACAGGTGCTCGACGACCTCCGGCATGAAGTACCAGGACGGCCCGGTGTCGAAGCGGAACCCGTCGAAGGACGCGGAGCCCACCCTGCCGCCGACCTGCGCGTGCCGCTCCAGCAGCGTGACGTCCGCGCCGCCGCGCGCCAACAGCGCCGCCGTCGCGAGCCCTCCGATGCCGCCGCCGACGACCACGACCCGCCTCATGCGCCCACCCTCATCCCCTGCGGCGGCTTGCCGCCCGCCTGGCCGGCCACTGCCCGCACCACCACCGCCACCTTGCGCGGTCCCCCCAGCCGCAGCCTGCGCTCCAGCAGCTCGTCCGGTGGGGTGGCCGCCAGCCGGGTCAGGAGCGCCTCGTAGAGCCCGAGGGTCGCGGCGACGGCCATCCGCGCGCGGTGCGGCAGCCCGGGCAGGGCGGCCCTGGCCACCCGCACGTCCTGCCCGATCTCCTCGAGGATCTGGTCGAGATCCTCCTGGCGCAGGGCCCCCGGCCGCACCCCCGGGAAGTAGCAGCGGCCGAGCTCCCCGGAGTCCGCGCCCAGGTCGCGCAGGAAGTTGATCTTCTGGAACGCGGCGCCCAGGGCCCGGGCGCCCGCCGAGAGCGCCGCGTCGGGCCGCCGCACAGGCTCGCCCGGGGGCCGATCGGCGTTGAGGAACACCGCCAGGCACATGAGCCCGACCACCTCCGCGGACCCGTACACGTACCGCGCGTAGCTCTCCTGGTCGTGCACCCGCACCGTCAGGTCGGCGCGCATGGACGCGAAGAACGGGTCGAGCTCGGCATGCCCGATGCCGGTGCGCGCGGCCGTGGCGGCGAAGGCGTGCACCACGAGGTTCGTGGAGTAGCCCGACTCGAGGGCGCGGGCGGTCTGCGCCTCGAGCTCGTCCAGCAGCGGCCCGGCGTCCGCGCCGCGATGGGTGTCGACCACCTCGTCGGCGATCCGCACCAGCGCGTAGACGGCCTCGATGTCATGGCGGGCCTGCCGCCCGAGCAGCCGGGCGCCCATCCCGAAGGACGTCGAGTACCCGGCGAGCACCACGCGGCTGGCTCGTGCCGCGGTCCGGTCGTAGAGGTCGACTGCCGTGCCGCGCATCAGCTTCCCCGCCCGTCCAACTCGTCGACCAGCGCGACGAGGCTTCCCGCGAGGGGGTCGGGCAGGGTCTGCTCCGCGCACTCCCGGGCGGCACGCGCCGCTCCCCCGGCCAGCGCGAGCGCCCGGTCCCGCGCTCCGCACACGGTCATCAGGGCGCGGACCTGGGCGGCGCCGTCCTCATCCAGCCCGGGGTCGCCCACGCGTCGGTCCAGCAGCGCGCGCCCGTCGTCGTCGGCGAGCAGGTATGTCAGGCGCAGCAGCTCGGTGCGTTTGCCCTCGCGCAGGTCGGAGAGCGCTGACTTGCCGGTGCGCGCCGGGTCGCCGAACACGCCGAGGTCGTCGTCGACGAGTTGGAACGCCACTCCCAGCGCGTCGCCGAACCGTTCGAGCCGGCTATGCGTCTCGGCTGGAGCCCGGGCGAGCAGCGCGCCGGCGACGAGGGGCGCCGTGAACGAGTATGCAGAGGTCTTCAGCTCGGCGATCCGCAGCGGGTCGACGTCGGAGGGGTCGCGCAGCTCCGCGCCGACGTCCAACAGCTCGCCTGCCACGGTGGCGCCGAGGGTGCGGGCCATGAGCGCGACGACTGCCACCCGCAGCGCGGGGTCGACGGGGGCCTGTGCGACGAGGTCGAACGCGGACACCAGGGCCAAGTCCCCGCCGAGCAGCCCGGCGGCCAGCACCTGGTCGTCGGCCACGGGTCCGACCACGCCGGCCGCCGCGAGCCGGGCGCGGTGGGCGCCGGCGATGTTGGGCCGGCCCCGGCGCACCTCGTCATGGTCGAGGAGGTCGTCGTGGGTGAGCATCGCGGTGTGCACGAGCTCCTGCGCGGCGGCGACGGGCGCGACGGCGTCGAGGTCCGTGCCGCCGAGGCCGAGGTACGCCGTGAGGGTGAGCCGGGGGCGCATGAGCTTGCCGCCCACCTGGTCGGAGACGTCCGCCCAGAGCTGCGCGTAGGGCTGGGCGACGTGCGCGGCGCGGTCCCGGCGGCCCGCGAGGTACCGGTCGAGCACTGCGGTGGTCGCGGCCATGCCAGCGTCGACCTCCCGGGCAGAGGTGCGGGACTCGGCGGTGCTGACCTGTTCGTTCACGGCCCCCTCCTCACATCGGGATGCTCAGCATACTGAGGATCGCCTAGATCGCTAACCCGTGCTCCAGGCTCCCACCTGCGGCGATCCTCGGCAGGCCCGAAATGTCCGGCGGTAGGGTGGGCGCATGAACTGGCTGGTCACCGGCGGCGCCGGGTACATCGGATCGCATGTCGTCCAGGCGTTCCGGGACGTTGGCCTCGGCGTGGTCGTCCTCGACGACCTCTCGAGCGGGCACGCCGAGTTCGTGCCCGACGACGTGCCCCTGATCCGCGGCTCCATCCTCGACACCGACCTCGTCGCGGGCGCCCTCGCCGAGCACCACGTCACCGGCGTGGTGCACCTCGCGGGGTTCAAGTACGCCGGAGTCTCCGTCGACCGGCCGCTGCACACCTACGAGCAGAACGTCACCGGCACCAGCCACCTGCTCGCCGCGATGGCCACCGCCGGCGTCGACGCGATCGTCTTCTCGTCCAGCGCGGCCGTCTACGGCACCCCCGACACCGACCTGGTGACCGAGCAGACCGCCACCGCGCCCGAGTCGCCCTACGGCGAGTCCAAGCTCATCGGCGAGTGGCTGCTGCGGGACCAGGGCCGCGCCACCGGACTGCGCCACACGTCACTGCGGTACTTCAACGTGGTCGGCTCCGGCTCCCCCACGCTGTACGACTCCAGCCCGCACAACCTGTTCCCGCTGGTGCTCGACGCGCTCGCCGCAGGCCGCACGCCCCGCATCAACGGCGACGACTACCCCACCCCCGACGGCACCTGCGTGCGCGACTACGTGCACGTCGCCGACCTGGCCGTCTCGCATGTCGCCGCCGCCCAGGCGCTGGCCGAGGGTCGCGCGCTCGAGCCCGTCTACAACCTGGGCAGCGGCGACGGCGTCTCGGTGCGGCAGATCATGACGGCGATGGCCGACGCCACCGGCATCGAGTTCACCCCCGAGGTGGCCCCCCGCCGGCCCGGCGACCCGGCGCGCATCGTCGCGTCCGGCGCCCTGGCCGCTCGGGACCTCGACTGGAAGATGCGCCACACCCTCGCCGACATGGTCGCCTCCGCCTGGCAGGCCCACGCGCGCTGACCCGCGGCGCCCCTGCCCGCGGCGCGCCTACCCGCGCAGATCGTCCCCGCGCAGGTCGTCGAGCCTGGCCGCCACCCGCTCCAGCACCTTCTCCGAGCCGGCGTAGACGCCGCTGTCGCGCGGCCAGTGCACGACGACGTCGGTGAAGCCCAGCGCCGTCGCCCGCTCCACCCCCTCCATCAGCAGGTCCACGGAGTCCAGCGAGTACATCGGCGCGCCGTCGAGGTTCAGGTAGCGCCGCAGCGGGCCCGCGTCCGGCCCCGCCGACGCGCGTTCCGCGGCCAGCACGTCGTCGAAGTCGGAGGCCATGGTCGCCAGCCCGGCCCACCAGCGCTCCTGCGCCTGCTCGGGCGGCAGGCCCTCGTCCTCCGGCCCGAACGTCGGGCCGTACGTCGCCCACCCCTGCCCGTGCCGCGCGGCCACCCGCATCGCCCTCGGCCCGTTGGCCGCCACGACGAACGGCGGCCGGGGCCGGGCCAGGGCGCCCGGCAACATGCGGGCGTCATGCGCCTCGTAGAACTCGCCGACGTGCTCGGTGACCGGGTGCGTGAGCAGTTGGTCGAGCAGGCTCACGAACTCCTCGAACCGCCGGGTGCGGACGCCCCGCGTCGGCGGCGGCCCCAGCACCGACGCGTCGAACCCCTCCCCGCCCGCCCCGACGCCGAGCAGGAACCGCCCGCCGCTGATGTCGTCGAGGCCCATCACGTCCTTGGCGAACGGCACGGGGTGCCGGAAGTTCGGCGACGCCACCCAGGTGCCCAGCCCGATCCGCTCGGTCACCGCGGCAGCCGCCGCCAGCAACGGGACCGTCGCGAACCACGGCTCGTCGGCCAGCGACCGCCACGCCAGGTGGTCGTAGGTCCAGGCGTGGTCGAAGCCGTACTCCTCGGCCCGCTGCCAGCGCTCGCGGGCCTTGCTCCAACGATCCTGCGGCAGCAGCACCACGCCCAGGCGCAACGGTTCGCTCATGGGCTCACGCTATCCGTGGACGTCACCGCCCTCGGCCTCAGCCGCTCAGTCCCAGCCGAGCTCGTGCAAGCGCGCGTCGTCGATGCCGAAGTGGTGGGCGATCTCGTGCACCACAGTCACCGCGACCTCCTCGACCACCTCATCGCGGTCCTCACAGATCGCCAGGGTCGGGTTGCGGAAGATCGTGATGCGGTCCGGCAGGGACCCCATCGCCCACCACTCCCCACGTTCGGTCAGCGGCGTCCCGTCGTAGACTCCGAGCAGGTCGGGCTCACCCTCGGGCGGGTCGTCCTCGACCAGCACCACCACGTTGTCGATCTGCGCGGCCAGCTCCGGGGGGATCAGGTCGAGCGCATCGCCGACGGCCACCTCGAAGTCCTCGCGTGACATCTCCACCATGACGACCATCCTGCCGCGCCGCACCGGGCCCCGGAACCACTGCGCGACAGGGGGTCACACCCCTTCTGACCTGCGGTTTTGGTGTTCCTGGCTCCCACACCTTATGGTTATCACCGGTCAGAAGACGCCTCGACGTCAGGGGCAGTCCCGCCCCCATCGTCTAGCGGCCTAGGACCCCGCCCTTTCACGGCGGTAGCACGGGTTCGAATCCCGTTGGGGGTACGAGCAGTACTGCAGGAACCTTGTCTCACCACAAGGCCCCGTAGCGCAGTTGGTTAGCGCGCCGCCCTGTCACGGCGGAGGTCGCGGGTTCAAGTCCCGTCGGGGTCGCTCGATATACGCCCGGTCATTTGGCCGGGCGTTGTCGGTTCGGCCACTTAGCTCAGTTGGTAGAGCGTTCGACTGAAAATCGAAAGGTCGGCAGTTCGACCCTGCCAGTGGCCACAGAGCAGAACCACAGAACGAGCCCCGCCCGGAGTCCCGGCGCGGGGCTTCGTCGTCTCCGGATCACGCGCGGGCCCGCGACGGGCGCGGCGTCGACCCCGTCCCGTCACATGGCGCTCACCTGCCCGAGTGGCCCCGGAAACATCGGCACGCCACGATGCATTTGTCCGCTTCGCTCGTCCGAGGGAAAGTGTGGTCCGCCCGTGCTCAAGAAGTCCCGTTCCGCCGCGTCCGCCACCTGCACGCTCACCTTCGCCCTGCCGGCGTCCACGCTGCCCGTGAGCGTCGTCGGCACGTTCAACGACTGGACGCCGGGGGCCCACCCGCTGCGCCGCCGCTCCAACGGGACGGCCAGCACGTCCGTGACGGTCCCGGTGGGGACGACTGTGCGGTTCCGGTACCTGGGCGACAACGGGCTCTGGTTCGACGACGCCGACGCCGACGAGATCACCGCTGACGGCGGAGTCGTGCTGGCCTGAGCCAGCGGCGCAGGTCATGCGCCCAGGCGTGTCGGCGCCCGTCACTACGGTGCGCACATGCACACCGTGACGCGTGGCGAGGGCCGCCCGATCCTGCTCATCCACGGCTTCGGCGTCGATCATCGGCTGCTCACCAGCCTCGACGGGGCGATCGCTGCCGCGGGGCCGTGGCGGCGGGTGTACGTCGACCTGCCCGGCATGGGCCAGAGCACCGATCCGGTGTCGAGCTCGGACGATGTGCTGGACGCGCTCACGGAGCTCGCGGCCGCGCAGATCGGCGAGCCCTTCGCCGTGGTGGGCTCGTCGTACGGCGGGCTCATGGCGCGGGCCCTCGCCGCCCGGCTGCCCGACCAGGTGAGGGGCCTCGCGCTGCTGGCGCCGCTCGCCACCGACGGCGACGGCGCCCCTGACGCGCCGCCGAGGCACGTCGTCCAAGCGGACCCCGCACTGCTCGCCCAGCTGGACCCGGCGGACGCCGCGGAGTTCGCGGAGATGGCGGTGCGGCAGACGCCCGAGGCCTGGGCGCTGTTCCGCGACCACGCGCTGCCCGGCATCCGCGCCGCCGACCAGGCCGCTCTGGCACGCCTCCGCGCCCGCTACGCGCTGTCCCGGCGCCCCGAGGCCGAGGGGTACTCGTACCCGGGCCCGACCCTCGTCGTCACCGCACGCCACGACCAGGTGGTCGGCTACCGCGATGCCCTGGCGCTGCTCCCCCACTACCCGCGGTCGACGTTCGCACTGCTGGACGACGCCGGCCACAACGTGCACCTCGACCAACCCGCGCTCGTGGCCGCGTTGCTCCAGGAGTGGCTCGCGCGGGTGGCGCTCGCGGCGCCCGCCGCTACCGCCCCGGCGCGGGCTGGTGCGCGGTGAAGAGGGCCTCGTCGAGCCGCTCCAAGATGTCGCGCCCCTCGGCCACGTCCCACGGGGTGCCGGCGAGCTCGAACTCGAACAGCATCGGCCGCCCGGATCGTCGGGCGATCTCCCGCGCGGCCATCTGGTAGTGCTGCCCGAAGTTCCGGTTGCCCGATCCCATGACCCCCACGAGCCCCCGGCGGTTCACCTCGGAGCGCAGGAAGCGCCGCACGGCCTCCGGGATCGTGTCGTTGCTGTCGTTGCCGGTCTTGTAGGAGGGCGTGAGCAGCACCCAGGGCCCATCGACCTCGCTCAGGCGGTGCTCGCGCTCAGCGAGGTTGAACACCGGCCGCTCCAGCCGCTCAGCGAAGGAGCGCACGAGCCCGCTGGCACTCGAGTAGTAGTAGAGCGGGGTCTGTCGCATCCTTCGATGCAACCAGGGCGCGACGGCGTCGCTGCCAGGACGATCGTCCCGGCAGCGACGTGTCGCCGGCCACTGCCCGCCGGGTGGGGCTCAGCCGCCCTGCTCCGCCTTGGCCTCGGCGATCGCCTTCTCCAGCTCCTTGTGATCGGCCTTGAGCTGCTTCTTGAGGATCTTGTTCCCCCGCGACAACGCGGCGTCGACCCGGGCCTCCACGTCCTCGGCCGCGACGATCAGCACGGCGCTCTGGCCGCTGTCGAGCTCCTCCCCGAGCTCCTTGAGGTCCTTGCGGCTCACCCCGCCGACGACGTGCCCGGTGAGCGCGCCCAACACCAGCCCCCCGCCTGCGCCCCAGGCCAGCCCGGCGCCGATGACCACCGCCGGGAAGAGCGCGCTGATCGCGCCCACCGCGAGGCCGATGCCGAGCCCGGCGACCCCGCCCTGGATCACGGGCTGCTCGTGGCGCTTGACGATCTTGACCTTGCCGTCATCGCGGCGGGTGACGACTGCGGCGTCGTAGGTGTCCCCCAGGTTCCAGTCCTCGTAGAGGGTCCGCGCGGCGTCGTAGTCGGCGAGTGCGTCGTCGGTGTTGTCGTAGGTGTTGATGATGATCACGTAGGTGTCCAGTGGCATGACGTGGCTCCATCGCGGTCGTGAGGCGCTGAGATCAACACCTCTGCCACTTCATTCAAGGCCGCTCCCCAGGACCCGCAACCGGCCGACGGATCCCTGGGCGCGCACGCCGCCCCCCGGCCGACCCCGTGGCGCCGTCCCGGCGGATGGACTCCCGCGTCTTACCTGCACGTCTATGCGGGAATCGGGCTGGCGCGGGGCCTAGGCTGTCGCGCGCGCGGCGACGACGCTGGCGCACCATGGCGATGGCGGAGGTTTCCGTGAGTGAGTCCCCCGGCCCCGAGCGCACCACCCGCTCCGGCCGATTCTTCGATCGGTTCACCGAGCCGATCGCCGGGATGGCCCGCGACAAGATCGGGCAGGTCGAGGACAAGGTGCGCGCCTCGGTGCAAGCCGAGATCGACGTGGTCTCCCGCGCGGTGCGGGCCAAGGCCGTCGAGGTCCGCCCCAGCGCCCTCGCGTTCGCCGCCGCGGCGCTGCTCACCGTGCTGGGCGCCGCGCTGCTGCTCGGAGGAGCCGTGGTCGGCCTCGCGCACGTGGTGTGGCTCTGGCTGTCGTTCATCCTCGTCGGCGTGGCCGTCATCCTGCTCGCCGCGGCGTTCGCCGCCTGGGGTCGCAGCCACTTGCCGCAGCCGGCCCGGCTCGCCCCGCCGGCGCCGGACCCGGTCATCGAGGAGCAGGTCCACCCCTGGGCCGACTGAGGTCGTCCGGCGCGCTGAACGCGCGTGTCGGGCCTGTGACCAGCAGACTGGGGCATGGCACGCACGCCTGGTGCGGACGGAGGGTGAGTTCATGGTCACGGGATCGCAGCGCGAGACGGAGGATCGCCACTCGATCGGTCGGCTCGTCAGCCAACTGAGCGAGCAGGGCGCGCGCCTGGTGCGCGCGGAAATCGATCTCGCCAAGGCGGAGATGGCGGCGCGGGCGAAGCAGGCGGGCATCGGCATCGGCTTGCTCGTCGGCGCGGGGCTCTTCGGCTTCTTCGCCTTCGCGACCCTCATCGCCACGGCGGTGCTCGGCCTGGCGACCGCCCTCGACGCCTGGCTGGCCGCGCTGATCGTGGGGGTGGCGCTGCTGCTCATCACCGCGATCCTCGGCCTGCTCGGCAAGAACCGCCTGCAGGCTGGCATGCCGCCGACACCCGACTCCGCCAAGGAGAACCTGAAGCTCGACGTCGAGGCCGTCAAGGGAGGCATCCGGTCATGACCGACCCCAAGATCGCAGCGCTGGAGTCCGAGCTCCGCGCCACCCGCGAGCAGTTGGCCGCGACCGTGGACGAGCTCAGCACGCGGCTCGACCCGCGCCGGCAGGCGGCTGAGGCAGTCGAGAACAGCAAGCGCCTCGTGCACGAGGCCGTCGGCAATGACCCGCAGACGGACCCCGCCGCACGCAAGCGCGCCCGGGTGATCCTGGGGGTGGCGGGCGCCGCTGCTGGGCTGCTCGTCGCGGGGATCATCCGCAAGCTCTAGCGCGGTGGGATGGCCGGCCTGACCGGTCAACGCGGGCGAACCAGGCCGATTCCAGGTGCTGTGCGTGCCCGCGCGCCCCGAGAGCACGTCGCGTCACCTCGTGGTCCCCACCTGGGTGCGCGCCACCGCTGGAGGCCTCGCTGGCGACGTCGAAGCGGGTATCGCCCGGTCGCTGACGTGCCTGAATCAGGCGGCGACGTCGAACGACTGCCAGTGCGGCAGCCGAGCGTCGTGTGCCGTGGTGGCGTGCGTCACGTCAGCGTCCGGGGAATCATCCGAATGCCCACCGGGCACTCACACCGCGTCGCGTGATCGCTCCCTGAGCCAGGGAGCGATCAGCATGCGGACGAGATGGCAGCGCCTGGTGGACGGTGCGGCGCGCACATGCGCGGCGCCGAGAACGTCAGGCCTTGCCCTCGCGCGGCTGCGGGACACCGTTGAGGAGCTCGCGAACCTCGGACTCGCGGTACCGGCGGTGTCCGCCGAGCGTGCGGATCGACGAGAGCTTGCCCGCCTTCGCCCACCGCGTCACTGTCTTCGGGTCGACCCGGAACAGCGTCGCGACCTCGGATGGGGTGAGCAGGGCCTCGGACTCTGCGGGGTGTGCGGACATCGACTGCCTCCAGGTGGCGCACGGCCCGCGTTCCGGAACGTGTGTCCCGTGGGCCGTGCAGTCTCGTGTGCCGTGCTTCCGACCGAGGCGCCACCGCAGCGTCCGCAAGCGGAAGCCAGGTGATGCCCTGCCCCCTGCAGCGCTGTTGTCCAGCATGTCGTACCCGGTCGAAAGCCGCATAAGGTTCACGCCCTCTGCGGCTCTTTCTCACGAACGTCTCATGCAGACGGTGCGTATCGGTCACAACTAGAGTAATCCCTACCGTCCGGTCAGTGCAGCCCCAGGCCACTCCTTGGCCCCCAACCGGGCATCGACGCCCCCGCCCCTGGGCGCGAGTGGTCGGAATAGCAGCCGAGCATGTACCGTTGCCCCACGAAGAGACGATTCAGCACCCCGGGGCCGCACGTGTACGCACGGTGCCGCCCCGCATCCACGTAAGAGGGGGTCGATGCCATGGGGCGCGGCCGTCAGAAGGCTAAGCAGACGAAGGTTGCCCGGGAGCTGAAGTACTTCAGCCCGGAGACCAACTACCGAGCACTCGAGCAAGAGCTCACGTCGCGAGGCCACAACGATGTCGTGACCGACAGCCGCCGTGCTGTGGACACAGACGACGACGCGGACGGGTCGGGCGACTACCGCCCGTGGGCAGACGAGCGCTGACGCCTCCAGCGTCAGCGCATGGGCACGTCGCGATCCCCAAGAGCACGAGAGTGCTGGACGGGATCGCGACGCCACCGCCCACACGACGACACCGCCCACGCTGAGCCCTGTTGCGCTCAGCCCACCCAGTGGGCGGCACACGGCAATGGGCGACCCTGTGGGCCGCAACGCTCCAGGTTGAGCGCGCCACCCCGAGCCCGCACGCGCAGGCCCGGGGCGACACCCACCCGGTGAGTCAGACGGGGTCAGGCCGTCCGGTAGGCGCCCGTCATCCGCACAGCGCCTGCCTGCACACCCTTGGTGCCAGACACCAGCTCGGTCTCCAGCGCGTCGCGCAGGGCCTCCAGCGCCCTCACAGTGCCGAGCTCCCAGGCCGGGAGGCCCAGCTCGGCAGCGTGCGCCACAACCCCGTCCACGGCCTCTGGGGCCACGATCGCGACCATCCCCACGCCCAGGTTCAGCGTGTTCTCCAAGTCGCTCCACGGCACCCCGCCGAGCGTCCGGACCAGGTCGAAGACCGGCGGGAGCTGCCAGCTGTCACGCGCGACCTCGGCCACCAGGCCGGCGGGCAGCACCCGGGCGACGTTGGCCGCCAGCCCGCCACCCGTGACGTGCGAGAACGCGTGCACGCCGCCCGCGGCCCGCTCCACCAGCGCCAGGCAGTCAGACGCGTAGACCCGGGTCGGGACCAGCAGCTCCTCGCCGAGCGTGCGGCCCAGCTCCGGCACGTGCCGCTCGAGGCCCCAGCCGGCGACCTCGATCACCTTGCGCACCAGCGAGTAGCCGTTGGAGTGCAGGCCGCTGGATCCCAGCGCGATCAGCACGTCGCCCGAGCGCACCCGCTCCGGCCCCAGCAGCCCATCGGCCTCGACGACGCCCGTCGCCGCGCCGGCCACGTCGTACTCGTCCGGCCCGAGCAGCCCCGGGTGCTCAGCGGTCTCCCCGCCGACCAGCGCCGTCCCCGCGACCTCGCAGGCCGCCGCGATACCGCGCACGATGTCCGCGATCCGCTCCGGCACCACGCGGCCACAGGCGATGTAGTCGGTCATGAACAGCGGCTTCGCGCCCACCACGACGATGTCGTCCACGACCATGCCGACCAGGTCGAAGCCGATCGTGTCGTGGATGTCCATGGCCTGCGCGATGGCGACCTTGGTGCCGACCCCGTCCGTGGACGTGGCCAGCAGCGGGCGGCGGTAGCCCACCAGCGCCGACGCGTCGTACAGCCCGGCGAACCCGCCGAACCCGCCGATCACCTGCGGGCCGTGCGTCGCGCGCACGGCGTCCTTCATCAGCTCCACGGCCTTGTCGCCGGCGTGGGTGTCCACCCCGGCGGCGGCGTACGTGACGCCGGCGCCCTGCGGGGCGCTCACGGCTGTTCCAGGGCGGTCGCGCCACCCGCGGTGCTCATCAACGTTGACAGTCCATCCTCTGGGGCTCCCAGCGGGAGCTCGTTCTGCTCGAGCAACTGCTTGCCGAGCCGAGACTCGGGCGGAAGCTCGATGGGGTAATTGCCGCTGAAGCACGCGGTGCAGAGCTGCGACGCGGGCTGCTCGGTAGCCTCGATCATCGCCTCCTGGGAGATGTAGCCGAGGGAGTCGGCGCCCAGCGACGCGCCGATCTCCTCGACGCCCAAGCCGGTGGCGATGAGCTCGGCACGGGTCGCGAAGTCGATGCCGTAGAAGCAGGGCCACTTCACCGGCGGCGAGCTGATCCGCACGTGCACCTCGGCGGCCCCGGCCTCGCGGAGCATCCGGATCAGGGCGCGCTGCGTGTTGCCGCGGACGATCGAGTCGTCCACCACCACGAGCCGCTTGCCGCGGATGACCTCGCGCAGCGGGTTGAGCTTGAGCCGGATGCCGAGCTGGCGCAGGGTCTGCGACGGCTGGATGAACGTGCGACCCACATAGGCGTTCTTGGTCAGGCCCTGCCCGAACGGGATGCCCGACGCGGCCGCGTAGCCGACGGCGGCCGGGGTGCCGGACTCCGGCACGGGGATGACGAGGTCTGCCTCGACGGGGTGCTCGGCGGCGAGGCGGCGGCCCATCTCGACGCGCGCGGCGTGCACCGAGCGGCCGGCGATGGTCGTGTCGGGCCGGGCGAGGTAGACGTACTCGAACACGCACCCGGCGCGCTCCACGGGCGCGAAGCGCTGGGTGCGCAGCCCCTCGGAGTCGATCGCGATGAACTCGCCGGGCTCGACCTCGCGCACGTAGGACGCGCCGACGATGTCGAGGGCCGGGATCTCGCTGGCGACGACCCAGCCGCGCTCCAGGCGGCCCAGGACGAGCGGGCGCACCCCCTGCGGGTCGCGCGCCGCGTACAGGGTGTGCTCGTCCATGAAGACGAGGCTGAAGGCGCCCCGCAGGCGCGGCAGCACCTCGAGCGCCGTGGCCTCGAGGGTGTGGTCCGGGTCGCCTGCGAAGAGCGCGGTGATGAGCGCGGTGTCGGTGGTGTTGCCGCGGGCCAGCTCGCCGCGGCGCTGCGGGCCGTACCGCTCGGCGACCAGCTCGACGAGCTCGGCGCTGTTGGTGAGGTTCCCGTTGTGGCCCAGGGCCAGGGTGCCGGAGGCCGTGGCGCCCAGCGTGGGCTGCGCGTTCTCCCAGGTGCTGGCGCCGGTGGTGGAGTACCGCGTGTGCCCGATGGCCAGGTGGCCGGTCAGGGCGTTGAGCGCTGTCTCGTCGAAGACCTGCGAGACGAGGCCCATGTCCTTGTAGACCAGGAGCTGCTCGCCGTTGGAGGTCGCGATGCCCGCGGACTCCTGGCCGCGGTGCTGCAGCGCGTAGAGCCCGAAGTAGGTGAGTTTGGCGACCTCTTCACCCGGAGCCCAGACCCCGAAGACGCCACAGGCGTCTTGGGGGCCCTTCTCATCCGGTAGCAGGTCGTGGGTCAGGAGTCCGTCTCCGCGAAGGGCCACGCCACCATGGTTGCACACGTGCCCGACTGCCCGGCGCGACGATCCGGGACCCGGATCGTGCGCCCCGGACAGGCAGCACGAAGCCCCACGGGGCGGCCGGGAGCCAGGGCCGGCCCGTGGGGCTTCGGGACGGCTGGGGGCGCTGTGGGGCGCCCCCAGCCGGGGTTCACCTCGAGGTCATGACCCCGAGGAGTCGCTCACCTGGAGCGCGTCGCGCCGTCGCGAGACGACGACGAACACCAGGCCCGCCATGACCAGGACGACGGCCAGCAGGCCGAGCCCGAGGCCCATGCCCGTCGACGCGAGCCAGCCGCCGGGAGTGGTCGCCCCTGGCGTCGTGCCCGGCGCCCCCGGTGTGCCCGGCGTGCCCGGTGTGCCGGCGTCCGCGGCGGCGACGGTGAGGCTCGCCTCCACCAGGATCACGCCGTTGACCGCAGCACCGATCCGGTACACCCCGAACGGGGTGTCCGCCGGGACCTGGGCGGCCACGACGGCGGTGCCGTCGGCGCCGACCACCGCCGTGCCGATCGTCAGCCCCGGAGCGACGCGTACCCGAGCGGCACGCCTCTGGGCGCCACTGTCCTCTGCCGTCCCGTCGATGAGCTGGATCGTGACCTCGTCGCCGGGGGTGAAGCCGGCCAGCCGCACCTCGAACGCCCCGCCGGGCGCGACCGTGACGTCGCTGAGCGACATCGACGGCACGGGCTCCTGCGGGCCGACGGGCGGGTCGACCGCCTCGACGAGCTGGCCCACACCCCAGCGGGCGGTGGACTGGTAGCCCGCGCCTGTGGGGTCGGCCCAGTTGGTGATCCCGGTGCGGGCCCCGGCGGACGCGTCGTTGACCTGGAAGTCCAGGCCGTGGAACGTGGCCAGGCCACCCTCCCCGAGCAGGTCGACGGCGGCCTCGACCCGGTAGCCGGTGGCGGTCCGCACCACAGCGGACTCCAGGCGAGCCCTCTGGGCGCTCTCGTCACCCGTCCCGAACGAGACCACGTTGTCGGCGCTGATCCGGATCTGCGTGTCCTCGGCGCGGTAGCCGCCGTTCTTGTGGTTGCCCGCGTCGACGAAGAGCTCCACCGAGTCCTGGATCCACGGGTCGGAGCCCGTGACGTCCACGATCGGGTCGGTCACGTCCGCCAGGACGTACAGGGTGTCGCCCTTCCAGAGCGTGCGGACCTGCGCGATGGCGCCGCCCGTGCCCTGGACCTGCTTGTCCGTGGCGATGACGCCGGAGTCGGCCCACACGTCGTCGACCGCGCCGTCGATCGCCGGCGCCGTCGAAGCCTGCGCGACCTCGAGGTACGAGATCGGCTCCAGCAGCGTGAGCGTCCCCATCGCGCCCGGGGTGTTCCAGGCGCCCGTCGACGAGCCGTAGGCGACGCGGACGTCGAACTGGAGCGTGCTGCCCTCGACGGCCCCGTTGAGGGGCAGGTGCACGACGGCGACCCAGCCGCCGTCGACCTCCGTCGCGACGCCGTCGACGTCGCCACTGCCGTCCCGGTGGAAGGTGTGCGTGTCGTCTCCGACGACGAGCGTCACCTTGTCGGCAGCGTCCACGACGCCGTCGGCGACCTTCACGTACGCCGTGAGGTGGTCCGGCGCCCAACGGAGCTGGAACGCCGAGTTGTCGTCCACAGCGCGGAGCCGCAGACGGTCCCACTCGGGCGAGCTGGTCGCCTCCGGGGTGATTGCGACGTCGCCACCGAACACGTCCGCCGTGCGCAGGCGGGCCGGGAGCGAGGCCCCGGCGGCGCCGTAGTAGGCGGGCTTGGCCAGCAGCGCGTCGTTGAACACCAGGGGCGCGCCCGAGGAGTCCCGCCAGCTGCGTCCGTCCGTGAGGCCCCACACCGTGATCGAGAACAGCGAGCTCTCGTGGGCGCGGAACATCTCGAACGCGTCGCGGAAGTAGTAGCCCTGGTCGATCAGCCGCGCCTGGGTGACCGGGGTGCCGGTCGTCACGTCGAACTCGGTGACGGCCTGCGTCACGCCCATGCCCTCGAACCGCGTGATCGCGGACTCGAGCGCGGAGACCGGCATGTCGAGGTTCACGTGGAACTGGTGGCCCACGCCGTCCAGCGGCACGCCCCGCTCGAGCAGGCGCTCGACGAGGTCGAAGTACCGCTGCTGCTTGCCGCTCTGCTCGGTGTTGTAATCGTTGATGAACAGCGCCACCGGCCGGGCGGGGCCGCTCGCCGACGCGAACTCGTCGTTGAACGCCTCGTCCGCGTACTGGAACGCGAGGTCGATGTACTGCTCGCCGAGGATGCGGAACCACTCGCTGCGGCGCAGGCCGTCGGGGTTCTCCGCGCCGTCCGAGACGACCTCGTTGACGACGTCCCAGGCGACGAGCGGGTTGGTGGCCGAGCCGAACTCCCCGTACTCGTCGGACAGGTGCTCGGCGACGTTGAAGATGTGGTCGCGCAGCCGGTCCTTGAGGATCTGCTGTCCGGCCGGCGTGGCGGGAAGCGGCGCCCCGGCACTGTCCTGGAAGAACCAGTCGGGCGTCTGGCTGTGCCAGACGAGCACGTGCCCGTACATCCGCAGGTCGTTGTCCTGCGAGTACTTCATCAGCGCGTCGGCCTCGACGTGCGGGCTGAACGTGCCGTCCGCGGCGTACCAGGCCTCGGGCTTCATGTGGTTCTCGGCGGTGATCTGGTTGAAGTGGCGCAGCAGCAGGTCGCTGGCCGATCCGGTGGTCTCCCGACTGTCGATCGCGACGCCGAGCGGCACGCCCACCGAGTCCATCAGCGCCGGGAGGTCCTCGATGACACTGGGCGCCGGCTGCCGGATGGTGATGTCGTCGACGAGGAACGTCGAGGTGTTGCCCGCGGCGTTGTTCGCCCACTTCGTCTCGAAGTAGACGGACGCGGAGTCGGTGAACTGCGGCAGCGTGAACGTGCCCGTGACCTTGGTCCACCCGGTGGCCAGGCCCGTGAGCTGGACGAGGTTGGAGTACGTGGTGGTTCCGCCCGACGTCGTGGCGGAGCTGAAGGTCATGTCGCCCGGGTCGGACTCGAACTTGATCCACGCCTCGAGCTCGTACGTGGTCCCCGCGGTGAGGAGCCCCGACACGTCGAACGAGAGGCCCTGGCCCTGGGACACGCGGTCGCTCACGCGGGCCGCGTACGTGCTGTTGTGGCCGTCGGCGACGACGGCCACCGTCGGGGCGCCGTTGCCGTCGTCACGCGGGCCCCAGCCCTGAAGGGTGTTGTCCTCGAAGTCAGCCTGCAGCGACGGGGCCGCGGGCGCCGGGGCGCCGCCGACGGGCAGCGTGAAGGTCCAGCCGGCCGCGAGGCGCTCGGCGACGACAGCCTTCGTGGCGGCGACGGAGCCGGCGCGGGCGCCGCCACCGTCGTGCACGAGGACGATCTCGCCCGGCTTCATGGCCGCGCGGAGCCGCGTGGTGAGCAGGGTCTCATCCTGCGTCTCCCAGTCGGAGATCAAGTTGTCGACGGCCAGCGGCTGCATGCCGAGCGCGACGGCGACGGCCGAGGTCTGGCCCCAGCTGCCGTTGGGCGCCCGGAAGTACGGCACCTGCGCGTTGGGGTTGCCGAGCGCGGTGCGGATGATCTCGAGGTTCGCCATCAGGTCGGCCTGCGCCTGCTCCGGCGTCATGGAGCCCATGTCGGCGTACCCGGTGGAGTGGTTGCACAGCGTGTGGCCCTCACGGACCATGCGCTTGAGGATGTCGGCGCCGCCGGTGGCCTGGATGTTCTGGCCGATGACGCAGAACGTCGCCTGGACGTCGTTCGCGCCCAGGAAGTCCAGCAGGTCGGTCGTGTAGGCGCCGTTGGGGCCGTCGTCGAAGGTCAGCGCGGACACATTGCCCGTGCCGCGCGCGAGCTTGGAGGGCGCGAGCACCGGGGAGACGGCGCCGCCGGGCACGAAGGACGGGTCGATGACGATGCCACCGCCGGTGGCGGCCTTCGTGACGAGCACGTCGTCGAGCAGGAACCCGGGCGTGGACCCGGCCCACGAGCCGGCCTCGACCGCGAACTTGACCGTCGCCGCGTCCACCGCCGCGGGGAGCGTGTAGGAGCCGGAGACGGTGGTCCACGCGGTGGTGCTCAACGCCGCCGCGCCCACCGCCGTGTAGCTGCCGTCGTACATCGTGAACCGGCCCATGGCGTCGGCGTCAGCGTCGACGAGCTTGATGCGCGCCGACAGGGTGTAGGCCACCCCGTGCTCCAGCACGCCCTCGGCGGACCCGACCGAGTCCCAGGTGTTCGCCCGGCCCGTCACGCTCAGCGCTTTGCCGGCGCCTTCGGCGACGTAGGCGAGCGTGGGGCCGCCGCTCTGCTGGAGCGAGCCGAGGGTCTCGTCGTCGAAGTTCGCCGACAGCACCTCCACCGGCCCGGCGGCCTTCGCGGGGAGCGGTGGGGACCCCAACATCTGCGCGGACGCCACGCCGCCGATGACCAAACTAATTCCGAGAGTTCGCAGAAACCTGCGAGTTCCTTGAGTCCGACCCACGACGACGCTCCTTTGCGCATCCCGACACACGTATGTGACCTGGGAATCTACGCAGGAGGGGTCATCCGGACAAGGGTTCCGCAATATGTTCACCCGATCAACTATTGAGCCGCTCGGCGTGTCGCGAGCGAAGATCGTTCAGATGACATACGGAATCCCGTCCCGTCCCCGCGCCCGGCGCCGGGTCTGACCTGCGAGGACGCACAGCACAGAGCCCGCCGAACCGCCACGAACCCCGGAGAAGACGGGGAGGCAGGCGGCCCGACGGGCCCGGGACGACGCGGATCAGCGCTTGCGGCCACTACGCCGATCGAGGAGGACGGCGATCCCGCCGCCGACGAACGCCCCGAGGACGCCGAGCCCGAGGCCGATGAGGAACCTGACAGCACCGAGGCCGTCGAGGAACGAGATGAAGCCGGCGCCCTCCGAGCCGCGGGTGCCGTCCCCCGCGCTGAGCTGCACGAGCACGATCGCCACGACGATGCCCACGAGCGCGCCGACGGCCATGAAGGCGCTGACCTTGGGCGCCCGGCGCACCGTGGCGGGCGTCGCGATCCGGCGGAGCTCCGCCTCGCTGGGCACGGGCTTCGGGCCCTCGACCTCCGGCTCAGGCCGGGTGGGCGGCTCGGGCGGCGACGGCGGCGGGGTCTGGGGCTCGCCCTGCGCGGGCTGCTGGTCTGACACCTGACGATCGTAGGTCAGCAGGATCGTCGGACAGCGCGATCGTCGGACAGCGCCGCGTCGGCCTGCGCCGTCGCGGCGCCGGGTTCTCCCCGGCGCCGCGACGGCGAGACCTGCTCAGGACACCGTGCAGGGCGTCCCGCCGAGCGTGAACCCGGTGGGAGTGCCGGGCCCGGTGCGCGGCGCCGACGCGAGGAAGCCGAAGCTCACCGAGCGTCCTGGTCGCACGGTGCGGTTCCACGACTCGTTGCGCACCGTCACCTGGGCGCCGTGCTGCGTCAGCCGGCCGTTCCAGGCGTCGTAGACCCGCTCGCCCTTCGTGAACGTCCAGCCCAGCTCCCAGCCGTTCAGGGTGGCAGCCGAGTCGTTGGTGAGGGTGACGAGGGCGATGAACCCGCCCGGCCACAGCCCCGCCTTCCGGTAGGCGACGGTGCAGGTGGCCACGGGCGCCGCCTGCACCTGGACGGTCAGGGTGACGCTCGTGCCGGTGCCGGGCACTGTCGCGACGATGTCGACCGGCCCGGTCGTGGCCGTCGTGGGGATCGTCGCGGAGATCGACGCCCGTCCGACCTCGTCGGTGCCGTCGACGCGCGTCGGGTCGACGGGGAACGCGCCCGCCGCGACCCCGCCGACGGTGACGTCCACCGTCTGCGCCTGTGTCTCGCCGCCGCTGAACAGCAGTGACGACAGCTCGGCCGTGACCGTGCCGCCCGGCGCGTAGACGCCACCCGCGGGAGTGCTCGTCACGCGTGCGCCCACAGCCCGCTGGGCGAGGTCCGGGCCCACCGGCGAGGACGCCGCGAGGTAGTCCACGAAGGCCTGCAGGTCCACCCGCCCAGAGTCTCGGGCGCCCGCTCCCTGCGCGAGGGTGGCGAAGTTGTCGCCGCCCGACGCGAGGAACGAGTTCACCACGACGGTGTAGACCGCCGCCGGGTCCAGGGCCACGCCGTCGAGGGTGACCTGGGTGACGTGCTGCCCGGCGGGGGCCGTCGGGTCGTACACGTACTTCAGGCCCTGCGAGACGCCGAGCTTGAGGAACGGCCGGCTGGACCCTGCGGGCTGCCACTGCTCCTCGAGCACCTGGCGCACCTGCGCGCCCGTGAGCTGCGTGGTGACCAGGGTGTTCGCGAACGGCTGCACCGTCGCGGCCTCCCGGTAGGTGACGTTGCCGTCAGGGTCCCCGGCGCCGGTGGACGCGTAGCGCAGGTCCGCCCGCAGGCCGCCCGGGTTCATGAAGGCGATCTGCGCCCCGAGCTCGCGCGTCGACCACAGCTGCACGTCGGCCACCAGGTTCCCCAGGGTGGACTCGCCGCCCCGGTTCTCCGGCCCGTTCGCGTTCGTGGAGGTCGGGGTGTCACGCGCCCGGTTGAAGTCGGCCGCGATCGTGCCGAGCGACCGTGAGCCGAGCTCGCTCGCCGCCGCGACAGCGTCGGCGACCAGCGCGGCCACCGCCGGGTCGGCCGGGAACGCCGCCACCCCGCCCGGGGCCAGGCTGACGTTCTCCGCGTCGATGCCGGTGACCTCGCCAGTGGCCCGGTCCACGGTGAACGTGAGGTGGCCCAGCGCCTCGCCGTACTGGCTGGACTGGATCACGGGGCGGGTCAGGCCCTCCGCCCAGCCCTCGACGGGAAGCCGGTGCAGGTACCGCTGGTGGGTGTGGCCGCCGACGATGGCGTCGACCTCGCCGCTGACCTGCGTGGCGATCCGGCCGAACGCCGAGTCGTCGGTGACGTCCGCGAGGTCAGTCCCCGCGGCGCCCTCGTGCACCAGCAGCACGATGACATCCGCCTCGCCGTTGGCCGGGTCGCCGTCGGTGAGCCCGGCGGCGACGCGGTTGACCTCGGCGACCACCGGGCGCACCTCGAGCGAGGCGATGCCCGCCGGGGTGACGAGTGTGGGCAGGTCCTCGGTGATGGCGCCGATGAAGCCGACGGTCACGCCGTCGACGTCGCTCAGCGCGTACTCGTCGAACGCGGGCGCGCCCGTGGCCCGGTCGTAGAGGTTGGCCGCCAGCCACGGGAAGTCCGTGCTGGGGATGACGCGATCGTCCATGTCCGCGCGGCCCTGATCGAGCTCATGGTTGCCGAGGGCGGACGCGTCCACACCGATCAGGTCGAGGAAGTCGAGCGTCGGGGTGTCCTGCTGGACGAAGGACGTGAACGTGGACGCCCCGATCGAGTCGCCCGCCGAGGCGACCAGCGTCGCCGGGTTCTGCGCCCGGAACGCCTCGATGGCGCCCGCGACGACGGCGGCGCCCGCCACCGGGCTGGTGCCGCCGCCCGCCTCGAGCCGGCCGTGGAAGTCGTTGAAAGTCAGCAGGTCGATGGTGGCCGTGCCGGTGGCCGGACCACCCCCGGCGTCGAGGCCGAGCAGCACCGGGTCGTGGTCGGAGGATCGGTACACCGACGCCGCGTCAGCCCACGGCCGCGTGTACTCCAGGCCCAGCCACTCGGGCGCGTTGATGGTCCACACATCCGCCCCGGTGACCCGCTCGGCGAAGGACGGCGTGCCGATCGCGTGGTCCAGCGAGCCGAGCTCCCCGTCGAACGTGTAGGTGTCCTCCCGCGGCGCCAGCGTGGCGACGAGGTCGACCCACCCGGCGTCGGCGAAGACCTGCACCGGGTCCTCCTGGCCGTAGGAGTTCAGGTCGCCGAGCACCACCACGTCGTCGGATCCGCTGCTCGCCCGCAGCTCGTCCGCGAAGGCCACGACTGCCTGCGCCTGCGCGATCCGGTCGGCGTTGAAGAACCCCTGGCCGTCGGCGGGCTGCGTGCCGGATCCGCTCTTGGACTTGAAGTGGTTGGCGATCACCGTGAACGGCTCGGCCTTCCCCGCGCCGCCCGCGACCGTCGGGACGAACGTCTGCGCGATGGGCTCGCGCGCGTTGCCCCACACCGTCTCGTCGACCTGGGTGGCGCTGTCGCCCACCGGGGTCGCCGCCGCGGGGCGGTAGATGATCGCGCTCTGGATGACGTCGGTGGCGGGCGCTCCCGGCCCGACGAGCGCCTTGGGAGTCGGCACATACGCCCACTCCTCGGCGCCGGCTGCGTCGTTGAGGCCGGCCACCAGGTCCGCGAGCGCCACATCGGGCGTCCCGTCGCCGAACTGCGTGGAGTTCTCGATCTCCTGCAGGGCGACCACGTCGGCGCCGAGCCCGGTGATCGCCGCGACGATCTTGGACCGCTGCACGGCGAACTGCGCCGCGGTGGCGGCCCCTCGGGCGTCCGGGTCCACCGATGTCAGGGTGGTGAAGTAGTTCAGCACGTTGAAGGCGCCCACCTGCAGGTCGCCGCCGACGGCCTCGGGCGCCGCCGGGCGCTCGGCGCCGGTGAAGGCGGCCTTCTGGGCAGCCGGGGTGCTCGCGTCGATCGGCAGCGTCGGGTGCAGCCGCCAGTCGTCGAAGCCGTAGCTCAGCACATACGGCGCCTGCGGCCAGGCGACGGCCGCGCCATTGCGGACCGGCGCCTCGGGCGTGGCGTACGGCTGGGCCGTGGGGTCGCTCAGGGTGACGTTGCGGCCATCGTCGAGCAACAGCCGACGGGCGAGGTTCTGCGCGGTGAGCGCCTGCGCCTCGGGGCCGGGACGCAGCACGTCAGTCGCCTTGACGGGCAGCTCGTCGCCCGCCGCGAGCCACACCGTGCCGAAGTTGAGGAGCTGGTGGGTGGACGTCACCCGGTAGTCGCCCTGCGGGACGACGAGCATGCCCTCGGCCTGCTCGCGGTCCGCGCCGAGCAGTGTCGCGGGCAGCTCGGTGGGCAGCGGCGGGGTGGCGTCGCCCCCGACGACGGCGACGGTGGCGCCGACGGTGGACGTGCCGATCTGGGTGAGCCCGAAGTACTCGGAGACCGTGCCGGTGACGCTCACGGCGTCGCCGAGCACCGCGTCGGTCGTGCCCGCGCGCAGGAAGACGAAGACGCCGTCGGAGGCCCCTGGCGTCGCGTCCTCCGCGCCGCCCGAGCCTGCCGTCTGCACGTACAGCCCGCGGTAGCCCGAGGCGCGGTGGTCGGCGGTGACGACGCCCTCGACTGTCACCTCCTGGCCGACGAGCGGCGACGCGGCGCCGGTTCCCTGGACCTCGGCGATGGTGTGCGTCGCGGCGAGGGCGGCGACGGCCTCGTCGGCGGACGCGGCCGTCGAGCCGTCAGGCGCCGGATCGGCGGACGCGGGAAGCGCCCCGACCACGAGGGCCAGGGCGCTGAGGGTGGAGACGGGGAGCAGAAGGCGCTTGGTGTGGCGCCGTGGGGTGAGCATCGGACGGTCCTCCTTGGCCGAGCCATGCCGTCGGTGCGGGTGGCACCTGGCGTGCTCGCACGCTAAACCCGGCGAATCGCCCACCGCTACCCCAGAACGGACTGGTCGGTAACTCGTCACCAAGCGGTGACCCGCACGTCATCGAGACGACATGCCCCGGCCACCTGGCGCGCTGGTCAGCCGCGTCGGCGCGTCGCCTGCAACGGCAGCCAGGCCGCCAGGTCCGCGCGCTCGCCCGAGGCCGAGACCCTGCCCGCGGCGACCGCGTCCTCCCACGCGAGCTCGCCGGTCGCGAGCCCCAGCCACGTCTGCGCGTCGGTCTCCACCACGTTCGGCGGGGTGCCCCGCGTGTGGCGTGGCCCCTCGATGGCCTGCACGGCGCCGTCGGGCGGCACCCGCACCTCCACCGAGCGCCCCGGAGCCACGTCCGCCAACTCCTCAAGCGTGAACCGCACGGCCATCCGGCGCACCGCCACCGGCACGTCCCCACCAGCGTCGCGCCACTGCCACACGGCCTCGCGCCCCAGCGCCGGATCGGTCCGCCGTCTCACACCCATGGCTCGATCATGCCCGAGGGCGGCGGCCCCTCTCACCGGGCGCCATGGGCCGCTGACCGCTGGCGCGGCGCGCTCTGGCCGATACGGGGGGAAACTGGGGGAATCGCAGGTTCCACAAGCGATCAGGGGGCGCATCATGGCCAGCACACCACCCGTGGCGGGCGCTGCGGGCTCCACCACGTCGGTCCAGAGCCGGGTGGTCACATCAGGGTCCGGGCGGCGTTGGCTCGCCGTCCTGCGGATCGCGACGGGGTTCATCTTCCTGTGGGCGTTCCTCGACAAGACGTTCGGGCTGCACTACAGCACCGGGGCGCCTGTCGAGGGGGGCACGCCATCGGTGGCCTGGATCGACGGCGGGACGCCCAGCCAGGGCTTCATGAAGTTCGCGGCGGTGGGACCGTTCGCGGACTTCTTCGGGTCGATCGCGAGCACCTTCACCGACTGGCTGTTCATGGCGGCCCTGCTGGGCATCGGCATCGGGCTCATGGCCGGCGTCGCGCTGCGGATCACCGCCGTGGCGGGCACCATCCTCATGCTGTGCATGTGGGCGGCCGAGTGGCCGCCGCTGGAGGGCTCGAGCAACCCGGTCGTCGACTACCACGTCATCTACGCACTCGTGATGATCGTCTGCGCTGTGCTCTACGCGGGCGACACCTGGGGCCTGGGCCGCTGGTGGGGCTCGCTGGTGGGCCGCCAACACTGGCTCCGCTGACCCGCCGTGCCGCCGGCCAACGGCACGGCGGGACTGCCGACAGGCGTCGGCCGGCCTGATCCGCAGGGAAGAGGCCGACCGACGCCCGTCAGGAGCGCCCGCTCATCGGCGGGCGCCCCCGATCACCAGCGGGCGTTGCGCGCCATCTCGAGCGCGATCTCCGGCCACCACTGACCGGCGGCGGGGCCGCCGTTGCAGGCGCCATCGCTCTCACCGGGCAGCTTCACCCAGAGCAGCGCGTCGAGAGCGCCGCTGCCCACGCGCGCCGGCCGCTCGCCGAGCGCGCGCCCACGCGGGTTGCACCACTCGCCATTGGAGCCGTTGCCGTTGCGCGAGGTGTCGATGACGAACGTCTTGCCACCCGTCAGGCCGGAGATGGTCTGGCCGTAGGACCGCGAGGCGTCAGTCGTCTGGTAGTTCGAGGTGTTGAGCGCGAAGCCCACCGCGTGCTCGAAGCCCACCAGGTTGAGGCGGCGCGCCGCCTCCGCAGTGCCGAGCCAGCCCGAGTGGCCGACGTCGAGGTACACGCGGGCGCCCTTGAGGGTCAGGGCCTTCGCGGCGTACTTCAGGTACCCGACGCGGTCGCCCTGGCCGCTGCAGTCCCCGAGCTGGGCGAGCGCGTCCGGCTCCAGGACGACCCACGGGTTGCCCTGGATGCCCGCGGCGACGGTGTCGATCCACCGCGCGTACTCGCTCTCGGCGACGCCGCCGCCCGAGTGCGAGCCGCAGTCGCGGCCCGGGATCGCGTAGATGACCAGCACCGGCGTCTTGCCGGCGGCCACGGCCCGCGAGGTGTAGTCACGGACACCCGCCTGCGCGTCGGCGGGGGCGTCCCAGTCGCCGACCCAGTAGGCCTGCGGCGTCTGCGCGATCTTGTTGAGCAGCGTCTTGGTGTCCCCTGACGCGGCTGCGGCGGCGCGGTACGCCTGGGTGTCGGTGTCGACGTAGAAGTCGCCGGTCTGGGGCGGCGGCGTCGTGGGATTGGTGGTGGGCGTCACCGTCGGCGTGACGGTGGGCGTCACGGTGGGGCTGACCGTCGGGGTGGGCGCCACTGTCGTGGGATTCGACGTGGGCGCCGTGCCGGTGCAGGTGGTGCCGTTGACCCGGAAGGAGCTGGGGATCGGGTTCGACCCGCTCCAGGAACCGTTGAACCCGAAGCTCGCGCGGGCGCCGGTGGCGACCGCGCCGTTCCACGGCAGGCTCGTGACGGTGACGTTCGCGCCGCTCTGAGTGAGGGCGCCGTTCCAGAGTTGCGAGATCTTCTGCCCGGCGCCGTAGGTCCAGTCGACAGTCCAGGACGTGAGCGGGTCACCGAGGTTGGTGACCGTCACGTTCGCGCCGAAGCCGGTGGGCCACTGGTTGGTGATCGCGTAGTCGACGCGACAGGCGGGTGCGGCCTGTGCCGCGGTGGCCGAGACCAGGCCGATGCCGGTCACGGTGAGCAGGCTCGCACTCAGCAGCGCTGCGGCCTTCCTGCGGTGGGACATGCGTCTCTCCATCGTTCGGGGGCGCGACCGACGTGACGGCGATGTGCACGGGGTCGCGAGTGTCGGGACGACACAACCCGGTCAGCGTCGCCAGCGCCAGAAGGTGAGCGCTTTCTGTTCCGCCCTAAACGATTCGGAGCGCGGTGCGGCCCACGAACGACGAAGCCCCCGCCGACCAGGAGGTCGAGGCGGGGGCTCCGAGGGCAGTGGAGGTGTGCGGGTCAGATAACCCCGAGCGCCAGCATCGCGTCGGCCACCTTGGTGAAGCCCGCGATGTTCGCGCCCATCACGTAGTTGCCCGGGTGCCCGTACTCGTCGGCGGTGTACGCGCAACGGTCGTGGATACCGGACATGATCGCCGAGAGGCGGTCCTCGGTGTAGTCGAAGGACCACGCGTCACGGCTCGCGTTCTGCTGCATCTCCAGGGCGGACGTCGCGACACCGCCGGCGTTCGCGGCCTTGCCCGGCGCGAACAGCACGCCGGCGTCCTGGAACATCGCCACCGCGTCCGGGGTGGTCGGCATGTTCGCGCCCTCGGCCACCGCGATCACGCCGGAGTCGATCAGCTGGCGCGCGTCAGACCCGTCGAGCTCGTTCTGCGTGGCGCAGGGCAGCGCCACGTCGGCCTGGATGTCCCACACCCGCACGCCCGGGCGGAACACAGCCCCGGCGCCACGGCGCTCGGCGTACACGGAGATCGGGCGGCGCTCGACCTCCTTGATCTGCTTGAGCAGCGCGACGTCGATGCCCTTCTCGTCCACGACCGAGCCGGTCGAGTCCGAGCACGCCACGACGTTCGCGCCGAGCTGCTGGGCCTTGTCGATCGCGTAGATCGCGACGTTGCCGGAGCCCGACACCACGACCCGGCGCCCGTCGAGCGACAGGCCGCGGGTGCGCAGCATGTCCTGTGCGAACAGCACCGTGCCGTAGCCGGTGGCCTCGGTGCGGACCAGCGAGCCGCCCCACGAGACGCCCTTGCCCGTGAGCACACCCGACTCGTAGCGGTTGGTGATGCGCTTGTACTGGCCGAACAGGTAGCCGATCTCGCGTCCGCCCACGCCGATGTCGCCGGCCGGGACGTCCGTGTACTCGCCGATGTGGCGGTACAGCTCCGTCATGAACGACTGGCAGAAGCGCATGACCTCGCCGTCGGACTTGCCACGCGGGTCGAAGTCGGAGCCGCCCTTGCCGCCGCCGATGGGCATGCCCGTGAGGGAGTTCTTGAAGATCTGCTCGAAGCCGAGGAACTTCACGATGCCGAGGTACACCGACGGGTGGAAGCGCAGGCCGCCCTTGTACGGGCCGAGCGCCGAGTTGAACTCCACCCGGAACCCGCGGTTGCTCTGCACGTGGCCCTTGTCGTCCACCCACGGCACCCGGAAGATGATCTGCCGCTCAGGCTCGCAGATGCGCTCGAGCACCGCCGCGTCCACGTACTGCGGGTTCTTGTGCAGCACCGGGCCGAGACTGTCGAACACCTCGCGGACAGCCTGGTGAAACTCCAGCTCCCCGGGGTTGCGGTGTAGCACCTGCTCCAGGACCGACTCGAGCTGAACCTTCACGATCATGCCTCCACAGCGTTCGTACCCACGGCACACAAAACCTTGCGCACCTTAGGGCTCATGACCCGCACCCGCCTGGGACGTCCGCCCTCTGAGCGTCGCATCCACAGCGCCAGCGGGCCTCTCGTGCCCGGCTGGATCACCCGAAGTATGCGGGGAGAGTCTGGGCGGAGATCGTCCGGGCCTCGTCGAGGGGCAGCGTGAACAGCCCCTCCACCTCGACGGCCGGCACGTGGGCGTGCTGGTCGTCGTGCGCGGCCGCCGTGGCCCCCGCGCCCGCGGCGCACGTCTCGGCGGTGATCCCCAGGCGCAGCGCCGGGACGCCGCGCGCAGTGCACAGATCCGTGAACCGGACCTCCTCGCTGCGCGGCACCGCCACCAGGGCGCGGGCGCCGGACTCGGAGAAGAGCGCCGCGAACGGCGTCACCCCGTCCCGCTCGCACAGCCCGGCGAGGCTCACCTGGACGCCCACGCCGAACCGCAGGCTCGACTCGACGAGCGCCAGCGCGAGGCCGCCCTCGGAGAGGTCGTGCGCGGCGTCGACCAGGTCGTCCCGGCTCGCGTGCGCCAGCACCTCGGCCAGGCGGCGCTCGGCCTCCAGGTCCACCTTCGGCGGCAGGCCGCCCAGGTGCTGGTGCGCGACATCGGCCCACGCCGAGCCGTCCAGCTCGTCACGCGTCGTGCCCAGCAGGTAGACGGCCTGGCCAGCGGTGGTCCATCCCGACGGGGTCGCGTCGGCCACGTCGTCCAGCACGCCGAGCACGCCGACGACGGGCGTCGGGTGGATCGACGAGTCGATCTTGCCCGGCTCGCCGGTGCCGTTGTACAGGCTGACGTTGCCGCCGGTGACCGGGACGCCCAGCACCTGGCAGCCGTCCGCGAGGCCGCGGATGGCCTCGACGAGCTGCCACATGGCGTCCGGGTCCTCGGGGCTGCCGAAGTTCAAGCAGTCGGTCACCGCGAGCGGGCGGGCGCCCGTCGTCGCGACGTTCCGGTACGCCTCCGCGAGCGCGAGCTGCGCGCCGGTGTACGGGTCGAGCTTGGTGTGGCGGCCGTTCGCGTCGGTGGCGAGCGCCACGCCCAGCCCCGTCTCCTCGTCGACCCGGATCACACCGGCGTCGTCGGGCTGGGCCAGCGCCGTGTTGCCCTGCACGAACCTGTCGTACTGGTCCGTCACCCACGCCGGAGAGGCCAGGTTCGGGGAGCCGAGCAGGCTCAGCAGCGTGGCGCGCAGCTCCTCGGGGGTGCTCGGGCGGGCGACGCGGTCGGCCGCGTCACCGCTGATCGAGTCGGCGTTCAGCGCGTCCTGCCAGGACGGGCGGGCGAACGGGCGGTGGTAGACGGGGCCGTCGTGCGCCACCGTCTTGGGGTCCACATCCACGATGCGCTCGCCGTCGTGGTCGATGGTCAGGCGGCCCGTGCCGGTGACCTCGCCGATGATGGCCGTCTCGACGTCCCACTTGCTGGTGATGGCCAGGAACTCGTCGAGCTTCTCCGGCGTGACGACCGCCATCATGCGCTCCTGCGACTCCGACATGAGGATCTCGCCGGCCGTCAGGGTCGGGTCGCGCAGCAGCACGTTCTCCAAGTCGACGTGCATGCCGCCGTCACCGTTGGACGCCAGCTCGCTCGTCGCGCAGGAGATGCCCGCGGCGCCCAGGTCCTGGATGCCCTCGACGACGCGCGCGGCGTACAGCTCGAGGCAGCACTCGATGAGCACCTTCTCCATGAACGGGTCGCCCACCTGCACCGACGGGCGCTTCGAGGGCTTCTCGTCGTCGAATGTCTCGCTTGCGAGGATCGACGCGCCGCCGATGCCGTCGCCGCCCGTGCGGGCCCCGAACAGGACGACCTTGTTGCCTGTGCCCGACGCGTTCGCCAGGTGGATGTCCTCGTGGCGCAGCACGCCCACGCACAGCGCGTTGACCAGCGGGTTGCCCTGGTAGCAGGCGTCGAACACGAGCTCGCCGCCGATGTTCGGCAGGCCCAGGGAGTTGCCGTAGCCGCCCACGCCCGCCACCACGCCGTGCACCACGCGCGCCGTGTCCGGGTGGTCGATCGCGCCGAACCGCAGCTGGTCCATGACCGCCACCGGGCGCGCGCCCATCGAGATGATGTCGCGGACGATGCCGCCGACACCCGTCGCCGCGCCCTGGTACGGCTCGACATACGACGGGTGGTTGTGCGACTCGACCTTGAACGTCACAGCCCAGCCGTCGCCGATGTCCACGACGCCCGCGTTCTCGCCGATGCCCACCAGCAGGTGCTTCTTCATCTCCGGCGTCGTCTTCTCGCCGAACTGCGACAGATGCACCTTGGACGACTTGTACGAGCAGTGCTCGGACCACATCACCGAGTACATCGCCAGCTCGGCGGCCGTGGGGCGCCGGCCCAGGATGTCGCGGATCCGCTGGTACTCGTCGGGCTTGAGGCCCAGCTCCGCGAAGGGCTGCTCCTGATCCGGGGTCGCGGCGGCGTGCTCCACCGTGTCCGAGTGACGCCGGGCGTCGGAGGCATGCGTGGCGGGGTCGTGCTGAGGCGCGCTGGTCATCGATTCCCTCGAGTGGGTGGCCCGGACGGCTGGGTCCGCGGGGTCCGTCGGAAGACCAGGCCAGGCTACCGGCGTCCACTGCGTGCCCGGGCTGGGCGCCCAGAGGGCGGTCGGCGCGGGCCCGTCTGACGCTCAGTCGCGCCCATGAGGGGCGAACGGGCGATACCCGACAAATCTCATGATGTGACCGGGGATGTCTCCGCGGCCGCTGATGGCTAGCGTCCTGAGATCGTGCAGCGACCTCACGCCCCGCGGCGACACCGGCGTTGGCCGAGCCGTCGATGACGACAGCCGTCAGGGCTAGCCTGCGCGTCGACCTGCTCGTCATGTCGGTTGCCGTCGCTTGGGGCGCGACCTACTGGGTGGCCAAGGAGCTGGTCGCCGGTGGCGCGGTGCTCGCCGTCCTCGGGGTGCGGATGGGCCTGACGACAGTGCTGCTCGGGGCGGGCCTGCTGCTGTCCGGTCGGCGCGTCACGAGGAGCGAGCTGACGGTCGGCGTCACGCTGGGCGTGATCCTCACGGCGGTCTTCGCGTTCGAGACGTTCGGCATCGCCGGCACCAGCGCCACGAACGCCGGGCTGATCATCAGCCTCACGATGATCTTCACGCCGGTCCTCGAGTCCGTGGTGAATCGGACCCGGCTGGCGGGGATCTACTACGTCGCGGGCGTCCTGTCGATCCTCGGGGTCGCGCTGCTCACCGCGGGCGGCGAGGTCACGACCTTCGGCCTCGGGGACTGGCTCGTGCTCGGCGCCGCCGTCGTCCGGGCGGTCCACGTCACGATGATGCACCGGCTGCCGCGGGGCAGGCCGCTCGACTCGTTCAACCTGACGTTCGTGCAGATGGCGGTGTGCGGCGTCGCCTTCGTGGCGGCCTCATTCTTCACGCCGCAGTCGGTGGCCTCGTTCGTCCCCCGCATGGACGCCGGGCAGGTGGCGGCGATGGTGTTCCTCGTCGTCGTCTGCACCGTGTTCCCGTTCGTCGTCCAGATGTGGGCGGTCCGTCGCACGTCGCCGAGCCGGGTCAGCCTGCTGCTCGGCACCGAGCCGGTGTGGGCGGCGCTCGTCGGCGTCACGCTGGCTGGCGACCGGCTCGCCCCGATCGGGTGGGTCGGGCTCGTGATCGTGCTGGTGTCGACGCTGGGCGCGCAGAGGTTGGGCTCGGATGGGCCGGCGCGGCCCGGGAGCCACCCGACCGGTCCCGGCGCGGAGACCCGTGAGGTCGGGGCGGCGCGGCCTAGCGGCGGATGATGCCGCGCTGAGTCGCGACGGCCACCGCCGCGGTGCGGGAGTCGACGCCGAGCTTGGTGTAGATGTGCACCAGGTGGGACTTCACGGTGGCCTGGCTCAGGAACAGCCGTTGGCTGATCTGCTGGTTGGACAGCCCCTCGGCGACGAGTTGCAGCACCTCGGTCTCGCGAGGGCTGAGCACGCCGCCCGGCGCCCGGACGCGGTCCATGAGCCGCATCGCGATGGCGGGGGCGAGTGCTGAGCGGCCTGCCGCGGCGGTGCGGACGGCTGCTGCGAGCTCCTCGGGTGGGGCGTCCTTGAGCAGGTAGCCGGTGGCGCCCGCCTCGATGGCGGCGAGGATGTCGGCGTCGGTGTCGTAGGTGGTCAGCACCAGCACCCGGGGCCCGCCGGGCTGGGCGGTGATCTGCGCAGTCGCCTGCGTGCCGTGCATGCCCGCGCCGAACTGCAGGTCCATGAGCACCACGTCGACGTCCCCGTGGGCGGCGCGCTCGACGGCCTCCTCGGCGGTGGTGGCCTCAGCGACCACCTCGAAGCCGGGCTCGGTCTCGAGGACGGCGCGCAGCCCGGCGCGGACCACCGGGTGGTCGTCGGCGAGCAGCAGGCGCACGCGCTCGCTCATGCGCCGGCCTCCACGGGGAGGGTCACGGCCACGGCCGTGCCGGAGCCGGGCGCGGACTCCACGGCGAGCGAGCCGCCGAGCGACCGGGCGCGCGCCCGCATGGCAGCGAGCCCGAAGCCTCCGCCGTCGGCGGCCCGGCCGGGCGCGTCGACGGCGTCCGGGTCGAAGCCCTGGCCGTCGTCGACCACGTCGAGCGCCACCTCGGATCCCATGTAGCTCAGCGTGAGCTCGACGCGGCTGGCATGCGCGTGCTGGACGGCGTTGGCGAGCGCCGACTGCGCGATGCGCAGCAAGGCGAGCTCATGCGCCGACGGCAGCGGGGTCGGCTCGCCGGAGACCTGCACGTGCACGGCGATCCCCGCCGTGTCGGCGGTGGTGGCGCCCACGCGCCGCAGCGCGCTGGGCAGGTCGCCCGCCTCGAGGTCGGGGGGCGACCAGTCGCGCACGAAGCGCCGCGCCTCGGCGAGGTTGTCGGCCGCCGCCACCCGGGCCCGCTCGACGTGCGCCAGCGCCTCGTCGGGGTTGTCGGGCAGGCGCCGCTCAGCCGCGCGGAGCAGCAGCTGGATGCTGGACAGGCCCTGGGCCAGGGTGTCGTGGATCTCGCGGGCGACCCGCTCACGCTCCTCGAGCATGCCCGCGGTGCGCTCGGCCGCCGTGAGGTCGTCACGCGCCTCCTGGAGCTGCTCGATGAGCCGGCGGCGCTCCTCGCTCTCCCGGTACAGCGCCTGGTAGCCGAGCACCACCGCCACCGACACCGCCGCGCCGAGCACCGGGCCGATGACCATCGCGGCGGTGAGCACATGCTGGTGCCAGCCGAACCCCGCGATCGCGGCGACGGTGGTCAGCGCCACCGCGAGCACCCCCCAGCGCGGGCGCAGCAGGTGCATCTCGACGAAGAACAACGGGAACGCCAGCCAGATGCCGTCCGGGGTCAACGCGAGCAGCACCAGCCACGCGGCGATGAGCACCCCGAGCCACACAACAGCGGCGCCGCGTGAGCGCCGCACCGCGGGGACCGCCTGACCGGCCAGGTAGACGACGCCGAGCGCGACGGCCGTCGCGACCACGGCGCCCGCATCGTCCATCTGGTCGGCGACGGCCCGCACTCCGGCCAGCACGAGGAGCGCGACCACCAGCAGGTGCAGGCAGACGCGCAGCAGCACGGGGGTCAGGGATCGGGCGCTCACGTCCTCCCAGGCTAGGTCGCCGCCCGAGTCGCGGCATCGATCAAAAGGCGGAGCGGGCCTGCGCCTTCCGGCCATCACAGTCCCACCGCGAGCGCGATGCCCGTGGGGGGTCGCTCCGGGGAGCGTGGGGGATGTCGCCGGGCCCCTGTCCCGGCGCCTGCATCCACTCGCGTGAAAGGCCGTCATCTGTGTTCGTCGCCTGGAAAGACCTGCGGTTCGCCAAGGGCCGCTTCGCCCTCATGGGGGTGGTCGTCGTCCTCATCACCGTGCTCGTCGGGCTCGTCTCCGGACTGACCGCCGGGCTCGCGCATCAGAACATCTCCGCGATCACCGACCTGCGCGCCGACCGGCTCGCGTTCACCGCCCCGGCCGATGGCGAGAAGGTGTCGTTCACCGACTCGCAGGTCGACGCCGCCACGTGGCAGGCGTGGGCCGACGTGCCGGGGGTGACGTCGGCGGAGCCGCTCGCCATCACGATGACGCGGGCGGCCGTGGACGGCGGCAAGGCCGCGAGCGTCGCCGCGTTCGGCGTCGAGCCCGGGTCGTCGCTGGCGCCTGACAGCCGCGTCGCCCACGGGTCGGTGGTGCTCTCGACCGCCGCCGCCGACGACCTGGGGCTGGCCCCCGGCGACACGCTCACCCTCGCCGGCCGCCAGGTCGAGGTCGCGGCCGTGGCCGGTGACGACTGGTACAGCCACACCCCCGTGGTGTGGGCGAGCCTGGCCGACGCCCAGCAGGGTGGGGCCGCCGCCGACGGTGACGCGCCGACGGCCACCGTCGTCGCCCTGACCACCGACTCCGGCGCCGACCTGGCCGCCGCCGACGCGCGGCTCGGCACCAGCACCGTCACCACCGGGGACGCGCTGTCCGCGATCGGCTCCTACACCTCGGAGAACGGCTCGCTGCAGCTCATGCGCGGGTTCCTGTTCGCGATCTCCGCGCTGGTCATCGGCGCCTTCTTCACGGTGTGGACCATCCAGCGCAGCGGCGACGTCGCCGTGCTGAAGGCCCTGGGCGCCTCCACCCGGTACCTGCTGCGCGACGCGCTCGGGCAGGCCGTGGTGCTGCTCGTGCTCGGCACCGCCATCGGCTCGGCCATCGCCGCCGGTGTCGGGCTCGCCATCCGTGGCTCCGCGCCGTTCGTCCTCGACCTCAGCACTGTCCTCGTGCCCGCGCTCGTCATGATCGCGCTGGGCGCCGCCGGGGCCGGGCTGTCCATCCGACGGATCACGTCCGTCGACCCGCTGACCGCACTCGGGAGCGCACGATGAGCCTCACCCTGACCGACGTCACCCTCACCTACCCCGACGGCACGTCGCGCCTGACGGCCCTCGACCACGTGAGCCTGGACGTGCCCGCGGGCACGCTCACCGCCGTGGTGGGCCCGTCCGGCTCGGGCAAGTCAAGCCTGCTGGCCGTCGCCGCGACGCTGATCAGCCCGGACTCCGGCCGGGTGGTCGTCGCCGGCACGGACACCACCGGACTCGACCGGGACGCGCTCACGACGCTGCGCCGCGACCGCGTCGGCATCGTGTTCCAGCAGCCCAACCTGCTGCCGTCGCTGACCGCCGCCGAGCAGCTCCAGGTCATGGCGCACCTCGCCGGGCACTCGCCCCGGGCCGCCCGGCCGCGCGCGCTCGAGCTGCTCGACGCCGTCGGCATGGCGGACTTCGCCGACCGGCGCCCGCACCAGCTCTCCGGCGGGCAGCGCCAGCGGGTCAACATCGCCCGCGCCCTCATGGGCGACCCGGCGGTGCTGCTCGTCGACGAGCCCACCAGCGCGCTCGACCACGAGCGCGGCGCCGCGATCATCGACCTGGTGGTGACGCTGACCCACCGGCAGGGCGTCGCGACGGTGCTCGTCACGCACGACCGCGCGCACCTGGGCGAGGTGGACCAGGTGGTCGAGATGCTCGACGGGCGGGTGCGGCTGCCCGCGGCGGCGGCCTGACCCTGCTGTTCGACGTCCCCGGGAGCGCCCACGCGAAGGGCGCTCCAGGGGACGTCGCGGGTTACCGTGCCACCGTGCGGAGACAGGCGGCTGCCCGAGGGCGAGCGAGGCGGGGCTGGCCCGCGCAGGGCGGTGGGCGCGGTGCGCGGTGCGCCGCCGTGACAGCGCTCGGAGCCGCAGTGCTCGCGGGATGCACCGGGCTCCCGACGACGACTCCCCCGACCAGCGGGGCCACCTCCGCTCCCACCATGACAGCGACGCCCGAGGCGGCACGGCCCACCGCCGACGAGATCCGCGCCCAGGGCGTCCCCCTCACCGCAGAGGGAGTGACGCTCACCGTGATGACCCCGGGAGCGACCCCCGACGCCGAGGCCCTCGACGACGGGTCGGCGCGGCTCACCCTCGAGGTCCCGGACGGCTCGGCGGCGCCTGCGCTGGTCGCCACGCTCGCGGCCCCGTCCGGCAGCGTGTTCGACGTCCAGGTGGACGGCTCGGTGGTGCTGCGCGCGGCGGACGGGTCGTTCGCCGGTGGCCTCGCGGCGCCGACCGCCCGAGCCGCAGAAGGCGCGGTCACGGCGAAGTTCTCCGCCGTCGCCGAGGATGTGCTCGACCTCACCGTCTCCTCGCTGACCGGCGACGCGACGGTGGCGGCGGGCTCCGCGACGCTGTGGCTCGGCGCCCGCATGCTCGACAGCCCCGCCGACTGGGGTGAGCGTGAGGGCGGCCGGTCACTCGCGGTGCGGCCCACCGCGTGGGCGCGCGCCGGGGGCCTGGCCGCGCAGGAGGGCGTGTGGGCGGCCGTCGTCGCGCAGGAGCCCGAGGCCGACACCAACGGCATGCGCGACCAGTTCCTCTGTCACGCGCTCGGAGCCCCGGACAAGGAGTCCTGGAACCTCGAGCCGTGGCGGCCCGACGTCGGCTCCTTCGCGACGCTCGCGGCCCGCTGCAACCCCACCTGAAAACCGCCCGCGCGCGCCGGGGCCGCCGTGGCAGGCTCGGAGCATGGTGCCCACCGACCGGCTCGTGCTGTTCGCGCTGGCGAGCGTCTCGCTGATCCTCGTGCCCGGCCCGTCCGTGGGCTTCATCCTCGCGACGACGCTGCGGCACGGCCGCGCCTCGGGCCTCGCCGCCACCGCCGGGATCGAGCTCGGGTACCTGGTGCATGTGCTGGCCGCCGTGGCAGGGCTGTCCGCCGTGGTGGTGGCCAGCGCGAGCATGTTCACGGCCGTGAAGGTGGTGGGCGCGGCGTGGCTGGTGTGGTTGGCGGTGCGCTCGTGGCGGGCCAGGACGCCGGGCACGCTCGCCGACACCCGGGACGTCGAGGGCGCGAAGGGCGGCGCGAGGTCGCCCACGTCGGGCGGGGCGTTCCGGGCGGGCCTGCTGGTGGGCGCGCTCAACCCCAAGACCGCTGTGTTCTACCTGGCGTTCCTCCCCCAGTTCGTCGTGCCCGCCGCCGGGCCGGTGTCGCTCCAGCTCCTCACCTTGGGCCTGCTGTTCATCGCGCTGGCGTGGGTGCTCGACTCGATGTGGGCGCTGGCGGGCGGCGCCGTGCGGCGGTTCCTGCCCCGGCTGCGAATGCGGGTGCTGGACCGGGTCTCGGCGGGCGTCTACGCGGCGCTCGCGGCGGTGACGCTCACCGCCCGGCGTGTCGCCGCATGATCTGACCTGGGGTGGTGACGGCTACGGTCGTGGGCAACACCGGCGAAGGAGTGCTGTGCCCACCGACCATGAGGTGACCGCGCATGAGCGCGAGATCACTGAGGCCGTCAGTCTGTGCCTGCCGTCGGGCCGGCTGAATCCCGCGGCCATCGGGTGGAGCCGGCGGCCGCTGCACCACACGGAGCTGCGCGGCTGGGGACGGGCCAAGCGGTGGGAGTACTGGGGGGTGATGACCCCGACGCACGTCATCGGGCTGACGGTGGCGAGCCTGGACTACGCGGCGCAGCACCAGGTGTGGGTGCTCGATCGCGCGACCGGCGAGGAGGTCGACCACGTCGCCGTGGTCCCCTTCGCTCGCGGCGCGGTGCTGCCGGCGAGCCTCGGCCTTGGCCCCGCAAGCGCGACCGCGCGCGGCCTGGAGATCACGCTCACCGAGGGTGACAGCCGCACGCTGCTGCGCGCCCGCACGGAGCGGGTCACGGTGGACCTGCTGTCCATGCCGGACGTCGGCCACGAGAGCCTCGGGGTCGTGGTGCCGTGGAGCGGGCGCCGGTTCCAGTACACCGTGAAGGACGTGGCCCGGCCGGTCACGGGCACGCTCGTGGTGGACGGGGTGGCCCATGACGTGCCCGACGGCGCCTCGTGGGCGGTGCTCGACCACGGCCGAGGGCGGTGGCCGTACTCGATGCGCTGGAACTGGGGCGCGGGCAGCGGCAGGGTCGACGGCGCCGTGGTGGGGGTGCAGGTGGGCGGCCGGTGGACCGACGGCACGGGCTCCACGGAGAACGCGCTGCTGCTCGACGGGCGCCTGCACAAGAACAGCGACGAGCTGGTGTGGGAGTACGACCGCTCCGACTGGCTGGCCCCGTGGCGCGTCCACGACGCGGGCCGCGAGCGCGTGGACCTGGAGTTCACGCCGTTCCACGAGCGCGCCTCCCGGATGAACCTGGGCGTCGTCGCAGGTGAGACGCATCAGTGCTTCGGCACGTGGGCGGGGTGGATGACCGCTGACGACGGCGAGCGGGTGCGCGTCGACGGCGTGGAGGGCTGGGCCGAGGAGGCGCGGAACCGCTGGTGAGGCGCCCGTCCGTCACGAGGTCGTCGGCCCGACCTTCGCCTACCACCTGGTAGCCTCACGGCATCATGCGCTCTCAGACCCTCACCACCACGTGCCTCCGCAGCTTCTCTGCGTCGAGCGCACGGTGTTGTCGCTGACCGCTTGCTGAGCGCGGGTCGCTGAAGCGACCCCCCGGCACTCCCCCGAGGCCCTCGCCTCACCCGCCGATCCGTCGGCATCCCTGACGTCCCCGCGCGCCCTCCTCCGATGATGCGGCGCGCGCCCGTCGCCCCCCTCTCCCGTTCCTGGCATCCCCAGGGCGGAGCCCACCCCACCCACCCAAGGACGGACCATGAGATCCCGACTGTTCCCCGCCGCCGCGCTCGCCCTCGCCGCCTCCCTGGCGCTGGCGGCGTGCGGTGGTGGCTCCGGCTCCACTGACGCCGGCGGCTCCACGCCCGGCGCCTCCGAGGCCGAGATCGTCATCGGCTCGACGAACGAGCCCACCGGGCTGGTCCGCAATGTCGGCGGCTCCTCCGGCGTCTCCCAGACCATGACGCGCAACGTCTTCGAGGGCCTGACCTCGGTGGACGTCGACGGCGCCGTGATACCGACGCTGGCCGAGAGCTGGGACGCGTCCGAGGACGGCCTGACGCTCACGTTCCACCTGCAGACCGATGTCGTGTTCCACGACGGCACGCCGTTCACCTCGGCTGACGTCGCGTGGAGCATCTCGCAGGCCATCGCGCCCGAGTCGAAGAGCGCCCGCAAGGCCGACCTGTCGGTGATCCAGGACATCGCCACGCCCGACGACGGCACAGTGGTGCTCACGCTGGCCCGCCGCAGCCAGGCGCTGCCGTTCTACCTGGCGTCCGTCACCATCGTGAAGGATGGCGACACGGAGCTGACCAGCGACAACGGCACCGGCCCGTACCGGTTCGCCGAGTGGACGCAGGGCGACCACCTGACCATCGAGCGTTTCGACGACTACTGGGGCGAGCCGGCCAAGAACATCGGCGTCACGTTCCGCTTCTTCAAGGACACGACGGCGCTGAACAACGCGCTGCTCACCGGCGACCTGGACCTGGTCATCGCGGAGGACTCCCCCGACCAGCTCGTGCAGTTCGAGGGCAACCCCGACTTCACGATCACCGAGGGCACGTCGACGACCAAGCAGATCTGGACGTTCAACAACCGCATCGCGCCGTTCTCCGACGTGCGGGTGCGCCAGGCGCTGTACAAGGCGCTGGACCGCGACAAGATCCGCTCGGCCGTGTGGGACTCCTACGGCACGGTCATCGGCTCGATGGTGCCGCCCACCGACGACTGGTTCGTGGACCAGGCTGATGTGCACGCGTACGACCCGGCCGCGGCCAAGGCCCTGCTCGCCGAGGCCGGCGTCACCGACCTGGCGTTCTCCCTCGACTACGTCGCCGGGGACAACAACGAGACGATCGTGCAGCTCATCAAGGCGGACCTCGCGGCCGTGGGCGTCACGCTGAACCTCAACCCGATCGACGACGCGACCTGGTACCAGAAGATCTACACGGACAAGGACTACGAGACCACCCTGATGGGCCACGTGAACCCGCGTGACCTGGTCTGGTACGCCAACCCCGACTTCTACTGGGGCTACAACAACGCCGACGTCCAGCAGTGGGTCGCCGACGCCGACCAGGCCGCGACGACCGACGAGCAGGTCGCGCTGCTGCGCAAGGTCAACGAGACCATCGGCCTCGAGGCGCCGTCCGCGTGGCTGTACCTCGACCCGCAGATCCGCGTGGCCCGCTCCGACATCAGCGGCTTCCCGATCGACCAGGTGACGGAGTCCTTCTACGTCGCCGACATCGTCCGGGAGGGCTGAGCTGCTGATGGCCCGTCACCTGCTGCAGCGCGCGCTGGCGCTGCTGGTCTCGCTCGCGATCGCGGGCGTCGTCGTCTTCGCCGTGCTGCGGCTGCTGCCGGGCGACGCCGCCGGCACGTCGCTGGGCGTCGGGACCACGAGCGACCAGCTCGCGCAGCTCCGCAGCGAGCTCGGCACCGACCAGCCGGTCGGCGCACAGCTCTGGCAGTGGGTGACGGGCCTGGCCTCCGGCGATCTGGGCACGTCCTTCGTGTCCCGGATGCCGGTGGCCGACCTCATCGCGGCACGGCTCCCCGTCACGCTCCCGCTGAGCCTGGCGGCGTTCGTGCTGTCCGTGCTCATCTCTGTGCCGCTGGGGATCATCGCGGCGGTGCGGCGCCGCGGCGTCGTGGGCGTGGCCGTCTCCGCGGTGGCCCAGCTCGGCGTCGCGGTGCCGGTGTTCTGGGTGGGCGTGATGCTCGTGTGGGTGTTCGCCCTCAAGGCGGGGGTGCTGCCCCCGGGCGGCTTCCCCCGGCAGGGGTGGTCCGACCCGGCGGCGGCGATCCGCTCGCTGACGCTCCCCGTCGTCACCGTCGCCATCGCCATGTCGTCGGTGATGGTCCGCTACGTGCGCTCGGCGACGCTGGACGTGCTGGACCAGGACTACCTGCGCACGGCCCGTTCGCTCGGGTACAGCCGCACCCGGGCGCTCGCGCGGCATGGGCTGCGCAACGGCGCTGTGCCGGTGGTCGCCATCCTCGGCATCGAGCTGGCCACGTCGCTGCTGGGCGCCGTCGTGGTCGAGAACGTCTTCGCGCTGCCCGGCCTCGGCGCGCTGCTGCTCGACTCGGTGCAGGCGCGCGACCTGCCCGTGGTGCAGGCGCTCGTGCTGATCATCACGGCCGTCGTGCTGCTCGTGAACTTCCTCATCGACCTGACGCAGCAGGCCATCGACCCGCGGCTGCGCGGCGCCGCGGCCACGAGGGGAGCGGCCCGATGAGCACCGACCTGACCGCCGGGGCGGCGCTGACCCCCGACGACCTGTCCGGCCCCCGGCCCGACGCCCCCGCTCCGGCCCTCGCCGCCGGTCGCGCCGCGCGCCGCCGCAGCCCGTCGCTGATCGTGGGCGCCGTCCTCGTCGGACTCGTCGCACTGGTCGGCGTGGTCGCGACGTTCTGGACCCCGTACGCCCTCGACGCCACCGGCAGCGGCCCCCGTCTCGCGGGCCCGTCCGCCGAGCACTGGGCCGGCACCGACCGGCTGGGCCGCGACCTGCTCAGCCAGCTCATGGGCGGCGCGCAGGCAGCCATGGTCGTCGCCGTGGCCTCGGTGCTCATCGCCACGGTGCTGGGCCTGACGCTGGGCATCCTCGCCGCCGCGACCACCCGGTGGCTCGACGTGGCGCTGGTGAACGTCGTGGACCTGCTCATCGCCTTCCCGACGCTGCTGCTCGCCATGCTGATCGTCACCGTGCGCGGCGCGTCGCTCACCTCGGCGATCGCCGCCATCGGCATCGCCGGATCGGCCGTCATCGCGCGGGTCACCCGGGTCAACACCGCGCGCGTGCTGCGCGAGGACTACGTGACAGCCGCGAAGGCGTCGGGCACCGGCTGGTGGGGCGCCCTCCGGCGGCACGTGCTGCCGAACATCAGCCCCACGCTGCTGGTGCAGGTCATGCTGCTGGCCGGCTCCGCGATCCTCGCCGAGGCGTCGCTGTCCTACTTGGGGCTCGGCGCCCCGCCGCCGCAGGCATCCTGGGGGCGGCTGCTGCGCGAGGCGCAGGCCACGATGCTGGTGCAGCCGTGGGGCGCGATCCTGCCCGGCCTGGCCGTGGTGGCCACGGTGCTGGGGCTCAACCTGCTGGGCGACGGCCTCCGCGAGCGCAACGACCCGAACCTGCGAGGTGACCGATGAGCCTCCTCGAAGTCCGCGACCTGACAGTCCGCACATCTGGCGGGCGCACCCTGCTCGACTCCGTGAGCTGGTCCGTCGAGGCTGGCGGCCGGCTGGGCGTGATCGGCGAGTCCGGATCGGGCAAGTCGATGACCGCGCTGGCCGTGCTGGGCCTGCTGCCCGACGGGATGACGACGACGGGCCAGGTGCTGCTGGACGGCGTCGACCTGCTCACGCTGCCCAGCCGCAGGCTCGACCGCATCCGCGGCGCGCAGATCGCAATGGTGTTCCAGGAGCCGCTCACGGCCCTGGACCCGCTGATGACCGTGGGCCGCCAGATCGCCGGGCCGCTGCGCCTGCACCGCGGGCACTCGCGCGCGCAGGCCCGCGAGCAGGCGGCGGCGCTGTGCCGCATGGTGCGCCTCGACGACTACGAGCGGATCCTCGGCTCGTACCCGTGGCAGCTCTCCGGCGGGCAGCGGCAGCGCGTCGCCCTGGCGATGGCGCTCGCGTGCGAGCCGCGCGTCCTGCTGGCCGACGAGCCGACCACCGCCCTCGACGTCACCGTCCAGGCGGAGGTGCTCGACCTGCTCGACGAGCTCGTGGACCGCACCGGCGTCACCCTCGTCTTCGTCTCCCACGACCTGCCGGTGGTCGCGCGGGTCGCGCGGGACCTGGTGGTGATGCGCGAGGGCCGGGTCGTCGAGTCCACCACCGTGGCCGACGCGCTGGCCGCCCCCGCCCACCCGTACACCCGCCAGCTCATCGACGCGGCCCGTGCCGTGACCCGGCTGCCGTTCACACAGGAGGCGCTGTGAGCACCGCATCTGGCCTCGACACCGTGCCCGGGCCTGCGCTGACGACTCCGACGGGCGCCCCACTGCTCGAGCTCGTGGGCGTCGGGCGCTCGTACGGCTCCGGGCCGCGGGCCACCACCGCGCTGGCCGGCGTGGACCTGGCCGTCCACGCCGGGCGCAGCGTCGGCATCGTCGGGGAGTCCGGCGCCGGCAAGTCGACGCTGCTGCGCCTGCTCCTCGCCCTCGACCGGCCGACCACCGGGGAGGTCCGGTACCGCGGCGAGCCGCTCGCCCACCGCAACCGGGCCGCCGTGCGCCGGTTCCGGCGCGACGTGCAGATCGTCTTCCAGGACCCGCGCTCCTCGCTGGACCCCCGGATGACCGTCGGGGACGTCATCGCCGAGCCGCTGCGCTCGCTGCGCATCCCCGGCGACCGCCGCGCGCGCGTCGCCGAGGTGCTCGGCTGGGTGGGACTGGAGCCCGACGCGGCGACCCGGTACCCGGCGCAGTTCTCCGGCGGGCAGCGGCAGCGCATCGCCATCGCCCGCGCGCTGGCGCCTTCGCCGTCGGTGCTGGTGGGCGACGAGCCGGTCAGCGCCCTGGACGTGTCCGTGCGGGAGCAGGTGATGGACCTGCTGCGCCGCCTGCGCGCCGAGCTGGGCCTGACGCTCGTGCTGGTCAGCCACGACATCGCCGTGGTCGGCCAGCTCTGCGAGGAGACCGTCGTGCTGCATGACGGGCGCGTCGTCGAGGCCGGGACCACCGAGCAGGTGCTCACCCGCCCCCAGGACCCGTACACCCAGCGGCTGCTCGCCGCCGTGCCCCGCCTGCCCTGACCGCCCGCGAATCCCGTTGACCCGGGGCGCGCCCGCGCCAAGACTGCCCGGGTGGACCACGAGACCCCGCTGACCGGCGGCAACACGACAGCCGGCGTGGTGCGCGTCGGCGACACCGTGCGCCGCACGGCGGGCCCGTGGACGCCCGCCGTCCACGCGGTGCTGGAGCGGCTGGCGGAGGTCGGCTTCGCCCACGCGCCGCGCTCCCACGGCCTGGACGATCAGGGCCGCCACGTCGTGGACTTCATCCCCGGCCCGATGGCGCACCCGACGCGCCCGGGCGTCACGCCGCCGGACCTACGCGAGGTGGGACGCGTGGCCCGGGACCTGCACGACGCGCTCGACGGCTGGGCGCCGCCACCGGACGCGCAGTGGCACACAGTCATCGCCCCCGACGGCACTGACCTGGTCATCCACCACGATCTGGCGCCATGGAACCTGGTGCTGGCCGACGATCGGCTCGTGCTCATCGACTGGGATGGCTGCGGGCCCGGCACCCGCGGCTGGGACCTGGCCTATGCGGCGCACGGCTTCATCCCACTGTCGCCAGGCGGCCCCGGGCCGTCCGCGTCGGGTGACGCGCTGCGCGCCCTCGCCGACGGCTACCGACTCGACGAGGCCGGGCGCACCCGGCTGGCGGACCTGCTGGCCCCCCGCGCGTGGAGCATGTTCGACCTGCTGGAGGGCGGCCATCGCACGGGCGCCCAGCCGTGGGCGCGGCTGTGGGACGAGGGACACGGCGGCTACTGGCGCGATGACGCCGAGTGGATCGAGGCGCACCACGAGGCGCTGCGCCGCGCCCTGGGCGTGGACTGAGGCCAGCCGTCCATCAGGGGTCAGTGCAGCAGCTCGATCCAGTTCGGCGGCACGTTCGCCGTCGGGGCAGGGACGGGTTGGTCCGTCGGGTGGTGCGTCGGAGCGGCCAGCGGCGGCCCCTGGAAGAAGCCCTCACGCGGGTAGTCCCAGAACCACTCCTCGCCCGGCTCGTAGGACTGGATGATCGGGTGGCCGGTGTCGTGGTTGTGCCCGGTGGCGTGCTGGGCCGGCGACGAGTCGCAGCACCCCACATGGCCGCACTCGGCGCAACGCCGCAGGTGGAACCACCAGCCGCCGGACTGCAAGCACTCGACGCAGCCGGGCCCGCTCGGCGGGATGGTGGTGTCGATGCCGGGGATCGCTGGCTCGCTCATCTCTCAGCCTCCTGCGGGTGACGGCACTGGCGTCTCCTTCGAGGCTAGGCGCAGCCGCCGGGCAGGGCGCGGCAACGGCCCCGCGCATGTCTCGCGCGGGGCCGTTGCCAGGGCTGGAGCCGTCAGGCGGGCGTCGCCTCCGCCGGGATGGCGTCGCCGATCGGGTTCGCGGTCTCCGTCACGGGCGGCGTCTTGGCGATCTTCGCCGCGGGCGACTGCTTCTCCGGCAGCGGCGCGTCGGCGGAGGCCCGCTGGGCCCGGTAGTACGCCCGCGCCTCGTCCTGGCGCTCCCGCTCGGCGCCGGAGGCGATGGGCGCGCGCACGTGCTCGGGCCCGTACCCGAACGCGTCGACGAGCTCCTGCGCATGCGGGCGCAGCCGCCGCAGCAGCCGGTCGATGTACGAGGTGACGGTGCGCGCGCGGCCTGCCGACAGGCGCCCGTGGATCAGGTACCAGGCGAGGTTCCGCTCGATGACCGACAGGCCGAACAGGTCGCGCAGCCAGACCAGCACGCGCTTGGTCCCCGGGTCCTCCACCTGCTCGATCCCCGCGGTGAAGGACTCCCACAGGATCAGGTCCACGTGGGCGCGGGCCATCTCGATCAGCTCGTGCTGGTGCTCGTTGAACAGCTCGGCTGCCTGCTCGCGGGGCGCCTTGGTCGCCGGGCGTAGGGCCTGGGCGACGTCGGCGACCATCGTGTCGACCCGGTCGGCGAGCAGCGCGTGCTGGGTGTCCGCGTCGCGGAGCTGCCCGGCGGAGCGGCGGGCATCGCCCACGTCGGTGATGGTCTGCACGGCGCGCAGCAGCGGGGTGCGGTGCAGGGCCGCCGACGCGGCCTGCCCGGCGACGAACTTGGCCACGCCGCCCGCGTCGAACTTGGCGAACTCGCGGCCATAGTCGGCGAGCAGCCGCTTGGCCACGAGCTGCAGCAGCACCGTGTTGTCGCCCTCGAACGTCACGTAGACGTCCAGGTCGGCGCGCAGCGACGTGAGCCGGTTCTCGGTGAGGAACCCCGCGCCGCCGCAGGCCTCCCGCGCCGTCTGGAGCGTCTTGAGGGCGAGCCAGGTCGAGGCGGGCTTGAGCGACGCGGCGAGGGTCTCCAGGTCCTGGCGCGCCTCGTCGGTGTCCTCGCGGCCGGAGAACACGTCGTCGAACTTGGCGAGCAGCGCCTCATGGGCGAAGGACCCCGCGTAGGTGTCGGCGAGCAGCGGCAGCAGTCGGCGCTGGTGCTCGGCGTAGTCGAGCAGCACCGTCTCCTCGGTGTCGGAGGCGCCGGTGAACTGGCGGCGCTCATTGCCGTACGTCACCGCGATGACGAGCCCCACCTTGGCGGCGTTCACCGCGGCGCCGTCGAGGGAGACGCGGCCCTGCACCAGGGTGCCGAGCATCGTGAAGAACCGGCGGCCGGGGCTGGCGATGGGCGAGGAGTACGTGCCGTCCGCCGCGACGTCGCCGTACCGGTTGAGCAAGTTGGCGCGCGGCACCCGGACCTGGTCGAAGTGCAGGCGGCCGTTGTCGATGCCGTTGAGGCCGCCCTTGAGCCCGTCGTCCTCGCCGCCGATGCCGGGCAAGAACTCCCCGGTCTGCGGGTCGCGCAGCGGCACATACAGCGCGTGCACCCCGTGGTTGACGGCCGGCGCGCCCGGGGCTGCGGTGATGAGCTGGGCGAAGACGACAGCGGCGGTGCCGTGCAGCGCCGCGTTGCCCAGATAGTCCTTCCACGCCGCGCGGAACGGCGTGTGGATGACGAACTCCTCAGTCGCCGGGTCGTAGGTCGCGGTGGTGCCGATGCTCGCGACATCCGAGCCGTGGCCGGTCTCCGTCATGGCGAACGCGCCGGGGACGTCCACGCTCATCGCCGCGGGCAGCAGCCGCTGGTGGTGGTCGGCGGTGCCGAGGTGCAGGATCGCGGAGGCGAACAGCCCCCACTGCACCCCCGCCTTGATCTGCAGCGACGGGTCGGCGACGACCAGCTCCTCGAACCGGGAGAGGCTGCCGCCGTGATCGTCACGGCCGCCCAGCGCGGCGGGGAACGCGCGCAGCACATCGGCCTCGCGGGCCAGGGTGCGCAGCTGGTCGAGCACGCGGGCCCGGTGCTCGTCGAGGCTCAGGCCCTCGATCCGCTGGAACCGCTCGTCGCCTGCGACGGCGCGGGCCTGGCGGCGGAGCTCGGCGTACGGGCCGAGCAGGATGGCAGCGAGCCCCTCGACGTCGACCGTGGGGTCGTCGGACGGGATCGCGCGGGCCGGACGGGCGGAGCTGGCGGTCATCGGGACTCCTCGGTCGAGAACGTGTCGGACTCGGCGTGCTGCGGGGGCTGCGGGGAGGTGGTGGTGGGCGTGCGGCCGCGCTCGCGGGCGACGAGCCCGACGGGGCCGGCCCAGAGCCAGGCGGAGATCTGCGCGGTGACGGCCTCGCGGTCGGGGTTGCCGGGCTGGCCGCGCTGCGCGAGCCAGCGCTCGCCGGCTCCGCGCACGAATCCGACGGCGCCGGCGGCCCAGGCCTCGACGAGCGCCCGCTGGGTGGCCTCGGCGTCGGTCTCGGTCTCGGCGGCGCCCCGGGCGTCGTCGTCGGGCCGGACGGCGGAGCCGGACTCGTCGGTGAGCCCGCGCAGGAACGGCGCCGCGACGAGGTGGGTCACCGAGTCCAGGAAGTGGCCGAGCGGGCCGCCGGACTCCACTGAGCCGTCGCGGGTGACGAACGCGTACACGTGCGGGGAGGACTCGATCATCTCCAGGTAGACCGCGACCATCGCGCGCAGTCCCTCACGGGGAGTGGGCGCCACGCGCAGCACTCCCTCGAGCGCGCCCTGGATCTGCAGCACGACGGCTTCGGCGACGGCGATCTGCAGGCCGGTCTTATCCGCGAAGTACCTGTAGACGATCGACTTGGAGGTGCCGGCGGCGGCCGCGATCTCCTCCATCGAGACGTCCGGGCCCTGGTGGTGGACGGTCTTGCGGGCCACGCGGACGAACTCGGCGCGGCGGGTCTCGCGGTGGTCCGCCCAGCGGGTCGAGCGGCCGTCAGGCGAGGTGTCGGGCAGGGCGTCGGGGCCGAGGATCGCCGGCGTGGGCCGGTCTCCGGGGCGCGTGGAAGGGGCGGCGGCGCCTGTCGCCTGCCGCAGCAGAGCCGGTGTGGCGCCCGTCGCCGTCGACGGGGCAGGTGTGATCTGACTCACGAAACCGAAGGTATCAGGTACTGTGGGTTTCGGACACATATCACCGCCTGGGATTCTTCCCCTGGGCCACAGGTCCCAGGCCAGGGCACGCTGAACCCCATACGTGCCGGCACAGCACGACGGCAACTCAGGCACGGCATCTCAGGCTCAGCGACGACGCGAGAGGAACGCCCATGGCCAGCACACGCACCCGCGCCTCGGCAGGCGAACAGCAGACGAGCACCCCCGAGGCGGGCTCCGGCCCCCGGCGCGCGCTCGTCCTCGGCGGCAACCGGATCCCGTTCGCGCGAGCCGGCGGCCCCTACGCGCACGCCAGCAACCAGGACATGCTGACCGCCGCGCTCGACGGGCTCGTCGCCCGGTACGGCCTCCAGGGCGAGCGGATCGGCTCGGTCGCGGCCGGCGCCGTGCTCAAGCACAGCCGCGACTTCAACCTCACCCGCGAGGCGGTGCTCGGCTCCGCGCTCAGCGACGAGACGCCCGCCTACGACATGCAGCAGGCTTGCGCGACGGGCCTCGAGACGATCGTCAGCCTCAGCAACAAGATCCGGCTCGGCCAGCTCGAGTCGGCCATCGCCGGCGGGGTCGACACCACCTCCGACGCGCCGATCGCGGTGAGCGACCGGCTGCGCCGCGCGCTGCTCGACCTGTCCCGCGCCAAGACCCTCCCGCAGAAGCTCGCCGCGGCCGCGTCGATCCGCCCCAAGGACCTCGCGCCCGCCGCGCCCCGCACCAACGAGCCCCGCACCGGCCTGTCGATGGGCGAGCACCAGGCCATCACCACCGCCGAGTGGGGCATCACCCGCGAGGCGCAGGACGAGATCGCGTACGCCAGCCACATCAACCTGGCCGCCGCCTACGACGCCGGGTTCTTCGACGACCTGGTCACCCCGTTCCGCGGGCTCACCCGGGACGCGAACCTGCGCCCCGACACCACGCTCGAGAAGCTCGCCAAGCTGCGCCCGACGTTCGGGCTGGGCCTGGACGCCGAGGCGACCATGACGGCGGGCAACTCCACGCCCCTGTCCGACGGCGCCTCCACCGTGCTGCTCGGCTCCGACGAGTGGGCCGCGGAGCACGACCTGACGCCGCTGGCCTCGATCGTCGACGCCGAGACCGGGGCCGTGGACTTCGTGCACGGCGTGGACGGGCTGCTCATGGCGCCCGTGTTCGCAGTGCCCCGGCTGCTCGCCCGCAACGGCCTGACGCTCGACGACTTCGACTACGTCGAGATCCACGAGGCGTTCGCCGCCACAGTGCTCACCACGCTCGCCGCCTGGGAGGACGAGGAGTTCAGCCGCACCCGGCTCGGGCTCGACAGCGCCTTCGGGAAGGTCGAGCGCTCCCGGCTCAACGTGCACGGCTCCTCGCTCGCCGCCGGGCACCCGTTCGCCGCCACCGGCGGGCGCATCGTCGCGACGATCTCCAAGGAGCTCGCGCGGCGCAAGGCCGAGCAGGGCTCCGACGCCCCCGTGCGCGCCCTCATCTCCATCTGCGCCGCAGGTGGCCTCGGACTGACAGCGATCCTGGAGGCGGCGTGAGCACCGACACCTACCTGAACCTGGTCAACTCCGGGGTCACGAAGAAGATCGCGAAGCAGCTCGGGCTGCCGCGCCCCGCCCAGCTCCGACGTTTCCGCCCCGGGCAGCCGCTGGTCGCCGGGCCGGTGCTGGTGCTCGGCACGGGCCCGGACGCCGACGCCATCGCGCACCTGCTCTCCGGCACGTCGCTCGGCGACACCGGGCTGGAGAGCGGCTGGGACCTCGACGTGCGCCGCACCGCCACAGCGGGCGAGCGTCACGCCGCGATCGTGCTGGTGCTCACCGAGATCACCCACCCCGACCAGCTCTCCGAGCCGATGCTCGCGGCGGCCAGCGCCCTCAAGGGCCTGGCGCCGGGCGCGCGCATCGTGACGATCTCGCGTCCGGCCACCGCCGACATCGGCCCCGCGCTGTCCGCCGCCCGGCAGGGCGTCGACGGGGTGCTGCGGTCACTCGCCAAGGAGCTGCGCGGCGGCGCCACCGCCAACGGCGTCGTCGTGGCCGATGGCGTGCCCGTCACCGCGCCGAGCGCGCTGGGCGCCCTGCGGTTCTTCCTGTCCACGCGCTCCGCGTTCGTCGACGGCCAGCTGCTGCACGTCGACTCCGACGCGGGCTCGCTGCCCTCCGACTGGGACCGCCCGCTGGCCGGCCGCGTCGCCGTCGTCACCGGCGCGGCCCGGGGCATCGGCGCGGCGATCGCCACGACCCTGGCCCGCGACGGCGCCACGGTGGTGGCCGTGGACGTCCCCGCCGCCGGGGAGCAGCTCGTGGCCGTGGCGAACTCTGTGCGCGGCACCGCGCTGCAGCTCGATGTGACCGCCGAGGACGCCGGGCAGAAGATCCTCGACCACACGCTCACCCGGCACGGGCGGCTCGACATCGTGGTGCACAACGCCGGGATCACCCGCGACAAGCTGCTCGCGAACATGACCACGGAGAAGTGGGACCCGGTCCTGGCCGTCAACGTGGCCGCGCCGCTGCGGATCAACGAGGCGCTGCTCGAGTCCGGCGACTTCACCGACGCCCCGCGCATCGTGGCGCTCGCCTCGACATCCGGCATCGCCGGCAACCGCGGGCAGACGAACTACGCGGCGTCCAAGGGCGGCGTCATCGGCATGGTGCGGGCCACCGCGCCGCTGCTCACGGCCTTCGGCGGCACCGCGAACGCCGTCGCCCCCGGCTTCATCGAGACCGAGATGACCGCCCGCATCCCCGCCGTCACCCGGCAGGTCGCCCGGCGGCTCAACTCGCTGCAGCAGGGCGGGCTGCCGGTGGACGTCGCCGAGACCGTCGCGTTCCTCGCGTCGCCGCAGGCCGGCGGGGTCGTGGGCCAGACGCTGCGGGTGTGCGGGCAGAACCTGGTGGGCCAGTGACCGCGCCCGTCGGCGTGCCGACGGAGGTGGTGCTGCCCGGCGTCCCGGCGCTCGGCAGGCTCTACGGGCGGGGAGTCGCCGCGTCCGCACGGCTCAACCTGGAACGGCGGCTGGGCCGCGCGCCCGGCGCACTGCCGGACGTCGCCTACGTCGTCGCCGGGGTGCAGGCCGACCCCGAGCACCTGACCGCCTACCAGCACCTGCTCGGCGAGAGCGCATCCGACGTGCTGCCCGCCGGGTTCACGCATGTGCTCGCGTTCCCGGTGGCCACGGCGGTCATGGTGCGGCCCGACTTCCCGCTGCCGCTGCTGGGCATGGTGCACCTGGCCAACCGGGTCGACCAGTACCGGCCGATCTTGCTGGGCGACCGCCTCGACATCCGCGCCTGGGCGCAAGGCCTCGCGGAGCACCGCTCAGGCACGCAGCTCGAGCTGGTGACGGAGGTCCGGATCGCCGGGGCCGACGACGACGTGCTGGGCGGCGAGCTCGCCTGGCGCGGGGTGTCGACGTACCTGGCGAAGGGCGTGCGGTTGGGCGCGTCCGGCTCGGGCGCGGGGTCCGCTGCGTCGGCTGCCTCGTCGGCGTCGTCCGACGACGGGCGCCGGGAGCCGTTCACCCCGCCGCTCCCCACCGGCCGCTGGCGCCTCGACGCCGACACCGGCCGCCGATACGCCGCGGTCTCCGGCGACCAGAACCCCATCCACCTGTCGAAGCTCAGCGCCAAGGCGCTCGGCTTCCCCCGGGCCATCGCGCACGGCATGTACACCGCCTCGCGCGCGCTGGCCGATGTGGGCGCCGGGCGTGGCGACGCGTTCACCTGGACCGTGGAGTTCGCCAAGCCGGTGCTGCTGCCCGGCACTGTGGACGTCCGCGTGGCGCCCGACGGCGACGGCGGATTCGCCTACGCGGGTTGGAACCGCCGCTCCGGCAAGCCGCACCTCACCGGCGCCGTCGTCCCGCTCTGAGCGCCGCAGACCAGCAGCCCCCGTCCGGCCAGGCGGGGGCTGCCGCCGTGTGGGCGGCGAGTGGCACGCTCGGCCGATGGACCAGCGACTGACCCTCCTGACCGTGGGCGTGCGCGACGTCGCCGCCGCCCGCCGCTTCTACGTCGACGGCCTGGGCTGGACGCCCACCCTCGACCTGCCCGAGCAGAGCGTGCTGTTCGTGCAGGTGGCGCCCGGCCTGCTGCTCAGCTTCTTCGACGCCGGGTTGCTCGCGCAGGACATGGACCTGCCCCCGGATGCGGCGCCCACCGCCCACGGCATCGCGCTGGCGCACAACGTCGCATCCGAGGCCGAGGTCGACGCCGTCATCACCCAGGCTGTCGCCGCCGGGGCCACGTTGCTCAAGGCCCCGCGGCGCGCCGAGTGGGGTGGGTACAGCGGCTACGTCGAGGACCCATGCGGGGTGCGCTGGGAGATCGCCCACAACCCGGGCCTCACAGTCGACGCCGACGGGACGGTGCGGATGGTCCCGGTCGAGTAAAGCGAGCGGGCTCAGCCCAGTTCGCGGACCGCCGCGGTCCTGTCGCCGCCCGCGTCGCCGGTGTTGACGGTCCCCTGCGGCTCGAACAGCAGGGCGTGCACCTCGGCGTCCGCCCGGGGGCAGTGCTCGACGCCCCTCGGCACCACGAAGACGTCGTTGGGGCCGAGCACCACGTCCCGGTCGCGGAGCTGGATGGTGAGCGTGCCGCTGATCACCATGAACAGCTCGTCGGTGTCCGGATGGGTGTGCCAGACGAACTCGCCCAGCAGCTTGACGACCTTCACGTCGTAGTCGTTCACGCTGGTCAGCCGGTGCGGCTGCCAGTGCTCAGCGACCGCGTCCAAGGCTGCCTGCACGTTGCGCACGTCCTCGCTCACAGCCGGAGCGTACGCCGCAGACCACCACCTTCCGGTCGCCGATGGACACGTTCGATGCCACGATCGGCCCCGCGAGCGCGGACGGTCCGCCCGCGAGGAGGAGGTCTGATGAGCGCCATGACGTCGGCGGCGGCGACCACTGCCCGGCAGCGGCCGTGGGAGCTGGCCGCACGCTGCGGATACGCGGTGAGCGGAGTGCTGCACGTGCTCATCGGGATCATCGCCGTCCAGGTGGCGCTCGGAGGCGGCGGCGAGAGCGCCGACCAGTCCGGCGCCCTCCGCCAGATCGCCGAGACGCCCTTCGGGGGCATCGCACTGTGGGTCGGCGCTATCGCGCTGCTCGCCCTTGCCGCATGGCAGGCCGCCGAGGCGCTGCGCGGGCGCGGTGAGGCCGCCGACCGTGCGAAGTCGGCGGGCAAGGCCGTCGTGTACCTGGCGCTCGCGGTGAGCGCTGCGGCGTTCGCGATGGGCTCTGGCAGTTCGAGCGAGGGCCAGACGCAGGATGCGACCGCCGGCCTGATGCAGGCCCCCGGCGGGCGAGCCCTCGTCGTGGCAGTCGGCCTCGGCGTCCTGGCCGTCGCCGTCTACCACGTCATCAAGGGCATCCGCCAGAAGTTCCTCGAGGACCTGAGGGGCGTCCCCCGAGGTCAGGCCGGCAACGCCGTGAAGAAGGCAGGCACGCTCGGCTACGTGGCCAAGGGCGTCGCGCTGGCCCTGATCGGCTTCGCCTTCGTCGTCGCCGGCATCACGTCCGACCCGGCGCAGGCGCAGGGCCTCGACGGCGCGCTGCACGATCTGCGGGACCAGCCCGCCGGGGTGGCTGCCCTCATCGCCGTCGGCATCGGCCTGGCCTGCTACGGCGCCTACTCGTTCGTCCGCTCCCGCTACGCGCGGATGTGACCCGCCGGCGCCAGGATCGCCTCATGACCAACCCGGTGCGCATCGGCGTCCAGCTCAAGCCGCAGCATGCCGACTACGCGCAGATCCGCGACGCGGTCCGGCGCGCCGAGGACACCGGCGTCGATATCGTCTTCAACTGGGACCATTTCTTCCCGCTCAACGGGGACCCGGACGGCAAGCACTTCGAGTGCTGGACGATGCTCGGCGCCTGGGCCGAGCAGACCAGCCGCGTGCAGATCGGCGCGCTGGTGACCTGCAACTCGTACCGCAACCCGGACCTGCTCGCCGACATGGCCCGAACCGTCGACCACATTTCCGGTGGGCGGCTGATCCTGGGCATCGGCGCCGGGTGGTTCGAACGTGACTACGACGAGTTCGGCTACGAGTTCGGGACGGCGGGCTCCCGCATCGCGGCGCTGGCCGAGGCGCTGCCGCGGATCAAGGCCCGGTGGGCGGCGGCCAACCCGCAGCCGACTCGGCAGATCCCCATCCTCATCGGCGGTGGCGGGGAGCGGAAGACCCTGAGGGTCGTCGCCGAGCACGCCGACGTGTGGCACAGCTTCGGGGACCTCGAGACGCTGCGGCGCAAGAGCGCGATCCTCGACCAGCATGGCGTGGACGTCGGCCGCGACGCGAGCCAGATCGAGCGCTCGTTCGCCGCCAGGACACCCCCGTCCGACGTGGCCGACCATCTGGTCGATGCCGGGGTCACGTTGGTCACGCTCGACGCCGACGGGCCCGACTACGACATGTCGCTCGTCAAGCAGTGGGTGGCCTGGCGCGACGCCCGGTCCTGAGCCTGGCAGATGGCAGGTGCCGTCCTGTCGGTCAGGAGCGCGCGAACTCGACCAGCGGACCCAGCGCCTCGGGATCGCGATCCACCGCCCGCAGCGCAGCGATGTAGGCGCGCCTGTCGGGACCGGTGTTAGTCAGTGCCGCACCGGAGCCCCAGGTGAATACTGGCCGGCCCACCGCTGCCGCCAGGAGGTTCGCGTACTCACGAGCGTGGCGACCATTGCCATTGGGGAACGGGTGGATCGCCACGAGGCGGTGATGGATTCGACACAGCGCAGCGTCGGGCGTGATCCAGGTGACCTGAGGACCGAACCACCACGCCGCGTCGGCCACGAGGTCAGAGATGGCGATGGCGATCTGGTGCGGATCGATGCCGATATTACGCTCTGACTGGCGGTACAGCCCGGCCCACTTCCACACCTGGCCAAACATCCGCTGGTGCAGCGCGCGGACGTAGTCAGCGGTCAGGATCGTCTCGGCGGCTGGGTGCCGACGCCTGAGGGGCGCGAGCCCTTCGATGATGGAGGTCTGCTCTGCCAGGTCGCGATCCGCACGGGTCGCGATCCACAGCCACTCCCGACGTAGCCCGTTGCGCTCGTCGTCCGTCAGCGGAGTCGCACCGTCAGGCTCGTCGTCGGTGAGACTCATCGCGGATCGCGCCACAGGTCTGCGCGGCTCGCCTTCGCCCGCGCCAGCGCTCGGAGCGCGTCGCGCGCGTCCTCCCCTTCGAGTCCTTGCGCTTCCAGGCGCATCGTGTTCACGATCGGCGCGAGCTCACGTCGAGCGACCTGCTCCGCGCGCGCGTTCACGGTGTCATCGAGCGAGCGCCGCGGGACCAGGGCGTACACGAGGTCGCAATCGAGCGCTTCCGCTGCACGCGCCAGGGTGTCCATGCGGACCGTCCCCCGGACTTCGTTCTCCTCGATGCCCACGAGGGTGCTGGGAGCGACGCCCATCCGACGGGCCAGATCGCTCCGGCTCATCCCCAGCGCTGTGCGGATCGCCTGCACCCACCCCCCGTGCGGGCGCACTGAGGCATCCCGCGGAAGGTCGCGCCAGCAAGCGAGGCGACGGTCGAGGCGAGAACGCATCATTTGACGATCCACGCCTTTAACTTACAGATGCACACCACATTCGTCGACTGTAACCACGAAAGTGGCTTCCAGTTTGTCGGTTACTCCCGTCGATGCCGACCCCTCACCGCTTCTCCCTCAGGAGGTGCCTGGTGCGACGCCCGCTCCTCAGCCAGCCAGATGGCAGGCTCAAGGCATGAGTCGCCGCCCCCAGACCCTCGCCGCGCCCCGCTTCTCCCTGCCCGCGCTGACCCCGTTCGATGGCCAGCTCGAGGAGGAGGGCGACTACGAGGCGCTCGCGTTCGACGGGCTGGACCTCACCGGCCAGGACGCGCGCCACTCGCGGTTCATGGACTGCGCGTTGACCGGATGCCGCCTCGACGGCGTGAGCCTGGGCCACGGGCAGGTCGCGGACAGCACGCTCACGGAGGTGCACGCCGGGAGCCTCGACGCGCCGACCACGATCTGGCGGGACGTCGAGTTGCGGGACTGCCGGCTCGGCGCGGTGACCGCGTACGCCTCGACGTTCACGCGTGTGCTGGTGCGCGGCGGCAAGATCGACTACTTGAACCTGCGGGACGCGGCGCTGACGGATGTGCGGTTCGACGGGTGCGTCATCGGCGAGCTCGACTTGGGCGGGGCGAAGGTCACGCGGATGGCCTTCGACGGGTGCCGCATCGGGCGACTGGACCTCACCCGCGCGACGTTGGCGCAGGTGGACTTGCGCGGGGCGGACCTCTCCGGGCTTCAGGGCCTCGAAGGGCTGGCCGGGGCGACGATCAGCCAGGAGCAGCTCATGGAGCTGGCGCCGGCGATGGCCGCCCAGCTCCGCATCGTCGTCGCGTAGCTGGCGGATGGCCCCGTCAGGCTCCCGCCGCCGCGGCGCTGACGAGGCCGACGGTGTTGCCCTCAGTGTCCCGCACGAACGCCCGCCACTCGTGGCGGCGCTCCTTGCCGAGCACGGGGTCGGCGTTCTGGCAGACGATTGACGGCTCCCCCTCGACGACGACCCCGTCGGCGCGGAGCTCCTCGACTCTTCGGCACACGTCGTCGACGCGCAGGTAGACGAGGGAGCTCGCCGCCTCGCGGTCGAGGAGCAGGCGGGTGCGGAGCCGGTCGAGCACGAACAGGGCGAGCCCGGACGGGTCGAAGACCACGTCGGCGGGCTGGCCGAGGAGTCGCTGGTAGAAGTGCACGGCGCGCCTGAGATTGACGACCCGCTGAGCGACCTGGACGACGACGTCGATGTCCGTTTTGTCCGTCATTCTCGGGACACTAGCCGTCCTGCGGGCGTGACGATAGAGGGACAGGCGACCAGGTCAGGCGCCTAGTTCCGGCGGGTTACGCTCGGCGCTCCGCACCTATGCAGGGAGCAGTCTGATGACGCAGTCGTCCCACGAGCCGGACCAGCCCGGATCCCCTGTCTCACCGCTGTACGCGCCACCTGTGCTGCGCAACCCGAGGGCCCGCGCGGGGCTGCTGCTGGGCGCCGTGAGCGTCGTGGTGAACCCGGTGCTGCTGGTCTCGATCGCGGCGCTGATCGTCTCCGGGCTCGGCCTGCAGCGGGCCGGGCAGATGACGCAGTTCGGGTATGCGCCCGTCGGCCGGAAGCAAGCGCTCGGCGGCCTGGTCCTGGGCACTGCGGGCCTGATCGCGTCGATCACCCTCAAGGGCGGGCTGTTCTAGGCCCCCGGGCGGGAGCCGTCAGTCGATCGCTGGCCCGCAGGCCTGTGCGGCGGTGGCGGTGAGGGAGTCGAGGCCGTGCACGGCCAGCAGCGGGCGGGTGTCGTCGACCACCGTCCAGCAGCCGTCGACCACCTCGTACCGGGCGCGGGGCCCGGCCGCGAGGTAAGCCGCCAGCCCGGCGATGAGCCGGTCCACCGCCTCCCCCGGCGTCCCGACGCCCACCGACGCGCGGATGGCGCCCGATGACGCGCCGAGCCGCGAGAGCAGCGGGTGCGCGCAGAACCGCCCGTCCCGGACGCCGATGCCGTACTCCGCCGCCAGGTACGCCGCGACCAGGCCGGGGTCGTGCCCGGCGACGGTGAAGGTCACCACGCCGACGGGGTCGTGGGAGTCGGGCCAGATGCGCACCACCTCCACGCCGTCGAGCGCTTCGAGGCCCTCGACGAGCCGTGCGCGCAGCACCTCCTCATGGGCCGCGAGCGCGCCGTCGGGCAGGGCGGCGAGCGCGTCGCACGCCTCGGCGAGGGCGACGGCGCCGATGACGTTCGGCGAGCCTGCCTCATGCCGGGCGGGCGCCGGCTGCCAGAGCGTGCGATCTGGCCGGACGTCGCGCACCGCGCCTCCCCCTGCGAGGTACGGAGTGCCACTGTCCAGCCAGTCGCGCCGCCCGACGAGGACCCCGGCGCCGAACGGCGCGTACGCCTTGTGGCCGGAGAACGCGACGTAGTCGACCCCGGTGTCCGCGAGGGAGAACCGGCGGTGCGGGATGAGTTGGGCGCCGTCCACGGCCACCCGGGCCCCGGCGGCGTGCGCGATCCGCACCACGTCCTCCAGCGGCAGCGCCTCACCGGTGACGTTCGACGCGCCGGTGACCGCCACCAGGGCGTACGGACGGGCCGCGAGCTCTGTGGCGAGCACGTCGAGCGTGCCGGCGACTGTCCCGGCGATGCCCACCACCGTCGCCTCGCGGCCGGGGCCATGCGCCCACGGCAGCAGGTTGGCGTGGTGCTCCGAGTCGAGCACGAGCACCCGGCCGGGGGCGCCGTCGGCGGCTGCGGGGACGACCCCCGCCAGCAGGTTGAGCGAGTCGGTGGTGTTGCGCGTGATGATCGTGACGTCGTCCTCGCGGGCCCCGACGAACCGGCCCACCGCCTGCCGCGACGCCTCGTACAGGGCCGTCGACACCTGGGAGAGGTACCCGGCGCCGCGGTGCACGGAGGCGTACAGCGGCAGCACCTCGGTGACGCGTGCCGCGACGGCCTCCAGTGCGGGGGCGCTCGCGGCGTAGTCCAGGTTGGCGTAGATGCGCGAGGTGCCGTCCACGAGCGGGACCTGGGTTGAGGCTCCGACGACGGGGAGCAGCGGGAGGTGCTCCGACGCGATGGCCTCGTCGACACACGAGGCGGACTCGGTGGTCAGGGACTTCATGGCACTCCTCCAACAGCTGTGGGGGGAGCGATCAAGCCAGCCCCCGCGCTTGCCGTGCGCGGACATGCGCACGACCTGGTCGTCACCCGGGGCACCCCACCGCGGAGGAGGGTTGCCGGCCAGCAAGCCGGGGCTGTGCGCTGGCACTCATGACCTTGAGTTCAAAGATAAGCACGGCAGGGCTGACGGCGGCCATCAGGAAGCCGTCGCGTCTCGCATGGTGAGCCTGATGTCCGGTGCTTGGAATCTTCCGCCGGTGCGGCGTACTCTCGCAGGACCATCCAGAGCGGCCGAGAGATCTGGCTCGATGACGCCGCAGCAACCCGCGCGCACCCCCCGGTGCCGGTCGAGGGTGCTACCGCCAGGACCGATGGAGGCGACATGACGACACCTGTTCCCGCCCCGAGCGCGCCCGAGGACGGCACGCCCGAGCGGCTCCGCTACCGGCTGCTGAGCGGCCCCGACGACCGCACGTTCTGCGAGCGGGTCAGCGCGGCCCTGGCCGAGGGGTACGTGCTGCACGGCTCCCCCGCCGCGACCTTCGACGGCGAGCGCGTCATCGTCGCGCAGGCTGTCGTGCTCCCGCAGCCGCAGCAGCCCGAGACGAGGCTCGTATGAGCGCCGACCAGTACGCCGGGGACCTGACCCCCCGCGAGGCCTGGGACCTGCTGGCCGACGACGAGCACGCGGTGCTGGTCGACGTCCGCACCGATGCCGAGTGGCGCTTCGTGGGCGTGCCCGACGTGAGCACCCTCGGCCAGGGCGTGGCGTTCATCGAGTGGTCCCGCTACCCGTCCGGGCAGATCAACGCCGACTTCGTCGCCGACCTGGCTCGCACAGGGCTCCAGCCCGGCGACGGCCGCCCCGTGGTGTTCCTCTGCCGCTCGGGCGCGCGGTCGCGCAACGCCGCAGCCGCCGCGACCGAGGCCGGGTTCGGCCCGGCGTTCAACATCACCGAGGGGTTCGAGGGCGGCGTCGACGAGCACGGGCACCGCGGGTTCGAAGGCTGGCGCGCCGCCGGCCTGCCGTGGCGGCAGCCATGAGCGCCGCCACGCCGGCCGACCGGCACGGCGCGGATGGCCGACGCGTCCCCGGGCCCGCCGACTGGGACGACCGCTCCGTCGCCCGTGACACCCTGCGGCCCGACACGCTTGCCGTGCGCGGCGGGCTCGTGCGCTCGCAGTTCAACGAGACGTCCGAGGCGCTGTACCTCACGCAGGGCTACGTGTACGAGCGTGCCGCCGACGCCGAGGCGGCCTTCGCCGGGGAGTCCGACCGGTTCCTGTACTCCCGGTACGGCAACCCCACCGTCTCCACGTTCGAGGAGCGGCTGCGCCTGATCGACGGCGCCGAGGCGGCGTACGCCACCGCGTCAGGCATGTCCGCCGTGTTCACGTCGCTGGCCGCGCTCGTCAGCTCGGGCTCGCGGATCGTCGCCGCGCGCGCCCTGTTCGGCAACACCGTGACGATCTTCGACGACCTGTTCGCGCGCTGGGGCGTGCGCACCGACTACGTGGACGGCCACGTGCTGTCCCAGTGGGAGGACGCGCTGTCCACCCCCGCCGACGTGGTGTTCTTCGAGACGCCGTCCAACCCCATGCAGGACCTCGTCGACATCGCCGCCGTCTCGCGGCTGGCACACGCCGCCGGGGCGACGGTCGTGGTGGACAACGTGTTCGCCACCCCGGTGTTCTCGCGGCCCCTCGACCTGGGCGCCGACGTGGTCGTGTACTCCGCGACGAAGCACATCGACGGGCAGGGCCGCGTGCTCGGCGGCGCGATCCTCGGCTCGGAGGAGTACATCCACGGGCCTGTGCAGACGCTCATCCGCAACACCGGGCCGTCGCTGAGCCCGTTCAACGCGTGGGTGCTGCTCAAGGGCCTGGAGACGATGTCGCTGCGGGTGCGCCACCAGGCCGCCTCAGCCCTCCAGCTCGCGACCTGGCTCGAGCAGCATCCCGGCATCGCGCAGGTGCGCTACCCGTTCCTGCCGTCCCACCCGCAGCACGAGCTCGCGCTCCGACAGCAAACGGGCGGCGGCACCGTCGTCACCCTGGACCTCGCCGTGCCGGAGGGCGCCACGCCCGACGTCGCCAAGAAGCTCACCTTCGGGGTGCTCGACGCGCTGCGCATCGTCGACATCTCCAACAACCTCGGCGACGCGAAGTCCCTGGTCACGCACCCCGCGACGACCACACACCGCAAGCTCGGCCCCGCCGGCCGCGCCAAGGTCGGCATCGCGGAGTCCACCGTGCGGCTGTCCGTCGGGCTCGAGGACCCGCTGGACCTCATCGACGACCTGTCGCAGGCCCTCAGCCAACTCGGCTGACGGCCGCCAGCAGATCGGCGGAGCCCGCCAGCGGGATGACGTAGGCGCCGTCCGCGCCGACCTCCTGCGCCAAGCGGGCCGCGACCACGGGAGCTTGGTCGGCCGTCGCCACCACACGGGTGGCGGCGACCGGCCAGGCCACGCCCGCCATCGCGTCCAAGCACGCGAGCTGCTGGGACTTGCGCTGCGCGGCGGCCTCGTCGGCGACGACCACGACCTCCACATCCAGCAGCACCGTCACGTCGGCGCGGCGGCGGCCGACAGCCGCGACCTCCTCCTCGACCTCCGCGACCAACGCGGCCATCGCGGCACGGTCGGGGGCGTCGGAGGAGAAGCCCACGCGCACCACATCGGCCCGCGCGGCGGCGAGCAGGAGCGTCGCGTCGGAGCCGGTGTCGCCGCGGAAGACCACCGGCGGCCGGCCATCGGGGCCCGCGGGCAGCGCGCCGACCACCGCGAACGGGGACTGGCCCAGGCCGGTGAGCGGCATCGGGGCGGGCGCCGCGACGGCTGACGCGACACGGGAGGTCGCGGGCGAGTTGTGCAGGGGACGGGAGAGCGTGAGCGTCGTCACGAGCTGATCCTCAAGGGGCGTCTTGCGGGTGCGCTGCCGGGGCCGGGGGCCGCTCAGGCGCGCGAGGTCGTCAACTCAGCGACAACACTTCCGCAGGGACACGCGGCGATCCTACCCACAACACGGCAGATGTCACGCCGACATCCGCCAGACGCCTCCGTGGACCGGGGCGCCCGGAACATGACGTAGATTGATCTCACCAACGCGGGGTGGAGCAGCTCGGTAGCTCGCTGGGCTCATAACCCAGAGGTCGCAGGTTCAAATCCTGTCCCCGCTACTCAGAAGTCGAAGGCCCCCAGGGATTCCTGGGGGCCTTCGCCGTTCACCCGATGCGCGTCAGCGCGTGAGGCCGAGGGTCGCTATGAGGTCCTCGTGCAGCTCGAACCAGACGCGGTGCGCGGAGTCGAGGTCGGTCCCGGTGATCCAGCGTGGGTCGTGCTCCGCGTGCGCGAGTGCGCTGGAGAACCTGTCGGAGTATCCGGCGAACCGGTCGGCCTCGCGGACCAGGCGGGCCTCGATAGATTCCCAGGCGTCGGCGGCCCGACGTAGTTCCGCGACTGTCTCCTCGAGAGACACCGGCTTGCCGCCGATGCCGAGCTCGGCGAGCTGCCAGTCGGAGCAGGCCCGTGCGACGACGTCGTTGAGGGGCAGGAAGTCGCGGTAGCAGGCCTCGACGGCGGAGCGGGCGCCACGGGCGTCGAGTTCCTGGGCCAGCAGGTGCTCGCCGTGGGCCTTGCCCGCCTCGGTCAGCGACCAGCCGGAATCGCCTGCGAAGGCCGATCGGGTGACGGCGCCCTCGGCCTGGAGGTCGGCGAGGTGCTCGGCCGTCGAGTCCTCGGGCAGGCCCGCGCGGGCGGCGATGCGGGGCACGTCGGCGTAACCGAGGGTGCGGACGGTGTGGAGGACCTGCAGGAGCGGGTCTGGGCGATCAGTCACAGGTCGGCCTCTCAAAGGGCTGGGCGACGGTTCCGTGGTTCCCGTCGACGAGGACCGTGGCGTGTCCAGCCAGCAGGGCGGTGGCGTCGTCGGCCGACACCACGGCCGGGACGCCGAACTCTCGGGCCACGATGGCTGCGTGGGAGAGCAGACCGCCGGTCTCGGTGACGACGGCTGCGGCGCGTGCCAGGACGGGAGTCCAGGCGGGTGAGGTCGCGCGGCAGACCAGCACGTCGCCCTCGCGGAACTCGGCGAAGTCGTCGAGTCCGCGCACGACCGACACCCGGCCTGTCGCCAGGCCTGGGCTGGCCGCGATCCCGGACAGGATCGGGTCGGCGACCGGTCGTTCGTCATCCGCGCGGGAGCCGCCGCTGGGGGTGATCGGACGTGACTGGAGCACCCAGACCTGCGTCCTCTCGATTGCCCACTCGATGTCCTGGGGTGCGCCGAGGCGCGCCTCGATCTGCCACCCGAGCCTGACCAAGTCCCCCACCTGCTGCTCCGTGAGCAGCGCGCCTGAGCGGGGAGCCTCGACGATGCCGTGCTCCCCGACGATCCAGCGGCCGGGCGTCACCTCGCCGTTCACGAGCCGATCGCCGAGGCCGTCCACCGCCTCGATCACCACCTGGTCGGCGCCGGTCACCGGGTGGCGTGTGAACAGCACACCCGCCACGTCGGGCTGGACCATCTGCTGGACCAGCACCGGCGCCACGTCCGCGACCGCCTGCCCGAGCCGCGACGCGTACGCCCTGGCCGCGACGGTGGACCCGGAGGCGGCAGACCACAGGATCGCGTCGGCGACGCCCGCCGCCGGGACGTTGAGCGTCGTGTGGAACTGGCCGGCGAACGAGGCGGTGAGGCCGTCCTCGCCGAGACCGGAGGAGCGGACGGCGTACGGGCCCGGCCTCAGCCCCGCTAGCGCCTGCCCCAGACCTCGTCGCCAGCGGCTGTCCCCGGGGTTCGCGACCACGAATCCCCGAGGGACCGCGAAGCCCTCTCGCATGAGCCGCCCGAGGGTGGCGGCCTTGCGGCCGCACCGCTCGCCGGACTCCGCCAGGGGGACGATGCCGCTCACGTGGCTCGGCCACCGACGACGCGGTCGGTGATGCGGCCGAACCGTTGCTGTGCGGCCTGCGGCGACCGGAGGCCGAGCGCCTCAGAGAGCTCAGGCCAGGTCATGCCACGGGCGCGGGCAGCGAACAGCAGGCCAGCCTCGATCTGGTCCAGTTCCGCCCGCGCTGACTCGAGCAGGCGCAGGCCCGCCGACAGGACCTCGGCCTCCACCTCCGGGTTCCTGGCCAGCCACGCGGCGTGCCTGACGAGCTCGAGGTCGGCGAGCGGCTGCCCCGGGTGCTGCCACGGGCGCGGCGGCAGGCCCGTGGCCCCGGCGGCGTGGAGGACGGCGCGGCTCTGGTCGGCCGATGCGGCCTGGGTGTGATCGTCAGTGGGCACGCGCCCACCCTCCGACAATCAACACACCGTTGTCAACAAGTTGTTGATGCGCGGGGCGGGCCGCAGGGTCAGCGCCGGCCGGCGACCCACTTCTCCCCCGCCTCGACGGCCACCGTCAGGGTGTTCTCCGCAGGCGCCACCGGGCAGGTGGCGAACTGCGTGAGCCCGCACGGCAGGTTGGCCGCCCGGTTGAAGTCGAGGGTGAGCGTGCCGTCCTCGGCGACGGGGCCGAGGGCGAGGGTGCGGGCGCCCGGGTAGGTGGTGACGCCGCTGGTCGCGTCGCGGAACAGGATGCTGGCGCCGTGGTTGCCGTCGAACACGATGAGCGACTGGTCGATGCCGCCCAGCGTGAACGCCACAGTGCCGATGGCTGTGTGGTGGTGCTCCAGGCCGTCCACCACGGCGCCGGTGGTGATGGTCTGGGCCGCGTCGTAGCGGTCGAGCCGGGCCTGGACCGCCCAGGCCGGATCGGGCGCGAACGTGGGGATGCCAGCGAACTCGGTGAGCTGCTTGGCCTTCGGGTCGTGCACGCGGACGATGTCGTGGCCGGTGCGGCGAGCGACCTCGAGCAGCAGGTCACCGGCCCGGACGGCGAGCCCGGGGGCGCCCTCGACGGGGGCCAGCTCGGCGGCGCCGTCCGCCGTCGACCCGTCGGGCAGCGTGATGCCGTCCGACGCGGCGGCCTCGATGCGGACCGTTCCGTCGACGCTGGACCAGCGGCCGGGGACGCCGTCCAACGTCACAGCGTCGGCGGCGAGCCAGTGCAGGGCCGTGATGGCGACCCAGCCGTGCGGGGCGCGGAAGTACTCCTCGCGGGCGGCGTGCCAAGCCTCCCACTCGGCGGCGAAGGCCGCGCGGTCGAGGTCGGTGGAGATGTCGGTGGCGGTCATGTCAGGCCTCTCAGTCGTGATGCTCGGGTCTGTCGTGATGCTCAGGTGGTGGGGATGACGGTCAGGCGGTCAGCGCCTCGTCGGGCGCGTCCACGTCGTCGAGGGTGCTGCCGAAGCGCTCCGCGGCGGGCAGGCCCAGGTGGTCGCGGAGCGTGGTCCCCGTGTACTCGGTGCGGAATGAGCCGCGCTCCTGCAGCAGGGGCACCACGCGGTCCACGAACTCGTCGAGGCCGTGCGGCGTCAGGTGCGGGACGAGGATGAAGCCGTCGGACGCGTCGGACTGCACGTACCTGTCGATCTCGTCCGCGACGTGCTGCGGGGTGCCGACGAACGACTGCCGCCCGACGACCTCGATGACCATCTCGCGGATGCTCAGGCCCTTCTCCTCGGAGAGCGCCCGCCACGTCGCGGCGATGGCGAGGGGGTCCTTGAAGAAGGACGCCCGGCCCTGGGTGATCGACGGAGCCTCGACGAGCGGGTCGATCTCCGGCAGCGGGCCGTCCACGTCGTAGTCGGACAGGTCGCGGTTCCAGAGCTGCTCGACGAACGCGCGGGCCACCGCCGGTCGCACCTGCTGGTGCTGGATCTCCCGGAGGCGCTCCTCGGCCTCGGCGGGGGTGTCGCCGAGCACGAAGGAGGCGCCGGGCAGGATCTTGAGGTCATCCGGGCTGCGGCCGTACCGCGCCAGGCGGCCCTTCACGTCGGCGTAGAACGCCTGGCCGTCCTCGAGGCTGCCGTGGCGGGAGAACACCGCGTCAGCGACCTGCGCGGCGAGCTCGCGGCCCAGGTCGGAGTCTCCAGCCTGCAGGATCACCGGGTGGCCCTGCGGGGAGCGGGGCAGGGTGGGGCGCGCCTCGATATCGACCAGGCGGCCGCCCGTGCGGACCAGGCCGATGGAGCGGTCGCGGGCGTAGACACCGGAGGCCGGGTCGGCCGCCAGGGCATCGGGCGCCCAGGCGTCCCACAGCGCGCGCGCCGCCTCGACGACCTCACGCGCCCGCTCGTAGCGGTCGGCGTGGTCGAGGTAGCCGCCGCGTCGGAAGTTCGCGCCGTGGAACGCGTCCGACGACGTCACCACGTTCCACGCCGCCCGCCCCGCGGACAGGTGGTCGAGGGTGGCGAACTGGCGGGCCAGCTCATACGGCTCGTTGAACGTGGCGTTGATGGTCCCCGCCAGGCCCAGGTGCGTCGTGACGCCGGCCAGCGCCGCGAGCACCGTGTACGTGTCGGGGCGGCCCACCACATCGTGGTCCACGAGCTGCCCGCGCTGCTCGCGCAGCCGCAGGCCCTCGGCGAGGAACAGGAAGTCGAGCTTGCCGCGCTCGGCCGTCCGGGCCAGGTGCTCGAAGGACGCGAACGCGGTCTGGGTCTCGGGGCGGTGAGACGGGTCCGTCCACACGGTGTGGTGGTTGACGCCGGGGAAGTGCGCGGCGAGGTGGATCTGCTTAGGCATCGGAAGTCCTTCGGGTCGAGGGTGGGCGGTGCTCAGCGGGCCAGCGTGTAGCGGCTCAGGGGCCGGTCCAGGCCGAACGCGTCACGCAACGTGCGCGGAGCCTCGGGCCCGGCCTTCGCGGGGAGGTCGACGAGCCGGCCCTGCTCGCGCAGCCGGGGCGACACCTCCTCCGCGAGCACCGCGAGGTCGCCCGCGTGGGCGAGCGGCTGCAGCACCAACCCGTCGACGCCGGTGAGGTCCACGACATCCGCCAGCGCGTCGGCGGCGCGGTCCGCCCCCGCGACCACATGCAGGCCACTGGGCTCATACGGCCGCCCGGCCAGGTGGTCGAGCTCGACGAGCCGCTCGCGCGCCGCGACCTCGTCACGCCCGAGCAGCGTCTCGACGTCGAGCAGCACCTTGACCGATCGGGCAGGCCGCCCCGAGCCCGCGACGGCGGCCCGCACCTGCGCGACCAGGGCGCCCGCCTCCTTCACGTCCTGGGCCGCGATGCGGATCACGTCGGCGCCGGCCACGGCGACGCCCAGCGCGTAGGGCACGTCGCCGCGCACCACGACCAGCGGCTGCCCCTGCGGCGAGCGCGGGGTGATCGAGGCGCCGGCCACCGAGAAGGTCGTGCCGGTGAACGCGACGTCGTGGACGCGGTCACGGTCGATGTACCTGTCCGTCGCCGCGTCGAGCACGATCGCGTCGTCCTCCCACGAGTCCCACAACCGGCGGACCACCTCGATGACGTCGGCCGCCTCGGTCCACTGCGCCGCCGCCCGGGCAGCCGAGCGGCCGTGGAACTGCGCGGCCTGCACGTCACCGGCGCCCGTCCCGGCGGGGGCCGCGACGTCCACCTGCCACCCGGCGCGGCCCTGGCTCACCAGGTCCACGGTGGCCACCGCCTTGGCCACGTGGAACGGCTCCGAGTAGGTCACCGGGACCACGGGCACGATGCCGATGCGCGAGGTCAGCGGGCCGAGCAGTGCCGCCACCCCCGTCGCGTCCAGCCGGGCCTGCACGACGTCCGCAGCCGAGCTGGGCGGCGTCACCGAGTCAGCCAGCACCACGAACACGGCGCCGGCGCGCTCCGCCGTGCGGACCAGCTCGGCCCAGTGGGCGGCGGTCAGCAGGCCCGCGGCATCGGCATCGGGCAGCCGCCAAGCGGCGGGGTGACGGCCGGCGCCGTCGAGCTCGACGGCGAGGTGGAACGGACGGGACTCGGACATGGGTACCCCTTGTTGACGGGTGCGCCGACGGGGCCGGCGCGGATGGAGGGTGCGGGATCGTGCATCGGGCGACGTCCTGGCCACAGCCCCGCCATGCCGACCGACGCGGACCGAATGGGCCACGGCGGACGGAGGGCTGTGGGCGGCGTGCCCCCGAACGGGCCGGTCGCAGGTGAGCGCGAGACGCGCGGTGAGCTGACCGCGGGGTCAGCGGAGGGTCATGTGCCCGCGCGCTGCGGGCGGCCTGGCGTCAGGCTGGACAACAACGACAGCTGTGGACGCTGCTCGGGTTGCGCACGGTGGACCTCCATCGGTCCTGGCGGGAGCACCCTCGCCGCGCGGGATGCGGCCGGGGTTGCTGCGACGTCGGCGAGCCAGGTCTCTCAGTCGCTCTGGATGGGCACGCACACGGTACGGACGGGACATACCCACGGGGAAGGGTGCATCCGGGATACGAGACACCTCAGGAACAGGCGACGGCCCCGGGCCGTTCCCCCTGCACACGACCACCAGGAGGCGGCAATGGCCATCGAGCTCGGCATCGACACGTTCGGGGACGTCACGCAGGGGCCCGACGGCACACTGCTCAGCCAGGCGCAGGTGCTGCGCAACGTCGTGGAGCAGGGCGTGCTCGCGGAGCAGTCCGGGCTGGACGCCATCGGCGTGGGCGAGCACCACCGCGACGACTTCGCGATCTCCGCGCCGGAGGTGGTGCTCGCGGCCATCGCCGGGCGCACCGAGCGCATCCTGCTCGGCTCGGCGGTCACCGTGCTGTCCTCCGACGACCCGGTGCGGGTCTTCGAGCGCTTCTCCACCCTCGACGCCGTCTCCAGCGGACGCGCCGAGGTGACGGTGGGCCGAGGCTCCTTCACAGAGTCGTTCCCGCTGTTCGGGCTGGACCTATCGCAGTACGAGGAGCTGTTCGAGGAGAAGCTCGACCTGTTCGCGCGGCTGCTGGACGGCGGCCCGGTCACCTGGTCCGGGAACACCCGCTCGGCGCTCACCGACCAGCACGTCTACCCGCCCATCGAGCACGGGCGGCGGCTGCGCACCTGGGTGGGCGTGGGCGGCAGCCCCGAGTCCGTGATCCGCGCGGCCCGCCACGGGCTGCCGCTCATGCTGGCGATCATCGGCGGCGAGCCCGTCCGGTTCCGGCCGTTCGTGGAGCTCTACCACCGGGCCCTCGCCCAGCTCGGCACCGGGCCTGGCCTGGTGGGCCAGCACTCCCCCGGGCACATCGCCGACACGGACGAGGAGGCCCTCGAGCAGCTCTGGCCGCACTACCGGGTCTACGTGGGCCGCATCGGACGCGAGCGCGGTTGGCCGCCGCCCACCCGGGAGGCGTTCGAGGCCGCCGCCGGCCCCGACGGCGCGCTCTACGCCGGCTCCCCCACCACCGTCGCCGCGAAGATCGTCCGCTCAGCGCAGACCCTCGGGCTCGACCGGTTCGACCTCAAGGTCTCCCAGGGCGCCCTGCCGCATGAGCACACGATGCGCGCCATCGAGCTGTACGGCACTGTCGTCGCGCCGCTGGTCCGCGAGGCCCTGGCCGGGGAGGACAAGGCGACGTCCTAGCCCAGAGCCAGACCCCGCCGGGTCAGACGGGCTTGCCGAAGTACAGCGAGTAGAGGTCGTCGCCGTAGGCGCCGAAGGGCGGGATCGGCCGGTAGCCGAGCGAGGTGTACAGGCCGACGGCCTCGGGCTGCCGGGTGCCGGTCTGCAGCACCAGGCTCGTCAGCCCGTGGCGTCGGGCGTCGTCCTCGAGTGCGGCGAGCAGCGCGCGGGCCACCCCGGCGCCGCGGGTCGCCTCGTCGACGAACACCTTCTTCACCTCGCCCGACCCCGCGGGGTAGCCCTCGCGGGCAGCGCGCAGCGTGGCGCACCCGACGGGCCTGCCGTCGAGGCGCGCGATGATCGTCGCGAGGATGCCGACGCCCTGGCGCTGGTCGTCGAGGTCGACGCCGCCCTCGAGCTCGATCGCGTCGAAGATCTCGGGGTAGCGCCGCAGGCTGTCGGCCCACATGTGCTTGCGCAGGTCACGCGCCACCGCGTCATCCCAGGCGACGCGCTCCACGGACACCGCCCCGGGAGTCCGGGTCGAGGGCTCACGGGCGGGGGCGCGCAGACTCTTCATGAAGCACCGGGAGTCGAGCACGTCGGCGTACTCGCCGAAGTTCTCCATCGAGACGTACCCGGCGCGCAGGTACAGGCCGATGGCCTCGGGCTGCAGCACGCCGGTCTCCAGGATCAGCCGGCGCCAGCCCTGCTCGCGGGCCAACCGCTCCAACTCCTCCAGCACGAGGGTCGAATAGCCCCGGCCGCGGTGCTCGGGCAGCACGAACATGCGCTTGACCTCGCCGACGCCCCGGCCGTGCGCGGCTGCGACGTCGCGGATCGCGCCGCAGGCGACGGGCTGGCCGTCGGCGCGCAACAGCACCATGGCGGTGATGTCGTCGCCCGTCATGTCGTGGCCGGCGTCGTCGTCCCCGTAGCGGTCGCGCAGCTCGGCCTGCTGGGCGGTGCGCAGCGCGGCGGCAGCCGGGTCGTCCCACGACACGAGCTCCACCGTGTGGCCGGGCGTGGAGCCCGGCTCGGCCAGGGTGGCGGCGGACAGATGTGCGGTGCGGCCGTCCGTCGCCATCAGCCGACGAGCGAGTGCAGCACCGACGTGAAGAACCGCAGGCCGTCCGTGCCCGTGCGGGGGCCGTTCGCGCCATCCGGGCCGAAGCCCGCCTCGACGGCGTGCTCGGGGTGCGGCATGAGGCCCACCACGTTGCCCGCCGCGTTGGAGATGCCCGCGATGCCGCGACGCGAGCCGTTCGGGTTCCAGCCGTCGTAGCGGAACACCACGCGGCCCTCGCCCTCGAGCTCGTCGAGCGTCGCCTCGTCGGCGACGTACTGGCCGTCCTGGTTCTTCAGCGGGATGGTGATGCGCTCCCCCGCCGTGTACTCGCGCGTCCACGCCGTGTCGGCGTTCTCCACGCTGAGCGTCTGCTCGCGGCAGATGAAGTGCAGGTGGTCGTTCTTGATCATCGACCCGGGCAGCAGGTGCGCCTCGGTGAGGATCTGGAAGCCGTTGCAGATGCCCAGCACGGGCAGGCCGCGGTTCGCGCCGTCCACGATCGAGTCCATCACCGGCGCGAACCGGCTGATGGCGCCCGCGCGCAGGTAGTCGCCGTAGGAGAAGCCGCCGGGCAGCACCACGGCGTCGACGCCCTGCAGGTCACGCTCGGCATGCCACAGCGCGACGGGCTCGGCCCCCGCGAGCCGGACCGCCCGCGCGGCGTCCCGGTCGTCGAGCGTGCCGGGGAATGTGACGACCCCGATGCGCGCCATCAGGCGAGGCCCTCGCTGGCGATGGTCCCGGCGGCGTCGGCCTCGCTGTCCGCGACGCGCACGACATCCTCGATGACCGGGTTCGACAACACGGTGGCGGCGGCCTCCGCGGCGGCGGCCAGGACCTCCGGGGTCACCGGCCCGTCGACCTCGAGCTCGAACCGCTTGCCCTGGCGGACAGAGGTGAACTGGCCGAATCCCAGGCGCGGCAGCGCGCCGGCGACGGCCTTGCCCTGCGGGTCGAGGATCTCGGGCTTCGGCATCACATCGACGACGACTCGTCCCACGGTGGTGGCTCCTGTTTTCGCGGCGGAGGGGGCGGTCCCAGGGTACCGAGTCATCCCACGAGGTCGGCCCAGTGTCCGGGGCTCGGGCAGATTCCACCGACGGCAGCCCGCCGCGAGCGGGCCGGGGTCACGACTGCGTCTCGGTACGGCGCGAGCGCGTGCCCCGCGGCCCACGACCGCGCATCATCAGGGAGATGAGGCCCCTGCAGTGGTCCGCCCCTCGCATCCCCGCCACCTCCGCGGCGGCCGCCCTCGCCGTGCTCATGCTGGGCGGGTGCGCGGGCCTCGCGACATCAGGCGCGGCGGGGCGTGACATGGCGGGGCCGACGCCCACACTCACGGGCATCTGCCCGGTGATCGAGGGCGAGCCGACGCCCACGGACTGCGTGCCGTACGACGTCGACGCGGCAATGCGGCAGAACGACGCCTACCGCCAGCGGCGCGCCCTCACGGACGAGCAGCGGGACAGCCTCGAGCCCCGTCGACAGGTGGCGCAGGAGGCGCTCGCCGGGGTCCCCGCCGCCGACCTGGGGACGGTGACGGTGACCCGGTCCCTGGAGGACGCGGGCTTCGAGGAGCGGCAGATCTTCGCGGACGAGAAGCACATCGACGACCTCACAGTGGTCACGGTGATCATCTCCGTGCCCGGTGGCTGCCTCGTCGGCTCGGCGAGCGACGGGGGCGCCGAGGTGGACGCGACCGGGCAGATCGCCGACGGTGGCTGCGTCACAGCGCCCGGCCACTGACCCCGCGCCGCGCAGGCCAGCGCCCGACGCCTCCTTCAGGCGAGCGAGGCCAGGGCGGGGACCACGCGCTCGCGCAGCAGCGGCGCCAACGGGCTGCCGTCGTCGGCGTCGCCGTCCACGATCCGCACCCAGCGCAGCTCGGCGATCTCGGCGGCGGCGGCCGGCTCGTCGCGCAGCGGGGCGACGTAGACGGTGCCGACCAGGTCGGTGTCGGGCTCGTTGGCGGCATCGGTGCGCCAGGTGCCGAGCAGGGTCAGGTCTGCCGGGTCGAGGCGGATGCCGATCTCCTCGTGGATCTCGCGCCGGGCGGCCTCGTCGGGCGCCTCACCGGGCTCGAGCTTGCCGGGCAGCATGAAATGCGAGGTGCCGCGCTTGCGGACGGTGAGGATGCGGCCGTCGGCGTCCTGGAAGCAGACGGCGGCGACGATGAGGGTCGGGTGGTCCAGCAGGCTCGGGTCGTTCAGCGTGCGCGTCTCGGTCACGTCGGACGACGCTACCTCGGCTGCCTCAGGGCACCGCGACGGTCATGCCCGCATGCGCAGGCGGGCCGCTCATCGCGGCGAGCGCGGCCGGCACGTCGTCGAGTCGGATGACCGTGCCCACCAGGCGGTCCAGGTCGAGCTCACCGGCGACGATCCGCGCCAGCATCGCCGCGTACTCGTGGGCGGCCATGCCGTGGCTGCCGTAGAGCTCGAGCTCCCACGCGACGACGCGGCCCATGGGCAGCGGGGTCGGTCCGTCGAGCAGCAGACCCACCTGCACGTGCCGTCCGCGGCGCCGCAGGCCCATGACCGACGCGCGGGCCGTCTGCGCGGAGCCGAGGGCGTCGAGGGACACGTGGGCGCCGCCGCCGGTGACGGTCCGCACCGCGTCGGCGACGGCATCTGCGCTGGCGTCGGCATCGGATTGGCTGACGGGGCTGGCGTCGTCAGGCCCGATCGTCACCTCCGCGCCCAACTGGGCCGCCGCCGCGCGTGCCTCGGGCGACACGTCCACGGCCACCACCCGGGCGCCCGCCGCCACGGCGATCATCACGGCTGACAGGCCCACGCCACCGCAGCCGTGCACGGCCACCCACTGCCCGCGCCGGACCCGCCCGTGCACGGTGACCGCACGGTAGGCGGTGGCGAACCGGCAGCCGAGCGCCGCCGCCGTGACGGGCGACAGGCCGGGCGGCAGCCGGACCAGGTTGACGTCGGCGTGGTCCAGCGCGACGTACTGCGCGAAGGATCCGTCCTGCGTGAAGCCCGGCTGGGCCTGTCGCTCGCACACCTGGTGCTCGCCCGCCAGGCAGGCGTCGCACTCGCCGCAGGCGCACACGAACGGCACGGTCACCACGTCGCCGGGGGTCCACTCGTCGACGTCCGGCCCGGCCTCGACGACGGTCCCGGCCAACTCGTGGCCGGGGATGAACGGCAGCGTGACGTCGGGGTCGTGGCCCTGCCAGGCGTGCCAGTCGCTGCGGCACACGCCGGTGGCGGCGACACGCACGATGACGCCGTGCGGCGGGCATACGGGGCGTGGCACGTCGCGCACCTCGGCGGGCGCCCCGTGCGCGGTGACGACCACGGCGCGCATCGGCTCGCCCGCTGCGACATCCGGCACATCGGGCACAGGGAGGCGGGTGGACAGGTGGGCGGGCACAGCGCCCGGGTCCCGGATCACGACGCCTGCCAGGTCCAGCGCCCGCCCAAAAGGGTGGCCGCCACCGTCATGTCGCGCAGGTCCGCGGCCACCCACGGGTCGATGTCGAGCACTGCCAGGTCCGCGACGTGGCCGGGCTCCACCCGCGAGCGCACCGACGCGCCGAGGGCGGTTTCCAGGTCGACGCGCTGCTCCGGATGCCACGGCTCGCGGCCGTCGCGGGCTCGCGTGACGGCGGCGGCGATCGCCGCCCACGGGTCCAGCGGCGCGATGGGCGCGTCGGAGCCCAGGGCCAGCCGCACCCCGGCGGCGGCGAGGGACGCGAAGGCGAAGGCCCGGTCGGTGCGCCCGGCCCAGGCCTCGTCGGCCTTGTCCCTGTCGTCCATCGCGTGCTCCGGTTGCACAGAGGCGACGATGCCGAGGTCGACGAAGCGGCGGATGTCGTCCGGGTCGACGAGTTGCGCGTGCTCGATGCTGCCGCGGGCGCCGCTCGCCTCGAACGCGTCGAGGGCCACGGCGGTGGCCGCGTCGCCGATGGCGTGGATCGCGCACCGCAGGCCCTTGCGGTGCGCGTGGGCCATGAGCAGCCACAGCTCCCCCGGCGCGACGGACAGCACCCCCCGGGCGTTGTCGCCGTCGAGGCCGGGGTACGGGTCGAAGCAGTAGGCGGTGCGGGAGTTGAGGGTGCCGTCGGCGACGATCTTGAGCGAGCCCATGGTGAGCAGGCCGTCCGTGCCGACCAGCACGTCGCCGCTGTGCAGCTCCTCGGCGACGACGCGGTCCAGGTGGCCGGGCCACACGGCGACCTCGACACGCAGGCGGCGGTGGCCGGCGGCGATGCGGCGACGCCAGGCGGTGAGGTTGTCGGCGATGTCGAAGTCGACCACGCCCACGACGCCGCGCGATGCGGCTGCCTGGGCCGCCTCGGCGATCAGGGCGTCGAGCGCCTCCGGGCCGAGGCTGACGGCGGCGTCGGCGGGGTCGGCGTGCTCGCGCAGGGTCAGGGCCCATTCGGCGAGGTGGACGTGCGCGTCCCACAGGCCCGGCAGCACCACGCGGCCCTCCAGGTCGACCCGCTCGACCTCGGGCCGCACTGTCGCGTCCAGGCCGGGGCCGATCGCGGCGATCTTGCCGTCGCGCACGTGCAGGTCCAGGGGCTCGCCGTGCGGCCGGGTCACCCGGGCGCCGTCGGGGGACGTGCCGGCGATGCGGGCCCTGGTCAGCAGCAGCTCGTCCATCGTGCTCCTCGTCCTCGAGCGACGACCCCGTGCCGGGGTGGGGCGGTCCGTGGGCCGCAACGCCCACTCTGGCACGGCTCCGGGTCAGAGCGCGTGGTGCGCCCACCGCCCCGCGACGAGGGTGGCGGCGACGGGCAGCCCGCGCACCGTTCCGGCCCGGGCGAGCCGGTGGTGCGGGTCCTCGTCCAGCACGGCGAGGTCCGCCGGGGCGCCCACAGCCAACCCCAGGGGCTGCTCGTCCACCGACGAGGCGAGTGCCGCGTCGAGGTCGATGGCCTGCTCGGGATGCCACGGCTCGCGCTCGTCGCGGGACCGGCGCACGGCCGCGTCGATCGCGGTCCACGGGTCCAGCGGCGCCACGGGCGCGTCCGACCCGAGGGCCAGCCGCACACCGGCGCGGTGCAGGGCGCCGAAGGCGAAGGCCCGGTCGGTGCGCCCGGCCCAGTGCCGGTCGGCGACGTCCCGGTCGTCCATCGCGTGCTCGGGCTGCACGCTGGCCACGATGTCGAGCTCGGCGAAGCGCCGCACGTCGGCGGCGCTGAGCAGTTGCGCATGCTCGATGGCCCCGCGCGCGCCCGTGGCGGCGAATGCGTCCAGCGCGAGGGTGTTGGCAGCGTCGCCGATGGCGTGGACGGCAACGCGCAGGCCGTGGCGGCTGACCTGCTCGAGCAGCGGGACGAGCTGCTCCGGCGGCACCGCGAGGATGCCGTGGGGGTGCTCACCCGAGGCGCCCGGGTAGGGGTCGTGGCAGTAGGCGGTGCGGGTGTTGAGGGAGCCGTCGGTCACGACCTTGAACGGCCCCTGCGTCACGAGCCCGTCGGGGGTGAGCGGGTCGCCCGTGCGCAGGCCCTCGCGCAGCACGTGGTCGAGGTACGCCTCCCAGACCCCGGCGCGGACCCGGGTGGCGGGGGCGGCCACAGCGGCCCGGCGGCGCCAGGCGTCCACGTTGTCGGCGATCTCCAGATCGACCACGCCGACCATCCCCAGCGTGGCGGCGTCACGCAGGGCTTCGGCGACGAGCGCGTCGGCGACGTCGTCAGCCACCCGGTCGACCTCGCCCATCACGGGCAGCCACTCGTCCTCGCGGAGCAACCCCGTGGGGTGCTCGCCCACCCCCAGGTAGGCCAGGCCCGCGGTGGACAGCCAGGCGCAGTGCAGGTCCCCGGAGACGAGGATGACGGGCGTCGACCCGGCCACCGCGTCGAGCAGCGCGGACGTCGGGGCGTCGGGCCACAGGCCGTCGCGGAACCCGTAGCCGATCAGGGCCGTGCCGGGGCGGGGCGGCCGGTCGGCAAGGCGCTCGACGACCAGGCGCACGGCGTGCGCGGCGGAGGTCGCGGCGGAGACGTCGAGGCGCTCGCGGGCCAGCGCCCACTGGGTGAGGTGGGTGTGCGCGTCCCACAGGCCGGGCATGAGGGTGCGCCCGTCGAGGTCCACGCGCTCCGCCGATCCGGCGCCAACGGGCAGTGAGCCCGCCGGGCCGAGCGCGGCGATCCGCCCGTCGCGCAGCAGCACGTCCACGGGCTCGTCCCGGCCGATGAGCCGCGCGCCGGCGAGCAGCAGCGCGCCCGCCTCTGCGGTGGCGCTCATGCGCCCTCACCCCGGCGGCCCAGCTCTTCGCGCACGGCGGCGGCGAGCACGGGGTTGGCGTAGTGGGGGTCGTCCTCGAGGGCGGCGACGACGCGCTCGACGACGGCGCGTGGCTTGTCCTGGCTGAGCTTGGCCTTCCCCTGCCAGCGGGTCACGCGGATCCGGAATCCGGCGGCGCCGCGCGCGGTGCGCTGGGCGTACTCGGCGACGTCGGGCAGCAGCACGGGATCGGGCAGGGGCTTCTCGTACTGGTCCACCGTCTGGGACAGCACCCGGTAGGTCTCGTCGGCGTCGAGCAGCTCGAGGCGCCCGTAGAGGTGCGCGCTGACGTAGTCCCAGGTGGGGACGGCGGGGCCGTAGTCGTACCAGCTGGGCGACACGTAGCCGTAGGGGCCTTCGACGACGAGCAGCACCTCGCGGCCGGAGCCCATCTGGTGCAGCACCTCGTCGGGGCGCCCGACGTGGCTGACGATCACCAGGCTGTCACCGGGCTCGTCCTCGTCGAGGAGCACCGGGACGTGGGAGGCGACCATCCCGTCGTCGGCGGCGCTCACGAGGAGCGCCCAGCCGTGCTGCCGGATGAGCTCGCGCAGGCGGGCCTCGTCCTCGAAGGCGTACTCAGCGGTGTGGATCACGGGCCCATCGAATCAGGTCGGGGCGGCCGGTCACGTCACCACAGCGTTAAGAGTTCATTTCATATTGAAGTTTCGCTATGTTCTCTATTGACGAGTAACCGGCTGTCACGGTTGCCTGACCGCAGCACGGCTGAACGGCAGCGACCCGGGGAACACCCTCCCCCGACCGGCATGAACCCACTCACCCCCGTGGGAAGCGACCTATCGCGGCGGACCTGTCCGCTCCCCCCACGGAGGACCCATGAGACTCATGAGCCTGCGGCTCGCGGCCGGCGCCCTCGCGGCATCGCTCGCCCTCGCCGCCTGCAGCACCGGCGGCAGCGATGCCGACCCCACCTCGACCGGCGCCGACGGCGCCGCGATCAGCGTCGCGATCAGCCCGGCCACCCAGCTCATCCCGGGCCGGAACATCGAGGCCTACGACTTCAACATGGCCGTCTGGGCGCCGCTGACCTTCGTCGACGCCGACAGCACCCTCACCTACGTCCAGGCCGAGTCCATCGAGACCGAGGACGCCATCACCTGGACGATCACGCTGCGCGAGGGCTGGACCTTCCACGACGGCACGCCCGTCACCGCGCAGGCCTACGTGGACTCCTGGAACGCCGTGGCCTACGGCCCGAACGCGTTCGAGAACTCCGGCCAGCTCGCCAACGTCGTGGGCTACGCCGACCTCAACGTCACCGAGGGCGAGCCGGCCACCGAGATGTCGGGCCTCAAGGTCGTCGACGAGACCACCTTCACCGTCACCCTGCTGGGCCCCGACAGCCAGTTCCCGATGCAGGTGTCGCAGGGCCAGACGGCCATGTACCCGATGCCCGCGAGCGCCCTCGACGACTTCGAGGCGTACAACCGGCACCCCGTCGGCAACGGCAAGTTCGCCCTCACGAACGACTTCGTGGAGAACGAGCCGCTGATCCTGGAGGCCTACGCCGACTACCAGGGCGATGCCCCCACCGTCTCCCAGATCACCTTCGTGCCCTACGCCGACACCGCCACGGCGTACACCGACGTGCTCGCCGGGAACATCGACGTCGCGGGCCTCCCGCCGAACAAGATGGCGCAGTCCGCAACCGACTTCGGCGCCGATCACGTCTACTCGTTCGAGGCGCCCGGCATCTCCTTCCTGGGCCTGCCCCTCCAGGACCCCCGCTACCAGGACATCCGCGTCCGCAAGGCGATCTCCATGGCGCTGGACCGCGAGACGATCAACAAGGTCGTCTACGGCGGGCTCTTCACCCCCGCCACAGCCTTCACCCCCGCGATCGAGCCCGGCACCCCGGTGGGCATCTGCGGCGAGTTGTGCGAGTACCAGCCGGAGAAGGCCAAGGCCCTGCTCACCGAGGCCGGCGGCTTCACCGGCTCGATGAACGTCTACTACCCGGGCGGCGTCGGCCTCGACGAGCTGTACACGGCCATCGCTAACCAGCTCCGGCAGAACCTGGGCGTCGACGCCGTGGCCACGCCCAGCACCGACTGGGCCGAGTTCTACGAGACGCGCCTCAACGGCCTGGCCACCGGCCCGTACTTCTCCCGCTGGGGCGCCCTGTACCCGAGCCAGCAGAACACCCTGCGCGTCTTCTTCGTCGAGGGTGGCGGCTGCACCAACTGCATCCCCTGGTACGACCCCGAGGTCGCCGACCTGATCGCCGCCGCCGACGCGCAGGTCGACGGCGCCGAGGCCGCGTCGGCCTACGCCGTGGTCCAGGAGCGGATCATGGAGGAGTTCCCCGCTCCGCCGCTCTTCTTCGAGGCCTACTCGTTCGTCACCTCGGAGCGCGTCGCGAAGCTCAACACCTCCGCCGCGGGCAACCCGAACTACTCGCAGACGATCCTGGCAGAGGGCGCCTGAGCACCATGAGCACCAGCACCACCGCGGTGGGTTCGCTCGAGGACATCCTCGGGCGGACCCACCAGGTCCCCCCCATGCACGACTTCCCCACCGTCGACGCGCTCCTGGCGTCCTTCGACGACCTCGTCGCGGCGCATCCGGGCATCGCCTCGTCACGGCGCATCGGCACCTCGCGGCTCGGCGAGCCGATCCCGATGGTCAGCATCGGCCACGGGCGCCGACAGCACCTGCTGTTCGCCGGCGTGCACCCGAACGAGCCCATCGGCTTCCGGATGCTCCAGCACCTGGCGGCGCTGCTGTGCGACGACGACGCGCTGCGCGAGTCCTTCGACGCCACCTGGCACCTGATCCCGTGCATCGACCCCGACGGCACCCGGCTCAACGAGGGCTGGTACGGCGACCCGACGCGGCGCACCGTGTACGCGCGCCAGTTCTACCGCCCGGCGCCCAATGAGCAGGTCGAGTGGACCTTCCCCTTCGCGCACAAGGACGCCTGGTTCGACCAGGTGCTCCCCGAGACGCAGGCGCTCATGCGGGTGATCGACGAGGTCAAGCCGCAGATGATGGTGTCGCTGCACAACGCGGAGCTGGGCGGCGTCTACTACTACCTCAGCGAGGACGTGCCCGGCGCCGTCGAGGCCCTGCACGCCATCCCGGCCGGGCTGGGCCTGCCGCTGGACACCGGTGAGCCGGAGTCCCCCGCGCTGCAGGCCATCGCGCCCGCCGTGTTCGGCATGCTGTCCACCGCCGGGGAGTACGACTACCTCGAGGAGCTCGGCGTCGACCCCACGGGGTCGGTGGGCGGGGAGTCGTCCAGCGCGTACGCGTCGAGGCACGGCACCGTCTCGCTGGTGGCGGAGCTGCCCTACTGGTCGCACCCCGCTGCCGACGACGACACCGCCACTGACACGGCCTACCGGGACGTGGTGCTGGCCAAGGCCGCCGGGCTGGAAGAGATGGGCGCCGTGCTCGGGGGCATCCTCGACGAGGCCGCCCCAGACCTCACCATCCGCAGCCCGTTCCTGCGGGCCAGCGAGGCGTTCGTGCCGATGATGTCCGTGATCGGCGGCCATGAGCGGATGCGCGCCGAGCGGCCCGAGTGCGACAGGCCCGCCACCGTCGCCGAGGTGTTCAGCAACGACGACCTGGTGCGCTGCTTCCGGCTGCGCTACGGCGGCATGCTGCTGCGCGCGCTCGACGCCGAGGTGGCAGCCGGCACCGCGACAGCGCGCGTGCGGCGGCTGCGCGAGCGGATGGCGGAGGTGTACGACGCCTGGACCGCCGAGGCGGACGCCGTCGAAGGCCTCGAGGTGCTGGACGTGAACCGGCTGGTCGGCGTGCAGCTCGGCGCCGCGCTGGCCTTGGCCCGCTGCCTGGCGGCCCGCGAGGAGGACGCCGGATGACTGCCGCGCGGCACCTCACGCGCCGGTTCGCCGAGCTGGCGCTGGTGTTCGTGGGGGTCACGTTCATCATCTACGCGATGGTGTTCACCCTCCCCGGTGACCCGATCGCGGCCCTGGGCGGCGATCGCCCCCTGCCGGCGAACGTCGTGGCGGCGCTGCGGGAGAGGTACCACCTGGACCTGCCGGTGTGGCAGCAGTACCTGCACTACATGGGCGGCCTGCTGCAGGGCGACCTGGGCACCAACTTCACCGGCCAGTCCGTCGGGGAGAAGATGGCGGCCCGATGGCCCGTGACGGCCACGCTGGCGCTCACGGCCTGGGGCATCGAGGTGGTGCTGGGCATCGCGCTCGGCCTCTTCGCCGGCCTGCGCCGCGGCCGCATCGGCGACAACCTGGTGCTCGCGGGCACCATCCTCGCCTCGTCGATCCCGGTGTTCGTAGTGGCCGTGTCCGCGCAGCTCGTGTTCGGCGTCAAGCTCGGCTGGTTCCCGGTGGCGGGCACGTCCACCGGCTGGCCCACCGCGTACCTGCTGCCCGCGTTCTGCGTGGCGATCTTCGGGCTGGCGTCTGTGGCCCGGCTGATGCGCGGCTCCGTGGTCGACGCGCTGCACTCCGACTACGTGCGCACGCTGTGGGCCAAGGGCCTGCCGCGCCGCCAGGTGGTCGGGGTGCACGTCATGCGCAACTCCGCGATCCCGGTGCTCACCTACCTGGCGATCGACCTCGGCTACCTGCTGGGCGGCACCGTCGTCATCGAGGGCGTGTTCAACCTGCCCGGCGTCGGGCAGATGCTCTTCCAGGCCATCCGCGCGCATGAGGGCCCCACTGTCGTGGGGGTGTCCACCGCGCTCATCATCGTGTTCCTGGTGACGAACATGATCGTCGACCTGCTGCACACGGTGCTCGACCCGAGGATCCGCCATGAGTGAGCTCGTCGCCGCCACCGAGACGGCGGCCCCCACTGCTGAGCCCGCCGAGCCCGTCGAGCACGGCGCGCACCGCTCGGTGTGGCGCACGCTGCGCCGTCGGCCGCTGTTCTGGATTTGCTCGTCGGTGCTGGGCGTGCTGGGCCTCATCGCGCTGTTCCCGTCGTTCTTCGCCGGCTGGTTCGGCCAACCCGACCCGCGCGCGTGCCAGCTGACCGACAGCGCCCTGCGCCCGGGCGGCGAGCACGTGTTCGGCACCGACCTGCAGGGCTGTGACGTGTACGCGAACGTCATCTTCGGCACGCGGAACTCCCTGAGCGTGGGGCTGCTGTGCACCGGGGTCGCGCTGGCCGTCTCCCTGGTGCTCGGCACCCTCGCCGGGTACCGCGGCGGCTGGGCGGACCGGCTCATCTCGCGGCTGACCGACGTGTTCCTCGGGTTCCCGTTCCTGCTGGGCGCCGTCGTCGTGCTGACGAGTGTCGGCTCGCGCTCCACCGTCACCGTCGCGCTGGTCCTCGCGCTGTTCTCCTGGCCGACGATGGCCCGCCTGGTGCGCAGCTCGGTGCGCTCGGTGCGGGGCGCCGACTATGTGGACGCCGCCCGCGCGATGGGCCTGTCGGACGCCCGCATCATCACCCGGTACGTGCTGCCCAACTCGATCGGCCCGGTGCTGGCCGTCGCCACCATCAGCGTCGGGGCGGTGATCGTCTCGGAGTCGACCCTGACGTTCCTCGGCCTGGGGCTGCGAGCCCCGTCGATCTCGTGGGGGCTGCAACTGTCCAGCGCACAGGCCTACTTCCAAACGGCCCCGCACATGCTGATCTTCCCTAGCCTGTTCCTCACCGTGACGGTGCTGGCGATGATCACCCTCGGCGACATCCTGCGCGACACCCTCGACCCCAAGGGCCGCTGACCACAGCCGGCCGGCCCCCACCCCGAACCCCCGGAGCGTGCTTCCCATGACCCAGACCGAGACGATCCGCGCCGCCGCCGGGTACCTCGCCCAGTTCGTCGAGGCGCAGGCCCTGCACCAGCGGGTGCCCGGCGTGCAGGTCGCGATCCGCTCGGGCGACGAGCTCGTGCTCGACCTCGCCGTCGGCGTCGCGGACGCCGTCACGGGGACCCCGCTGCGCACCGACCACCTGTTCCGCATCGCGTCGCACTCCAAGACGTTCGCGGGCACCTCGGTGATGCAGCTCGTGGAGGCGGGCAAGATCCGGCTCGACGACCCCATCGGCCAGTACGTCCCCGAGCTCGTCGAGGGCGGCTCCCCCATCGCCGCCGCGACCATCCGCGAGCTGCTGGGCCACCAGTCGGGCGTGATCCGGGACGGCGTGCACGCCGACTTCTGGCAGCTCGAGTACCCGTTCCCGGACCGCGCGACCCTCATCGCGGACATCGTGGCCGACGGCCGGATCTACGCCCGCAACGAGCACTTCCACTACTCGAACGTCGGGTACTCGCTGCTGGGCCTCGCGATCGAGGCGGTCAGCGGGCAGACCTTCGACGAGTACACGCGCACGCACATCGTCGAGCCGCTGGGCCTGACCCGCACGGGCGCCGAGTACGACCCGGCGCGGGCCGACGAGTACGCCGCCGGGCACACCGCGCTGCTGTTCGGCACGAACGAGCGCGACGTCATCGAGCATGTGGACACCCGCGTGATGGCCGCCGCCACGGGCTTCTACTCCACCGCGTCCGAGCTCACCGAGTACGGCGCCGCGCACTGGTTCGGCGACACCCGCCTGCTCAGCGACGACTCCAAGCGGCTCATGCAGCGGCTCGAGTCGGTGGTGTCCGCGTACGGCGAGGAGGTCGGCCGGTACGGGGTCGGCATGGAGGTCCGCAAGGTCGGCGACCGGCCGATGATCGGGCACTCGGGCGGCTACCCGGGCCACATCACGCGCACCTACATCGACCCGAAGGACAAGCTCGTGGTGAGCGTCCTGACCAACGCGGTGGACGGCCCGGCCGACCAGATCGCCACCGCCCTGGTCAAGCTCATCGACGCGGCCCTCGCCCCGCGCCCCGGCCACACCCCGGCCGCCCACCCCGACGGCCTGCCCCCGCTGGAGTCGTACACCGGCCGCTTCGCGAACCTGTGGGGACTGCTCGACCTCACGGTGCTCGGTGGGCGCGTCGTCGCGCTGCGTCCCTCTCTGGCCGATCCGCTGGGCGCCTTCGAGGAGCTCGAGGTCGTCGGCCCCGACACGCTGCGCATCCATCCCCAGACCGGCTTCGGCGGCTCCGGCGAGTTGGTGCGCCTGGAGCGCGCGGCCGACGGCTCCATCGCGTCGGTGCGCTTCGGCGGGATGACGAGCTGGCCGGTCGAGGAGTTCCTGCGGCGACGGCCCTCCATGCTGCATGTCGCCACTTCTAAGGTGAGCGTGTGACAGAGACGACACCCTCCGCGACCTCCCAGCAGCCCACCCTCGACGAGGCGTCACAACGCTTCGTCGAGGAGTTCGGGCTCGCCTGGGAGGGGATGCACAGCACCCGCATGGAGGGCAGGGTCATCGGGCTGCTGATGATCATCGACGTGCCGTACCTGTCGAGCGCGCAGATCGGCTCGCTGCTGCGCGCGAGCGCCGGCGCAGTGTCCACGTCCACCCGGCGGCTCTGCGACGCGGGCTTCCTCAAGCGGCACATGATCCCCGGCGACCGCAGCCACTACTTCCGCGTCGAGGACGACATCTGGGGCGGCTTCCTCGCCGGGGAGCGCGCCTACCTGGTGCGGCTCTCCGACGCGATCACCACCGGCTTCGCGACGCTCGACTCCGACGACGACCACCCGCCCCGCCGCCGGCTCACCAACGCCCGCAACTACATGACGTGGCTGGCGGGCTACCACCGCAAGATGCTCGCCGACTGGGAGGCGTACCGCGACGCGCTCCCCGACGACGAGGACAGCGCCGACGCCGCGCCCGCGCCCACCCGAGGAGAGCCGTGACCGAGACGACCCCCGCCGCGCCCGTGCTGTCCGTGCGGGACCTCGACGTCACGTTCCGGGTGGACGGCGGCCGCTCCCCCGACGTGCACGCCGTGCGGGGCCTGAGCTACGACCTGATGCCGGGCGAGGTGCTGGCCATCGTCGGCGAGTCCGGCTCCGGCAAGTCCGTCAGCTCGATGGCGCTGCTGGGCCTGCTGCCCCGCAACACGACGGTCACCGGCAGTGCGCTGCTCGGCGGCGAGGATCTGCTGGCGATGGCCCCGGGCGCCCTGTCCGGCGTGCGCGGGCGGCGCATCGCGATGATCTTCCAGGACCCCGTCGGCGCCCTGGACCCCGTCTTCACCATCGGCTTCCAGCTGCGCGAGATGCTGCGCCGCCACCTGCCGCACCTGACGCGCGCCGAACGCCGCGAGCGCGCCATCGAGCTGCTGCGCATGGTCGAGCTGCCCGATCCGGCGGAGCGCCTGAAGTTCTACCCGCACCAGCTCTCCGGCGGGCAGTGCCAGCGCGTGATGATCGCGATGGCCCTGGCCTGCGACCCGGAGGTGCTGGTCGCCGACGAGCCCACCACCGCGCTGGACGTGACAGTCCAGCAGGAGGTGCTCGACGTGCTGCGCCGCCTGCGGGCCCGCACCTCCGCCGCGATCGTGCTCATCACCCACGACATGGGAGTCGTCGCGGACCTCGCGGATCGGGTCGTGGTGATGCGCGACGGCGAGGCCGTGGAGTCCGCCCCCGTGCAAGCGCTCTTCTCGGCGCCGCAGGCCGCGTACACCCAGACGCTGCTCGCCGCGGTGCCGCGCATCGGCGCCCCGGAGCGCGAGTCCGCCGCGGACGCCCGCGAGCGCCCCGTGCTGTCCGTCGAGGACCTGGTCGTCGAGTACCGCAGCCAGCGCGGCCGCCCCGTGCGGGCCGTGGACGGCGTCACCCTGCACATCCAGCCCGGCGAGATGTTGGGCCTGGTGGGCGAGTCCGGATCGGGCAAGTCGACGCTGGGGCGCTGCGCGCTGGGCCTGGCGCCGCTGACCTCCGGCACTGTCGACGTGGTGGGCGTGCGGCTCGGCGCCGGCAGCCGCGCCGCCGAGCGCAAGGCCCGCCGCCGCATCGGCGTCGTGTTCCAGAACCCCGCCTCGTCGATGAACCCCCGGTACACGATCGGCGAGTCCATCGGCGAGCCGCTGCGCGTGCACGCCGGGCTGCGCGGCGAGGCGCTCACCCAGCGCGTCGCGTCCCTGCTGGACAGCGTGGAGCTGCCCGCCGCCTGGGCCACCCGCTACGCCCACGAGCTCTCCGGCGGCCAACGCCAGCGCGTCGCCATCGCCCGCGCCATCGCCCTGGACCCCGAGCTGCTCATCGCCGACGAGCCCACCTCGGCCCTGGACGTGTCGGTGCAGGCCACCGTGCTGGAGCTGTTCCGGGAGATCCAGCAGCGGCTGCGCTTCGCGTGCCTGTTCGTCAGCCACGACCTGGCAGTCGTCGACGAGCTCGCCGACCGCGTCGCCGTGATGCACCGCGGCCGCATCGTCGAGCTCGGCGGGCGCAGCCAGGTGCTGCTCGACCCGGCCCACGACTACACGCGCACCCTGCTCGACGCGGCGCCGGTGCCCGACCCGGCCGAGCAGGCTGCCCGGCGCGAGCGGCGGCTGGCCCGCGTCGGCTAGGCCGCGCCGTCCGGCTGACTCTGTTTCTTGCGCCTCTTCTTCACCTCGGGGACAACCAGCTGCGGCACACGCGTGGGCCCAAGCTGTGTCGACTCCCGATCCATGATGCGGGCCACCTCAGATGCCTTCTGGATGCGTTCGATCAGCTGTGATCGATCCGTTGCTCTGTATGGCCGGCACAGACGCTGCCGCGCGTCAGGCGCCGATGTGCGCCGCGCGCAGGGCGGAGACGGCCGCTTCGATCGCGCTGGGGGCATCGCCGATGTCGGGCGCATGGGCGCGGGTGGAAGGGTCGAGTCGCCCTCCCAGGTGTGCGAGCTCGACGAGCAGCGGCATCGTCGCCAGTCCGCGTTCAGTGAGCGAGTATCTGCCCTGCTTGCCACGGGTGGTCTCGGCCTTCGTCAGGAGGCCCTGATCGACGAGGTCGGCCAGGCGGCGTGACAAGACAGGCGCACTGATGCCCTCCTGACTGCCGGTGAGCAGTTCGCGGAAGGACCGCCGGTCGTGCAAGGCGATGTCACGCAAGATCAGCAGGCTCCACCGATCGCCGAGCAGTTCCAGGCTGCGATTGATCGGGCACGACGATCGCGGTTCGGAGATCATCGCCCTCCATCCGGGTAGTTGCACTTCGTGATCACTCACCCTACGCTGGAATCGAGCAGTAACACAATGCAACTACTTGGCTGGCATCGGTCGGCCCGAGGAGGCACGATGCAGGCCTTCATCCTGGAGACGTACGGAAAGCCGCTCCGGGCGGTCGAGATGCCCGAGCCGACGCCCGCCCCGCACGAGGTCCTTGTGCGGATGGCCGCGTCCGGGGTCAATCACGCCGACGAGCGCACCCGCACCGGCGAGTTCAAGGCCGTCTTCCCCCTCGACCTGCCCAAGGTCATGGGTGGAGAACTCTCCGGCGAGGTCATCGCCGTCGGCGAGGGCGTGACCGGCTTCGGCCCCGGTGACCGGGTGTACGGCTACACGGGCGTCGTGGGAATGGGCACCTGGGCCGAGGTCGTCGCCGTCGACGCCGCCGCCCTGGCGCCCGCCCCGTCGAGCATCCCTCTCGTCGACGCCGCTGCCCTGCCCGTCGTCGCCCTGACCGCATGGCAGGCGCTCGTCACCCTCGGTCAGATCCAGCCGGGGCAGACCGTCCTCGTGCACGGCGGGGCCGGTGGGGTCGGCTCGGCCGTGATCCAGCTCGCCAAGCACCTGGGCGCCACCGTCGCCACGACTGCATCGGCCGATAGCGCCGCCGCCGTCAGAGCTCTGGGCGCCGAGATTGTCATCGACTACCGCAGCGAGGACTTCGTCGACCGGCTCGCCGACACCCCCGTCGACATCGTTGTCGACACCCAGGGCGGCGACATCACCACCCGCTCCCTCCGCGTCCTGCGTCGCGGCGGCCTCGTCGTCGGCATCGCCGGGACGCCCGACCCGCACCTGGCCGATCAAGCCGGCGCGGGACGGGTCGTCAAGGCCGTACTCGCCGTCCTCAGCCTCCGCCTGCGGCGGCAGGCCCGGCGCCTCGGCGTGCGCTACCGATTCCTGTTCATCCAGCCCGACGGCGAAGCCCTGGCCGCGACTGCCGGGCTCGTCGATGACGGCGTCCTGCGTCCGGTCGTCGACCGCGTCCTGCCGTTTGACGACACCCTGGCCGCACTCGACCAACTCCTCGCTGGTCGAACTCGCGGCAAGATCCTCGTCACCACGACCCCCGCGGAGGGCGCCAACCATGCCTGACACACCCGCCATCCCGACGAGCCATCGCACCCGCGAGACCGTCGGCGGCGCAGCACGCGCCACGACCTGGGTCACCGCCCCCACCCTCCACCTGGGCGTCGCCGGCAACACCCTCGCCTACCGCGAGCTCGGCGCCAACGCAGGGACACCGGTCCTACTCCTCACCCACCTGAGCGCCACCCTCGACGAGTGGGACCCGCGCGTCGTCGACGCCCTGGCCGCCGGTCGCCGCGTCATCGCCGTGGACCTACCCGGAGTGGGCGGATCGACCGGCGCCGTCCCCCTGACCGTCCAGGGCATGGCCGACGCCGCGCGCGCGTTCGTCGCTGCGCTCGGCCTCACCAGGATCGACCTGCTCGGCTTCTCGCTCGGCGGGTTCGTCGCGCAACAAGTCGCCCTCGACGATCCCGGACTCGTGCGGAGACTCGTCCTCACCGGCACCGGGCCAGCGGGCGGCGCCGGGATCGACCACCCCACCGGCGCCGCCTACATCTACGTCGACATGGTCCGCGCCGCGCTCGCCCGCACCGACGTCAAAGAGCTCCTCTTCTTCCCCCGCACGCCCGCAGGTAAGGCCGCCGCGAAGGACTACCTCGCAAGGATCCGCGAACGCGTGATGGACCGCAACGACCCCATCACCCTGACCGCATTCCGTCGCCAGATCACCAGCATCAAGGCCTGGGGCCGCCAGCAGCCGCAGGACCTTGCCGTGATCACGGCGCCGACGCTGATCGCCAACGGCGACCACGACCGCATGGTCCCCACCGCACTGTCCCGCGACATGCACGCCCGCATCCCCGACAGCACCCTCGTCATCTACCCGGAATCAGGCCACGGCGGCGTCTTCCACCACCATCGCCACTTCATCCCCACGCTCCTGGCGCACCTCGACGCCTGACCCCAGCCCTCCCGTGCACCAGAACAACCTCGGCGATCAGGCGCCGAGCGCATGAGGCCCCGTCAAGGACCTCTGCCGGAACACCGCCAACTAGCGCTGTGATTCACAACCTTCTGCGCTTCGGGCGAATCGATGACGACCTGGGTGATGTCAGCGACCACGACCCCGCCCACACGCGGGGCGTGTAGTCGACAGCGCCCGGCCGGGAGGTCAGCCGGGCCAGACGCGCGGCGCGGAAAGCGACGTCGGCACGGCGTCCGGGCAACGCACGCCGCTCAGGGCCGACGATCCTGATGCGCTGCCAACGCTCAAGCCAGTCACCAGCCCCGGGAGTGAGCTCGACGTCGTCACCCAGGGCATACCGCCCGGCCCTGACGGCGTCGAGGTCGGTGGCGGGGCTGAGTTCGAGCTCGACCCCAAGCACACGCAGGATGCTGCTGGCCAGGTGGCCTCCGGGCACTCAGCGGCGGCGGGCCCTGCGGAACCCGTCCACGATCGCCCATCCGGCGAGCGCGACCACGCCCGCCACCAAGCACACCGCGCTCACCCGCTGCGCGTCGAGGTCGAGGCCGAGGAAGTCGACGAAGGCCGGGTCGAAGAGCCGCCCGCCCGCCGTCAGGCCGATGACGAGCACCGCCCACACCGTCGCGATCACCGCGTTCAGTGCGGCGGCGCCGGTGGTCCACCGCCCGAGCGCCCGCGCCCGTGCGGTGACGAGCGCCCCGGCGATGACGAGCGCCAGGCCGAGGATCACGCTCCAGGGCAGCAGCGCCGGGTCCAGCACTGACATCCGCCCGGCCTCTGGGACGTCCCACGGGATGGTGGCGACGACGAGGCCGATCACGGCCAGGGCCACCGCGACGATGCCCACGGCCCGCTCGGCACGGCCGGACGGGATCCCCTCATGCGGGTCGCGGGCCGGGAGGGAGTCGACCGTCCACGGCCCCACGGGCGCGTCGGCCCGGTCCAGCCTGACGAAGACGAGCGTGGTGATGGTGAAGATCCAGGCTGCCGTGGTGAGCGTGATGCCGGCCACCTGCCCGACGGCCGGCCAGAAGGGCTTGCCCTCGACGACAAGGCTGATCGCCACCCCCAGCGCCACGAATGGCAGGGTGCTCCAGAGGATGACCCGCAGGACTCGCCGCCACGTCGGGTACCACCGCGGGCCGAGCAGGCGCAGCGGCTGGGCGGCGTAGCCAGCGGCGAGGACGGCTGGGTCGCCGAGGCTGTTGAGCACCGCCACCTCGGCGGCGGCTGGCTCGTCGCCTTGCTCGACGCGGGCGTCGATCTGGTCGCGGATGGACGATCGCAACTCGTCGGCGTGGTCGGCGCGCTGGTCGGCGGGCAGCGATGCCGTCGCCGCCTCGACGTAGCGGTCGGTGTACGCGTCGTGGGTGATCGGCTCGGGGGTCATCTCGGCTCTCCGGGTCAGCCAGCCAGCGCGTCGATGGCCTGGGCCAGGGCGCGCCATTCGGCGGTCAGGGTGTCGGCGAGGCGGTCCCCCGCTGCGGAGGTGCGGTAGAACTTGCGCGGCCGGGCCTCTCCGGTGTCCCACTCGCTGGTCAGGCAGCCCTGCTTCTCGAGTCGGCGCAGCAGGGGGTACAGGGTGCTCGCGTCGATCTCGAAGCCGCGCGCGGAGAGGTCTTCGAGCAGCCCGTAGCCGTATCCGGGTGTGCGCAGGATCCGCAGGCACGCGAGCACCACGGTGCCGCGACGCAGTTCTTGGCGGTGCGTCTCGAAACCCCCTGGCTCACCCATGTCGACGACATTAGTGTGTGTCACACACTATTGCCAGTAGCCCGGGTCAGACGGCTCAGCGGCGCTCGCGGCGGTACAGCGACCGGGCCCAGGCATACCCCAGGCCGGTGATGACCACGCACCACCCCAGCGTCAGCGCCGTCGTCGCCCCATCCAGGGCGGCGCCGGTGAGCAGCGCGCGCGTCGTCTCGATGATCGGGGTGAGCGGCTGGTACTCGGCGAACCAGCGCACCCCCGCCGGCATGGTCTCCACCGGAACGAATCCGCTGCCCAGGAACGGCAGCGCCGTGAGGATCATCGGGGTGTTCGAGGCCGTCTCCACCGACTTGGCCGAGAGCCCCATCGCCACGCAGAGCCAGCTGAAGGCGAAGGCCACCAGCGCGACGAGCCCGGCCAGCGCCAGCCAGCCCGCCGGCCCGGCGTCCGGCCGGTAGCCGAGCGCCATCGCCAGGCCGAGCACCACGACGACGGCGATGAGCGCCTGGACCACGGTGCCCAGCACCGGCCCGCCCAGCACCGAGCCGGGCGAGATGGCCATCGTCTTGAACCGGGCCATGATGCCGCTGGTGGCGTCCATCGAGGCGGAGATCGCCACGCTCTGCGCCGCGCCCACCACAGCGAACAGCAGGATGGCCGGGGTGATGTAGTCCAGGTAGGCCGCCCGCCCATCCGCGCCGGGAGTCACACCAGGCGCCACCCCGGCGCCGAAGGCCCCGCCGAACACGAAGACGAACAACAGCAGCAGGATGACCGGGATGGCGACGGTGAAGCTCGTCAGACCCGGGTACCGCACCGCGCGTAGCAGGTTGCGGCGCAGCATGGCGGCAGTGTCGGCCAGTGGGCGGGCGCCCGAGGCGGCCCCGGTGGGCGCGATCGTGACGGTGGTCATCAGGCCAGCTCCTTCGGTGCGGTCTCGGCGGGCAGTTCGGCGGCGGGCTCGGTGAGGCGCAGGAACACGTCGTCGAGCGAGCCCGCGTCATGCGCGGACTTGAGCTCGACGGACGTGCCCTCGGCGACGATGCGCCCGCCGTCGAGCACGGCGACGCGGTCGGCGAGCCGGTCGGCCTCCTCGAGGTACTGCGTGGTGAGCAGGATCGTCGTGCCCGCCGCCGCGAGGGCGCGCACCTCGTCCCACAGGGTGCGGCGGCTGCGCGGGTCCAGGCCCGTGGTGGGCTCGTCGAGGAAGACGACGGCGGGGTTGCCGACGAGCGTCATCGCCAGGTCGAGCTTGCGCCGCATGCCGCCCGACCAGGTCGACACCGGTTTGCGGGCGGCGTCGGTGAGGCCGAACTGCGCGAGCAGCGCGTCGACGCGCTCACGCCCTGGCCGGCGGCCCAGGTGGTGCAGCGAGGCCATGAGGCGCAGGTTCTCCACCCCGGTGAGCAGGTCGTCGACGGCCGATGTCTGGCCGGTGACGCCGATGGCGGCGCGCACCGCCTCGGGCTGCGCGACGACATCGTGCCCGGCGACCCGGGCCGTGCCGGCGTCGATCTTGAGCAGTGTGGACAGCAAGCCCACGATCGTGGTCTTGCCGGCGCCGTTGGGGCCGAGCAGCGCGGTGATGGAGCCGGCCCGGACGGCGAGGTCCACGCCGTCGAGCACCGTCTGGTCACCGAAGGACTTGCGCAGGCCGCGCACGTCGATAGCGAGGTCGCTGGTCATGGTGGTCTCCTTCTCGCAGTGCTCGGGCGCTTGGGGTGCGGCTCTGGGGCGTCCGTCAGGGGCGGCGGACGATGATGTCGCCGTAGGCGGTGCTGGCATGGATCTCGGCGGTGGCCTCGCCGTCGGTGGGGCCGTCGGTGGGTGTGAGCTGGTTGCGGACGGCGCCATGCTCCGAGGTGACGTCCAGCCAGGCCGCGGTGCCCTCCGGCACGCCGATCTCGATGGCGCCGTAGCCCGTGGCGAGCGTGACAGTGCCGGACTCGACGTTGGCGACGCGGATGCCTGCGTGGGCGGACTTGGCGGTGAGGGCGCCGCGCACGCGGCCCACGGCGATCTCGGCGTGGGCGCCCACGACCTCCACGGAGCCCGTGACGTCGCCGATGGCGGTGGCGCCGTTGCTGGCCTTGATCGTGCCGTCGCCGGCGACCTCGGTGATGCGCACGGCGCCGGCGCTCGCCTTGATGACCACCGGGCCGGTGACGCGCCCGACGACGACATCCCCGGCCGAGACCTTGAGGTCGAGGCGCGCGGCCTCCTCGATCCGGGCCTCGCCGCCGTTGAGGGTGAGGCTGACGTCGCCGAGCCTGCCCTCCGCGAACAGCGTGCCGGCCTTGCCGCTCAGGTCCGAGCCGGCGGGGAGCTCAATGGTGACCAGGGCGGAGCCCGACGCGAACGGGCGGACGTACTGCTTCCACGCGGACGGGTAGGTGATGGTCACGGCGTCGCCCTCGCGTTCGACACGGGTCTCCTCGGCGGCGCGGACGGAGCCGGACTTGGCCGGGTCGGCGGGCAGGACCGTGACGACGATGTCCTCACGCTCCCCGGCGACGACGTGCAGGTTGCCGAAGGGCACGTCCACGATGACCGGGACGGGTTGGGGTGCGGGGAAGGTCGGCATTCTTGGCTCCAGAGTGGTGTCGTCGCGGTGTCGTGGCGGGCGGGCGCTCAGCGCACCCAGCCGGTGAGGCGGTTCGCGCCGCCGCGCTGCTGCGGGCCGGCCGGTGGCAACGGGCGGCCTGCGGGCTGCTCGAGCGCGGCGGCGACCGCCCGCACGAGCCAGGTGTTGACCGACAGGCCCTCGCGGGCGGCGGCGACCTCGACCTGCGCCTTGAGGTGGTCGGGCAGGCGCAGGGTGGTGCGGCTGGTGGCGCCCGCGTCGGCGTCGGCATCCGGCAGGGGCAGCGCGACCGGGGGCAGCGCGGGCGCCGCCGACCCGGCGGGCTCGGGGACGACCGGAGGCGCCGCGACGACGAACTCGGGATCGCCGCCGCGCAAGCGCACATCGACCGAGCCGGGCGCCAGCTCGGCGGAGATCTCGCCGGCCGCTGCCGAGAGCGCGTCGAGCAGGACGAGGCGCACGGCGGCGTCGAGCGGCGCGGTCAGCCGCTGGGCGAGCTGCCGGGCATCGTCGCCTGCGGCGTCGGCCGCTGTGACGAGTCGGTGCTGGAGGTCGTCGACGTAGTGCGTGAGGTCCATGACGCCATGGTGACACCATTATGGTGTCACAACAAGGGGGAAGTGGCGTCATGTGCTGCCGCCCCTCGGGCCGCGAGCCTGTCGCGGGCCCTGGCCTCATACGCCATGGCCGATGATCGACCCATGACCGGCTCCGCCTCATGACCCCCACCGACGCATCCGCCCAGCCCTGGGCCGACGCTGTGCGGCTCGCCCGCCAGGTGCCGCCGATCCGCGACTTCCCCGCCGTCGACGCGCTCCTCGCGTCCTTCGACGCCCTGGTGGCCCGCCATCCCGGCCTGGCGTCGTCGCGCCGCATCGGCACCTCACGGCTCGGCGAGCCCATCCCGATGGTGAGCATCGGGCACGGCCGCCGCCAGCACCTGATGTTCGCCGGCGTGCACCCCAATGAGCCGGTGGGCTTCCGCACCCTGGAGCACCTGGCGCGGCTGCTGTGTGAGGACGACGCGCTCCGCGAGCGGCTCGACGCGACCTGGCACCTGGTGCCCTGCATCGACCCCGACGGGACCCGGCTCAACGAGGGCTGGTTCGCGGAGCCCACGAGCCGCACCGAGTACGCCCGCAGGTTCTACCGCCCCGCGCCCGACGAGCAGGTCGAGTGGACCTTCCCCTTCGCCCACAAGGACGCCTGGTTCGACGCGGTGCTCCCCGAGACGCAGGCGCTGATGCGCGTCATCGACGAGCTGCGCCCGGACCTCATGGTCTCCCTGCACAACTCCGAGATGGGCGGCGTCTACTACTACCTCACGGAGGCGATCCCCGGCGCCGTCGAGGCCCTGCACGCCGTGCCGGCCGCGCTGGGGCTGCCGCTCGACACAGGCGAGGCCGAGTCCCCGTCGGTGCGCCCCCATGCCCCCGGGGTGTACCGCTCCATGGCGATGGCGGACCAGTACGACTACCTGGAGAGCCTGGGCCTGGACGCTGCGGCGTTCGTGGGGGGCGACTCCTCGGCCGCCTACGCGGCCCGGCACGGCACGCTCACGCTCGTCGCCGAGCTGCCCTACTGGTCCCACCCCGCCGCCGGCGACACCACCCCCACCGCGACGTCCTACCGCGACGCCGTCGCCGCCAAGGCCGCAGGCCTGCTCGACCTCGGGGAGGCGCTCGGCGGCATCCTCGCCGAGGCCGCCGACGACCTCACGATCCGCAGCCCGTTCCTGCGGGCCAGCGAGGCGTTCATCCCGCTCATCGCGTCCATGGGCGAGCACGAGCGCGACCGGGCGGCGCGACCGGAGGCGGACAGGCCCGCGACGGCCGCCGAGGTGTTCAGCAACGCCGACGTGGTGCACAGCTTCCGGCTCCGCAACGGCTGCGTGCTGCTCCGCGCCCTCGACGCCGAGGTCACCGCGGGGGTGGCGACGGTGCGGGTGCGGCGCCTGCGCCAGCGGCTGGCGCGCATCGTGGACGGGTGGGCCGCGGAGGCCGACCGGGTCGAGGGCCTGGCGACGCTCGACATCGCCCGGCTGGTCGGCGTGCAGCTCGGCGCCACCCTGGCGATGGCCCGCTGCCTGGTCGACAACGACACGCGCTGAGCCGGGCTGGCGCCGACCGGGACTGGCCGGCCCAGGCGGAGCGCGTCGGCGTCAGGCGTGGCGGATGTGCCCGCCGCGCCGGGCCGGCACCACCATCGGCGTGCCCGTCTCCGGGTCGGGCACCACGCGGCACGCGAGCCCGAAGACGTCGGCCATGCGCTCGGCGGTGATGACCTCCTGCGGGTCGCCCTGCGCGACCACGGCGCCGCCCTTCATCGCGATGAGGTGCGTGGCGTAGCGGGCCGCCTGGTTGATGTCGTGCAACACCGCCACGAGGGTGCGGCCCTGCTCGTGCAGGTGCGCGCACAGGTCCATCACCTCGAGCTGGTGGGCGATGTCGAGGAACGTGGTGGGCTCGTCGAGCAGCAGCAGGTCGGTCTGCTGGGCCAGGGCCATCGCGAGCCACACCCGCTGGCGCTGCCCGCCGGAGAGCTCGCTGACCAGCCGCTCACGCAGGTTGGTGACCTCGGTGGCCTCCAGGGCATCCCGGACGGCGACCTCGTCGGCGGCGGACCACTGCCGCAGCAGGCCCTGGTGCGGGTAGCGGCCGCGGGCCACGAGGTCGCCCACGGTGATGGCCTCGGGGGCGAGCGGGCTCTGCGGCAGCAACGCGATGCGCTTGGCCACCTGCTTGGTGCGCAGCCCGGAGATGGGGGCGCCATCGAGCAGCACCCGGCCGGAGCGCGGGACGAGCGTGCGGGCCAGGGCGCGCAGCAGGGTGGACTTGCCGCAGCCGTTGGGGCCGATGATCACGGTGAACGACTCGCGCGGCACCGACACCGACAGATCCTCGACCACGACGGTCTTGTCGTACGCGAGGGTCAGCCCCTCGGCGCGCAGCGGCGGCTCGGCGAACGCGGCGGCCGGGTGGGCGCCGCCCGTGGTGTGCGTCGGGACTGAGGTCGAGCTGGTCACGGAGGTCACACCGCACCCCTTCTCCACTCGCGGATCAACAGGATCGCCAGGTAGACGCCGCCAAGCGCGGCGGTCACCACCCCGACGGGGTACTGCACGCCGAACGGCAGGCGCTGGGCCAGCAGGTCGGCGACCACCAGCACGGTGGCGCCGGTGCAGGCCGCGGCGACCATGCCCGGCCCGGAGGACCGGGTCAGGCGGCGGGCGATCTGCGGCGCGGTCAGCGCCACGAACGCGACGGGACCGCTGACGGTGACGGCGGCCGAGGTCAGCAGCACGGCGACGCCCACGGCGAGGTTGCGGGTCCGGGTGGGGTCGACGCCCAGGCCGATGGCGGCGTCGTCGCCCATCTCCACGAGCTGCAGTCGCCGGGTCAGCAGCAGCGCGGCGGGGATCAGCACGAGCAGCGCCAGGGCGATGAGCGTGACGTCGCTCCACCGGCGCGAGGCCAGCGAGCCATTGAGCCACGCGGCCATCGCGAACGCGTCCTCGCGGGTGGCCCGCGCCAACGCGAGCTGCACGAACGCCAGGGCCATGGCGCCGATGGCGATGCCCGTGACGACCATCCGGTACGGCGCCGCGAAGCCGCGCCCCGAGCCGACGTACACCGCGCCGATCGCGATGCCGGCGCCGGCCAGCGCCCCCACGCTCGCGGGCACGAAGCCCGGCCACACCAACGACGCGGCGGCGGCGCCCGCGGCCGCCCCGGCGCCGAGCCCGATCACGTCGGGGCTGCCGAGCGGGTTGCGGGTGACGCTCTGGAAGATCGAGCCGGCCACCCCGAACGCCGCCCCGGCCAGGGCGCCCACGAGCAGGCGGGGCAGCCGGTTGGTGCGCAGCACCCACTCCTGCGCCCGCGTGCCATTCCCCGTGAGCACGTCCGGCAGCTCCCGCAGAGGGATGCCGAGCTCGCCGATCGTCAGCGTGAGCAGCGCCGCGACCACCGCCAGCGCCAGCATCGCCACACAGACGAGCACAGCCCGGCCCTTCCAGTGCAGCGCGCCGAGCGGCCCGAGGGACAGCACCGGGACGCGCGCCTCGGCGCCGTCCGGCCGGGTCAGCGTGGGGGCGCTCACAGCGCGGCCCCCCGTCGGCGCACGGCCGCGATGAGGAACGGGGCGCCGAGGAACGCGGTCACGGCGCCCACCATCAGCTCGCCGGGGCGGGCGGCCACCCGGCCCAGGATGTCGGCGCCCAGTATCAGCACGGGCCCCAGCACCACGCAGTACGGCAGCAGCCAGCGGTGGTCGGAGCCGGTGAAGCCCCGGACGACGTGCGGCACGGCCAGCCCGACGAAGGCGATCGGCCCGACGGCCGCCACCGAGGCGGCGGTGAGGACTGTCGCGACGGCGCCGCCGACGAGCCGCGTGCGGCCCGCCCGCAGGCCCAGCGACGTGGCGGCCTCGTCGCCGAGCGCGAGCGCGTTCAGGGCCCGGGACAGCAGCAGCGCGATCACGAGGGCCACCAGGATGACGGGCAGCACCTCGTCCACCGCGGAGAGCGGCCGGCCCGCGAGGGAGCCGACCACCCAGTGCCGGTAGGAGTCGAAGACTTCGGGGTTGGCCAGCGAGATCGCCTCGACGAGGGCCACCAGCACCGCGGTGATGGCCGCGCCCGCGAGGATGAGCCGCACCGCCGTGGGCCCGCGCCCGCTGGCGCCGATGGCGTACACCGCGATGGCCGCCAGCACGGCGCCCGGGATCGCCGCCCACACCGTCCCACCGGCGCCAGTGCCCGCGATCGCGGTGACGACGACCACTGACGCCGCGGCGCCCGCGTTCACGCCGAGCAGCCCCGGATCGCCCAGCGGGTTGCGGGTGATGCCCTGGATGACGGCGCCCGCCACGGCGAGCGCGGCCCCGACGAGCAGGCCGAGCAGGGTGCGCGGGATGCGCGAGTCCACGACCGCCGAGGCGTAGGAGTCGTCGGGGAAGCGCAGCGCCTGCCACACGTCGCCCAGCGGGACGGACTTGGAGCCCACCGCGATGCTCAGCCCGGCGACGAGCACCAGCAGGGCCACCGCCGCCACGAGGCCGGCGCCGAGCCGCCACGAGCGCGCGCGGGAGCCCCGCACGTCGGTGACGTGCGGGGCTCGCGCTGTCGTGCTGTCGACGACGGTCATACGGGGCGACCTCAGTCGAGAAGGAGCGGTCAGGGCAGCTGGGTGACGGCCTCAGAGATGAGCGGCACGTAGCGGTCCAGCGCCCACGGGATGCTCAGCGGCGAGGCGACCGAGGTGGCCATGCCGAGCTGGCGGTCGAGCATCGTCACGTAGGAGCCGCGCTGCACTGCCGCGATCTGCTGCCACAGCGGCTGCGCCTCGGTGGTGGCCTGCTCGGTCTCGTCGTTGAACCAGGTGAACACGACGTCCGCGTCGTTGAGCTGGTCGGCGTTCTCCAGGCCGAGGCTCGCGGTGAACGCGCCGGTGGGCGACGTCAGGCCGGCAGCGGAGGGCGCCAGCTCGAGGCCGAGCTGCGTCAGCAGCTCCACACGGGTGTCGCCGGGCAGGTACACGTCGAGCGAGCCCGCCTGCGTGCCGCCGTAGATGTACGCGAACGAGACGCCCTCGAACTCGGGGTTCTCGGCGGCGGCGGTCGCGGTGGCCTCGGCCATCCCGTCGAGGACCTCCTGGACCTTGTCCTCCTTGCCGAGGGCCTTGGCGGTGATCTTCACCTGGTCCTCGACGGAAGTGCCCCACGCGTCGCCGGGGTGGGCGACGACGGGCACGAACTCGGAGAGCTGGTCGAAGGCGTCCTGCGTCAGGCCCGACTGCGGGGCGATGACGACGTCGGGGTCGAGGGAGACGATCTTCTCGACGTCCAGCTCGGGGTACATGTCGATCGTCTCGGGCAGCTCGGCGCCCTGCTCCTCGACGGCCTCGCGGAACCAGGGCTCGTAGCCCTCCGCGTCGCCGCCCCAGGCGTCGGCCTCGATGCCCACGGGCACCACGCCGAGCGAGAGCACGACATCGGCCCCGCCCCAGCCGAGGGCCACGACCCGCTCGGGGGTGCCCTCGATGACGGCGTCGCCATAGGCGGAGGTGATCGTGACGCTCTGGCTCGCGGTGGCGTCGGCGTCAGCCGCCGGGTCCGTCGCGTCGTCGCTTGCGCATGCGGTCAGGCCGAGGGCGAGGGCTGCGGCGCCGGCGACAACCGCCATGTTCCTGCGCAGGTGCGTGCGTGCGTGCACGGGTGGGCTCCATCCGTTCCAGGGGACCGGGGCGAAGCTCGCCACCTCGCTGGGCAGAGCAGACGCCCCCGGCATCGATGAGGTAAGGCTAACCTCATGCCGCAGTCTGCTCTAGGACTTAGGTCGTGCGCTAGGTCACATCGCGACGAATGTGGCCAACGAGCGGCCGGTCAGCCGCTCGAAGGCCTCCAAGTAGCGCGCCCGCGTGCGTTCCACCACGTCAGACGGCAGCGGCGGCGGCGTGCCATCGGAGGCCCGGTCCCAGCCCGAGGCGTCCGACGTCAGCCAGTCGCGCACGAACTGCTTGTCGAAGCTGGGCTGCGACTGACCCGGCTGCCAGGCCTCGGCGTCCCAGAACCGTGACGAGTCCGGGGTCAGCACCTCGTCGCCCAGGGTCACGGCGCCCGTCACCGGGTCCGTGCCGAACTCGAGCTTCGTGTCCGCCAGGATCACCCCGCGCCCCCGCGCGACCTGCTCGGCCCGCGCGTACACGGCCAGCGTCAGGTCGCGCAGTGTCGACGCCGCCTCGGCGCCGATCTGCTCCGCCACCGCCTCGAACGGCACGTTCTCGTCGTGCTCGCCCAACTCGGCCTTGGTGGCGGGGGTGAAGATCGGCTCGGGCAGCCGCGAGCCGTCGACCAGGCCCTCCGGCAGGGCGATGCCGGTGACGTGGCCGTCCACCCGGTACTCCGCGAGCCCCGAGCCGGTGAGGTAGCCGCGCGCCACGCACTCGACCGGGAACATCTCCAGCCGGCGGCAAATCATCGCGCGCCCGGCCACGGCGGCGGGCACGTCCGTCGACACGACGTGGTTCGGCACCAGGTCGGCGAGCTGTTCGAACCACCACAGGCTGAGCTGGGTGAGCACCACGCCCTTGTCGGGGATGCCGGGGCTCAGCACATGGTCGTAGGCGCTGACCCGGTCGCTCGCGACGACCAGCACCACGTCGCCGTGCTCGGCCACGAGCGCGCGCCCGGCGTCCGAGTCGTCGGGCGTGAACAGGTCGCGCACCTTCCCGGAGTAGGTGTGCGTCCACCCGGGCAGGTCGAACGGCTGAGCAGAGGCGGCGTCGGGCGCGTGGGTCACGGCGCTAGTCTGCCGCGCCCGATGGGCGCCGTGGGCCGGGCGTCCGCCGGGCAGGCGATACTCCTGCCCATGGAACTGCCCCTCGCCTGGTCCCTCGTGCTCGTCCTCGCCGGGATCTGGAACATCGTCATCTGGCCCCGGTTCTGGCAGCGCATCGACAAGGACCCCCGCTCACGCGACGAGCAGGGCCGGCCCACGCGGTTCCGCACCGTGCACGCGGTGCTCATCGTCGTCTCGCTCGCGTTCGGCCTCGCGATCACCCTGCTGGGCGTGCTGACGCTGTTCTGACCGGCCCCGCGCTAGCGGTCCGCGGGGCTCACTCCCCCGCGGCGGCCGCCTGCGCGATGTCCGTGCGGTGGTGCGAACCCGGCAGGTCGATGCGCTCCACGCCCGCATAGGCGGCGGCCCGAGCGGCGGTCAGATCCGTGCCGACGCCCACGACGGTGAGCACCCGGCCCCCCGCCGCGACGAGCTGCGCCTCGCGCAGTGCCGCGTCGTCGTCCCCGGCGGGCGCCTGGCGCAGCGCGGTCCCGGCATGCAGCACGTGCACCCCGTCGATCGCCTCCGCGTCCTCGATGCCGGTGATCGGGTCGCCGGAGCGGACAGAGCCCGGGTAGCCGTGCGACGCGACCACGACGGTCACGGCGGCGTCGTCGCGCCACTCGAGCGGCGGCAGGGTGTCGAGGGCGCCGGTGGCGGCGGCCATCAGCACGCCGGCCAGCGGTGTCGCGAGCCGGGCGAGCACGACCTGCGTCTCCGGATCGCCGAACCGGGCGTTGAACTCCACCACGCGGGTGCCGCGCGACGTCAGCGCGAGGCCCACGTACAGCACGCCCACGAACGGCGTGCCGCGTCGGCGCATCTCGTCGATGGTCGGCTGCGCGACCTGCGCCACGACCTCCTCCACCAAGCCCTCGGGCGCCCACGGCAACGGCGAGTACGCGCCCATGCCGCCGGTGTTGGGGCCCTGGTCGCCGTCGAGCGCGCGCTTGAAGTCCTGCGCCGGCACCAGCGGGACCACCGTCGAGCCGTCGGAGAGCACGAACAGGGAGACCTCGGGGCCGTCGAGGTAGTCCTCGATGACAACTCGGCCGTCGGCCTTGTCCAGGCACGCGAGCGCGTGGGCCAGGGCCTCGTCACGGTCGGACGTCACCACGACGCCCTTGCCGGCGGCCAGCCCGTCCTCCTTGACCACGTACGGGGCGCCGAAGGCGTCGAGCGCGTCGGCGACCTGGTCGGCGCTGGTGACCACGCGCGGCTCGGCGGTGGGCACGCCCGCGGCGGCCATGACCTCCTTGGCGAAGGCCTTCGAGCCCTCGAGCCGGGCGCCCGCGGCGCTGGGGCCGAAGACGGGGATCCCCGCCGCGCGGACGGCATCCGCCACCCCGGCGACCAGGGGCGCCTCGGGGCCCACGACCACCAGGTCGACACCCAGCTCGGCGGCGAGCGCGGCGACGGCCTCACCGTCGAGCGCGTCCACCGGGTGGAGCTGCGCGAGCGCCCCGATGCCGGGGTTGCCCGGAGCGGCGTGCAGGGCTGTGACCTGCGGGTCTGCCGCCAGGGAGCGGACGAGGGCGTGCTCACGAGCACCGGTGCCGACGACGAGGATCTTCACGGTCCTGGAGCCTAACCGGCGCGGGCGCCCACACGCGGGGGCGTCCGCCGCGCGATCGAGCCCGCTCAGTCCGCGATGCGCGACTCCAGCCGGGCCCGCACGCGGGGCCACTCCTCCGCCAGGATCGAGAACACGACGGTGTCGCGCCAGGTGCCATCCGCACGGCGCACATGCTCGCGCAGCACGCCCTCCCGGACGGCCCCGAGCCGCGCGATGGCGGCCTGCGAGCGCAGGTTGATCGCGTCCGTCTGCAGCTTCACGCGGTGCATGTGGCAGTCCTCGAACGCGTGCCGCAGCAGCAGCAGCTTCGACGCCGGGTTCACCAGGCCGGCCCACGCGTCGGGGGTGTACGCCGTCCAGCCCAGGTGCAGGCGCCGGTTGGGCAGGTCCACGTCGCCCAGCGCGCTGGTGCCCACCAGGGTGCCCGCGGGCCCGAGCTCGGACTCCGCGGTGGTGCGCACCGCGTACGGCTTGAGGCCGGGGACGGCCAGCAGGCGGGAGATCCACCGCTCCGCGCCGCCGACGTTCGGCGGCCGGTTGCCCGGGCCGCCGCTATACCCGGACGCCCATACCCGCGCGTCGTCGAGCGCCCGGAACAGGGCGGGCGCATCCTCGGCGGACAGCGGGCGCAACTCCACCACCGGGCCTAGCAGGTCGCGTCCGTCGGGGGCGGTGGCGGGGACGTCCGGCTCGGCGTCCGGTGCGGCGGGGCTCATGCGCTCGACCGTAGCGGGACCGCGCGTGGTCGGCGCTCAGGCGTCGCGGAGCCTCCCTCGCAGCGCGTCGAGCTCGGCGGTCATCGCCGGCGGCAGGCGGTCCTCGAACTGGGCGAAGAACTCCTCGGTCAGGTCGCACTCGTCGAGCCACGACGCCGGGTCGATGTCGAACAGCGCGGCGACGTCCTGCGCGGGCAGGTCCAGGCCGTCCAGCGCGAGCGCCCCAGGGGCCGGCACGAGGCCGACGGGCGACTCGACGGCCTGGGCGTCCCCCGTGACGCGGCCCAGCGTCCAGGCGAGCACTCGGGAGTTCTCCCCGAAGCCGGGCCACAGGAACCGGCCGTCGTCGCCCTTGCGGAACCAGTTGACCTGGAAGATCGCGGGCAGCTCCACACCCTCGGCGCTGAGCCGGGCGCCCAGGTCGAGCCAGTGCCCCCAGTGGTCGCTCATCGTGTAGCCGCAGAACGGCAGCATGGCGAAGGGGTCGCGGCGCAGCTCGCCGACTGTCCCCTCGGCGGCGGCGGTCTTCTCCGAGGAGATCGTCGCGCCCATGAACACGCCGTGCGTCCAGTCGCGGGCCTGCGTCACGAGCGGCACGTTGGTGGCGCGCCGGCCGCCGAACAGGATCGCGTCGATGGCGACGCCGTCGGGCGAGTCCCAGTCGTCCGCGATCGAGGGGCACCTGTCGGCCGCGACGGTGAACCGCGAGTTGGGGTGCGCGGCGGGCGTGCCGGCGTCGGGCGTCCAGTCCTGGCCGCGCCAGTCGATCAGGTGCGCGGGCGGCTGCTCGGTGAGGCCCTCCCACCACACGTCGCCGTCGTCGGTGAGCGCCACGTTGGTGAAGATGACGTCGGAGCGCAGCATCTCGATGGCCGTGGGGTTGGTCGCCGGGCCGGTGCCGGGCGCCACGCCGAAGAACCCGGCCTCGGGGTTGATGGCGCGCAAGCGACCATCGGTGCCGGGGCCGCCGGGGCGCATCCAGGCGATGTCGTCGCCGATCGTCTCGACCTTCCAGCCGGGGATCGTCGGGCGCAGCATCGCCAGGTTCGTCTTGCCGCAGGCCGACGGGAACGCCGCCGCCACATGGAGCACCCGGTCGGCGGGGTCGGTGACGCGCAGCACCAGCATGTGCTCGGCCAGCCAGCCCTCGTCGCGGGCCATCACGGAGGCGATCCGCAGCGCGAAGCACTTCTTGCCGAGCAGCGCGTTGCCGCCGTACCCGGAGCCGTAGGACCAGATCTCGCGGGTCTCCGGGAATTGCACGATGTACTTGGTGGCGTTGCACGGCCATGGCACGTCGCCGACCGGCTCACCGTCGCGGTCGACCAGCGGCGCGCCGACGGAGTGCACGGCGGGCACGAAGTCCCCGTCCTCGCCGAGCTCGTCGAGCACTGCCGATCCCACCCGCGTCATCACCGCCATGCTCGCGACCACGTACGGCGAGTCGGTGAGCTCGACGCCGATCTGCGAGATGGGGCCGCCGATGGGGCCCATGGAGAACGGGACGACGTACATGACGCGCCCGCGCATGGCGCCTGTGAACAGCCCGGACAACTCGGCCCGCATGGCGCGCGGCTCACGCCAGTTGTTGGTGGGGCCGGCGTCGGCGCGGTCCACGGAGCAGATGAACGTGCGGTCCTCGACGCGCGCGACATCGTGCGGGTCGGAGCGCGCCAGGTAGCTGTTCGGGCGCAACTCGGGGTTGAGCGGGAGGAGCGTGCCGCCCTCGACCATGCCGTCGATGAGCTCCTGCTGCTGCTCGGCGGAGCCGTCCACCCACACCACGGCGTCGGGCTCGGTGAGCGCCGCGATGCGCGCCACCCAGGCGAGCAGGGCGCCGTGCCGGGTGGGCGCGCCGGTGTCGATCCGCAGTGTCGAGGCTGGCGTGGCGCCGGGCGTCGCGGCGCTGAGCCGCACGCGGGTCGCGCTGGCGAGGACGGGATCGGTGAGGGTCATGGAGATCGGCCTCCTTGGCGGGCGATGGGCGGGGCGTTGGCCTCGTCCTTTCCCACACTTCGCCAGGTCTGGACCATCTTCAACCGCTACAGACGGTCAAGAAATGCCGTTCTTTCGCTACTGTCAACAGATGAGCCCTCGACCCCCGGTCTCGCGACGCTCCGACCCACCGGCCCCCGGCAAGCCGCGCACCGGGGACCTGCTCACGTTGGGCCGGCGGATCCGTCACTTCCGCACCGCACGGTCGCTCACCCTGGACCAGCTCGCGCAGGCCACCGGATCAGCCGCCAGCCAGCTCTCCCTCATCGAGAACGGCCACCGCGAGCCCCGCCTGTCGCTGCTCCAGGAGATCGCCGCGGCACTCGATGTCGAGCTGGCCGACCTGCTCGCAGCCGAGCCGCCCAACCGGCGCGCCGCCCTGGAGATCGCCCTCGACCGAGCCCAGCGCACCTCGCTGTACACCGGCCTCGGGCTGCCCGCCGTCCGGCCCGGCCGCTCCGTGCCCACCGAGGCCCTCGAGGCCCTGGTCGGCCTGCACGACGAGCTTGCCCGCCGCGTCAACGAGTCCATCGCCACCCCCGAGGAGGCCCGGCGCGCCAACACCGAGCTGCGTCTGTGGATGCGCGAGCGCGACAACTGCATGCCGGAGATCGACGAGGTCGGCGAGCGGATGGCCCGCGCCGCCGGGTACACCGTGGGCGCCCTCACGCACAGGGCCGTCGCGCGGATGGCCGAGCAGCTCGGCTTCAAGATCCTGCACGTCAGCGACCTGCCGCACTCGACCCGCACCGTCACCGATCTGGCGTCGGGCCGTATCTACCTGCCGCCCGCGTCGATCCCCGGCGGCCACGGGCTGCGGTCCCTCGCGCTGCAGGCCATCGCGCACCGGGTGCTCGGCCACGTGCGGCCCGAGTCCTACGCGGACTTCCTGCGGCAGCGACTCGAGATCACCTACTTCGCCGCCGCCTGCCTCATGCCCCGCAGCGCCGCCCTGGAGCACCTGGGCGCCGCGAAGCGCGCCAAAGACCTGGCCATCGAGGACTTCCGCGACGCGTTCGGCGTGACCCACGAGGCCGCCGCGCACCGATTCACCAACCTCGCGACCAGCGGCCTCGACCTGCCCGTGCACTTCCTGCGCGTCGACGACGCGGGGGCCCTGACCCGCGGCTACGAGAACGACGGCGTCGGCTTCGCCACCGACCCCACCGGCGCCATCGAGGGCCAGCACGTCTGCCGGCACTGGGCCGCCCGCGCCGCGCTGACCAGCCGCGACCGCACCACCGAGTACCACCAGTACACCGACACCCCCGCCGGCACGTTCTGGTGCACCGCCCAGACGGGCACCGCCGACTCCGGCGAGTTCTCCATCACCGTCGGCGTCCCATTCGCCCACGCCAAGTGGTTCCGCGGCCGTGACACCACGCTGCGGACGACATCGCGCTGCCCCGACGCCGCGTGCTGCCGCCGCCCCGACCCGGAGCTCGCCACCCGCTGGGCCGACCAGTCGTGGCCCAGCGCCCGCATGCACGCCCAGGTGCTCGCCCCGCTGCCCCAGGGGACGTTCCCCGGGGTGGACGACGCGGAGGTGTACGCGTTCCTGGACCGGCACTCGAACACCCGGTGACAGCGGCCGTCGGCGCCGCCCGCTAGCGTCGGAGGGTGCCGATCCCCCGTTGGATCACCCCTGTCAACCGCCGAGTCACGAACCGCGTGCTCGGCCCGCTGGCGGTGCGCATGCCGCCGCTCGCCGTCATCCACCACGTCGGCCGCCGCTCGGGCAGCCAGCGCGCAACACCCGTGATGGCGTTCCGCACGGCGCGCGGCGTCGTCATCGCCCTCACCTACGGCCCCGACGTCGACTGGCTGCGGAACGTCCTCGCCGCCGGGCGGGCGCGCCTGGTGCAGGGCGGGCGGACGACAGCACTCGTCGCCCCGGTCCTGTTGCATGGCGCGGCGGGCGCCCGCCTGATGCCCTGGTGGGTCCGGGTGGCGCTGCGGACCCTGCGGGTCGACGACTACGTCGAGCTAGCCGCCGCGCCGAAGCGACCGGCGCGCGGCGACCGCGAAAGCGGCTGACATGCCTGCGAGCAGCAGCACGACGAGCGCGAAGACCAGCGTCGAATGCGCCTTGTGCAGCACGTCGTGCTTCCCCTGCCACTCCACCACTGTCTCGGCGGGAACCCTGGCGTAGACCGCTCCGCGAGGTACCAGCGGTTCGCGATTCGGGCCGCGGGTCACCGCCACGATGCGGCCAACCGGGGTAACTCTCCGCATTCGCCCGCTTGACCACGCTCCCACCCGACATCCTGTTCGCGCTGGCCCGCCCACTGGGTGCCTGCCGGCCCCGGGAGTGCCAAGGAGAGGCGCATGATCGACACGGCGATCGACCGGCTGACAGCGGCCTACGCATCCGCGGGGATCCCCCCGATCCGCCCACCCAGCACTGACATGGACGCCCTGATCGCGCAGGTCAACGCCACTCTCCACCCGCTGCGACTCCCCCAGCAGCTCGAGATGCTGTGGCGGCGCGTCGACCCCACGTCCCTCACTGTTGCCCCGCATCCCGCGCTGACCGCGCCCGAGATCGCCCTCAGCACATGGGTGTCGCATCGCGACGACTTCCCGGGGATGACACCCCAACTGCTGTTCCCGGTCTGCTACGAGAGCCACAGCTTCCTGTTCGTCGAGCTCGACTCCCCCGGCCAGGCCGGTGGGGCGCTGCTGGACTGGGCGTTCGCCGGTTGCGCCTTCACCGTGGTCGCCGCGAACCTCGCCGCCTACCTGGACCTGATGGCCGCCATGATCGAGCTCGGCGAGGTGCGCGAGCACCGGGTCCTGGGTCGCGTGCACTACGAGTTCGACCCCGAGGGCCGATGGCCTGAGTACCAGGAGGCCCTGCTCGCGCGGGCGCTGCCGTTGCCGGGCCTCGGCGACCGGGTGGTGCTGGACGAGGACGTGCGCCTATGGCCAGCCCACTGGCTCGCCGCCGACGGCGTCACCGCCCAGGACCGCTACCCGCAGGGCGCCACCACCACCGTCGGCACGCTGCTGCTCGAGGCCGGTGACGGCGCCGAGGCATCCGGCACCATCCAGGCCCGCGTCGTCAGCCTGGTCGGATCAGGCGACGGCGCCCGCATCACCGTGGACGACGGGACGGGCACCCTCGACGTGTGGTGCCCGGCGCCGGTCTGCCGCTTCGGCCCCGTGATCCGCCGGGCCTTCGAGCTCGACGTGCGCGTGCGGCCGTACCCGTCGGCGCCCCCGGAACTGGACGACGCCCACGCGCGCATCGTGCGCGACGCCATGGAACATGACCTGGGCGGCGCCCAGGAGGCTGTCGTGGAGACGTACCGGCTGGCCTTCGAGACCCCCGCCGCAGCGGAGGCCACGGCCATCCGGCCGCTGGACTGAACGCCGTCCGGAAGCCGTCAAGGCGCAGAACGGTAGCGTTTGAGTCGACGAAACGGTCGCGTTTGACTCGACGAAACGGTAGCGTATGGCATCGCGGAACGGTAGCCTTCGGCTATGGCCTACGTTCACCGGGTCGTTGACACCCAGCTCGACCGCCTTCTCGCAGATCTGCCCGCCGTGGTCATCGACGGACCGAAGGCCGTCGGCAAGACCGCCACGGCGACACGGCGCGCTGCCACCGTCGTGGCTCTCGATGACCCCGAGGAGATCGCACTCGTCCGAGCCGACCGCGACCGCCTCACACGCCTGCCGGCACCCGTGCTCGTGGACGAGTGGCAGCTCCACCCGCCCGTCTGGGACCAGGTGCGCCGTGCAGTCGACACCGACAGCAGCCCTGGCAGATTCCTGCTCACCGGCTCCGCAACCCCCACCGAGGCGCCGACGCACACTGGCGCCGGACGACTGGTGCGTGTGCGGATGCGCCCAATGTCGCTCGCCGAACGCCAACTCGTCACGCCCACGGTCTCGCTCGCCGACCTCCTGGCCGACAGCCGGGCCGATATCGGTGGTGACAGCCCGGTCGCTCTGGCCGACTACGCCGAGGAGATCGTGGCCTCCGGATTGCCGGGCCTGCGATCGCTGCCGGCAAGGTCGAGGCCCGATGCGCTCGACGGATACCTCGACGCCGTGGTGCAGCGCGACTTCGCCGACGCAGGCCACGTGGTCCGCCGCCCAGGCGTGTTGCGCGCGTGGCTAGCCGCATTCGCCGCAGCCACCTCGACGACGGCGACCTACAACCAGATCCTCGATGCGGCTACCGCGGGGCAGCCTGACAAGCCCGCAAAGACCACGACCATCGCCTATCGCGAGACCCTCGAGCGGCTGTGGCTCCTCGACGAGTTGCCAGCCTGGGTGGGTACCCGCAACCACCTCGCCTCACTGGGCCAGACCCCCAAGCACCATCTGGCCGACCCCGCCCTCGCTGCCCGGTTGCTCGGCGTCGGCGCAGGCGCGCTGCTTGATCAACCCCGCCCAGGCGCAGTTGCCATCCCACGCGATGGAACCCTGCTCGGAGCCCTCCAAGAAGGGCTCGTCACACTCTCTGTCCGCGTCTACGCCGAAGCCGCGGGCGCGCGCGTGAGCCATCTGCGCACCCACCGCGGCGACCACGAGATCGACCTGATCGTCACGCGGCCCGACGGGCGGATGCTCGCCATCGAGGTCAAACTGGCGCCGGTGGCCGACGACCACGACACCCGACATCTGCACTGGCTCCGCGACCAGGTGGGCGACGACCTCCTCGACGCCGTCGTCATTACCACCGGATCGGCTGCCTACCGCCGCGACGACGGGATCGCCGTCGTGCCTGCCGCGCTCCTGGGACCATGACCTCACCTGCGGCGCCCTCTCCTCGGTCCACGGTTGCCGCGCCTCCCACGCGGGGTGAGGCTGCGGTATGGGCGTCCGACACATCCGTGGAGCTGTCCGCGACCGCAACGGCGTCACGCTCGCGCTGTGCCTGCGCGAGCCCGGCGCCCCGGTCGTCCCCGTCGGCCAGGTGATCGACGACCTCGACGCGCGACGGCACACCTACCTGGTCGACGCCGGCTCACGTGCCGCCAAAGTCCGCGTGGTGCACGACCCGGACGGGGCCTACCTGCGCACTGACCCGGACGCGGACCCGGCCAACAACCTCGACTCGCTGCCCCGCTGCGAGGACCTGCCGCCGTTGGCCCAGCAGCCGGTCCGCCGAGACGTCGCCACCGTGGGCGCCGAGGAACGGCGACGGCTGCGCGACGCGATCCTCGAGCTGAACCACCGCCACTACCCGACACCCAAAGTCACGGTTGACCCGATGCCCACGCCTGACCCGGTGTCCATCTGGTTCAAGCAGGACGAGGTCCACCAGGCCACCCATGTCCACGACGAGGCCACGTTCCTCGCGTGGCACCGTGCGCTGGTCAACGAGTTCGAGGCGCAACTGCAGCAGATCGACCCGACTCTCGCCCTGCACTACTGGGACTGGACCACTCACCCGGAGCGAGCGCCGGACGGCCAGGGCGGTCTCGTCAACCTCTTCGACGAGGGCTTCATGGGCGCGAACGGCACGATCGGTTCGCCGTTCCTGGAGGGGGGCTTCTACAGTCCCGACCCACCCAACCGCTACGTCACCAAGGACGGTCACTTCCGGAGCGTGCCGTTTCCGGCGGACCTCCCGCCGCCGAGGATCACGCGGGCACTGCCCGTGTCTGGGCACGGGCCCCGGGAGGTGACGATGGCCGAGCGCGACGAGCTGTGGCCCCCGGGGTCATCTGAAATCCTGCCCGGCGTCGACGAGGCAATGCGCGTCCACACCGACGAGGACCTGCTCCGCCCCTTCCTGTTCGACCGCGTCGGGGCGCCGGCTCCCCGGCCCGGCGTGGCGTTCGAACGGTTCTGGCGCAGGCTGTACATCGACCACGGGCTGATCCACCGTTTCATCGGCGGGACGATCGGCGGCGATCGGACGAGCGACGCGGGGCACTCCTCATTCGAGGATCCGTTTGTCTTCCTGCTGCACTCGAACGTCGACCGGCTCTGGGCCAGCTGGCAGCTCAGCCCCGCCGGCCTCGAGGCTCGCGCCGAACCGCCCTGGAGGCTGGAGCCCGCCTGGGCCTACGGACAGCTCCTCGACGGGAAGGTGGAGGTCGCCACCGGCACCGAGCCCTTCCCGGGTGAGACGCAGGAGGCCTACGACGCCCGCTACGACGCCGCGCTAGCCCTCCAGGGAGCTAAAGCCGGGCGCGAGATCCGGTCGACGATGTCTCCCTGGAACGGCCTGCCACGCCCCGGCTCACCGAACGCCGCGCCCCGCCCCTGGGGCCCCAGCGCCCAGGGCAAGCCCGGCGCGCCACGCCAGCTGCGCCCCATCGACCGCGCCGTCCTCCGCCCACCGCCGTATGACAGGTACACGTTCGAGGCCGACGGCCTGGCCGCCGCCTGGGCCACCCTGCTCACCGTTAAACGACTCTCCACCCACGACATCGTCCGCCTCACCGTCGAGCGCGACGCCACCGACGCCGACCACATCGAGGTGGTCCTCCAACTCGGCCCCGATGTCTCCTGGTGGAAGGGCATCCGCCTGCCCGACTGGACGATGCTCGACACCGAGGGCGCCCTCTCCCGAGCGACCACCCAGCACCGGGTCGACGAGCTCGGCGACGGCCAGTTCATCTTCCACAAGGCCATCCCCGGCCGGCGCATCGTCTTCCGCGTCGCCGATATGGAGTGGATCCGCCCCGGAAGCCGGCTCACCTTCCTCTGGGAAGACGACTGACGGCAGTCAGCGGGCTCGACGGGTTCACGCGCGAGAACCGGTCACCGGGTGTTCCACACCGACGGCTTGGCGAACAGCTCAGCCAGCCCGCGGTTCGGGATGACGGGCGCGTCCAACAGCCGGTCGAACGCCTCGCGTAGCGATGACGGCACATGGAAGACCCGCTCATCAAGCACGTCAGCGGCAAGGGTGCTGGTCACCTCGATGCGGTCGTCCTTGGCCGCGCCATTCATACGGCGACCGTAGGCGAGTGGTACTCCCAGGTCGAGTGACTTACTGGTCGAGCGCCATGCGGCGGACTGCGCAATGCGAGCAGCACATGCTCGTGTGCCGCACCGTGCCCTCCCAGTACGGTGCCTCGATGACCCCGCGCCTCACGGAGATCCCTCGGGGCGAACGCGTGAACTCTCGGTTGCGCTCCTCGTCGGCGGAGTCGCCCTCTTCGTCGTTGCCGTCGCTCTGCGAGCCGCGTCCGGGCCGGGCCTCGACGACTCCACAACCCTGCCCGGTGAGTTCTTCGACGAAGGGCGACTCTCCGCCGCGCGCAGCATGGTGTGCCTGCTCATGGCGGTGGGCCTGTGCTGGATCGGATCTCGTGGCATCGCAGGAGCCCACCGCCGCTGGATGACACAGCGCCTCCTGATGCTGGCCCTGGCAACCCTCCTCATCTCAGCGATGCAAGGACTATGGCTCGTGGCCTGCGCTTGCGCCCTCGCAGTTGCCGCGTGCGGCCTGCGACTCCGCATCACGCAGCCCTAGCCCGCACCTCGCTGACAGTGAGGCGCACGGCGACCCATGGCTCAGTCAGACCAGGCGCCTACCCTGAGATGCGCCCCGGGACGGCCTCGTGCCGGCCGCGACCCGAGGAGGACCGATGCAAGGCGACCGACTGCAGCAGTGCGCCAGGGACCGTGTCGAGGAGCTGCCGGGCGCCGGGTTGGAGCACCCATTCGGCCCCGACTGGGAAGTGTTCAAGGTGTGGGGCAAGGTATTCATGCTGATGACCGAGATCACCGGGGAGCCCATCGTGATCGTCAAGGCCGATCCGGAGGACAGCAGAGCGCTCCGGGAACAGCACGAGGACATCACGCCCGGGTACCACATGAACAAGCGGCACTGGATCACGCTTCATCCCGGTGGTGACCTGAGCAAGGGCCTCGTCGAGGACCTCGTCACTGAGTCATACCTGCTCGTCGTCGCGAATCTGCCGCGCGCGAAGCGTCCCGTCGACCCCGACACCTTCGGCAGGAAAGACCTGTGATGCTTTCCGGAGAGCAGCTCCAGCGGATCGCACGAGACACAGCCGCGTCGCTCACAGGCGTCAGCAACGGCCGGCCCTTCACACCGCACCTAGATGTGTGGAAGGCGCGGGGCAAGGTGTTCCTCATCGTCACCGACGATGACCCGGACCAGCAGATCATCACCGTCAAGGCCGACCCGCACCACGGGGACGCACTCCGCCGCGACCACGAGTCGATCACGCGCGGCCGCTACCTCGACAAGAACCACTGGATCTCCATCGGCTCAGGCCGCGGCGTCACCAAGCGGCTCATCGAAGACCTGGTGCACAGTTCATACGAGCTCGTCGCCGACCACCGCGCATCGGACTACCGGAGCTCCTGACGCAGGATTGACTCCTCGGACGTGTGGGTGACGGTCGCGAGCGCGCCGTTCACCAGGGACAAGTGCGGTGGCACGTGACCGCAGTCCACGTCGACCAGCACGGGGATGCCCAGGTCACCGAGGACGTGACGTGCCGCGTCGTGCTGGCTCCACCCCGCGAGGTCACCGCCCCGCGTCCGCCCGATCAGCACCGCGCGGGCGTGCGTGAACCAGCCGGCGTACCGCAGCCCGAACAGGCGCCGGGTCACGTCAGCGGCATCCGACTGGGCCGATTCCAGGTAGACGATCAGCCCCTCGGGCGCGTGGTCGCGGACGAAGCGGTCCACGTCCCCGAAGGGCGTCCCGGCCAAGTGCGAGACCGTCTCCAGGCATCCGCCGATGAGCCGCCCGGTCACGTCCACATCGCCGTCGGCATCGACCCGGGTCCAGCCGCCCGGCGTGTCCAGCGTGTACTCATCGACGTTCGGCATCGCGGCGAAGTCGTCGAAGCCGCTGGCGCGATACCGCTCAGCGGCGCCCTGCGTGATCGCGCTCCCCGACGCCGCGCGCACCACCTCATGCCAGGCGGCCATCGGCGCCGGGACCCGGTACGGCGTATCCATCAGGTTCTGCCCGTGCAGCGTCGCCACCCCCGTCCGCAAGATCAGCGGCAGCAGCAGCGTCGAGATATCGGAGTACCCCACAAGCCACGTCGGATCGGCAGCCAACTCGTCCCAGTCCAACCGGTGCAGCAGGTCGATCGCGATCTCACCGCCCCACGGCGGGACAACGGCACGCACCTGCGGATCGGTCATCATCGCCATCAACTCGTCTGCCCGGGCCTGAGCCGAACCGCTCGCCACGCCCGATCCACTCAGCAGCGAGCCCGCCCGCACCCTGAACCCGAGGTCGCGCACACGGTCGAGCGCCACCGCCAGCCGGGCCTGATGCTGCGCCTCGACCCCAGCAGACGGGCTCACCACACCGACGACATCACCATCGACCACCGGGCGCGGATACCTGATCACGCCGCGAGTGTGCCAGGCACTTCGCTGACCCGAACCACGAACGCCACCGTCACTCTCATTGCACCGGTAGTCTTCCCAACGCTGAGAGGGGCGACATGGACAACTATCAACTGGAAGACGTTTTCAAACTCTCGGGCGTGCCCGAAGTAACTTTCGTGGAGCCAGTCGAGTTTTCTCGACTTCTCGTCGCCCTGCGCACCAAGGGCCGCGGCGTTGTCATCGAAGGCCCATCAGGTATCGGCAAGACTAGCGCTGTCACAAAAGCGCTTGCACGCTTGGAGCCGCAGCTCACCAAGTCGACACTACGCCTGTCTGCGCGCCGGCGAGACGACCGGGAGTTGATCGCAGAACTCCCAAACATCGAGAGTGCAGGCGTCGTCGTTATCGACGACTTTCACCGACTCGACCAGACCACTCGGCTTGCAATTGCGGACCATCTCAAGGTGCTCGCGGACGAAGAACGTGAAGACACAAAAATTGTTGTCATCGGAATCAATCGAGCTGGTGAATCACTACTTTCGTTCGCGCCAGACCTGAGTGGGCGCATCGAGGTAATCAAGTTTGAAGTCAATCCAGACGACCGAGTGAAGCAGCTCATCGACAAGGGATCGTTAGCCCTAAATGTCGAGTTTCCGGTCGCAAGCGACATCATCCAAGCGGCTGATGGCAGTTTCAACATCGCACAGATGCTCTGCCATGACGCATGCCTGACCGCAGGCGTCACCGAGACTTCTATTGAGCATCAGGTTGTAAATGCCTCGTACGAACTGGTGCGAGAGCGAGTTCTCGACCGACTCGCCGGAACCTTCTACAAGCGGGCCGAGGTATTTGCAAAAGGGAAGAAGTTGCGTCGCGAAGGGAGGGCGCCGTACCTCCAGATTCTCCGATGGCTCTCCCTCAGTGACGAATGGACGATCGACCTCGACAGAGAGATGTCCAAGCACCCAACCCTTCGCGGCAGCGTTAGTCAGGTTGTGGAGAAGGGCCATCTGGAGAACCTACTAGATGAGCAGGCAGATCTGCTGGGTGATCTACTGCACTACGATGCCGACGCACGCGTCCTCGCCGTCGAGGACCCGAAGTTCTTCTACTTCATCAAGAACCTTGCCTGGAATCGGTTCGCCGAGAGGATTGGGTACTTCGACGTATCATTCTCGACGCGCTACGATTTCGCCTTATCATTCGCCGGGTCAGATCGGGACATCGCCGAGTTGCTATTCAATGCACTCAGCGAACTTGAGCACGGGGTCTTCTACGATAAGGAGGAACAAGCGCGCATCCTTGCAGAGAACGTAGAGGAATACCTCGCCCCAATCTACAAGAGCGAGGCAAGTTTTGTCGTCGCCATCCTTGGCCCCGATTATCCGAAGCGCATCTGGACGAAGTTCGAGTCCGAGCAGTTCAAGAAGCGATTTGGCGAGAAGGCCGTAATCCCAATCTGGTTTACGGGACAAGACTATGGCGCCTTCGATATTTCCAGGGACGTCGGGGGTGAGACTGTCGACCGTTCTCAGTTGCTCGAACCGCAAGTGACACATATCGCAGAGCGTTTGGCCGCCAAATTGACGGCACACAGACTTGCGGGATCAAGTTCGACCGCTTAACTCTCCGGGCCGTCGGAGCGCCCGACTCACAGCACAGCGATTGCAGGCAAGAAGCCCAACATTTATGGCCCGCCTAGGAAGTGACGACAAACGGCCCATCCCCGGCGCCGCTATTGGCGGGTCATTCACGTGTGTTGCAGGGCTTCTGGTTTGCTGGGGCATCACGGACCGCCGGGGTACGCCGTCGCGCGCCCGATCTCGATCGCCGAAATCCTGTGCGTGTCGCGGGCGAGCGCGTCGACGTTGAGCGGCTGGGCGTACTCCCTGTCGATCCGGTCCCGCACTGCGCGCAGCACCGCGAGGTCGCGCGGTCGTTGCTCGTCGGCGTCGCGGCTGGACACCCCTCCACCGTAGAAGACCCGCGGCCTGACCGGCCATGTCAGACCGTGGCCCGACAATGGACCGTGCCCCTGACCGTCGTGCTCGACCACCCCGCCTTGTCGGACGTGGTCGTGCTGCAGGACGTCACCGACGACGGCCAGCCACTCGCCCGCGCAGACGTGCCGAAGGCCGGCCTCCCCGCCGCTGTCGCCGCCCGCGAGGCCGAGCGTCCCCGCTGGGTGTGGGACGACACCGCCCGCTGGTATCCGCCGCTGCTGGCCGCCGGGGTCCGGGTCGAGCGCTGCCATGACCTGCGGTTATGCCACGCGATCTTGCGGCGCAGCGTGCTGACGCAGGACTCGGAGCTCGCGCAGTCCGCGCCGGGCCGATGGGATGAGCCGCCGCCCGGCGAGCCGAAGGCGGTCGAGGTGAGCCTGTTCGACGACCCGAGGCTCGCCTCCACGCCCGCCGCCGCCCACGCCGCCACCGATGAGGACGCCCCCGACGACTCCGACCCGCTCGCCGAGCTCCAACGCCAGTTCGCGGCGGTCGCCGGCGCGGACGATCCGGGCCGCCTCCGCCTGCTGCTCGCCGCCGAGTCGACAGGCGCCCTGATCGCCGCCGAGATGCGCCACGACGGCCTGCCGTGGGACGTCGCCGTCCACCATGAGCTGCTGACCCGCGAACTCGGCACGCGCCCTGCCGGCGGCGGTCGTCCGAGCCGCCTGGAGGCCCTGGCCGCCGAGGTGCGCACTGCTTTGAGCCAGCCCGCGCTGAACCTCGACTCGCAGCAGGACCTGCTGCGCGGGATGCGGGCGGCGGGGCTGGATGTGGAGTCGACCCGCAAGTGGGATATCCAGGCGCTCGACCATCCGGTGGCCGCGCCGCTGCTGGAGTACAAGAAGCTGGCCCGGCTGCTCAGCGCCAACGGCTGGGCGTGGATGGAGCAGTGGGTGCGTGACGGCCGGTTCCGGCCCGACTACGTGCCGGCTGGCGTGGTGACGGGCCGGTGGGCGTCGAGCGGTGGCGGCGCGCTGCAGCTCCCGGCGAGCATCCGTGGGGCGGTGCGGGCCGATCCGGGCTGGCGGCTGGTGGTCGCCGACGCCGCGCAGCTCGAGCCGCGGGTGCTCGCCGCGATGTCGGGAGACGACGCGATGGCGGCGGCCGGGCGGCACGCGGACCTGTATCAGGGCGTGGTCGACGCCGGCATCGTCGAGACCCGCGAGCAGGCCAAGTACGCGATGCTCGGCGCGATCTACGGCGCCACCACCGGCGCGAGCGCGATGCTCATGCCTCGCCTGACGCGCGCCTATCCCCGGGCCGTGGGCTTGGTCGAGGCGGCGGCGCGCGCGGGTGAGCGCGGCGAGCCGGTCTCCACCTGGCTGGGCCGCACCTCGCCGGCGCCCGACGCGGCCCGCATGGCCGAGCTGCGCGCCGCGTCGGCCGAGGGCGCGGAGCCCGCCGACGTCCGCGCCGCCCGACAGCAGGCCCGGACCTGGGGGCGGTTCACCCGCAACTTCGTGGTGCAGGGCACCGCCGCGGAGTGGGCGCTGTGCTGGATGGCGGCCCTGCGGCGCAGGCTCCGCGCGATCGACGGCCGTCCGCACCTCGTGTTCTTCCTGCACGACGAGGTGATGGTCCACTCCCCCGAGCCGGTGGCCGACGAGGTCGCCGCCGCCATCCGCGACGCCGCCGTCGAGGCCGGCCGCCTCCTCTTCGGCGACTCCCCCGTCGACTTCGCCCTCCAAGTCGCCGTCGTGCACAGCTACGACCAGGCGAAGTGACGACAGCCCCTCACCGCGCGGTCGAGCCCATCACCGCCGCGCCCCGACTCGCGGTCCCGGCTAGTCGATCTCGATCTCCGCAGTGGTGAACTCCCGCAGTTGGAGGTCCGCGGCTTCCGGCGCCGTGAAGCCCTGGTCAGCCAGGTACGCGAGCCGGACCTCCCAGTCGAAGCCGTCGTCACCGTTGCGGTCGGAGTAGTAGATCTCCATGAAGTCCTCGGTGGGCCACCGGGTGAGCACGCCGATCTCCCGCAGGTGGTGGTCCGAGCCGGGCGTGAAGTACGGCCGGAAGTTGAGGTGGAACCCCTGGATGAAGGGCACGCCCGGCGGGATGGCCCTCCGCACCCCGCCCCGCGCGCGGGTGCCTGTCGCCCGGTGGTCGCCCAGGATGAGGTCCTGCGGCACCCAGGCGTACTGCGCGCGCCACAGGAACGTCTCCTTGTCGTCCTGGTCGTTGAACGCCACCGACAGGCGCCCGTCGGACTCCAGCAGCTTGATCTGGTCGACGTGCTGGTCGGAGCCGCGGAAGTAGAAGACGAAGCCACTGAGCACGAAGACGTAATCACCGGACGGCTTGTCCAGCTCGCGGGTCTCCTTGGCCTTGGCCACGCTCTCGATCTGTCCCGGGATGATCCGCCTGTTGATGAGGTCCTGGTGCTGGACCCGGTAGAAGTACTCGTCGTTGCGGCTCTCGTCGAAGTACTCGATCGTCAGGGTGTTCGTGTCCGGCACCTCCACTTCCACGCCCACGGCGTCGATGTGCCGGTCCTCATGCGAGAAGCGCAGGTAGAAGGTCTGCATCAGCGGCACGCCCCGGACGGGGTAGGTGCGGCGGGTGATGTTGCGTCCGAATCCCTCGACAACTGGAGTCATGGCCTCGCCCCCTTCGTTCGACGCTAACTCCGCGCCCAGACGCTCGCGAACGGCCGCCGACGTCGGAGGGGTGAACCCGCGCGGGCATCGGACACGCCCGAACGGGCGATGCACAGCCACCCCAGGCCGAATCGTCCGGTGCGTCCCATCTGCACGGTTACCGTGAGCCCATGAGCAGGAACCGACGGCGATGACACACGAGAGCCTCGGCCTGGTCGAGGGGTCCGACGTCGACCCCGAGCTCGGGTTCCTGGTGCACCTGGCCGACACCACGGGAGTCACGGTGGGCCTCGTCCTCACGGTTCCCGCAGGGCTCATCGGCGGCAGGCTGGTGGGCGTGGCCAGGCACTTCGAGGGGCTGGCCACGCAGATGAGCCGCTTCTCGGGACAAGAGATGCTCGGCGAGGCGGTGCTCGGCATGTTCCGGCTGCGGGCCGCGATCCAGGCCGATGAGCACGCCAAGCGGGGCCTGCCCGATCACGGCGCCATCCCGTCGGGGTTCGTCCATCTGGAGAACGCGAGCCTGGTGGGCCCGGGCGGTCAGGAGACGTGGCTGGGCCCGTGGCGTGGCCGGCTGTCCGAGGTCACGGGCTGGACTTTCACGTCCTGAGCGGCCGCCCGGGGTTCACGGTTCCAGCGGTGTGACGGCGGTGACCGTCAGGCACGTCTCGTCGTCGACGGCGGCGGGCATCGGGTCGAGGACGAGCGCCATCGGGTGGCCCCAGTGCGGGCTGAAGGTGGCGTGGGTGTTCCCGTCGCCCGCGAGGGAGGCCTCGAGCCGGTCGAAGAGGTCGGGGACGGTGGGGATGCCCTCGTACTGCTCGGCGGTGGGCGTCCACCCGTCGGGGATCTCGGATGCGACCTCGGCCACGGCGCCGCCGGCCACACGCACGGCCCATCGGCCCACGAGCTGCTGCTCGCCGCACGTGCCCTCGAGCACGTAGGAGTAGTCGGCCATGTCGGCGGCCTTCCACCGTTCGCGGGCCTGCGCGAGGTCCTCTTCGCTGAGGTTCGGCCCCTGCGGCGGCTCGCCCGCCGCTCCCCAGGGTGTGCAGCCGCTGAGGGCGGCCGCGCCGATGAGGGCGCCGACGAGCGCGACAGCCAGGCCGTGCGCTCGTCGGCGTCTCATGTCAGCCCAGCAGGTCGTGCCGCAGGATGGTCGCCTCGCGACCCGGGCCCACGCCGATCGCGGAGATGCGCGTCCCGGAGATCTCCTCCAGGGCGAGCACGTACCGCTGCGCGTTGACGGGCAGGTCCTCGAACGTCCGGCAGTCGGAGATGTCCTCGCTCCAGCCGGCGAACTCCTCGTAGACCGGCTTCGCGTGGTGGAAGTCGCTCTGGTCGAGCGGCATCTCGTCGTGGCGCACACCGTCGACGTCGTAGGCCACTGCGACCGGGATCTTCTCCAGGCCCGACAGGGTGTCGAGCTTGGTGAGCACCAGGTCGGTGAGGCCGTTGACGCGGGCGGCGTACCGCGCGACGACGGCGTCATACCAGCCGGTGCGGCGCGGGCGGCCCGTGGTGGTGCCGAACTCGCCGCCCTTCTGCCGCAGGTGCTCGCCCATGTCGTCGAGCAGCTCGGTGGGGAACGGGCCCTCGCCGACGCGCGTCGTGTACGCCTTGATGACGCCGACGACGCGGTCGATGCGGGTGGGTCCGACGCCCGATCCGGTGCACGCGCCGCCCGCTGTGGCGGAGGACGACGTGACGAACGGGTAGGTGCCGTGGTCGATGTCGAGCATCGTGGCCTGGCCGGCCTCGAACACGACGGTCTTGCCCTCGTCCAGGCCCTTGTTCAGCACCAGCGGGGTGTCGGCGACGTACGGGCGGACGCGCTCGGCGTAGCCGAGCAGCTCCTCGACCGTCTCGTCGACGGTGATGGCCCGGCGGTTGTAGACCTTCACCAGCAGGTGGTTCTTCTGGTCGAGGGCGCCCTCGACCTTCTGCCGCAGGATCTTCTCGTCGAAGAGGTCCTGGATGCGGATGCCCACGCGGTTGATCTTGTCGGCGTAGGTGGGGCCGATGCCGCGACCGGTGGTGCCGATCTTGCGGCTGCCGAGGAACCGCTCAGTGACCTTGTCGAGCGTGCGGTTGTACGGGGCGATGACGTGCGCGGCCGAGCTGACCAGCAGGCGGCTGGTGTCGACGCCGCGGGCCTCGAGGGCGTCGATCTCCTGGAACAGCACCTCGAGGTCGATGACGACCCCGTTGCCGATCACGGGGACGACGCCCGGGGAGAGGATCCCGGAGGGCAGCAGGTGCAGCGCGTACTTCTCACCGTCGATGACGACGGTGTGGCCGGCGTTGTTGCCGCCGTTGAACTTCACGACGTAGTCGATGCGCGAGCCGAGTTGATCGGTCGCCTTGCCCTTGCCTTCGTCGCCCCACTGGGCTCCGAGAACTACGACGGCCGGCATGGCATCACCTTTTCCACCCTGCCTGGCGGTCCGATTCACGGCACGTCCGGTGCGAGCGGGGCTCGCGGCCGAGGGATCGGGGCACGGGCGGCAGTGACCCAGTACCTCCGAGAGGATACCGGACAGGTAAAGCGATGGTCATTGACCTGTGCGATCAGTCCTGCAGCGAGCCCGGCGCCGAATCCGGCGCCGGGCTCGGCCCACGGTCAGCGCAGCGCCGCGACCTCGACCACTGAGGTGCCCGAGTCCGTGAGGAACTGCGTGCACCGCGCGGCCTCGTCCTCCTCGCCGATCGCGTCGGCGGCGTCGGCCAGCGCGAGCAGCGCCCGCAGGAAGCCCTGGTTCGGCACGTGGTCCGCAGGGATCTCCCCCGCGCCGCGCCACCCCGCGCGCCGCAGCGCGTCGAGCCCGCGGTGGTAGCCGGTCCGCGCGTAGGCGTACGCCGCGACCGGGTCGCCCACCTCGGAGAGCGCCTGCTCGGCGAGCAGCGCCCAGGCGAAGGACGACGCGGGAACGGCGCGCGCGGCGTCGCGCGCGTCCGAGCCGCCGGAGAGCAGGAGTCGCGCCTGGGCGTCGGCGCCGTCGGCAGGCAGGAGGGTGGGCTCAGGGCCGAGCAGGTTCCGGTTCATGAGGCCAGTCTGGCAGCGATGCCACGACCCGCAGCCAGGGCGCACACCCGACGGGGTGCGGGCGCCAGAGTCCATGGCTACAGTCGAAGCGCGCGTGCCCCCACCGCCTCTCCCCCGAGGACGACAATGATCGAGATCTCGACGTCGCCGACGACGACCACAGTTGTCATCGAAGGCGACTTGGACCTCGCGGAGCGTGACCAGTTCCCCGAGATCGCCGCCCGCATTGTCGGCCTGCGCCGGCAGCTCCTGGTCATCGACATGTGCGGCGTGACGTTCATGGACTCGACGGGCGCCGCGTTCCTCATCTCGCTGGCCGACTCCGGCCGCAAGCGCGGCGGCGCCACGGTGTTGCGCGGCGCTGACGCCCGCGACCTGTTCGTCATCGAGGTGTGCGGCGCGCTCGACCTGTTCCGGGTCGACGACGAGTGCGACCACGACCGCCACTCCTCGGGCTTCCGGCGGCCTGCCGGCGGCCGGGTCGCCCCCGCCTGATCCCCACGCGCGCCTGACCCACTCGGGCAGGCGCGAGCCTCAGCCGTGCGCCGTCAGCCCTGCGACCTGTCCTGGGCCACCGGGCGCAGGTCGCCCCGCACCTTCGCCCACACGAGCTTCCCGTCGCGGGCCGGGCGCCAACCCCAGTCCGCCAGGCGGTCGACGATCTGCATCCCGTAGCCGCCGATGCGCCCAGGGTGCCCGTCGGTGGCCACCGGCGGCGTCGGGTTGGAGTCCTCGACCTCGATCCGCAGGCCCTCGCCGGTGTCGAACAGCCGCAGCGCGATGTGGCCCCAGCCGTGCAGCACCGCGTTGGCGACCAGCTCGGAGACGACCAGCTCGGCGCTGGGCCCATCGGGCAGGGACCACGCCTGGCAGGTGCGCAGCACCGCGTGCCGCGCCCGCCCGATCGACGCGGGCTCACTGGGCAGCAGCCACCTGCGGCTGCGCGGGCTGCCGGAGAACGCGGCGTCGTCCTCGGGGTCGGGGACCCGCACCACCACCACTGCGACGTCGTCCTCAGGGCTGTCGGCCAACCGGGACAGGAGCTCCTCGCCGATGCCGGCCGAGTCGATGGCGGTGATGCCCGACGCGATCTCGACGAGCGCGTCCACCCCGTCGCGCAGCGCGCGGTCGCGGCGCTCGATGAGGCCGTCGGTGTAGAAGATCAGCACGTCGCCGGGCTCCAGGTCGGCGCTGGCGGTGCTGCGCGGACGCCCGCCGAACCCGATCAGGGGGCCTGAGGCCTCCCCGAGCGAGATCACCTCGCCGCGCCGCACCAGCAGCGCCGGCAGGTGGCCGGCTCGGGAGTACTCGATGTGCCAGCCCTCGCCGGCCCGGGTCAGGGTGGTGAGCACCAGGGCTGCCGAGCGCGGGATGCGCATCCCGGCCACGAGCTGGTCGACGCGTTCGAGCACCGGGCCCGGGGACGTCACCTCGTAGGCGTAGGAGCGCACGACGGACCGCAGTTGGCCCATCGCGGCGGCGGCCTCGACGTCATGCCCCACCACGTCGCCGATGACCACGCCGACGACATCCGGGGAGATCTGCAGCACGTCGTACCAGTCGCCGCCCACCTGCGCGTGCTCGGCGTTCGGCGCGTAGTACGTCCACACGTCCAGCCCGACGATCTCGGCCTGCTCGGGGAGCATCGAGCGTTGCAGCGTCTCGGCGAGCCGGTGCTCGCGCTCGTACAGGCGCACGTTGTCCACGGCCAAGCCCACGCGGCGCACGGTGAGCTGCAGCACGGTGCGGGCCGACTCGTCGAGCGCCTCAGCGCTGACGCCATGGGAGGCGTCGCGCGGGATCACGGCGAGCACGCCCATCACCCGGCGGCGGCCCGGCACTGGCAGCACCAGCACCTCGGTGAGCGTGGGGGCGATCTGCGCGACGAGGGGGCGGACGTGCTCCGCGAGCCACCCGGAGGCGCTCGTGGTCGCGTGCCAGCCCGTGAGGTCCAGCGTCACGGGGACGTCGAGCACGCCGTCGAGGAGCTGCTGCACCTGGTCCGGCCGGTCGCGGAACGCCGCGGGGACGTCGTCGGGCGGGACGTTGCCGTGGCGTCGGCCGCTGCCCGATGGCGGGGCCGTGACGTCGATGCCGTCGGCGGCGCTCAGCCCGCCGTCGTTCAGGTAGAAGCCGGCCCACGTCACCACGCCGCCGCGTTCCAGGAGCCCGGCGATCTCCCGCAGGGTATGCGGGTCGTCGAGGTCCATCAGCAGGTCGGAGATCTGTGCCACGAGGCCCAGGCTCGTGCGCTCAGTGCGCTCCTGCTCCACCAGCGCCGCCTGCGCGGCGTCCCGCTCGACGAGCTCGGTGACGTCGACCAGCACGACCACGCTGTGCCGGGCAGGCCCGCCGTCCTTGCTCGGCACCGGGGACACCGAGACGCGGCTCCAGATTGGCGAGCCGTCGGCGCGGCGCCCGCACACTGTCGCGTTGCCCGGCCTCCCGGCCTCCGCCAGTTCGTGCAGTAGGGAGATCTCCGCCTGATCGGTCCACTCGCCGTACAGGACGTCGGGTGTGCGGCCCACCACCTCGTCGAGCGAGTAGCCCGTCGAGCGAGTGAAAGCGTCATTCACCCACACGAGGTGATGGCCGGTGGGGCCCAATTCCATGATGAAACAGGGGATGTCAGCGACTCGCAGTGCTCTGTCGCGCAGTTCTGCGAGAGATTCGCCATGATGATCGGGGGCCAGGGAGTTGACCGCGACCACCTCCGATCGTCTAGCGTGCCGAACAGGTGCTGCGACCGAACGCAGCCTGTGCAGGAACCGGGGCCTCGGGGATCGCCCGTGCCCGGGGAAGGAGCATCGTGCGCGACGGTAACAGCCCCACGACGGACGAGCCCGCCCAGAGCGGCGGGGTGGCGGCCGGAATCACCCCCGGCGCCGCGGCGGGCGAGCCCGGAGCCGTCCATGTCATCCTCGGCTCCGATCGGACGCGCATCGTCCTCTCGGGCGAGATCGACGCCGACCTGGGGCCCGACCTCCAGGAGGCGACGGCCGACGCCGAGCAGGCCGGCCTGCCGATCGAGGTCGACGCCCATCACGTGACGTTCATGGACTCGTCAGGCGTGGCGTTCCTCGCCCGGCTGTCGATTCGCAGCCAGCACCGGGTGCGCCTGCTGCGGGTGCCGCCCACCGTGCGGTTCCTCCTCGAGGTGACCCGCATCGGCGAGCTCCTCGACGTGGTCGACGGCGACGAGCCCCACGACTTCGAGGCGGCGCCCGACGCGCCAGGCGAGACGGACCCAGCCGCCCCGTGAGACAGCGGCTCCGCCACCTCCCGGGCGCCGGCTCCGCGCCCTGAGACGGTTGAAGGCCCGGCCCCGACGCGATGAGCGTCGGGGCCGGGCCTTCGTCGATCAGTCGATCAGACGGTCAAGCTCAGAGCTTGCGACCGGCCGAGCGGAGCTGCTGCGCGGCCTCGACCAGGCGCTGGGCCATGCCAGCCTCGGCCAGCTTGCCCCAGGCGCGCGGGTCGTACGCCTTCTTGTTGCCGACCTCGCCGTCGATCTTCAGGACGCCGTCGTAGTTCGCGAACATGTGGCCGGCGACCGGGCGCGTGAACGCGTACTGGGTGTCGGTGTCGATGTTCATCTTGATGACGCCGTTGTCCACGGCCTCGCTGATCTCGGCCTCGGTGGAGCCCGACCCGCCGTGGAAGACCAGGTCGAACGGGCTGTCCTTGCCGAGCGAGGCGCCGACGGCGTCCTGGATCTCCTTGAGGATCGCCGGGCGCAGCTTGACGGCGCCGGGCTTGTAGACGCCGTGCACGTTGCCGAAGGTCAGGGCCGTCAGGTAGCGGCCCTTCTCGCCGGAGCCGAGCGCGGCGACCGTTGCCAGGCCGTCCTCGATCGTCGTGTACAGCTTGTCGTTGATCTCGGCCATGTGGCCGTCCTCCTCACCACCGACGACGCCCACCTCGATCTCGAGGATCGTGCGAGCGGCCTGCGACAGGGCGAGGAGCTCCTCCGCGATGACGAGGTTCTCGTCGAGCGGGATGTTGGAGCCGTCGAACATGTGCGACTGGAACGTCGGGTTCTTGCCGGCCTTGACCTGCTCGGCCTCGAGGGCCAGCAGCGGACGCACCCAGGAGTCGAGGTTCTGCTTGGTGCAGTGGTCCGTGTGCAGCGCGACGGTGATCGGGTAGTTCTTGGCGACCTCGGCCGCGTAGGCGGCGAGGGCGAGCGAGCCGGCGATGCGGTCCTTGACCGTCGAGCCGGACGCGTACTCGGCGCCACCGACGGAGACCTGGATGATGCCGTCGCTCTCCGCCTCGGCGAAGCCCTGCAGGGCAGCGGTGACGCCCTGCGAGGAGGTGACGTTGACCGCGGGGTAGGCGAACTTGCCAGCCTTCGCCCGGTCGATCATCTCGTTGTAGACCTCAGGGGTTGCGATCGGCATCGAGGATTCTCCTGGTGCTAGTGGGAGTGGTTTTCCACCTGAGTCTTCCACGTCCTGGGCATGGCGCGATCAGGACGTCCTACCCATCGGACCGTGGGGCCACATGCTGCGAGATCCACGCGTGCATCGCGATGGCCGCCGCGGCGCCCGCGTTGATGGACCGCGTCGATCCGAACTGGGCGATGTGCAGCACGTCCACTGCTGCGGCCTGCGCCTCCGGTGACAGCCCGGCGCTCTCCTGCCCGAACAGGAGCACGCACTCGCGCGGCAGCGGGTACCCCTCGAGGGGCACGGAGCCGGGCAGGTTGTCGACGCCGATCACCGGCAGCGGCCCGCCGCCGGGACCCGCGGTCCGCGCCCAGGCGATCAGTTCGGCGACGTCGGGATGGTGGCGCAGGTGCTGGTACCGGTCGGTGACCATCGCGCCGCGGCGGTTCCAGCGGCGCCGCCCGACGATGTGCACCTCGGCGGCGGCGAACGCGTTGGCCGTGCGCACCACCGAGCCGATGTTCATGTCATGCGCCCAGTTCTCGATGGCCACGTGGAACGGGTGCCGCCGGGTGTCGAGGTCGGCGACGATCGCCTCGACCTTCCAGTAGCGGTACCTGTCGACGACGTTGCGGCGGTCGCCGTGCTCGAGCAACTCCGGGTCGTACCGCTGCCGGCCGTCGGGGCCGTCGAGCGGCGGCCAGGCGGCACGGCCCCCGGGCCAGGGGCCCACGCCGACGCCCAGGTCGGCCTCCCGGTCGTCGCTGCCGGTGGTCACGCTGTCGTCGCTCACGCCCACATCCTCGCCGAGCGCGGCGAGGATGTGGGCGTGCGATCGCGCCAGGCGGTCAGCCGCGCCCGGGGTGTCCCGGCTTCGGGCTGGCTGGCGCCTTCGAGACGACGCGCCCGGCGCCCGCCTCCTTCTGGACGATCCGCTCGACGCTGCGCACCGGGTCCTTGTCGGCGACGTGGACCGGCTCCCACCCGGCGGGCCCGGCGAACGGGGCGCCGCCGGCGGCGAGGAACGCGTCGAGCGCGCTGGCCGGGCGGCCGTTGACGAGGGTGCCCTTCTCGGTGAGCTGCGTGGCGCCCCAGTTGGTCAGCACTGACGACAGCTCCACGCCGCGTCCGAGCCGCAGCACGTTGTCCTCCAGGTAGAGCTGGGACTGGGTGCCCGGGCCCCACTGGTACTGGTACAGGTCGTCGCCCGTGACCACGTACAGGTTGTCGTAGACGTGCACCTGGCCGTAACGCACCCGCGGGGCCCGCTGCCCGATGCCCTCCCAGAGGTTGTGGTGGATCGTCACCTTGAGGGTGCCGACATCCGCCGGGCGGTTGTTCGACGAGCCGATGAGCATCGTCTTGTCATGGCCGGTGAACCGGTTATAGGAGACGGTCACGTAGTTCGAGCTGTGCGTGATGTCGAGCAGCCCGTCGTGCACCTCGTAGGGGCGCCCGTAGACAGTCGGCAGGCTGGACGCCGGGTGGTCGCCGTCGTCGAAGGTGGAGTTGGCCACCCACACGTTGGTCGAGGTCCACACCGAGACGTTGTCGTAGGCGGAGTTCCAGTTGCCCTGGTCGGTGTCGCCCGGGTCCCACTGCGGGAAGCAGTCGTACGCGTCGCTGAAGGTCAGGTTCCGCAGGATCACGTTGGCGGAGTCGCGGATGCGCAGGTTCGCGCCGACGATGCGCGCGTCCTTGCCGAGCCCGACGATCGTGACGTGGGAGCCCACGTGCTGCTGCGTCTGCTTGGCCTGCACGGCGGCGGCGGCCACGCGCGCGTCCTCGAGCGGGCCCGACGGGTCGACCCGGCCCCAGACCGCCGGGTCGTACGCGGCGATGTAGTCGTCCATGCTGAACGGCGCCGCGGGGTCGCTGCCCACCGCGACCTGCCCGGCGAAGTCGTCGCAGGTGAGGCGGGCGCCGTCGGCCCCCGCGAACGCGTCGATGGCGCCCTGGACGTAGATGACCCGCGGGGTGGTGTCGCCGCGTGCCGCGGACCCGCCGAGCGCGGCGCGGAGCTCATCCCAGGTGCGGACGGTGAAGACGTGCGCGTCATCCGCCGCGGCGCCGCCGGTGGTGCCGCCGTTGGCCGCCGCCCAGCCGTCGTCGGCGGGGAGCACCTCGCGGCCGAGGTCGCGGGCGCCCTTGCCGGGGCTGCCGTGGCCGTTGCCGCCCGATCCGTGCCCTGCCCCCGCGGGCTGGCCGGGGCCGGCTGTGGCGGGTGGGAGGGCCACCGTGCCGACGAGCAGCGCCGCCGCCGTGCAGGTGGCGAGCATGCGTGCGTGGATGCGTGCCATGCCAGGTCTCCGTTTCGGTGTGCCCGACGCGCCACTGGCGAGGTTCCACCGGCATAGCCAGATCCTCCGGCGCAGTCCACGGCGTCGGTGGCGCGGGCTGCGGGTGACACGCTGGCGCCTTTGTCGGGAAAGCGCAATCCATCCGGATCGTCAGCATCTGCGTGGACGCGAGTTCTTCACCTCGTCTTCCATCCGCGTTCCCACTCGGCACGTAGGCTTGCCCGGTGTCCACCATGAGCGCCCTTGCGGCAGCCCTGCCCGCTCTCGGATCCGTGCCAGCACTCGGGCCGGACTTCCTCAACGCGGAACACCTGATCGAGTCGTTCGGCACCTATGCGCTGATCGGCGTCGCGATCGTCGTGTTCATCGAGACGGGCCTGCTGTTCCCGCTGCTGCCGGGCGACTCGCTGCTCTTCACGGCAGGCATGCTCGTGGCACAGGACCAGATGAACGTGCCGCTGTGGGCGCTGTGCCTGCTGCTGTTCGTCGCGGCGTTCGCCGGCGACCAGGTCGGCTTCCTCATCGGGCGCAAGGCCGGGCCCAAGATCTTCAACAAGCCCGACTCGCGCTTCTTCAAGCAGCAGTACATCGACCAGACCTACGCCTACTTCGACAAGTACGGCGGCCGGACGATCATCGTGGCCCGCTTCGTGCCCTTCGTGCGCACCTACGCCCCCGTCGCCGCGGGCGTCGGCAACATGAGCTACCGGCACTTCGTCGCCTACAACGTGATCGGCGCGTTCGTCTGGGGCGTCGGAGTCACGGTCCTCGGCTACCTGCTCGGGAACGTCGCGTTCATCAAGGACAACATCGAGCTGATCCTCGTCGGCATCGTCGGCGTCTCCGTCATCCCCGTGGCCGTCGAGCTGCTGCGCGCCCGCAGCAAGAAGCGCGACCCCCGGTACGACGAGCCGCAGGAGCGCGACGCCACGGCCCGGGACGCATTCGGCCCCACCGAGTGACCTGCAGCAGAAGCGAGAAGACGGCATGACCACACGACAGATCCACAGCTGGCTCACCGACATGGACGGCGTGCTCGTCCACGAGGGCACCGCCCTCCCCGGCGCCGCTGAGTTCGTCCGGGCACTGCGCGACGCGGACCGCCCGTTCCTCATCCTCACCAACAACTCGATCTACACCCCGCGCGACCTGCGCGCCCGCCTCGTCGCCACCGGCATCGACGTGCCCGAACAGGCGATCTGGACGTCGGCCCTCGCCACCGCCCAGTTCCTCGCCGACCAGGCCCCCAACGGCAGCGCGTACACCATCGGGGAGGCCGGGCTGACGACGGCGCTCTACGAGATCGGCTACACGCTCACCGAGAGCGACCCGGACTACGTGGTGCTCGGCGAGACCCGCACCTACTCGTTCGAGGCCATCACCCGCGCCATCCGCCTCATCAAGGGCGGCGCCCGGTTCCTCGCCACCAACCCGGACGTCACCGGCCCGAGCCTCGAGGGCGACCTGCCCGCCACGGGCGCCGTCGCCGCGATGATCACCGCCGCCACCGGCCGACAGCCATACTTTGTGGGAAAACCCAACCCCATGATGTTCCGCTCCGCGCTCAACCGCATCGACGCGCACTCCGAGACGACGGCGATGATCGGCGACCGGATGGACACCGACGTGGTCGCGGGCATCGAGGCCGGGCTGCAGACATTCCTGGTGCTCACCGGCTCCACCAGCGCCGCCGACGTGGAGAAGTTCCCGTTCCGGCCCAGCCACGTCGTCGACTCCATCGCGAACCTGGTCGACCTGGTCTGACAGACGAACGAAGGGCGCCGACCGTCACGGTCGGCGCCCTTCGTCATGTCATCGGGCCGTCTACCCCTGGGCGTCGCCGAAGCCGACCCGCGGGACGGCGCGAACTGCCGGGTCGTCCGTCTCGAAGTACTCGGCGCGCGTGAAGTGGAACATGTTCGCGATGACGTTCGAGGGGAACGACTCGACCTTCGTGTTCAGCGTCCGCACGTTCGCGTTGTAGAACCGGCGGCCAGCCGCGATGCGGTCCTCGGTGGACGTCAGCTCGAGCTGGAGCTGCTGGAAGTTCTCGCTCGCGCGCAGCACCGGGTAGGCCTCCGCGACGGCGAAGAGCCGGCCCAGGGCCTGCGTCAGGACGTTCTCCTGGGCGGCCTGGGCTCCAGGCGTGGAGCCCCCGGCCGACGCCGCGGAGCGCGCCTGCGTGACCTCGTCGAACACGCCCCGCTCATGGGCCGCGTAGCCCTTCACGGACTCGACGAGGTTCGGGATCAGGTCATGGCGACGGTGCAGCTCGACGTCGATCTGCCGCCACGACTCCTGCACCAGGTTCCGCAGCCGGATGAAGCCGTTGTACTGCGCGATCGCCCAGATGAGCACGATCACGACCAGCACGGCGAGGACGACGAGTGCGACCTCCATGGGGGACCTCCAGAGTCGGGGTGGAACAGGATGGTAGCGGGCGACCGTCACATGACCCCGGCCATCACCGCAGGTCAGCGGGGCGTCGGGCGTCCCATGTCTTCCCAGACGTGCTGCGGGACTGCGGTGGAAACCGCCCGCAGCAGCGTGAGTGCGGCGTCGACCCGCGCGGGGTCCGTGCGGCCGGGCATCCAGGTCAGCACCGTCGCCCCCTCGATCCGCAGGCTCTCCCCCCGGGCGTCCGGCAGCAGCAGCCGGGCCATCAGGCGGGGGTTCACCACGTCGTGCGCGAACTTCAGGTTCCGCGCCCGCACCCGCCAGGCCCGGTTGAAGTCCTCGGACTCGAACTGGATGTCCTGACCGCCGAAGGCCCGGAGCACCCGGGTGCCGAGCCACTCGGGCGTGAGCTCGAGGGTGGGCAGCGCCGTCGGCAGGCCCAACGCCACCACCTGGCGGGTGTGCGTCGTCTTCTCCTTGCCCGAGCCGACGGTCCAGCGGTAGGTGAAGGACACGACCCCGTGGCCGTCCACGGCGCCGCGCAGCACCTCGGTTGCCCGCCGGCTGTGGCCCTCGCCGAACGGCTCGCCACTCCACGTCGACACGAGCGACTGGTCCTGGCGCTGATACGACCAGCCGCGCGCGACGGCCCACTGGGCCAGGCGCTCATGCCGCTTCTCGTCGAGCCACCACGCCAGCGCCACGCCCCCGACCACCAGCCACCCGATGACCACCGGGGCCAGCAGCGTGCCGTCCGCGGCCAGCGCGCTCCAGGCGATCGAGCCGACCACGAGCACGCCGAGCACCGCGGCCGCGATGCCCGGGCGGCGGCGCATGGGTCAGGCCAGGCCGAGGTCGGCCAGGCTGAACAGGTAGTGGTAAGGGACGCCCATCGCCTCGATCTTCTCGGCGGCGCCCGTCGCGCGGTCCACGATCACCGCGACGCCCATGACCTCGGCGCCGGCCTCGCGCGCGGCCTCCACGGCGGCGATCGGCGAGCCGCCGGTGGTGGACGTGTCCTCCAGGACGACGACGCGCCGCCCGGCGATGTCGGGGCCCTCGATCCGGCGCTGCATGCCGTGCGCCTTGATCTCCTTGCGGACCACGAACGCGTCGAGGTCCTGGCCGCGCGAGGCCGCGGCGTGCAGCAACGCGGTGGCGACGGGGTCCGCGCCGAGCGTCAGGCCGCCCACCGCGTCGATCTCCGCGGTGCCCAGCCCGACCTCCTCGAGCCGGTCCAGCAGCAGGTGGCCGATCAGCGGCGCCGCGCGGTGGTGCAGCGTGACGCGCCGCAGGTCCACGTAGTAGTCGGCCTCGCGCCCCGAGGACAGCGTGACCTTCCCCCGGACCACCGCGAGCTCCATGATCAGGGCGAGGAGCTGCTCGCGGGGAGTGAGGGACATCGACGAGGCGTCAGGCGCGTTGTTCACGGTGCACAGGCTACCGATCGTCGCCCGACGACGAGGAGCCCGCAGCCGTCCAGGCCTCCCGCTCCGGCGCGGCCCGCCGGTAGGACCCGAACGCCCGGATGGCCGAGCGTGGCAGCAGGCGGGCCACCCCCGCAGCCAGCCGGTAGCGCAGGCTCGGCGTCGAGATGACCACCCCGCGCCGCACATCCGCGAGCGCGGCCGCGACCACGTCATCGGCGTTGAGCCACGCGATCTCGGGCAGCACGTTCTTGTCGATGCCCGCGCGGTCGTGGAACTCGGTGTGCACGAACCCCGGGCACAGCACCGTGGCCGTCACCCCCGTGCCCCGCAGCTCCACGGCCAGGCCCTCGGTGAACGTCCGCACCCAGGCCTTGTGCGCCGAGTAGGTGCCCGACGCGAGCAGCGCCGCCACCGACGCCACGTTGAGGATCGCCCCACGACCCCGCTCGACCATGGCCTCCGCTGCCGCGTGGGACAGCACCATGACCGAGCGCACCATCAGGTCGAAGGCCTTCTCCTCACGCTCGAAGTCCCCGCCGACGAACGGCTGGTGCAGCCCGATGCCGGCGTTGTTCACCAGCAGGCCCACCGGGCGGGACTCGTCGCGCAGTCGCGCGGCGACCCGCTCCAGGTCGGCCCGATCGGTCAGGTCGGCGGTGAGGACCTCGGCGTGGATGCCCGCCGCGGCGCGCAACTGCGAGGCGAGGCGTTCCAGGCGCTCGGTGTCGCGCGCGACGAGCACCACGTCATGTTTGGCCGTCGCGAGCTGCCAGGCGAACTCGAGCCCGAGTCCGGCGCTGGCGCCGGTGATGAGTGCGGTTCCCATGCCGCCACCCTACGGAGCCGTCGGGCCTGTTGTCTCAGAACCTCGCGCGGCGGATCTGCGTCACATCGACCCGATGCGAGGGCAGCCCCGTGGGCGCCGGCGGCTAGCCTGGCGCTCATGCGCCTCGCCACCTGGAACATCAACTCGATCCGTGCCCGCACCGACCGGGCCCTGGCCTTCCTGGAGCGCACCGGCACCGACGTGCTGGCGTTGCAGGAGACGAAGTGCAAGGACGAGCAGTTCCCCCGCGAGGCCTTCGAGGCCGCGGGCTACGAGGTCGCCACGCTCGGCTTCAGCCAGTGGAACGGCGTCGCGATCATCTCGCGCGTGGGCCTGGAGGACGTCGAGACGACATTCGCCGGGCAGCCCGGGTTCGGCGTGGAGCCGGTCACCGAGGCGCGGGCGCTGGGCGCCACCTGCGGCGGGGTGAAGGTGTGGAGCCTGTACATCCCCAACGGCCGGGAGATCGACGACCCGCACTACGCCTACAAGCTCGAGTGGCTCAAGCACCTGCGCGCCCAGGCGGAGGCCTGGATCAGCCCCGGGACGGGCGACCCGAACGCGCAGATCGCGCTGGTGGGCGACTGGAACATCGCCCCGCTCGACGAGGACGTGTGGGACATCGAGAAGTTCGCCGGCCGCACCCACGTCACCCCCGCCGAGCGCGAGGCCTTCACCGCCTTCGCCGACGCCGGGTACACCGAGGTCTCCCGCGAGCACATCCCCGCGCGCACCTTCACCTACTGGGACTACCAGCAGCTCCGCTTCCCCCGCAACGAGGGCATGCGCATCGACTTCACCTACGCCTCGCCCGCCCTCGCGGCCCGGGTCACGGGCGCGACGATCGAGCGGAACGAGCGCAAGGGCAAGGCGCCCTCCGACCACGTGCCCGTGATCTTGGACCTGGCGGACTGATCCACACCGCCAGCCGGGCGACTTCCGAGCCGGCATCTGTGGAAGCGCCCGCGCCGGGCTCACGCGCTCCGATACGTTCCTGCCCATGAGCACGCCCCCGACCTGGCCCGCCCCCGACCAGGACCGTCCCGACCCGTTCGCGGTTCCCGCGCCCACCGCAGGGCCCGCGCCCTTCGAGGCCCCTGCGGATGCGGCGGCCTCGCAGCCCTCGCCGTACGGCCCCCCGGCGGCGGCTGAGCAGTCGTCGCCGTACGGCCCCCCGGCGGGAGCTCCTGCCTCCGCGCCCTACCCCGTCGCGCCCGGCGGCGACCGGCCCGGATACGGCGGCGCCCCCACATACGGCGCCCCCGCGTACGGCGCCCCCGCCACCTTCGGGGCCCCGACGTCGCAGGGGCCGGCGTCGCAGGCCCCGGCGTCGCCGTACAACGCGGCGCCTCCGTACGGCGCGGCGTCCCCGTACAACACGGCCCCGCCCTATGGCGGGCCTCCGACCCAGCCGCCGTACGGCGGCCCCACGACACCCGGGCAGCCGTACGGGCCCGGCGGCTACTACCCGCCCCCCGGCGCCTGGGGCCCGCCGCAGCCACCGGTGGACGGGCTGGCCATCGCCTCGCTCGTGACCAGCGGCGTGGGCCTGTTCAGCGTCGGGGCCACGGGGCCGATCGGGCTGGGGCTCGGCATCGCCGCCCTGGTGCGGATCCGCCGCTCAGGCGCCCGCGGTCGCGGCCTGGCCATCGGGGGGATCGTCACCGGCGGGCTCATGACGCTGATGCTGGCGGGATTCATCGCGCTGATGGCCTACGCCGCCTCGCAGCCGAGCAGCAGCGCGGGGTGGGAGACGACCTGGGACGACGAGAGCCTCGGCTCGGACTCGTGGCCCTGGGATGAGGACGCCTTCGGCGCGGACGTGCAGGTCTACGAGCTCGCCGGGCCGTTCGGGGCCGGGCAGTGCCTCGACGCGTGGCCGGAGATGTACGACATGAGCGACGCCCTCCTGGTCGACTGCGCTGTGCCGCACAGCGCCGAGGTGATCGGCACCTTCGAGCTCTCGGCAGCCCCCTGGGACATGGGCGTGGACCCCGCCGTCGACGTGGCCTGGGAGGACTGCTGGGCTGAGCTCGACGCGCTGGGGTCGCCCTACGCGGACGAGTGGGAGTCAATGGACGTGTACTACCCGCACCCGTCGTACTGGGCGGACGGCGAGACCACCGGGTACTGCGTGGCCATCTCCGGCGGAAGCGTGACCGGCTCCGCGGTGGCGCAGACCCTCATGGCGGGCGACGGGGTGCTGAGCTGAGCGTGGCCTTCGACCCGGTGCAGCCCGAGCCGTACTACGCGCCGGGCTGGCACCCGCCGCGCGCGCCGCTCGACCGCTGGTCGGTCGCGTCGGTCGTCGCAGGGGCGCTGATGACCGGCCCCGTCGCGATCGCCCTCGGCGTCATCGGGCTGCGGCGCACTCGAGCGCACGGCAGCCGTGGCGGGCGGCTCGCGCTCGTCGGCATCGGGCTCGGCGTGGTGGGGTCGCTCGCGATCGCCGCCGTGGCCGTCGGCGTGCAGCTCACCGCGGCGGCCACACGCCCCCTGCCCCTCGACGTCGACGCCCCACGCGACGCGCAGGCGGTGCAGCTCGTCACCGGGCACTGCGTCGACCCGCTGCCGGCAGGCGGCGACGTGGACGACGTGACGGTGACGCCGTGCGACCAGCCGCATGCGGCGCAGGTCGTCACCGAGTACCGGTTCGACCGGGCGGCGGTGTGGCCCGGGCAGCAGGCGGCGGATCGACGGGTCTGGGCGGCGTGCACGTTGACGCCGGACGAGGTCGCCGCCGGGGTGCGCGCGGTGGCCTGGGCGCCCACTGAGCAGTCCTGGAAGCGTGGCGACCGCACCGGGCTGTGCCTGGCCACTGTCGACGGCGGCGGCCTGACGGGGTCGTTCCTCGACGGCAGCGTCATCCTGCCCTGAGCGCAGGGCGGCAGGTCAGCGCACGATGGTGACGGCCAGCCGGTCGGCCGTGACATCGCGGCCCACCCGCAGGGTGAACTCCCCCGGCTCGGCGGCCCACGACTCGCTCGGCACGTCCCAGTGCTGGAAGGCCCGCGCGGCCACCCGCACCTCGGCGGTGACGTGCTCGCCGGGGTCCGCCTCGACGACCGCCCACCCGGCGAGCCACAGCGCGGGCCGCTCGACCACGGAGTCGGACCGCTCGAGGTAGGCCTGCACCACCTCCCGCCCACGCCGCAGGCCCGTGTTCGTGATCGTCACGCGCGCCACCACGTCATGCCCGTCGGCCGTCAGCCGCACCGCGTCGTAGGACCAGCTGGTGTAGCCGAGCCCATGCCCGAACGGGTAGGCGGGTGTGGCCCCGGAGCGGAGCCAGGCCCGGTAGCCGACGTGGATGCCCTCGGCGTAGCGCAGCACCCCGTCGCGCGGTGTCACGTCGAGCACTGGCACGTCCTCCTCGGCGGCGGGCCAGGTGGTCGGCAGGCGCCCGCTGGGCTCCCGATGCCCGACGAGCACCTCGGCGAGCGCGTTGCCGTACTCCTGCCCGCCGAACCAGGTGAGCAGCACCGCGCCGACCTCGTCACGCCACGGCATGAGCACCGGCGACCCGGAGTTCACCACCACCACGGTGTGGGGCTGCGCGGCCGCCACGGCCCGCACCAGGTCGTCCTGGGCGCCGGGCAGCCGCAGGTCGCGGCGGTCGAACCCCTCGGACTCGACGTCCTCGTTGGTGCCGACCACCACCACTGCGACATCGGCCTCGCGGGCCAGGGCGGCGGCCTCGGCGATGAGCTCGGCCGGCGAGTCGACCACGGGGCGCCATCCGGCGGTGAATCCGAGGGCGCCGACGGTCGTGGGCCCGCCGGACATGGCCGCGAGCCCCGTCAGCGGATGCCGCCACCGCAGGCGGTACGTCCGGCCCGCCTCCACGGTGAGGCGTGTCGTGGCGGCGGGCGGGGACATCAGCGCGGCGGCGAGGTCCGTCGACTCGGAGGCGAGGGCGGCCTGCAGCACCTGCTCCCCGTCGACCTCGAGCGTCGTGTCGCCGACGACGGCGAAGCCGAGCTCGATCGGCCCGGAGGCGGGTGGGGTGAAGTCGGCAACGACTTCGAAGACGTCGGCGTCGGGCGCGTCGCCGAGCCACATCAGCGTGCTGGCACGGCGTGCCTCGTCGAGCACCACGGCGCCGTCGGCGGCCAGGAACCGGGTGCGCACGCCCGGCTCGCCCGTCTCGGGATCGCGCACCGTGTCCAGGTCGAACGGCAGCAGGCCCTGGTGGACGAGCGCCCCGGTGGCGTGTGCGACCTCCACGTCGGGGAGCGCGGCGCGCAGGCCGTCCACCGGTGTCACGACGCGGGAGGGGACGACGGTGGCGGACCCGCCGCCCTGGGTGCGCGGCAGGACGGCGGCCTGGCCCAGCACCGCGATCCGGCGCGGGCCCGGCGTGTCGGGGGGCTGCAGCGGCAGCACGCCGTCGTTGCTCGCCAGCACGATGCCGCGCGCCTCCACCTCGCGGGCCAGCAGCACCGTGTCCGGGTCGACGTCGGGCCGCACGTCGCGGGGGGCGTCGGCGGTGGCCCGCGAGCCCTGCGCGAGCTCGAGGGCGCCCACCCGGGCGGCGAGCAGGAGCAGCCGTCGCACCTTGTCGTCGACGGCATCGGCGGAGATCTCGCCCGCCTCCACCGCGTCGACCAGCGCGTCACCCCAGGGCCCGTCGGGGCCGGGCATCACCACGTCTTGGGCTGCTCGCGCCGCGTCGAGGGAGCGCACGGCCATCCAGTCGGAGACGACCACCCCGTCGAACCCCCACCCCGACTTGAGCGGGGAGCGCAGCAGGTCGTGCTCGCTCATGGTCACGCCGTCGACGGCGTTGTAGGCGCTCATCACCGCCCAGGAGCCGGCGCCGGTGACGATCTGCTCGAAGGGTTGCAGGTACACCTCGTGCAGCGCTTTGGCGGAGACGTCGACGGAGGCGGTGAACCGCTCGGTCTCGAAGTCGTTGGCCACGTAGTGCTTGGGGCAGGCGGCGACGCCGTTGTCCTGCAGGCCGCGCACCACGGCGGCGGCGATCACCCCGGTGAGCAGCGGATCCTCGGAGAACGCCTCGAAGTGGCGGCCGCCCAGCGGGCTGCGGTGCAGGTTGATGGTGGGGCCGAGCACCACGTCCACACCCTTGCGGCGGGCCTCCTGCGCCATCGCGGCGCCGTACCGGTACGCGAGCCCTGGGTCCCAGGAGGCGGCCAGCGCGGTGCCGCTGGGCAGGTTGAGCGACGGGTCGCGCTCGTCCCAGACGGCGCCGCGCACCCCGGCGGGCCCATCCGACATCACGAGGGCGCGCAGCCCGATCGCCGGCTCGGCGTGCAGGGACCAGAAGTCGGCGCCGGTGAGCAGGCGGACCTTCTGGGCCAGGCTCAGGCGCGCGAGGAGCCGGTCGAGGTCTGCGTCGTCCAGGGTGGTGGTCATCGTCGACCTCGCTCGTCGGGGAATGTCCGACTTCATGCCTACCACGGCTGGCCTGTCGCGGCGCTGCCGGGCTGGGCGAGGCGGGCGAGGGCTAGAAGCCGGCCTTGAGCTGCCGGGAGAGGTGCTCGCGGAGGGTCCCGGCCATGTCGACGCCCTCGCGGTCGAGCAGCCACTGCACCTGCAGCCCGTCCATCAGGGCGATGAAGCTGCGGGCGGCGTGCTCGGGGTCCACGTCGGGGTTGAGCTGCCCGGCGTCGCGGGCCTCCTCGAACGCGTCGATGCACAGCCGCACGGCGCGCTCGTAGCGGTCGGTGAAGAACTCGTGGGCCGGGTGGTCGGGTGACGTCGCCTCGGCGGCGAGCACGCAGGACAGCTCGACGATGCCGGGCCGGGTGGCGTTGTAGTCGGCGAGGTCGAGCATGTGCCGCAGCACCTCGGTGCCGGTCGACGCGGTGAGGTCGAACTGCGCGGAGTCCGTCTCGTCGCGGCGCTCCAGCACGGCGAGTAGGAGGGACTCCTTGCTGGTGAAGTGGTGCAGTAGCCCGGGGTGCGAGATGCCGGCGCGGGCTGCGATCTCACGCAGGGAGGCCGCCCGGTAGCCCACGTCGCCGAAGAGCGCCATCGCCTCGTCGAGGATCTGCTGGCGCCGCGCCCGTCCCTTGGCATAGCCACGCTCGATCTGGCTGGTCACTGCGCCCCCTCGTTGCCCCCCGGCCGTTGGCAGATCGAGAGTACGCCCCCATTCGCGGCTGTTTGATCCCCTCTGTCACTCGTACGAGTGACAGAGGGGATATGAAATCGTGTTCATTCGCCCGGGAAGACGACACCGAGCTGCCGACGGACCTCATCGGCGGTCTCGAGCACCCGCACCGTCTCCTCGAGCGGCAGCCACGGGGACTCGGTGCGCCCCTCTGCGACGTACCGAGCGAGGGCCGCCGTCTGATAGCAGAGGCCGTCGTGGCCGCGCAGCGGGTCGTCGTCCCACACCACCCGCTCGTCGCCCACGCACAGGGCCACGCTCGACGGCGCGAAGAAGTCCTCGCCCATCTCGAGCCGCCCGCGCGAGCCCGTCACCGTGGCGGTGCGGCCCGTCGCGGCCAGCATCGACGTGAAGACCTGCGCCTGCCCGCCGCCCGCGTGGTCCAGCAGCACCGTCGCCTGGGCGTCCACCCCCGTGGACGCGAGCACGCCCGCGGCGTGCACGGCCACCGGGGCGCCCCAGCCCGAGTGCGTCGCGACGAACGACGCGAAGGACAGCGGGTAGACGCCCAGGTCCAGCAGCACCCCGCCCGCGAGGGCCGGGTCCAGCAGCCGGTGCCCCGGCGGCGGGTCGGTGCGCACGCCATAGTCGCCGGTCACCAGGCGCACGTCACCCAGCGCGCCGTCGTCCAGGAGCTGGCGCACCACATCCGTCTGCGGCAGGTACCGGCTCCACATCGCCTCCATGCACAGCACCCCGGCGGCGCGGGCGGCGTCGACCACCTCGCGGGCCTCGGCCGCGTTGCGGGTGAAGGCCTTCTCCACGAGGACGTGCTTGCCCGCGGCGATCGCGGCCAGCGCCTGCTCGCGGTGGTGGCTGTGCGGGCTCGCGACGTACACGACGTCGACGTCCGGGTCCTCGACCAGGCGCTCATACCCCGGGTAGGCACGGTCCACGCCGTGCCGCCGCGCGAACTCGGCGCCCCGCTCAGCCGAGCGGGAGCCGACCGCGACGACCCGCTGGCCCGTGTGCGCATGCATCGCCGACGTGAGCTGCCCCGCGATCCAGCCAGGCGCGATGATCCCCCAGCGCAGCGGCGGCGCGTCGCGCGGGTCGGCGTGCCGGGGCGTGGGCAGGACGGTCGTCGTCGTCATGGCGGAACTCTGGCAGACAGGCGCCCCGGGCGCGTGGCGCCCGGGGCTTACCCGCAGGTCAGGAGCCCCGCGATGTGAGCGTCAACCCTCGATCCTCGGCCGAGGGATGGTCGACGACGATCGTGTCGCCGTCATGGGCCTGCCCGGACAGCAGCAGCCGTGCGAGCTGGTCGCCGATCTCCTTCTGCACGAGCCGGCGCAGCGGCCGGGCGCCGTAGGCCGGGTCGTAGCCCTCGATCGCGAGCCACTCCTTCGCGGCGGGTGTCACGTCGAGCACCAGGCGGCGGTCGGAGAGCCGCTTGGCCAGGTTCGCGACCTGCAGGTCCACGATCTGCCCGATGTCCTCCAGGCCCAGCGTGTGGAACAGCACCACGTCGTCGAGCCGGTTGAGGAACTCGGGCTTGAACGCGGCACGCACGGCCGTCATCACGGCCTCCTGCTTGGCGGCGTCGTCGAGGGTCTGGTCGGCGAGGAACTGCGAGCCGAGGTTCGACGTGAGGATGAGGATGACGTTGCGGAAGTCGACAGTGCGGCCCTGGCCGTCGGTCAGCCGGCCGTCGTCGAGCACCTGCAGCAGGATGTCGAAGATCTCCGGGTTGGCCTTCTCCACCTCGTCGAGCAGCACCACCGAGTACGGGCGGCGGCGGATCGCCTCGGTGAGCTGGCCGCCCTCCTCGTAGCCGACGTAGCCGGGGGGCGCCCCGACGAGCCGGGCCACCGAGTGCTTCTCGGAGTACTCCGACATGTCGATGCGCACCATCGCGCGCTCGTCGTCGAACAGGAAGTCCGCGAGCGCCTTCGCGAGCTCGGTCTTGCCGACGCCCGTGGGGCCCAGGAACAGGAACGAGCCGGTGGGCCGGTCGGGGTCGGAGACGCCGGCCCGGGCGCGGCGCACCGCGTCGGACACCGCGGCGACGGCCTGCTTCTGCCCGATGATCCGGCCGCCCAGCACGTCCTCCATCCGCATGAGCTTGGCGCTCTCGCCCTCGAGCAGCCGCCCGGCGGGGATGCCCGTCCAGGCCGAGACGACCTCGGCGACCTCGTCGGGCCCGACCTTCTCGGCGATCATCGGCGCGGGCGCCGGGCCTGCCGCGTCCTCGTCGCCGACCTCCTGCTCGTGGCGCTCGGCCTCCTCGATCTCCTTCTGCACGGCCGGGATCTCGCCGTAGAGGATGCGGCCGGCGGCGGCGAGGTCGCCCTCGCGCTCAGCCCGCTCGGCGGCGCCGCGCAGCTCGTCGAGCCGCGCCTTGAGGTCGCCGACCATGTTGTGGCCGGCCTTCTCCTTCTCCCACCGCGCCGTCAGCCCCGCGAGCTCCTCGCGGCGGTCGGCGAGGTCGGCGCGGATCTTCTCCAGGCGCTCGCGCGACGCGTCGTCGTCGGCGTTCTCGAGGGTGATCTCCTCCATGGTCAGCCGCGCGACGGCACGCTGGAGCTCGTCGATCTCGATCGGGGACGAGTCGAGCTCCATCCGCAGGCGGCTCGCGGCCTCGTCGACCAGGTCGATGGCCTTGTCGGGGAGCTGGCGGCCGGGGATGTACCGGTCGGAGAGGGTCGCGGCGGCGACCAGGGCGGCGTCGGAGATCGTGACCTTGTGGTGCGCCTCGTAGCGCTCCTTGAGCCCGCGCAGGATCGCGACGGCGTCCTCGACGCTGGGCTCGCCGACGAAGACCTGCTGGAAGCGGCGCTCCAGCGCGGGGTCCTTCTCGATGTGCTCGCGGTACTCGTCGAGGGTGGTGGCGCCGACCATGCGCAGCTCGCCGCGCGCCAGCATCGGCTTGAGCATGTTGCCGGCGTCCATCGAGCCCTCGGAGGCCCCCGCGCCGACGACGGTGTGCAGCTCGTCGATGAAGGTGATGACCTCGCCGTCGGAGTTCTTGATCTCCTCCAGGACGGCCTTGAGCCGCTCCTCGAACTCGCCGCGGTACTTGGCGCCCGCGACCATGGCCCCGAGGTCCAGCGCGATGAGCCGCTTGCCGCGCAGCGACTCGGGCACGTCCCCCGCGACAATGCGCTGGGCGAGGCCCTCGACCACTGCCGTCTTGCCGACGCCGGGCTCCCCGATCAGCACGGGGTTGTTCTTGGTGCGCCGGGACAGCACCTGCACGACGCGGCGGATCTCGGAGTCGCGGCCGATCACCGGGTCGAGCTTGCCGTCGCGCGCCGCCTGCGTGAGGTCATTGCCGTACTGCTCCAGCGCCTTGAACGTGCCCTCCGGGTTGGGGCTCGTGACCCGCCCGGTGCCGCGCACCGTGGGCAGCGTCGCGACGAGCGCCTCACGCGAGGCCCCCTGGGACCGCAGGGCGTCGGCGACGCCGCTCTGGCCGGCGGCGACGCCGATGAGCAGGTGCTCGGTGGAGACGTACTCGTCGCCGAGGGCGCGCGCCTCGGCCTGGGCGGCCTCGAGGGCTGTGGCGGTGGCGCGAGACGCGGTGGGCTGCGCGACGGCGGAGCCGGTGGCGGCGGGCAGCCCGACGAGGGTGGCCCGCACGGCGCGGCCGAGGGCGGTGCGATCGGCGCCCACGGCGTCGAGCAGCGCGTTGGCGACGCCGCCCTCCTGGGTGAGCAGCGCGTTGAGCAGGTGGGCGGGCTCGAGCTGCGGGTTGCCTGCGGCGGACGCCTGCTGGATGGCGTCGCCCAGCGCCTCCTGCGCCTTGGTCGTGAACTTCGCGTCCATCGTTCCTCCGGTGCCACAAGAGCTGGTGCGGTCGGCCCACGGGGCTTCCCCGCGGGTCTTTCAACTGGAGTTGAGCCTACTCGGCTCAACACTGCATGGCTGGGCGAGGTCCGCTTTGCCCCTTCCGCACGAGTCGTCCGGGCGCCAGGGTGTCCCCCATGCCTCGACGCACCACTGCCGTCGCGCTCGTGGCCCTCGTGACACTCGGCCTGGCCGGGTGCGTGCGGGTCGACCTCGCGACCACGCTGCACCCCGACGACACCCAGAGCGGGTCGCTGACCTTCGCCGTCTCGGAGGCCTTCGCCGAGCGATCCGGCGTCGCCGCCGAGGACCTGGTGGAGTCACTCCAGCTCCCCGCGCTGTCCGGCGAGCTGCCCGGCGCGACCGTCGAGTCCTTCACTGAGGACGGGTACGCGGGCAAACGCGTCACCGTCGAGAACGCGCCGCTGGACACCTTCGGCAGCGACGGCTCGTCGGTGGAGATCACCCGCGACGGCGACTCCTTCGTCGTCTCGGGGGCGATCGACGTCTCCGAGGAGATGATCGGCGCGTCCACCGGGCAGGCCGACGACGCCGCCCTCGACGACCTGGACGTGCGGGTGCGCATCACGTTCCCCGGCGCCGTCGCCGACCACAACGGCGAGCTCGACGGGCGCACCGTCACCTGGCACGCCTCCCGCGGCGACCGGCTGACCCTCTCCGCGCAGGGCTCGGCCATCGCGGGGGCCGCCGCCCCGGAGTCCACCCCGCAGTGGATCTGGCTGGCCGGCGGAGTCGCCGTCCTGGCGATGCTCGCGGCCCTCGTCGCGGCCCGCACCCGCCGTCCCGGCGGCCCGTCGGGCGGCCAAGCTCCTCGCGACGCCTCTCGTTCCGGCCACACTGCCGCCACCTGACGCCACCCCCCGAGCTCAGCGGACTCACCGTCCAGCCTCAGCCCGGGCAGGGCGGACCGCAATGCCAGCGCGACTCATCAGCCGCGGGCGAGACGCCGCGCCAGCCCCGTGACACGATCACGGCATGTCCGACCAGGCCCTGCCCGACCACGCCCTGCCTGACGACGCGCCCGCCACCGGCTCGACCGCCACCGCCCCCGCGGCCGTCCCCGCGGCCGTGCCCGATGTGCTCGGCGAGGGCTGGACCGCGCAGACGCTGCCGTTGCGCCCCGAGCCCGGCGGCACACCCGTGGCGACTCTGGTGCGCCGCGTCCCGGATCCGGGCGCCCCGCCGTCACGGCGCGCGGTGCTGTACGTGCACGGCTTCGTCGACTACTTCTTCCAACGCCACGTCGGTGACGCGTTCGCGGCGCACGGCGAGGACTTCTACGCCCTGGACCTGCGCGGCTACGGCCGCTCGCTCCTGCCCTGGCAGGAGCCCAACTACGTGACGGACCTCTCGGTGTACAGCGAGGAGCTGGACGCCGCGGCGCGGGTGCTGCTGGCCGACCATGACGAGATCGTGCTGGTGGGCCACTCGACGGGTGGGTTGATCGCGGCGCTGTGGGTCGAAGCCCGGCGCGACGCGGGCGTCATCGACGCCGTGGTGCTGAACAGCCCGTGGCTGGACCTGCGGGGCTCGTGGCTCGAGCGGGTTGTGGCCACGCGGGTGATCGACGTGGTCGGCCGGTTCGCGCCACGGTTGAAGGTGGGCCGGCTCGGCGGCTTCTACGGCCCCGCGCTGCACGTGGGCACGGGTGGCGAGTGGGACTACAACCTGGCGTGGAAGCCGCATGGCGGGTTCCCCGTGCGGGCGGGCTGGTTGCGGACGGTGCGGCGGGGCCATGCGCGGGTCGCGCGCGGCCTGGCGATCTCGTGCCCGGTGCTGGTGCTGGCCTCTGACGCCTCGGGACCCGACGACCGGTGGCATGACGCGCTGCTGTCGACGGACTCGGTGCTGGACGTCGCCCAGATCGCGGCGCGATCGACGCGGCTGGGGGCGGACGTGACCTTGGTCGAGGTGCCGGGAGGGACGCACGACCTCGCGCTCTCGGCCGGCACGGCACGCGCCCAGTACCTGCGCGAGGTGCTCGACTGGCTGGACGCCCGGCTACCCCGCTGAGCGGAGTGGTCGCTCAGTCCACCCACCACGGGACGCGCGGGTTGAGCTCGGCGGCCACGGCGGCGAAGTCGAGGTCGTTCATCTCGAGGTGGCCGTGGGAGTCGACGAAGAAGACGCCGCGGTCGAAGGCGGCGGCCATCGTGCGCGCCATGTCGGCCAACGTCAGGAAATCGACGGGATGCTCCGACTCGTCGATCCGGAAGTGGCGCACCGAGCCGGCCATCTCCCCGCCGAGGTCGGCGACGTAGAAGTCGCCGCCACCGTTCGCGAACAGGGGGAGCCAACCGGGCGCCCACCGGGCGTCCGGGAGGAACGCCTCGTAGTTCGCGAGGGCGTCGTCCAGGGTGAGCAGGTAGAAGCCGGGGAGCATCGAGATGTCGCCCAGGCGCGCATCGCCTGGCCCCGTGCCGCCGCGCCAGCCGTACAGCGCCTCGACTGCGGCGCGGGACGGCAACCCGTGCGCCGTGAGCACCGCCCTGGTCCTGCTCGGCTCCACCGCCGGCATGAGCAGCTCGAGCAGCGCGTCGCGTCGCAGCTCCCTCAGGCCCGCGTCGATGCGCGCGAGCGACTCCGCCATACCCGTGAACGTCAGGCCCGTGAACGTCAGGCCGAGGTCGTCGCCGCCTTCGATGCCATGCATCCGGCAGAAGGTACACCGCGACGCCCCAGCACACGTATTGCATTCTCGCAAATTATCGTGGCGGCATTCATGGACGCACGTTCAGGACGCCTGTACTGGACATCCGTCCGTCAATGAGAATGTTCTCATACGTGACACCCTGAGGCGCGCGCCAAGACATTGCAATAGTGGACATTCGGCCCAGACTGACCCCCAGAAATGGCCCGGAATCGCACACGTCGAATAGACGGAGGTTGCATTCTTCGGGTGCGAGCGTCCAGTGTGTGGATCACGCCGAATCGGACCAACCGGTCGGCGTCGCCTCAGCCGCACCGACCGGTCAGGCGCTCGGGGAGACCACCCCGAGCGTCGGTCGAGCATGCCCGACGCCCGCGTCGGTGCGCCTGGTCCGACGATCCCCGTCCACCCGCCTCGCCAACGACGCCGAGTGCAATCCCAGCCTGAACGACGACGTCACTCGAGGTCAGCGCGATGTTCATCTTCCTGCTCCAGGTCCGCCACATGCTCGACGACAACGCTGAGCTCTACCTCTTCGCCGTGTTCTCGGGCCTGGTGTGGGCGCTGTGGCTCCTCAAGGTGGTGCTCTCGCGCCGCTACCGTCCCTTCACCGCCGAGCACCAGGTGGGCACCAGCGTCATCGTGCCCGTCGTGGACGAGCCTCTCGACCTCTTTCGAGAAGTGCTGGGCCGCGTCACCGAGCAATCTCCCGACGAGGTGATCGTCGTCATCAATGGCGCCCCCAACCCCGGCCTGGTGGCTGTTTGCGAGGAGTTCGCGCCGCTCGTCCAATGGGTGCACACGCCCATACCCGGAAAGCGGAACGCGGTGAAGATCGGCACCGAGATGTCGCGCCACGAGATCACCGTGCTGCTCGACTCCGACACCATCTGGACCGACGGGACGCTGCGCGAGCTCGTCAAGCCGTTCGCCGACTCCAGCATCGGCGGCGTCACCACCCGGCAGCGGATCCTGGAGCCCACCCGGTCCTGGATCACGCGCTGGGCGGACTGGCTGGAGAACTCCCGGTCGCTGTACTCGATGCCCGCGCAGTCGGTGCTGGGCCAGGTGGGCTGCCTGCCCGGCCGCACCATCGCGTTCCGCCGGGAGATCCTCATCCGGGCCATGGACGACTTCATGAACCAGAAGTTCATGGGCGTGTTCCTCGAGGTCTCCGACGACCGGACCCTGACGAACCTCACCCTCAAGCAGGGCTACCGCACCGTCTACCAGCACACCAGCCTCGTCTACACGGACGCCCCGCTGGAGATCAAGAAGCTGTTCAAGCAGCAGCTCCGCTGGGCCCGCGGCAGCCAGTACAACACCCTGCGCATGCTGCCCTGGATGCTGGGCCACGCGCCCATCCTGGCGATCTTCTTCCTCGCCGACATCCTGCTGCCGTTCCTGCTCATCGGGACGCTGCTCGGCTGGGCCTACCGCGCCATCAGCGGCACCGGCGTCAACCTCTACCAGGCGATCCTCGAGACGTACGGCGCCCGCGGCGGCTGGCTGTGGGTGGTGGCGCTGATGCTCGTGTCCACGGTGCTGTCGATGGCCGTGCGGCAGATCCGGCACCTGCAGGAGGTGCCGTCCGACTTCTTCCGGCTGCCGATGTTCATCATCGTGTCCACGTTCTTCCTGATGCCGGTGCGCCTGCTCGGGTTCCTGCGGATGGCCCACGCGAGCGGCTGGGGCACCCGTGCCGGGGCTTACGCCGGCGGCGACCCGGCCCCGGCGCCCGACGCACCCCGCCCCGATCGGCCGGAGCCACTGGTGCCCGACCAGCGCCCCGCGCATGACGACGACGACCTGATGGCCGAGCTCGCGCTGCTGGAGGCCGGCCACGACAACGGCCTGCACGGCCCCACCCGGGTGGCCGTCCGCGAGCGCCGAGTCGCCCGCACCACCGTCCAGCACGTCCCGGCCGCCGCGCCGGTGCAGGCGCTCCCCGCGGCTGGCCGCGCCCGTCCACGGCGGAACCCCAAGGCCGCCATCCCGTATGCGATCGCCGTGATCGTGCTCAGCCTGGAGGCACTGCTCTATGTCTGACCGCCCTTCCCCCCCGCCCTCCACGGGCCGCGCCTGGTGGGCGCCGCGCGGTGGGCGCATGACGCGCCGCGCCACCCTCTCCACAGTGGCCCTGGCCGGGTCGCTGGCCCTGGTCACCGGTCTTGTGTGGAGCACCCCCGCTGTGGAGTCGCTGCGCGGCGTCGCCGAGGCCGCCGAGGCCCCGACGGCGGAGGAGCAGCGGCTCGCCCGGGAGAACGCGGCGATGCGCGACGAGCTGCAGAGCAGCCGCGCCCAGGCCGGATCGCTGCGCGAGGCGCTCGGCAAGGAGCAGGCCGCCCGGGTCAAGGGCGAGCAGGAGCGCGCCGCCGCGGAGGAGGCCGCTGCCGCCTCGGGCTCCACGTCCACCGCGAAGAAGTCCACCTCGAGCGGTAGCGGTCGCACCACCGGCCGCACCGGGTCGTCCGGCTCGGCGAACCCGTCGAACCCGGCGAACCCGTCGAACCCGACTCAGCCCGCCGGCCCGGCCGTGCCCGTCGACACCCGCCCGTCGGCGCCGTCCAAGGGCGAGCTGCTCGACCCCGGGCAGCGCTACTTCGGGATGTACACCGCGCAGGCGCCGTTCAGCTGGTCGACGCTCGACGACGCGGCGGCCAAGGTGGCCCGCACGCCGAGCCTGGTCGGCTGGTTCAGCGGCTGGGACAAGCCGTTCCGCTCCGACGCCGTGGTCCGCGCCTGGGAGCGCGGGATGCTGCCGATGCTCACGTGGGAGTCACGGCCCAGCACGTCGGGCAACGACGTCATCGAGGAGCCGGACCACACGCTGCCGATCATCATCGGCGACCCCGCGACGGGGACCCCGGGCCGCTACGACGACTACCTGCGGCAGTACGCCCGCGACGTCGCCGCCCTCGGGCTGCCGATGGCCATCCGGCTCGACCACGAGATGAACGGCGTCTGGTACCCGTGGTCCGAGCAGACCGGATCCGGCGCCTCGATCAACGGGAACCGTCCCGGCGACTACGTCGCGATGTGGCGCCACGTGCATGACATCTTCGAGGCCGAGGGCGCCAACGAGCACGTCATCTGGGTGTGGTCGCCGAACATCGTCAACAACCTGCCCGCCGCGCTGCAGAGCGTCGAGAACCTCGCGGGCCTCTACCCGGGCGACGCGTACGTCGACTGGGTCGGCATCTCGGGCTACTACCGGCCCCCGTACAAGGTCGAGAACAACCACACGTTCCAGTACACCTACGACCGGACGCTGAACCAGGTCAGGTCCCTGACGGACAAGCCGATCCTGCTCTCCGAGGTCGGCGCGTCGGAGATCGGCGGCAAGAAGCCGACGTGGGTGCGCTCGTTCTTCCAGGCGTTCGCCCGCCCGGAGAACGCGGACATCATCGGCTTCGCCTGGTTCAACATGGCCGTCTCGACGTACTCCGAGGGCCAGCTCATCACCAACGACTGGCGGGTGGACTCGCGCCGCAACTCCCTGGCCGAGTTCGTCACCGGGCTCAACAACCCCGCCCACGGGTTCGGCGGCACGCCGCTGGGCGCCCCCGCGCCCGACGAGGGCACGGACCCCGAGGACTCGCTCACCCCCGAC
>NZ_JAUDBQ010000004.1 GCF_030372105.1 Cellulomonas cellasea | reverse complement strand
CCACCGCGGCTGCGGCGCCTCCCCGGTGGCGGGTGGGCTGCTGCGGGTCGGGCAGCGGCGGGAGGGCAGGCGCGGGGGTTGTCGACGTGGGGGCAGGGCGGCGGGACTGAAGCACGGCGACGACTGCCAGCACGAGGAAGGCGACGAGGGCGCCGAGACCGACGAGGGAGGTGACCACCCGCACCGCGCTGGGCACCGGCGCGACGTAGAGCAGCAGCGCGCCGTTGAGCAGCACGACCCGGGCGGCGCCGCCCCGGTCGAGCGCCGCCGAGGTGCGCCGCTGGACGGCGGGGCCGCCGCCGAGCACAACGGGCAGCAGGTGGGACATGGACCCGACCAGCACCTGGGCGACGAACCCGACGACGAACGCGGGCACCAGCTCGACGAGGGCGGCGGCTGCCGCCTCCCAGTCCGGGGCGAGGGCGACCCGCAGCCCCAGCGTCGCTGTCGTGCCGGTCCACCAGAGCAGCGCGGCGGCCACGCTCCAGGCCGAGAAGGTCCGGGGCGCCGAGGACCGCGCCTGGGCGACCACGAAGCGGCCGAGCATGGCGATCCCCGCCACGACGACTGCCGCCCCCACCGCCACGAGCACCCTGCTGCCGGAGGCGGGCCCGGCCGTCAGGACGACCACACCGCCCACGAGGACGGGGAACGCGCGCCGGGCGGCGGCCTCGGCAGCGGGGTGGATGCGCGCGTGCAGCACCGTCGGCCACAGGACGACGAGCGTGCCGGCGACCGTGAGCCCGACCCAGCCGAAGAGCGTGAGGGCGGTGTGCGCGACGGACAGCCGCGCATGCGGGTCCGGGTCGACCGGGAAGCGCGCCATCACGACACCGCAGGCCACCCCCGGGACCAGGAACACCGCGGCCGCCAGGTAGTAGCGCACGAGGTGCGCGAAGCGCGCGGGCAGGGCGTGCCCGCGCTGCCGGGCGATGCCGACCACCTGGTGCACGGCCGCGCCCACCACGGCGGCGCCGCCGACCACGACCAGCGGCGTGCTGACGACCTGGACCCCGACCACCACGGCCACGGCCCCGACGTTGTGCAGGGCCAGGCGCGCCAGCAGCGCGCGCCGGCTCGCCGGATGGCGCAGCAGCGTGTCGGCGAAGTGCTGGCTCCAGATGAGGATCGCGGTGCTGGCGCCTCCGAGCAGCAGCAGGTGGACCATGAGCCAGCCGGAGCCCGCGATCTCGCGGTGCACCACTGTCGCGAGCGCCGCCGCGGCCAGCCAGGCCAGGACGACGACGTTGGCCCGCAGGTGCCATGCCGCGCGGTTCACGGCCGCAGTCCGATCGTGGTCGCCACCGTTGTCGGCCCGGCGGGTCGTGCTGGCGCCGGATCGGGATCGCGCGGCCGGGCGGGCCTGTCGGGACCGCGTCGGCCGGCACGGACGACCGAGCCGGCCGCGACCACCAGGAATCCCAGCAGCGCGACGATGTTGCCGACCCCGCCGATCTGCACGGCGACGGGCACGTCGTGGGCGTCGCCGATCAGCACCCGCACGGCCAGGCTCACATGCAGCAGCGCGAGTGGGGCGAGCATCACGGGGTGGTACGGCAGCGGGCGGCGCACGACGGCGGGGAGGATCACCGGGGCGTGGGCCATGATCATCGACATCACGAAGCCGAGGAACACGCTGTGCAGCACGGCGTCGTAGCCCGTCCCCGAGAGCACCGGCCCGGCCGCGAGCCACACCCCTCCCGCGACGGCGAGCCACAGGTACCCGCTGAGCATCGCCACCGCCATGAACCGCGGCAGCCCTGTCGAGTGGATGGTGCGGCGGGCGACGTCGTGCCGCATCAGGACGCCGACGAGTAGCAGCAGCACCGCGCCCAGCACCGGATAGCCGACCGCCGGCCAGAGCAGCCCGAGGACCGCCGCGGCGCACCACCCCAGTGCGAGCACCAGCACGGCGTCCTCGACCCCGCGTGGTGGGGCGGCCACCCGGAGGAGCTCGAGGCGCTCCCCGGTGATCGTCAGGACCAGGAAGCCCGCCAGGCACGGCGCGAGGTGCGGGATGGAGACCCCGCTCGCCCACAGCGCGGCGGCCGCCACCGCGAGCGCGGCCCCGGTGGCCTGGACGGCGACTGCCGTGGCGGGCTGCCGTCGCCACACCCGGGTGTAGAGCCAGCCGAGGGCGAGCGACCCGAGGAGCAGGCCCAGCTGCCCGATGACGCGTGGCAGCGGCGAGACCAGCGCGAGGCCGCCGGCGCCGAGCAGGAGCGGCGCCGCGAACCCGGGCCGCCGGCCCACCGCGACGGCGCGCTCCAGCGCGACGACAGTGCCGACGAACCCGAGCACCATGACCGGGCCGTGCACCTCGGGCAGCCGCTGCAGGTCCACGGGCGCGGGCAGGCCGAGGAGCAGCAGGGCGCCGTCGAGGCCCGCGAGCATCGCCGCCCCCGCAGGCATCAGGAAGGCGGAGCGCGGGGCGACGCGTCGATTTTCCACGGGATCATCGTGGTATTTCGGGGCAGGCTGTCCACGGGACGTACGTCCCTGGGCACGGCGCGGATGTCGACGCAGGCTGCGGTGCACCAGGAGTGAGGGGATGCGCATGGACGAGATCACGAGCACGGACCCCCTGGAGCGACGCCCGCGCGCAGTCCTCGCCTCCGGCCGACGGGTCGAGCTCCTCGACGCGCTCCAGCGCAACGGCCCGTCCACCGTCGGCGAGTTGGCCACGGCCACCGGCCTGCACGAGAACACCACCCGCGAGCACCTGCAGCGGCTCATCGCCGAGGGGTACGTCCACCGTGAGCGGGGCACGCCGGACGGGCGCGGCCGCCCTCGGATGCGCTACCGCTCCACCACCGCGCGCGACGTGCACGAGGATCCCCTCGCCACGCGACGGCTCGAGGACTCGATCGCGCAGGCCGCGCTGGTCCGCGCGCTGCTGGACGGCTACGGCGCCGCGATCGACGACGTCGCGGACTCCGCACAGCAGCACGGCGCCAGCGTCGGCCGGAAGTTGGTCGACGCCAGCCCGCCACCCGGGCGCTCCGCGGCCAGCGACCCTCGCGACCGGCAGATCCTCGCGCTCGACGCGCACCTGGACCGGATGGGCTTCGACCCCGTGCTCGACCCCGAGGCGCTCACGTTCGACCTGTGGCGGTGCCCGTTCCTCAGCCTCGCGCGGTCCCGGCCCGAGGTCGTGTGCAGCGTGCACCTCGGTCTCGCGCAGGGCGTGTTGGAGCAGGTCGGCGGTCCCGTGCGGGCGCAGGCCCTCGAGCCGTTCGTGGGGCCGCAGCACTGCGCGCTGCGCCTGACGGCCGACGCCCAGGGCTGACGCGCGCCGACGACGCTGCGGATGCGGCGGCACGTCGCGCGGCCGACCATGGGCGCAGGCCATGGGACGAGTCGTGCAAAAACGGGAGGTCGCCATGCGGATGATCAGCAAGAAGGGCAAGGTCCGCGCCAAGAGGCTGCCCGGCGCCGTCGCCCGCTCGGGCAAGAAAGCGCAGCGGGCCTTCGCGGAGGCGCATGACGCCGCCGCCCGGGAGCACGGTGAGGGCGAGCGCGCGCGCCGGATCGCCTTCGACGCGCTCAAGGACAAGTTCGAGAAGGTCGGCAAACGGTGGGAGCGCAAGGCGAAGGCTCCCGCGGCGCCGGCCGCCCAGCGCACCGCGGCGGGCGCGCGGCAGCGGGCCACCGCTCCGGCCGCCGACGCGAGCGCGACCAAGGCGCAGCTCTACGAGATCGCCAAGCGCCTGGACATCGCCGGGCGCTCCACGATGTCGAAGGGCGACCTCCTCCAGGCCATCCAGCGCGCGGCCACGCCGGCCACGTCACGACGGTCGAGCCCAGCGCGGGCGTAGGCGCTCACGGCAGGACGCGGAACGCCGCGCGTCAGGCGGGCGCGTCGTCGAGCACGTGGCGCAGATACCTCGCCGGGTCGTCGAGGAATCCCCGCCATGCGCGCACCAGCTCCAGGTCCTCCCACGCGGACCGCCGCATCCCCCACTCGCCCAGCTCCCAGATCTGGGCGCCGGGCAGCGCGGCCAGCACCGGCGAGTGGGTGGACAGGATGACCTGCGACCCCGACGCGACCAGGGCGTGCAGGTGGGCCAGCAGCGCGAGGCAGCCGTGGAAGGACAGCGCCGACTCCGGCTCGTCGAGCAGGTACAGGCCCGGCTTCTTCATGCGGTCGCCCACCAGCGCGAGGAAGGACTCGCCGTGCGACATCTCGTGGAACACCGGCTCCGGGCGCATGCCGGGGTTGTCCTCGAGGTAGGTGTAGAACGCGTGCGCCGTCTCAGCCCGGAGGAAGAAGGCCCGCCGGGTGGCGCCGGGGCTCCGTTCGGCCACCAGGCGCCGCCAGAGGTCGGACTCAGTGGGCCGGGTGCTGAACTCCGACCCCCGCGAGCCGCCCTCCGGGCCGGTCCCCACCGCGAGCGCGCAGGCCTCCACCAACGTGGACTTGCCCGAGCCGTTGTCGCCCACGAGGACGGTCACAGCCGACAGGTCCCAGCCGTCCCGGAGCACCTGGGCCACGGCGGGGATCGCGGCAGACCAGTCCGCCGACGGGGGCGGGCCTCCGGGATCCGCCCCGAGGCGCCGCAGGATCGGTGCCGTCGTCATGCGCCCCACCCTGGCATGGCCCGCTGACGCGGCGGCGAGAATGTGCCCATGACCGTCGCGCTCCCCGAGGGATACGAGCTCGTCGCCGCCGTGCCGGGCGTCGAGGACTACCTGGCGCTGCGCCGCCTCGCCGGCCTCACGCCCGCGACCCGCGAGCAGGCCGTGGCCGGGCTACCCGGGAGCTGGGCCGCCCGCCATGTGGTGCACGTGGCGAGCGGGGCGACTGTGGCGATGGGCCGGGTGCTCGGCGACGGCGGCTGGTGCTTCCAGGTGGTCGACATGGCCGTGCTGCCCGAGCATCAGCGCCGCGGCCTGGGTGACGCGGTGCTGGCCTCGCTGCTGGAGCAGATCCGCGACGACGCCCCACCCGGCGCCTTCGTCAACCTGCTCGCCGACCCTCCCGGCCGCCGCCTGTACGCGCGGCACGGCTTCACCGAGACGGCGCCCGCGTCGGTGGGCATGGCCACGCGCCTGCCCTGAGGTCCGGATACGATCCTGGCCGTGTCACGACTAGGCGAGACGGTCGCCCCCACTCGCCTGGGCCGCGGATTCCGCTGGCTCCTCGCGTCGTCCTGGACCAGCAACCTGGGCGACGGGATCGCCCTGGCCGCAGGGCCGCTGCTGGTGGCCTCGCTCACCGACGACCCCCGGCTCGTGGCCCTCGCGGCGACCCTGCAGTGGCTGCCCCCGCTGCTGTTCGGGCTGTTCGCGGGCGCCCTAGCGGACCGGGTCGACCGCCGGCTCCTCGTGATCACCGTGGACGCCCTGCGGGCGGCGGTCCTCGTGGTGCTGGCACTGGTCGTGCTCACCGACCGCGTGTCGATCGGGATCGTGCTCGTCGCGCTGTTCGCGGTCGGGATCGCCGAGGTGTTCGCCGACAACACCTCCCAGACCCTGCTGCCGATGCTGGTCTCGCGCGACGACCTCGCGGTGGCGAACTCCCGGCTGCAGGCCGGTTTCATCACCGTCAACCAACTCGCGGGCCCGCCCCTCGGCGCGGCGCTGTTCGCCGTGGGCGCGGTCTGGCCGTTCGCGACGCAGGCGCTCGCCGTGGCGCTGGGCGCGCTGCTCGTCTCGCGCATCGTCCTGCCGCCGCACGGACGCGCGCCCGACGCCGAGACGCACGTGCGCCAGGAGATCGCCGAGGCCCTCACGTGGGTGGCCCATCACGCCGCGGTCCGCACACTGGCGCTCACCATCTTCATCTTCAACATCACGTTCGGCGCCGCCTGGTCGGTGCTCGTGCTGTACGCCACGCGACGGCTCGGGCTCGGCGAGGTGGGCTTCGGCCTACTGACCACCGTCAGCGCCGTCGGCGGGCTGGCGGGCATGGCGGCGTACGGCTGGATCACCCAGAGGGTGAGCCTGGGCCAGCTCATGCGGATCGGCCTGATCGTGGAGACGCTCACGCACTTGGGCCTCGCGCTGACCCGCCAGGCATGGGTCGCGATGTCGATCTTCTTCGTCTTCGGCGCCCACGCCTTCATCTGGGGGACGACGTCCGTGACGGTGCGGCAACGGGCCGTGCCCACCCGCCTGCAGGGGCGCGTCGGGAGCGTGAACACGATCGCCGTGTTCGGCGGGCTGGTCCTCGGATCCGGTGTGGGCGGGCTGCTCGCGGAGCGGTGGGGCGTCACGGCGCCGTTCTGGTTCGCCTTCGCCGGCTCGGCGGTGTTCGTGGTGCTGCTGTGGCGGCAGATGGCCCACATCGCCCATGCGGACGAGGCCCCCGTCCCCGCGTGACGCTCGTGACGCCCGCGCCCAGTCGGCGGGTCTGCGAGATGCGGGAGCGCGCGTCGTGATGCACGTTGGCTGTGTCCCCGCATCGGGGGCGGACGCTGGACGGAGGGGCCCGCGATGCCACGTCAGCCCGATCGGCCGAAGTACACGGTGCCCGGCCTGACGCTCGCGCACGGCGGCGACGTCGCGGCTGTGCTGCAGGAGCGCCTGGTCGCGCTACTGGACCTCGCGCTGACGCTCAAACACGTGCACTGGAACGTGGTGGGCCCGCGGTTCATCGCCGTGCACAAGATGCTCGACCCCCAGGTCGCGTCGGTGCACCGCATGATCGACAAGACCGCCGAGCGCGTCGCGACCCTCGGCGCGGCGCCCCGCGGCACCCCCGGCGCGGTGGTGGAGGCGCGCTCCTGGCCCGACTACCCGCTGGGCCGGGCGACGACCGTCGACCACCTGCGCGCCCTGGACGCGGTCTACGACCGGGTCGCCTCCTCCCACCGTGACGCCGCGGACCGGCTGCACGGCCTCGACGACGTCTCCCAGCGCATCCTGCTGCACCAGCTCCGGCGCCTGGAGTTCTTCCAGTGGCTCGTGCGCGCGCATCTGGAGTCCGCGGGCGGGAGCCTGGGCGCGACGCGATAGGCGCCGCGCTCACCCCACCGGGCTCGTGCCCACCATCCGGGTCGCCAGGCTCGGCTCCACCTCGGGCCGGCCCAACAGGTAGCCCTGCACCAGGTGGCACTCGGCCTCGCGGAGCGCCTCGAGCTGCTCGAACAACTCGACGCCCTCGGCCACCACCTCGACGCCGAGCTCGGCCGCCAGGGCCAGCACCCCGCGCACCAGGGCCACCGACTCCCGCTCGGGCAGCGCGGTGATGAAGCTGCGGTCGATCTTGATCTGGTCGACCGGCAGGTGCTTCAGCCAGGCCAGCGTGGAGTAGCCGGTGCCGAAGTCGTCGAGGGAGACCCGCGCGCCGAGTTGGCGCAGCTCGCCGAGCCGCTCCACGACGCCGGGCAGGTCGGCCAACGACCTGGTCTCCACGATCTCCAGCACGAGCTGCCGCGGGGCCAGGCCGTTGTTGTGGAGCGCGCCGCGCACCGTCGACAGGAGCCGCGGGTCGACGAGTGTGCGGCCCGCGACGTTCACCGCGACGTGCAGGGCGCCGGACTCGGGCTCAGGGGTCGCGGCGAGCCAGCGGCACGCCGCCTCGATCACCCACAGGTCGATGTCGGTGATCTGCCCGGTCTCCTCAGCCAGCGGCAGGAACGCCGCGGGCGACAGCAGGCCCAACCGCGGGTGGTCCCAGCGGACCAGCGCCTCCGCGCCCACCACGCTGGCCATCCCCGGCACGGAGACGTCGACGACCGGCTGGAAGTGCAACCGCAGGTGGCCGACCTCGAGCGCCGTCCTCAACTCCGCCTCGAGGGAGGGGCCGGGAGTCGACGGCGTCGAGCCGCCGCTTACGCCCACCTGGTTGCGCCCGCGCCGCTTCGCGTCGTCCATGGCGCGGTCCGACCCGGCGAGGAGCCGTTCCCCACGCCCGTCGGGCCCGGCGTGCAGGGCCACCCCGACGCTCATCGTCACGCGCAGCTCATGGCCGTCGATGTGGAAGGGCGCGGTGACCGCGTCGACGCAGCGGCGGCCGATCGCCACGGCGGTCCGCTCGTCCGGGACCCGCATCGCCACGGCGAACTCGTCGCCGCCGATCCGGGCGACGGCGTGCTCCGGGCCCACCGCCTCCCGCAGGCGGCCCGCGACCTGGCGCAGCAGCTCGTCGCCGGCGGTGTGCCCGAACTCGTCGTTGACGGCCTTGAAGTTGTCGAGGTCGCAGAACAGCACAGCCGTCGCGGTGTGCTCGCCCTGCCGCGCCAGCGCTGAGTCGAGCAACTGGGAGAACAGGACCCGGTTCGCCAGGCCCGTCAGGGCGTCGTGATGGGCCTGCCGCTGGACGGTGCTGAGCAGCCGCGCGTTCTGCAGGGCCGCCGCGGCCTGCTCGCTCACCCCGGCCAGCCGGCTCAGGGCCGTCTGCTCGGCGGGTGTGCCCTCCTCGGCGTCGGAGACCGCCACCGCCACGCCCAGCAGCGTGTCGCCCGCCAGCAACGGCACCACGACCAGGCTCGCGGCGGCGATGGCCTCCATCGCGGCGGCGATCTCCTGGCTGGCGCGCTCGCGCCGGAGCATGCGAGGGCTGTGGTGGGTGAGCATCCCGACCAGCTCAGGTGAGTGGTCTGCGCGGAACACCGCCCCCGACAACAATCCGCTCAGGCGCCGGCCCAGGCCTGAGGTCGCGACGACCTCCAGCGCCCCCGCCTCGTGGTCCCACAACAGGATGCCCGCGGCCCGGCAGCCGACGATGCCCGGGACGGCCCGCGCGACGACTTCCGCGACCGCCCCCGCGGTGTCGACGGTGGCGAGCTCATGCGCGAGGCCGAGCAGCGCGGCCGTCCGGAGCTGCTCGCGCCTGCCGTCCTCGAGAGCGGTGAGCAGGTCCAGTGCCGCGGCCGCATGCCGTGCGTGCGCCTGGAGCAGCGAGTGGTCGCCGTCGAACGGCTCGCGCCCGTCCAGGTAGAGGGCAGCGAGCCGCCCGTGCACCTGGCGTGCCGAGGCGAGGTCCACCACCACCGCGGACTCCCCCAGCGACTCGCCGGCGCCGAGCCGCCGCGCCACGTCCGCCGCGCGCTCGGCGTCCAGCCCGTGGTGGCGCACTGTCGCCGTGCCGTCGTCTCCGTCCAGCAGGAGGACGTACGCCGGGGCCGACACAGATGCGACGGCGCGCCGCACGATGCGCTCCACGACATCCTCGGCGTCGTCACCGCTGACCAGGTCGGCGGCCGCGTCGCTGAACTCCTCGCGGTGGGCCCGCAACGCCGCCAGCCCCACGTCGACGCCCTCCCGCTGGGCGGCACGCGACCACCACCGGCGCGGGCGGGCCCTCGACACCTGGATCTGCGTCGTCGTCACGCGCGATGTCTCGCGCGGTTCCTCGTTCCCAGTGGCCACTGGGTTCCCATCGGCTGTGGACGGCCACGCCTGAGGCCTGGGGGCGAGGAGGGCGCCGAATGTGACGAAGGCCCAGGTCGGCGTCAGACCAGGTCGCGGTGGGGCAGCGTCCGCGCGGCCTGGTCGAACCGGTCGAGCACCAGGTCCGCCAGGCGGGGGTCCGGGGTGAGCGGGGCGGTCACCAGGTCCGCCCCTGAGGCGAGCAGCCGGTCGTGGAAGAACCCGGGCGCGAGCAGGTAGGACGCGACGACCACGCGTTGCGCGCCCGCCCGGCGGGCTGCGGCGACGGCGTCCGGGACCCGCGGCGCCCGCCCCGCGCCGTATCCCACGGTCACAGGGCCTGTGGACCACTGCGCGCGCAGCCCCGCCGCGACCTGCTCGACCGCCTGCGCGGAGCGCGGGTCGCTCGAGCCCGCCGCCGCGAGCACCACGGCGTCGCCCGCCCGGGCTCCGGCCTCCCGCAGCCGATGCGCCAGGATCTCCACCAGCCGCAGGTCGGGCCCGAGCGCCGCGGCTGCCACGGCGTGCGGGGAGCCCACCGCCTCCGCGATGTCGACGTTCACGTGGAAGCCCGCCGACAGCAGCAGCGGCGCCACCACGACAGCACGCCCCTCCCCCAACGCCGTCTCCACCACGGCCCGGACTCGCGGCTCCTGCACGTCGACGAACGCCTCGCGGACGTCCAGCCCGGGACGCTGGGCGCGCACGGCGTCGAGCAGCGCCTGGATGGCCGCCCGGCCGAGCGCGTTGTCGGTGCCATGCGAGCAGCCGACCAGCACCGGGTCGGCGCCGCGGGTCACTGTGGCGGTCATGGGGCTGTCTCCAGATCATGGGGGGCGTCGTCGGCTGCTGGCGCGGGCGCCGGGTCGGGGTCGCGGAGCTGCAGCCGGTAGCCCCGCTTGACCACCGTGCGCACCAGGTCGCGGCTGCCGGCGGCCTCACGCAGGCGCGCGATGGCGACCTCGGCGGCGTGCGGATCCTGCGAGGCTCCGGGCAACGCCGCGAGGACCTCGGAGCGCGGCACCACGGCGCCACGGCGCGAGGCCAGCAGCCGCAGCACGTCCAGGCTGGTGGGCGACAGCGCGAGCACCCTGCCGTCGAGCACCGCGGCGCCGCGGTGCACTTGCAGCGGGCCCTCGACGGTGTCGAGCACGTGGCGGCCGCCATAGTGGTCGACGAGCGCGCGCACGAGCGAGCCGAGGCGTCCGCGATCAGGCACCAGCGGGGTGATCCCCCGGGCGAGCAGCGGCCGCGCGGTGATGGGCCCCACGGCGGCCGCGACGACCTCGCCCGAGCCGAATCGCTCCACCAGCGCCGGGACGGCGCCCACGGTGTCGGCAGCGTCCAGCCAGGCGGCGGCGGCGGGCGCCGAGGTGAAGACCACGGCGTCGACCTCCCCCGCGGCGGTGGCCTGCGCCGACGCGACGACCGCGGCCGGATCGGGGGGCGGCCCCCACCGGTACACCACGAGGCTGCGGACGCGCGCCCCGGCGGCGGCGAACGCCTCGTCCAGGCCGTCGGCGCCCGCGCCGTGATGCTGCACCGCGATCGCCAGGCCCCGCACGCCGTCGGCCAGCAGCGCCTCGGCGATCTCCGCCGAGACCTCGGACTCCGCGACCCAGTCGGCCGTCAGGCCCGCCGCCTGGATGGCGCCCTGCGCCTTCGGCCCCCGGGCGACGATCCGCGCGCTGGCGAGCACCTCGGTCAGGGGCCCCGCGAGCCCCGCCGCGTCGGCGGCCTCGATCCAGGCGCGGAACCCGATGCCGGTGGTCACGACCACGACGTCGGGCGGGGCGGCGATCAGGGCGCGTGTGCCCGCGATGAGCTGCTCGTCGTCGTGGTGCGGGATCATGCTCAGCGCGGGCGCCGTGCGCACGAGGGCGCCTCGTCTGCGCAGCGCGGCGCCGAGCTCGGCCGCGCGGCGGTCCGCTGTCACGAGCACCGCGCAGCCCGCCATCGTCTGCTGGATCGGCTCGCTCACGGCACCACTGTCGCGTGCTGGCCCGCGAAGTCCGGCGCCGAGCCCGGCGTGTCTCGCAGATCGGACAAAGCGGCTGACGCGCCGGCCGCCCGCGACGCCTCGTCCCCGGGCCCGCCGCTGACCAGCACGAAGCCTCCCTCCACCCGCACCGGCCACGTCCGTAACGCCCGGGGCTCCGCGCCGACCGGGTCGAGGCACTCTCCCGTGCGCAGGTCGAAGACCTGCTTGTGCATCGGCGACGCGACGGTCGGGGCGCCGCCGCGGGTGCCCACGATCCCCCGGGCCAGCACATGGGCGCCGGAGTACGGGTCCAGGTGCTGCACGGCGCGCACCGTGTCGTCGACGAGCCGGAACAGGGCGACCTGCTCGCCCGCCACGAGCGCGGCTGCCCCCCGCTCGCGCGGCAGGTCGTCGAGCCGGCACACCGCCACCCACTGCGCGTCCCCGGCGGTCATGCCCGCACCTCCAAGGTGGGGCCCGCGACGAGCACGGGGGCGGCCTGGCCCGAGGCCCGCTCGGCGGCGGTGGCCGGCCTGCGCTGCCCCCGCTCGGCGACGTAGGCCAGCGACGGGTCGGGCGTGGTCGGCGCGTTGACGAATGACGCGAACCTGCGCAACTTCTCCGGGTCGTCGAGGGTGGCGCGCCACTCGTCCTCGTACACGTCGACGTGCCGGGCCATGGCCGCGTCCAGGTCGGCGGCGATGCCCAGGCTGTCCTCCAGCACCACGGCCCGCACCCCCTGCACCCCGCCCTCGACCTCGTCGAGCCACGGCGCTGTGCGCTGCAGGCGGTCGGCGGTGCGGATGTAGTAGAGGAGGAACCTGTCGATCGTCCGGACCAGGGTCTCGGTGTCCAAGTCCTCGGCGAGCAGCTGGGCGTGCCGCGGGGTGAACCCGCCATTGCCGCCGACGTACACGTTCCACCCCTTGTCCGTCGCGATCACCCCGACGTCCTTGCCGCGCGCCTCGGCGCACTCCCGTGCGCAGCCCGAGACGCCCAGCTTGATCTTGTGCGGCGAGCGCAGCCCCCGGTAGCGCAGCTCGAGCTCGATCGCCAGGCCCACGGCGTCCTGCACGCCGAAGCGGCACCAGGTGGAGCCGACGCAGGACTTCACGGTCCGCAGCGACTTGCCGTAGGCGTGCCCGGACTCGAACCCGGCGTCCACGAGCCGGCGCCAGATGTCCGGGAGCTGCTCGAGCCGGGCCCCGAACATGTCGATCCGCTGCCCGCCGGTGATCTTCGTGTACAGGCCGTAGTCGCGCGCCACCTCGCCGATGGCCAGCAGCCCCTCGGGGGTCACCTCGCCGCCGGGGATGCGCGGCACCACCGAGTACGAGCCGTCGCGTTGCAGGTTGGCCATCACATGGTCGTTGGTGTCCTGGAGCGTCGCCCGCTCGCCGTCCAGCACGTGCCCGTCGTCCAGCGAGGACAGGATCGAGGCGATCACCGGCTTGCAGATGTCGCAGCCGCGCCCGCTGCCGTGCCGCGCGACGATCTCGCTGAACGTGCGCAGCCCGGTGACGCGCACGGCGTCGAAGAGCTGGCGGCGGGACATCGCGAAGTGCTCGCAGAGCGCGTTGCTGACGGCGACGCCGGCGCGGGCCAGCTCGGCCGTGACCAGCTTCTTCACCAACGGCAGGCACGAGCCGCAGCTCGTCCCCGCGCGCGTGCACGCCTTGACGCCCGCGAGGTCGGTGCACCCGCCGTCCGTGACAGCGCACCGGATGGACCCCGCCGAGACGTTGTTGCAGGAGCAGACGGTGGCGTCGTCGGGCAGGTCCGCGGGCCCGGCAGCCGTCGAGCCGCCCTCGGGGAGGAGGTAGGCGGACGGGTCGCCGGGCAGCGCCCGGCCCAGCATCGGGCGCAGGCCCGCATACGCCGACGCGTCGCCGACGAGCACACCGCCCAGCAGGGTGCGGGTGTCGTCGGACAGGACGAGCTTCTTGTAGACGCCCGCCACGGGGTCGGAGTGCACCACCTCGAGGGCGCCCGGCGTCCGCGCGAACGCGTCCCCGAAGCTCGCGACGTCCACTCCGGCGAGCTTGAGCTTGGTGGCCGTGTCGGCGGGCGGGACCACCGCGGCGCCGCCGAGCAGCCGGTCGACCACCACCTCGGCCATCGCGTAGCCCGGCGCCACGAGCCCGACGCAGGCGCCGTCGACGCACGCCACCTCGCCCACCGCCCACACCTGCGGGTCTGCGGTGCGGCACGCCTCGTCGACCACGACGCCGCCGCGCGCGCCCGTCTCGAGCCCGGCGCCCCGCGCGAGCTCGTCGCGTGGCCGCACCCCGACGGCCACCACGACCACGTCCACGTCGAGCCGCCCGCCGTCCCCCAGGTCCAGCCGCTCGACCCTCCCACTGGCCCCCGAGCGCAGGCGCGAGGTCGTGGCGCCGACGAGGACGTCCACCCCGAGCCGGTGGATCAGCCGGCGCAGCGCCTCACCGCCGCCGAGGTCGACCTGCGTGGACATCAGATGCGTGCCCAGTTGGAGCACTGTGCTCCGGGCGCCGAGGGCCTGCAAGGCGCCAGCCGCCTCCAGCCCGAGCAGCCCGCCGCCGATCACCGCGCCCCGCACCCGGCGGTCGCCCAGCGCCGCGGCGCGCTCCTCGACCCAGCCGCGCAGCGCCGCCACGTCGTCCAACGTCCGGTACACGAAGACGCCGGGCAGGTCGTTGCCCTCGATGGGCGGCATCGCCGCGCTCGAGCCGGTGGCGAGCACGAGCTGGTCGTAAGCCCATGTGCGCCCATCGCCGGCGCTCACCGTCCGGGCGGCGCGGTCGACGGCCTCGACGCGCACCCCGCGCACCAGGGTGACCAGCGGGTCCGACCACAGCGCGGGCGACCCGAGGCTCAGCTCCTGTGGGTCACGGCCGGAGAAGTAGGAGGTGAGCGCGACCCGGTCGTAGGGCGCGCGCGGCTCCTCAGCCAGGACCGTCACACCCCACCGGCCCTCCGCGTCGCGGTCGCGCAGGGCCTCCACGAGGCGCTGGGCCACCATGCCCCCGCCCACCACCACGATCTCCCCTGGCGCCCGCGGTGCAGTCATCAGTTCCCCCACTCGGCTCGACGTCACTCGGCTCGACGTCCCGTGGCCTCGACGCTACGAACGCGATGTTTCGCCCGGCGGCGCGGCGCGGTTACCGACGCGCAACAGTTCGCGCACACCCGCCGGGGCCCCGGTGTGAGATCTCACCGCCGTGGCCCCCGCGCGGTGCGGACTTCGTTCCGGCGCGGAAACAGCACGGCGCCGCCGCCCGAAACACCCGGTTCCTAGCCTCGATCGGGAGAGCACGGCCCCGTCGAGCACGCAGGAGCCCGCGATGACCACTCCGCAGACGATGAACGCGCCCGCCACGCTGCACCGGCCCGGGCGTGGCAGATGGATCGAGGCGTGGGACCCCGAGGACGCCGACTTCTGGCGGTCCACCGGGCGGCGGGTCGCCGCGCGCAACCTCGGGCCGTCGGTGTTCGCCGAGTTCCTCGGATTCGCCGTGTGGGCGTCCTGGAGCATCGTCGTCCCACAGCTCGCGGCGGTGGGCTTCACGCTCACCGTGGACCAGCAGTTCTGGCTGATCGCGGTGCCGAGCCTGGTGGGCGCGGCGCTGCGGCTGCCGTACACGTTCGCGGTGCCGCTGTTCGGGGGCCGTAACTGGACGATCATCTCGGCGTTGCTCCTGCTGTTGCCCGCGAGCGCCCTGGCCTTCGTGGCGTCCCGTCCGCAGACGCCGTTCGGGGTGCTGCTCCTCGTGGCCGCGCTCGCGGGGCTCGGCGGCGGGAACTTCGCGTCGTCGATGGCCAACATCTCGTTCTTCTACCCGGAGCGGGAGAAGGGCAAGGCGCTGGGCCTGAACGCGGCCGGCGGCAACCTCGGGACGGCGGCGGTGCAGTTCGCGGTGCCGCTGGTCATCGTGGCGCCCGCGGGGCTGCAGCTCGGCCGGGCGGGCCTGATGTTCGTGCCGCTGCTGCTGCTCGCCGCGTTCCTGGCGTGGCGGCTGATGGACAACCTCACGTCCGCGAAGGCCGACTACCGGGCATTCGGCGCCGCGGTGCACAACCGGCACACGTGGATCATCTCGTTCCTGTACGTGGGCACGTTCGGGTCGTTCATCGGCTACTCCGGGGCGTTCCCCACGCTGCTCAAGTCCCAGTTCCCCGAGGTGACGCTGAGCATCGCGTTCCTCGGCGCGCTGGTGGGCTCGCTGGCCCGGCCACTGGGCGGCGTCATCGCGGACCGGTGGGGCGGCGCGCGGGTCACCATCGGCGCCTTCGCGGTGATGGCCGTGGCGGGCGCCGGGGCGGTGCTCGCGCTGCGCGAGTCGAGCTTCACGCTGTTCCTGGGCTCGTTCCTGGTGCTCTTCGTGGCCACCGGGATGGGCAACGGCGCGACGTACCGCATGATCCCGGCGGTCTTCCAGCTCGGCGCCAGCACACCCGAACGCGCGGCACGCGCCCGCAAGGCCGCCGCGGGCTGCATCGGCATCGCCGGGGCGATCGGGGCGCTGGGCGGGTTCCTCATCCCGCGCGGCTTCGCGGTGTCGAGCTCGGTGGCCGGCAGCCTGCAGCCCGCCCTGGCGCTGTTCGTGGCCGTGTACCTGGTCATGGGCGCCGTGACGTGGGCCGTGTACGTGCGGCGCGGCTCGCTGATGAGCGGCGCGGGCGTGTGAGCGCGGCGATGGCGAGCAAGCCGCCTGTGAGCGCGGCGACGCACTGCCCGTACTGCGCGTTGCAGTGCGCGATGACGTTGGGCCCGCCCGATGGCGACGCGCAAGCCGTCGGGGCGCCGGTGTCCGTGGCCGGGCGGGACTTCCCGACCAACCAGGGCGGGCTGTGCCAGAAGGGCTGGACCAGCGGCCAGGTGCTGCGCGCGTCGGACCGGCTCACCACGCCACTGCTGCGCGGACCCGACGGCGAGCTACGCCCCGCGACCTGGGACGAGGCGCTGGGCGTGGTGGCCGACCGCATCCGCCAGATCCAGTCCCGGCACGGCCGGGAGGCCGTCGCGGTGTTCGGCGGGGGCGGGCTGACCAACGAGAAGGCCTACGCGCTCGGCAAGTTCGCGCGCGTGGTGCTGCGCACCCCCTACATCGACTACAACGGCCGGTTCTGCATGGCCAGCGCCGCCGCCGGGGCGAACCGCGCGTTCGGCGTGGACCGCGGGCTGCCGTTCCCGCTCGCCGACCTCGGCGGCGCGCAGGCGGTGCTGCTGTTGGGCAGCAACCTCGCCGAGACGATGCCGCCGTCGGTCGCGCACCTGGCCGGGGCGCGCGCGTCGGGCGGCTTGGTGGTGGTCGACCCGCGGCGCACGCCCACCGCGGCGCTGGCGGACGACGGGGCAGGCGTGCACCTGCAGCCGGCGCCCGGAACCGACCTCGTGGTGCTGCTCGCCCTCGCCCACGTGCTGTGGGCCGAGGGGCTCGCCGACAGCCGGTACCTCACGAGCCGCACGACTGGCGCGCGCGAGGTGCGCAGCAGCGTGTCCGCGTGGTGGCCCGAGCGCGCCGAGCAGGTGTGCGGCGTCCCCGCCGCCGATCTGCGCGCAGTGGCGCGGCTCCTCGCCGCGGCGTCCCCCGCGCGGGGTGGCCACGGAGCGTACGTGCTGACCGGGCGCGGCGTGGAGCAGAGCGCACACGGCACGGCGACGGTCAGCGCGGCGATCAACCTGGCGCTGGCGCTCGGCCTGCCCGGGAGGGTCGGCAGCGGCTACGGCGCCATCACCGGGCAGGGCAACGGGCAGGGCGGGCGCGAGCACGGGCAGAAGGCCGACCAGCTCCCCGGGGCGCGCCGGATCGACGACCCGGCCGCCCGGGCACATGTCGCGGCGGTGTGGGGCGTGGACCCTCGCGACCTGCCGGGCCCGGGTGTGCCGGCCGTCGAGCTGCTGCGGCGGTGCGGCACAGCCGACGGGCCGCGCGCGCTGCTGGTGCACGGCTGCAACCTGGTGGTCAGCGCCCCCGACGCCACCCGGGTCCGCGAGCGCCTGGCCGCGCTGGACCTGCTGGTGGTGTGCGACGTGGTGCCCTCCGAGACGGCCCTCTTGGCCGACGTGGTGCTCCCGGTGACCCAGTGGGCCGAGGAGGAGGGCACCATGACCTCGCTCGAGGGCAGGGTGCTGCGCCGCCGCCGAGCGCTGCCCGCGCCGCAGGGCGTCCGCACCGAGCTCGAGGTGCTGCACGACCTGGCGGCGCTGCTCGGCGTGCCCACCGGGTTCCCCGCCGACCCCGCCGAGGTCTTCGACGAGCTCGCCCGGGCCAGCGCGGGCGGGGTCGCCGACTACAGCGGCCTGAGCCACGCGCGACTCGACGCCGACCAGCGCGGCCTGTTCTGGCCGTGCCCCGCGACCCCGGCGGGCTCGGAGCCGCACCCCGGAACTCCCCGGCTGTTCCTGGACCGCTTCCCGACACCCGACGGCCGCGCGCGACTCGTCGTGGTGGAGCCCGACTCCCCGTCAGACGGCCTGCGCCCCGACGCGCCCGTGCACCTCATCACCGGCCGCGTGCTGCAGCACTACCAGTCGGGGGCGCAGACCCGCCGGGTCGCGGCGCTCGCGGCCGCGCAGCCCGAGCCGTTCGTCGAGCTGCACCCGCTGCTCGCCGACCTGGTGGGCGTGGCCGACGGCGACCTCGTGCAGGTCGCCTCCGCGCGGGGCGAGGCGGTGGCCGTCGCGCATGTGACGCCGGGCGCCCGGCTGGACACAGTCTTCATGCCGTTCCACTGGGCCGGGCCCGGCAGCGTGAACCGGCTCACCCTCGACACCACCGACCCTGTGTCGGGGATGCCCGACCTGAAGCTGTGCGCGGTGTCGCTGCGACCCGCGCCGCCGTCCGCCGAGCCCCCGGCGGACGGCCTGGGCGCCGTGGGCCGGGGTGCGCGATGAGGCGCGTCGTCGTGGTGGGGAACGGCATGGTCGGCTCCCGGTTCGTCGCGGAGCTCGTGCGCCGCGACCCCGGGGTGTCCGTCACTGTGCTCGGCGCCGAGGAGTACGAGCCGTACAACCGGGTGCTGCTGAGCGAGGTCGTCGCGGGCGCCGTGGAGATGGCGTCGCTGGCCCTCCCCAGGCCGCCGGTGGGCGGCGTGCGCGTCCGGGCGGGAGCCCAGGTGACGTCCATCGACCGCGAGCGCCGCCAGGTCGTCACAGCCGACGGGGAGGTCGTCGACTACGACGCGTTGGTGCTGGCCACCGGCGCGAGGGCGGTCGCCCCGCCGACGCCGGGCCTGCTCCGCGCCGACTCCCCGGCCCGTGGCGCCACGCACGCCCACGGCGACATGCCAGCAGGGCCGGCGCTCGTCGTGGGCGCCCATGCGCTGCGCACGCTGGACGACGCGCGCGAGATCGTCGCGGCGACGCTCAATGCCCGGGACGCGGTGGTGGTCGGGGCGGGGGTGCTCGGCGTGGAGGTGGCCTGCGGGCTGGCCCGCCGCGGGCTGCGCGTCACGGTGGTGCACCGCGGCCCGGGCCTCATGGACCGCCAGCTCGATGTGCCCGCCGCGGAGGCGCTGGGCCACGGGCTGGACCTGCTGGGCGTGCGGTGGCGGGTCGGCGCGGAGGTGGCCTCGGTGCTGGCCGCCGACGGTCGGCTGCGCGGCGTGGTGCTCTCCGACGGGGAGGCGCTCGCCGCCGATCTGCTGGTGCTGGCCGTGGGGACGGCTCCCGAGACCGACCTGGCGCGGGGGTGCGGCCTCGCCGTGGACCGCGGGATCGTCGTGGACAGCCACTGCGGCACGTCGGATCCGCGGGTGCATGCCATCGGCGACTGCGCGCAGCCGCCCGGCGGCGGCCACGGGCTGCTCGCCCAGGGCTGGGACCAGGCCCGCCGCCTCGCCGAGCGCCTCGTCGCCGACACCGACACCGACGGGCGGGCTCCCCGCGCCGACGACGGGGGCCGGGCGGATGCCGACGGCGGCGGACAGGACCCGGGCGCCACCGTCGACGTGGTGCGCGTCAAGGCGCAGGGCCTGGACGTGGTGAGCATGGGCGTGAGCGGGGCGGGCGCTCGCCAGACGCCCGGCCTGCGCGCGGTGCGGCTCAGCGACCCGGCCACGGGCCGGCACGTCGAGGTGGTGGTGGGTGGCGGCGTCGTCGTGGGCGCGACGTGCGTGGGCGCGGGGCCGGTGGCCGCCGACCTCGTCAGCGCGTACACACGCCGCACCCCCGTCCCGGCCGATCCCGCGCACCTGCTGCTGCGCCCGGCGCGGGGGGCCGCTGCGGATGAGGCGGCCTCGCCGCTGCTGATGCCGGACCGCGCGACCGTGTGCCGCTGCAACGGCGTCACCAAGGGCGACTTGGTGGCGTCCTGGCGCGGCGGCGCCCGCACCGTGGCGGACGTCGCCCGCGACACCCGTGCCACGTCGGGCTGCGGCGGCTGCCGGGACGCCGTGTGCGGGCTGCTCGAGTGGCTGGAGCGCAGCGACCCGCAGGATCCCGCCCCTGGTCGCCCGGTGTCGCAGGACCAGGGCGCCGCTGCTAGCGTCCAAACCGGGACATCTCGCCCGGACGGGTGAGGGTCCCCCAGGGGGCGCAGATGTCCGAGGTGCGTGCACGGGCTGAGGCGGGTGGTCGGTCGCCCGCTGGGCTGATGCTGCTGCTCGGGACCATCGGCTTCATGGTCAACTTCTGGGCCTGGGCGCTGATCAGCCCCCTGGCGTCGAGCTACCGCGAGGCGCTGGACCTCACGGACTTCGAGCAGTCGGTGATCGTGGCGGTGCCGGTGATCGTCGGGTCCCTGGGCCGCATCCCCGTCGGCGCGCTGACCGACCGGTTCGGCGCGCGCCTGATGTTCCCGGTGATCAGCCTGCTCACGGTGCTCCCGGTGCTGTACGTCGGCTTCGTGGCGCAGAGCTACGTGGCGATGCTGGTCGGCGGGTTCTTCCTGGGGCTGGGCGGCACGGCCTTCGCGATCGGCGTCCCGCTGGTCAACGCCTGGTACCCGCCGGCGCGGCGCGGCACCGCGCTGGGCATCTTCGGGATCGGCATGGGCGGCACCGCGATCTCCGCGTTCACCACCGTCAACCTGGTGGACCGGTTCGGCGACGGCGCCCCGTTCGTGCTCGTCTCGGCGATCCTCGTGGCGTACGCGATCGTCGCCGCCATCTGGATGCGCGACGCGCCAGGCCGCACCCCGCCGCCTCCGGGCTCCTTCGTCAAGCGCACCTGGGAGACCTTCAAGCTGCCGGCGACATTGCAGCTGTCCTGGCCGTACGCGATCGGGTTCGGCGGGTTCGTCGCGTTCAGCGTCTACCTGCCGACCTACCTCACCAACGCGTACGACCTCACCCCCTCCGACGCGGCGCTGCGGACGGCGGGGTTCGTGGTCCTGGCTGTCGCGATGCGCCCGGTCGGGGGCTGGCTCTCCGACCGGATCGACCCGATCACGGTGCTCGTCGCCTGCTTCCTGCTGGCCGCCGCGCTCGCGACGGTCGCCGCCTTCCAGCCCGCGCTCGTCCCCTGGGGCACCGTCGCGTTCCTGGGCCTGGCCGCGGCGCTCGGCGCCGCCGCTGGGGCGACGTTCGCGCTGGTCGCACGCTTGGCCCCTGCGGCGAAGGTGGGCGCCGTCACCGGGATCGTGGGCGCCGCGGGCGGCCTCGGCGGCTTCGTCCCCCCGCTCATCATGGGCGCCTTCTACAGCTCGGTGGGCAGCTACGCGCCCGGGTTGGCGCTGCTCGCCCTCACCAGCGCCGCGACGGCGCTGTTCACGTGGGGGCCGCTGCGCCGCTCCGCGCACCGCTCCCCCTGACCTGCCCGACACCACCGCACCCCGCCCGAGCATCGCCGGAGAACTGGGAAGGACCCTCGTGTCGATCCAGGAGGACCCCGCCACCACCCCGCCGCAGATGGACGACGACGTGGTCCGCGCGCTGCTGCGCACCCGCCGCTTCTTCCAGAAGAACGAGGTCTCCGCCGACCTGCGCACGCTGCACGAGGTGGGGGGCAGGCAAGCCGACGCCTTCTACCGGGACAGGTGGAGCCACGACAAGGTGGTGCGCTCCACCCACGGCGTCAACTGCACCGGGTCGTGCTCGTGGAGGGTGTTCGTCAAGGACGGCATCATCACGTGGGAGGCCCAGCAGACGGACTATCCGACCACCGGACCGGGCCGCCCGGAGTACGAGCCAAGGGGCTGCCCGCGGGGCGCGGCGTTCAGCTGGTACACCTACTCGCCCACCCGGGTCCGGTACCCGTACGTGCGGGGCCTGCTGCTGGAGATGTACCGCGAGGCCCGCGCCCGCACCGGCGACCCCGTCCTCGCGTGGGCGGACATCATGGCCGACCCGGAGCGCTGCCGGGCGTACAAGGCGGCGCGCGGCAAGGGCGGGCTGGTCCGCGCGACCTGGGACGAGGCCGTCGAGATGGTCGCCGCCGCGCATGTGCACACCATCAAGGAGCATGGGCCGGACCGCATCGCGGGCTTCTCCCCCATTCCGGCGATGTCGATGGTGTCGCACGGTGTCGGGTCGCGGTTCTTCGCGCTGATCGGCGGCGCGATGCTCTCGTTCTACGACTGGTACGCGGACCTGCCCGTCGCCTCCCCGCAGGTCTTCGGCGACCAGACGGACGTGCCGGAGTCGGGCGACTGGTGGGACGCCGGCTACCTGATCATGTGGGGCTCGAACGTGCCGGTGACCCGCACGCCCGACGCGCACTGGATGGTGGAGGCCCGGTACCGGGGCCAGAAGGTGGTGGCCATCTCCCCCGACTACGCGGACAACGTGAAGTTCGGCGACGAGTGGCTCGCCCCGCAGCCGGGCACCGACGGCGCCTTGGCGATGGCGATGGGGCACGTGGTGCTCAAGGAGTTCTTCGTGGACCGCACCACCCCGCACTTCGACCAGTACGTGCGCCGGTTCACCGACTTGCCGTTCCTGGTGCGGCTGGAGCCGCATGGCGACCGGTTCACGCCGGGCAAGGTCCTCACCGAGGCGGACCTGGGCGGGATCAGCGAGCATGCGGACTTCAAGCCGCTGCTGCTCGACGAGGCCACGGGGCGGCCCGTGGCGCCGAACGGCTCACTCGGATTCCGCTACGGCGCCGAGGGCGAGGGGCAGTGGAACCTCGACCTGGGCGACGTCGTGCCGATGCTCACCATGGCCGGGGAGGGCGCGCGCGGCGTCGAGGTGGACCTCCCGCGCTTCGACGGGGTGGACGGCTCGGCGGGGGTCATCCGGCGCGGGGTCCCGATGCGGGTGGTGGCAGGCCACCTGGTGACCACGGTGTACGACCTGCTCCTGGCGCAGTACGGGGTGGGACGGCCTGGGCTGCCGGGGACGTGGCCCACGGGGTACGACGACGCGTCGTCGCCGTGCACCCCCGCCTGGCAGGAGGCCATCACCGGGGTGGCGGCGTCGAAGGCCGCCCGGGTGGGCCGGGAGTTCGCCGCCAACGCCGAGGAGTCGAAGGGCCGGTCCATGATCATCATGGGCGCGGGCGTCAACCACTGGTTCCACGCCGACACGATGTACCGGGCGTTCCTCACGCTGACCATGCTGTGCGGCACGCAGGGCGTCAACGGCGGCGGCTGGGCGCACTACGTCGGCCAGGAGAAGGTGCGGCCGCTCACCGGCTTCACGCAGTACGCCAACGCGCTCGACTGGTCGCGCCCCCCGCGCCTGATGATCCAGACGGCCTACTGGTACCTGCACTCCGGCCAATACCGCTATGACTCCTTCGGCGCCGACGCCCTCGCCTCAGCGGCCGGCGGCGGGGCGTTCACGGGCATGGCGACGGCGGATGTGCTGGCCAAGTCCGCGCGGATGGGCTGGATGCCCAGCTACCCGACCTTCGACAGGAGCTCGCTGACGCTGGCCGACGACGCGGAGGCCGCCGGGGTCCCGGTCGACCAGTACGTGCCGGCCGCGCTGCTGGACGGCAGCCTCAAGTTCGCGGGCGAGGACCCGGAGGCGCCGGCGAACCACCCGCGCCTGCTCACGGTGTGGCGCTCGAACCTGCTGGGCAGCTCGGGCAAGGGCGACGAGTACTTCCTCAAGCACCTGCTCGGCACCGACTCCTCGCTGCGGGCCCACGAGGCCGAGCCCGGGGTCCGGCCCCGGGACGTGGCGTGGGCGCCCGAGGCCACCCTCGGCAAGCTCGACCTGCTGCTCACCATGGACTTCCGCATGACCAGCACCACCCTGTTCTCCGACGTGGTGCTGCCCGCGGCCACCTGGTACGAGAAGTTCGACCTGAGCACCACGGACATGCACCCGTTCGTCAACTCGTTCAACCCGGCCATCGCCCCGCCCTGGCAGACACGCACCGACTTCGACGCGTTCCACACCATCGCCCGCAGGTTCTCCGAGCTCGCGGCCGTGCACCTGGGCGCCCGCAAGGACGTCGTGGCCGTCCCGCTGATGCACGACACCCCCGACGCCATGGCCAACCCCTCCGGCCGGGTCCGGGACTGGAAGCTGGGCGAGTGCGACCCCGTGCCGGGAAGGACCATGCCGAAGCTCGTGGTGGTGGATCGGGACTACCCGGCGGTGGCGGAGAAGCTCGGCGCGCTGGGCCCGCTCGCCGACAAGCTCGGCGCCACGACCAAGGGCATCACCTACGACCTCACCGAGCCGGTGGCGTACCTGGCCCGCAAGAACGGCGTGGTGCGCGGCGGCGTCGCGGACGGGCGGCCGTCGCTGCAGCGCGACGTGCACGCCTGCGAGGCGATCCTGGCCCAGTCGGCCGCCACGAACGGCGCCCTGGCGGCGGCGGGCTTCCGCGACCTGGAGCGGCGCACCGGGCAGCCGATGGTCGAGGTGCTCGCGCTGGAGAACGAGGGGCGGCGCGTCACCTTCGCCGACGCCCAGGCGGCGCCCGCGCCGGTGCTCACCTCGCCGGAGTGGTCCGGCTCGGAGACCGGCGGGCGGCGCTACTCGCCGTTCACCACCAACACCGAGCACCTCAAGCCGTGGCACACCCTCACCGGGCGCCAGCACTTCTTCCTCGACCACGACTGGATGATCGAGCTCGGCGAGCAGCTGCCGGTCTTCCGGCCGCCGCTCAACATGGCGGCGCTGTTCGGCGAGCCGCAACTCGGCACGCAGGGCGAGCTGGGCATCACGCTGCGGTACCTCACCCCGCACAACAAGTGGTCCATCCACTCCGAGTACCAGGACAACCTGCTGATGCTCAGCCTGTCCAGGGGCGGGCCGCTGATCTGGATGAGCGAGAAGGACGCCGCGAAGATCGGCGTCGCGGACAACGACTGGATCGAGGCGGTGAACCGCAACGGGGTCGTGGTGGCCCGGGCCGTCGTGTCCTACCGGATGCCCGAGGGCACCGTCTACATGCACCACGCCCAGGACCGGCTCATCGACGTGCCGCTCGCGGAGGCGTCGGGCCAGCGCGGCGGGATCCACAACTCCCTGACCCGCATCCTCATGAAGCCCAGCCACCTGGTGGGCGGGTACGCGCAACTCTGCTTCGCGTTCAACTACCTCGGGCCCACGGGCAACCAGCGTGACGAGGTCACGGTCATCCGCCGACGTTCCCAGGAGGTGCGGTACTGATGCGCGTCATGGCCCAGATGGCGATGGTGATGAACCTCGACAAGTGCATCGGGTGCCACACCTGCTCGGTGACCTGCAAGCAGGCGTGGACGAACCGCTCGGGCACCGAGTACGTGTGGTTCAACAACGTGGAGACGCGGCCCGGCCAGGGCTACCCGCGCCGCTACGAGGACCAGTCCACGTGGGAGGGGGGCTGGGAGCTCACCAAGAAGGGGCGCCTGCAGCTCCGCGCGGGCGGGCGGTTCAAGAACCTGCTGACGATCTTCGCCAGCCCCAAGATGCCGTCGATCGACGACTACTACGAGCCGTGGACCTACGACTACTCGGTGCTGACCGACGCCCCGAGCCAGGAGCACATCCCCGTCGCGCGGCCCCGCTCGCTGATCACCGGCGAGGACACCGCCATCACGTGGAGCGCGAACTGGGACGACGACTTGGGCGGCTCGACGGCCCTCGGCCAGGACCCGGTGCTCGCCAAGGTCTCGGACAAGGTCAAGCTGTCCTACGAGCAGACGTTCATGTTCTACCTGCCGCGGATCTGCGAGCACTGCCTCAACCCGTCCTGTGCTGCGTCGTGCCCGTCCGGGGCGATCTACAAGCGCGCCGAGGACGGCATCGTGCTCGTGGACCAGGACCGGTGCCGGGGCTGGCGCAAATGCGTCACCGGCTGCCCGTACAAGAAGGTCTACTTCAACCACCGCACCGGCAAGGCCGAGAAGTGCACGTTCTGCTTCCCGCGCATCGAGGTGGGCCTGCCCACGGTGTGCGCGGAGACGTGCGTGGGGCGGCTGCGCTACATCGGCCTGGTGCTGTACGACGCCGACCGGGTGCTGGAGGCGGCCGCCGTGCAGGACCCGCACGACCTGCTCGAGGCGCAGCGCGGCGTCTTCCTGGACCCGAACGACCCCGCCGTGGAGCGCGCCGCCGAGCAGGCGGGCATCCCCTACGACTGGGTCAAGGCGGCCCGACGCTCGCCGATCTGGTCGCTGATCAGCACCTACAAGGTGGCGCTGCCGCTGCACCCGGAGTACCGGACGATGCCGATGGTCTGGTACATCCCGCCGCTGTCCCCGGTGGTGGACGTCGTCGCGGAGACGGGCGAGGACGCCGAGGCGGCGGACAACCTGTTCGCCGCGATCGACACGCTGCGCATCCCCGTGGAGTACCTCGCCGAGCTGTTCACCGCAGGCGACCCCGCGCCCGTCACGGGCGTGCTGAAGAAGCTCGCCGCGATGCGCTCGTACATGCGCGACCTGAATATGGGCCGCGAGGGCGACCCGTCGATCCCCGCCGCCGTGGGCATGTCCACCCAGGAGATGGAGGCGATGTTCCGGCTGCTGGCCCTCGCCAAGTACGACGAGCGGTACGTCATCCCCCCGGCGCACGCCGAGCAGGCGCACAACCTGGAGGAGCTGGCCTCGGAGTGCAGCCTCGACTACGAGGGCGGCCCGGGCATGGGCGGCTCGGGTCCGTTCGGCGAGGGCTCGGGGGCGGGCACACCGCTCGCCGTGGAGAACTTCCGGGCCCTGCAAGACAGGCAGACCTCAGGGTCGAGCACCGACACCACGGGCGCCGGCAGCAGGGTCAACCTGCTCAACTGGGACGGTCGCGCGGCCCCGCGGGGGATGTTCCCACCCCGGGCGGAGCCGTCCGAGGGGGCGGAGCCGTCCGGGGGCGCAGAGTCGTCCGAGGGCGCTAGCCCCCCTCCCGACACCGGGCCCACGCCCGACCCCAGGCCCGACCCGGGGGCACGATGACGAGCCGTGCGCCGGCCGCCCGGCTGCGGCGTGGGCGGGCCCGGCGCACGCCGCTGGACGACGGCCAGCGCGCACTCGTGCACCGCGTGGCGGCGCTGCTGCTCGACTACCCCGACGCGGAGCTGCTGGGGCGGCTGCCTGCGCTGCGCGCAGCCGTGGGCGCGCTGCCCGAGCCGGTGCGCTCCGACCTCGCCGGGCTCGTCGACCACCTCGCGGCCGTGCCACCCCAAGAGGCCGGCGCGGCCTACGTGGAGACGTTCGACCTGCGCCGGCGCGCCTGCCTCTACCTGACCTACTACGCGCATGGCGACACCCGGCAGCGCGGCGTGGCCCTGCTCGCGTTCAAGCAGGCCTACCGGGCCGCCGGGCTGCTGCTGCGCGACGACGAGCTGCCGGACCACCTGTGCGTGGTGCTGGAGTTCAGCGCGACGCAGGACCTCGCCGCCGGGACCGCCCTGCTGCTGCAGCACCGCGCCGGGCTGGAAGTGCTGCGCCTGGCGCTGCGCGACGCCGGCTCGCCGTACGCGGGAGCCCTCGCCGCGGTGTGCGCGACGCTGCCCCCGCTCGCCGGGAACGACCGTGACGCGGTCGCCCGGCTCGTCGCCCAAGGGCCACCGGACGAGTCGGTGGGCCTCGAGCCGTACGGCGCCCACGACCCCGCCCTCGGCGGCCACCCCTCCGAAGGAGCACGACGATGAGCTCTGGCGACCTGCTGCTCTGGGTGGTGCTGCCGTATGTGACGCTCGCGATCTTCATCGGCGGGCACATCTGGCGCTACCGCTACGACAAGTTCGGCTGGACCACGCGGTCCTCCCAGCTCTACGAGAGCCGCCTGCTGCGCTGGGGCAGCCCGCTGTTCCACTTCGGCATCCTCGCCGTGGTGGTGGGCCATGTCGCCGGCCTGGTGATCCCCGAGTCGTGGACCGACGCGATCGGCATCTCCGAGGGCGTCTACCACGCGTTCGCCGTGGGGGTGGGGTCGATCGCCGGGTTCTGCACGCTCGTCGGGCTCACGCTGCTGATCTACCGCCGGCGGACGGTGGGACCCGTGTTCCGGGCCACGACGCGCATGGACAAGGTCATGTACTTCTTCCTCGCGCTCGTGATCGTGCTGGGCGTGTTCAACACCGTCTCCGGCGCCGTGCCGAGCGTCGAGGGCGACTACAACTACCGCGAGGGCGTGTCCGTGTGGTGGCGCGGGATCTTCTGGCTGCGGCCGCAGCCCGAGCTGATGGCCGAGGCGCCCATCGGCTTCCAGGCGCATGCGGTGGTCGCGATGATCCTGTTCGCGCTGTGGCCGTTCACGCGGCTGGTGCACGTGTTCAGCGCGCCGCTGTTCTACCTGTGGCGGCCGTATGTCGTGTACCGCAGCCGGGGCGATCAGCCGGCCCGCCCGGACCGCGCGGGCTGGGGCGCCACAGAGCCGGCGGACCGCTGAGCCCCTGGACCGCTGAGCCCATGGACGGCTAGATCAGCGCCACCACCGGGGCCAGGATGATCTTCACGATGATGCCGAGCGCGAAGATCGCCGCGTAGCCGCTGTCGATCCGCTCGTCCACGGTGCGGCTGTTCGCGTAGGCCAGCACCGCGGGCTGCCCCACGAAGCCGGCCAGGCCGCCGGCCGCGCGCGCCGAGCTGACCCCGATGAGCCGGGCGAGCACGACGAACAGCACCGAGGCCGCGCCGACCACCACCACGGCCTCGATCACGATCTTGAGGCCGAGCAGGGAGAACGCCTGCCCGGCGAAGGCCTGCCCGGACGCCAGCCCGGTGGCGGCGAGGAACAGCAGCAGGCCGAGCTGGCGGATGGTGAGGTTCGCCGACTGCGGCAGCCCCCACACCAGCGGCCCGGTGCGCTCGAGCCGCCCGAGCACCATGCCCGCGACCAGCGGGCCGGCGGCGGCGCCGAGGGCGAACGTCGTGCCGCCGGGCAGCGGCACCTGCACCAGGCCCAGCAGCAGCCCGAGCACCAGTCCCACGCCTAGGGACAGCGCGTCGACCTCGCTGACCTTGCGCTCCGAGTCCCCGAAGAGCTGGGAGACGGCCGGCATCTCCTCGCGGGGGACGATGACGCGGACCCGGTCGCCGAGCTCGAGCACGAAGTCGTCGGAGGCGAGCAGGTCCAGGTCGCCGCGTCGCACGCGGGTGACGGTGCCACCGAACTTGGCGGGGATGTCGAGCTCGCCGACCGTGCGCCCGGCGACCTTCGGGCTGGACAGCAGGAACCGGCGGAAGTCGACGACGCTGCGGTCGTGCGCCAGGTGCTGGCCCACCCGCTCGCCCAGGTACTCGCGGGCGCGCTGCACGTCCGGCGCCGGTCCGACGACCACGACGACGTCGCCCTCGCGCAGCTCCTCGTCGGCCGTCACCACGCGGGTGTGGCCGTCGCGGGCGAGGTAGGAGAACCGCACCGAGCCGTCGCTGAAGCCCGGCACGTCGCGCAGCGGGCCCGCGCGGTGCACCTCGACGGAGATGTCCACGAGTCCTTGGCGGGCGGCGGACTCCGGGTCGCGCCGCGCCCGCCATGCCCGCCCCACGGTCAGGGCCACCACGATGATCGAGACGGTGACGCCCACCGGGTAGGACAGCGCGTAGCCGACGGCGGGCTCCTGGCTGCCGTCGGCCGCCGCGGTGGCGGCCGCGAGCGCCGGGGTGCTGGTGAGCGAGCCAGCGAAGATCCCCGACGCGATCGAGGAGGCGATGTCGAACCCGCCGGCGAGGACGATGGTGATCCCCGCGGCGATCACCAGGATCACCACGGACACCGCCATGATCGGCAGCTGCCGCCGCAGGTCCCGGAAGAAGCTGTTGCCGGCCGCGAGGCCCACCGTGTAGACGAACAGCGCCAGGCCCAGGCTCTGCAGGAGCCCCAGGCCCTCCCCGAGCCGCGGGTCGAGGGCGCCCACCGCGAGCCCGACGAACAGCGCGCCCGCGGCGCCGAAGCGCAGCGGCCCGAAGGGGACGGCGCCGAGCAGCGAGCCCAAGGCCAGCACCAGCAAGATCGTCAAGAGCGGGGAGGCGGCGAGGACCTCGATCATCGGGCTGCCTGGTGTGTCACGTGCGTCTCCCCACGGGGGCGCGCTGCCCCCACCCGCCCATCCTAGGAGCGCTCGCACACGTCGGCGCCCCGCAGACCAGGAGCCGGGGAGGGGCGGCGCGTACCACCCCTCCCCGGCTCGGCCCGAGGCCTAAGCCTCGACCCTCACGAGCGTGAACGGATCCGCACCGTCCCCACCAGCGGGGTGTCTGCCGAGGACGGCCCGACGTAGACCGGCACGTCCCCGGACGGGGTCACCCACCGGTCGCCGTCGACGTCCCAATAGGAGAAGGCGTGCTGGTCGAGCTCGAGCGTCACGACCTGGCTCTGGCGCGGCCGGAGGGTGACTTTGCCCCAGCCGGCCAGCGACTTGGGCGCCGTGGCCACGGGAGCCGCTGCGAGCTCGCCCGCGTAGGCCTGGACCACCTCGGACCCGGTCCGTCGGCCGGTGTTGGTGATCTTGACGGTGGCGGTCAGGCCCTGCTTGCAGTTCTTGTCCTTCTTGCCACCCCCCTTGCCCCAGCCCCAGCCCTTGTCCTTGCCCTTGCCGTGGCCCTTGCCCCAGTCGTCACCACGGTCGCCACCGCCGTTGAGATGGCTGGACCTGGCGTTGGCCTCATCCGGGTCGGCGCTCTTCTGGTGGCCTCCCGACCCGGAGTCCGGGTTGGTGACGTTCCACGTCTTGCACGCGATCCGCAGGTCGGAGTACGCGAACGTGGTGTACGAGAGCCCGTAGCCGAACGGGTAGGACGGCTCGATGCCGAGCGCCTCGTAGCCGCGGTAGCCGACGAAGACGCCCTCGGTGTACTCGGCGTTCGCGTCGATGCCCGGGAACTGCGCGAGCGTCGACGTGGGCGTCTGGCTGTCGTCCACCGGCATGGTGATCGGCAGCTTGCCGGACGGGTTCGTGTCGCCCCACAGGATGCTGGCGATCGCGGAGCCCTGGTTCTGGCCGGGGTACCACGCGTGCACGAGGCCCTCCACGTCGTCCTGCCAGTCGGAGACCTGGGTGGCCCCACCGGTGGTGAGGACGACGATGGTGCGCGGGTTGGCGGCAGCCACCTGCCGGATCACCTCGGCCTGCCCGTTGGGGAGCTGGAGGGTGGGCAGGTCGCCGCCCTCGGAGGAGTAGTCGCGCACGAACACCACTGCCACGTCCGCGTCGGCGGCCGCCGCGGCGGCGGCGGCGGCCTGCGGGGCCACGACCCCCTCCGGTGGGACCCACCCGAGCTTGATGTGCTGGGCGCCGCCGTTCCAGGCCTCGCTCGTGTCGTACACGTAGGACAGCACGACGGAGTGCGTCGAGCCGGCCTCGAGGTCGATCGGGTACGAGACGATCTGGTCGGCCTCGTTGGCGTTCGGGGTGAACGCCTCGGTGGTGATGACGTCCGCCCCGTCGATCGTGAGCGTCGTCGCGCCGTTCGTGACGACCTGCAGCTCGTAGGTCCCGGTGACCGGGGCCACGATCGAGCCCGACCAGCGCACCGACATGTTGGTGTCGAGGGCCTGGGGCTGGGTCGGGAAGTGCGGCGACGCGGCGTTGAACCCGGTGTAGATGAAGAACCCGCCGTTGAGCCCGGCGTACGGCTCGGTGCGGTCGAGGTACGGGTCCCCGGAGAAGTCCTGGTTGAGGTAGTACTGCGCGGTGAGGCCGTTCTCGCCCGAGGCGGTCCGCAGGAAGTCGGACGGGATCGGCTGGGCGCCCCGCAGCAGCGCGGTGGAGGTCACGGGGTCGGAGCCGCTGGTCCAGCTCACGTCCGCGCCCGCGCCCGCCCGGTTGGTCACGCCCTCGAGCGGGGAGGTCGTCTCCGCCGGGAACTCGATGTGCGAGCTGCCGCCGCCCTGGACGATCGTGTCGGCGTCAGAGCCGATCACGGCGACCGAGCCGACTCCCCTGCCGAGCGGCAGCGCCTGGTCGTCGTTCTTCAGCAGCACGATGCCCTGCTCGGCGATCTCGGCCGAGTCCTGGTTGTGCTCGGCGTAGGGCAACGGCTGGATCTCCAGCGGGTTGTCGAAGACGCCGAGGCCGAACATGGGCCGCAGGATGCGCAGCACCGCGTCGTCGACGCGGCTGATCGGCACGCTGCCGTCGTTCACCGCGTCGATCAGCGGCCCGCAGAACTCGCAGGTCCCGGGCTGCTGGTCCGGTGTGAAGTTGCCGGGCTGCTCCTGGTCCTGGCCCGCGAGGATCTCCAGGGTGCCGTGGTTGGCGCCGTAGTCGGTGAGCACCCAGCCGTTGAACTCGTACTGGGTTTTGAGGATCTGGTTGATCAGGTAGTCGCTCCCGCAGGAGTACTCGCCGTTGACCTGGTTGAACCCGCACATCACGGAGGCGGCATGCGACTCCTCGATGGCGATGTCGTAGGCGCGGTTGTAGATCTCCTGCTGCGCCCGCTCGTCGACCACCGCGTTGAGCCCTTGGAGCCGGTTGGTCTCCTGGGTGTACACGGCCCAGTCCTGCAGGTTGCCGATCATCCCGCCGTAGTTCTGCGTGGTGCGGACGTAGGCGCCGCCCAGCTTGCCCTGGAGCAGCGGGTCCTCGCCGTAGGACTCGAAGTTGCGGCCGTTCTGCGCCACCCGCGCGATGTTGAGCGAGGGGGCCAGCACCAGGTTCTGCCCGGTGAGGAACGTCTCGTCGGTCTCGACCTCGGAGGCGTAGGCGGCGATGTCGGTGTCCCAGGCCGCGGCCACGCTGACGGCTGAGGGCAGCAGGGTGGACAGCTGGCCGGGCACGTCGGGGTTGGCGACGCGGACGCCGTTGCGCCCGTCCGTCATCCGCAGCGACGGGATCCCCAGCCGCTCGATGGGCGCGTTGTAGAAGCCGTACTGGCCGTTCAGCTCGCCGTGGAGCATGTCGACCTTCTCTTCGAGGGTCATCTCCGCGAGGAGCGCCTCGGCACGTTCGGTCGCGGACTCGTCCGTGTCCCACCACTGCTGGCCGGACCGCCAGTTGTCCCCCTTGGTGTGCTGTTGGCCTCCTCGCGGCGTGTTCCTCTCGCCTGCCACGGCCGCCGTCGTCGGCGCGACGAGGGCGACCGCACAGGCGGCGGCAGCCAGGACGCGCAACGGCGGTGATAGTCGTGCTTGTCGCATCGGACACTCCCTCGTGTCGGGGATCCCGCGCGGCGGATGAACGTCGCTACGGCGCTCGTGCGGCACCCCAGAGGCGATTCACACTATTTCACCCGATATGCCCTGCCAACCGCTCAGCAGATCTGGTATAGGCGCGCCGGTCAGCGCACCAGATCTGCCTCCCGGGCGCTCAGATGGACGACATCGCCCTCGACCCGGGCCACCTGAGCCGACGACGCGAACCGATGCCACCCCCCGAGGGCATGCCGGTCGATCCGGAGATAACCGATGCGCGCGAGCTCGTCCCTCGCCTGCCGCGGGAGACGCTCCTCGTCATTCATCGCCGCGGCCACGGCGCCGATGATGCCCCCACCTCCCCCGGGCTCCTGGCCGCGTGCCGTCACCGCCTCCGGGTCTCCCATCCGGACGAAGCCGACCTTGCCCACCTCATGCCCTTCCACGTCGACGACCTTCATCCCCTCCCGCACGTGCGCGATCGGGCCCGGGTCGTCAAACGGCAGCTCCCCAGTCATCTCCACCCCCTCGTCGAGCGGGCGGACGTCCGCCCACCTGCGCTTCCACGGTATGCCCGGGATGTCCGGGCTGCCCGCCCTCGCCCGGCGGACCCCGCGCAGCCCTCCGAGGCTCGGCGCACGGGCGCGACGGGGCTCAGGCCTGGGCCCCGAGAGCCCCGATGAGCAGCACCACGTCCACAGCGGCGACAGCCATCGCCAACGCGAACGGCAGCCTGCTCCACGGGCGGGCCACCGCCGTCGCGGCGCAGCCCGCCACGAGCAGGACCGCTGCCGCGAGGCCCGCGCCCGGTGGGCCGATCAGCCCGCTGCCCGGCGCCAGCACCAGGCAGCCGGTCGCCACCAGCATCGCCGCGGCGGCGAGCACGGTCGAGGCCCGCGCGCCCAGCCGGTGCGGCAGTCCGCGCACCTCGGTCGCGGCGTCGTCCTCGAGGTCGGGGACGACGTTCACGAGGTGCGCCCCGACCCCGAGCAGCGCGCCTGCGGCCACAGCCCACCATGGAGGTCCCGCGCGGCCCGGCACAGCGAGCGCGGTGAACACCGGGATGAGGCCGAACGACACGGCGAACGGCGCCCAGGACCACGCCGTCCGCTTGAGCACCAGGTTGTACGACCACGCTGACGCGACCGCGAGCAGGTGCAGGCCGCCCGCCCGCCATCCCAGCGCCCACGAGGCGGGGACGCACGCCGCGAGCGCCGTCAGGGCAGCCCCCCGCACGACGCCCACGCGCAGGCTGCCGACGGCGAGCGGCTTGTCGGCCCGGCCGACGCGGAGGTCCCGGGCATGGTCGACCCAGTCGTTCGACCAGCCCACCGAGAGCTGCCCCAGGAGCACCGCCCCGGCCATCGCGAGCCACACCCCCACCGCGGCGCCCATGCCCGCGCACAGCGCCGTGGCGAAGGCCGTGACCGCGAGCGCGGGGCCGAGGTGACTCGCCTGGAGGAGCGCCCACGCGGCGCGCCACGGCCTGCGCCGTCCCGCCGCGGGAGCGCCCGACGGCGGCCCGGCCGGCGCCCGCGACGGCATCGGGGAGCCTGGGCGGCTCGACGCGCTCGGTGCCCGCAACCCGTCCGACATCGGCCTCACCCCCGCCACCGAGAGTAGGGGCGCCACCAGCGCCCGCGCCGTTCGAGCCAGGGCGTGGCACGATGCCGAAATGTCCAGGATCGTCGCAGTCGCGCCAGTCCTCCCCGAGCACGCCTACTCACAGGCGACAGTCGCCGCGCACATCGCCCCGCTGCTGAGCCCCGATCCCGCCCGCCAGGCCGTCATCACCCGCCTGAGCGCCGCCAGCGGCGTCGACACCCGGCACTTCGCCCTGCCCCTCGAGGAGTACGCCGGGCTGCGCTCCTTCGGGCAGGCGAACGACCTGTTCATCACCCTGGGACTGGACCTCGCCGAGGAGGCCGTGCGGCAGGCCCTCAAGGCGGCGGCGCTGGGCCCGGACGACATCGACCTCATCATGTTCACGTCGATCACCGGGATCTCGGCGCCGTCCCTCGACGCGCTGCTCGTGGGCCGGGTCGGCCTGCGGCCGGACGTCAAGCGCATCCCGGTCTTCGGGCTCGGCTGCGTCGCGGGGGCCGCGGGGCTCGCCCGGCTGCACGACCACCTGGCGGGCCACCCCTCCGATGTCGCGCTGCTCGTCTCCGTCGAGTTGTGCTCGCTCACGCTGCAACGCGACGACGGCACACTGGCGAACGCTGTCTCATGCGCGCTGTTCGGGGACGGCGCCACCGCGGTGGTGGTGGCCGGCGACGAGCGCGCCACCGACGCCGCACTGGCCGGCCCGACGATCCAGGCCACCCGGAGCTGGCTGTTCCCGGACACCGAGAACGTGCTCGGCTGGGATGTGGTCGACACGGGCTTCCGCATCGTCCTGGCGCCGACGCTGCCACGCCTCGTGGAGTCGGCGCTCGGGCCCGCTGTCGAGTCGTTCCTCGGATCGCAGGGCCTGGCCGTCGCCGACGTCGCCGCCTGGCTGGCCCATTCCGGCGGCCCGAGGATCCTCGACGCCGTCGCCAGCTCGATCGGACTGCCGCCGGATGCGCTGGATCTGAGCCGGCGGGCGCTGGCCCGCACCGGGAACCTCTCGTCGTCGGGGGTGCTGCACGTGCTCGCCGACGCGCTGGCCGGGGCAGAGCACCCGCCGCCGCCGCGCGGGTCTCCCGTGGTGCTGCTCGCCCTCGGTCCGGGGGTCAGCACGGAACTGCTGCTGCTGCGATGGGAGGCACTGACATGAGCACGCTCACCCTGTTCACGCTCCTGGTCGCCGCGGTGGCGGCGGAGCGGCTCGTGGAGTTGGCCGTCGCGCAGCGCAACGCCTCCTGGGCGTTCGCGCACGGCGGCGTCGAGTCGGGGCGCGGGCACTACCCCGCGATGGTCGCGCTGCACACGGGCCTGCTGGGCGCCTGCGTCGCGGAGGCGTTCTGGTCAGGGCGCCCGTTCGACCCGCGGTGGGGGCTCGTCGCGCTGGCGGCGGTCCTGGCGAGCCAGGCGCTGCGGTGGTGGTGCGTGGCGACGCTCGGCCCCCGCTGGAACACCCGGATCATCGTCGTGCCCGGGCTCGCGCTGGTGGCCCGCGGCCCGTACCGCTGGCTGCGGCACCCGAACTACGTGGCCGTGGCCCTCGAGGGCGCCGCGCTCCCGCTCGTCCACTCCGCCTGGCTGACCGCAGTGGCGTTCACGGTGCTGAACGCGGTGCTGCTGCTGCGGTTCCGCATCCCCGCCGAGGAGCGCGCGCTGGCGCTGGCGCCCGCCTCCCCCACCACCCCCGCCCCTTCGGGCAGCCGCGGCGGCGGACAGAGCCCGGCGGGGTCATGAGCGCGCCCGTCGACGTCCTGGTCGTCGGCGGCGGTCCCATCGGCCTGGCGACGGCGATCGAGGCGCGTCTTGCCGGGCTCAGCGTGGTGGTGCTCGAGGCCCGCCGCGGTGTGATCGACAAGGCATGTGGCGAGGGCCTGATGCCGGGCGCTGTGCGGGCGTTGGACCGGCTGGGCGTCCACCCCGTGGGGTTCCCCCTGGCCGGCATCGCGTACGTGGATGGCACGCGGCGCGCCGAGCATCGCTTCGTGGCCGGCCCCGGGCTGGGGGCGCGCCGCACGCGGCTGCACGCGGCCCTCGCGGTGCGGGCCGTGCGGCTCGGGGTGACGGTGCGCCAGGCGCGGGTCACCGCCGTGGCGCAGGATGCGGCGTCCGTCCATGCGGCAGGCGTCAGCGCGCGCTGGCTGCTGGCCTGCGACGGGCTGCACTCCCGGGTGCGCGAGCTCGCCGGGCTGGCCGTGCCGCCGGCGCCCGCCCGGGGCCGCCGACGGTTCGGGCTGCGGCAGCACTTCCGCGTCACGCCGTGGAGCGACGTCGTGGAGGTGCACTGGTCGCCCCGCTCGGAGGCCTACGTGACGCCGGTCGCCCCCGACCTGGTGGGCGTCGCGCTGCTCGGGCCGCCCGGCGCCGGCTACCGGGAGTCGCTCGCCGCGCTGCCGGACCTCGCGGCCTGCCTGGAGGGCGCCGTGCCGGTGGGAGCCCTGCGCGGCGCGGGCCCGCTGCTGCAGCGCGCCCGGCGGCGCTCCGCCGGGCGCATCCGGCTGGTCGGCGACGCGGCCGGCTATGTCGACGCGCTCACCGGCGAGGGCATCCGGGTGGGCCTGGCCCAGGCCCGCGCTGCGATCGCGACGCTGGACGCGGGCGAGGAGGCCTACGAGGCGGCGTGGTCGGCGGCGACGCGGGACTACCGCGTGCTGACCTCGGGGCTGCTCGCCGCGGCCCGCTCGCCGTTGCGCGGCGCCATCGTCCCGGCCGCAGTCACGCTGCCCCGCCTGTACGGCCGTGTCGTGGAACGCCTGGCCAGGTGAGGCGGCGCCGCGGCGCCTGTGTACAGCGCATGCCCTGGTTGATACGTTCCGTCCACCCGATCGAGGAGGGCCGGATGCGCGGCAGCGGCACAGCACCCGCCCGGCTGCGCGTCCTCTCCGCGGCCAGTCCCGACGACGCCGACAGCCCCGCATGATCGCCCATCGCGTCCGCGTGCACCCCAGCAGCGAGCGGCTGCCTCGTTCCCAGCAGCTCGCGTGGGCGTTGGCGGAGGTCGCCGCCGACGATGTCCCGGTCGACGACGACGTCGCGGAGATGGTGGTCAACCGGGTCCTGGACGACGCTGCCGTCGCCGCCGCGTCACTCATGCGGCCGCCCGTGGTGGCGGCCCGGGCGCAGGCCCTGAGCCACCCGCGGTCCCGCGGTGGCACGGGGTCCACGGTGATCGGCGTCGACCCGGGCGTGCGCACGAGCCCCGAGTGGGCGGCGTGGGCCAACGGCGTGGCGGTGCGCGAGCTCGACTTCCACGACACGTACCTCGCCGCCGACTACTCCCATCCCGGGGACACGATCCCGCCGCTGCTGGCCGTGGCCCAGCACGTCGGCGCGTCCGGCGGGGACCTGGTGCGCGCCATCGCCACGGCCTATGAGGCGCAGGTGGCGCTGGTCCGCGCCATCAGCCTGCACCGGCACAAGATCGACCACGTCGCGCATCTGGGGCCCGCGGTGGCCGCCGGGCTGGGCTCGCTGCTCAGGCTGCCGCCCGAGGTGACGTTCCATGCGATCGGGCAGGCGCTGCACACCACCACCGCCACCCGGCAGTCCCGCAAGGGCGAGATCTCCACCTGGAAGGCCTACGCGCCGGCCTTCGCGGGCAAGGCAGCCGTCGAGGCCGTGGACCGCGCCATGCGCGGCCAGACCTCCCCCACCCCCATCTACGAGGGCGAGGACGGCGTCATCGCGTGGCTGCTCGACGGCCCGGACGCCGAGTACGAGGTGCTGCTGCCCGGGCCGGGCGAGCCGCGCAGGGCGATCCTGGAGACGTACACCAAGGAGCACTCGGCCGAGTACCAGTCCCAGGCGCTCATCGACCTCGCGCGGCGCCTGCACCGCGAGCGCCCCGAGGTCGGCGACCCGGGCAAGGTCCGCTCGATCGTGCTGCACACGTCCCACCACACCCACCACGTGATCGGCTCCGGCGCGAACGACCCGCAGAAGTACGACCCGCAGGCCTCCCGCGAGACGCTCGACCACTCGATCCCGTACATCCTGGCCGTTGCCCTGCAGGACGGCGCGTGGCACCACGAGGCGTCCTACACGCCCGAGCGCGCGGCCCGGCCGGACACCGTGGAGTTATGGCGGCGGATCACCACGGTGGAGGACCCGGAGTGGACCCGCCGGTACCACGCCACCGATCCGCGGGAGAAGGCGTTCGGGGGCCGCCTCGTCGTCGAGCTGGCCGACGGCTCCCGGCTGGAGGAGGAGATCGCCGTGGCCGACGCGCACCCCCTGGGCGCCCGCCCGTTCACGCGGCCGCAGTACCTGGACAAGCTGCGCGCCCTCGCCATGGACGCCATCGCCGACGACGAGCTCGAGCGCTTCGTCCACCACGCGCAGCGGCTGCCCGCCCTCGGCCCCGGCGAGCTCGACGGCGTGCACCTCACCGCCCGGCCCGGGCTCCTGGACCACGCCAACAGCCCGGGAGGCCTGTTCTGATGCTCTACTCCGACGTCACCCCGGCGGCGAAGCGGCGCGCCCTGCGCGAGCGCCTCGCCAGCGGCGACCTGCTGCAGATGCCCGGCGCCTTCAACCCCCTCGCCGCGCGGCTCATCGAGGCCAAGGGATTCGACGGGGTGTACGTGTCGGGCGCGGTGCTCTCGGCGGACCTCGGCCTGCCCGACATCGGGCTCACCACCGCGACAGAGGTGGCCGCCCGCGCCGGGCAGATCGCCCGCATGACCACCCTGCCCACCCTGGTCGACGCCGACACCGGGTTCGGCGAGCCGATGAACGTCGCCCGCACCGTGCAGGCCCTCGAGGACGCCGGGGTGACGGGCTGCCACATCGAGGACCAGGTGAACCCGAAGCGCTGCGGGCACCTCGACGGCAAGCAGGTGGTCGGCGAGGCCACCGCCGTGCAGCGGATCCGGGCCGCCGTCACCGGGCGCCGCGACCCCGACTTCCTCGTGATGGCCCGCACCGACGTCCGGGCCGTCGAGGGCCTGCCCGCCGCGATCGACCGGGCGAAGGCGTACGTCGACGCCGGGGCCGACGCGGTCTTCCCCGAGGCGCTGCTCGGGCCCCACGAGCTCGAGGCCTTCCGCGCCGCGATCGACGTCCCCCTGCTCGCGAACATGACCGAGTTCGGCAAGGGCGAGCTGCTCACCGCGAAGCGGCTCGCCAGCCTCGGCTACAACATCGTCATCTACCCGGTCACGCTCCTCCGGCTGGCGATGGGCGCAGCCGAGGCCGGCCTGGACGAGATCCGGGACACGGGCACGCAGGCCGGCCTGCTGGACCGCATGCAGCACCGCTCCGACCTCTACACGCTCGTCGACTACTCCGGCTACCGCGCGTTCGACGCGGGGATCGACGACTTCCAGCTCTGACAACACCAGCTCTGACAGCTCAGGCGCACCGCGACGTCACCACGACGATGGAGGCACCGATGACCGACGAGAGCACCCCCACGGCAGGCACGGCCGCCGCGCTCCCCGACCGGCCCGAGATCCATCGGGGGCTCGCCGGGGTCGTGGTGGACGCCACCGAGATCTCCTCGGTGGATCCCGCCAGCAGCTCGCTGCTGTACCGCGGCTACCCCGTCCAGGAGCTCGCGGGGACCCGCTCCTTCGAGGAGGTCGCGTACCTGCTGTGGCATGGCGAGCTGCCTGACGACGCCGAGCTCGAGCAGATGCGCGCGCAGGAGCGCGCGCGGCGCGAGCTGCCCGACGCCGTGATGGAGACGGTGCTGGCGCTGCCCCTGACCACCCACCCGATGGACGTGGTGCGCACGGCGGTCAGCGTGATCGGCGCCCACGACCCCACAGCGGAGGACAGGTCCCCCGAGGCGGACCTGTCGCGGGCGCAGGACCTCATGGCGCAGCTCCCCGGGATCGTGGCCCTCGACCAGCGCCGCCGCCATGGCCTGGAGGCGGTGGACCCCCGCCCCGACCTCGGGTACGCGGAGAACTTCCTGCACATGGTGTTCGGGCAGGCGCCGCCCGAGCCCGTCGTCCAGGCCTTCGAGGTGTCGATGGTGCTGTACGCGGAGCACTCGTTCAACGCCTCGACGTTCACCGCCCGGGTTGTCGCGTCCACGCTGTCCGATCTGCACTCGGCTGTCACCGCGGCGGTCGGCGCCCTCAAGGGCCCGTTGCACGGAGGCGCCAACGAGGCCGTGATGGCGGCGTTCGGGGAGATCGGCACGGCCGACAGGGTGGACGCCTGGCTCGACGACGTGCTGGCCCGCAAGCAGAAGGTCATGGGGTTCGGGCATCGTGTCTACCGCACCGGCGACTCCCGGGTCCCCGCGATGAAGGCCGCCCTCGACGGGCTGCTCGCGATCGACGACCCGGAGGGCCTGGGCGCGATGTACGCCGCCCTGGAGCGCGGCATGGCCGAGCGCACGGGCATCCTGCCAAACCTCGACTACCCGACCGGGCCCGCTTATCACCTGATGGGCTTCGACACCCCGACGTTCACCCCGCTGTTCGCCGCGAGCCGTGTGGTCGGCTGGACCGCCCACGTGCGCGAGCAACTCGCGCACAATGCGCTGATCCGGCCGCTCAGCGAGTACACCGGACCCGAGCGCCGACACGTGCCGCAGGGCGCGGGACGCGGCCCCGAGCCGGCCCGCCCGCGCTGACGCCCGCGCTGACGCCCGCGCCTGAGCGCCGTGAGCGCCATGAGCGCCATGAGCGCCATGAGCGCCATGAGCGCCGTGAGACGGCGCAAGCCCCCGGGAGCGTTTGCTCCCGGGGGCTTGCGTCTGCGTGAGGCTGGTGATCAGGCGATGCGGCCCGAGCCGCCGTCCTCGTCACCGATCTTGTGCACGACGATCGAGTTCGTCGAGCCGACCTCGCCGACCGGCGTGCCCGCGACGACAACGACGTAGTCGCCGATCTCCGCGAGGCCGTTGGCGCGCAGCGTCGTGTCGACCTGCTTGACCATCGCGTCGGTGCTCTCGACCGAGGGCACCTCGTAGGACTGCACGCCCCAGCTCAGCGACAGCACGTTGCGCACCTGGCGCTCCGGCGTGAAGGCGAGCAGCGGGATCGACGAGCGCAGGCGCGACATGCGGCGGGCCGAGTCGCCCGACTGCGTGAACGTCACCAGGTACTTGACGCCCACCGTCTCGCCGATCTCGGCGGCGGCGCGCGTGATGGCGCCACCACGCGTGTGCGGCGTCGAGCCGAGGGGCGCGATGCGCTCCCGGCCCAGCTCCTCGGTGTTCTCGATGATCCGCGCCATGGTGCGCACGGCCTCGATCGGGTAGTCGCCGACGCTGGTCTCGCCCGAGAGCATGACCGCGTCCGCGCCGTCGAGCACCGCGTTGGCGCAGTCGGAGGCCTCGGCGCGCGTCGGGCGCGGAGCCGAGATCATCGACTCGAGCACCTGCGTGGCGACGATGACGGGCTTCGCCGAGCGGCGGGCCAGCTCGACGGCGCGCTTCTGCACCAGCGGGACCTGCTCGAGCGGCAGCTCGACGCCCAGGTCGCCACGGGCGACCATGATGCCGTCGAACGCGGCGACGATCTCGACGAGGTTCTCGACAGCCTGCGGCTTCTCGATCTTGGCGATGACGGGGAGGATCCGGCCCTCCTCCTCCATGATCCGGCGGACGTCGTCGTAGTCGGCCGCGCTGCGCACGAACGACAGCGCGATGATGTCGGCGCCGATCTGGATGGCCCAGCGGAGGTCCGCCTCGTCCTTGTCGCTCATCGCGGGCACGGAGACCGCGACGCCCGGGAGGTTCAGGCCCTTGTTGTTCGAGACCGGGCCGCCGACCTCGACGCGGGTGACGACGCGGGGGCCGTCGACCTCGATGACGCGCACGAGGACGCGACCGTCGTCGATGAGGATGGGGTCGCCCACGCGGGCGTCGTTCGGCAGGCCCTTGTGCGTGGTGGAGACGAGCTCCTTGGTGCCGGGCACGTCCTCGGTGGTGATGGTGAAGATGTCACCCTCGGCCAGCTCGTGCTTGCCCTCGGCGAAACGGCCCAGGCGGATCTTGGGACCCTGCAGGTCGACCAGCACGGCCACGGAACGGCCCGACGCCTGAGCGGCGGCGCGCACGTTCTCATAGACCTTGCGGTGCACGTCAGTGTCACCGTGGCTACGGTTCAGGCGGGCGACGTCCATGCCGGCGTCGACCAGCGCCTGGATCTGTTCGGCGGACTCCGTGACGGGTCCGATGGTGCAGACGATCTTTGCTCTACGCATGAGGCAAGCCTAGGCCTTTCGTGGGGAACTGGTTCGGGACCGAACGTCCCGGCCCGCGTTCCCACCGACCGGTTGCGACGTTGATCAGGGGAATTACGGTCGCAGCGCCATGGTTCGGGCCGTGACCGGAGCAGGGAGCTCGGTGCTCCCTGCGAGATAGGTGTCGACGGCCGCGGCGGCTGCGCGGCCCTCGGCGATGGCCCAGACGATGAGCGACTGCCCGCGCCCGGCGTCGCCGGCCACGAAGACGCCCGGCAGCGAGGTCGCGAAGTCGTCAGAGCGCTCGACCAGGCCGCGCGAGGTGAGCGCGATGCCCGTCTGCTCGACGAGCTCGCCCGTCTCGGGGCCGGTGAAGCCCATCGCGATGAGCACGAGGTCGGCGGGGATGTCCCGCTCGGTGCCCGGGGTGGGCACACGCCGCCCGTCGGGCAGGTACTCCGTGGTGGCGAGCCGCAGCGCGCGCACCCGGCCCGCCTCGTCGCCCTCGCCGCCCAGGAACGCGACGGTGGAGGCGAGGTAGTCGCGCTCCCCGCCCTCCTCATGCGAGCTCGAGACCTCGAACAGGATCGGGTCGGTGGGCCACGGCTGGCTCTCGGGCCGCTCCGTCGGCGGGCGCTTGCCGATCGCGAGCGTGGTCACCGACGCGGCGCCCTGGCGCAGTGCCGTGCCCAGGCAGTCCGAGCCGGTGTCGCCGCCGCCGATGATGATGACGTGCTTGCCGGTGGCCGTGATCTGGTCGGGCACGTCGTGGCCTGCGACCACGGCGTTCGCCTGGTGCAGGTAGTCCATCGCGACGTGCACGCCGTCGAGCTCGGAGCCGGGCACGCGCAGCTCGCGCGGCACCGTGGCGCCGGTGGCGACGACCACCGCGTCGAACCGGGCCTGCAGGTCGTGCCAGGAGATGTCATGGCCGATCTCCACACCCGGGCGGAACCGGGTGCCCTCGGCGCGCATCTGCTCGAGCCGGCGGTCGATGTGCCGCTTCTCGAGCTTGAAGTCCGGCACTCCGTAGCGCAGCAGGCCGCCGATCGCGTCGTCCCGCTCGAAGACGGCGACGGTGTGGCCCGCCCGGGTGAGCTGCTGGGCGGCGGCCAGCCCGGCCGGCCCCGAGCCCACCACGGCCACCGTGTGGCCGGTGAGGCGCTGCGGCACCTGGGGCTGCACGAAGCCGCGGTCGAACGCCTCGTCGATGATCGAGACCTCGACGTTCTTGATCGTCACCGGCGGCTGGTTGATGCCCAGCACACAGCTCGTCTCGCACGGCGCGGGGCAGATCCGGCCGGTGAACTCCGGGAAGTTGTTCGTCGCGTGCAGGCGCTCGATCGCATCCGCCCACTGCCCGCGCCACACCAGGTCGTTCCACTCGGGGATCAGGTTCCCCAGCGGGCAGCCGTTGTGGCAGAACGGGATGCCGCAGTCCATGCAACGGCCGGCCTGGCGGGTCAGCACCGCGGTGTCCTCGGGGTGCCCGGCGCGGTGCTCATGCACCTCGCGCCAGTCCATCAGGCGCACCGGGACGGGACGGTTGGCGGGCAGCTCGCGCTCCCGCACCTTCAGAAAGCCATGCGGGTCAGCCACGTGCCACCTCCAGGATCTCGTTCCAGACACCGGGAGCCGCCGGGTCGAGGCCGTCGGCCTCGGCCTGGGCGAGCGCACGGCGCATGCGGGCGTACTCGGTGGGCAGGATCCTCGTGATCCGCGCGCGGGTGCCGGCCGGGTCGGCCAGCAGCTCCTCGGCCACCGGGGAGGACGTCTCCGCCAGGTGGCGGCGGAGCAGGTCCTCGACGAGCGCGGCGTCCTCGTCGTCCAGCGGCTCGAGCGCCAGCTCGCCCGAAGCGAGCGCCGCGGTGTTGAGCAGCGCCGGGTCGACGTCCAGCACGTAGGCGCTGCCGCCGGACATGCCCGCGGCGAAGTTGCGCCCCGTCGGCCCGAGCACGAGCACCGTGCCGCCCGTCATGTACTCGCAGCCGTGGTCGCCGACGCCTTCCACGACCAGCGTCGCGCCGGAGTTGCGCACTCCGAACCGCTCCCCGGTGAGCCCGCGCACATACAACTCGCCGGAGGTGGCGCCGTAGCCGATCACGTTGCCCGCGACGACGTTGTTGCCGCCCGAGAGCACCGCGTTGCGGTCCGGCCGCACCGCGATCCGGCCGCCGGACAGGCCCTTGCCGACGTAGTCGTTCGCGTCGCCGAACAGCCGCAGCGTGATGCCGCGCGGCAGGAACGCCCCGAACGACTGCCCGGCCGAGCCGGTCAGCGTCACATCGATCGTGCCGTCGGGCAGGCCCGCGCCGCCGTGCCGCCGAGTGACCTCATGGCCGAGCATCGTCCCGACAGTGCGGTTCACGTTGCGCACCGGCAGCGAGATCTGCACGGGCGTCCCGTGCTCGAGGGCGTCGGCGGCGAGCGAGATGAACTGGTTGTCGAGCGCCCGGGCGAGCCCGTGGTCCTGCTCGCGGGTGTGGTGCAGGGCCGAGCCCTCCACCGGCTCCGGCACCGCCAGCACGGGGCCCAGGTCGAGCCCCTCGGCCTTCCAGTGCTCGATCGCCGTGCGCGTGTCCAGCAGCTCGACGCGCCCCACCGCCTCCAGCAAGGTGCGGAAGCCGAGGCTCGCGAGGATCTCGCGGACCTCCTGGGCGATGTACTCGAAAAAGGTCACCACGAACTCGGGCTTGCCGGTGAACCGCTCCCGCAGCTCGGGGTTCTGCGTGGCGACGCCCACCGGGCAGGTGTCCAGGTGGCACACCCGCATCATCACGCAGCCGGACACCACCAGCGGCGCCGTCGCGAAGCCGAACTCCTCGGCGCCCAGCAGCGCGCCGACCACCACGTCGCGGCCAGTCTTGAGCTGGCCGTCCACCTGCACGACCACGCGGTCGCGCAGGTTGTTCAGCACCAGCGTCTGCTGCGTCTCCGCGAGCCCGATCTCCCACGGGGTGCCCGCGTGCTTGAGCGACGTCAGCGGGCTCGCGCCCGTGCCGCCGTCGTGACCGGAGATCAGCACCACGTCCGAGTGCGCCTTGGCGACCCCGGCGGCGACCGTCCCGACCCCGAACTCGCTCACGAGCTTGGTGTGGATGCGGGCCCGCGGGTTCGCGTTCTTCGCGTCGTGGATGAGCTGCGCGAGGTCCTCGATCGAGTAGATGTCGTGGTGCGGCGGCGGCGAGATGAGCCCGACGCCAGGCGTCGAGTGCCGCGTCTTGGCGACCCACGGGTACACCTTGTGGCCCGGCAGCTGGCCGCCCTCGCCGGGCTTGGCGCCCTGCGCGAGCTTGATCTGGATGTCGTCGGCGAACGTCAGGTACTCGGACGTGACGCCGAACCGGCCCGAGGCGATCTGCTTGATCGCGCTGCGCCGCTCCGGGTCGTGCAGCCGCTCCGGGTCCTCGCCGCCCTCGCCGGTGTTCGATCGCGCGCCGATGCTGTTCATCGCCACCGCGAGCGTCTCGTGCGCCTCGGCCGAGATCGAGCCGTAGGACATCGCGCCCGTGTTGAACCGCTTGACGATCTCGCTGACCGGCTCGACCTCGTCGATCGGCACCGGCGTGCGCTCGCCGTCCTTGAACTTCAGGAGCCCGCGCAGCGTCATCAGCCGCGAGGACTGCTCGTCGACCCGCTTCGAGTACTCGCGGAACACGTCGAACTGCCGGGTGCGCGTCGAGTGCTGCAGCCGGAAGACCGTCTCCGGGTCGAACAGGTGCTCCTCGCCGTCGCGGCGCCACTGGTACTCGCCGCCCACCGCGAGCCGCTGGTGCGGCTGGCGGTTGCCGCTCGCCGGGTAGGCGTCGGCGTGCCGCGCCGCGACCTCGGCCGCGATGACGTCCAGGCCCACCCCGCCGAGCCGGCTCGTGGTGCCCGTGAAGTACCTGTCGACGAGCGCGTGGGACAGGCCGATGGCCTCGAAGACCTGGGCGCCGCGGTAGGACGCGATCGTCGAGATCCCCATCTTGGACATGACCTTGAGGACGCCCTTGCCGAGCGCCTTGATGAGGTTCTTGACGGCCTGCTCGGGCTCGACCCCGGGCAGGTAGCCGCTACGGGCCAGGTCCTCCACCGTCTCCATCGCGAGGTACGGGTTGACCGCCGCCGCGCCGTAGCCGATCAACAGCGCCGCGTGGTGCACCTCGCGGATGTCGCCGGACTCGACCACCAGGGAGACCTGGGTCCGGCTGCGCCGCCGCAGCAGGTGGTGGTGCACCGCGCTGGACAGCAGCAGCGACGGGATCGGGGCCAAGTCGGCGTCGCCGTCCCGGTCAGAGAGCACGATGAAGCTCACGCCCTCGGCGACCGCCCGGTCGACCTCGGCGAAGATCTCCTCGAGCCGGCGCTCCAGCGCCGCTCCCCCGCCGTCCACCTTGTACAGGCCGCGCACGATGATCGAGCGGAAGATCCCCGCGAGCTTGGGGTCCTTGTCGATGCGCACGATCTTCGCGAGCGCGTCGTTGTCGATGACCGGGAACGGCAGCACCAGCTTGCGGGCGTGCTCGGGCAGGTCCTCCAGCAGGTTCGGCTCCGGCCCGATGGCGCCGCCGATCGCGGTGACCAGCTCCTCGCGGATCGCGTCCAGCGGCGGGTTCGTCACCTGCGCGAACATCTGGGTGAAGTAGTCGAACAGCAGGCGCGGGCGCGTCGAGAGCACCGCCACCGGGGTGTCCGAGCCCATCGCGCCGAGCGGCTCCGCGCCCGTGGCGCCGATCGGGCCCAGGATGATCTTGAGCTCTTCCTCGGTGTACCCGAAGGCCCGCTGCCGGCGGCGCACCGACGCCGACGAGTGCGCCACGTGCTCACGCTCGGGGAGCTGGTCGAGGTAGACCGAGTTCTCCCGCACCCAGTCCGCGTAGGGGCGCTGCGCGGCGAGCTGGGACTTGACGTCCTCGTCGTCGATGATCCGGCCCTTGCCGGTGTCCACCAGGAACATGCGGCCCGGCTCGAGCCGGCCCTTGCGCACGATGGTGGACGGGTCGAGGTCCAGCACGCCCGCCTCGGAGGCCATCACGACGAGGCCGTCCTCGGTCACCCAGTACCGGCCGGGACGCAGTCCGTTGCGGTCCTGCACCGAGCCGATCAGCGTGCCGTCCGTGAACGTCATCGCCGCCGGGCCGTCCCACGGCTCCATCAGCGTCGAGTGGTACTCGTAGAACGCGCGCCGCTCGGGGTCCATCTGAGCGTGGTTCTCCCACGCCTCCGGGATCATCATCATCACGGCGTGCGGCAGTGACCGGCCCGCCAGGTGCAGCAGCTCGAGCACCTCGTCGAAGCTGCCGGAGTCCGAGCCGCCCGGGGTGCACACCGGCAACAGCGGGGCCAGGTCGCCCAGCAGCTCGCTGGACAGCATCCCCTCACGGGCCGCCATCCAGTTCCGGTTGCCGCGCACCGTGTTGATCTCGCCGTTGTGCGCCACGATCCGGAACGGCTGCGCGAGCGGCCAGGACGGGAAGGTGTTCGTGGAGAACCGCGAGTGCACGAGGGCGAGTTCGCTCGCGTAGCGCGGGTCCGAGAGGTCCGCGAAGAACGGCTCGAGCTGCGCCGTGGTGAGCATGCCCTTGTAGGTGAGCGTGCGCGCCGACAGCGACGCGAAGTACACGCCCAGCTCGCGCTCGGCCCGCTTGCGCAGCCGGAACGCCCGGCGGTCGAGATCGATGCCCGACAGCTCCCGCGAGGGGTCGGCCACCACCAGGTGCTTGAACACCGGCATCGACGCGCGGGCCGTGGGCCCCACCAGGTCCGCCGTCACGGAGATGTCGCGCCAGGCCAGCACGTCGAGCTTCTCCTCGACGGCGATGGCCTCGATGCCGCGCACCGCTGCGGCCTGCTCGCCGGCATCGACCGGCAGGAAGGCCATCCCGATGGCGTAGTGGCCCGCCGGGGGCAGCTCCGCGTCGACGACGTCCCGCAGGAAGGCGTCGGGGATCTGCGTGAGGATGCCGGCGCCGTCGCCGGAGTCCGCCTCCGCGCCCACGGCGCCTCGGTGGTCCAAGTTGAGCAGCGCCGTCAGGCCGGCGTCGACGATGTCGCGGCCAGGGGTGCCGCGCAGGGTCGCGACGAACGCGAACCCACAGGCGTCGTGCTCGGCCACAGGGTCATAGAGACCCTGCGACACCGGCGCGCGCAGCATGCCGGGGGTCACGGGCGACGTGGACATCAGCACCGTCCTCAGAACCCCGAGCTCGGGGCGTAGCGACAACATGGAGGGAAACGCGGGGTCGCCATTGGCCCGAACGTCACGCGACGATATCCCCTCGTGCGAGGTGGGTCACATCGTCGTTGTGAGGAGAGTGCACCCGTCCGCCCCGGTCAGCGGGCGGGCTCCGATGCGTTGTCCTCGTCCTCCTGCGCTTCGGGGGTCCTCAGCAGGAGGCTCGTCTCGCGTCCAGGATGCCGACGTCCGACCAGGATGAACGCTACCAGCGCACCGACCCCCACCACGATCGACGTCCAGACATTGAGGCGGAAAGGCCCAATCATCTCGGCCGGGTCGATGCGCAGGAGCTCGATCCACAGGCGCCCCGTGGTGTAGATCACCACATACAGCCAGAACACCCGACCGTGGCCCAGCCGGTATCGCCGGTCGAGCCAGATGAGCAGCGCGGCGCCTGCGAGGTTCCACAGCAGCTCGTACAGGAACGTCGGGTGGAACAGCGTGCCCGACTCGTAGCCGAACGGCAGGTGCGCGTCATCGATGCGCAGCCCCCAGGGCAGTGTCGTGGCCGAGCCGAACAGCTCCTGGTTGAACCAGTTGCCGAGCCGCCCGATGGCCTGCGCGACCAGCAGCCCGGGCGCGACGGCGTCGGCGAACGACGCCAGCCGCACACCCTGCCGCCGGCAGCCGATCCACGCGCCCACCGCGCCGAACGCGACGGCGCCCCAGATCCCGAGGCCGCCCTCCCAGACGGCGAAGGCGCTCCACGGGTCGCCCCCCTCGCCGAAGTACTGGTCGGGTGAGGAGATCACGTGGTAAATGCGCCCGCCGATGATGCCGAACGGCACCGCCCAGAAGGTGATCTCCAGCACGTCGTCGGCGTCCCCGCCCCGGGCGACCCAGCGGCGCTGGGTCATGAGCACCGCCACCACGATGCCCGTGAGGATCGCGAGCGCGTAGGCGCGCAACGGGAACGGCCCGAGGTGCCACACGCCCACCGACGGGCTCGGGATGGCAGCGGGCAGTGCCAGCGCGAGGGCGTTCACCGGCGGGCTCCTCGCACCCCGGCGGCGAGCCCAGCGGTGACATCGGCCAACCGATCCAGGCCACGCGCGGAGTCGGGAGCCGACTCCACCAGGGCGCGGACCAGCGCCGAGCCGACGATCACACCGTCGGCGTAGGCCGCGACCTCCGCGGCCTGGTCGGGGCGGGAGACGCCAAGGCCGACGCACACGCGCTCGGCGCCCGCGGCCCGGGTGTCCGCGACGAGCTGCGCGGCCCGGTCCCCGACCGTCGCGCGCTCGCCGGTGATGCCCATCGTCGAGGCGGCGTAGACGAACCCGCGCGATGCCGCGGAGGTGCGCGCCAGGCGCTCGGGAGTGGAGCTGGGCGCGACCAGGAAGACCCGGTCGAGGTCATGCTCGTCAGAGGCCGCGATCCAGCGCGCCGCCTCGTCGGGGATGAGGTCGGGGGTGATGAGCCCCGCGCCGCCCGCGGCGGACAGGTCGCGCGCGAACGCCTCGATCCCGTAGCGCATGACGAGGTTCCAATAGATCATCACCAGCACCGGGGCGCCCGCCTGCGCGACCTGCTCGACGGACGACAGCACGTCGCGCACCCGCACCCCGCCGGCGAGCGCATGCTCCACGGCGTGCTGGATCGTCGGGCCGTCCATCACCGGGTCCGAGTAGGCGGCGCCGAGCTCGACGATGTCGGCGCCCGCCTCCACCATCGTGCGCGCGGCCTGCACCGACCCCGCCACGTCCGGATAGCCGACCGGCAGGTAGCCGATCAGCGCCGCGCGGCCTGGCTCGTCCGCAGTGCCGGCGGCGAGCACGTCGAGCAGCGAGCCCGTGGGGCTCTGGCCCGTCGCGCGGTCCGCCGCGTCGAGAACACTCACAGCTGCACCCCTTCGTCGGTGGCCCCGGCGGCGTCGTCGACGAGGCCGAACCAGCGCGCGGCAGTCGCCACGTCCTTGTCGCCCCGGCCGGAGAGGTTGACCAGGATGACCGGCGCCTGGCCGTCGGGCACGTCCCAGGACGCCGCCGCAGCGCCGAGCCGCAACGCGCCAGCCAGGGCGTGCGCGGACTCGATCGCCGGGATGATCCCCTCGGTGCGGCATAGCAGCCGGAACGCGTCCATGGCCTCGGTGTCCGTGACGGGCTGGTAGTCCACCCGCCCGATGTCGTTGAGCCACGCGTGCTCCGGGCCCACGCTCGGGTAGTCGAGCCCAGCGGAGACGGAGTGGCTCGGCAGCGTCTGGCCGTCCTCGTCCTGCAGCAAGTACGACAGCGCGCCATGCAGCACGCCCGGGGCGCCGCCGCTGAACCGGGCCGAGTGGCGGCCCGACGAGATGCCCTCGCCGCCCGCCTCGAAGCCGAACAGCCGCACCTCGGGGTCGTCGAGGAACGCGTTGAAGATGCCCATCGCGTTCGATCCGCCGCCCACGCACGCCGCGACGGCGTCCGGGAGCCGGCCGATCTCCTCCGCGAGCTGGGCCTTCGCCTCCTCGCCGATGACCTTGTGGAAGTCGCGCACCATCTCGGGGAACGGGTGCGGGCCGGTGACGGTGCCCAGCAGGTAGTGCGTCGTCTCGACGTTGGCCACCCAGTCCCGCAGCGCCTCGTTGATCGCGTCCTTGAGCGTGCGGGTGCCGATGGTCACCGGGATGACCTCGGCGCCGAGCAGGCGCATCCGGGCGACGTTCAGCGCCTGGCGCCGGGTGTCCTCCTCGCCCATGTAGATCGTGCACTCGAGGTCCATGAGCGCGGCCGCCGTCGCGGTGGCCACACCATGCTGCCCGGCGCCCGTCTCCGCGATGACCCGCTTCTTGCCCATGCGCTTGACCAGCAGGGCCTGGCCCAGCACGTTGTTGATCTTGTGCGAGCCGGTGTGGTTGAGGTCCTCGCGCTTGAGGAACACCCGCGCGCCGCCCCCGACGTGCTCGGCGAACCGGGGCACCTCCGTGAGCATGCTCGGGCGGCCCGTGTACGTGCGGTGCAGCCGGGCGAGCGCCTGGCCGAACGCCGGGTCGGCCAACGCCTTGTGGTACTCCGTCTCCAGCTCGTCGAGGGCCGCGATCAGCGCCTCAGGCACGAACCGGCCGCCGAACTGGCCGAAGTACGGCCCCGCGTGCGTGCCCAGCGGGCCGCCAGACAGCTCCGGGGCGCTCACTGCCGCACCGCCCGCAGCGACGGGTGCGCCCCCGCGGCGACCAGGTCGGCCACCGACTCGCGCGGCGCGTCGTCCGTCACGAGCGCCTCCCCCACCAGCACGGTGTCGGCGCCGGCACGCGCGTAGTCCATGACGTCCAGTGGCCCGCGCACCCCGGACTCGGCGATCCGCACGATGCCCGAGGGGATGGACGGGGCGACGCGCGCGAAAGTGCCGCGGTCCACGTCGAGGGTCTTGAGGTTCCGGGCGTTCACGCCGATCACCCGCGCGCCGGCGTCGGCGGCACGCGCCACCTCCTCGGTGTCGTGCACCTCCACCAGCGCCGTCATGCCCAGGGAGTGGACGCGCTCGATGAGCGAGGTCAGCACCGTCTGCTCGAGCGCCGCCACGATCACCAGCACCAGGTCCGCGCCATGGGCGCGCGCCTCCCACACCTGGTACGGCGTGACCACGAAGTCCTTGCGCAGCACAGGGATGTCCACCGCCGCGCGCACCGAGTCCAGATCCGCCAGCGAGCCGTTGAACCGGCGCTGCTCGGTGAGCACCGAGATGGCGGCCGCGCCACCCTTCTCGTACTCCGCGGCCAGGGCGGCGGGGTCGGCGATGGACGCGAGGGCGCCCTTGCTCGGGCTCGACCGCTTGACCTCGGCGATCACGGTGACCGCGTCCTCGACCCGGAGCCGCGAGAGGCACTCCTTGGCCTCGGGCATCCGGGCGGCGCGCTCCTTGAGAGCCGCCAGCGGCGTGGCCGCCTCGCGTGCGGCGAGGTCCAGCCGCACTCCGGCGACGATGTCGTCGAGAACTGTCATGTCTCCCCCTTCGGCACCCGTCACCGTTCAGGTCGACGGCCTCATCCCTTGCCATCGTAGAGGCGAGTCCGCACGGCCCCGACCAGCGGCCAACCTGTGGACCCGCAGGTTGGCCGCAACGGTCAGTAGCCGTAGGAGTTGCTGCTGGCCCCGACCAAGATCAGCGGCAGCACGACGAAGAACAGCAGGATCAGCACGCTGATCCCGAGGGAGATCCACCCGAGCACCACTCCCGCAGTGGCCAGGCCCGCGTTGTTCGCCTCCCCGGCCAGTGCCGCGTCCTTCGCCTTCTTGCCGACGATGATCGCGGGGATGCCCGTGAAGAACAGGCAGCCCAGCACGAACGACGCGATGCCGAGGACGAGCGACCACACCGCCAGGTCATTGCGCGGGTACACGTAGGGGGCGGCATACCCGTACCCCTGCTGTGCGGGGTAGGGCTGCTGGGCGCCGTAGGGCTGCTGGCCCGGGTGGGGCTGCTGCGCGCCATAGGGCTGCTGCGCGCCGTAGGGCTGCTGGCCCGGGTAGGGCTGCTGCGCGCCGTAGGGCTGCTGGCCCGAGTAGGGCTGCTGGGCGCCGTAGGGCTGCTGGCCGGCGTCAGGCTGTTGGCCGGCGTCAGGCTGCGGCGTGCTGTGCGACTGGCCCGGCGCGGGCGGCTGCGCGGCGTCCGGCTGCTGCGCCCCGGGATACGGCGGCTGCGCGGGCTGCTGCGGCTCGGCGCGGTCGGCGTCGTCGGCGGGCTGGTTCGGGTTGTCGCTCATGGCACGCATCTCTCTGTGGTCCTGGTCGGTCTTGTGAGCCTAGGCCTCAGGGCGCCAGCCACGGGGCGAGATCGGGCACGTTCCGCAGCGCGGAGTAGCCGAGCACGACCACGAGGAACAGCCAGGCGGGCCACGCCCTCACCCGGTCGGATGGCGCGCGGGACGTCCCACGCCACCGCCGGACGGCCCAGCGCCCCCACAACGCCGCTAGCAGCGGCACGGCCAGCACCCACAGCGGGTTCATCGCCCATGCGCCGGCCAGGTCGCCCGTCGCGAGGTCGTGCGTCGCGCGCAGCCCTCCGCAGGCCGCGCAGTACAGCCCGGTGAGGGCGAGCAGCGGGCACACGCCGTACTGGCCAGGCGTGTGCGGGCTGACGAGCGCGACCACAGACGTGGCGATGGCGATGCCGAGGGCGACCGCGCCGGGGGCCGCCATCCGCGCGAGGCGCCCTTGCGGGGCCGTCGGGACCTGCGCCTGGGCGGTGGCGTGCTCGTGTGGCGCCACAGACGCAGGCCAGCCCGCCCCCGGATCTGGGAGCGGGCTGGCCTGCGGGTCGTTCATCGAGCTCGGCTCAGTACCCGCTGGGCGTGTTCGACATCTCGTCCAGGAAGTCGGTGTAGCCGGCGATGCCGCCGATCGCGATGAAGAAGATGATGCCCAACACGGACAACGCGATGGCGACCCAGCCCAGGATGATGCCGGCCGTCGCGAGCCCGCTGTTGTTGGCCTCGCCCGAGGCGACTGCCTTCTTCGCCTTGGAGCCGACGATCACGGCCGGGATCCCGGTGAAGAACCCGCACGACAAGACGATGCCCACCAGGCCCAGGACGAAGGACCACACACCCAGGTTGTTCTTGGGGTAGCCGTAGGCGGGCTGGCCGTAGCCGCCGCCGGGGTACTGGCCGGCGCCGCCGTACTGCGGGGCGGCCGGGTAGGGCGTGCCGGGCTGCTGCGCCTCGCCCGGGTACTGCGGGGCGGACGGGTACTGCGGGGCCGGCGGGTACTGGCCGCCGCCAGGCTGCTGCGGGGTGCTGCCGGGCTGCTGCGGCGTGCCGCCGGGCTGCTCGGGCTGGTCACCGGCGCCGTACGGGTTCTGCGGCTCGTTCGGGGTCGACATCATGTCTCCTGAGGTCACACCGACGGCACGCACCATCGGTAAGGAACGGTCTGACTCCGGCAGGGCAGGTCAGCCATGCCGCGCGGGCAGGCTAGTGCCGATGCCCAGCCCGCACGGCCCGACACGTCGCCGCGAATAACTCGCCCACCTGGGGCGGGGCTCCTCGCGGCGACCTCTTGAGTTCAGTGTGCGCCGTGTCCGGCCTGCTTGGCGAGCGTTGCGGCGCCACCCTGGCCGTGGCCGAGGATCTGCATGACCTTGCCGACGACGACGCCGAGCACGAGGACGCCCATCCCCGTCCAGAAGAGCCACGGCTGTGCGAAGACGAGCGCCAGGCCAGCGATGGTGAAGCCGACGAGGACGAACACGACGAGCGTCCACGAGGCGTTCGTGTGGCCGTGGTTCGTCGGCGGGGTGGTGAGGGGAAGGGTGACGGTCTCCTCGGATGTGGAACCCGTCGGGGCACCGCTCCCGGGACGACGTTCGACAGTCTGCTCGGCCATGTGACGGCGCCTTTCGGGTCAGAGATTCTGCTGGACACCTTATCGGACCAGCGCGGACACCGGCGCGCGGGGCGCCGGCCCTGGCATGTCGGGCGGGGTCTCAGGTGGGGTCGTCGCCGCGGGTCAGCGAGTCCCAGGCGGCTTGGTCGTCGTCGGGCTCCACGCGTGCCGCCACGGGGTCGGCGGCGCCCGGGGCGGAGTGCCGGCGCGTCGGGCTCGGCCAGGCGCGTGACATGACCGCCAGCAGGGCCGCTCCGCCCAGGTCGGCGGCGCCCACCACGAGGGCCGCCCACGGCCACAGGGTGGGTCGCACGGGCGCGGCGAGGGCGCTCACGCCGGTCAGCTCCGCCGCGGCGGTCTCCGCGATGCCCGCGCTGTCCGTGAGCGCGCCCACCGTCGACGCGAGCACGATGGCGCCGGCCAGGGCGACGACCGCCACCACCACCCAGCGCCCGGCGCGACCCACCAGGCCCGTCGCCCCCATCGCCGCCAGCAGCACCACCGCGGCGGCCACGACCCCGGGCGCGGCTTGCGTGCCCGTGACGTCGACGGGGACCGCGCCCTCGAGCGCGGAGGCGCCTGTGCTGCGCAGCCAGACTGGGACTGCGCTCACCGCCGTGAGCGCGGCCAGCAGCAGCAGGAGCATCGCCGCGGGGCCGCGCCCAGCCCGGCGCCCTGGGGCGATGCCCGGCGAGGCGTCGCCGTGGGCGGACGTGTGCGAGGTCATCGCCGCACGGCCCGCACACGCGACGCGATCTGCACGGCGCGCACCGCCGCGGCCGCCTTGTTGCGCGACTCCTCGTACTCGAGGGCCGGCACCGAGTCGGCCACGATGCCGCCGCCCGCCTGCACGCTCGCCCGCCCGTCGCGGATCAGGGCCGTGCGGATCGCGATCGCCATGTCCATGTCGCCCGCGAGGTCGAAGTAGCCGACTGTGCCGCCGTAGATCCCCCGGCGAGCCGGCTCGATCTCGTCGATGAGCGCGATCGCCCGCGGCTTGGGCGCGCCGGAGAGGGTGCCCGCGGGGAACGTCGCCATCAGGGTCTGCAGCGCGGTGGCGCCCTCGCGCAGCCGCCCGACCACCGTCGAGCAGATGTGCATGATGTGGCTGAAGCGCTTGACCTCCATGAACTCCACGACCTCGACGCTGGCCGGCTCGCAGACCTTCACCAGGTCGTTGCGGGAGAGGTCCACCAGCATCAGGTGCTCGGCGCGCTCCTTCGGGTCGGCGAGCAGCTCGTCCATGAGCTGCTTGTCGTGGTCCGGGTCCGTGCCGCGCGGCCGCGACCCCGCGATGGGGAAGGTCACGACGCGCCCGTCGGTCACCTTGACCAGTGTCTCGGGGCTGGACCCGACCACGGCGAACCCTGCGCCGTCCGCGTCCTCGAGCTGCAGGTAGTACATGTACGGGCTCGGGTTGATCGTCCGCAGCACGCGGTACACGTCGATCGGGTCCGCCGGGCACTCCAGGTCCAGGCGCTGGGAGAGCACCACCTGGAAGACCTCGCCGTCGCGAATGGCGTCCTGGCCCGTGCGCACGGACTCCTCGAAGTCCGCCCGCGAGGTGCGGAACTCCAGGGCCGGCTCAGGGGCGTCCACCAGCTCCGACGCCGCGGGGGGCGCCGGGCTCAGCAGGCCCTGCTGCATGGCGTCCAGCCGGGCCACGGCGTCGGCGTGCGCGTCGTCGACCCGCTCGTCGGTGTCGTCGAAGTTGATCGCGTTGGCGACGAGCCACACCGAGCCGTCGTGGTGGTCGACGATGGCCAGGTCGCTGGCCAGGCACATGGTCAGCTCGGGCACGCCGAGCTCCTCGGGCGCCCGGGCAGGCAGAGTCGGCTCCCAGTGCCGCACCACGTCCCAGCCGAGTGCGCCGACCAGGCCGCCGGTCAGCGGGGGCAGGCCCGGCGCCGCGGGGGTGCGCAGCACCTCGAGCGTCGCGCCGAGCACCTCGACGGGGTCGCCCTCGAGCGGCACGCCCACCGGGACGTCGCCATGCCACACGGCGCGGCCGTCGCGCGCGGTCAGCGTCGCGCGGGACCGCACGCCGATGAACGAGTAGCGCGACCAGGCGCCATCCGACTCGGCGGACTCCAGGATGAACGTCCCCGCCCGCCCCTGCGCGAGGGTGCGGTACAGGCCGACCGGCGTCACGTCGTCCGCGAGCAGCCGCCGGACCACGGGCACCACGCGACGCTCGGCGGCGAGGGCGCGGAACTCCTCGAGGAGCGGCCACGTCGCGCCCCACGGAACCTCGACGGCTGTCGTCGCGGCGGGGACGGCGGGTGCGCTCATCATGCTCCTCGGGTGTGGGGTGGGACGGATGTGCTGTCGGCTTCCGGCTCGGGGCGCCAGCCCACGACGGCGGGCAGGTCGCCGCCGGCCTCGAAGCAGGTGCGCGTGCCGGTGTGGCACGCCGCGCCGACCTGGTCGACGCGCACGAGCAGCGCGTCGCCGTCGCAGTCCAGGCTGACGGACTTCACGTACTGGGCGTGGCCTGACGTGTCGCCCTTGCGCCAGTACTCCTGGCGCGATCGGCTCCAGAACGTGACGCGGCCCGACGTCAGCGTGCGGTGCAGCGCCTCGTCGTCCATCCAACCGACCATGAGCACCTCGCCGGTGTCGTGCTGCTGCACGACGGCGGCGATCAGGCCCGCGGCGTCGCGGCGCAGGCGCGCAGCAACGGCGGGGTCGAGGCCGGTTCCGGGAGTCGGGTCCGTGGTGGGCGAGGTCGGTGCGGGCACCCCTGGATCTTCCCACGCAGGCGCGGCGGCCGGTCGTGCGGTCCGACGCCCGGACGCCCGCCGGGCATCGACCGCGGCCCAGCCGTCGAGCGGCGACCAGTCACGACGCCGCCGGTGGCAGGCTCAGCGGGTCTGCGACACCCAGCTCGCGTGCATCCCCGCGTAGGCGCCGCCACGCGCGACGAGCTCGTCGTGCGTGCCCACTTCGACGACCTCGCCGGCGTCGACCACGACCACCAGGTCGGCGGCCTCCGCGGTGGACAGCCGGTGCGCGATCGTCAGGGTGCTGCGGCCCTGGGTCAGGGAGCGCAGCGCGCGGGCGATCCGCACCTCCGTGGCCGGGTCGACCGCCGAGGTGGCCTCGTCCAGCACGAGCAGGTCGGCGCCCGCGAGGTGGGCCCGCGCGAGGGCCACGAGCTGGCGCTCCCCCGCCGACAGCGACTCCCCGCGCTGGCCCACAGGCGTGCGCAGCCCCTGGGGCAGCTCGTCGAGCCATTCGCCCAGGCCCAGTTCCACGAGTGCGCCGCGCGCTGCCGGCTCCCATGCCTCGGGGGTGGGCGCGTCGACGCCGCGCATCCCCAGGGCGATGTTCTCCCCGAGGGTCGTGTCGAACAGGAACCCCTCCTGGGGCACCATCACGACCCGCTCGCGCAGGTTCGCCAGCCCGATCTCGCGCACGTCCACCCCGTCGAGCAGCACCTGGCCCGACGTCGGGTCCATGAGCCTGCCGACGAGCTTGGCCATCGTCGTCTTCCCCGAGCCGGTCGCGCCGACCACGGCGACGGAGGTGCGGGCGGGCAGCTCGAGGTCCACGCCGTGCAAGACCGGCGGGCCGCCCGGGTACGCGAAGCCCACATCCCGCAGCGTCACAGCAGCGGGGCCGCGCGCTGAGCGCGGCGCGTCGGGGCCCGCGTCGACGACGCTGACCGGGGTCTCGATGACGGCCAGGACGCGGCGCCAGCCCGCCACGGCGTTCTGCAGCTCGTTGAGCACCTCGGTGGCCATCTGCACGGGGCCGGTGAAGAGCTGCACCAGGAACAGGAAGGCCAGCAGCCGCCCGACGCTCAGGTCGCCCGCGATGCCCAGATAGGTGCCGCCCACCACGACGGCGGCGAGCACCAGGTTCGCCACCAGCACGCCACTGGAGAACACGAGGGCGACGGTGTTCTGCGCGCGCACCATGGCGTTGCGCGTGCCACGGATCGCGCGGTCGATCTTGCGCTGGGTGCGGGCCTGCACGCCGTACGCGCGGATCGTCTCGGCGCCCACGACGGCCTCGGAGATCGCGCCGAGCATCGCGCCGATCTGCTCGCGGACAGCGGTGTACGCGGCGTTGACGCGCTTCTGCAGCGGCCCGAGCGCCACCATCAGCGGCAGGAAGCACAGCCAGACGAGGATCGTCAGCTGCCATGAGTAGACGGCCATGAGCGCCGTCGCGACGGTGAGCTGCAGCAGCGAGACGAGCAGCATGATGCCGCCCCACTGGACGAACATCGAGATCGTGTCGACGTCCGAGGTGACGCGCGAGACGAGCGACCCGCGCCGCTCGGTGTTCTGGGTCAGCACCGACAGGTCGTGCACGTGCCGGAACGCCCGCACCCGCAGGGCCAGCAGGCCGCGCTCGCTGGCCCGGAAGAGCCGCACGTTGACCAGCGCCGAGCAGGCGGCGCCGGCCAGCAGGCCGACCACCGCGAGCGCGACGAGCGTGAGCACGCGCCGGACGTCGGGGCCGTCGGCCGCCAGGATCCCGGTGTCGATGGTCTGCTGCACCGCGATCGGCACCACGATGCGCCCGGTCGCGGCGAGCAGCGCCAGCAGCAGGGTGAGCGCGATGCCGTCGAGCAGCTCCGGGGAGACCTGCACGCCGCGCCGCAGCGTGCTCCAGACGCCGAGTGTCGAGGCGCCGATGCGGTGATCGGCTCCGTGCGGCGTCGCGGGGGCCGACGTGGTGGGCTCGGTGGCGGCGGGGGCGGTCATCGGAGTCCTCCGGTCGGCAGCTCGGCGGACTCGTCCAGCTCCGCGGCGCGGCGGGCCGACTCCTGCTCGTAGGCGGTGGCGAGCTCGCGGTACCCGGGGTCGCGGGCCAGCAGCTCGGCATGCGTGCCGCGGTCGACCACGCGGCCGCCCTCGAGGTGCACCACCTCGTCGGCGAGGCTCACCGAGGACATCCGGTACGCCACCATCAGCACAGTCGGCGACACCGCTCCATCGCCGGCGGAGGCCGCGGCGCGCAGCCCGGTGAGGATCTGCTGCTCGACGCCGGGGTCGACGGCCGACGTCGCGTCGTCCAGCACGAGCAGCCGCGGCCGCCGCACCAGCGCGCGGGCCAGCGCGAGCCGCTGCCGCTGGCCGCCGGACAGGTTGGACCCTCGCTCGCCCAGCGGCGCGTCGAGGCCGCCTGGCAGGGCCCTGACCACGTCGTCCACCCGGGCGAGCCGCAGCGCCGCCCAGACCTCCTCGTCGCTCGGCGCCCCGGGCTCGGCGACGTCCGCGAGGGTGACGTTGCCCCGCACCGTGTCCTCGAACACGAAGGTCGTCTGCGCCACGAGCGCCACCTGCGAGGTGATCGCCTCGGCGCGCAGGTCGCGCAGGTCGTGGCCGTCGATCTCGACCACGCCGCTCGACGGGTCGATCAACCGGCTGAGCATCGAGGCCAGCGTCGTCTTGCCGGCCCCGGTGGGGCCCACCAGCGCGACGGTGCGGCCCGGCGCGAGGTCGAGGTCCACCTCCGCCAGCAGCTCGGCGGAACCGCCGCCGGCCGGCACGCTGACGCCCACCTGGCGCATCGAGACGTGCGCGCCCTCGGCGGTGCGGGGCAGGTCGCCCTCGCCCGGCTCGAGCGCGCTGGTCGAGTCGAGCACCCGCGCGACCCGGTCGTGGCCGACTAGCGCGCGCGGCAGGTCGCCCAGCACCCAGCCGAACGCGCGCACCGGCACGGCCATGAGGGTCAGCAGGTAGGCGGCCGAGACGATGTCGCCGGTGCTCACCGCGTTGTCGGCGGCCCGCATCGCGCCGACCAGCAGGAGCAGCAAGGTCCCCAAGCCCGGCAGCGCGTCGATGGTCGGGTCGAAGAACGCGCGGATCACGCCCACCTTGATGTTCGCGTCCCGCAGCGTCTGCGCGCTCGCCGTGAACCGACGCTCCTCGCGGTCCTCCGCGCCGAGCGACTTGACCAGCAGCGCGCCCTCGAAGCTCTCATGCGCGATGTCCGAGACCTCCGCGCGGAGCTGCTGGGCGCGGGTGACCGCCGGGGACATCTTCCGCTCGAAGACCACGTTCGCGACCATGGCCAGCGGCAGCACGACGAGCGCGGCCAACGCGAGCCACACGTCGGTGCGCAGCAGCTGCACCGCCGCGACGCCGATCATCACCACCACGCCCAGCGCGAAGGGCAATGGGTTGAACACCGACGTGGTGGCCTCGACATCGGCGTTCGCGTTCGACAGCAGTTGGCCGGTGGGGTGGCGCCGGTGCCACGACATGGGCAACCGCAGGTACTGGCGGGTCACCTTCGCGCGGAAGCCCGCCTGCTGGTCGGCCACGCCCATGCCCGCGAACACGCGGCGGCCGGCGACGCTCAGCGCCAGGGTCACCGCGACGGCGACCAGGGCGAGCCCGGCGAGCCAGATGCGCTCTCGCGCCTCCGCGGAGCCGTTGAGCGCGGGGACCACCACGTCGTCCGTGACGACGCCCAGCACGCTGCTCACCGCGACCGTCGACGCGCCGAACACCGCCGAGGTGCCGATGGCCAGCACATAAGTGCGCGGCTGGGAGGCTATGCCCTGCCACAGCAGGAGGGCCGATCGTCGGGCGAGGGATCCGGTCAGCGCGACCTGACGCGGTGCTGCGGGGCGCGCGGGCACAACGGTCCTTCCATGGGGCGGGCGGGATCTGAGGATCCTCTCACGCACCGCCGACAGCGGTCCGTGAGGGCTCGTGACGTGGGACGATGCCCGCATGACGACGTGGCACGCGCTCGAGCGCGCAGACCTGGTCCAGGCGCTGTCCGAGGCCGGGCCCGACGCGCCCACGCTGTGCGCCGGCTGGCGCACCCGCCACCTCGCCGCGCACGTCGTGCTGCGCGAGCGCTCGCTCGTCGTGCCGGCCGGGCTCGGCGGGCCGCTGGCGGAGCGCGCCGACCAGGCCATCGAGGACGCCGCGGCCCAGGGCGCCACCGCGCCAGGCTTCGAGGCCCTCCTCGAGCAGATCGCCGAGGGCCCCCGCCCGTGGCATCCGCTCGCCTGGGGCGCCGAGCTCGCCAACGTGCTCGAGTTCTTCGTCCACACCGAGGACGTGCGCCGCGGCGACGGCCACGCCGCCCCGCGCGGGCTCGACCCCGACCGCTCCGAGGCGCTGTGGCGCCAGCTGCTGCGCATGGCCCCGTTGGCCTACCGGCGCTCAGGCGCGGGGGTCGTGCTCGTCCGCCCCGACGGCGTGCGGCGCGCTGTGCGCAGGCCCACCGGCGACCAGGGCGCCGTCGTGGTGCGCGGCGCTGTCTCCGAGCTGGTGCTGCACGCCTTCGGGCGCGGCGCGGCGGCCGACGTGACGCTCGACGGCGCGCCGCACGCGGTCGACGCGGTGCGCGACCTGCTGCCCGGCGGCTGAGAGGCCGCGACTGAGGGCTGGGGGCTGCCCTAGCGGACGGTGATCCCGGCCGCCCGCAGGTGGTCCTTGACCTGCCCCACCGTGAGCGCGCCGAAGTGGAACACGCTCGCGGCGAGCACGGCGTCGGCGCCGGCTCGGGCGGCCTCCACGAAGTGCTCGGGCGTCCCCGCCCCACCGCTCGCGATCAACGGCACCCGCACCTCGCGGCGCACATCGCGCAGCATCTCCAGGTCGAAGCCCGCAGTCGTGCCGTCGGCGTCCATCGAATTGAGCAGGATCTCCCCCGCGCCCAACTCGGCGGCGCGCGCCGCCCACTCCACCGCGTCGATGCCGGTGCCGGTGCGACCGCCGTGCGTGGTCACCTCGTAGCCCGAGTCGGTGCGCACGTCGCCGGTGACCCGGCGCGCGTCGACGGACAGCACGAGCACCTGGCTGCCGAACCGCTGGGCGATCTCGGCGATCAGCTCGGGGCGCGCGATGGCCGCCGTGTTGACGCCCACCTTGTCCGCGCCCGCCCGCAGCAGCCTGTCGACGTCATCGGTGGTCCGGACGCCGCCGCCGACCGTCAGCGGGACGAACACCTCCTCGGCGGTGCGGCGCACCACGTCGTAGGTGGTCTCGCGGTTGCCGGACGAGGCCGACACGTCGAGGAAGGTCAGCTCGTCGGCGCCCTCGGCGTCGTAGCGGTGCGCGAGCTCCACCGGGTCGCCGGCGTCGCGCAGGTTCTCGAAGTTGACGCCCTTGACGACGCGGCCCGCGTCCACGTCCAGGCACGGGATGACCCGCAGCGCGACTCCCATGTCAGCCTCCCGTCCCGCCGGCGCCGGACGCGGGGCCCGTGGCCAGGATGTCGATCACGAACACGATGGTCTGGCCGGCGAGCTCTTCGCTCTCGGTGGCGCGCATCGGGTAGCTCGGCGGCACCACGAGCATCACCTGGCTGCCGACCGGCTGCTCCACGAGCGCCGACCACGCGGGCACGCTGTCGAGCCGGAAGGTCCACGGCACGCCGTTGGTCCAGCTGGTGTCGAACGGCTCGCCGGACGTCCACGAGAACCCCGTGTACTGCACGGTGATGGTGTCGCCCTCGGCCACCTGCTGGCCGGTGCCGCGCAGCAGCGGCTGGACGACCAGGTCGGTGGGCGGCTCCGTCTCCGACGGTGAGATCGACGGGGCGCCGTTCTCCGCCAACGTCACCGTGGGCAGGTCCTCGCGGGGCGCCAGCGGCTCCCCGTCGGCGCGGGTGTTGAGCACGTCGATCACCGTGACCGTCGGGTAGTTGGCCGCGCCGCTGCCGGGCGCAGGGCTGACCTGCACCAACCGTGCGCCGACGCGCTGGCCGCGCAGCATCTCGTAGAGGTCCTTGCCGAGGTCCTCGGCCGTCAGCACGCGCGGCGTGGGGTTCGTCGAGTAGCTCTCCGTGACGACGCTCGCGTCCGTGGCGTTCTCCAGCCAGAAGTCCACGAGCACCGGGCTGCCCTCGACGAGCTCGGGGCCGGTGCCGGGCCAGACCTCCTGGGTCAGCGTCTCGCTGACCGACAGCGGCGTGCGGTACGTCACCGTCGGCTTCTCGCCGGCCGTCCCGGTGACCACCACCTCCGGCGGGTCGTCCGGCGTGGCCACACAGCCGGTGAGCAGCAGCATCGCGGCCGCGAAGCACGCGACAACGTGACGTCGCACAGTCGTCCTTCCGTCGTGGATCCGGCCCACTGTACGGGGCGGGCGCTGGGCGCCCTGCGGAGGTCCACGACGATCACATGGACTCGATGAGCCTCTCGACGCGCTCGTCGACGTTGCGGAAGGGGTCCTTGCACAGCACAGTCCGCTGCGCTTGGTCGTTGAGCTTGAGGTGCACCCAGTCGACGGTGTAGTCCCGTCGGGCCTCCTGCGCCTTGCGCACGAAGTCGCCGCGCAGCTTCGCCCGGGTGGTCTGCGGGGGCACCGCCGTCGCCTCGAAGACCTCCAGGTCGGTGGTGACCCGCTCGACGAGGCCGCGCGCCGCGAGGAGGTTGTACAGGCCCTCGGTGCGGGAGATGTCGTGGTACGCCAGGTCGAGCCGCGCGACCCGCGCGTCGGACAGGTCGAGGCCGTGCTTGGCGCGGTAGCGCTCGATCAGCCGGTACTTGATCACCCAGTCGAGCTCGCGCTCCACCAGCGCCAGATCCCCCGTGCGCAGCGCCCGCAGCCCGCGCTCCCACAGGTCGATCACCTGCTTGACCACGGGTGTCGGCCCGACCTCCCGGTCCACGAAGTCCTTGACCCGTGCGAGGTACTCCTCCTGCAGGTCGACGGCCGTGACCGTGTGCCCATTGGCCATCACCACAGGCCGCTTGCCCGTCATGTCATGGCTGATGTCGCGGATCGCGCGGATCGGGTTCTCCAGGGCCATGTCCCGCATGGGCATGCCCGCCTCGATCATCCGCAGGATGAGGTCCGTGGACCCCACCTTCAGCAGGGTCGTCGTCTCCGACATCGACGAGTCGCCGACGATCACGTGCAGCCGCCGGTAGTGCTCGGCGTCGGCATGCGGCTCGTCCCGTGTGTTGATGATGGGGCGCGACCGCGTCGTCGCGCTCGACACCGCCTCCCAGATGTGGTCGGCGCGCTGCGAGAGGCAGTAGACGGCGCCCCGCGGCGTCGTGAGCACCTTCCCGGCGCCGGTGAGCACCTGGCGGGTGATGAGGAACGGCACCAGCACGTCCGACAGCCGCGCGAAGTCGCCCTGCCGGCGCACCAGGTAGTTCTCGTGGCAGCCGTAGGAGTTGCCCGCCGAGTCGGTGTTGTTCTTGAACAGGTGGATGCGGCCCGTCAGGCCCTCGTGCTCCAGGCGTTGCTGGGCGTCCTGCACCAGGCCCTCGAGGATCCGCTCGCCGCCCCGGTCATGCGCGACGAGCTGGCGCACGTCGTCGCACTCGGCCGTCGCGTACTCCGGGTGCGAGCCCACGTCGAGGTACAGCCGCGACCCGTTGCGCAGGAACACGTTCGACGACCTGCCCCACGAGACCACCTTGCGGAACAGGTAGCGCGCGACCTCGTCGGCGGACAGGCCACGCCCGTCGTCCGACGCGCACGTGACGCCGTACTCCGTCTCCAACCCGAAGATCCGACGGTCCATCGTTCGCCCCCCTGTGGTCAGACTGCCCTGCATGCGAGCCGACGGCTCATGAGCTCGGCGGCGCCATCGCGAGCAGGTCCTCGAGCACCGGGCCGGTCAGCCGGCGGAACGCGCGCCTGGGCCGGGTCCGGTCGAGCACCGCGACCTCGAGCTGGCTGGCCGGGATCTCCTGCGGCTCGCCCTCGCCCGTCGATCCGAGCACCCTGACGGCCACCGAGAGCACCTCGGGCAGGGACATCCCCGCCCGCCACTCCTCGGCGAGGACGGTTCCCAGGCGCTCGGCCTGGCCGCCCATCACCACGTAGCCGTACCCGTGCTCGTCGGCCACCGAGCCGTCATAGGACAGCCGGTAGATCTGGTCCCCGGCCGGGGTGTCCGCCACCTCCGCCACGACCAGCTCGACCTCGAGGGGCTTGGACTCGGTGGTGAACACCGTCCCCAGCGTCTGCGCGTATGCGTTCGCCAGCCCCCGGGCGTTCACGTCCTTGCGGTCGTAGGAGTACCCGCGCAGGTCCGCGTAGCGCACGCCCGCCACCCGCAGGTTCTCGAATTCGTTGTACTTGCCGACCGCCGCGAACGCGATCCGGTCGTAGATCTCCGAGATCTTGTGCAGCGCGCGGGACGGGTTCTCCGTGGCGAACGCGATCCCGTCCTCGTATTGCAGCACCACGACCGACCGGCCGCGGGCGATGCCCTTGCGCGCGTAGTCGGCCCGGTCCTTCATGAGCTGCTCGGGCGAGACGTAGAACGGCATGCTCATCGGTCGGAGTCCTCCGTCTCGCGGCGGTCGCGGCGATGCTGCTCGCGACGCTCGTCCAGCACGTCCTCCACGATGCGCCCGAGCTCGTCCTGGGGCACCCGGACGTAGCCGGCCGCCGTGACGCTCGCGATCACGGGGTAGATCCGACGGGACTCATCCGGCCCGCCCGTCGCGGAGTCGTCGTCCGCGGCGTCCACCAACGCCCCCACAGCGACCCGCACGGCAGCCGTGGCGTCCAGGCCCGGCCGCCAGAGCTTCTTCAGCGAGCCCCGCGCGAACACCGAGCCCGAGCCGACGCTGTGATGGTCGCGCTCCTCATACCGGCCGCCCGTGACGTCGTAGGAGAAGATCCGCCCGGCCCCGCGGTCGAGGTCGTACCCAGCGAACAGCGGAACCACGGCCAGGCCCTGCATGGCCAGGCCCAAGTTGCCGCGGATCATCGTGGACAGCCGATTGGCCTTGCCGTCGAGCGAGAGCAGCGTGCCCTCGATCTTCTCGTAGTGCTCCAGCTCCAACTGGAAGAGCCGGACCAGCTCCACCGCCAGGCCAGCGGTGCCGGCGATGCCGACGGCGGAGAACTCGTCGGCGGGGAAGACCTTCTCGATCTCGCGGTGCGCGATCATCGAGCCCATCGTGGCGCGGCGGTCGCCCGCCATGATCACGCCCCGGTCGAACGTCAGGGCGACGATCGTGGTGCCGTGCGGCGCGAGCGGGCCCTCGCCTCCGGGCTGCTCACCCCGCCCCGGCAGCAACGCAGGGGCGTGGCCCTGCAAGAACTCGACGAACGAGGAGGAGCCGGGCGTGGTGAACGCGCCCGGCAAACGCCCCGGGGACGCCGTGTGGTCCGTGCCCATCGGCGCTCACTGACCGCCCTTCTGCACGAACCCGCGCACGAACTGCTCCGCATTGGACTCCAGCACCTCGTCGATCTCCTCGAGGAGCGCGTCGACCTCGGCGTCGCGGGCCTGCGCCGCGGGCGTCGGTGGCGTGGGGACGTCCGGTCCGTCGACCGGCTCGTCCTCCTCGCGGCGGACGCGACCGTGTTCCTGACCAGCCATCGTGACCTCCCGGTGTGCTGAACGAGTCGTGCTGCTCCCACAGTAGGCCCTGCCCCGCGACCGGTCCGACTGGAGCCGTCCACCCTGCGGACAGCCTCGCCGACATCGGCTGTGGAATACCCGCCCAGCGGGCCTCCGGGTACGCCACGATGTGCCACATGCCGTCCTCGCAACGCCCTGACCAGCCAGGCGACCTCGTCATGGCGGTGCGCGCGGCGCTCGTCGACTCCTCCCGCTGCCCGGCCTGCGCAGCCACGCTCACCGCGAGCACCTGCGTCGTCTGCGGCTTCGAGCTGACGGGCTCCGGCGGGCGCCGCCTCTGGGAGCTCTCCCAGGAGGCTGTCGGCGCGCTGGACCGCCGGACGGAGCACCTCGACCTGATGCGGGCGGAGCAGCATCAGCGCCGGGCGGCCGAGGCCTCCGCGGCCGCGGCGCGCGCGGCGGAGGTCGCCGCGGCGGCACGGGCGGCGGCGGTGGCCGCCGAGCAGTCCGCGGCGGCGGCATGGTCGTCGCCGCCTGTCGCCCCGATGGCCGCCCCGCCGCCGCGAGTCGCGCCTCTCGCCGGGCCGCCCACTGGCCCTCCCCTCATCCCGTACTCCACACCTCCCCTCCCCCGCCCGATGGCGTCACAGCCAGCGCCACCGCCGCGGGCGCCGTGGCGTGTCCAGACGGTGCTCCAGATACTCGGCGCGCTCCTGATCGCCGCCGCCTGCGTGGTCTTCCTGCTGTTCAGCTGGGGATGGCTCGGCTTGGTGGGCCGCGCCGCGGTGATCGGCGTCGGAACCGTGGTGGTCTTCGCCGCCGCGTCGAGCCTGCGCCGGGCCCGCCTCGGCTCCAGCGCGGAGGCCGTCGGCGGCATCGGGACGGTGATGCTGCTGCTCGACGCGTGGGCGGTGCACGCCACCGGCCTCATCGCGCCCAGTAGCGGCGCCGTGTACGCGGCTGCCGCATGCCTGGTCTGCGCGCTGCTGCTCGGCGCGTGGGGGCACGTCGCGCGGATCAGGACCGGCGCCGCCGCCGGCGCGGTGCTTCTGCCGGTGGCCCCGGTGCTGCTGGCGCCGCTGACGCCTGGGCACACTGCGTGGCTGCTGGTCGGGAGCGTGTTGCTCGCCTCGGCCCGGTTCGCCATGGGATCCGCCACTGCCGTCGCAGGTCCGCCGCCCGGCGAGCCCGCCCGCGGCGAGGACGGGCCTGGCAGTGGCCTGGGGCTCGGCGCCGAACGGGAGCGGGGCTGGAGCGGGCTCGAGCGCGGGGTGCTGGAGTGGGTCGCGTGGCTGGCGGCCGGATCGGCCACCGTCATCGCCCTCGTCGACGTGGCGCGTGCCACCGCCAGCCCGTGGTCCCCGGCCGCCGCGCTGCTCCTGCTCGCGGTGTTGGCGGGCCTCCAGAGCCGCTGGTCTCGCGCGCGGCATCCGCGCAGGGCCGCGGCGTGGGAGGCGGCGGCTGGCGCGCTGCTCGCGCTCGGGTCCGTGGGCGTCGGCGTGGCCGGGGTCCACGCGGGGATTCCGAGCGGCGTGTTGTGGGCGTGGGCCCCCGCCAGCGCAGCGGCTGTCACGATCGGCCTGGCGCGGGCCGCGGCGGGCCGCGCGACTCGCGGGGCCCTCGTCGTGGCGATGCTCGCGGCGGCTCCCTCGGCATCGATGCTCGTCGCGCTGCTCGCGGCGCTGATGCTCGACGTCCGTCAACTGCCGCCACCGCTGACGGCGGCTGCTGTCGTCGGCGGCGCGCTGGCCTTCTGTGCCGCGACGGGCCTCGCGTCGCCGTGGCGCGCGGCCCGGGTGGGCGGCGCGTGGACCGCGGCGCTGGCGCTGCTCGCGCTGCCCGCGCCAGTCGTCTCGATGTGGCCGGGGCTGGGGCCCGTCGGCCTGGTGCTGCTTCTCGCCTTCGTGGCGGCCCTCGGGGTCCTCGCCGACAAGGCCGGGCTGCGCCTGGACGGTCGCAGCCGCACACCCCTTCGCTCACTGGTGGTCCTGGCCCCGGTGGTGGCGCTCATCGCGTCCCGGGACGCCGTGTCGGCAGGTCTCGCACTCCTCGCCTGTGCGGCCGTGGCCGTCGTCACCCGCGGGTGGGCGTCTGGCCGGGCCCTCGCCCGTGCCGCGCTGCTCGCCACAGCCCTCGGGCTGCTCTGGCTCGGCGGGGTGGTCCTGGTCGCGAAGCCGCTCGCCCCGGGGACTGCGGCGGCCGTCCTCGCGGCGCCGATGCTCGCGGCGGTCGTCGCCGCCGTCCTCGCCCCGCGCATGCCGTGGACGCGCGCCGATCGATCGGCTTCGCTGTCCGTCGCAGCCACGGTGTCCGTCGCCGCGTGGATGTCGGGCGCAGCGGGCCTGCCCGCACAACCCACTGTGCTCGACCAGGCGGCGCTGATCGCCGTCGCCGTGGCAGCCGCCGTGGCGGCCCTCGTCGTCGCGGGGCGCGGCCGGTCGACGCTGGGGCCGCGCTGGCAGGTAGGCGCCTCGGCGGCGTGGGCCGTGCTGGTGCCGGGCTCCTTGCTCACCGCGTGGCTGGCCACCGACGGCGCGCTGCTCGGCGCCGCACTGCCGGTGGCCGTCACAGCCGTCGCGGGCGCCTGCGTGCTGCTGGCCGGGCCGCTGTCGGCCCGCCAGGAGGACGCCCGCCGCGCCACCGAGGGCGCAGGCTGGGCGATGGCCGGCACGCAGCTGCTCGCGGCGGCGGCCACCGTCGGCGCCCAGGGCGGTCCCGGGCGCCTCGCGCTGGCGGTCGTCGTCAGTGCGGTGGTCGCCGGGGCCTGGTCGTGGCAGCCGGGCCGCCGATGGGCCCGCTGGTGGGCTCTCGGACTGGGCGTCGCCGCGACGTGGGTGCTGCTGCTGCACGGCGGAGTGGGCGCCCCCGAGGCCTACCTGGCGCCGACGGGCGCCGTCCTCCTCGTCGTGGCGCTGCGACGCCGGCGCCTCGGCGGCGAGGACGACGTGCCCCTGCTGGTCGCCGGCCTCGCGCTCGCCACAGTGCCGACTGCGCTGCTCGGCGGCGACCTCCCCCTGGGGAATGTGCCGCGCGCCGCGCTCGCCCTCGGCGCGGGAGCGGTGCTCGTCGCCTGCGGGATGTGGGGCCGGTCCAGGCCCTTCCTCGCGGCGCCGCGCCGCGACGTCCTCCTGGGGCTGGCAGTCCTCGTGCTCGTCCTCGGGCCGGCGGGTCATGCGCTGCGCGCGACCGAGCCGGTGAGACGGGGCAGTGGGCTGCCCGGGACCCTGGGCCTCGAAGAGGTCGAGGCATGGTCCCTGCCGGCCGTCGCCCTCACCCTCCTCGCCTTGCGGGGGCTGGTCACCTGCACGGCGCGCAGCCGGCGGGCAGCGCTGCTCGTCGGGCCGTGGATCGCGGCCGGGATCGCGGCGATCCCGAGCCTGCTGGCCGTCGACCACTCGACGCTCGGGACAGTCCGCTGGTCGGTGCTCTTCGCGGCGGGCTGCGCTCTGGCCCTGCACAGCGCGGCTCGGGGCGGATGGAGCACCCCGGGAGGAGCGCCCACCGTTCCGGTCGGCCTGGTGGTGGCGGCCGTCGCGGCGTTCACCAGCGCGTCGTCCGCCATGAGCGCGCTCTGGGACCTCCCCTTGGCGCTGCTGGGCTTGCTGCTCGTCGCCGTGACCGCGTTGCTGCTGCGCGCCGGGGCGCAGGTCCCGACTCTGCTCCACGCGGGGGCGCTGCTGCTGCTGCCCTCGGCCCTCCATGACGACACCTGGCGTGTGCTCGCCGCGCTCGTCGTCGGCGCCGCGCTGGCGGCCTGGGCGACGCGCCTGGGCCAAGGGCCCGCGTCCCGACTCCTCGCGCTCGTCGGCACGATGCTCGTGCTGGCCGGGCCCGTCCGCCACGGACTCGTGGCCGCCACCGTCAGCGCGGGCACACCCGCACTGGTCGAGGTGGAGCTGTGGGCGATCGCCTCGGCCCTCGTGACCGCCGGCGCGGCCCGTGCGCTGCACCGCCTCGGCGGCGACGACGCCCGGGCGGTGGACCGGGTGGCGCCCTGGCTGCTCACCCTCGTGCTCGTGCTGCCCACCGCCATCGCTGTGGACGAGACCCCGGCGGGCCTCCTGCGCTGGGCCTGCGTCATCGTCGCGGGGGCCGCGTTGGCCTGGTGGGCGGCCTGGTCCCCGAGGGCCGGGGCCCGAGCGGCCCAGCTCGTGGCGATCGGGCTCACGGCGTGTGCGCTGGCCACGCCGTCCGCCGTCCTGCAGGGCGTGCTGCCGAGCGTGGAGCTCCCCCTGGTGGTGCTCGGCGTCGTCCTCACCGCCACCGCCGTGTTGAGGGCGGCCCGCGGACGCGCGGACGTGATGACGACAGTGGCCGGACCGCTCCTGCTCGCCTCGCTCGCCCTCGGCCCCGCCACCACCTGGCGCGCGCCCGTGGCCCTTGCCGCCGCTGCCGTGTTGATCGCCCTGAGCGCGTCGACGCTGTGGGGCGGGCGGCACTCCGCTGAGCCGGGCGCGCCCTCCGCTGAGCGCAGCGCGCGAGCCGCACGGGCCAGCGCGGGCCCGCTCCTCGGCGCGGTCCTCCTGTCCGTCATCGTCGCCACCCGCGATGCCGCAGTCCCCGCGACGGTCCGCGCCGGTGGGACCACCCCGGGTCTGGGCGACGTCGAGCTGTGGTCACTGCCGAGCGCCGGGCTCCTCGCCGCCGCACTGGTCCTGGCCGCCTGGCGATGGCCGTTCCCGAGCCCGGGTCCACGCCGATGGGGACTGCCCTGGGTCACGGCCGTCGCGCTGGCCCCGACGCTGCTCGCCGTGGACTCCAGCGGCTCCGGGACGGTGCGCGCCCTCGCGGTGCTGACGGCCGGGAGCACGCTGGCGCTCATCGCCGGGCTGCGCGCTGCGACGGGGGCGGCCCGGACCCGCGCCGTCGCCACCGGGCTGGTCAGCGCCAGCGTGGCGGCGCTGCTGGGGGCGTGGCTCACCCCGGTGGTGCCGCCCGACGTCTACCTCGTGCTGCTCGGGGCGGTCGTGCTCGCCCTCGGGACCGCACGGCTGCGGCGCGACCCGGATGCCAGCAGCTGGTCGGCGCTGGGAGTCGGGCTGGTGCTGGTGCTGGCCGTCCCGTTCGCCACCGGCTGGGCGATCCCCACCACGTGGCGGCTGCTGCTCGTGGTCGTGGGGGCGCTCGTCGCGGTCGTCGCCGGGGCGGTCCTGCGCTGGCAGGCCCCGTTCCTGCTCGGCGGCGCCGTGCTCGGAGCCGTCGCGCTGATCCAGGCCTCGCCGGCGGCGGTGGCCGCGATGCGGGTCGTGGAGTGGTGGGCCGTGCTGGCCGTCGGCGGCGCCGTGCTCCTCGGGCTGGGCCTCACGTACGAGCGTCGGCTGCGGGAGGCCCGGGAGGCCGTGCGGTTCGTCGGGGCGATGCGCTAACGGCGTCCTCCCGGGTCAGGTCCCCAGCGCCTTGAGCAGGCTTCCGGCGTCCGGGCTCGCCTCGAGCAGCGCGCCCACGTGCGCCTCGGTGCCGCGCAGCGGGTCGCGCATCGGCACGCGCTGCAGGGTCGGGGCGCCGGGGACGTCGAAGATCACCGAGTCCCAGCTCGCCGCGGAGACCTGCGGGCCGAACCGCGCGATGGCCTCGCCGCGGAAGTAGGCGCGGGTGTCGCGCGGCGGGTGGCTGACGGCCTGCTCGACCTCCTCGGGCGTCACGAGCGTCTCCACCGCCCCGGCGGAGAGCAGCCGGTGGTAGAGGCCGCGCTCGGGCCGCACGTCGGACCACTGCAGGTCGACGGCGGCGAGCCGGGGGTGGTCCCACTCCAGGTGGTCACGGCGGCGCATGCCCTCGAGCAGCCGCAGCTTGGCGAGCCACTCCACTTCGCGGGCGCAGCTCGCCGGGTCCTCGGCGAGCCTGCGCAGCAGCGACTCCCAGCGGTCGAGCACGTCGCGCGTCTCGTCGTCGGGCTCGGCCCCCGTGCGGGCCAGCGCGTCGCGCACCGCGTCGAGGTAGGCGCCCTGGATCTCCAGGGCTGTCATCCGGCGCCCGTCCGCGAGCTCCAGGCGCTCGGTCAGCGCCACGTCATGGCTCACGAGGTGGGTCGCCGAGACCGGGTCGCGCAGGGTCAGCGCGTCGACGGCCGCGAGCATCGGGCCGACGTCGACCCCCGCGACCTCCGACTGCTCGATCAGCCAGAGCACGAGCGAGGTGGTGCCGAGCTTGAGGTAGGTCGCCACCTCCAGCAGGTTCGCGTCGCTGAAGATCACGTGCAGCCGGCGCCAGCGGTCCGGGTCGGCGTGCGGCTCGTCGCGCGTGTTGACGATAGGCCGCCGCAGCGTCGTCTCCAGCCCGATCTCCGCCTCGATGTAGTCCGCGCGCTGGGAGATCTGGAACCCGGGGCGCTCCCCGCGCTGCCCGAGGCCCACCCGGCCGGCGCCCGTGAACACCTGGCGGGTCACCAGGAACGGCATCAGCCGGGAGGCGAGTTGGGCGAACGGGACCGCGCGGTCCACCAGGAAGTTCTCATGGGTGCCGTAGGTGGCGCCCTTGCCGTCGACGTTGTTCTTATACAGCGCGACGTCGGGCAGCGCGGGCGTCGACGCGAGGGCGCGCACGGACGCGAGCATCACCAACTCACCGGCCCGGTCCCACCGGACGGCGTCCAGCGGCCCGGTGACCTCCGGCGAGGAGTACTCGGGGTGCGCGTGGTCCACGTACAGGCGGGCGCCGTTGGTGAGGATGACGTTCGCGGCGCCCGGGTCCTCGTACTCCTCGACAAGCGAGCGGGCGAGCTCCTGGGGGCCGTCGCCGGACGGCGCGGGCCGCTCCGGGTCGTTGGTGAGCATCGACGGGTGCGCGGACGCGCGCTGCAGGTGGAATCCGCGGGCGTCGAGCAGCGGGTCCTCGTCGTCGTAATCCCACCGGGCGCGGGTGCGCGTCCCCTCGCGGGCGGCGGCGTGCACGGCCACGACGTGGCTCGACAGCAGCATGGGGTTGGCGTTGGGCCGCCCCGGTTGGAGGATCCCGTACTCGGTCTCGATGCCCATCACACGACGCACGCTCACAGGCACACCCTAGGCGTCGGGCCGGACGGGCAGTGCGCCAGTCCGGACGGGCAGTGCGTCGGGCTGCACGGGCAGCGCGTCATGCGCGCCGCCCGTGCCGCCCCACGTGTCAGAGGTACTGCCCGGTGCTGGTGACGGTCTCGATCGTGCGGGACGCGTCGGCGCCCTTCTTCCCCTGGACGATCGTGCGGATGAACACGATCCGCTCGCCCTTCTTGCCGGAGATCCGCGCCCAGTCGTCGGGGTTGGTCGTGTTGGGGAGGTCCTCGTTCTCCTTGAACTCGTCAACGCAGGCCGTCAGCAGGTGGTCCACCCGGACGCCTCGCTGACCGGTGGCGAGCAGGTCCTTGATGGCGGACTTCTTGGCCCTGTCGACGACGTTCTGGATCATCGCGCCGGAGTTGAAGTCCTTGAAGTAGAGGATCTCCTTGTCACCGCTGGCGTACGTCACCTCGAGGAAGCGGTTCTCCTCGCTCTCGGAGTACATGCGCTCCACGACGCGGTTGATCATGGCCTCGACGGCCGCGCTCGCCTGTCCGCCGTGCTCGGCGAGGTCGTCGGCGTGGATGGGCAGCGTGGGGACGAGGTACTTGGCGAAGATCTCGCGGGCGCTCTCCGCGTCGGGCCGCTCGATCTTGATCTTCACGTCGAGCCGCCCAGGCCGCAGGATGGCCGGGTCGATCATGTCCTCGCGGTTGGAGGCCCCGATGACGATGACGTTGTCGAGCCGCTCCACGCCGTCGATCTCGCTGAGCAGCTGGGGGACGATCGTCGTCTCGACGTCGCTGGAGATCCCGGTGCCGCGGGTGCGGAACAGCGACTCCATCTCGTCGAAGAACACCACCACGGGGTGCCCCTGGGACGCCTTCTCACGTGCCCGGGCGAAGATGAGCCGGATGTGGCGCTCGGTCTCCCCCACGTACTTGTTGAGCAGCTCGGGGCCCTTGACGTTGAGGAAGTAGCTGCGCGCCTCGTCGCCCTCCTCGCCGCGCGCCTTCGCGGCGGTCGTCGCGAGCGAGCGGGCCACAGCCTTGGCGATGAGCGTCTTGCCGCAGCCGGGCGGCCCGTACAGCAGGACGCCCTTCGGCGGCTTGAGGCCGTGCTCCCGGAACAGGTCCGGATGCAGGAACGGCAGCTCGACCGCGTCGCGGATGGCCTCGATCTGCGGGCCGAGGCCGCCGATGTCGGAGTAGTCGATGTCGGGGACCTCCTCGAGCACGAGGTCCTCGACCTCGGCCCGGGGGATGCGCTCGAGCACGAAGCCGGAGCGTGTCTCGACAGTCAGCGCGTCGCCCACCCGCACCGAGTCCTCGAGCAGCTGCCCGGAGAACCGCACGACCCGCTCCTCGTCGCCGCGTCCCACCACGAGGGCGCGATGCGTGCCGAGCAGCTCCTTGACGGTGACGAGCTCGCCGACGTCCTCGTACCCGCCGGCCTCGACGACGGTCAGGGCCTCGTTGAGCATGACCTCCTGGCCCGGCCGCAGCCGCTGGACGTCGATCGTGGGACTGGCGCCGACATGCATCTTGCGGCCGGAGGAGATGACGTCGACGGTGCCGTCGGGCCGGGCCGACAGGAACGTCGCGAAACTCCCCGGCGGCTTGGCGAGCTCGTCGAGCTGGCGCTTCAGCTCCACGATCTGCTCGCGGGCCGCCATCAGCGCCTCGGCGATGCGCTCGTTGCGAGCGGCGAGGAGGTTGATCTCACGTTGCAGGTCGTGGCCAGGTGCTGCCGGTTCCGTCATCGTGTGGTCCTCCCATGATCGACCCCCGAGGTGCACACCGATGTGCTGGTCTGACGACCCTAACTTCTCGGGCGCCACCCTGCCGAGCGTTTCTCTCCTGGTGGGCATGCCGCCGCGAACGCGCTGGTCACAAGGCTCAGAGCAGGTCGCGGCGGCTCGCCCGCCAGACTGGCGTCACTCGGTGACGGGACCCCGCCCGACATCGCGGCGCACGCGGCGGATCTTCTTGTCGGAGATGGGCCGCTCGCCCAGCGCCTCGGGCGTCCACGCCTCGTCCGGCACCGCCGACGCGCTGCTCGCCTCGGCGTCCTGCGAGCCCGGCAGCGGGTAGGCGCCCTTCGACGGGCGACGGCGGCGCAGCGGCGCGTCGACCCCGTCGGCCAGGCGCCGGGTGGTGAGCAGGAAGCCGGTGTGCCCGATCATCCGGTGCTGGGGGCGGACGGCGAGCCCTTCGAGGTGCCAGCCGCGGACCATGGACTCCCACGCCTCGGGCTCGGTGTAGCGCCCATCGGCGCGGAGGTCCTCGGCGAGGCGGGAGAGCTGGGTGGTGGTCGCGACGTAGGCGATCAGCACGCCGCCGGGCGCCAGCGCGTCGGCGACGGCCTCGAGGTTCTCCCACGGGGCGAGCATGTCCAGCACCACGCGGTCCACGGAGCCGGGCTCCGCCACCGTCGGCAGCACGTCGGACAGGTCGCCGACGGACAGCCGCCACGCCGGGTGCGGGCCGCCGAAGAACGACTCGACGTTGCCGCGCGCGATCTCCGCGAAGTCCTCGCGCCGCTCGATGGAGTGCAGGTGGCCGCCGTCGCCCACCGCGCGCAGCAGCGACATGGTGAGCGCGCCGGAGCCGACACCGGCCTCGACCACCCGGGCGCCCGGGTAGATGTCCGCCATGGCGACGATCTGGCCGGCGTCCTTGGGGTAGACCACTGCCGCGCCACGCGGCATCGAGAGCACGAAGTCGCTCAGCAGGGGGCGCAGCGCCAGGTACTCGATGCCCGCGGTGTTGCGCACCACGGTGCCCTCGGGGGCGCCGATGAGCTGGTCGTGCGTGAAGTAGCCCTTGTGCGTGTGGAACGAGCCGCCGGGGGTCAGCGTGATGGTGTGCAGGCGGCCGCGCGGGTCCGTCAACTGGACTCGGTCGCCCTCCCGCAGCGGGCCGCGGCGCTGGGCCGCCCCGGTGCTGGTGGTCGTGGGGGAAGTGGGCGTCTGGTCGGTCACGGGGGTCGAGTCTAGGAGCGCAGCGCCGCGATCACGTCCGCGGCGCGGACGATGGCCGTCACGCGGCCGTCCTGGACGGCCGCGACGACGCCCGATGTGCGGGTCACATGGCCGACGGCGCGCACCAGGTCGGCGCCCCGCAGCCTGGCGTCGACCACCGCGCCCACGGGAATCACCACCGCGACAGCCGAGACGGGGGTGACGGCCCGATGCTCGGGCGGGACGGCGGCAGCCGCGGCCTGGTCGACGTAGGCGGCGGGACGGCCGTCGGGCGACAGGATCACGACCTCGTCGGCCTGGGCCTGGCCGCGGGCCCGGTCGACGTCCGCGAGGGTGGCCTGCACCGGCACCGACGTGGCGCGCCGCCCGACGGACTCCACCGTGAGGCTCTCCAGGTTGCGGTTGGTGCGGCCGGCGGTGATCGCCGCTGACGCCCCGTTCCAGAGGAACGCCCCGATCAGGGCCGCCCACACCACCGTGAACAGGTCCACCGGCCGGCCCTGGGCCAGCGGCGTCGCCAGGGCCCACACGAGCACCCCGATCGCGACGACCCTGCCCGCCCAGCCCGCAGCCACCGAGCCCTTGTGACGGTCGCCAGTGACCTGCCACACAGCCGCCTGGAGGATCTGGCCGCCATCGAGCGGCAGGCCGGGCACGAGGTTGAACAACCCGACGAAGCCGTTGGAGATCGCCCCGGCGTACAGCAGCAGCGCTAGCAGCCCGGTGGAGGGCCCGGCCTGGGCGCCCAACCAGAAGAGCAGCGCGAGGACCAGGTTCGCGACGGGGCCGACGACGGCGACGAGCGCGCTGGTGGCCGGTGTCGGCGCCACCCCGCTGAACGTGGTGTGGCCGCCCCACACGGTGAGCGCGAACTCCTCGACATGCTGGCCGCGAGCGCGGGCCATGAGGCCGTGTGCCAACTCGTGGATGAGCACCGAGCCGAACAGCAACACCGCGAAGCCGAACGCCACGACGTACCTGGCCGCGCCGATCTGCGGCGCGGCGGCCTCGACGGTGGGCGCGAAGATCAGCGTCAGCACCGCGGCGGCGAGGATCCAGCTACGGGTGAGGATGATCGGGGCGCCGGCCACGCGGCCGATGACCCAGCCGGGGGCGCCGGGGCGCGCGCTGTTACTCACCCGGTCAGCCTAGGTGCCCGAGGCGCCTGCGCGGCCCAAGCCCGGCGACCGCGGTGTCAGGCCCCGCGCCTAGGCTGGCGGCGTGCCGACCACGCAGACCCCGTTCCTCCCACCCGAGCCTCCCAGCAGCGAGGCGCCCGGTGGTGAGGCGCCTGCCGAGCGCCGCTCCACGCCCGGCCTCTCCCCCTCACGCGCGAACGACTTCCTGCAGTGCCCGCTGCTGTTCCGGTTCCGGGTGGTCGACCGCCTCCCCGAGCCGCCGAGCGCGGCAGCCGTGCGGGGCACCCTGGTCCACGCCGTGCTCGAGCACCTCTTCGACCTGCCCGCTGGCCAGCGCACCCTCGCCGCGGCGCACGCGATGCTGCCCCAGCGCTGGGAGGAGCTGCGCGCCGCCCAGCCGCGGCACGCAGAGCTCTTCGAGCAGGAGGCCGAGTGGGACGAGTGGCTGGCCAGCGCTGGCCGCCTGCTCGACACGTACTTCACCCTCGAGGACCCGAACCGCCTGCAGCCGCATGAGCGGGAGATGTCGGTGCGCACGCAACTCGACGACGGCCCGCAGCTCCGCGGCATCGTCGACCGCCTGGACGTGGCGCCGAACGGGGCCATGCGGGTCGTGGACTACAAGACGGGGCGCTCCCCACGGGCCGGCTACGAGAGCTCGGCGCTGTTCCAGATGCGCTTCTACGCGTTCATGCTGTGGCGCGAGCGCGGCGAGCTGCCGCGCATGCTGCAGCTCGTCTACCTGGGTGATGGCACGATCCTGCGCCACGAGCCCACCGAGCCGGAGATGCTCAGCCTCGAGGCCCGGGTCCGCTCGATCTGGACAGGCATCGAGGACACGGCCCGCAGCGGCGACTGGCGGCCGCGCAAGTCGAAGCTGTGCGACTGGTGCGCGCACCGCGACCTCTGCCCGGCCTTCGGCGGCACGCCGCCGGAGATCCCCGAGGGGGCCGTGCGGCTCGCCCTCGGGGTGGAGCCGGTGGCCGGCGGCCGTCCGCTCACGCCCGCCGACGCCACCTGACCCCCGCGAGCGTCCTAGCGGGGCTCGAGCAGCTCGCCCCGCAGCACCCGGCCGAGCTCGCCCAGCGTCACGTCAGCCAGTGACCGGACCCTGCTGACACCGGGCCGCGGCGCGAGCCCCACCATCACCTCGACGGCGACGACGTGTGCCCCCGAGGCGACGGCCGAGGAGATGCCCGCGGGCGAGTCCTCGAACGCGATGCAGTCGGCGATGTCCACTCCGAGCCGCGCGGCGGCGGTGAGGTAGGGCTCCGGGTCGGGCTTCGGGCGGGCCACCTCGTCGCCGCACACCGAGATGTCGAACACCCCGGCGGAGCGCACGAACGGGTCGGCGAGCTCGCGATGCGAGGACGTGACCAGCGCCATCGGCACCTGGGCATCGACGAGCGCGGCCAGCAGCTCCTGGGCGCCAGGCTGCCACGGGGTCCCCGCGGCGACACCGGCGGCGACCCGGCTGTTGAGGAACGAGCAGATCTCCTCGTCAGAGAGGTCGACGCCCCGAGCCCGCAGCGCGGCGGCGCACGTCTCCATCGGGTTGCCGACCATCGCGAGGCCGTCCTCATGCGTCCACTCGGCGCCGTGCAGGGCTGCCAACTCGAGCTCCGCGCCAATCCAGAACGGCTCGGAGTCGATGAGCGTGCCGTCCATGTCCCACAGCACAGCGGCCGGGAGCGCCGGAGCGGACGACGGCGGCGGCGACCCGGCGGGGCGGCTGGCGGCGGAGCGCGCGGTCATGTCGAGGGCGTTGAGGGCTGTGTCAGCAAGATCGGGCATCTAGCCGATGGTAGGCGAGCCGCCCTGGAAGCGGCCCGGCAGCCCACGCGCGCCGTGTTCGGCGCTGCGGCTCGGACGGTCCGTGACAGCGCCCCTAGGCTGGGGTGATGAGCGAGCAGCCACAGGGGCCGACCGACGTCCCGACGAGGGACCCGATCATGCTGGCCGCCTTCGAGGGCTGGAACGACGCCGGATCGGCAGCGACCCAGGCGCTCGAGCACCTGCATGAGGTGTGGGCGGCGGAGCAGGTCGACGAGCTCGACCCGGAGGATTACCACGACTTCCAGGTGAACCGGCCGATCGTCGGGCCCGGCCCTGACGGGCGGCGGGAGATCACCTGGCCCACCACATCCGTGGCGGTGGCCTCGGCTCCGCGCACGGGCCGCCAGGTGGTGCTGGTGCACGGCATCGAGCCGTCGATGCGCTGGCGGCGGTACTGCGCGGAGCTGCTGGACATCGCGGAGCGGCTGGGGGTGCGTACGGTGGTGACGGTGGGCGCCCTGCTCGCCGACGTGCCGCACACGCGGCCCATCCCGGTGACGACCACGAGCGAGGACGCGACGGTCCGCGAGCGCCTCGGGGTGGAGACCAACAGCTATGAGGGGCCCACGGGCATCGTCGGCGTGCTGCAGCACGAGGCGGAGGCGCGGGGCATGAACGCCCTGTCGCTGTGGGCCGCGGTGCCGCACTACGTGGCGCACCCGCCCTCGCCGAAGGCGACGCTGTCGCTGCTGACCAGCATCGAGGGGCTGATCGGGGAGCCGGTGCCGCTCGGCGAGCTGCCGGACGACGCGATCGCCTGGCAGCACGGCGTGGACGAGCTCTCCGCCGAGGACAGCGAGATCGCCGAGTACGTGCACCAGCTCGAGGAGGCGAAGGACACCGCCGAGCTGCCCGAGGCGAGCGGTGAGGCCATCGCCCAGGAGTTCGAGCGCTACCTGCGCCGGCGGGACAAGGGCACCGGCGGCTAGAGCCGCACGCCGAGCAGGGTGTTGACGGCCCGCGCGATCACGCCGGGCGCCCCCTCGACCGCGTCGTCGGTGCTCCCGCGCGAGATCGACTCGGCGGCCCACGCGTCGACGGCCGCCAGCGCGGCGGGCGCGTCGAGGTCGTTCGCGATCGCCGCCCGCATCGCGGCGAGGGTCGCCGTCGCGTCGGGCCCGCCGTTGCCGGCGACGGCGGCGCGCCACCGCTCCAGGCGCTGCCGGGCGACGACCAGGTCGTTGCGGGTCCAGCTCCAGTCGTCGGCGTAGTGGTGGGCCAGCAGCGCCAGGCGGATGGCCATCGGGTCCTCGCCGGCCTCGCGCAGCCGCGAGACGAGCACCAGGTTGCCGCGCGACTTGCTCATCTTCTCGCCGTCGAGGCCCACCATCCCCGCGTGCACGTGGTGGCGGGCGCCGTGGCCGTGGTCGAGCAGCCGGGCGTGGGAGGTGCTCATCTCGTGGTGCGGGAAGCGCAGGTCCACGCCGCCGCCCTGCACGTCGAACGGGAGGCCGAGGCCGTCGCGGGCGATCACCGCGCACTCGATGTGCCAGCCGGGGCGGCCACGGCCGAGCGTGCCGCCGTCCCAGGCGGGCTCGTCGGGGCGCTCGGCGCGCCACAGCAGCGGGTCCAGCGGGTGGCGCTTGCCGGGACGGTCGGGGTCTCCCCCGCGCTCGCCGAAGACCTCGAGCATCGCCTCGGCGTCGAGTCCGGCGACCTCGCCGAAGGCCGGGTCGGCGGAGAGGTCGGCGTACACGTCGCCCTCGCCGTGGCCCGTGGCGTCGGGGACGCCGACCCGGTAGGCGGCGCCGGCCGCCACGAGCTGCTCGACGGCGTCGACGACGGCGGGCACGGACTCGACGGCGCCGGTGTAGACGTCCGGCGGGACGACGCCGAGCGCCGTCATGTCCTCCGCGAAGAGGGCCGTCTGCTCGCGGGCCAGCTCACGCCAGTCCATGCCGGTGGCGGTGGCACGCTCGAGCAGCGGGTCGTCGACGTCGGTGACGTTGGAGGCGTACCGCACCCGCTGCCCGGCGTCGGTCCAGGCCCGCACCAGCAGGTCGAAGGCGACGTAGGTGGCCGCGTGGCCCAGGTGGGTCGCGTCGTACGGGGTGATCCCGCACACGTACAGCGTGGCGGTGGGCCCCGGCGCGGCCACGACGAGCTCGCCGGTGGAGGTGTCCCGGACTCGGACGGGCTCCCCTTGTCCGGGGAGCTGGGGGATCTGCGGGGCCGGCCAGGTAAGCACGTCGGAAGCCTAACCGCCGTGGGCGGGCACTCCTACAACGCCCCCTGCGGCTGGACGCCGATGGGGTCGAGCACGCCGGTGAGCAGGAGGATCGCCACGACCGCGGCCAACGCCAGGCGGTAGATGACGAACGGCTTGTAGCTGAACGTCGAGACGATCTTGAGGAACGCGATGATGACCACGTAGCCAACCGCGAACGCCACGATCGTGGCCACCAGCGTCGAGGCGAAGCTGGGCGTGCCGTTCTGGCCGAAGTCGCCCACGCTCTTCGCGAGCTGGAACAGGCCCGAGCCGAACACCGCGGGCAGCGCCAGCAGGAACGAGTACCGCGCCGCGGCCTCGCGGGTGTAGCCCATGAGGAGCCCGCCGGTGATCGTGCCGCCCGAGCGGGACACGCCGGGGATCAGCGCCATCGCCTGCGCGAAGCCGAACAGCACCGCGTCCTTGGTGTTGAGCTCGGTGATCTCGCGCCGCTTCGAGCCGATCCGGTCCGCCCAGCCGAGCACCAGCGCGAAGCCGGCGAGGGTGAGGACGATGAGCCACAGGTTGCGGAAGCTGCCCTCGATCTTGTCCTGGAAAGCCAGCCCGAGGACGACGATCGGCACCGACCCGAGGGCGATGAACCAGGCCATCAGCGCCTCGTGGTCCGGCCGCTGCCCCCGCGGGGCGCCGAGCCGGGCGCGCAGGTCGGTCCCCCGGTCGCCGCGCACCGAGCTCCACCAGGCGCGGCAGATGCTCGCGATATCGCGCCGGAAGTAGAGCAGCACGGCGGTCTCGGTGCCGATCTGCGTGATGGCGGTGAACGCCGCGCCGGGATCGGCCGAGCCGATCAACTCGCCGACGATGCGCAGGTGCGCGCTCGACGACACCGGGAGGAACTCGGTGAGCCCCTGCACCAGTCCGAGGACGATTGCTTCCCATGTACCCATGCCGGACTCCACGAGCGTGAACGATAGCCCCCCCGACGACGACTCCCCGATTACCCTTGCGCCTCATGGAACAGCGCCAGGTCGGCCGCACGGGTCTTCGCGTCTCTCACCTCGGCCTGGGCACCCTGACCTGGAGCCGGGACACCGACGAGCACGAGGCCCGCGAGCAGCTCCGCGACTTCGTCGACGCGGGCGGCACGCTGGTGGACACCTCGGCCTCATACGCCGACGGCGGCGCGGAGGAGCTGATCGGCTCGCTGCTCGGCGACGTGGTGGCCCGCGAGGACGTGGTGCTGTGCACCAAGGCCGGCGTGCGGCGCACCGCGTCCGGGGGCGTCGTCGACGCGTCCCGTGGCGGGCTGCTGACCACGCTGGACGCCTCCCTCGCGCGGCTGCGCACCGACCACGTGGACCTGTGGCTGGTGCAGACGCCCGATCCGCGCACGCCGCTCACGGAGACGGTCTCCGCGCTGCGGCTCGCCGTCACGAGCGGGCGGGCCCGGTACGTCGGGCTGTCGAACCACGCCGGATGGCAGGTGGCGCGCGCGGCCACGCTGCTGGGCGACGACGTGGGCCTGGCCGCCGTCGAGGCGGAGTACTCGCTGCTGCAGCGCGGCATCGAACGCGAGGTGCTCCCCGCCGCCGCTGATCTGGGCGTCGGGGTGCTCGCCTGGTCGCCGCTGGGTCGCGGGGTGCTGACGGGCAAGTACCGCCGCACGATCCCCGCGGACTCGCGTGCCGCGTCCCCGCACCTGGCGGGCTTCGTCGAGCCCTACCTGGGCGCCGACTCGCTCGCGGTCGTGGAGGCTGTGGCGATCGCCGCACAGGGCCTGGACCGCAGCCCCCTCGACGTGGCGCTGGCGTGGCTGCGGGTGCGGGCCCAGGTGTCGTCGGCGATTGTCGGCGCGCGCACCGCCGCGCAGCTCCGCGCCTCGTTGGCCGCGGAGGACGTCCAGCTGCCGCCGGAGATCCTCCGTGCCCTGGACGAGGTCAGCGCGCCCGACCTGGGCTATCCCGAGCGCCGCTGACCCTCACACCCGCCGGTCACTGGTCCTGGCGGGCCGATCCGTCGACCAGGTCGTCCAGGTCGTCGTACTCGTCGTCGTCGGCGGCGTGCGGGGCGTCGCCCTCCTCGTCGAAGTCGTCGTCATCGTCATCGTCGTCGTCGTCGTCTTCGTCGTCCGCGAGGTCGAACGGCGTCGCCTCGCCGTGCACGGTCGCCAACGCGTCGTCGTACACCTCGAAGGCGTCGGCGAGGATGTCGTACGCGTCGTCCACTGCTGGGTCGTCCTCGCCACGCCGGGTGGTCACGGCGAGGTAGTGGGCTTCGAGGGCGGCGATCAAGCGGTCAAGCGCGGCACGGGGGTCGGCGGTCATGCCACGACGGTAGCGCCGAGCCGTGCACAATGGCACTGAATCAACCGGGGCCAGTCGGCGTTGTCCCGGTCTGTCAGGAGAACGGTGGTGGCGGATGGCCGACAGTCACACAGGACGTCCCGTCCAGCGGGCGAGGAACACGCCCGCAGCGCAGTTCGAGTACCGGGTGCTCACGTTCCCGGGCACCGTCAGCCGCGGCGACACCCGCAGGAGGCTGACGGAGGAGGCCGAGTACGGCCGGTGGGAGCTGGCACGCACCCGCCTCTACGCCGGTGGCGAGCGCAAGGTATGGCTCCGGCGCAAGATCATCCGGGTGCGCAGCACGCTCGACTTGGTGCCCGACCTCGGCTGAGCGGCTTCCCGGTCAGGCCGTCTGGAGCAGCCGGTCGAGGACCCGCACCCCGAACCGCAGCGCGTCGGCCGGGACCCGCTCGTCCACGCCGTGGAACATCGAGGAGAAGTCCAGCGAGGAGGGCAGCCGGAGCGGGGCGAAGCCGTAACCGGTGATGCCGAGCACCGACAGCGACTTGTTGTCGGTGCCGCCCGAGAGCGTGTACGGAAGCACCGCGGCGCCCGGGTCCTCCGCGAGCAGCGCCGCCGTCATCGCGTCCACGAGGTCGCCCTCGAACGGGACCTCCAGCGCCACGTCGCGGTGCAGCACCTCGATCCGCACCTCCGGCCCGGCCAGCTCGTGGAGGGTCGACATGAGCTGGGCCTCGTGCCCGGGCAGGAAACGCCCGTCGATGACGGCCTCGGCGCGGCCGGGGATGACGTTCGCCTTGTACCCGGCGGTGAGCTGGGTGGGGTTCGCGGTGTTCCGCAGCGTCGCGCCGACGAATCGCGACGCGGGGCCGAGCGCCCGCACCAGCCGGTCGACGGTCTGCGGGTCGTACGGGTCGAACGGGAGCCCGGTGAGGTCCGCGACGCCGCGCAGCAGCCGCTCCACCGTGGGCGTCAGGGCCAGCGGCCACGGGTGCTGTCCGATGCGCGCCACGGCCGCGGCGAGGTGCGTGACGGCGTTGTCGTGGTTGACCTGGCTGCCGTGGCCGGCCCGGCCGTCGGCGACCAGGCGCAGCCAGCCGATGCCCTTCTCGGCGGTCTGCAGCAGGTAGGCCCGGCGGCCGTCGACCTCGACGGAGAATCCGCCGACCTCGCTGATCGCCTCGGTGGCGCCCTCGAACAGGTCGGGGCGGTGGTCCACAGCCCACCGGGCGCCCTTGACGCCACCGGCCTCCTCGTCGGCGAAGAACGCGAGCACCACGTCCCGTGCGGGCTTGCGGCCCTCGCGGGCCATCTGCCGCACGACGGCGATCATCATCGCGTCCATGTCCTTCATGTCCACGGCGCCGCGGCCCCAGATCAGGCCGTCGCGCTCCTCACCGCCGAACGGGTCCACCGACCAGTCGGAGGCCTGCGCCGGGACCACGTCCAGGTGCCCGTGCAGCACGAGCGCCGGACGCTCCCGGTCGCGCCCCTCGAGCCGCACCACGACATTGGCCCTGCCCGGCTCGCTCTCGAAGTACTCAGGGTCCAGCCCGACCTCGGTCAGCAGCCCCATGACGTACTCCGCCGCGGCGCGCTCCCCCGGCCCGGACCCGTCGCCGTAGTTCGACGTGTCGATCCGGATCAGCTCTTGGCAGATGCGGACGACCTCGTCAGCGGCGGTCGGGTGGCCGCCTGAGGCAGCGGGGGCGCCGACGGGCGCGGTGGACGAGGCACGGTCATCACCTGCGGACATGCCCCTCACCGTACCCGTCGGCGGATCACCAGGTCAGGCTCCTGCCACCCGGTGGACTCCCGCGCCCGACCCCCGCTCAGTCGGTCGAGGCCGACGCCGCCGCGAGCAGGCCGCGCCGCGCGAGCAGCGGGGTGATCTCCGGGTCGCGGCCGCGCAGCTCCCGGAACGCGTCCATCGGGTCGCCCGAGCCGCCGCGCGCGAGCAGCGTGCGACGGAACCGCTCGCCGTTCTCGCGGCTGAGGCCGCCGTTCTCCTCGAACCACGTCACCGTGTCCGCGTCGAGCACCTCCGACCAGATGTACGAGTAGTAGCCCGCGGAGTACCCGCCCCCGAACACGTGGTTGAAGTACGTGGTGCGGTAGCGCGGGGGCACCGGCTCGAACGCCACGCCGGCGCGCTCGAGCGCCGCGGCCTCGAAGGGCACGACGTCCTCGGCGTCGGTCGGCACGTCCTGCGGCGCCAACTGGTACCAGGCCTGGTCCAGCAGCGCCGCGGCCAGGTACTCGGTGGTGGCGAAGCCCTCGTTGTCGAGCCGCGAGGCCAGCATGGTGTCGACCCACTCCTGGGGCATCGGCTCGCCGGTGACGTGGTGCACGGCGTACGCGCGCAAGATCGACGGCTCCCACGCCCACATCTCGTTGACCTGCGACGGGTACTCCACGAAGTCCCGGGGCACCTCGGTGCCGGACTGCGATGGGTGCCGCACATCCGAGAACAGCCCGTGCAGTGCGTGGCCGAACTCGTGGAACATCGTGATGACCTCGTCCCAGGCGAGCAGTGTCGGCTCGCCCGCCGGGGGCTTGGGGATGTTGAGGTTGTTGACCACCACGGGCTTCTCGCCCAGCAGGTGGGACTGGTCCACCAGGTTGTTCATCCAGGCCCCGCCGCGCTTGGACTCGCGGGTCCAGAAGTCGCCGAGGAACAGCCCCAGCGCCGTGCCGTCCTCCTCGAAGACCTCGAAGACGCGCACGTCGGGGTGGTAGCCCTTGAGGTCGGCGCGCTCGGTGAACCGGATGCCGTAGAGCTCGGTGGCCGCGCGGAAGACCCCGTCGTGCAGCACACGCTCCAGCTCGAGGTAGGGCCGCAGCAGCGAGTCGTCGAGCGAGCGGCGCTCCTTGCGCACCTGCTCGGCGTAGTACGCCCAGTCCCATGCCTCGAGCTCGGCGCCGGGCACGTCGCGCTCCAGGGCGGCCTGCAGGTCGGCCGCCTCGGCGCGGGCGTTCGCGACGGCGGCGGGCGCGAGCTGGGTCAGGATGCCCGTGGCCGCCGCGGAGGTCTTCGCGGTGGCGTCCTCGGCGATGTAGGCGGCGTGGTGCTCATAACCCAGCAGGCGGGCCCGCTCGGCGCGCAGCCGCACGAGGGCGAGCACCGTGGCGCGGGTGTCGTGGTCGTCGCCGGTGGCGCCACGTGTCACGGATGCCGTGTGCAGCCGCTCGCGCAGCGCGCGGTCCCGCAGCACGGCCAGCGGGGCCTGCTGGGTGGGCAGCTGCAGCTCGATGAGCCAGGCGCCCTCGTGGCCACGGTCCGTCGCGGCCTGGGCGGCGGCGGCGCGGGCGTCGGACGAGAGCCCGTCGAGCTCGCGCTCGTCCGTCACCAGCACCGCCGCGACATTGGCGCCGGCCAGCAGCTTGCGGCCGAAGGCCGTCTCCAGCGACGTGATCTCCGCGTTGAGCGCGCGCAGCTGGTCCTGGGACTCGGCGTCCAGGCCGATGCCCGCACGGATGAACGCCGTGCGCTGGCGGTGCAGCAGCCAGGCGGTGTCCGGCTCCAGCGTGAGATCTCCGGACTCGACGGCCTGGTGCAGTGCCTCGAGCCGGGCGAAGATCCGCGCGTCGAGGTACAGGGCGTCCGCGTGGGCGGCCAGCAGGGGCGCCACCTCCTCCTCGATGGCCTCGAGGCCGGGGGTGGAGTCGGAGCTCGACTGGTTGAAGAACGCCGTGGCCGCGCGGTGCAGGAGCCGCCCGGAGCGCTCCAGCGCCTCCAGCGTGTTCTCCGGGGTGGGCGCGGCGGGGTCGGTGGCGATCTGCTCGATCTCGGCCCGCTGCTGGGCCATCCCCGCGAGCATCGCCGGCAGGAAGTGCTCCTCCCGGATGCGGGAGAAGTCCGGCAGGCCGTACGGCAGCGTGGACGGGGTGGCGAAGGGGTTGGCCGGGTCGAGGTCGATCGTCATGCCGGCCATCATTCCCGACGCGGGGATCGCTCAGCGTGCGGCGCGCGCCAGGTGGGCGTCCTCGGCGGCGTAGTCGAAGAAGTCGCGCCCGGCCTCCATGCGCGCCACGCCGGGGAACGCGGTGCGCCAGTCCTCGCGCGCGGCGGCCGCGAGGAGCCACTCGATCGCCGCCTCGACGGTCTGCTCATATCCGCCGGGCGCGGTGTAGCCGAGCTCCCGGGCGGCGGCCGTCATGTCCAGCACCACCGGCCTCGGCACGGCCCACGGCGTCAGGCCCACGTTGCCGCGCGGCGGCCCGCTGAGCGGCACGGTCTCGGCCTCGTGCCCCATCGCGGCGTGCACCACCGCGCCGATCTCCGCGACGGTGAGCGCCTGCGGGTCGGCGGCGTTCAGCACACGCGTCCCGGGTGCGGCGGCGGCCAACCGCACGAGCTCGCCCAGCACGGCGCCGGAGGTGGTGTGGAACCGGCTCTCGCCGTTGTGGGCCACCACGCGCACGGCGCGCCCGTCGAGCGCGCGCTTCACGAACGTCCACTCGCGGGGCTGCACGCAGCCGGGGCCGTGGATCGCGCCGGGCCGCAGCACGGTGACCGGCACGTCGGGCTGGCCCAGCCACGCCTGTTCCAGCGCCGCCTTGCCGGCGGCATAGCCCGTGCGGCCAGGGGCGACTGTCGCCTGCCCCTCGCCCACCGGATCGGGCAGGTCGGGGAACTCGTCTGTCTCGAGGGAGCGCCCGGCGCCGTCCGCGTAGACGGCGGCACTGGAGACCACCACGGCCGATCCCACCCGGTCCCGGTGCGCGAGCACCTGGGCGGCGTCGCGGTCGTCGTAGGCGATCACGTCGACCAGCACGTCGACCCCGGCGCCCAGGGCGCGGTCCAACGCGGCCGGGTCGCGGCGGTCGCCCAGCACCGGCTCGGCGCCCCAGGCGCGGACCCGCTCGACGTGGTCGCCCGAGCCCCGGCACAGGACGCGGACGTCCCACCCGTCGGCGAGCAAGGCCCCCACGGCCGCCTGCCCGATCTGCCCGCTGCCGCCCAGCACCAACGCGTCTGCCATGCGCTGACGCTATCCGCACCGGCGGCGGCACACTGCGTCTGCGTCTGCGTCTGCGTCTGCGTTAAGCCTCCTGCGGACCCCGGCCGTAGCGCAGCTCCATGAACGAGCTGCCGAGCCGCTGGACGTCCCGCAGCTCCCATGTGCCGGGCAGCCGCGCGGGGAGCAGCGGCGATCCGCCGCCCAGCACCACAGGCGCGATCCCGAGCCAGATCTCGTCGAGCAGCCCACGCTCGGCGAATTGCGCGACGAGCCCGCCGCCGCCCACCAGCCACACGTTCCGCCCGGCGGCGGCCTCGACCAGGCGGGCATGCACGTCGCCCACGTCGTCGCTGGTCAACTCGATGTCGGCATCAGGGAACAGCCGCAGCTCCCGGTGTGTGAACACCGCCGTGCGCAGGCCGGGGTACGGCCATGCCGCCTCCCCGAGGAGGAACTCGTAGGTGGTCGCCCCCATGGCGATCGCGCCCACGTCGGCCATGAACGCCTGGTAGTGCTCGCCCACGCCCTCCGCGTCGTTGAACTGGAACAGCCAGTCCAGGGAGCCCTGCTCGTCGGCGATGTGGCCGTCCATGCTGGCGGCCACGTAGTACTGGGTCAGCGTCATCTCGGCAGCGTCCCACCCGGGTCCGACACCGCAACCGCTCCCCTCAGCCGGGAGGCGTCTTGAGGGCCCCGGGCGCCTCCGACGGCGGGACCCCGGGCGCCAGCCTGCTGTGCCGCCTGCCGTAGGCGAGGTAGATCACGAAGCCGATGGCCATCCAGGCCACGAACCGCAGCCACGTCTCGACGGGAAGGTTGAGCATCAGCCACACACACGTCAGCACACCGAGGATGGGCACGAGCGGCACCCACGGCGTGCGGAACGGCCGGTGCAGGTCCGGCCGGGTGCGGCGCAGGATCGGGACGGCGACGCACACCACGGTGAACGCGAAGAGGGTCCCGATGCTCACCAGCTCGGACAGCTCGCTGAGCGGCACGAACGCGGCCAGCGCGACCACCCCCAGGCCGATCAGCACAGTGATCGTCGACGGGGCGCCGTGCTTGTTCACCCGGGCGAGGCGCTCGGGCACCAGCCGGTCGCGGGCCATCGCGAACAGCACACGGGACTGCCCCAGCATGAGCACGAGGATCACCGTCGTGATCCCCACCACCGCGCCCAGCGCGACCAGCTTGGCCGCCCAGGTGACGCCCAGGGTCTCGAACGCCTGCGCCAGCGGGTCCGCGTCGTTGAGCTCCTTGTACGGGACCATCCCGGTGATCGTCGCCGCCACCGCCATGTACAGCACCGTGCAGATCGCCAGCGAGCCGAGGATGCCGCGGGGCATGTCCTTCTGCGGGTTCCGCGTCTCCTCGGCGGTCGTCGCGACGATGTCGAAGCCGATGTAGGAGAAGAAGACGACTGACGCCGCCGCGAGGATGCCGTACACGCCGTAGGCCGTCGGCTCGAGGCCGAGGACCGCTTGCACGATCGGCTGCCGCAGCACGTCCGCGCTCCCCGGCGGGAGCTCCTCCGCCGGGGGGATGAACGGCCGGTAGTTGGCGGTGTCGATGTACCGCAGCCCCACCACGATCACGATGAGGATGACCGCGAGCTTGACCACCACGAGCGCTCCCGTGAACCGCCCCGCGTCCTTGGCGCCCAGCAGCAGCAGCGCCGTGAGCGCCACGACGATCGCCGCTGCCGCGAAGTCCGGTTGCGCGTCCGCGCCGGCCATCCACGTCGGCAGGCCCAGCAGGGTCTGCAGGTAGGCCGACCAGCCCCGCGCGACGACGGCCGCCCCGAGCATGAGCTCGAGCAGCAGGTCCCAGCCGATGATCCACGCGATCACCTCGCCGAGTGTCGCGTAGGAGTAGGAGTAGGCGCTGCCCGCCACCGGGACGCTCGATGCGAGCTCCGCGTAGCAGAGGGCCGCGAACCCGCAGGTGATCCCCGCGAGCAGGAACGAGATCGTCACCGCGGGGCCGGCGTTGACGGCGGCCTGCTGGCCGGTGAGCACGAAGATGCCCGTGCCGATGATCACGCCGATGCCGAAGGAGATCAGGTCGATCGTCCGCAGCTCGTGTTTGAGCTGGTGGCCGGGGTCGTCTGTCTCCGCGATGGCCTGCTCGATGGTCTTGACGCGACGCTGCATCGCCATGGAGGCGCCTTTCGTTCCGGCGGTCACCCGACGATAGCGACGGCTCCGCCGACCCGCGCGGGCAGGGCGAAGGCCCTCGCGCGGGCCCGGGCCGTCAGACGGCCAGGCCGGGGGCCGCGGCGACCGTGTAGCCGTGTGCCGCCGCGACCTCGGGGCTCAGCAGCTGCCCGGCGTGCGTGACCAGGCCGCCGGCGAGCGTCGGATCGGCGGCGGTCGCGGCCCGCCACCCGTGGTCCGCGAGCGCTGTCAGGTACGGCAGGGTCGCGTTGGTGAGCGCCCGCGTCGAGGTGACGGGGACGACGCCGGGCATGTTCGCCACGGCGTACAGCACGGCCCCGCCCACCCGGTACGTGGGCTCGTCGTGGGTGGTCGGACGGGTGGGCTCGAAGCAGCCGCCCTGGTCCACGGCCACGTCGACGAGCACGGAGCCCGGCCGCATCCGGCTGATCAGCGCGGTGGTCACGAGCTGCGGCGCCCGGGCGCCCGGGACGAGCACCGCGCCGATCACCAGGTCGGCGTCCGCCACCTCCCGCTCGAGGGTGTAGGCGTTCGAGGCGAGCGTGCGCACCGAGCCTTGGAACTGCACGTCGAGCTCCCGCAGGCGGCGCGCCGACACGTCGAGCACCGTGACGTCGGCGCGCATCCCGCGCGCGATCTCCGCGGCGTTGCGCCCCGCCACCCCGCCGCCGATCACCAGGACCTTCGCCGCGTCGACGCCGGGCACCCCGCCCAGGAGCTTGCCGGACCCGCCGACGCTCTTCATCAGGTGGTACGCGCCGACCTGCGCGGCGAGCCGCCCAGCGACCTCGCTCATGGGGGCGAGCAGCGGCAGCGACCCGTCGTCGGCCTGTACCGTCTCGTAGGCGATGGCCGTGGCGCCGGAGGCGAGCAGGGCGTCGGTGGTGGGCCGGTCGGCGGCCAGGTGCAGGTAGGCGAAGAGCACGAGGTCCTCGCGCAGGAACCCGTACTCGGACGCCACCGGCTCTTTGACCTTGCACACCAGGTCGGCGTCCTCCCACACGTCGGCGGCGCGCATGACCACGCGGGCGCCGGCGTCGGCGTACAGGTCGTCGGAGATCGCCGACCCGACACCCGCCCCCGCCTGCACCAGGACGTCGTGCCCCGCGGTGACGAGCTGGTCGACGCCTGCGGGCGTGATGGCCACGCGGTACTCGCGGTTCTTGACCTCGGTCGGGATGCCGATCCTCATCGCGGGGCTCCTGGCGGTCGATGGAGTGGGTGCGTCGGGTCTGCCCCAGTCTGTCGGCCGAGCGCCCGCGCGTCAGCCGATTCGGGCGCCGCTCATGCGAGCGCGGCCCACACCGCCGCCTGGTCCAGCTCGCGTTGGGCGCCGGCGAGGTCGCCGAGCTCGTCCCACCGCCAGAGCGCGCCCTCGACGGACCGGGCGAGCGCCCACTGGATGACGCGCCGGCGGTCCAGACCCGCCTCGTCGGCGGTGAGTGCGGTGCGCTCGCGCAGCAGGCCGGCCGGGTCGGCGGAGCGGAACGGCGGGTCGACCTGCTCGAGCAGCGGCCACAGGTCGTACGCGGGGTCGCCCCACAGGGGCTTGGGGTCGATGGCGACCCACCGCCCGTCCGCGCCAAGTAGCAGGTTGCCCGGGTTGAAGTCGCCGTGCACGACGGCGGTCTCCCGCGCCGTCGCGGGCAGCTCGCGCAGCAGGTCGTGGGCGCGGCCGACGAGGCTGCCATCCACGTCGAGCTCACCCTCCACCGCGGCCCGCCCCGCCCTGTCGAGCAGGGTCTGCGCCCAGGCGCGGCACACCTCCGCCATCTGCGGCAGGTCCTCGAGGCCGCCCGCGGCTCGTGCCGTGACGAGCTCGCGGTGCCCCCTGGCCGCCGCGGCGAGCAACTCGGACGCGGGCGCGGTGGCGGCCGTCATCGCCGTGCCGGGCGCCACCTGCTCGAGCAGCAGCGCCCAGTCCTGCGGGTGGTGCTCCAGCAGCCGCGCTGTGCCGTGCCCGTCCCAGGCGCGCAGCGCGGCGGCCTCGTGGCGGGCCTCGTCATGGGGGAACGCCACCTTGAGCACGACGGCCCTGCCGGCCGCGGTGCGCGCGGGGGCGGTCCAGGCGGAGGCGCCGTCCCGGTAGGGCTCGCCCAGCGCGAGGTCCCAGCGCCGTGCGGCCCGCTCGACGAGGGCGGGCAGCTCCTCGAGCCAGCGCGCGCCGGAGGGCGTGCGGCCGACGCCGTCGTGCAGGATCGTCGGGACGGCGAGGTCGGGGCGCGCGGTCTGAGGGGTCACGCATTGACGGTACGGGAGGCGCGGGTGCGCGAGGTGTTCCGCAAGCAGCGGGCGGATGCGCCGCCCGGCTTCTTCGCCTGCGAGGCGGCCGGGCTCGACTGGCTGCGCGCGGCCGACGCCGTGCCGGTGGTGGGGGTCGTCGACGTCGGGCCGGGCCACCTCGACCTGGAGCGGCTCGCCTCAGTCCCGCCGTCTCGTGCCGCCGCCCATGCCCTCGGCGTGGGACTGGCCGCGATGCATGACGCCGGCGCCCCGGCGTTCGGCAGCCCGCCTGACGGGTGGGCCGGGGAGTGCTTCTTCGGCCCGATGTCCGACCCGCTGCCGATGCCCACCGGGCGATTCGCCGCCTGGGGCGAGTTCTACGCGCACTGTCGGCTGGAGCCGATCGCCCGCCAGGGCAGCCGCCGCGGGGCGCTGGGGCCCGACGACACGCGGCTGCTCGACGCCGTGGCCGCCCGCCTCGCCAGTGGCGACTGGGACGACGACGACACGCCCGCGCGCCTGCATGGCGACCTGTGGGGCGGGAACATCATGTGGACGCCGCAGGGCGCCACCCTGATCGACCCCGCCGCGCACGGCGGCCACCGGGAGGCCGACCTAGCGATGCTCACGCTCTTCGGGCTGCCCCACCTGGACGACGTCATCGCCGCCTACCAGCAGGCGCATCCGCTGCGCCCCGGGCTCCGCCGACGGATGGGCCTGCACCAGCTCTATCCGGTCGCGGTGCACGCGGTGCTGTTCGGGGGCCACTACGTGGAGCAGATGCGACGCCTAGCGGCCCCGTACGCGTCCTAGAACGCCTACGGGGCCGCTGGCTCGTCAGTCAGCATCTGCACGTCGCCGTCCACCGCGTCCGCTTGTCCTCTTCACACGCGACTTGAACCGCCCTGGGCCTTGTTGAGGGCTGTCGGCGACGAGCCACCCGGACCGTGTCCGTCCACCCCTCGCTAGGGGCGCGTCCTCCACGTCCGGGCCGATCCTTCGCGGCGGGATGCTGACACCGCCGCGCAGACCGGGAGCACCAGTCTCAGGGTGCTCAGCAAGAACCGTCCAGGGATTATTCCCCGCGGCCCCTGCTGATCATCGCGCTGTGTGCGTCACTTGCCGCGCGAGCCCCGCGCCTGCTTGCCGCTCTTGGGGGCGGGAGCCGCCTGGGTGGGGTCGCCGAGCTCACCCACGAGGGCGTCGTAGATCGGCGACGCGTCGTGCGCCGAGCCGTCGGCCCGAGGAGCCGCGATCGCGCTCGAGAGGTCCGGTCCACTCATCGATGTCTCCTGGAGAGGTGGGTCAAGTTGCCGACCCATCCTGCGGGACGCTCGCTGTGTTCGCCACACGAGGCGCCCCGGCCGCGGGCTGTGCACGGGTCAGGCCGATCCCCCGCCGCGGGCGGTACCGTGGCCATCGCCCGGCGCTCCCCTGCCCCCCTTGCGGAGCGTCGGGCCTCGACGTCGGAGCCTGCCTTCGAGCTGTGGCGCCGTGCTTCAGGCGGTAGGTCTCGTGCGGCGCGAACACCAGCGGACTGCCTCCGCGCAGGGCCCCGACCAGCGTGATCATCGGCATCTGGAGCCCCGCCCCGGACCCAGCGCAGGGCTCCGGCGCAGGGCGCGGCGCGGGCCGGGCAGGCCACATGGCGTCGCACGCCGACCACGCTGGGCTCCGTGCGCCCGACCGCGACGCGGCGACGGGCGAGAGGCGCCCACGCAGGGTCCCGGCACTGCACGCAGAACCCGACCGGCTGTGAAAATTGTCACGGTCGGGAGTCTGCTCAATCCGCCGACGCGGGCCTCGGCCGGGTGTGCCACAGCCACGCGACACCGAGGAACGGCAGCACCAGCGGCACGAAGCCGTAGCCCGCCCCGAACCCCGACCACACCGTCTCGTCGGGGAAGTCGCCCGCGTCGAGCAGGGACAGCGCGCCCACGGCGAGCACCCCGACGAGCTCCACCACCACCGCGGCCCAGGCGACGCGGCGCGCCGTCGGCGTGCCCTTCGCCAGGGCGAGGGTCGCGACGACGTAGACCACTGCCGACAGGCCCGAGAGCAGATAGGCCAGTGGCGCCTCGTCCAGCTTGGTCGCGATCTGGAAGCCGGCCCGCGCGGTCGCGGCCAGCGCGAACACCCCGTAGACGGCGACGAGCGCCCGGCCCGGGCCTGACGACGTGCTCCCCGGCACGGGGGTGGTCTGCTCCGGCAGCGTGATGCCCATCTCAACCCATCCAGATCTGCAGCAGTCGGTACTCCAAGAACACAGCGGTCAGGCAGGCGACCAGCAGCACCACCGAGCTCCAGCGGGTGCGCTCCGCGAACGCCCACGCCGCGGCGAAGGGCAGGATCATCAGCTGCACCACGATGTAGCCCCAGAACGTGCCCGGCTCGGGCGAGCCCGTCCCGTTCAGCACCAGCACCAGCGCGACGACCGCCTGCAGCACCATCAGGCCCTCGACGACGGCGCCGCCCCAGAGCTGGCGCAGGATCACCGCGCGGTCACGGACGACGAACCACGCCGCCCACGCCGCGAGGACGGTCGCGGCTCCGATCACGACGAGTGCGAGGGGGCCGACCACGAGGCCCCACCGTACCGGCGCGCGCGCCCCGCGAGGGCGCGCGCGGGGCCGGACGGCCGGCGGGTCGAACGTCACGGGCTCACGCCGCCTTCCGGACTACCATCGGCATGTGCCTCGAGTGACTCTGACTTCCAAGAACCCTGAACTCCTCTCCGTCGACGCCCTGGTCGTCGCCGTCGCCCAGGGCGACAGCGGCCCCCGGCTCGTGGACGCCGACTGGCTCCCCGCCGAGGTGCGCGCCGAGATCACGGCCGTGGCCGGCCCGCTCGGCATCACCGGCGCCGTCGACGAGGTGCGCAAGCTGCCCACCGGCGGCCGCATCGCCGCGAAGCTGCTCGTCCTGACGGGCGTCGGCTCGGCGCAGTCCCCCGACGCGGAGACCATCCGCCGCGCCGCCGGCGCCGCCGTGCGCGAGCTCGCCGGCTCGGCTTCCGCGGCCCTCGCGCTGCCCGCCGACGACGTCGCCCACCTGACGGCCGTCACCGAGGGCGCGCTGCTCGGCGCCTACTCCTACACGCGGTACCGCGACGCCGAGGCCAGCAAGAAGTCCGCGCCCGTCACGGAGGTCCAGGTCGTCACGCCCCTGGCCAAGGACAAGGCCGTCAAGGCCGCAGTGGCCCGCGCCGAGGTCGTCGCCGAGGCCGTCCACGCCACCAGGGACCTCGTCAACTCCGCGCCGAACGACCTGTACCCCGCCGCGTTCGCCGACCTCGCCAAGGCCGCGGTCAAGGAGGCGGGCCGTGGCAGCGCGCTGAAGATCACGGTGCTCGACGAGAAGGCGCTCGCCGCCGGCGGCTACGGCGGCCTCACGGGCGTCGGCCAGGGCTCGGTGCGCGGCCCGCGCCTCGTCAAGGTCGCCTACACCCCGAGCAAGCCCGCCGCGAAGGTGGCGCTGGTCGGCAAGGGCATCACGTTCGACTCGGGCGGCATCTCCATCAAGCCCGCGGCCGGCATGGAGGCCATGAAGTCCGACATGGCCGGCGCCGCGGCTGTTCTGCACACGGTGCTCGCCGCCGCGCAGCTCGAGCTGCCCGTCGCCGTCACCGGCTGGCTCTGCCTCGCGGAGAACATGCCGTCGGGCACCGCGCAGCGCCCGTCCGACGTGATCACCATCCGTGGCGGCAAGACCGTCGAGGTGCTGAACACCGACGCCGAGGGCCGCCTGGTCATGGCCGACGGCCTCGCCGCCGCCGTCGAGGAGAAGCCCGACGTCGTCCTCGACATCGCGACTCTGACGGGCGCGCAGATCGTCGCCCTCGGCAACCGGGTCTCCGCGGTGATGGGCTCGGAGGACGTGCGCGCCGAGGTCGTGGCCGCCGCCGACGCCGCGGGCGAGCAGTTCTGGCCGATGCCGATGCCGGCCGAGCTGCGCGCCGGGCTCAACTCGAAGGTCGCCGACCTGGCGAACATCGGCGACCGCTTCGGCGGGATGCTCAGCGCCGGGCTCTTCCTGCAGGAGTTCGTCGGCTCCACGCCGTGGGCGCACCTCGACATCGCCGGCCCCTCCTTCAACGAGAAGGCCCCGCACGGCTACACGCCGGTCGGCGGCACGGGGGTGGGCGTGCGCACGCTGCTCGCGCTCATCGAGGCGCGCGCGGCCGCCAGCGCGAAGTAGTCCTCACCACGCCGGGCTCCCGGCGCGGCACAGCAGAACGGCCCGCTCGGGATTCCGACCGGGCCGTTCTGCTGTGCTGGTGGTTGCGCGCGCCGTCAGGCCTGGCCCCTGCGGCGTTGCCGCTCGATCCGCTGCCTGGTGTTCCAGTCCCGCATGCGCTGCGGGTAGCCGGTGCGCTGCACGTCGTACACGGGGACGCCGAGCGTGCGGGCGATCTCGTAGGCGGTCTTCGCGTCGGGCACGCGGCGCCGCGTCCACTCGCCGTCAGTGGCGATGAACATCACGGTCGTCTGCGTGACGTTGGTCTGCGGCTCGACGTACGCCTCGACGCCGACCCGGGTGGCCACGAAGTCCCCGAGGTGCGCCATGGTGGCCCGCTCGCGGTCGCGCCCCTTCTCAGGAGCGGCCTCTGGCGGCGTCGTGTTGCGTCCAGCGCGACGCCAGCGTGTGAACAGACCCATGGCGGCAGCGTACCGACCTGACCATCAGCGCACCGTGCGCTTGGCGCGACCACGCGCGCCCGCCCTCTGATGGGCCGTTGGTCGCGTCGAGGGCTCCCTGTGGTGTGCCCGCAGTCACAGATGTGGATCGTGAGCCCGACAAGGCGGACATACATGGGACGAATGTTCCCAGCGTCACAACGCATCAGGCCCGATCAGGTTCGTTCGCCATGCGCTGGGATGACAAGATGGGCGCCGAACAGCATGAATTTACACGTCTGCACCTGAGGAGTTGCACGTGGCCGACACCACCGGAACCGCTTTCGACATCGTCGTCCTGGGCGGAGGAAGCGGCGGCTATGCGGCTGCGCTTCGCGGAGCCCAGCTCGGCAAGAGCGTGGCGCTGATCGAGGGCGGCAAGCTGGGCGGGACCTGCCTGCACAACGGCTGCATCCCGACCAAGGCGCTGCTGCACGCCGCCGAGATCGCCGACAACGCCCGCGACGGAGCCCACTTCGGTGTGCACACCGAGCTCAAGGGCATCGACATGGCGGGGGTGAACCAGTACAAGGAGTCGGTCGTCGCCCGGCTGTACAAGGGCCTGCAGGGGCTGATCAAGTCCCGCAAGATCACCGTCTTCGAGGGCTACGGCAAGCTCGTCGACAAGAACGCCGTCGAGGTCAACGGCCAGCGCGTCACGGGCGAGAACATCGTCCTCGGCACTGGCTCCTACGCCCGCTCGCTCCCCGGCCTGGACATCGGCGGCCGGGTCATCACCTCCGACCAGGCCCTGCAGCTCGACTGGGTGCCGCGCTCCGCGATCATCCTCGGCGGCGGCGTCATCGGCTCGGAGTTCGCCAGCGTGTGGCGCTCCTTCGGCGCCGACGTCACGATCATCGAGGCGCTCCCCCACCTGGTCCCCAACGAGGACGAGGCGCTGTCCAAGGCGTTCGAGCGTGCGTTCCGCAAGCGCGGCATCGGCTTCAACCTGGGCGTCCGCTTCCAGGGCGTCACGCAGGACGACAACGGCGTGCACGTCACCCTCGAGGACGGCAAGACCTTCGACGCCGACCTCCTGCTGGTGGCCGTCGGCCGCGGCCCCGTCACCGCGGGCCTCGGCTACGAGGAGCAGGGCCTGACGCTCGACCGCGGCTTCGTCATCACCGACGAGCGCCTGCACACCGGCGTCGGCAACATCTACGCCGTCGGCGACATCGTCCCCGGCCTGCAGCTCGCGCATCGCGGGTTCGCGCAGGGGATCTTCGTCGCCGAGCAGATCGCCGGGCTCAACCCGCAGCCGATCGTCGAGTCGGGCATCCCCCGCGTCACCTACTCCGACCCGGAGGTCGCCTCCGTCGGGCTCACCGAGGCCAAGGCCAAGGAGATCCACGGCGCTGACGCGGTCGAGACCCTCGAGTACAACCTCGGCGGCAACGGCAAGAGCCAGATCCTCGGCACCGCCGGGTTCGTCAAGCTGGTCCGCCAGAAGGACGGCCCCGTCATCGGCGTCCACATGATCGGCGCCCGCGTCGGCGAGCTCATCGGAGAGGGCCAGCTCATCGTCAACTGGGAGGCCTACCCGGAGGACGTCGCCAACCTGGTCCACGCACACCCCACGCAGAACGAGGCTCTCGGGGAGGCGCATCTCGCGCTCGCCGGCAAGCCGCTGCACGCCCACAACTGACCCCACGAATCGAAGGAGACACGAGCGGTCATGTCTGACAACGTGCAGCTCCCCGCCCTTGGCGAGTCCGTCACCGAAGGCACCGTCACCCGCTGGCTGAAGAACGTCGGCGACACCGTCGAGGTCGACGAGCCCTTGCTCGAGATCTCGACCGACAAGGTCGACACCGAGATCCCCTCGCCCTTCGCGGGCGTGCTCGAGCAGATCCTGGTCCAGGAGGACGAGACCGTCGAGGTCGGCGCCAACCTGGCAGTGATCGGCTCCGGCGACGGCGCGGCCCCCGCGGCCGAGCCCGCGCAGCAGGCTCCCGAGCCCGCCGCCGCTGAGCCCGCCGCAGCTGAGCCCGCCCCCGCGCAGGAGCAGGCCCCGGCCGCGCCCGCCGCCGAGCAGGCGCCTGCTGCGGAGGCCCCCGCAGCGGGCGGCTCCGGCGGCGAGGAGGTCACCCTCCCCGCGCTCGGCGAGTCCGTCACCGAGGGCACCGTCACGCGCTGGCTGAAGAGCGTCGGCGACACCGTGGAGGTCGACGAGCCCCTGCTCGAGATCTCCACGGACAAGGTCGACACCGAGATCCCCTCGCCCCTCGCGGGCACCCTGCAGGAGATCCGGGTCCAGGAGGACGAGACCGTCGAGGTCGGCGCCGTGCTGGCCGTCATCGGCTCGGGCTCCGCTGCGGCCGCTCCCGCCCCGGAGCAGGCAGCCCCGGCGGCTGCGGCCCCCGAGGCCCCGGCCGCTCCCGCCCAGCCGGCCGCCGCCGCGCCTGCTCCGGCAGCCCCTGCGGCTCCGGCCGCTCCGGCTCCGGCGGCTCCGGCTCCGGCCGCTCCGGCTCCGGCCGCTCCGGCTCCGGCCGCCGCGGGCACGTACCTCACGCCGCTCGTCCGCAAGCTCGCGGCCGAGAAGGGCGTCGACATCGCCACCCTCACGGGCACGGGCGTCGGCGGCCGGATCCGCAAGGAGGACGTCCTCGAGGCTGCCGCCAAGGCCGCCGAGGCCGCGAAGGCCGCCGAGGCCAAGCCCGCCGCGTCGGCTCCCGCCGCCGCCAAGGCTGCCGCCCCGGTCGAGGTGTCGCCCCTGCGTGGCACCACCGAGAAGGCCAGCCGCCTGCGCCAGATCATCGCCGAGCGCATGGTCGACGCCCTGCACAGCCAGGCGCAGCTGACCACGGTGATCGAGGTCGACGTGACGAAGGTCGCGCGGCTCCGGGCGAAGGCCAAGAACGACTTCAAGGCTCGTGAGGGCGTCAACCTCACGTTCCTGCCGTTCTTCGTGCTGGCGGCCACGGAGGCCCTCAAGGCGCACCCCAAGGTCAACGGGGTGCTCGAGGGCAACCAGATCACGTACCACGGCGAGGAGAACGTCGGCATCGCCGTCGACACCCCGCGTGGCCTGCTCGTCCCCGTGATCCGCGACGCCGGCGGGATGAACCTCGCCGGGATCGCCCGCAAGATCGCGGACCTCGCGGCCCGCACGCGTGACAACAAGGTCAAGCCCGACGAGCTGAGCGGCGCGACCTTCACGGTGACGAACACCGGCTCGGGCGGCGCGCTCTTCGACACGCCGATCGTCCCCGGTGGCACGTCCGCCATCATGGGCACCGGCACCATCGTCAAGCGGCCCGTCGTCACGACGGACGCCGATGGCGCCGAGGTCATCGCGATCCGGTCGATGTGCTACCTGTCGCTGTCCTACGATCACCGCCTGGTGGACGGCGCCGACGCGTCGCGCTACCTCATGACGGTCAAGCAGCGCATCGAAGAGGGCGCGTTCGAGGACCAGGTCGGCCTCTGACACCTGCTCGTCCCCGCTGCCCCCGGCGGCCGGCTCATGCCGGTTGCCGGGGGCAGCGGCATTCCCAGGCGACGACGCACGGCGGCGCGGGCCGGGACGCAACCGTCCGCGCGGGGCCGTCCGTAGGGTGGGGCCATGGAGATCGTCATTGCCGGCTCGCACGGGCCCATCGGGACGGCGCTCGTCGCGGAGCTGCGCGATCAGGGTCACCGCGTCCGCCGGCTCGTCCGCCGCACAGCCCAGGGGCCCGACGAGGTGAGCTGGGACCCGCGCGCGGGCCGGCTCGACGCCCAGGACCTGCGGGGCGCAGATGCCGTCGTCAACCTGGCCGGGGCGAATATCGGCGACTGGCCGCTCACCGGCGCCCGCAAGCGGGAGGTGGTGGCCTCGCGCACCCGGTCGACCACCCTGCTCGCCGAGGCGCTGGCCGCGCTCGACACTCCGCCTGCGGTGCTGCTGCAGGCCTCCGGGATCGGCGCCTACGGCGACCGCGGCGACACGGTGGTCGACGAGTCGCAGCCGCTCGGGCAGACGTTCTTCGCCGGGGTGGTCAGGCAGTGGGAGGCCTCGACGCAGGCCGCTGAGGCCGCGGGCGTCCGCGTCGCCCACCTGCGCACCGGCATCGTGCTGGCGCCGAGCGGCGGCGCGCTGGGACGGCTGCTGCCCCTGCTGCGCCTCGGGATCGGCGGCCCACTCGGCCCCGGAAGCCAGTACTGGAGCTGGATCGCCCTGCCCGACGAGGTCGCCGCCATCGCCCACCTGCTCACGGCGCCCGTGCGGGGCCCGGTGAACATGGTCACGGCCGCCACCCCGAACGCCGAGCTCACCCGGGCGATCGCCGCGGAGCTGCACCGGCCCGCCGTGCTCCAGCCACCCGCCTGGGCTCTGCGCCTGGTGCTGGGCGATCTGTCCCAGGAGGTGCTCGGCTCGGTGCGCGCCGACCCGGGCAAGCTGCTGGCGAGCGGCTTCACCCCCCGCTACCCGGATGTCGCCTCGGCTGCCCGCTACGTCACGGGCGAGGCCTGACCTCAACCGGCCTCACGGGCCCGCCTCCACCTCGGCGACCCGCCAGCCCTCGGTGGTCAGGCGCAGGACAAGCACCACTGTGGTGCGCTCCCCCGCCGCGACGTCCTCGTGGACCACACCCTCGGCGGTCACCCGCTGGTGTGCCGTGACTGTCGAGGTCACGAGCACCCGTGCGGCGTCCTGCGCGGGGCCCGCGGCAGCCCCGCCCACCCGCAGCACCCGGGCGACAGGCTCGGAGACCGCCTGCGCGTCATGCACCTGCACGCCGAGGCCCACGACGCGCAGGCCCTGCGCCGCCAGATCGGCCAGCAGCCGGAGATCCGCGAGATGCGCTGGCGACCCCGCGGCCTCCACGGCGGCGAGGCTGGCCGGGTCGCCGCTGGCGATCGCCGCGATCCGCGCGGACGTGAGCGCCACCGCCGCGGCTACGGGATCGGGGGCTGCCGCGGCGACGGGGTCGGGCTCCGCTGCTGCGGCGGGGTCGGGTGTGGCGAAGTGGTCGGGGGTGGTGGCGATATCGGGCGCCGTGGCAGCGGCACCGGCCTCGACCGCGATGCTCGCCGTGCGCTCGGCCTCGTCCGGCCCGGGGCGCAGCGCGGCGACCACGCCCACGACTCCCACCCCCAGCACGATCGCGACGATCGCCGCCCCCACGGCCGGCGACTTCCAGCGTGAGTCGGCGCGGTGCCGCGACGCGCCCCGCCCGCGCAGGGCCGAGCCTGGCCGGGTGCTCGAACGCGGGCCGGGGCTGGCGCCCAGCCGCACGAGCTCGGCGCGGGCGAGCACCCCGGGGTCGGGCAGCGCGATGGGCAGCGCCTCGTCGACCCGGAAGCACGCGTCGCCCAAGGCGCGGGCGTGTGGGCGCTCGCTCGGGTCGGCGGCGCTGGCGTCGGCCAGCACCTGGCGCAGCTCGGCAAGCTCGGCGCTGGGCATCCCCGGGGGCCGGTCCGGCGGGAGCTGGGCGAGCACCGTCTGCGCGAGCGCGTGGACGTCGGACGCCGAGGTGGGCTCCCCGCCCCGCTCGACCTCCGGCGCGGTGAAACCCGCTGTGCCCCCGCTGTCGACCACGCAGCCCTGCAGGTCCACCAGCACAGGGCAGCCGTCCTGCCGGATGACCACGTTCGCGGGCGCGACGTCCCCGTGCACCAGCCCCGCCGAGTGCAGCGCGGCGAGCGCGTCGGCGAGCGGCACGGCCACCGTCACCGCCTCCCCGGAGGTCAGCGGCCCGCGCGCCGCCCGCAGCGCCTCGAGCGTCGGGCCGGGCACGTGCTCGACCAGCAGGGCGCATCGGCTCGGCGGGACCGGGACGGCGGCCACGAGCCGGGCGAGGTGGGGGTGCTGCAACTCGATGAGGCGGCGCAGACGGGCCTCACGTCGGGGGTCGGGCGCGAGGTCGAGCATGCGGACGACGACGCGCAGCGCCGGGTCGTCGAGCGAGGTGGCCGACCACGCGGGGCCGCCGCTCCCTCGGCCCACCGGGCCCAGCGCCCGGTACCCGGCCATGAGCAGGGCGGCCGCCAGCGCGGGATCGACCCTTTCGGGCGGCTCGGCGGCGCCGGTGGGACGTGACGTGGGCATGCGCCCCATCGAACCGTGTGGAGCCCCCTCACACCACGCTGTCCACAGGCCGAGGAGGCTCAGCCTCCCGTCGCGGGCCCGCTCGTCGCCGGCCCGAGCGCCACGACGCGCCCCTCGCGGGCAGAGACCCGCGCGGCGTCCAGCACCGCGGCCGTCCGCACCGCGTCCCACGGGTCGACCGGGGGCGGGGCGCCCTCGTCGAGCCAGCGCTGCACGGCACGGTAATAGTCCTCATGCCCGCCCGGCGCCCGCGGCACGGCGATCCGCTCGGCGCCGCGCACCAGCCAGCCCTCGTGGTCGCCGCCGCCAGTCTGGACCCATGTCTCGTCGAGCACCTCGAAGGGCGTCGGCTCCCCCTCGTAACTGGTCACGAGGAAGGCGCCCTTGTCCCCGAGCACACGGGTGCGCGGGCCGGGCGCGCCGGTGAGGCCGCCCGCTTGCAGGTGGCTGATGACAGCCGGCCCACCGTCGGTCGACCTGTGCGTGAGCGCCAGGAACACATCGTCCTCGGCGGGGGTCGTGATCGACCTGAGCTCGGCGTAGACGCTGGTCACGGCCCCGAAGAGCTGCATGGCCGAGTCCACGAGGTGCGCCCCCAGGTCGAGGAGCAGGCCGCCGCCGATGAGGTCCTGCTCCTTCCAGCGGTGCTGCGGCTCCGGGCGCCACCGCTCCCAGCGGCGCTCGAACCGGTGCACCCGGCCGAGCTCGCCCGCGGCCATGACCGCCTGGAGCGTGAGCTGCTCAGGGTCCCAGCGACGGTTCTGGAACACCGTGAGCCGCCCACCGGAGCCCTCGGCGCACCGGGCGAGGGCGCGCGCGGCCTCGGTGGTGGTGGCGAGCGGCTTGTCGACCACGACGGGCAGGCCCGCCGCGAGCGCCGCATGCGCCTGCTGGGCGTGCTCGGCGGTGGGGCTCGCGATGACGACGAGGTCGAGCGCGGCCGCGTCCTCGAGCAGCGCGTCCACGCTGGGCACGACCGTCACGCCGGGCCAGTCCTCGCGGGCCGCGGCGGACCGCTCGGGGCTCCGGGTGACGACATGCGTGACCTGGAGCCCCGCCTCGCGCAGCAGCCGTGAGTGGATCTTGCGCCCCGCGGACCCGTATCCGACCAGCCCGACCTGCATCGTGTCGCCCATGCGCTCACCCTAGGCGGCGGCGCGGGGCGGCGCGCCTAGCGACTGGAGGCGGGCGCGGCGCCCTCCGTCCCCTGCGCCGCGATCGCCTCGGCCTCGACATCGGCGCGGGCGAGCCGGCTCGGCCACCAGGCGACGCGGCCCAGGTCGTGCACGAGCGCGGGCACCAGCAGGCTGCGGACGATGAGCGTGTCGATCAGCACGCCGAGGGCCACGATGAAGGCGAGCTGGGCGAGGAACAGCAGCGGCAGGATGCCGAGCGCCCCGAACGTCGCCGCCAGAACCACGCCCGCCGACGTGATGACGCCGCCGGTCACGGCCAGGCCCCGCAGCACGCCCTCACGTGTGCCGAAGTGCACGGTCTCCTCCCGCACGCGCGTCATCAGGAAGATCGAGTAGTCGACGCCCAGGGCGACCAGGAACACGAACGAGTACAGCGGGACTGTGGGGTCCGCGCCGGGGAAGTCGAGCACGTGGTTGAAGACCACCGCGGAGACGCCGAGCGCCGCGGCGAAGGACAGCACGTTCGCGACGACCAGCAGCAGCGGCGCGACGAGGGCGCGCAGCAGGATGACCAAGATCACCAAGATGACGGCGAGCACCGTCGGCACGATGACCTTGAGGTCGCGGGCGCCGGCGATCTGCGTGTCGAGGGTCTCGGCCGCGGCCCCGCCCACGAGCGCGTCGGGCGACGCCTGGTGCACCGCGTCGCGCAGCCGCTCGATGGTCTCGACGGCGGCTTGTGTGTCGGATCCCGCGGAGGTGACGACGTTGACCTTCACCATGCCGTCGACGACGCGGGGCTCGGCTGCCGCGCCCCCGCCCGCTGCCCCGCCCGCGGGCGCTCCCGTGTCCTGAGCCGAGACGGGCGTGGCCGACTCGACCCCCTCGACGCCCTCGGCCGCCGCGACGACGGCGTCGAGGTCGCCCTCGGGCGCGATCACGATGGCGGGCTGGACGACGCCGGCCGGGAAGTGCTCGGCGAGCACCTCCTCGCCGGCGACGGAGTCGACGGGGGTGAGGAAGACGTCGGACTGGTTGGTGCCGCTGGCCTGCAGGGTGGGCAGGAACGCGGCGCCGCCCACGAGGACGAGCGCGGTCAGGGCCCAGACGGGTCGGGCGTGCGCGCCGACGAAGCGCGCCAGGCGGCCCCACAGCCCGGTGAGCACCTCGCTGGTGGGCCGCAGCGCCGGGACGTCGCCGCTCGCCGCGCCCTCGACGGGCCGGGGCTTGCGCGGCCAGAACAGCCCGCGGGAGCGCGAGCCCAGGATGAGCAGCAGCGCGGGCAGCAGGGTGAGCGTGGCCAGCAGCGCTGAGGCGATGCCGATCGCCCCCACCGGGCCCAGGCTCCGGTTGGACCCGAGGTCGGAGAGCAGCAGGCACAGCAGGCCGGCGATCACGGTGCCGGCGCTCGCCGCGATCGGCTCGATGGAGCCGCGCACGGCTCGTGCCATCGCCGTGTAGGCGCTCGGCACGCGGCGGAGCTCCTCGCGGTAACGGCTGACGAGCAGCAGCGAGTAGTCGACGGCGGCGCCCACCACGAGGATCGACAGGATGCCCTGCGCCTGCCCGTTGAGCACGAGCACGCCGTCGTCGGCCAGGTTGTACACCACCAGCGCGGCCAGGCACAGCGCGAACACTGCCGAGAGGATGACGATCAGCGGCAGGAACGGCGAGCGGTAGACGAGGATCAGGATGACGAGCACGGCCCCGAGGGCGACCAGCAGGAGCACGCCGTCGATGCCGCCGAACGCCTCGACGAGGTCGGCCACGTAGCCGCCGGGCCCGGTGACCCAGGCATGGAGCCCCAGCTCGCCCGCGCTGTCGGCGGCGGCCCCCAACTCCTCGGCGAGCGAGGCCCGCAGCTCGGAGACGACTGCGCCGGTGACGCCCTCGCCGTCGGCGAGCGGCTCCTCGGTGGCGGCGGCGTCGAGGGACAACGGGATGAGCAGCGCCTTGCCGTCCTCGGACGGGACGGCGACGGTGGGGCCGGCCAGGACGTCGGCGAACGTCGCGGGGTCGCCTGCTGCCGCGTCGGCGCCCGGAATGGGTGTCTCTGGCAAGGTCTGCAGGTACTGCTGCACAGCTGCGACCTGCGCGGCGGTGACGTCGCCACCGCCTGAGGGGGTCATGACGACGAGCACCGGTAGGGTCTCACTGTCGATGAAACCTTGACCCGCCTCGGCGGCCTGGGTCGACTCCGCAGAGGACGGCAGGAAGGCTGCCGTGTCGTTCGTCTGGACCTGCGAGAGGCGTCCCTGAGCCATCCCCCCCGCACCGCCGATGGCCAGCCAGGCGGCGAGGACAGCGACGATCACGAGAGCTCGGACGACGGCCCCTGCGCTTTTACTCAGCATGCTGAGTACTATGGCGGGGTCGGTCGCCGATGCGCAATTCGGAAGGACGCGAGCCGATGGCCACCGAGCCCCTGTCGCAGCAGCAGGAGCCACCCGCCGAGGGCGCGATGCCGTGGGACCAGATGGGCTCCCCCGACATGCGCCACTGGCCGCTGGGCCGGCTGCTCTCCGCCGCCTCCCGCCGTGTCGAGCGCGAGTGGAACGCCCACTTGGCCGGGTGGGAGCTGAACCACGCCAGCCTGCCCGTCCTGGTGCACCTGATGCGCCGGCCGCACTCCCAGCGCGAACTCGCGAACGCCTGCGGCGTGACGGAGCAGACCATGAGCCGGGTGCTCGCGAAGATGGAGCGCACGGGCTACATCAGCCGCAGCGCCCACAGCGGCGACCGGCGCAGGCACGTGATCGCCGTCACCGACGCCGGGCGTGACGCGGCAGCGGTGGCCGCCGACCCGGCCCCGGCCGAGGAGATGACCGCCCGCGGCCTGACCGACGAGCAGGTCGAGCAGTTGCGCGAGCTCCTGGCCATCGTCGCCCGGCCCGCCGGCCCAGGCGTGCCCAGCCCGCGACCGGGCGCCGGGCCCGCGCCCCGCCAGGGCTAGCCTGGCCGCATGCAGTTCGTCGAGCTCGACCTGGGGACGCGCCTCCTCCCCTACCAGCCGACCTGGGACCTCCAGCGCGAGGTGCACGCCGCGGTGTCCGCTGGCGAGCGGGACGACACCGTGCTGCTCTGCGAGCACGAGGACGTCTACACCGCCGGGCGCCGGACGGCGTCCTGGGACCGCCCCGTCGACGGCTCGCCCGTCGTGGACGTCGACCGCGGCGGGCGCATCACCTGGCACGGTCCCGGCCAACTGGTCGGCTATCCGATCGTGCGGCTGCCCAGCCCTGTGGACGTCGTCAAGTATGTGCGGGCGCTCGAGGAGACGCTGATCCGCGCCTGCGCCGACCTGGGCCTCGCCGCCGAGCGAGTCGAGGGCCGCAGCGGTGTGTGGTTCCCCGCCGATCCGGCCATTGGCCCCGGCGACGGCCCTGCGCGCCGGGCGCGGAAGGTCGCCGCCATCGGCGTCCGGGTGGCGCGCGGCGTGACCATGCACGGCTTCGCGCTGAACTGCGACGCCGACCTGGGCGCCTACGAGCGCATCGTGCCGTGCGGCATCCCGGACGCCGACGTCACGTCGCTGTCCCTGGAGACGGGCAGGCGGGTCTCGATCGCCGAGGCGCTGCCCTTGGTCCGCCACCACCTCGTCGAGGTGCTCGGCCCGCAGCTGGCCGCGCCGCTCCCACCCGCCTGACGCGGGGCCGAACCGAAGTCAGCAGCCTTCAGCCGCCGGGGCCGCGCGGGCTCAGCAGCTGCTCGGCGATCGTCCCCGCCCACCCCCGGACATCGTCGAGGTCACGGAAGTCGCCCGGCTCCGGGTCGATTCGCGCGACGACCGCCCGCTCGTCGATGCCGAGCTCGGAGGGCCGCAGCCGGCCCGGGAAGCAGCGGGGCGCGACGGCGCCCGTGCGGCGCGCGGCGTCCCTCACGTCGTCCGGCTCCTGCGGCGTGGCGTCCTCGCCCACCGGGCCAGACCAGAACAGCCACACCGGCCGGGCGCTGAGCGCGCCCTCCTGACGGTCCACGAGCTCGCGCAGCGACGCCGCGAGCCGGCCGTTGTAGACGGACGAGCCGAGCACCACCGCCGCGTAGGGGGCCAGGGTGCCGACGTCGTCGGGCTCGATCTCGTCGACCTCGTGCCCCGCCTCGGCGAGCACCTCGGCGACGACGGTCCCGATCTCCTGTGTCGCTCCGTGCCGTGACGCGACGCTCACCAAGATGCGCAAGAGGACCTCCGTGCCGATTCGATTGGGCGACGTCACCCAGGAACAGGGTGCACAGGTGAGGACCCGACGCGCTAGGCCAGAGGTCCTCACAATCGTCCTCGCCGCTGTGCGCAGCGGGGACACGCGCCACCCCGCAGATCACCGAGGCGCCCGGGGCTCCCGGTATCATCGAGGTGCTCAGGGTCAGGTGCGCGCCGGGAACGGGTGGGTCGGCGTGCCCTCACGCATCGCCGAGGCCATGAACCAGAGCTCCACCACAGCGGGCGCCTTCGCCGCCTACCGCAGCCTTCCCGCGCTCAGCGGCCGGGCCTACCTCCCCATCGCCTTCCTGGCGCGACTCCCCTTCTCGATGAACACCCTCGGGGTGATGGTCCTCGTGACCGCCACCACCGGGTCCGTCGCGGCCGCCGGGCTGTCCACCGCGGCAGCGTCCCTCGGCACCGCGGCCTTCGGGGCCGTGCAGGGCAAGCTCGCGGACCGCCTCGGGCAACGCCCTGTGCTGATCGTCGCGAGCATGCTCAACGCGGTGGCCGCCGTGCTCGTCGTGCTCGCGGCCACTGGCGGCGCGCACCGTGCCGTGCTCGCCGCCGCCTGCTTCCTGCTCGGCGCCAGCGCGCCCCAGGTCGGCGCCCTCGCGCGGGTGCGCTGGATCGCTCTCATGCATGACGAGCCGCAGACCATCGGCGCGGCCATGGGCTACGAGAGCACCGTCGACGAGATCACCTTCGTGCTCGGCCCCGCGCTGGTCGGCGTCATCGCCACCGCCGGCAGCCCCGCCATCGCCCTGCTCGTCGCCGCGGGCCTGGTCACCACGTTCGGGTTGGCGTTCGCCCTGCACCCGACCGCCAACGCCCCGACCCGCCGGGCCCGCCCAGTCTCGGGCAGCACGCGGCACGGCTCGCCCCGCGTGCTGCGCCGGCTCGTGTTGCCCCTGGTCGGCATGCTGGGCGTGGGCGTCTTCTTCGGCAGCACCCAGGCCGGTGTGACGGCGGTCGCCGAGGCGGCGGGCCAGGCGGGCATCGCCGGGCTGCTCTACGCCGTGCTCGGCGTCGGGTCGGCGATCACCGCGCTCGCCCTCGTCGCCGTTCCCGACACGATCGGCTACCGCACCCGCTGGGTGGCCGGAGCAGCCGGCCTGACCCTCACCACCGCGGCGACGCTGCTCACCGACGGGCCGGGCCAGCTCGCGGCGGTGCTCGCCGTGGTCGGCCTGTTCGTCGGCCCCACGCTCGTCACCCTGTTCTCGGTGGGCGGCTCGCTGGTCCCCGTCGCCCAAGCCGGGACGGCGATGACCATGCTCGTGAGCGCGAACGTCGTCGGCGTGGCCCTCGGCGCAGCCGTCGCCGGCTCCGTCGCCGACCAGGCGGGCGCCCCGGCGGTCTTCGTCGTGCCGCTCATGGCGGCGGCCCTCGTCGCGGCGGCCGGCCTGCTGTCCCCGCGAGGACCCGCTGGCGCGACGTCCACCACCGAGGTGACCAGCACATCCATGTGACGGGCGACTCCTCGCGGCTCCCGCCCCAGCGGGGGCCGCTGTCGTAGGGTGAGGAACGTGACGATCGCTCCCGAAGGACGCAGGATGCTGCGCGTCGAGGCCCGCAACGCCGAGACCCCCATCGAGAAGAAGCCCGACTGGATCCGCACGCGGGCCACGATGGGCCCGGAGTACACCGAGCTCAAGGGGCTGGTGAAGAGCGGCGGCCTGCACACGGTGTGCGAGGAGGCCGGCTGTCCCAACATCTTCGAGTGCTGGGAGGACCGGGAGGCGACGTTCCTCATCGGCGGCGACCAGTGCACGCGCCGCTGCGACTTCTGCCAGATCGACACGGGCAAGCCCGCGGACTTCGACGCCGACGAGCCGCGCCGCGTCGCCGAGTCCGTGCAGGCGATGGGCCTGAAGTACGCCACCATCACCGGCGTCGCCCGCGACGACCTTCCCGACGGCGGCGCCTGGCTCTACGCCGAGACGGTGCGCCAGATCCACGCCGGCAACCCCGGCACCGGCGTCGAGCTGCTCATCCCCGACTTCAACGCCGTCCCGGACCTGCTCGCCGAGGTCTTCTCGTCGCGCCCCGAGGTGCTCGCGCACAACGTCGAGACGGTGCCGCGCATCTTCAAGACGATCCGGCCCGGCTTCCGCTACGACCGGTCGCTGTCGGTCATCACGATGGCCCGTGAGGCGGGGCTGGTCACCAAGTCCAACCTCATCCTCGGCATGGGCGAGACGATCGAGGAGGCGAAGGAGGCGCTGGCCGACCTGCACGCCGCCGGCTGCGACCTCATCACCATCACCCAGTACCTGCGCCCGTCGGTGCGCCACCACCCGGTCAGCCGGTGGGTGCGCCCCGAGGAGTTCGTGGAGTTGTCCGAGACGGCCGAGCAGATCGGCTTCCTCGGGGTCATGTCCGGCCCGCTGGTGCGCTCGTCCTACCGGGCTGGGCGCCTGTGGGGCCAGGCCATGCGCCGCAAGGGCCACGAGATCCCCGAAGCCCTCGCGCACCTCGGCGAGGAGCGGGCGTCCCGGCAGGAGGCGTCGAGCCTGCTGGCTCGCTGACCTCGACGAAAGGCCGGCCTGCGCGGCGGAGGCGTCCCGATCTCCCTCGGACGGTCGGTAGACTCCAACGTCATGGCCCGTGACACCAATCCCGCCCCCGCCAAGGTGAAGAAGACCCGGTGGTACCACCAGGTCTGGCAGGCGTACCAGATGACCCGCCGCAACGACCCGGCGGTGACCTGGCTCGTGCTGGCGGTGTTCTTCGGCATCGTGGCCCTGGGCGCCGTCATCGGCATCCTGATCAACCACCCCGTGTACGTGCTGGTGGTCAGCCTGCCGTTCGCGGTGCTGGGCGCGATGTTCATCCTCGCGCGTCGCGCCGAGGCCGCCGCGTACACCCAGATCGAGGGCCAGCCGGGCGCTGCGCGCGCCGCCCTGGGGACCATCCGCCGCGGGTGGACGTTCCCCGAGGAGCCCGTCGCCGTCGACCCCCGCACCCAGGACCTCGTGTTCCGCGGTGTCGGCCGCGCGGGCGTGGTGCTGGTCGGCGAGGGTCCGGCGCCGCGCATCGAGAAGCTGCTGGAGTCGGAGCGCAAGCGCACCGCCCGCGTCCTCTCCGGTGTGCCGATCACGCTCATCCAGGCGGGCAACGGCGAGGGCCAGGTGCCGCTGCGCAAGCTCCCGCGCGCCGTGCAGAAGCTCAAGCCGACGCTGACCAAGCAGGAGACCGGCGAGGTGCTCAAGCGACTCACCGCACTCGGCGCCGTCCGGCTGCCGGTGCCCAAGGGCGTCGACCCGATGCGCGCGCGCCCCGACCGCAAGGGCATGCGCGGCCGCTGACCGTCCCCAGGAATCCGGTGGCGTCCTCTGACGGCGCTGCTTAGGCTCACCGGATGCCCGACACCCCGCTGACCAGCGCCACCATGCCTGCGACCGCGTCGATCCAGGCGATCCACGACCTGCTGGCCGCAGCGGCGGCGGAGGACGGCTTCTCCGGAGCCGTCCACATCGCCCAGGGCGCCGAGCCGTTGCTCGACGCCGGTTACGGCGTGACGTCGCGCCGCTGGCATGCCCCGGTCACGACCGCGACCCGGTTCGACATCGCCTCGATCACCAAACTGTTCACGGCGGTGGCGGTGCTCCAGCAGGTCGAGGCCGGCCGGCTCGACCTCGACGCCCCGATCACCGACGCCATCGACCTCTCCGGCACGACGATCGCGCCCACGGTGACGCTGCGGCATCTGCTCACCCACACGTCGGGCATCGGCGACGACGCCGACGAGGAGGCCGGCGAGTCCTACGAGGCGCTGTGGCTCGACCGTCCCTGCCACACCGTCACGACCACCGCCGACTTCCTCCCCCAGTTCGCGCACAAGCCCGCCAACTTCGCCCCCGGCGAGGGCTGCCGCTACTGCAACGTGGGGTACGTCCTGGCCGGCCTCGCGCTGGAGGCGGCCACGGGCACGCCGTACCGGGACCACGTCCGCGAGCACGTCTTCGCCCGCGCCGGCATGCACTCCTCGGGGTTCTTCGACATGCGGGACGCCGTGCCCGACGTAGCCGAGGGCTGGGACCCCGTGCGGGATGACGACGGGGCCATCACCGGCTGGCGCTCGAACATCTTCTGCTACCCGCCGATCGGCTCCCCCGACGGGGGCGCCCACGCGACCGCGCGCGACCTCGTGCGATTCCTCGACGCGGTGCGCGGCGGTGAGCTCCTCGGGCCCGAGATGACTGCCGCGTTCCTCACCCCGCAGGTGACGCACCACGAGTCGGAGGGGCGCACCGTCCGGTACGGGTTCGGACTCGAGTTCGTCGTGCTGCCCGACGGATCAGTGCGGTCGTACTCGAAGGACGGGATCAACGCCGGCGCCAGCGCGATACTGCGGCACTACCCCGCAAGCGGGGTCACCGTCGCGCTCGTGACCTCGTCGGAGGCTGGCGCGTGGGCGCCGTTCCGCCGCATCGACGCGCTCCTCGACGGGGGCTGAGCGGTCAGCGCCGGACGATGGCGGTGCCGGCAAGCCTGTCGTGCATGCCGCGGCCGTCGGCGTCCCAGATGACGACCGGGATCACCAGGCACAGCAGCACCGAGCGCACGATGCCGGAGAACAACCCCGGGACAACCGCCGGGCCGGCGTCCACGAGCGGCTCCTGACCGCTCGGATGCGGGCCCAGCCGCTCGGGCGCCGCGACCCGCCGCACCCGCAAGCCCAGCAGGCGATGCCCCAGAGTCGTGCCCAACAGGCTCACGAGCAGGATGTTCTCGACGGCGAACACCCCGAGCGTCGCCATCGGATGCCCGTCAAAGAACGCGTTGGAGATCGCCACGCACGCGACCCAGTCGACGATCAGCGCCAGCACCCGTCGCCCCAGCGGGGCCAGGGAGTTCGCCCCCTCCTGCGGGAGCCCCAACCGGGCCCCCTGGTACGCGCCGCCACCCCTCGACGGCCCGCCCTCGAGCCATGACCCCATACTCTGACGTGCGTCCACACCGCTAGCCTAACCAGCGGGAGGAGACGGTCCGACGATCTCCGGCGACAGGGGTCCGCCGCGCGATCGTTACACCAGGGGGTGTCGCGTAACACCCCCGAAACAGGCAGCACACAGTCGAGTAACGGCGTGGGCCTAGCCTCGACACGCCCGATCAGGGCACGACAAACCCGAGGAGCAGCGGATGTTCAACAAGCCAGAAGAGGTCCTGGCGTTCATCAGGGACGAGGACGTCAAGTTCGTCGACGTGCGTTTCTGTGACCTGCCCGGCACGATGCAGCACTTCAACGTGCCGGCCGGCACCCTCGACCTGGACTTCTTCACCGAGGGCCAGATGTTCGACGGCTCCTCGATCCGCGGCTTCCAGGCGATCCACGAGTCCGACATGAAGCTGATCCCGGACGTCACGACGGCCTACGTCGACCCGTTCCGCACGGAGAAGACGCTCAACGTCAACTTCCACATCGTCGACCCGTACACCGACGAGCCGTACAGCCGCGACCCCCGCCAGGTCGCCGCCAAGGCCGAGGCCTACCTGCGCTCCACCGGCATCGCGGACACGGCGTTCTTCGCCCCCGAGGCCGAGTTCTACATCTTCGACGACGTGCGCTTCGAGACGAAGCAGAACGCCGGGTACTACTACATCGACTCCATCGAAGGCGCCTGGAACTCGGGCCGCGTCGAGGAGGGTGGCAACCTCGGGCACAAGACGCCCTACAAGGGCGGCTACTTCCCCGTCCCGCCGGTCGACCAGTTCGCCGACATCCGCGACCAGATCTCGCTGCAGCTCGACGCCCTCGGCCTGCAGGTCGAGCGCGCGCACCACGAGGTCGGCACCGCCGGCCAGGCGGAGATCAACTACCGCTTCGACGAGCTCGGCAAGTCCGCCGACAAGATCCAGCTCTTCAAGTACGTCGTGAAGAACGTGGCCCACGCGAACGGCCGCACCGCGACGTTCATGCCGAAGCCCCTCTTCGGCGACAACGGCTCGGGCATGCACGTGCACCAGTCGCTGTGGAAGGACGGCAAGCCGCTGTTCTTCGACGAGAAGGGCTACGGCGGCCTGTCCGACATGGCCCGCTGGTACATCGGCGGCCTGCTCAAGCACGCTCCCTCGCTGCTCGCGTTCACGAACCCGACGGTGAACTCCTTCCACCGCCTGGTCCCCGGCTTCGAGGCCCCGGTCAACCTGGTCTACTCGGCCCGCAACCGGTCCGCGTGCATCCGCATCCCGGTCACCGGCTCGAACCCGAAGGCCAAGCGCATCGAGTTCCGCGTGCCGGACCCGTCGTCCAACCCGTACCTCGCCTTCGCGGCGATGCTCATGGCCGGCCTCGACGGCATCCAGAACCGCATCGAGCCGCCGGAGCCGGTCGACAAGGACCTCTACGAGCTGCCCCCCGAGGAGCACGCCCTCATCCAGCAGGTCCCGGGCTCGCTCTCGGAGGTGCTCGACCACCTCGAGGCCGACCACGACTACCTCACGGCCGGCGGGGTGTTCACCCCCGACCTGATCTCGACGTGGATCGACTACAAGCGCTCGCACGAGGTCGACCCGATCCGCCTGCGGCCGCACCCGCACGAGTTCGAGCTCTACTACGACTGCTGATCGCCCGCGCCCACGGCTGCTCCCGTGAGCGTCTGACCTGCAGTGATGACGCCCCCGTCGCCCTCGTGGCGGCGGGGGCGGCACACTTTTCGCCACAGCCGGGTGCGGCGGCTGCGCCGCCCGGGCGCCGCCAGACGGTTCCCGGCATGCACCCCCGGTCCACTCCCCTGCCGCAGGCCAACCTGGCCGCCCCTCAGCGGGTTGTTTGGGCTCACGCCAGTGTCGGCCAGCAGGCGATGGGCTGCTCGATCACCTGGACGCGACGGCCCGCGGGAGCCAGATCGAGGGTGTGACCACCGGAATCGCGGTTTGCACGTGTTGTGTACATCGAGCAGCGGGACGCCCGACCAGCACCCGGGGAAGCACGAACTTCGCGGATACGGTCCCAGCGGTTGGTGTTCGCCACTAGGCGGATCCTCTGGCTCGATGTCCTAAAGCCAGCCTCGGATGCCCCCGGCCATGTGCCGCACGACGTACCACGCGGCCAGGTCGGCAAGCTCGGTGTCTCCTTCCCTGAGCTCCCACGCGCTGGCGTACTGCGAGTTCACCGGAGCGGGGACGTCACCAGCACACAACGCGGCACGGATCGCGAACCGCTCCACCAGGGTGAGCATGCGCTCGGGGTCTCGCAGTCCTGCGGCGAACGCCTCAAGTTTTGGGGCAGCGACGGCGACGGCGTCCACGGGCACGTCTGGCGTCATGACCGACTCCCAGGCGTGCGTGTCCTGGCAGACTCGGACGTGCCCGACCACAGGGCGGGCGCCAGTGCGGGCCATCGCCAGGCCGTGCCCGATCAGGGGGCGAGCCGCCACCCACCGAGTCTCGTTCGCGACTCGCTCTGCCACGCCGCGCACGCTAGTGCCCTTGCCCCAGTAGATCGCAGGGCTGCGCAGCAGCGCCGCAGAGTCAGGACCGGGGGGTGCGATGACCCAGGCGTAGAGCCCCGGGCCATCCACAACCTCGCTACTTCCAGGCGCCGCCGGATCCCATTCGATCCCGAAGTACTCCAAACCGGTCTTCACCAGCAGCGGGGTGCCAAGAAGCACGGTTGCCGGCGCGGTCCACCCCTCGTCGGACAAGTTCGTCGCGTTCGAATGCCGCCTTGTCGGCTCTGGCATCTACGCCCCTTCCCATCGAGTCGGGCGCCAAGTGCGCCGTGAGGACTCATCGTCATCGCAGGACGAGGGCGTATGGGACCTTCGGCCGGCTGGACGGGCCTCCCCTGTCAAAGCGCGAAGCGAGAGGGCCTCGCCTCGAGGCGTTCGACCCGCCGCCGGCGGGGACGCGAGCGGTTGCGCCGACCACCTCGGCGCCATCCGGGCTCCGGGCGCGCCGTTGATTAGCGCCTGCACCCCGCCCGTTGCTCTCAGCCGACCCTGCCAGACCCTCGACGCCCCTCAACACCTCGACGCACCACCCCGAGCGGCACACTCTGCGCGGCCACGGTCACGCCCACACGTCGAGAAGCAGGCCTACCGTTGCCATGAACGATGCCGTGGCCAGCAGCGACCAGGACGTGAGCATCCGGTTCACCCTGTCGTATGCCGTCTTCTCCACCGGGCTGCTGGCAAGCAACGTCCTCACCAGCCGTCGCTGCCTGAAGCTGGCGATCGGGCGCCACCATCCCTTCTCGTCGCGCAGGTCGCGAACGATCACGGCTGTTCTGAGCACCTCCATGTCCTGCTCTCTCATCTCAGCGAAGGCTGAGAGAGCTTGAAGAACGGTGCCTCCCATCGTGATCAGAGCGGCAATCAGCGTCCAGGACCATCCCATCGACATGGTGTGATGATCTCGGTGAACGCCGACATCACGGCACGGGGGCCGCCGAACGGGTGAACCACTCCGCGATCGCCTCACCCGTCGCACGCTTGACTACACGTCGCCGTGTGAACGCGCCGTCGCCCTCCGACTGGCGCGCAGAGCCTGGCGACGAGACGCAGATGCGCTACGGCGAGCAACGGCGTGTATCCCGCTGATCGTCCGCGCTCACGGCTGTTCCCGTGAGCGCTTAACCCGCAATGATGACGCCACGTACAGGGCTGCACCGCCCTTCACCAGGCGGTGCACCCAGGGCTCGGCCATCCGAGCCGGGTCGGCCGGTGCTCTTCTGCCGCCGGACAGCCGTTCGCTCATCCCCTATGCAACGGCCACGTGGCCCCGGCCCAGTAGCAGGCGCCGATCAGGAGCGCCGTCGCCGCCAGGACGCCGACGTCGACCCGCCCGAACCGCAGCGACCCGATGCGGATCGCCCGCCCACGGGGGTCGATTGTCGCGAAGGTGAACCCGCGTGCTTCGAGGGCCTCGACGGTGGTCCGGACGGACTTCGCGGTGTTGAGGAAGATCGGGTAGAACGCGCGGATCGTGATCAGCACCCAGTGCACGAGTGCTCGCCAGCCGAGGATTCCCCGGCGGGTGGGCGGCGCCTGACGCAGCCGGTAGCCCTCGACGACAGTCGAGAACTCCTCGACGAGGATCGGCATCATGCGGTAGCCGTAGGAGACGGCGAATGCGACCGCGGGCGGGAACCGCAGGGCGAGCAGCGCGTCGGAGAGCTTCTCGGGGTCGAGGGACACGAACGCGGCGAGGCTCGCCAGTGAGAGCACGCCGAGCTTGGCGGTGACCTCGAGCAGCGCGACCACCGTGGTGAGGTCGCCGCCGAACAGGGTCGCCGCGAGCGCGAGGTAGAGCAGCTCGAAGCCGAGGCCGATCACGAAGAGGCCCAGGACGAGCGGCCCGACCCGGGCGAGCGTGACGGCGACTGCCCCGAGGACGAACAGGGCTGCGAGGGTCGTGAGGTTGTGCGTGAGCCACGGGGCGAGCGCCATCAGCAGGTACCAGCCGATGACGGCGCGCGGGTCCATCGCGACGAACAGGCCACCGCGGGTGGAGTAGGCGGTGCGGATCAGCTCGAGTTTGATCCACTCGACCGACAGCACGTCGTGGTGCGTGCGGGTCATGCTCACGTCAGGGCTCCAACGGGTGCGGGCGCGTAGTGCGCGGCGAACTCCTCGACTGTCAGGGGCAGCGGGTCGAGGCCGAGCGCGAGCCCGAGCTGGGTGATCTGCGGCGGCACCAGGTGTGCGGGCGCGAGCACTCCCGGTTCGGCGAACAGCTCGCGGGGTGTGGTGTCGGCGATGACGCGCCCGGCGTCGAGGACCAGCACCCGGTTCGCCCACTCGGCGACGAGGTGCATGTCGTGGGTGGCGACGACGGTGCAGGCGATGTCGTCGGCGAGGTCGGCGAGCATCGCGATGACGTCGTCGCGGCTGCTGACGTCCAGGCTCGCGGTGGGCTCGTCGAGCAGCAGCAGGGCGGGCCGCATGGCCAGGCCGATGGCCAGGGTGGCGCGCCGCTGCTGCCCGCCTGAGAGGGTGCGCCCGTCCCGGTCGGCGTGCTCAGTCAGGCGCACCCGGGCGAGGATCCGGTCGACGAGGGCGTCGACGTCGGGTGCCCTCCGTCCGGCCGGGAACAGGGCGACGTCCTCGCGGATGGACGCCTTGAGGAACATCCGCTCGGGCCGCTGGGCCAGGTAGGCCGCTCGCTCGGCGAGCCGTCCGGCGCGCTGCTTGCGGGTGTCGACCCCGTCGAGCTCGACAGTGCCGCCCCGCGGGACGTGGATTCCCGCGAGCAGGCGCATGAGCGTGGTCTTACCTGCGCCGTTGCCGCCGACGAGCGCGACGCGGTCGCCCTCGCGGAGCGTGACGGACAGGTCGTCGATCACCGGGTGCAGACCACCACCGACGTCGCGATAGCCGTGGCTCACGCCCCGTGCGACCGCGACCGCGCGCGGCTCCGGGAGTGCGGCGCCGGCGTCGGCCACCGGCGTCGCCACCTCGACCGGGCGCACGAATCCTGCGTGCTGCTCCGCGCGCACGAGCTCAGCGGCGCGTGCCACCGACAGCGGCACCCCCGACACCCCGATTCGGTGCAGTCCCGCCACGATCTGCGGCGCGGGGACACCGTGCTCGGCGAGCTCGTCCGCGCGGCCGAGCGCCTCGGCGGTGGGCAGGTGCCACACCGGCGCGCCCTGGCTCATCAGCAGCACGGACTTCGCGTACCGCGCGACGAACTCGGCGTGGTGCTCGATCGTGATCACCGTGATGCCGTGCTGCCGGTTCAGGTCGGTCAGCCGCTCGTAGATCTCCACGGCGGCCGCGGGGTCGAGCTCGGCGACCGGCTCGTCCACGACCACCACCTCGGGGCGCAACGCGAGCACAGACGCCAGGGCCACCAGGTGGGCCTGTCCCCCGGACAGCTGCCAGACGAACCGGTCCGCGAGGTGCGCGATCCCGACCATCCGCAGTGCCTCTGCGGTGCGCTCGGCATGGTCCGCCAGCCCGAAGTTGATCGGCCCGAACGCGACCTCGTCGCGCACGGTCGGCCGCACCAACTGGTTCTGGAAGTCCTGGTAGACGTACCCGACGGAGCTGGACAGCTGCGCGACGGACGACTCCCATGTGTCGACGCCGCCGACCCGCACCTCGCCGGCGAACTCGCCCGACCAGTAGTGCGGGACCAGGCCGTTGAACGTCTTGCACAGGGTGGTCTTCCCCGACCCGTTGCCGCCGACGACCGCGACGAAGTCACCCCGCTCGATCCGCAGGTCCACATCGCGCAGCGTGTCGGTGTCCGCCCCCGGGTAGCGGAAGCTGAGCGCCTTGGCCTCGATCGCCGGGACGGCGGGCTGCCGCGTCCCGCCGGTCATCGGTCGGCGCGGCGACGCCGCCACACGGAGAACAGGATCGCGGCCAAGGCGAGCACCACGACTACCGCGCCGACGCCCACCCACAGGAACGCGTCGCCGTGCTGGCCGCGCAGGTCCGACTCGACGGCGCCGATCGAGACGTCCCACGCCTCGAGGAACGCGAACACGAACGACAGCAGGGACGCGAGCGCGGCAGCGACAACGAACCAGCCCGCCCGCGGCACCGTCCCGGGACGTGGCTCCCCCGGCGCTCGCGGGCGCATGCCCAGCAGCGGCTCGATGCGGCCATGCAGCGCCGGGATCAGCCACATCGCCGGCAGCGCGCCGAACAGGATCCCGGAGACGATCAGGTCGACGCCGAACCCGACGCCCTCGAGCAGCAGGATCGACTGCGGCAGCCCTTGCACGAACTCCGCGTCCTCGACTCCGACCCAGACCTTGGCGAGGTCGACGGCCGCCGACAGGAACTTGTCGATGCCGACGATCAGCAGCGCGCCCAGCCAGATCTGCGGCCGGCTGCGCGGGTTGCGCAGGACTGAGCCGGCGATGTAGATCGCCAGGAACATCTGGATGAAGCCCTCGAGCTCCGACAGCCCCGAGAAGTCACCCATTAGCAGGTCGGTGAACACGATCTCGCCGAGCGGCGCGCCCAGCGCGGCCCAGAACGGGTTCAGCAACGCCGCCAAGGTCAGCGGGACGAACACGAAGTACGCGACCGACACGTCGACGGGGCCGATGGTCACGTCGGGGATGACCTCGAGCAGGATGTTCGCGAGGCCGAAGAGCGCCATGGAGAGCACGAAAACCATGAGGTTCTGCGGTGTCGACGTCCGAGCGGAGCCGATGCCGCGCAGTGCGCCGCGGCGCTCTGGCGCCTGGGTGGTGGACATGATGTGGCCTTCCTGGTGCTGAGGGGCAGGGCGGACGTCGATCAGGGCACGAGCGCGGGGCTCGCGAGCTGCAGGAGGGCGAGCAGGTCGCCGGGGGTGTCCACGACGGCGGTCGCCAGACCGGTCGCGACCGCCGCGTCGAGGTCGGCATCGTCGGTCGATCCGCCGCGGACGAGGACGCGGTGCGCGATCCCCGCGGCCAGGGCGGCCGCGGCGTCGTTCTGGGGCTTGTCACCGAGGAACCAGGAGCGCCACGGGTCCGCGTCGGCGATGCGCAGCGCTTCACGCACGATCGTCACGTCGGGCTTGCGCACTCCGACCTCGTCGGAGCAGACGTACGCCCCGATCAGGTGGCCCAGCCCGTGATCCGCGCACTCGGCACGGACCGCGCGCCCGCTGATCGTGTTCGACACGACGACGACCGGCATCCGCTGGTCGCGGCACGACTCCAGGAGGTCCCGCACCCCGAGGCGCAGCACCCGGCGCGACTTCGCGCGCCCGAAGCGCGCCATGATGTCGTGCGCCTCGGCCGCCAGCACCGCCTGCTGGCGCGCATCCAGCGAGGCGCCGAACCAGTCGCGCCAGAACACGACGGGGTCCACCTCGGGCAGCGAGCCGGAACCGGCCGCGAACCGCTCGACGGCCTCGGCCTTCCACGCGCGGTGCACCGCGCGTGCGCATGCGACCAGGTCGAGCACGGCGTCGGCGTCCGTGTCCCGCAGCAGGCCCGCCAGCCACGCGGCGAACTCCCGCATCGCAGCTGGATCGTCCTGCGAGTCGGAGATGACACCGCCGTGGTCGATCAGCAGCGCCGGGCGTGACCCGCCCGTGCCATCCCCGGTGGCCGGCCGTGGACGAGGCCGCTCACCCGCCAGGATCGCGGCGCCGAGCGCGTCGGCAAGGCCCTCGGGCGTGTCGAACGTGGCGTCGGCGCGCTCCGCGACCAGGAACGGAGGCGAGTCGGTGTGCTGGCTGCGCGTGAGGAGGACCGCCCCGACACCGGCCCGCCTGCCGGCGACCACGTCACGGTCCTGGGTGTCACCCACGTACCAGGAGCGGTCGGCGGTCGTGCCCAGCGCCGCAGCGGCCAGGTGGATGATCCCCGGATGCGGTTTCCGCAGCCCGACCTCGTCGGAGTAGCACTGCACGGCGAACCTGTCCTGCAGTCCATGCGCGGCGAGCACCTGGCGGTGCGAGCGTCCGGAGTGGGCGTTCGACACGATCCCGACCGGGATGCCGTGAGCATCGGCGAGGTCGAGCAGCCGCATGATGCCGGGGCGCAGGTGGTGCTCGGACAGGATGGTGGTGACGTCCAGCAGGACGTCCGACGCCTCGGCGATCAGCAGGGCACGCGCGCTGGCCGGCAGATCGGACGCGAGGAAGTCCCCGACGATCTCCCGGGGCGCCAGCTCCAGCGGCGCCCGACGCCGGCTCTGCGCGTGCTTCCAGTGCTTGAGGGCCGTGAGCCCCGCGTTGACCGAGTCGTGCAGCGCGTCCACGTCCACGGGGAGCACGGCACGTGCCAGGCGGGCGCCGATGGCCTCGGCGAGACGTCGGCGCCCGTCGGGAACCTTGGTCGTCTGGAACACCACCCCTCCGAAGTCGAGGAGGAGCGCGTCTGGAACGTTCCGGATGCTGGTCGCATGCGCGTCGAGGGAGGTCACGGGCACAGACGCTAGGGACCGCCGATGTCGCGAAGGCCACCGGCAGGTGAACGGAACTGGAACGTTCCAGACGCGGTCCTGGCCGCCAGGGTCGCGCGCGCGAGCGCGTGATAGGAACATCTCGATGCCCCGCCCACACCGCCCCACGATCATCGACGTCGCCCACGCCGCCGGGGTGTCGAAGTCGCTGGTCTCAGCCGCGTTGCGGGGTGACGCCGGGGTCAGCGCCGACAGCCGACGGCTGGTCGAGCAGGCCGCCGCCCGACTCGGGTACCGCACGAACGGCTGGGCGCAACGCCTGGCGAGCGGCCGCAGCAACCTGGTCGGCGTGCTGCTGACCGACCTGCGGAACGCGTACCACACCGACATCGTCAACGGCATCGAGGACGCCGCCGCCGAGGCCGGATACGGCGTCATCCTCAGCCACGGACGCAACGACCCGGGCATCCTGCGGGCACGGCTCGCCGACCTCGTCGGGCTGGGCGTGGACGCGGTGATCGCGGTGACCGCCCGCCTTGGCGAGCGCGACCTCGCCGACGTCGCCGGGCGGCTCCCACTCGTCGTCGTCGGCCGGCCCGCCACCGTCCCCGACACCGCCGGGTGGATCTCGAACGACGACGAGACAGGCGCCCGCCTGGCAGTCGAGCACCTGCTCTCCGCCGGCCACACGCGCATCGCGTACCTGTACGCCTCAGACCGCCCCGCCGCAGTCGCACGACGCGACTCCTACCGGGCCACGTCCGGGGCGACAGGCCTCGAATTCGACGAGCGCGACGACGGCATCCGGCGTCTGGTCGACGCGGTCCGCTCCCCCGCCGGACCGACCGCGGTCTTCACCGCGAACGACCGGCTCGCTGTCAGCCTGCTCGCGCGCGCCGCGGACGAGGGCATCGACGTCCCCGGCGACCTCGCCGTGGTCGGATACGACAACACCGAACTCGCGGAGCTCATGCGTCCGGGCCTGTCCAGCGTCGACCAGCCGCGCGAGTGGATGGGACGCACCGCGATGCGGCACGTCTTGTCGATGCTCGGCGGCGAGGCGCCGCAGCGCGACATCGCCGAGCCGACGCTCGTCGTGCGCGCCTCGTCCCGGTCAAGTGACGATCGGCCAGGCGCAGGGGGCCATGGCGCCACCCTGGGGTCACGCCCGGCTCGCTGTGGGGAGTGACTAGTCAGGATGTCGGGCAGGTAGCGCCCCTTGCGGGCTTCACGTCATGGGGTCGGCGTCAGCAACGCATCGAGCAGAGCCCTTCCCTGCGGCCAGCAGCCAATGCCGGAAAGCGAGTTGATGTGGCCCAGTGCCCCGACGTCCACCAGCTCCGCGCCGAACGTGGCCGCCGCGCCTTCGGCGTGCGCGAACGAGCCGTAAGGGTCGTCCTAACTGGCGACCAGCACCGTCCGGTACGGCAGCTCTTGGGGCTCCGGCGTGTCGAATCCGATCGCCTCACCGGGGAAGACGGGGCTGCGCACGTCGGGTATTGCTACGAGCAGAGCCCCCACCACACCCTCGTCCTTGTGCTGCGCCGCCCACTCGGTGACGAGTGCGCATCCGAGGCTATGCGCCACCAGCACCTTGGGCCGTCGACGCCTCTGAGGGTCTCGTCGAGCTCCCGCACCCAGACGTCGCGCACGGGTGCGTCCCACGACGAGTGCTCCACCCAGACCCCGTGCGGCAGCTCGGCGTGCCACCGAGCCTGCCAGTGGTCGGCGCCCGAGTTGCCGATGCCCGCGACGAAGACCGGGACCGCGTTCGCGGAGCGCAGGAGGTTCATGCCGGACACTCTCCCACCTCGTCACCACGTTCATGCCTCGTCTTGGGACCGACGCCGCCGAACCGCAGCCGATGGATCAGTTCTGAGGGAAGGCAGGCGAGCCGTGCGGATCCCGAAAGGAGGCGACGAGATCATCGAAGGGAACGGATAGCGCATTCGCCATCTCCAGCGCTTTACGCCTGTTGAGCAGGTCGCCGAGTCGGACCGGCGGGTCGCCGTGGATCGCGAGATCCGCAGAGAAATCCGGCTCTTCCAGGACGTCGAACCCGGGAGGCGCCGAATCATCAGGCGAGGAGATCCTCAGGAACTGCCAGCCCTGCCGAGAATGCCTCAACGAACACCGCGACGTCTGTGAAGACAAACTTGGTCCCCGGCATAGCGCCACCGTTTCCGGGCCACCTCAGATTCCCGTGACGATCCACATAGCGAGCGACCCAGCCCGCTCGGCCCAAGGGAGCCCTTGTGGTGACGTCGTCACCCCACGGGTCCAGGTCACCCAAGGGGAGCCCCCGAGAGACGCTTCAGAACTGAAACTACATGCATTGTCACTGACCATCCTCTCATCCAGCGCGCTGGCGGCGCGCTCATACGTATAGCGCGACGGATTCAGGCTCGCTTTGAAGTTATCGGCTCCGCGGGTCGAGATCTCCTCTATACATCTTGGGATCGACCCTGCGGGAAGGCGGGCAGACCATTTGGGTCTCGATAGGACGCAATCAGATCACCTAAAGAAACCGACAACGCGCGGGCCAACCCGATCGCAGTCCGGGTATGAAGCAAGTTATCCACGCGAACGGGCGAAACGCTGTGGATCGTCAGAATGCCCGAACCGTGTGGCCCTTGAGACACCTCGAATCCCGGGGGGAGATCCTTTGCGCTTCCCGCGATCCTCAAGACATCCCAGTTCTGTTGCATCCGCCAAGAGTCGCCGTACCACATCGTCAAGAACGTCTCGACGACCGAAAGCGTCGCTCCTCTGAGCCTTAGCCCGTCAAACGCGCCACGTTCCCACGAGTTGATCTCGAACGTGCCGTCTCGCTCTGAGATCACGAGACCGGCATCGACAGCTCCCCAATAGTCGCCCTCACTCATCGCCCGGTAATGGGCGCCCGCTGCTTGCATGATCTCAACTAGCCGTGGATCTAATCCAATCACCTGTTGCGAGCACCCCATTCTTGATGTCAAATTCATCCCCGACAGGAAGCTCACCCTTGCCTCTGACGCCAGTCGTCCCCAAACGCTAGGGAGAGATAGACCTTAACGGCTCGAAGGTTCGCGCCTGAGCACTCGGGAAGCCCGAAAGCCGCCCATACGCCATCTCGAGCGTCTTACGTCTGCTGAACAGGTTGCCGAGTCGAACAGCTGGGTCGGAATTGATGCAGGCGACACGACCGCCAGGCGCATCGCCGTACGGATACCGGGCGGGCGGTCACCCCTGGGGGAAGGCCGGCAATCCGTCGGGGTGCCGGTATGAGGCAATGAGGCGGTCGAACGGAACCACAAGAGCGCGTGCTAGATCAATCGCCATTCTTTTGTCAAACAACTCGCCCAGCAGTATTTCCGGATCGCAATGGATGCGGAGTCCGACTCGCCGGCGCCCGGGTTCCTCCAGCACCTCGAAGCCAGGTGGAAGCCCTGTATCAGGAGTGCTAATCCTGAGAAATCGCATGCCGTGTATAGCGCGCCAGTCGTTGCCGAGCGTGATTGTCAAGTAGACCTGCACTATGTGCGAAGTGGCTCCAGTTAGTTCAGGTGGGAGCGTGCGACCCCTCGACCAAGGAGAAACGTCAAACAGCGCGCCCTTCTCGGTGATAACACACCCGGCCTCAGAGTCACCCCAGAATGGTGAGCCGTTCACAGTCCGGTACCTGTCCCTCCCTTCCTCTAATAGCAACTTCAAGCGTTCGTCAATGTCAATCAAGTCAGCACCCCTCGTCTCAACATTTCATTCACTCGCACCCCGACGCCATTCTCCAGGAATTGTACCTGGATCCCGCCACCGGGTTGACCGAAGGCCTTGGCAACGTGCGACACCTGGATTTCCACGCCTTCGCGCGCGGCCGCAACGGCGTCGAAGGTGTACTGGTAGACGTCGCTACCTAGGGTGTCAGGCGTCAAGGAGCGCTGCGCCCAAGGGGTCTCTGGAGGAATCCCCAGGAAGAAGCCGTGGGGTTCGCCGACTCGGTCTAGTTCGGTCCCGAACATATCGGCGAACAAGGTCGGGTCTTCGAAGACGATCTTCGTGCCAGGGACTGCCCCCTCATTGAGAGGCCTTCGGAGCTCTCCGTTGACGTCTATATAGCGTTCGATCCACTCGCTGCGAGTCAGCGGATGCTCGTCGACGGCATCGACCCCCCAGGCCTGGTCAGTGGCGCCGCCGACGGCGCCCCCTCAGAGGCCTGTGCGGGCAGCTCCGCATAGGAGGGCAAGTCGACGCCTGCGGGGAGCGATCGATGCCCGAACTGGAGATTGATCGGCTCTTCGACTCCACGACGCCATCCCAGTCCACATTCAGCGCCGTTGTGCGCGAGTACTTCCCATGCGCGGAAGGCGGTGTTGACGTGTCGGGCGCAGGGCGTGTGTCAGCGAAGCCTGCACCCGCGCAATTCGGCGGAGCATGCTAGCGGGTGCGAGAAACACCCGGGTCCCCATTCGATCACGGAATATCAAGCGGAGTCTCACCCGTGGGGAAATGCCGGCAATCCGTCGGGGTGCCGGTATGACGCGATGAGGCTGTCGAACGGAACTGCCAGCGCGCGCGCAAGACCAATCGCTTTTCTTCTGTCACGCAACTCGCCCAGCACTATTTCCGGATCGCGAAGAATGCGGAGTTCGACTCGGCCGCTCTCTGGTACTTCCCGCACCTCGAAACCGGGTGGCAGAATCGCATCAGGCGTGCTGATCCTGAGTAAACGCATGCCATGAACACTGCGCCAGTCATTGCCAAGCGAGATCGTCAGGTAGACCTGCACTACGAGCGAAGCGGCTCCAACTAGTTCGGGTGCTTTCGTACGACCTCTGGACCAGTACGAAACGTCAAAGAGAGCACCGTTATCAGTGAGAACATACCCGGCCTCAGAGCTGCCCCAGAACGGCGCCCCGTCTACAGTTCTATATCTATCCCCTCCCTCTTCCAGCAGCGACTTCAGACTTTCGTCGAGATCAATCACGACAGCACCCCGAGTTCCGGACATTTCACTCACTGAAACCCTGCCACCATGCTGCAGGAACTGCACCTGGATGCCGCCACCGGGCTGAGCAAAGGCCTCGGCGACTTGCGACACCTGAATTGTTACGCCATGACGCGCGGATGCAGTGGCGTCGAGGGTGTACTGGTGGACAGCGCTACCTAGGGTGTCAGGGGTTAACGACCGCTGCGCCCAAGGGGTCCCTGGAGGAACACCCAAGAACGATCCGCCGGGTTCGCCAACCCGGTCGAGTTCGGTCCCGAACATCTCGGCGAACAAGGTCGGGTCTTCGAAGACGATCTTCGTGCCGGGGACTGCCCCCCTCATTGAGGGGCCTTCGGAGGTTTCCGTTGACGTCCATACTAGACGGATTCTCCCTGAGGAAAGGCTGGCAGCCCGTCAGGGTGCCGGAACGAAGCAATGAGCTCATCAAACGGAACCACCAGGGCACACGCCAGCTCGATCGCTTTTCTTCTATCAAATAACTCGCCCAGCAATATTTCCGGATCGCCATGAATGCGGAGCCCAACTCGACGACGCCCCGATTCCTCTATCACCTCGAACCCAGGGGGCAGTCCCGTATCAGAAGTGCTGATCCTGAGGAAGCGCATGTCGTGCACACTACGCCAGTCATTGCCAAGCGAGATCGCCAAGTAAACCTGCGCTATGCGAGAAGTCGCTCCAGTCAATTCTGGCGGGTACGTGCGCCCCCTGGACCAAGATGAAACGTCAAAGACACCGCCGTTCTCGGTCACAACACGCCCGGCCTCAGAGTCTCCCCAGAATGGCGCGCCGTCTTCAATTCTGTACCGATCCCCGCCCTCCTCTAGTAGCGTCTTCAATCGCTCGTCGATATCGATCACGCCAACACTCCTCTAGTCAACATGTCGTTCACTGGCACCCCGACGCCATCCAGCAGGAATTGTACCTGGATGCCACCGCCGGGCTGACCGAAAGCTCTAGCGACCTGCGACACCTGAATTTCGACGCCTTCGCGTGAAGCCGCAGCGGCGTCAAAGAAGTACTGGAAGACGCGGCTGCCTAGGGTGTCAGGAGTCAAGGAACGCTGCGCCCAAGGGGTGCCTGGTGGAATGCCCAGGAAGAAGCCTCGGGGTTCGCCGATCCGGTCGAGTTCGGTCCCGAACATCTCGGCGAACACGGTCGGGTCGTCGAAGATGAACTTGGTGCCAGGAACCGCTCCATCATTCAGGGGCCTTCGAATATGCCCCGTCTCGTCCACGTAGCGCTCGACCCATTCGCTGCGGGTCAGCGGATGGTCGTCGACGGCGTCGCGGCCCCAGGCTTGGTCGACCGCGCCGCCTACGGCAGCCACGTCCTCGGAGACCTCCATTGGCGGCTTGGCGTAGGAGGGCAGATCGTCACCCGCGAGGGCCGGTCGATGGCCGTAGTGTGGATCGACAGCCACTTCTGTGTTGTGACGCCACCCCGGTCCGCGTTCAGCGCCGTTGTGCGTGAGCTGTTCCAGTGCGCGGTGGGCGGGAGTCGACACGTCAGGTGGCACGTCGAGGCGTGAGCCACCGATGCCAGCAGTCACATCAGACGGCCCGGCAGGATGCCCGTTATCACGCGCTGGTGCCTGCGGGCTCTCGGATACGGGCGGCGAGAAACGCGGCGCGGCCTGTGCGGGTCCCCCTGGGTGCAGGTCGTGCACCGGAAGGCGACCGTCCGGCGCGGTCGGCGTGCCGGTACCGAGGTCGGGCATGGTGTCGCGGCCGAACAGCGCCTCATGCACGGGCGTGTGAGCCGCCGCGCCCGGGGCAGCGTGTGGGGCGTCAGTCATGGCGTTAACGAGCCCACCGGGATTGAGGCGGCGGATCCCGGCGCCTGCGTCGACGACCTGCCCGGCGCGCGTCGTGGTCACGAGGCCGTCGAGGTCGAACCGGGCGACCGCCGTGCGTAGGCCGGTGACGAGCTTGACGCTCCCGCGTACGGCCCAGGACCCGCCCTGCACGGCGAGCTCGGCTCCGACGCCGGCGATGCGTGCGACCCGGGCGCCGATGGAGCCCGCTTTGAGTCCGGCGCTGATCTGCCCGGCGACGGGAATGAAAAACGTGCCCACGTTCAACGTCACAGCGGTGCCGGCCGCTATGCCGTCTTCCTTCCACCGGTGCCAGCCGTCCTCAGCGGCCGGGTCCCACCCGACCAGGGAGCCGCCGGCGTTGCGTACCGTGATGGCGCGCTCGTACATCCACATCATTCAGGTGTCGTCGAGGTTGCCGTTCGCCGCCTTGACCCCCGCGACCAACCCGACCGGCGACCCGAGGACCGCGAGCGACCCGACCAAGTCCCCCAGCCCACTCCAGGCCTGCCCGTACCCGGCGCGGGTCCACCAGTCCTCGGTCTCGGGGTTGTACCCGAAAACGAGCATCCCAATGCCCTCGAAGAACTCCGAGCCGAACGTGTGAGCGCCGTGCCCCACCGACTCCAGGCAGTTGCGGTCCTCCACCACCGGCGACCCCCATGGCATCTGCGCGTCGGCGGAGGTGAACGCGGCAGCGGGGATGGCCTCGACCGGCACGATGTGCACACCGGCCATCAGAGCGTTGATCGACCGGGCGCAGGTGGTGGCGGCGGTGGAGATGTCGGCGAGGATCCGCGCGTACTCCTCGAGGAGAGCGGTGTTGCGCGCGACGGAGTCCCCGTCCTCGGTCCAGGACACCTTGACCCTGCGCTTCTCGACGAAGATCACGAAGTCGAAGGTCGAGGACAGCTGGTCCCCGAGGCTGGCATTCGCGGACTCGGCCGCGTCCACCCACACGCCGTTGACCACTTTCGCCCGGAACGCGCTGGCGCGGCGCTCCAGGTCGGCCAGACGCGGCTTGATCGCCTCGAGGGCTCCGGCATAGGTGTCGATGTGCGTGGCGGCTTTTCCGAAGCGGGAGTTCACCTGCTGTGCGGACGTCACCGCCGGCGCCATGACCGTGTACACCTGCTCCTGCTCGGGAGCCTGGTAGCAACCGGTGAGCCGGTCCCAAATGATCTTGACCGTGGTGGTCCTCTCCTCCACCGCCTGCCCCATCGAACGCAATGCCCGCGCCGAGTCGCCGATAACGGCGATGTCGAGGTCGGCGGACTTGGCCGGGAACGCAGCGGGGTTGATGAGGCCCGCACTGGAGGTCGCGTTGGCCATCGTCGCCTCAGCCCTGGTGCCCGTGCTGGGCGAAGTAGGTGAAGTCGCCGGTCTCAGCGGCCCGGGTCAGCTCCGCCTGGTACGCCCCGGCCATGTCCTCTTGGCCGTTGTTGTACGCGATGACCGCGTTCGCCACCCCCAGGGTCCCGGCGTTGATGCGGTTCGAGATGGTGGTCAGTTGGCCCATCTGGTCGCCCAGCATCGCGTTGACCGCTGCGGGCACATCGCCGGTCAGGGGCCCAGCCCAGCCCAGCCCGTCGAGGACGGACTGGAACTTCGCCTCCGGCAGCTGCTCGCCGAGCTCCGTGGCGGTGGCCTGCACCTCGTTCAGGACCGCCTGCACGTCGGCCGGTCGGATGCTCCAGCTGGTCACGGTTCCCCTTGGTCAGATGCGGTCGGTGACGACGCCGCCGACGGCGACGGCGATGGCCTCGGCCAGCGCGCGTCCGTCGGTGGGGTCGCCGAACGGGATGGCCATGTCGGTCCACAGCGCGAAGCTGGCGGGCGGGTCGGCCACACACTGGGCGGCCTGGGTCGGGTCGAGCACGGGCCGGGACGGGTACACCGACAGCAGCGCGCGCCCGTCGCCGTCGACGATCTGCCGGACCAGACCGTTGTGGTAGTCGATGTACGTCCCCAGTGGGTGCTCCTGTGCGGCGGCGACTCCGATGGCGTGCGCGGTGGGCGCCACGTCGGACAGCAGCACCAGCTCGGTCGGCATCAGATCCCCTCCCCGAGCCCGGTTGCGGCGGCGATCCGCTCCGGGCCGATGTCGTAGGCGAAGGCCATGAGCTGGGCCCACAGCCCGATGTCCGGGTCGGAGAACCGCACGAGCACGGCCGGGGCCTTTCCCGGCCCGAGGACCGAGACGTCATGCCGTTGCACGAGGGCGTCGATGTCGAGCCGCAGGTCGTAGACGCCTCGTGGGCCGATGAGCACCGCGAGCGGTGCCTCCGGGGCCTTCGCGGTGGGGCGCTGCACCGGCCCGGCGTCGAAGTGGGCCAGCGAGCAGAACCCGATCGTGGGCCGGAACCGTTCGGCGATCTGGGCGAGCGCATGTGACGCCCGGGCGATCGGGTCGGCGAGCTGGCGGGGGTACGCGCCGAGCACGACGCCGCCCTTGGCCTGCTCCAGCACGCCGTGGCGGGTCCGCGCCGCCAGGACGTCCACGAACTGCCCGTCCGGCCCCCATCCGTGCAGGGCTGCCGTGACGGGCATCTGCGAGCGCGCGGCGGCGGTCACCGCTGCGACGTCCCAGGGCTCGAGCAGCGGCTCCCATGGGCCCCACAGGCTCAGGCCCGTCCCGCCGAGCCCTGTGACGGCGGCCTCGGCCAAGGCCCCGACGGTTGTCGACGCGGCCGCACGGGAGTGGGCGTGCACGTCGAACATGAGCACGCCGACTCCATCGGCGGTAGGCCGCTCGAATCCGGGCAGCCGGTCGCGGTTAGTGCCGGACCGCTGCCATAGGTCCTCGAATGACTCGATGCGATACCCCGACAACCCGTCGAATCCCCCGTTGTCAGCCCACACCGCCCAATGCCCACCGGCGCGCCGCAGGGCGAGGGAGAGCAGCGGGCTGAGCGACGCGTCGGCGCGGGTGACGAGGACGGGTCGGAGCCCGTCTTCTGTCGTGGCCTCGAGGAACGTCGCCAACGGGGCGGACAGCGTCACGTGGCGGGACGACGCCGACCACAGCTGGTAGTCCTCGGTCCACTCGTCGGCGACCGGGTGGACGACGTGCATGCTCAGCCTGGGATGTAGGACGCGGCGCGCTGCAGGCTCCGGCGCGCGACCTCGTCGTTGTCCGCCAGGGAGTTGCGGATCGCGGTGATGATGCCGCGCACCTCGGCTCCCGCGGCGTTCCACTGCGACTCCATCGCGGCGTACCGGTCGGAGACGCCGTCGGCCAGGTACACCGCCATCGCCGCCTTGACGTCCTGGTCGCGGCGGGTCAGCGCGGCCTCGAGCGCGGAGGCGGCGCGCTCGAAGTTCGCCTGGGCGGCCTGCGAGGAGTTGATGTCGTAGTCGTTGCGGTCCAGCTGGTTGCTCGACATGTGGAGTCCTTTCCTCAGCCGCGGGGGGCGAACTTCGAGGTGTCGGCGCCGGCGAAGTCCGCCGCGCCCTCGGCCGCGTGGTGCGCGTCGGCGCCCTCGTCGGCGGCGGTCACGAACGCGAGGTTCTGACCGGCGATGGACTCGGTGATCCCGACGAGGGCGTTCGACAGGGTCGACGCGACGTCCTCGGTGCGGGCCTTGAAGTTGTTGAACGCGGCCTTCGCGGCGCCGTTGAACGTGCCCTCGAGCGGCTCGGCGGCGTCCATCAGGTTCCGGACCAGTTGGGCGAGGTCGTCGGACTCCGTCGCGGTCTTGCGGCCGAGCACCTGCAGCGCGTCAGCCTCCATGGCGAACTTCACGAGCCCCTGCTTTCCCGGCCATGCGGCGGCCGCCGTTGATGTCGTGATTGACCGCGATCGTAGGTGTTAGCACCTCTTGTGACCAGGGTGAAGCCACCCCTGTGGAAACCCCGGCGGAACGGCGCCCACCACGCGGTACGGTCTGGCGGACCGAGACGACGGAGGGCAGCACATGGCGACGTTCACGCAGTTCACCGCCGTGGGCTCGATCACCCTCAGCACCGGCTCGGCGATCGTCCGGAGCCTCGTCGGCCCGCCGAGTCGGCACTGCTCATGAGCCAAGCCATCCGGGCGTTCACGCCCGCCGAGGATCTGCCCGGGGTGGTGCGCCGCTCCGGCGGGACCCGGACGTCCGCGGTCACCGGGACGGTCGTGCCCGCGACCGGGGCCAGCCGGGCGTGGCCTGCGCTGGACGGGCTCGGCGTGCTGCTGCTGGCAGCGCTCATCGGCGCGCTGACGGCGCCATGGGTGGCCGCCGTGGCCGCGCCCGCCGCCGCCGCTGGAATCGCCGTCTGCCTGATGCGGTCCGGTCGGACCCCGGCGCACATGCTGCTGGGACTGCGCTCAGTCGATCGGGTGACAGGGATTCCCTCGACGGCGCGGCAATTGCTGGGGGCGCGGCTGGTGACCGCGGATGTGCGCAGCGGCCCGGACCCGTTGCGGATCCTGGCGGGCGCAGCGCTCGCCGTGCCGTCCGCTCGGCTGGACCCGTGGGCCCCGCAGTCGGCTCATGGCGCCCACGGCGCCCCGCTGGTGCTCGTCCTCGACGACGGCCGCCGGCTCGAGGTCACCAAACCGACGATCCTCGGCCGCCGCCCGAGCGACCCGAGTGGCGCGGCGGCCGTCTTCGCCCTGACCGACCTCAGCCGCACGTTGTCCCGCAACCACATCGTCGTCGCCCCGCACCCCGACGGGGCCCAGGTGACGGATCTGGGATCCGCCAACGGCACCTCCGTGGCCGTGCCGGGCGGCCCCCTGACCCGGGTGCAGGCCTCGGTCGCCGTCGTGGTCCCCGTCGGGGCGTGCGTGGTCGTCGGCGATCGTGTGCTGGTCGTGCGCGGCCCGAGCGAGGTGTCGACGCCATGATCGACCGGGACCAAGTGCTCCTGGAGTCGACGCGCACCCACCGAGAGCGGGTCGCCTCCGCCGTGCTGTTCGGCGCGTTGGACGCCCGCCGCAAGGCGCCGACGAACGGCCGCAAATTCGTCGGGTCGGTCGTCCTGGCGGCCGTGGCCTGCGTGGGCTGCCTGGCATTCTCCTTCGTCGTCGACCTCCTCGACGAGCGCCGCCAGGACCAGGCGGTCGCGTCGCTCGCGGCGGCGATGGCGGCCAACCCGCTGCCGGAGACCGACGAGCTCGTGTCCGACCCCGAGACCGGGTTCCTCCGGGAGACGCGCACCGGCCGGTTGGTGGACCCGCGCACCGGGTTCGAGGTGGACGAGGACACGGGGTACGTGCGCAACCCCGAGGGGCGGCTGGTCGACCCGCGCACCGGATGGTTCGTCGACCCGGCCAGCGGGCTGCTGACCGACCCGGCGACCGGGGTGACGGTCGACCAGTCGACGATGCGTGTCGTGGAGGAGGACGAGTGAGCGGTTGGACCCGGCTGACGGTGCACGGCACGGCGCGCAGGGCGCAGGTCGTGCTGCCCGACGACGAGCCGGTCGCCGGGCTGCTGCCGCCCCTGCTCGACCTGTTGGGCGAGGAACGGGCTGCCGGGGCGCGTCCGGTCACACTCGTCACCCTGCTCGGGGAGCAGGTCGACCCTGGGCGCAGCCTCGCCGAGCAGGACGTCATGCAGGGCTCCCTGCTCCGCCTGGTGCGCGTCGACCAGGCGCCGCCGCCTCCCGAGGTTGCCGACGTCACCGACCTCGTCGCCGCGCAGTTGGCCGAGCGCGGCGACCGGTGGCAGCCGCAGTGGTCGCTCGCTCTGGCGACCATGCTCGCGGGAGCCGCCGGATGGCTCGCCGCGCGGGCCGCGGTCGCCTCGCCGATCGACGCCGCCGTGCTGATCGCGATCGTGGCCGGCGCCGCTGTGCTCGCTGCTGCAATCGGGAGGGTGCGCGCACAGCCGGGCACGGCTCTGGGCGCGGCGGCTGCGGGGGCTTGGGTCGCGGTGGCCCCCTCGATGGCCGGCCGGCTCGATGTCGCCGTGCCCGGCGCCGCGGTGCTCGTCGGCGTGCTGGGCGCGGGCTTGATCGTCGCAGTCGTCGCCGGAGCGGGGCTGCGCCGCGTCCCCGTCGCGATCGGCGCGCTGCTCGGTGCGCTGCTCGCCGGCGCCGCGCTCGCGCTCGCCCCGCTCATCGGGGTTCCCGGCGCCGTCGGGTCGATCGCTGTGGGATGCGTGCTGGTGCTGGGGCTGCTGCCGGGGGTGGCGATGACGGTCAGCGGGCTCAACGGCCTGGACGACCGGGCTGTCAGTGGGGACCGCCCGGCGCGGGACCGGGTCGTGCTCGCGGTGCAGGACACCTATCGGGCGCTGACGTCGTCCACGATCTCGGTGTGCGGGGTGGCGGCGGTCACGGGGTGGGCGCTCGTCGTGCAGGACGGCGCGCTCTCGGCCTTGCTCGGCGGAGTCGTCGCGGCACTGGTGGCGTTGCGGGCGCGGGTGCTGCCCTTGGCGCCCCAGCGCCTGGCCGTGTGGGCGTCCGCCACGGCGATCGGGCTGGGGTGGGCCATCACGCGGATGCAGGACGCGCCCCTGCTCGTGGCGGGGGCCGCCGGGGGCGCAGTGCTCGTGGCCGTGCTCGCCGTGACCATTCGCCCCTCAGGCCCGGTCCGGGCGCAGGCCCGACGGGTCGCGTCGGTCGTGGAGTTGCTCGGCGTCGTCGCGACGGTCCCGCTGCTGCTCGCCCAACTCGGTGTGTTCTCCGACCTGCTCGGGACGTTCTGATGGGCGCGCTCGCCGGCGCCCTCAAGCACCTCGTGGCCGCCTCCGCGCCGGAACGCGCCGATGAGCTGGTCGCCCTCGACGCCGCCGCCCGCGCCCCTCTGCCCCTGTCGACGCGGGTGGGGGTCGTCGCGACGGCCGGAGGCTCGGGCTGCTCGGTGGTCGCCGGAATCCTGGCAGCCACCCTCGCCGCCCGGCGCGGCGGGCGCGTGCTGGCCGTCAATGCCTCCGCGGGGGGCCGGTCGCTGCTCTGGCACGGCGGGTGCGCGCAGCCTGCGGCGTCGACGGCGGAGCAGCACGCCGCCCGGCGCGCGGCCCGGTCGAGCGCGCAGGCGACGGCGGGCCTGACCCGCACCTCGGCAGGCCTGTACTGCCTCGACCTGGCCGAGGACGGCGCGACGGCGCCCGACGCGCGGTGGTGGCTGGGCGTCGGCCCCGCCGGGCGGTTCTTCGACGTCGTCGTCACCGACCACGGGGCCCGCACACCAGCCCGTTCCGGACCGGTCGCCGCGTCCGCCTCGGTGGTGTGTGTCGTCACCCACGCCGAAAGGTCCGCGTGGCAGCACGCCGTCGACCTGGCCTCCGCCTTCATGGGCGCGGGGGTTCCCGCGGTGCTCGCGGTGAACGCGGCCGGTGGACGGGCCCCGGCGTGGTGTCGCACCGCCGCTCGCCTGTCAGCCGTGCCAACGGTGCTCGTCCCGCATGACCGCGCGCACGGCGCCGCGGAGCCTGCGCCCAGGCGCGACCTGCGTCCGGCGACGACGCTCGCGGCGCTGCGACTCGCCGCGACCGTGCTCAGTGCCGCGGCTCCGAGCAACGCGGCCGGTGGGGGCGTCCCCGCAGCGGCGCTGTCCGAGCGCGCGCCGCTGTCACGACAGGGGGCGCCCTCGTGACCATCACCGTGGTGCACCGCCCCACGCGCTCCACGACGCCGCTGGCCCGGCCAGAGCCACGCGCCCTCGCCGCCCCGCCGCCCCTCGAGGACGACCAGGGCTCACGCACCCCGTTGCAGTTCCTGCTGCCGGTCATCGGGGCGATGTCCTCGGTCGTGATGATGGTCGTCCTGCGCAACGGCCAGCCGTTGTTCCTGGTGGTCGCCGCGCTCGTGTTCGTGGTCGCGATCATCGGCGGTGTCGGATTCGCCCTGACCGCCCGTGGGCGCGCGGCCCGCACGGCCCGCTCCCGCCGCGAGGCGTACCTCGACTACCTCGAGCGGGTGCGCGGCGAGCTGTCCAGCGAGGCCGCGGCCGCACGCACGCACGCGTTGACCTTGCACCCCGACCCGGCGTCGCTCGGCGACGTGGTGCGCGACCCGGCGCGGGTGTGGGAGCGACGGCGGCGTGACGACGACTTCCTCGTGGTGCGCGTCGGCGCGGGGGCGGTGCCGTGGTTCGACCTCACGGCGCCGGCTCCGGAGTCCCCGGTGACGCCGCACGACCCACACATGGCGGCCGAGGTCGAACTGGTCATCGACCAGTACTCGTGCGTCGAGGCGATGCCCGTGGCGGTGGACCTGCGCGGCGCGGGCGTCGTGGCCGTCATCGGGGACAGGGCCCGCACCGTCCCGCTCCTGCGCGCCGCGCTCGCGCAACTCGCCTGCTCCCACACCCCCGACGACCTGCAGCTCGCCGGCGCCTTCGCCGCTGAGCGCGCGGCGGACTGGGACGGCCTGGACCTGTTGCCGCACGTGCTCGACCCGGACCTGTTCGACGGCCCCGTCCCGGCCCGGCGGGTCGCGCCCGACCTGCACGAACTCGCCCCGCTCCTGTCGCGCACACTCGGGAACCGGCTCGCCCACGCACGCGCCGCCGGGCGCGCCGGAGGGCTCGCCGCGCCCGCCTCCCGGCTCCTCGTGGTGAGCGACGACCACGGGCGGCGCGCCCAGCGGCTCCCAGTGCCCGGTGGCGACGCCCGAGCCTTGGGCGTGGGGGTCGTGCACCTGCTCGACGACCGGCTCGACGAGCCCGACGACGTCGATGTGCGGATCGTGCTCGACGACGACGGGGCCCTGCTCGTCACCGCGCCGGGCACGTCGGCTGCGACGGAGCAGCGGATCGCCCCAGACGGGCTCAGCGCCGCGGTCTTCTCCGCCCTCGCCCGCTCCCTGGCCGCGTTGCGCACCGCGCAGATCAGCGCGCCCGACGAGGAGGACGACCGGACCCCGTCGGTGCACGACTTGCTGGGCATCGACGGGCCTGCCGGGCTCGACCTGGGCACATCGTGGGCGCCACGCGAGCAGGTCGACTTCCTGCGGGCGCCGTTCGGGTGGGACGACTCCGGGGCGCCCGTGCACCTCGACCTCAAGGAGTCCGCCCAACTGGGAATGGGCCCGCACGGCATTTGCGTGGGCGCGACCGGGTCGGGCAAGTCGGAGATGCTCCGCACGCTGCTGCTCGCCCTGGCGTTGACCCACCCGCCCGAGGACCTGGCGATGATCCTCGTCGACTACAAGGGCGGGGCCGCGTTCGCCCCGCTCGCGCCGCTGCCGCACCTGGCCGGGCTCATCGACAACCTCGCCGATGACGCGCAGCTCACCACCCGGGCCCGGGCGTCGATCGCCGGGGAGGTCGTGCGGCGTCAACGGATGCTCAAGGACGCCGGGTCGCTGGCGTCGATCACCGCCTACCGGCGGCTGCGGGCCACCGAGCGGCCGGAGTTGCCCGCGATGCCGCACCTGTTCGTGGTCATCGACGAGTTCGGCGAGTTGCTCACCGCCGAGCCGGAGTTCGTGGACCTCTTCTTGCAGATCGGTCGCATCGGCCGGTCGATCGGGGTGCATCTTCTGCTGTCCAGCCAGCGCGTGGAGGCCGGCAAGCTGCGCGGCCTCGACACCTACCTGTCCTACCGGGTGGGGCTGCGCACGTTCAGCGAGGCCGAGTCGCAGGTCGTGCTCGCCACCGCTGACGCATACCACCTGCCCGCGCTACCCGGCTACGGGTACCTCAAGGTCGACACCAGCGTGTACACCCGCTTCCGCGCCGGATACGTGTCCGGCCCCGCTGGCCGGGCCAAGGAGCCGGCCGACGACGGCGCCGCGAAGGTCCTCGCCCTGCCGACGTTCAACGGCCTGCGCGCCAACCGCCCTCCGACCGGCCGCGCCGGGGCGCCAGACGAGGACGGCCCCACGCTCGTCGGGGAGGTCGTGCGCGCCCTGCGCTCCCCCGAGCGTGCCGTGCGCCCCGTGTGGCTGGCCCCCCTGCCCGACCGCCTCGCACTCGGCTCGATGCTCGGGCAGAGTGACCAGCCGGCCCCCGGGCTCTCAGCCGTCGTCGGGCTGCTGGACGACCCCGCCACGCAGACGCAAGAGCCCTGGCGCCTGGATCTCACCCGCGCCGGCGGGCACGTGGCCATCATCGGCGCGCCCCAGTCCGGGCGCACGACAGTCCTGCGCACCATCGCCGCGTCGCTGGCGCTGACCACCACTCCCCGCCAGGTCGCCATCTACGGGATGGACCTGGCCGGCGGTGGGCTGGCCCGCATCGAGGGGTTCCCGCACGTCGGCGGGGTCGCCACCCGCGCGCACCGCGAGCGCCTGGTGCGGCTGGTCGAGGAGCTCACGGCGATGATCGCCACCCGCGAGGCAGTGTTCCGCGAGCGCGCCATCGACTCCACGGCGCAGTTGCGCGCGCTGCACGCCCAGGGCCGCGTGCCCGAGCTCGCCGCGCCTGACGTCGTGGTGCTCGTCGACGGGTACGGCCAGCTGCGCACCGACTTCCCCGAGCTCGAGGACTCCTTCGCCGCCGTCATGCAGCGGGCCGCGTCGTTCGGGCTGCACTTAGTGCTCGGGCTGACCCGCTGGAGCGACCTGCGGATGGCCCACCAGTCGCTGATCGGCGCCCGCGTCGAGTTGCGGCTCAACGACCCGGCTGAGTCGAGCATCGACCGCAAGCTGTCAGCGACGATCTCGCCGGACACTCCCGGGCGGGTGCTCCTCGACGACCGCCGGTTCGCGCACGTCGCGCTGCCGGTGCTGCACGTCGTCGCCGACGACGAGGTCGGGCCCGAGCTCGAGCTGCTCGCGGCCCGAGCGGTCGCGGCCTGGTCTGGGCCGGCCGCCGCGCCGATCCGCCTGCTGCCCTCGCACGTCGACCCCGCCGACCTGCCCGACAGGTTCGACGAGCCTGACGCCGTGCCCATCGGGCTGCGGCAGGACACGATGGACGCCGCGTTCTTCGGCCTGCTCGCCGAGGACCAGCACCTGCTCGTCCTAGGCGACGCCCGCTCGGGCAAGTCGACCCTGCTGCGCACGATCGCGGCCGGTCTGCAGGACCGGTACACCGCCGACGAGGTGACGATCGCGGTGGTCGACGTGCGCGGGCAGGTTCCCGCCGCCATCGATGAGGACTACCTGGCCGCGCACGCGCGCACCGCCCAGCAGGCCCGCGCCTTGGCCACCTCCATCGCCGCCGAGCTCGACAAGCGCCCCGGGCGGGACGCCGAGACCCGGGCGCGCGAGCCGCGCATCGTCCTGCTCGTCGACGACCACGACGTCATCGCCGCCGCCGGGCCCGACCCGCTCGAGCCGCTGCTGGCCCACCTGCCCGCGGCGCGCGACCTCAAGCTCCACCTGATCGTCACCCGCCCGGTCGCCGGCGCCGGACGCGCCCTCTACCAGCAGTCCCTGCAGACCCTGCGCGACACTGGTGGATCCACGCTCATCCTGTCCGGCGAACGCGCCGAAGGCCCCCTCGTCGGGCGGGTCCACGCCGAGCGCTTCCCACCGGGCCGTGGCCGATTCGTGCGCCGCGGGACCACGCCGTTCGTCGTCCAAGTCGCCGCGACGCCGGCCGAGCTGTCATGAGGGCGATCGTCTTCGTCGGGACCAGTGGAGGCGCTGGCGTCACCACCCTCGTCGCGCTGACGTTCACCGGCCTGCGCGACGCGGGCGCCGCGCCATGGGTCTTCGCTCCCGAGCGCGGCGACACCCTTGACCGCGCGCACCAAGCCGAGGCCCCTCACGCCGACCGCGGCGCCGCTCTCTGGGATGCCGGGGTGCTGCGGCCAGACGCGTCGCTGGCAGCCCTCAGAGGCTCCGACGTCCGGCTGGTCCTCGTCGCGCCCGCGACCCCCGTGGGAGCAGCCGACGCGTCCGACGCCCTCGAACGCCTCGCCGGCGCCGATCAGACACTCGCCGCGACCTCGTCACTCGTCCTCACTGGGGTCCATGGGCCGCGCCGCCACTCACTCCGCGGAGCCTTCGGTGTCCCCGTCCACCAGATCCCCTACGACCCGGCGCTCGTGCGGCCTGGCCCCGTCGCGGCCCACGGCGAGCTCCGGCGCGACGCCCGGCGGGCGATCCGGTCCTGGTGCGCGTGGGTGGCACTCACTCGGCAATCGACCGGTTGAGGCCTCCTGCCCCCGCGGCGCGCGTCGCTCCGTCAGCGGGGCGCAGCGAATAGTCCCGATCCAGCATTGCATTCCCCCGGCGATTGTCGGCGCAATAGGTTGCCGCAGGGTGAAAACGCGCCGGGTGGCTGATCTCACAGTGGTATTGAGTCGAGTTCTCATTCACCGCGCCGATGGAGAGGACATTCGGCCGACGAATGAGCACCCGCGAACCATGACGTCACCCGATCCCGCCCCGGCGGTGCTCATCGGCGTGGAGCGCGGCACCAGCAGAGGAACGCCCATGAGCACAGCGAGCCAGGCCCCGACCAGCGGGCCCGCCCAGCGACCCCGTCGCCGCACGTGGCGGGACGCCTCCGTCCAGACGCAGATCCTGGTGGTCGTGACGCTCCTCGGCGTGGTCTCACTGGGCGCGGGGTGGATGGCATGGCCAACTTGCGATTCGCGGGACAGGACTTGGACCGCATCCTCGAGATCCAGCGGGCCGCCGAGCTGCCCGATGCCATCGATCATGGGCAGGTCACCGCCCGCTGGATCCTGGCTCAGATGGCGGCGGTCGAGGACCCGGGTCTGGAGAGGGAGCTCCTGGCCTTGGAGGAGGAGAACGACGCCGAAGTCCAGAACGCGATCGAGGAGTTCGGGGCCTCGGAACTGGCCCGCGTCGGCGCGTGGTCGGCGTTCGTCGAGGGGTACACGGCGTGGCTGGAGGCCCGTGACACGCAGATCGCCCCTGCCGCGCTCGCCGCGGACACAGCACGCTACGAGAAGGCGTCGCAGCAGGTCGGCGCTCCCCTGGTCGCCGAGTTCGAGGCCGACCTGACGGCGGTGCGCGAGGCCGCGGGGAAGGAGATGGCCTCGATCGCCGCGACCAGCCAGGCACGCACCGCTCAGGCGAGGCTCGTCCTGATCACGTCGGTGGCGGTCGCTGTGGTCGTCGCGATCGCGTTGGGAGTCGTCGTCGCCCGACGGCTGCGCTCCGCCGTGCTGAAGGTCCGTGTGGCGATCTCGGCGATGGCGCGGGGTGATTTCACGGTGGCCGCCGATGTGGCCAGCGGGGATGAGGTGGGCCAGACCGCGCGGTCGCTGGCGGTGGCGCAGGAGTCGGTGCGGGGCACCCTGGGCCGGGTCGCGAGCACCGCTGACATCGTCGCGGCGTCGGCGGGCGAGTTGTCGGCCGCGAATGCGCAGGTCGCCGCTGGGGCACAGGAGACCAGCTTGCAGGCTGCGGCGGTGGCCGCGTCCGCCGAGCAGGTCAGCCGCAGTGTGCAGGCTGTGGCCGCGGGGTCCGAAGATGGGCGCGTCGATCCGGGAGATCGCGCAGAACGCGCATGAGGCCGCCCGGGTGGCCGCGCGCGCCACCGAGGTCGCGGCGTCCACGAACGAGCAGGTCGCACGGCTCGGGTCGTCGTCGGCGGAGATCGGGGATGTGGTCAAGGCGATCACGTCGATCGCGGAGCAGACGAACCTGCTGGCCCTGAACGCGACGATCGAGGCGGCTCGCGCCGGCGAGGCGGGCAAGGGGTTCGCCGTCGTGGCCGGGGAGGTCAAGGAGTTGGCCTCGGAGACCGCGCGGGCCACCGAGGACATCGCGCGCCGCGTCGAGGCCATCCAGGCGGACACAGCGGGGGCCGTGGGCGCCATCGGCGAGATCTCGCAGATCATCTCGACGAGCTGACCCGCATGTCCGCCGAGCTCCGCGCCCAGGTCGACTCGTTCACCTACTGACGCCGACGGGGCGCCTGCGCTCGGCCCTGGATCCGCCGCGTCCGACGCACGCGCTCCCTGGCTACCCGACGCGTCCGACCTGCGCGGATGACCGACGTCCGCGTATGACCGACGTCACGGTGGCCGCAGGTCAGAACCGCATGAGGCGACCCGATCGGGTGAGCAGGGCCCTGGCCCGCAGCTCACCGTCGTCTTCGGTTCTGGAGGTCATCTGATGGCACGTCTCGCGCTACGCCGCGGTGTTGGTCTGGGCGGCAAGGTCGTGGCCATCGGCGCCATGGGCGTGCTCCTTGCCATCGGCGTCACCGCCACGGCGTGGGTCACGGGGTCCGTGCAGGCCACCCAGACAGCCCATCTCACCCGGTTGTTCGACCTGCGGCTCCAGATCGCCGACATCGCGCGGTACAACTCCGATGTCACCGGCTGGCAGACGGCCTATGCCTGGGACGCGAGCACTCTGGGACCACAGGAGGCAGTGGCCCCGGGCGCTGCGAACCGCCAGGGGTACGTGGACTCGTCGCAGGCGCTGCGCTCGCTCCTCCCCGAGGTCGACGTCGCGGTGATGACCCCCGATGAGCGCGCCGTGTTCGACCACATCAGCGAGCGATGGGACGTGTTCTTCGTGGCTGACGACGCCGTCGTCGCGCTGTACGAGACCGGCACGGAGAGCGCGAAGGCCAAGGCCGACGCGTTGATCGTTGGAGACGTGTACGCCATCTACGACGACATCACCGCGGACACGGCAGCCCTCGACGGCATGCTCGCCGACCGCAGCGCACGCGCTGTGGCGGACACGGATGCGGCGACGGATCGTGCGCGCATCGTCATGATGGCCACGGTGTTGGCGGGCGCCGTGCTGGTCATCACCGCCACGCAGGTGGTGGGCCGGGGCGTCCGACGGTCCGCGACGCGCCTGACCGCCGCGATGGACGCCCTCGCGGCAGGCGACCTGACGGTCCTCGCCGAGGTCACGAGCCGCGACGAGCTCGGGAGGATGGCGCAGACGCTCACCGTCGCGCAGGGCTCGTTGCGGGGGCTGATCTCGGGGGTGGCGGGCTCGGCTGACATGGTCGCGGCCTCCGCGGAGGAGTTGTCGGCGGCGAACGTGCAGGTGGCGGCTGGGTCGCAGGAGACAAGTGTGCAGACGGGCGTGGTGGCCGCGGCGGCGGAGCAGGTCAGTCGCAGCGTGCAGGCTGTGGCCGCGGGATCCCAGCAGATGGGCGCGTCCATCCGGGAGATCGCGCAGAACGCGAACGAGGCCGCGCGTGTGGCCGAGCGGGCGACGGGGGTCGCCGAGTCGACGAACGACCGGGTCGCGAAGCTGGGGGCGTCGTCGGAGCAGATCGGCAACGTGGTCAAGGTGATCACGTCGATCGCGGAGCAGACGAACCTGCTGGCCTTGAACGCGACGATCGAGGCGGCGCGCGCTGGCGAGGCGGGCAAGGGCTTCGCCGTCGTGGCCGGGGAGGTCAAGGAGCTCGCGTCCGAGACCGCGCGGGCCACCGAGGACATCGCGCGCCGGGTCAAGGCCATCCAGGCCGACACCGTGGGCGCCGTCGAGGCGATCAGCGAGATCTCGCAGATCATCGCCAACATCAACGACTACCAGCTCACGATCGCCTCCGCCGTCGAGGAGCAGACCGCCACCACGAACGAGATGTCGCGGGGGGTCGGCGAGGCGGCGTCCGTGTCGGGCGAGATCGCCACCAACATCACGGCCGTCGCGACGACCGCCGAGGCGGGGGCCGTCATCGCCGGCCAGATGGGTGCGGCTGTCGAGGAGCTGGCCCGGATGTCCGCGGAATTGCGCACCCGGGTGGACGCCTTCACCTACTGAGACAGGGCCCGCTCAGCGGTGGTCGGACTCCTGCAACGGGATCACCCAGGCGCGCCGCTCGGCGATCTTGCCGTCCCGTAGGACGAAGACCTCCGCCATCGACATGCGCACCTCGCCCCCGGCGGCGAGCCGCGCGACGCCGAGGAGCTCCGCCATGACGACGTCCCCCTGTTCGACCATGCGCACGACCTCCAGCTCAGGAGGGTCGATGAACGTGGGGGCGCCGTCGATGGCCTGGTCGTACGCCTCTTTGCCGACGAGGTGGAAGGCGCCGAAGACGGTCCACTCGATGTCGTCGGTGAGGCAGCCGAGGATCTGCGCGTGGTCGTTCTTCCGGAACCCGTCCAGGTACGTGGTGACGACGTCGATGTTCTGGGACATGGTCGTGCGCCCCCTCACCGGGCCGAGCCGCGCGGACTGCCGACGTCGCGATCGTAGGGGCGACGGGCCCGCCCCGCCCAGTGCCCATCCCCGCGTCGGGCTGTCCACCACGTGGCGGAGGTGGTGACCGCGCCCCAGGCGCTCCCCTACCGTGTCGCGCACGCGGTGCGAGGGGCGCCCGCGACACTGCTGGGGGCCATGTGGACGCGCTGACTCCGACCCTGCTCGCCATCTTGGCCGGCCTCGCGCTGGTGGACAGCCTGAGCCTGGGGACGCTCGGGCTGCCGGTGTGGATGCTGGCGCAGCCGCGCTTCCGGACGCGGGTGGTCCTGGTCTACCTCGCGACGATCGCCGCCTTCTACTGGCTGCTCGGCGCGGCCCTGCTCGCTGGCGTGGGCGTCGTGGCCGAGCAGCTCGCGACGCCCGACGGCCCGGTGCTGGACTGGGTCCAACTCGCCATCGGCGTGCTGTTGTTCCTGGCGAGCTTCCTGTTCGACGGCCCGATCGGCCGCTGGCGGCGCGAGCGGCGGGAGATGTCCGGGAGGCAGAGCCGCTGGCAGCGGTGGCGCGCGAGCCTGGTCGGCCCCGACGCCGACGCGGGCGCCGCCGCGCTCGCGGCTGTGGGCGCGGGGGCCGTCGAGGTGGCGACGATGGCGCCGTACCTCGGCGCGATCGGCTTGCTCGCCGTCAACGGGGTCGGCCTCGTGCCGGGCGCCGTCGTGCTCGCCGGGTATGGGGTGGTGATGGTGGCGCCGGCGCTGACGTTGCTGGCGCTGCGGTTGGTGCTCGCGGCGCCGGTGGAGCGCCCGCTGGCGCGGCTCAACAAGTGGTTCGAGCGCCGCGGCGGCGACGTGCTCGCGTGGACCCTCGGCGTCGTCGGGTTCCTGGTGGCCACCGACGCGCTCGGGCGGTTGCGTGACTCGGTCGGCTGAGCCAACCCGTCAGCGCCCGCTGTCGGCGCCGGTCCCCGCTGCCAGTCGGATCTCGCGTCCCCGCGCGACGTCCGCCTGGTGTTTGCCCTCCCGCTTCTCGCTGGCGCGCGTGTCCCGCGGGGGCAGTTGCAGCGCCTCCTCGGCGGCGATCCCGGCTTGGAGCTCGCGGCCCCGCTCCATCTCGGCGTCGAGTTCTGCCCCGAACAGCAGTGCGAGGTTCGTGATCCACAGCCACAGCAGGAAGACGATGACGCCGCCGAGGGCGCCATAGGTCGCGTCGTATGAGCCGAAGGAGCCCACGTAGAAGGCGAAGCCGACCGAGGCGACGATCCACACGAGGATCGCGACGACCGCCCCGACGCTGATCCATCGGAACCTCGGCTGGCGCACGTTCGGCGTGGCGTAGTACAGCAGCGCGACGATCACGACGACGAGCGCGAGCGCCACCGGCCACTTCGCGATGTTCCATGCGGTGAGCGCCGCCGAGCCCAGGCCCAAGGCCTCGCCGATGGTGGACGCGACCGGCCCGGACAGCACCAGGGCGGCGGCCACCAGCGCGGCCATCACCACGACGGCGGCCGTCACCAGCAGCATCACCGGGCGCAGCTTCCAGATCGGCCTGCCCTCCTCGACCCCGTACACGCGGTTCATCGCCCGCCCGAAGGCGCCGACGTAGCCGGAGGCCGACCACAGCGCGAGGACCACGCCGACGATCAGCGCGAGCCCCGCCGAGTCGCCCGATCCGGCGACCTGGTGGATCAGCGGCTCGATCGTCTCCATGGCCTCCGCGGGCACGACCGACGACGCGATCCCGAGCACGTCCTCGACGATGGCCTCACTGTCGCCGACCAATCCCAGCAGCGACACCAGTGCCAGCAGCGCGGGCGCCGACGCGAGGACCGCGTAGTACGTCAAGGCCGCTGCCGCGTCTTGGCACTGGTCGCGGGAGAACTGCCTCAGCGTGGAGCCGGCGACGTGCTTCCACGAGCTCGCGTGTGCCTTGGTCATGGTCCTCCTCGGTGCTGAACCCCACGTGCTCGTCCTGATCACACGAGTCTGCGGCGCATGACGATGCGGGGCATCTTGCTCGCGAGCGCGTCTGTTGTGCCGATCACCTGGAAGCCCGCGGCCTCGAACATCGACCGCGTGCCGACGAACGCCATCGTGGTGTCCATCCGGCCGGGCGGGTCCACGGGATACGCCTCGACGGCCGGCGCGCCCCGGGACCCCGCGTATTCCACGGCGCCCTCGATCAGCGGCCTGGTGACGCCCTGCCGGCGATGCCCGCCGCGCACGACCACGCACACGATGCTCCACACCGGCACGTCGTCGACGGGGCGGATGACCCGCGAGCGCGCCAGCCGCGAGTTCTCGCCGCGCGGTGAGATGTGGCACCAGCCCACGGGCGTCCCGTCGAGGTAGGCGACGACCCCGGGCGGGTCCTCCCGCTCGCAGAGCCTGCGCATCGCCTGCTCGCGACTGCCCTGGCCCAACGACTCGATCTCCTGCGCGCGCAGCCGATGCGACAGGCACCAGCACGCGTCCGCGCGACGGTTCGGGTTCACGATGTCCGCGAAGTCCTCGAACCGGTCCGGCGTCACGGGCCGCACATCCCAGGCCATGGGTCGATCTCAGCACCGGCCGCCGACACGCGCCCCCGCTGAGACCTGCCGAGGGCCGGACTCAACATCCTGGGACCCTCACGACTTGGAGGGGTATGACGACTTCACAGCATGGGCCTCCACCGGGCGGCCCACCGCCGCTGGACTTCCCCCTGTGGTACCAGGCGGAGCTGCCGCGCGTCTGCCGTGCGCTGGCGCTGGCCACCGGCGACGTCGGGCTGGGCGAGGAGGCGGCGGCGGAGGCGTTCGCGCGGGCCCTCGCGTCCTGGGACCGGGTGGGGCGGATGGAATCGCCGGGAGCGTGGGTCTACACCGTGGCGCTCAACGAGGTGCGTCGCACGTGGCGTCGGGCGCGGCTCGAACGGCGGTATGTGGAGCGCCAGCGTCTCGAGGACGTCCCCGCGCCGGTCGCGCCTGACGACACGCTCTGGCGTGCCGTCGCAGCGCTGCCCCCGCGCGCCCGGACCGCCGTGGCCCTGCGCTACGTGGCCGACCTGCCCGAGGCCGAGATCGCCGACGTCATGAACGTCCACCGCGGCACCGTCGCGGCGACCCTGTCCACCGCCCGCCGGCAGCTCGCCGCCAGGCTCGGCCCTGCCCTGAACGGAGAACCCCGATGACCCGCGACCTTCTGAGCCACCTCGCCGATGTCGAGATCCCGACGCCGGAGCCTGACCTCGCCCGCGTCAGCCGGCGCGCACAGGGCCTGCGTCGCGCACGGCGGGCCCGCCTCGCCGGGGGGACCATGCTCGCCGTGGCGGTCTTCGCCGTGGGCGGCGTGGTCATTCCCCAAGGAAACGAGGGCCCCACCGGGAACACCATGCCGATCGCGCTCGCCCTGGGTGTGGCGCCGGCACGCGCCGCGGACGCGGGAGCCTGCAACATCGGATGGGCCGACTGGGTCGACCGCTCCGACTGGGCCGCCTTGCCGGATGTGGCCGGCTCCGCGAGCCTGATCGGCGACGCGTCCTTGTCCCTGGCCAGCATCGGCGTGCACCTCAACGAGTCCGCGTGCGTGCCCTCGGTGCCGGTGGCCGTCCTGTTCGCCGAGGCCCCGGTGCAGGGGATCACTGTGTGGGCGGACGTCGCCGACCCGTTCCCGGGCGTCGCCGACGAGCTCCACGACGTCCAGGTCCGCGGCGCCCAGGCTCGGCTGCGCGCCTTCGAGGGCGGCGGGATGATCGTCGCGTGGCCCGCCGAGGACGGCACGACCTGGATGGCCTCGGGCAGTGGGATGAGCCAGACGGTGTTGATCGAGGTGATCGACGGGCTGCGCTTCGCGCCGTCGGGAACCTTGGACGCGAGCAGCGTCCCCGCGGGCTTGGAGCGCGCGGCGATCAACACCCAGCCCGCGTCCCGGACGAGTCGGACGTGGTGGGCCAACTACGGGGAGACCGACACGCTGGTCGAGGACGCCGGCGGCCTCGTGCCCGCGCCGAACGCGGGGATTCGCCTCGAGGCGAGCACCGCGTGGGCCGAGCCGGTGGAAGTCGTCGCGTCGGCGTGGGCTGAGGCCGTGCGCTTCGTGGACATCGACGGAGCCCGGGGCGCGTTCTCCCCGTGGGGTGGCGACCCGGCCAGCGACACCGGTGGCTGGCTCCGTTGGCACAGCGAGGGCGTCACGTATGAGCTGAGCGGAGCGGTCTCCCTCGAGACGCTCGTGGCCGCGGCGGCGAGCGTCGAGTTGGTCGAGCTCGACGATCCGCGGGTCGCCCGGGCGCCCGACTACCCGCCCGCCAGCTGACCCCTCGGTCGTCACACCCTGCGAGCCCGATGTGCTGGCAGGGTGTGACGCCCATTCGGCGCCGCACTCTTCAGCCCCGGTTCCTCCACGGTGCGCACCGGTTCGTCACGAGCGGCCGCACTCCTGCACATGAACCGCCCGCGGCTCCCACCAGGCCGCCGGACGCGAGTGGGCCGCGCTGCCTAGCGTCAACCCTATGAGCGAGCTGAGCGCCCCAGCGTCGGGTCCGACGCCCATCCCTGGCGGCTCCGGTGCGGCGATGCCGGGTCCCGTCCCCACCTTCACACTGCCGCGTGCCCTAGCGGCGCCGTTGCGCGAGTTCTGGGCGGCGGGTCCCCGCACGGCGTCCGTGCGGGCGCTGGCGGCCTGCGCGATCGTGGGGCTGCTCGGGGGCGCCGTGCTGGTGGGGCACCGCCCCGGGCTGGGGGTCGCTGTGATGGGCCTGGCGCTGTGGGCGGTCGCGCTCCCGACGCTCATCCGTCGACGCTCGTTCGCCGACCTCACCACGGCCGCCCTGTCGATCGCGCTGCTGGCCGTGGTCGCGGTGCGCGACGCGGGATGGGTGGCGGGGCTGTGCGCGCTCGCCGCCGGCTGGGCGGGAGCCGTGGCGGTGACGTCGGCGCGCTCGGCGCCCGCCGTGGTCCTCGGCCCTGTGAGCTGGGCCGCCGGGATGGCGCGCTCACTGCCGTGGCTCGCCCGTGGCGCCCGGGCTCTCGGCGAGGGCCGCCGCGGGCAGCTCGGCGTGGCGGCGCGCAGCATCGGCGCCACTGTCGTCCTGCTCCTGGTCTTCGGCGGCCTCTTCGCGAGCGCCGACCGGGTCTTCGCGAGCTACCTGCCCCAGGTGGAGCTGTCGTCGCTGCCCGCGCGGCTCGTGGTGGGCGCTCTGCTGGCCGCGGTCGCCGCATCGCTGGCCCATCTGGCCCTCGCTCCCCCGCCGTGGTCGGCGGCCGCGTTGCCGCAGGCCCGCGCGGCTCGGCGCGGCGAGTGGCTGCTGCCCGTGCTCGCCTTGGACGCGCTGGTGTTGTCCTTCGTGCTCGTGCAGGTCGGCGCCCTGCTCGGCGGCCACCGGCACGTGCTCGAGACCGCCGGGCTCACGTACGCCGAGTACGCCCGCGAGGGCTTCGCCCAACTCATGGCCGTGACCGCGTTGACCCTCGCCGTCGTGGCGCTCGGCGCATGGCGGGCGCCCCGGGAGACGGCCCGCGACCGGCTCATGACCCGGGCCGGGCTGGGGGTGCTCTGCCTCGGGGCCCTCGGCGTCGTCGCCTCGGCGCTGCGCCGCATGGACCTGTACGTCGACGCGTTCGGCCTGACCAGGCTGCGGATCTTCGTGGTGGTGGTCGAGCTCGTGATGGCCGCGGTGCTGGTCCTCGTGCTGGTCGCGGGCGTGCGGTGGCGGGCTGACTGGCTGCCGCGCGCGGTGGTGCAGGTCGCCGCCGTCGCGATGCTCGGCCTGGCCCTGGTGAACCCCGATGCGCAGATCGTCCGGCACAACATGGCCGCGGGCCCGGAGGCGCAGCCGCTGGACGTCAGGTACCTGCAAGGGCTGTCGGCCGACGCGGTGCCCGCGATGGCGGCCCTCGACGAGCCATGGGCGTCGTGCCTGCTCGCCGGGCGGCGCGTCGACCCGGCGCACAGCCCCGCGGAGTGGAACCTCGGCCGCGAGCGCGCCGCCCGCCTGGTGGAAGCCCAGCCGGGCTCGCCCAACAACGTCACCTGCGTGCCCTGACCCCAGGCCACTCACCCCCAGGACCTTCGACCCGGTGGCGACTGCGCGCCGGATCCGTACGCTGACCTCAGTGTTCGTCCCAATGAGGTGATGGTCATGTTCTCCGAGGGCCCTGTCGTCATCGCGCTCGACGGCTCGCCGCACAGCGCGGGCACGCTCGCCTTCGGCGTGGAGGAGGCGCTGCGCCTCGGCGCGCCGGTCGTCCTCGCGCGGGCGCCCCTGGCCCCGCACCGGTCCTCGGCCTGGGCCTTCGCGTGCTGGCCCGGCGCGATGGCGGCCTATCTCCCCGACGACGACACCGCCGACTACCTTGCCCAGGCCCGCTCCGAGCTGAGGCTGCTGCATCCCGGCCTCAGCGTCTCCACACGCCTGGTGCGCGGCCCGATGCTGGCGTCCCTGTGCGCGCTCAGCCACGACGCGCGACTCCTGGTAGTCGGCGCCCGGGCGCGGTGGGGCGGCCCCGGCCCGAGCTCGGTCAGCGCCCACCTCGTGCGGTATGCGCACTGCCCGGTGGCGGTGGTCCCCACCCAGGGCGCGGCGGCGTCGGACGTGTGGACGCCGGTGGTCGTGGGCGTCGACGGCTCGCCGGCGTCAGTGGCGGCGGCCCGCACCGCCGCGTCGGCGGCCGTGCGGCGCGGCGTCCCGCTGCTGCTCGCCCATGCGCGCCCCTCGACGGGCGACGCCCCTCGGCCACGTCGTGGCGCGGCGCCCCGGCTCGCGGACCCGGACGATCCCGCGCATGACGGCGCACGGGCCGTCGCCACGCTCATCCGCGCAGAGCAGCCGGGCCTCGAGGTGCGGCTGACCCTCATGGAGGACCGTCCCGCGCGCTCGCTCGTGGAATTGGGCCGTGACGCCGCGCTGCTGGTGGTCGGCTGCCGCGGCCTGGGCCCGGTGCGCGGGGCGCTGCTGGGCGCTGTCAGCCGCGCAGTGCTGCGGCACGCGTCCTGCCCCGTGCTGGTCCTGCGGGAGTCGATGGACCCCACACGTCATGCGGCGGGCAGCCCGGCCTGAGGCCCGCTAGCTCACGGCCTGGCGCGTCGCGCCTGGGCGAGGGAGGTCGCCACGGCGCCCAGCGGGCCCATGACCAGGGCGACGCGGGTGTGCGGCGCGCGGACTCCGCGCGCGGCCAGCCCCACCCCGCATCGGTGCACCGCGCTCTCGACGAGCACCGGCACGATGATGCCCGCGGCGGCTGCCGCGTAACGCAGCGCCGACCTGTCGGAGCCGGTCAGGAACCGCCCGTCGGCGTCCACCGGCAGGCCGAGGGCCGCAGGGCTCACCGCGGGCCCGCCGGCGACGTGCGCGGCGATCGAGCCGGGGCTGGGGGCGGCGCGCAGGGCCTGCGGCGCCTCCCGGACATCGGCCCCATCGGACGCGGCAGCCTCCGATGCGGCCACGGACTCCTCACGCCACCAGGCGTAGGCGCCCCCGCCGACGAGGAGCGCGGCCTTGAGCAGCGCGCGGGCGCGACGGGACTCCACGACGTCGGGCAGCGCGTACCAGAGCACACCGACGATGCCGACCACCACCGCGTCGCCGACCTGACCTGCGCGATGCCCCATCGCTCCCCCGTCCCCATGCGCCCGCCGGTCGAGCGTGAGCCACCCTGGCATGAACGCCCGTGGACGTCCACGGCCAGGCCGGGTCAGTAGGTGAAGGCGTCCAGGCTGGTGCGCAGCTCGGACGCGACACGCGCCAGCTCGTCGATGGACCCCTGCACCTGGGTGAGCGCCGCCGTCGACGACTGCGTGGCCGAGGCGACACCGCTGATGGTCGAGGCGATCTCGCCAGAGCCCGACGCGGCCTGCTGGATGCCCCGGGACATCTCATTGGTCGTGGCGGTCTGCTCCTCGACGGCGGAGGCGATCGTCACCTGGTAGTCGTTGATGCTCGCGATGATCTGCGAGATCTCGCCGATGGCGCCCACCGCGCCGGCCGTGTCCGCCTGGATGGCCTCGACGCGGCGCGCGATGTCCTCGGTGGCCCGCGCGGTCTCCGAGGCCAGCTCCTTGACCTCCCCGGCCACGACGGCGAAGCCCTTGCCCGCCTCGCCCGCGCGCGCCGCCTCGATCGTCGCGTTCAAGGCCAGCAGGTTCGTCTGCTCCGCGATCGACGTGATCGCCTTGACCACGTTGCCGATCTCCTGGCTCGAGGCGCCCAGCTTCGCGACCTGGTCGTTGGTGGAGGCCGCGACCCCTGTGGCGCGGGAGGCGACCATCGCCGCCTCGTTGGCGTTCTGCCCGATCTCGCGGATCGAGGCGCCCATCTGCTCCGCCGCGGTGGCGACCGCCTGCACGTTGTTGTTGACCTGCTCCGCCGCGGCGGCGACCACCCCGGCCTGCGCGCTGGTCTCCTCCGACCCGGCCGCCATCTGGGAGCTGGCGACGGACATCTCCTCGCTGGAGCTCGCCATCGTCGCGGCCGTCGCGGCCACAGCGGTGAACGCGGAGCGCAATGAGCCCTGCACCGAGGTGAGCAGCGACGCCATCTGCCCGAGCTCGTCGTGGCGGACTCGGTCCGCCCCCACCGTCAGGTCGCCGCCCGCCATGGCCTCGAGCCTCGCGGTGAGGCTGCGGACTGACGCCCGGATGCCGCGGGCGAGCGCGAGCGCGAGCCCCCACATCACAGCGATCCCCACGAACAGCAGCGCCAGGATGACCCGCACGGTGAGCCTCGCCTTGTCGGCGCCGCCAGCCCCGGCCAGGTCGTACATGACCACTGTCGCGAGGCCGCCCAGCACCACCGCCCCCACGGTCAGGAAGGACACCAGGCCCAGGATCTTCGCTCGGATCGTGATGCGGGCGAACCAGGGGGCGCCGGAGTCCGGCGTGTGCTCTGACTGCATGGGAGGCTCTTTCGTCACGGGACCCGGCTACTACGCTCGCTCGTCTTATCGGCCGTCCCTCGCCAGGAATGAGCGGGTCTCGGCCACGGATGCGCGGGGCCCCTGGGCCCAGGCGCGCGAACGCGCTGTCGCCGGGAGCGCAGCCGCCCCCGCTCGGGCAGGATGGCTGTGGCGCCAACGCCCGTCCGATGACCGCGAGGGGCCGCGATGAGGAGTCAGACGGCATCCCGTGATGCCCACCGCCCTCCCGCGTGGCTGCCCCGGGCACTGCTCATGGCAGTGGTCGCCGTGTTCGCGGGAGTGCTGGCGTGGCGCGCGCTCACCCAGCTCGGCACGGTGATGACGATCCTCGTGGTCGCGTGGTTCCTGTCCTTGGCGATGGAGCCTGTGGTGCGGTGGCTCGCCCGCCGCGGGATGCGCCGCGGGCTGGCCACGGGCCTGGTGATGGTCGGCGGGATCGCGGCGACGGGCGCGGTGCTCGCCGTGTTCGGGCAGCTCTTCGTGGTGCAGCTCGTGGAGTTGTTCGAGGATGTGCCGGCGCTGTACGCGCAGGTCACCGAGTTCCTGGACAAGTCCTTCGGGTACACGCTGCCCACCAGCGACAGGGTGCTCTCGCAGATCGTCGACAGTTGGGGCAGCGACGTCGCGCAGGGCGTCATCGGTGTGGGCGGCACCATCATCGGCGCCCTGTTCATCATGGCCGCCGTCCTGCTGGTGGCCTACTACATGGTGGCCCAGGGGCCTGCGTTCCGGGCGTCGATCTGCCGGCTACTGGCCCCCCACCGGCAGCGCGAGGTGCTGCGCGTGTGGGAGGTCTCCCAGGAGCAGGTGTCGAACTTCCTCGTGTCGCGCATCGCGCTGGCCGCCATCGCGACTCTCGCGACCTTCGCCTTCCTGACGATCGTGCGCGTGCCGTACGCGTTGCCGCTCGCCGCGTTCACCGGGATCGTGTCGCAGTTCGTGCCGACGGTCGGCAGCTACATCGGCGGCGCCCTGCCCGCGGTGGTCGCGCTGTCGGTGAGCCCGTTCACCGCGATCGGCGTCGTGATCTTCATCGTCGCGTACCAGCAGGTCGAGAACCTGGTGCTGGCGCCCCGCATCGCCGCACAGACGATGGCCCTGAACCCGGCCGTCGCGTTCCTCGCGGTCGTCGCGTTCGGGGCGGTCTTCGGGGCGTTGGGCGCCTTCCTGTCGCTGCCGGTCGCCGCGACCATCAAGGCCGTCTCGGGGACGTACCTGCGCCGCCATGACCTGGTGGACTCCGACCTCCTGGTGGACAAGGCCCGCGAGCGCGGGGGCCGCCCCGATCCGGGTGGCGGCCCGCCCGACGACGCCGCGGGCCAGGACGACGGGGACGCCTGAGGGGTCGACGACGCGAAGGTCCCCGCCTCGGGCGCGCCATCCGGTAACTTCCCTCCATGCCGCGCCCATGCGGCCTTGACCCGTGAGGGAACCCCCATGAGGACGACGACAGCCCAGCGCGCGAACTCCGGCCGTCCGCCAGCGTGGCTCCCCCGCGCCCTGCTGATGGCCGTGGTGGCCGTCTTCGCGGCGGTCCTCGCGTGGCGGGCGCTCGGGCAGCTCGGCTCGGTGATCACCATCCTCGTCACGGCCTGGTTCATCGCCCTGGCGATGGAGCCGCCGGTGCGCTGGCTGGTGCGGCACAGGATGCGCCGCGGAGTCGCCACGGGCCTGGTGATGTTCGGCGTGATCCTGGGGAGCCTCGGGCTGCTGACGGTGTTCGGGCAGTTGTTCGTCGCCCAGCTCGTCGATCTCATCCGCTCGGTGCCGGAGCTCTACGAGCAGCTCACCGCCTTCGTGCTCAACGCGTTCGGCTACGAGCTGCCGACCACCGACAAGGTGCTCGTCCAGCTCGTCGACAGTTGGGGCACGAACGTCGCGCAGGGCGTGATCGGCGTCGGCGGCACCATCCTCGGCGGGCTCTTCGTGCTCTCCGCGGTGCTGCTGGTCGTCTTCTACATGGTCGCCCAGGGCCCGCGCTTCAAGGCCTCGATCTGCAGCCTGCTGGCGCCCGAGCGCCAGCGGGAGGTGCTGCGCGTGTGGGACGCCTCGCAGGAGCAGGTCTCCAACTTCCTCAGCTCGCGGATCCTGCTCGCGCTGGTGTCGGCCTTCGCGACCTTCGTCTTCCTGACAGTGGTGCGCGTGCCGTACGCCGTGCCGCTCGCGGCGTTCACGGGGCTCGTGTCCCAGTTCGTGCCGACCATCGGCACCTACATCGGCGGGGCGCTGCCGGTGGTCGTGGGCCTGACGGTCAGCCCGCTGACCGGGCTCGGCGTGGTGATCTTCATCGTCGTGTACCAGCAGGTCGAGAACCTGGTGCTCGCCCCCAAGATCTCCGCGCACACGATGGAGCTCAACCCCGCCGTCGCGTTCATCTCGGTGCTGGCGTTCGGCGCCGTGTTCGGGGCGCTCGGGGCGTTCCTCGCGCTGCCGGTCGCCGCGACGATCAAGGCCGTCTCCGGCGCCTACCTCAAGCGCCACGAGCTGGTGGACTCGGAGCTGTTGGCCGACGGCGCCACGCCCGCGCCCCGCCGCCAGGCCGCGGCTGCGGCCCCGGTGGCCGCTGACGCCGCTGACACCGCCGACGAGGACGCGGCCGAGGCCACCGAGCCGGACTCGGTCGCGGCACGGTCCTGACGTCAGGCGTAGAAGACGCGCTCCACCACGGCCCGCGCGCGCCGTGACGTGCGCAGGTACTCCTCTTCGAGCTCCCCGGCCGAGCCGGACGGGTAGCCCAGGATGCGCGCCATCCCGGACAGGGCCTGCGTGTCGTGGGGCAGCACGTCGGCCTGGGCGCCGCCGATCCGCCCGGTCCACAGCACGATCGCGTCCCGCAGCCGAGAGGCCAGCTCCCACGCGTCGGTGAGCGTCGCGGCGTCGGAGGCGTCCAGCAGGCCCGCGCCCACGGCGGCGGAGAGCGCGTCGAGCGTCGAGGTGGTGCGCAGGCCCGGCACGGCATGCGCGTGCTGGAGCTGGAGGAGCTGCGCCGTCCACTCCACGTCGGAGATCCCGCCACGGCCGAGCTTCAGGTGCCGGGCGGGGTCGGCGCCGCGCGGCAGCCGCTCGGACTCCACCCGCGCCTTGATCCTGCGGACCTCGCGCTCGACGGAGGCGTCGAGCCCGCCTGCGGGGTAGCGCAGCGGGTCCACGAGGTCGGTGAACCGCCGCCCCAGCCCGGGGTCCCCCGCGACGGGCCGGGCGCGCAGCAGCGCCTGGCTCTCCCACGGCGCCGACCAGCGGTCGTAGTACTCGACGTACGAGGCGAACGAGCGCACCAGCGGGCCGTTGCGACCCTCGGGGCGCAGGTCGGCGTCCACCTCGAGGGCCGGCTCGGGGCCCATCTCGCCGAGGAGCTTGCGCAGGCGGGTCATCACCGCGAGGGCGAAGTCCTGCGCGACGCCCGCCTCGGCGCCGGGGAGCGGGTCGTGCACGAAGAGCACGTCCGCGTCGGAGGAGAAGCCCATCTCCTGGCCGCCCAGGCGCCCCATGGCGACGACGAGCAACAGCGTCGGATCGGCGTCCAGCCCGCGCTCGGCCCGGACCTGCGCGGCGGCGACCCGCAGGGCGCCCGCGAGGACGACGTCGGCGGCCACGGTCAGGCTCGCCTCCGACCGGGTGCCGGTCTGGACGCCCAGCACGTCGGCCGCGGCGGCGCGTGCCAGCTCGCGGCGGCGCAGCGCCCGCAACGCCGTCACGGCGGCGCCGGGCTCGGCGGCTCGGGCGAGGATCGCGTCCGCCTCGGCGGTGAGCGCCTCGCGGGTGGGCGGCGCGAGCTCCGCGTCGTCGGCGAGCCATGTCACCGACTCCGGGGAGCGGGACAGCGCGTCCGAGACGTACCGCGAGGTCGACAGCACGCGTGCCAGGCGGTGCGCGGCGAGCCCGGAGTCGCGCAGCAGCTTGAGGTACCAGTGCGTGGTGCCGAGCTCCTCCGACAGCCGGCGGAATGCGAGCAGTCCCGCGTCCGGGTCGGCGCCGTCGCCGAACCAGCCCAGCATGACGGGCAGGAGCTGCCGCTGGATGGCGGCCCGGCGGGACACCCCCTCCGTCAGCGCGGCGATGTGCCGCACGGCGCCGGCCGGGTCCCGGTACCCGATCGCGGCCAGGCGTGCCCGGGCCGCCTCGGGGGCCAGGCTGGCCTCCTCGGCGGAGAGCTGCGCGGTGGCGGGCAGCAGCGGGCGGTAGAAGAGCTCCTCATGCAGCCGGCGGACCTCGCGGCGGACCAGCCGCCAGCGGTCGGTGAGGCCCTGCGCGCCGTCGGCCCGCATCCCCACGGACCTGGCGAGCCGGCGCAGGTCCGCCTCCGAGGTGGGCATCAGGTGGGTGCGCTGCATCCGGTAGAGCTGGATCCGGTGCTCCAGCGCGCGCAGGAACCGATAGCAGACCGCGAGCTGCGCGGCGTGCTCGCGGCCCACGTAACCGCCCGCGGCCAGCGCCGCCAACGCCGTCAGGGTGTGCGGGCTGCGGATCGACTCGTCGGCCCGCCCGTGCACGAGCTGCAGCAGCTGCACGGTGAACTCGACGTCGCGCAGGCCGCCCTTGCCGAGCTTGAGCTGCCGGTCGGCCTCCGCCGCGGGCACGTTGTCCTCGACCCGGCGACGCATGGCCTGTGAGTCCTCGACGAAGTTCTCCCGCTGCACGGCCGCCCACACCATCGGGTTGACGGTCTGCACATAGGCGCGACCCAACTCGGCGTCCCCCGCGAGGTGACGCGCCTTGAGCAGCGCCTGGAACTCCCAGGTCTTGGCCCAGCGCTCGTAGTAGGCCTTGTGGCTCGCGAGCGTGCGCACCAGCGGGCCGTTCTTGCCCTCGGGGCGCAGCGCCGCGTCCACCGGCCACAGCGCGGGCTCGCCGGAGGACGTCGAGGAGCATGCCCGGGCGAGCCCGGCGGCGAGCCTCGCCCCCGTGGCGAGCGCCTCGTCCTCCGTGGCGCCCTCGGCCGGCTCCGCGACGTACACGACGTCGACGTCGCTCACGTAGTTGAGCTCTCGCCCACCACACTTGCCCATTCCGATGACCGCGAGCCGCACCCCCGCGCCGTGGTCGTCGAGGTCGGCGCGGGCGATCGCCAGGGACGCCTCGAGCGCCGCCGCCGCGAGGTCCGCGAGCGCGGCGCCCACCGCCGGCAGCTGGGAGATGGGCTCCTTGCAGCACAGGTCGGTGGCGGCGATCCGCAGCATCCGGCGCTGGTAGGCGCGGCGCATGGCGTCGATCGCGCGCGCTCCCCCGTCGTCGGCCACCGGGACGTCGGCGGCCGGATCGGCGCCGACGGCCTCGAGCAGCTCCGCGCGGACGTCAGCGGCGGGGACGCCGGTGCCCGGCGCCGGGTCGGCGATCACGGCGAGGTGGTCGGGATGCGCGGCGAGGTTGTCGCCGAGGGCCACCGACTGGCCGATGACGGCCAGCAACCGGTCCCGACCGACGCCCTCCGCGAGCAGGCCGGCCAGCAGCGCGCGGTGCTCGGCGCGGCCCGCGACCGCCCCGGCGATCTTGGCCAGCGCGAGCAGCGCCTGATCCGGGTCCGCGACCTCGGCGAGCGGGCCGAGCAGCCTCTCCTCGGCATCCGGGACGATCGCGAGCAGGCCAGGGTCCTGCAAGAGCCGTTCGGCGCGGGCGGCGTCCTCGAAACCTGCTCGGGTCAGGCGCCCCGCGAGGGAGACCCCCCGTCGTCCTGTGCTCACGCCGTCACGTTACCGGCGTGGGCGAGCGTGCTCACAGGACGGGCAGGAACCGCTGCAGCTCGTACTGCGTGACCTGCGCCCGGTACTCGTCCCACTCCTGCTTCTTGTTCCGCAGCACGAAGTCGAAGACGTGCTCGCCGAGGGTCTCGGCGACGAGCTCCGACTTCTCCATCACGGCGATCGCGGCGTCGAGGGAGGTGGGCAGCGGCTCGATGCCGAGCGCCCGGCGCTCCGCGTCGGTGAGCTCCCACACGTCGTCCTCGGCGCCCTCGGGCAGCTCGTAGCCCTCCTCGATGCCCTTGAGGCCGGCCGCGAGCAGCACCGCGAACGCGAGGTACGGGTTCGTGGCGGCGTCGACGGCGCGGTACTCCACGCGGCTCGAGTTGCCCTTGCCCGGCTTGTACATCGGCACGCGCACCAGCGCGGAGCGGTTGTTGTGGCCCCAGCAGATGTAGCTGGGCGCCTCGGCGCCGCCCCACAGCCGCTTGTAGGAGTTGACGAACTGGTTCGTCACGGCGGTGATCTCCGCGGCGTGGGTGAGGATGCCGGCGATGAAGCTGCGGGCCACCTTCGACAGCTCGAGGTGCGCGCCGGGCTCGTGGAACGCGTTGCGGTCGCCCTCGAACAGCGACAGGTGCGTGTGCATGCCCGATCCGGGCTTGTCCGGCAGCGGCTTGGGCATGAACGACGCGAAGACGCCCTGCTCGAGGGCGACCTCCTTGACCACCGTGCGGAACGTCATGATGTTGTCCGCGGTGGTCAGCGCGTCGGCGTACCGCAGGTCGATCTCGTTCTGCCCCGGGCCGGCCTCGTGGTGGGAGAACTCCACCGAGATGCCCATCGACTCGAGCATCGTGATCGCGGCGCGGCGGAAGTCGTGCGCGGTGCCGCGCGGCACGTGGTCGAAGTAGCCGCCCTGGTCGACGGGCACCAGCGGGCGCAGCGGGTCCGCCGGCGCCTCGAACAGGTAGAACTCGACCTCGGGGTGCGTGTAGAAGGTGAAGCCCTGCGCGCTGGCCTTCGCGAGCGCGCGCTTGAGCACGTTGCGCGAGTCAGCGAGCGACGGCTCGCCGCCCGGCGTGAGGATGTCGCAGAACATCCGCGCGGTGCCGTGCCGCTCGCCGCGCCACGGCAGGATCTGGAAGGTCGTGGGGTCGGGCTTGGCGATCATGTCCGCCTCGTACACCCGGGTGAGCCCCTCGATGGAGCTGCCGTCGAACCCGATGCCCTCGGAGAACGCGGCCTCGAGCTCGGCCGGGGCGATCGCGACGGACTTGAGGATTCCGAGCACGTCGGTGAACCAGAGGCGGATGAAGCGGATGTCCCGCTCTTCGACCGTGCGGAGCACGAACTCCTGCTGCCTGTCCATGCGGTACATCCTGCCCGATGCGTGTTGCCGCTGGTGACATACGCGCAGGCGATTCCCGGCAGGTGGGCCATCCCGCTGCGGGGCCTAGGCTCGGGACATGGCATTGCGCATCGCCCTGGCCCAGATCGACACATGCGTCGGCGACCTCGACGGCAACTCCCAAGCGGTGCTCGACTGGTCGCAGCGCGCGGCCGAGGCGGGCGCTGACCTGGTCGTCTTCCCGGAGATGACCCTCACGGGCTACCCCATCGAGGACCTGGCGCTGCGCGCCTCGTTCCGGCGCGGCGCCGAGCGCGCGCTCGAGCGGACCGCGGCCGAGCTCGAGGCGCGCGGCCTGGGCGGCCTGGCGGTGCTGGTCGGCACGGTGGGAGACACCGCCGTCCGCGAGCATGACGGCGCCCCCGCGCGGCCCACCAACCAGGCGGTGCTGCTGCAGCACGGCCAGGTGGTGCGGCGGTACGACAAGCACCACCTGCCCAACTACGGCGTCTTCGACGAGTTCCGCATCTTCGCGCCCGGCGACGACATCTGCGTGCTCGACGTGCGCGGGCACCGGGTGGGCGTGGTCATCTGCGAGGACATCTGGCAGGACGGCGGCCCCGTCTCCGAGATGGACCAGAACGAGATCGCGCTGCTCGTGGTGCTCAACGGCTCCCCCTTCGAGGAGGGCAAGGGGCACATCCGCACTGAGCTCGCCGCCCGTCGCGCGCGGCAGGTCGACGCCCCCGTGGCCTACGTGAACATGGTGGGCGGCCAGGACGACCTGGTCTTCGACGGCGGCTCGTTCATCGTCGGCGCCGACGGGACGCTGCTGGCCCGGGCGCCGCAGTTCGTCGAGCACCTGCTGGTGTGGGACCTGGACGACTCGCGCGCGCCGCGCACCGGCGAGATCGCCCCGCACCTGGACCCCGACGAGGAGGTCTACCGGGCGCTGGTCACGGGACTGTCCGGGTACGCGCGCAAGAACGGCTTCCGGTCGGTGGTGCTCGGCCTCTCCGGCGGCATCGACTCGGCGCTCGTGGCCGCCATCAGCGCGGACGCCCTGGGCGGCGAGCACGTCGTCGGGGTGTCCATGCCGTCCCGGTACTCCTCCGAGCACTCGAAGGACGACGCGGCCGACCTGGCGAAGCGGATCGGCGCCGACTACCGCGTGCAGCCCATCGGCACGATCGTCGACGCGTTCGATGCCCAACTCGGCCTCGAGGGCGTCGCGGCGGAGAACCTGCAGGCCCGGGTGCGCGGCATGATCCTGATGGGCTTGTCGAACGCCGAGGGGCACCTGGTGCTCGCCACCGGGAACAAGAGCGAGCTCGCGGTCGGCTACTCGACCATCTACGGCGACGCCGTCGGCGGGTACGCCCCGCTCAAGGACGTCGACAAGTCGCGGGTGTGGGCGTTGTCCCGCTGGCGCAACAACGCGGCGATCGACGCCGGGCAGATCCCGCCCATCCCGGAGAGCTCCATCACCAAGCCCCCGTCGGCCGAGTTGCGGCCCGGCCAGACGGACCAGGACTCGCTGCCGCCCTACGACCTGCTCGACGAGGTGCTCGACGCCTACGTGGAGCACGCCGAGGGCCGCGCCGAGCTCCTCGCGCGCGGCTACGACCCGGAGGTGGTCGACAAGGTCCTGTCCCTCGTCGACCGCGCCGAGTGGAAGCGCCGCCAGTACCCGCTGGGCCCCAAGGTCACAGCCCTCGCCTTCGGCCGCGACCGTAGGCTTCCCATCACCACGCGTTGGCGCGAGCCCTGACGGGCACGCCGCAGCCGATCACCGGAGCACACGCCGTGCGCTCCCCGGACCCACAGGAGCGAGCCGAATGACCACGACCCCCAAGCGCGTGCGCGTCCACCACCTGCGCGAGGCCAAGGAGCGCGGCGAGAAGCTGACGATGCTCACCGCCTACGACGCGCCCACGGCCCGCATCTTCGACGAGGCGGGCATCGACCTGCTGCTGGTCGGGGACTCGATCGGCAACACGATGCTCGGCCATGAGACGACGATCCCCGTCACGGTGGACGAGCTGATCCCGCCGGCCCGCGCGGTCGCCCGCTCGGTGAGCCGGGCCCTGGTGGTCGTGGACCTGCCGTTCGGCTCCTACGAGGCCGGCCCCGAGCAGGCCCTGGCCACCGCCGTGCGGCTCTTCAAGGAGACCGGCGCGCACGCCGTGAAGCTCGAGGGCGGCCGACGTGTCGCCGCCCAGGTCCGGGCGCTGACCGACGCCGGCATCCCCGTCTTCGGCCACCTCGGGTTCACGCCGCAGTCCGAGAACGCGCTTGGCGGCAAGCGCGTGCAGGGCCGCGGGGAGGACGCCGCGGAGCTGCTCAGCGAGGACGCCCTCGCGCTGCAGGACGCCGGCGCCGTCGCGATCGTCCTGGAGATGGTCCCCGCGCCCGTCGCCGCGCGGCTCACCGAGATCCTGCGGGTGCCGACCATCGGCATCGGCGCCGGCGTCGAGTGCGACGGCCAGGTGCTGGTGTGGCTCGACATGGCGGGGATGGGCGACTGGTCGCCGCGGTTCGCCAAGCAGTACGCCCAGATCGGCCAGGCCCTCGGCGACGCGGCGCGCGCCTATGCGGCCGATGTGCGCGGCGCCGTGTTCCCGGACGACGCGCACTCCTTCTTGCAGTGAGGCGCTAGTTCTCGCAGTGAGAGGCCAGGCCGCTCAGCGGCGGCGCTCCTCGTCCTCCTCGTCCCACGCCTTGCTGCGGGCGGCGGCGAGGTCGAGCGCCCGCTGGGCGGCCTCGCGCGTCGGGTAGGGGCCCATCCTGTCCTTCCAGTCGGAGACCTTCCCCTCCTCGACCTGCCCGGTCGCGATGTTGTAGTAGTACTCGCCACTGCCCGACATGCCGCCTCCTCGTCGTGACCGCACCTCGGCCCCGCGTGCTCCGTAGACTGCCATCTATGTCGACCGTGCACGCGCCGAGAGCCAGCCTCGTCCCGGGGACCATCAGCCCGCAGCTGCAGGTCCCCGCCTCGATCCCGCGTCCGGAGTACGTGGGCCGCCCGGCGCCCACGCCGTTCACCGGCAGCGACATCCCGGCGCCGGAGGTGCTCGAGCGGATCCGGGTGGCCGCGCGCATCGCCGCGCAGGCCCTGGAGGAGGTCGGGCGCCACGTGGCCCCCGGCGTCACCACCGACGCCCTCGACCGGGTGGGCCACGAGTTCCTCATGGACCACCACGCCTACCCGTCGACTCTCGGCTACCGCGGGTTCCCCAAGTCGCTGTGCACCTCCGTGAACGAGGTCATCTGCCACGGCATCCCCGACTCGACGGTGCTGCAGGACGGCGACCTGGTGAACATCGACATCACCGCCTACATCGGCGGGGTGCACGGGGACAACAACGCGACGTTCGGCGTCGGCGAGCTCGACGAGGAGTCCGCGCTGCTGGTCGAGCGCACCCGCGAGTCGCTCAACCGCGCCATCAAGGCGGTGAAGCCCGGCCGTGAGATCAACGTGATCGGCCGGGTCATCGAGAAGTACGCGCAGCGGTTCGGGTACGGCGTCGTCCGCGACTACACGGGCCACGGGGTGGGCGAGGCATTCCACACCGGGCTGGTGGTCCCCCACTACGACGCCGCGCCCAACTACGCCACGGTGATGGAGCCCGGGATGGTGTTCACCATCGAGCCGATGCTCAACCTGGGGACCCCGGAGTGGGAGATGTGGGACGACGGCTGGACTGTCGTCACCGCGGACCGCCGCCGCAGCGCGCAGTTCGAGCACACGTTGGTCGTGACCGAGACCGGAGCCGAGGTGCTGACCCTGCCATGAGCCACCACAACGATCACCAGCACAAGCACGACCACAAGCACGATCACAAACACGGCAAGCGCCATCACCAGCTCGCCGAGCGCCCCACCACGGCCTTCGGCATCGACATCGGCGGCAGCGGCATCAAGGGCGCGCCCGTCGACCTGGTCAAGGGCGAGTTCGCGGGCGAGCGAGTCCGCATCCCCACCCCGCAGCCGGCGACGCCGGGCGCCGTCGCGCAGACGGTCGCCGAGGTGATCGAGGCCTTCCACCTGCCGAAGGACGTGCCGGTGGGTGTGACGTTCCCGGCCGTCATCCTGCACGGCGTCGCGCAGTCCGCGGCCAATGTGGACTCCTCCTGGATCGGGACGGACGTCGAGGACGTCATCGCCGACGCGACGGGCCGCACCGTGGTGGCCGTCAACGACGCTGACGCCGCGGGGCTCGCGGAGACCCTGTACGGCGCGGCGCGCGGAGTCTCGGGCGTGGTGCTGGTGACGACGCTCGGCACGGGCATCGGCTCGGCGCTGGTGGTCGACGGGCGCCTGGTGCCGAACACCGAGCTGGGGCACCTGGAGATCGACGGCCACGACGCGGAGAGCCGTGCGGCGGAGAGCGCGCGGGACCGCGAGGAGCTGAGCTGGGAGCAGTGGGCCGAGCGGCTGCAGCGTTACTACAGCGTGGTGGAGAACCTCTTCTGGCCCGATCTGATCGTGGTGGGCGGTGGCGTCAGCAAGCACTACGAGAAGTTCCTGCCGTTGCTCAAGCTGCGCACGCCCATCGTGCCGGCGACGCTGCGGAACGCCGCGGGCATCGTGGGGGCGGCGTCGTTGGCGGCGGACGCCTCGCACTGACCGCCGGACGCACTGACGGCGGCATCCCTGAACGGGATGCCGCCGTCGCTCGGTCGCGTGGCGACCGCAACGCGAGCCTGCTGCGGGGGGGAGGCTGCTGCTCGCGTCCTTGGAATGAGCCTCCCAGAAGAGAGCGCTTTCTGGGTGAAATGTCCCATGAGGGTGTTCTCATCTGCTCCGACCTACGATCAAGCCATGACTGCCGCGCCCACGTTCACGCAGGTCGCCCCCGGAACTTGGACAGCGACGGCCAACATCTGGACGAGCCTCACCACAGCAGTCATCTCACCTGACGGCGCCTGCCTGCTCGTCGACCCGGGGATCAGCGTCGCCGAGCTGGACGCTCTGGCACAGGAGGCCGCCGAGCGCGGCTGGCGGGTCACCGCCGGGTTCTCCACCCACCCGCACTGGGACCACGTGCTGTGGCACGCGGCCTGGGACGGCCCACGCTGGGCGACGGCGGAGGCCGTCGAGTCTCAGGAGCGCACCCGCGACGCCGATGTGGCGAAGGCCGCCGCAACCACGCCCGGCCACGACCCCGCCCTCTTCGGCCGGCTCACCGCGCTGCCGCCAGAGGCCGACGAGATCCCCTGGGACGGGCCTCAGGCTGTGGTCGTGCGGCACCGGGCACACGCGCCCGGCCACGCCGCGCTCGTCCTGCCGCACGCCGCGACGCTGCTGGCCGGCGACATGCTCTCCGACCTGGAGATCCCCCTGCTGGACACCGACGCGGCCGATCCCCTGGGCGACTACTGGGCGGCGCTCGACACCCTGGAACGCGCCGCTGCGGACCATCGCGTCAACACGGTCATCCCCGGACACGGCCACGTGGGAGACAGCGCCGAGCTCGCCCGCCGGATCGCCGCCGACCGCCGCTACCTCGACGCGCTCGAGCAGGGCCGGGAACCCGACGACGACCGGCTGAGGACCCCGTGGCTCGCCGAGGAGCACCGCGCCCACCTCGCACGACTGCGTCGCTGAAGGGCCCAGAGACGACGACGGCCCCGAGGCCGCGACCGCGACCCGGAGCCGTTCTTCGAGGAGGGGCGCCTCAGCCGTTGCCGAGAGCCTCATCCCCCTTGTCGCGGGCCTGCGACACCTTGTCCTCGTGGCCCTCCGCGACCTTCGAGGCCGCGGACTCCGCCTTGTCGAGGCCAGAGTCGCTGGCCTCCTCGGCCTTGTCGCTGTGCGCCGCCTCCGAGGCCTTGTCCTTCATGTCGTCGATCCCCATGGGAGCGTCCTTCCGTCGAGGCTGGGCCCGTGCGGGCCCACTCCCATCGTCCGCCGCCGCTGTGGCGCGTGCATCTGGCGCCTGGCCGCCGCGGCCATCCACGGTCGCGCACAAGCCGCGGTCGATCACACCCGTTCGTCAGCCCCCTCCAACGCGGCCGATCCCGCCGCGATCCGCTCCACCCACTCGGGCGTGGCGCGGCCCCGCCGCCGATCCGTGAGCACTCTCCCGCGCGCGGCCGTCGTCTCGGTCGCGCTCGGCGCAGGCGCAGCCGAGGCCACCGGGCCACCCACCCCGAGCAGCAGGCCCCAGGCGGCGTCGAACACCTCGAGATCGTCGGGTGTGGCCAGCTCGCTCTCCGCCAGGCGGTACAGCACCGCAACCCCGACCCGGCGCCGTTCCGGCGCTCCGGTGAGCACCTCGTCCAGCGCCCACTGGGTCCGCCGCCACCACTCGGCCTTCGCGTCGGCGCGCCTGCGCTGCGCGATGGCGGCATAGGCGACGGCGCCGGCGATCGCCCCCGCGCACAGTGTCGCCGCGGGCCCCAGCACCACCGCCCAGCCGAGCCAGTCGGAGTCCACGGCGGCGTCGACGACGGCGGCATCGACGACCGAGCGCATAGCGATCAGCGGCATGACCATCCCCCGATCCTCGCAGAAGGGGCGATCCGGGCAGAGGGGACGCGCGGGACGGGCACGAGCCCTTGCTGACGCGCCCAGCGCTGCCTATCGTCCACGCCATGGGCATCCTGCTGAGCGGGCTAGTGATCGACTCCCATGACCCCGCCGCCCTCGCGGCCTGGTGGGGCGAGGCGCTCGGGCGGGAGGTGGAGGTCGACGACGAGGACGAAGTCGGCCTGGCGCCCTCGAACCCGCAGGAGCCTGGCCTGCTTTTCCTCCGCGTCCCAGAGGACAAGGTCGTCAAGAACCGGTTGCACCTCGACCTGCGGCCTCAGGACGGCTCCGACCAGGCGGCCGAGCTCGAGCGGCTGCTCGCGATGGGCGCGCGGCGCGTCGACGTGGGGCAAGGCTCCGACGTGACGTGGGTCGTGCTCGCCGACCCCGAGGGCAACGAGTTCTGCCTGCTCCGGTCCACGCCGTCGGACCTCGCCGCCGCGGAGGCCGCAGCCGAGGCGCTCCCCTGACCCTCAGCCCTCGGGGACAGCGGCGATCGCGTCGATCTCCACCAGGGCGCCCGGCCGCGCCGGGGTGACGGCGAGGACCGTCACCGCCGTGCGCCGGTTGCCCCACACTGCGCCCGTCGCGGCGTACGCCTCCGTGGGGTCCACCCCTGCGGCGAGGTAGATGGTCAGCCGCGCCACGTGCTCAGGCCCCGTGCCCGCGTGCTCGAGGACGGCCAGCAGATTGCGGAACGCCTGCTCCGTCTGCGGTCCGAGCCCCTCGAGCAACTCGCCGGAGCTGTCGGCCCCGTTCTGCCCGCCCACATAGAGCACGGGCCCCGGCGGGACGATCATGCCCTGCGTGAAGGCCGGGTTCTGATGCACTCCTGGCGGGTCGACGGGTGTGAGCTGGCTGGTCATGAGCTTCCCCCTCGGACGTGCGCTGGATGTGTCTGGGCGGTCAGGCGCTCCTGAACGCCACGTCTGCTGCCGGGACCACTGCCGCAAGCCGGCCCGGCGCGGCCTGGAACCCCCAGTACAGGTTCGTGTGGGCGATCACCTGCTGGGGAGGCGGTGCGCCCCACGCCGACTTGTCGCCGGTGGTGTGCGCGTCGCTGACGAGTGTCACGTCGTAGCCGCGGGTGAACGCGCCGTGGATGGTGGAGCGGACGCAGGCGTCCGACTCGGCGCCCGTCACCACGAGCCGCCCGACGCCCGCCCGGCCCAGCACGTCGTCGAGGTCGGTCCCCTCGAACGAGTCGCCGTAGGCCTTGTGGACGAGTGGCTCCGCGTCGTCGCGGACCAGTTCGGGGATGCCCTCCCAGGAGTCGGAGCCGCGCGGCAGGTCCTCGTCGGAGTGCCGCACCCAGATGACCGGGACCCGCTCCTCGCGGGCCCGCTCGATCAGTGCGGCGATACGGGCGGTGGTCGCCGTGCGCTCATGCGCTCCGTCCACGACGCCGTTCTGCATGTCGATCACGAGCAGAGCGGTGTGCGGGCGGTCGGTCAGCGTGGTCATGGGATCTCCTCGCACAGCGGCGTTCAGCACAGCGGCGTTCACATGTGGTGTAGATCACCCTAGGACGACCCACCGACACGCGTGCGGCGGCGAGAGAGAAAGCGCGGATGAGCCAGTCGTACGCCGGGTTCTGTCCCCGTGCCCAGTTGCCCGGACACGGGTGGCGACCATCCATCTACGACGTGCGTTGCCGCACGCCTCCAGCGGTCTACCCGGGAGCTCGGGCGAGCAGCCCTCAAGCACTCCCTGTCTGACCTTGCTCCGGGTGGGGTTTACCTAGCCGCACCGGTCACCCGGCACGCTGGTGGTCTCTTACACCACCGTTTCACCCTGACCCCGCCTGCTCCGAGGAGCGTGCGAGGCGGTCTGTTCTCTGTGGCACTGTCCCGCGGGTCACCCCGGGTGGGTGTTACCCACCACCCCGCTCTATGGAGCCCGGACGTTCCTCGGCGAGCCCGAGGGCTCGACGCGGCCGCCTGACTGACTCATCCGCGGCGCCAGCCTAGCCGTTGCCGGGCGCCGGGCACGCATCGCCGGGCGACCTCCATAATTCGGAGCCGTAGAGTCGGGGGGTGCTCGTCCTGCTCCCACCCTCCGAAGGCAAGACCGCGCCGGCCACCGGCTCCCCGCTCGACCTCGCGGCGCTGTCGTCCCCGGCCCTGAACCCATGGCGGGAGAAGGTGCTCGACGCGCTCGCCGAGGCCAGCGCCCGCCACGACGCCGTCGCCGTGCTGGGGGTCGGCGCCAGCCTGGCCGACGAGGTCGCGCGCAACGTCGGGCTGCGGTTCGCGCCCACCGCCCCCGCGGCCGGGGTCTACACCGGCGTGCTGTACTCCGCAGCCGGCCTCGCAGGCATGTCGGGCCCGGCGGCCGTGCGCGCCGCGCGGTCGGTGCGGGTCGTGTCCGCGCTGTGGGGGCTCGTCGCGCCCGACGACCACATCCCCGCCTACCGCCTCTCGATGGGCGTGGACCTGCCCGGCATCGGGCCGCTGGCACGTGCCTGGCGTGAGCCCCTGTCCGCGGAGCTCGACGCGCGCGGCGAGGCCGAGCTCGTGGTGGACTGCAGATCCGCCGCGTACCTGGCGGCATGGCGGCCCTCCCACGCCCCCCAGTGGGTGGCGGTGCGCGTGCTGCGCGAGCTCGACGGCAAGCGCTCCGTCGTCTCGCACCACGCCAAGCACACCCGGGGGGTCCTCACCCGGCACCTCCTGACGCGCGCGGCGCCCGAGCCGGTGGACGCGGAGCAGTTGGCCGCGGCGGCAGGCGAACTCGTCGGCTCCGAGCTGCACGACGTCGAGCTCGGCCCAGCCGGCCGCGGCGCGCGCACGCTGTCCCTCGTGGTGCGGTAGCAGCACGGCCCCTTGCCGCGGGAGGGCGCTGTCAGCGGCCGCGCGCCCAGCCCTCGCTCGGCGCCCCTGCCACGGCGACCTCGGTGCGCCCGTCCTCGAACAGCCGCACGATGCTGACGGAGGCCGGAGCCACCCGCAGCCTGCTCCAGGACGACGGCTGGGCGCCCATCGCGACGCCCACCGCGGCCCGGATGGACACCGCGTGGCTCACCACCACGACCGTGCGGTCGACCCCTCCTGCCAGCAGCTCGGCGAAGACCTGCTCGATGCGCCGCCCGACGTCCTCAATCGACTCGCCACCCGGGGGCCGCACGTCGGCGCGGGTGTGCCACGGCTCGAGCATCCCCGGCCAGCGATCCTCGATCTCGCGGGCCGTCAAGCCCTGCCACTCGCCGAAGTCGGCCTCCTTGACGAGTTCCATGACGCGCACCGGCAGTCCCAGCCGGTCGGCGACGACGGCGGCCGTCTCCTGCGTGCGGACCATCGGGGACGCGATGATCTCCGTCGGGTAGGGGATGTCGCCCCACAGGTCGCGGCCCACCCGCTCGATCAGCTCAGCGGCGGCGGCGGCCTGCTGACGGCCGTGCGGGCTGAGCGGCGGGCCCGGCTCGGAGGAGCCCGAGTAGCCGCCCGCTGCCGTCATCGATGTCTCGCCGTGCCGGAGGAACACGACGGTGACGGGCTCGGCGTCGTCGAACCGCGGCGCTGCGCCGGACGGCCGGCGCCCCCGGCCCGAGACAGGGGCGCCGGGCGCGCCCTCCTCGCCGCTGAGGGCAGCGCCGGCGCCGCGCGGGGCCAGGTCCCGGGCGATGGAGCGCGCCGTGTCCATGGCCTCGTTGGCGAGCGCGTCCGCCGCGGCGTTCTGGGCCCGCGGCACCCACGTGTACGTCACCCGGTCGGCGGGCAGCACCGCGCGGGCGAGGTCGGCGAGCCGGCGCATCTCGGTGTGCTTGATCTGCCACGCGCCGGACATCTGCTCCACGACCAAGCGCGAGTCGAGGCGGACCTCCACCTCGGCCTCGGGGTCGATCGCCGCCGCGGCGCGCAGCCCCGCGACGAGGCCGGAGTACTCGGCGACGTTGTTCGTGGTGTGCCCCAGGTGCTCGGCGCGCTCGGCCAGCACCTCGCCGGTGCGCGCGTCACGCACGAGCGCGCCGAAACCGGCAGGGCCAGGGTTCCCGCGCGATCCGCCGTCCGCCTCGACGATCAGCCTCCTGCGCTCCCCTGGCCCCCCGGCGGCGTTCATCAGTAAGCGTCCTCGCCCCGCACCAGGATCCGGCCCGAGTCCTCGCAGAAGACGATCTCCTCGGCCGGGAGCGCCTTGATCCGCGCCAGCTCGGTGCCGGGGACCTGCAGTCCGCTGCCCTCGGAGCGCCCGTGCCGCAGCCGTGCCACGGCAACGCCGCCGAGACGCCCGCGCAGCCGCTCGTACAGCGCGACCAGCTTGTCGTCGAGCGGCGCGATGGTCTCGGCGCGCTTCGCCGCGACCTGCTCCGCCTCCGCGTCGAGCTCGGCCAGGGCCTTGTCCCGCTCGGCCTCGAGCTCGCCGCGCTGCGCGATCAACTCGTCATGCGCCTGGGTGAGCCCCGCCAGGGCTCCCTCATGCGCCTCGAGCCGCTCCATGACCTCCAGCTCGACCTCCTCGAGGTCGGCCTGCCGCCGGCCCAGCGCGACGAGCTCATGCTGCAGCGCCTGGAGGTCCTTGGGGCTGCCGGTGCCCGAGTTGAGGCGGGCCTGGTCGCGGTCGGCCCGCGTGCGCACCTGCTCGACGTCCGTCTCGGCCTTCTTCAACTCGCGGCGCAGGTCGTTCGCAGCGGTGCGCGAGGTGACGAGGGCGGTGTCGAGGTCGGCGATCCTCCCGTCCAGCTCGGCGAGCGTCGCCAGCACGGGGAGCGTGCGGCGGCGGTGCGCGATCTGGTCCAGGCGGGTGTCGAGCTCCTGGACGTCGAGCAGCCGGCGCTGCTCCTCGGGGGGTGCTGTGGTCACGGTGCGGTTCCTTCCGACGGCGGGACGTGGTCCGGGCTCGAGACACGGTCGGTCCACGGGTCGGTGCGCAGCGTGCTGACCCTGGTCTCCACCGTAGTCCCGGTGATCTCGAGCGAGGTGCGGAGGTCGGCGGCGGCCTGGACGAGCCAGGGCCACTCCGACGCGTAGTGGGCGACGTCCACGAGGTACGGGGTTGCGGGACGCGCGGGGCCGGCCTCGAACTCGGCGCGCTCGCGCTGCTCGGAGGCCGGGTGGTGGCGCAGGTCGGCGGTGAGGTAGGCGTCGACGCCCGCGCCCCGCACCGCGTCGAACAGCGAGTCGCCCGATCCGCCGACGACGGCGACCCGCTCGACGAGCCCGTCGGGGTCGCCCGCGAAGCGCACGCCCTGCGGAGTCGGGGGCAGCGCCCGCGCGACACGCTCGGCGAATCCGCGCAGTGTGGTCGGCTCGGCGAGGCGGCCGACCCGGCCCGTGCCGGTGGGCCCGTCCCAGCGTGCCAGCTCCAACACGTCGAACGCCGGCTCCTCATAGGGGTGCGCCGCGCGCATCGCGGCGACGACGGCGCCACGCAGGCGTCGCGGGGCGACCATCTCGACGCGCGCCTCGACCACGGCACTCGCCTCGCCCGCGCGCCCAATCGCCGGATTCGCGGCGTCGGACGGCGTGAACGTCCCCTCGCCGGTGGTCTGCCAGGCGCAGCGCGCGTACTCGCCGATAGCGCCGGCGCCTGCCGCGGCCAGCGCGTCGACCAGCCGCCCGGCGTCGGCGACCGGGATGAAGACCACATGCTTGTCGAGCGGCTCAGCCGGGATCGCGACGAGCGGCGCGAGGTCGACGAGCCCGACGGCTCTCGCGAGCCCTTCGGCGACTCCCCCGGCGGCCGCGTCGGCGTTGGTGTGCGCGTTGTACAGCCCGACGCCCGAGCGGATCAGCTTGTGCAGCAGCGCGCCCTTGAACGTCGTCGCCGCCACCGAGTGCACGCCCTTGAGCAGCAACGGGTGGTGCACGAAGACCAGGTCCGCGCCCCAGGCGATCGCCTCGTCGACGACAGCGTCCACGGGATCGACGGCGAGCAGCACCTTGCGCACCGGCTGGGCCGGGTCCCCGGTGACGAGGCCGACGGAGTCCCACTGCTCGGCGGTGCCGGGCGGGTAGTGCCGCTCGAGCACCCGGACGACGTCGGCCAGGGTCGGATGCTGGTCGGGAATGGGGCTCACGGGATGAACGCTACCTGGCGTCCAGGCCGCCGAGCACGAGCCGTCGACCGGGCGCCGTCAGCCGGTGACGACCACCTCGTCGCCCACCGCCACGCGACCCGTGCCAACCGGCGCCACCCTGACGCCGAACCACACCTTGCCATCCCAGCGGCGATGCCGTGCCAGGGACCGCAACGGCTCCTTGCCCCGCGCCAGGGTCTGCGGGTCGACGGTGGTGAGCACGCAACGGTCGCAGTGCTCGGCGAACCGGTACTCGACCCCGCCGATGCGCAGTCGCCGCCACGAGTCCTCCGCGAACGGCTCGACGTCGTCACCCGCCACCACGAGGTTCGGGCGGAACCGCTCCATGACGAGCGGCGCCGGAGCCTCGCCGCGGGCACGGGCCTCCTCCGCCGCCCACACATCGAGCTGCCGCAGCGACGCGGCGGTGGTGACCAGCAGCGGCCCGTCGTCGGCGAGACTCAGGAGGTCGCCCGGCTCGCCGCCGTGCGCCTGCGACATCGGCCGACGGGCCGGGTCGTCGAGCCACACCAGGCGGACGGGCCGGCCGAGCACCTCCGACAGCCAGGCATGCGCGCGGCCATCGGCGGCGGCGGCCACCCCGACCCGCGACAGGGTCACGGCCGTGTCCGCGGGGCCAGCAGGCTCCGAGACGCTCAGTGGATCCTGCCCGGCGGCATGCAGCACGACGCCCCCCGCCGCGGGGGTGGCGGTGATCGCGAGCATCTCGGGGTGCTTGCGCGCCGTCAGCGTCGCCCCGCTCTCATCCACCACCATCCAGCGGCGGTCGCCGGCCAAGCCTTGCCGCTCGACGCCGGCGGACTCGACCGAGACACCGCGCAGGGACTTCACAGGGAACAGGTTCAACTCGCCGACGTGCACGAACGCCGACGCTAGCAGGGCGGGCGCCACCCACTCGTGCGACCTGGACGACCCCGCCACCCGTTTCCCCACCTCTGCGGGAGAGGGGACTCGCGCTGGCTACTCAGCCTCTGACGAGCTGGTGGGCGCGCTGGTGTGAGACTCCGAGGGCCGCTCCGACGTCGCGCAGAGGCACGTCGTGGGCGACGAGTGCGCGGGCGAGCTCGCGTGCGCGCTCAGAGGCGTCCCGCTCGAGGCGGGCCGCCTCAGCGCGCTCGTCGCGGATCAGATCGAGCGCTGCTTGGACGTCGATGTCGTCGACCGCCCCGACGGTGACCTCGATTTCCACCTGGTCGATCGGCACGTTGAGGGTCACCGCGACGAGTTCTCGGGCCATGCCCTTGACATCGCTTAGCCGACGGGCCTGCGTCATGCCGTCGATCGCCGGTACAGAGACCGTCCACCAGCGCCTTTCCCGAGTCGCGCGGGCGGTGTACGTGGTGCTCATCTCGCTGCCTCCATGGCCTTGAGGATCTTGCGGTAGACGCCAGGGCTGATGGTCCGATGCCCGTCTGGGACCGCCACTCCCACGCCACCGGGGTGCTGCCACCACGTGTGGGATCCGACCGTTCGGATCGGCTCGAACCCCGCGGCCCGCAACTCACGAGAGACCTTGCGGGTGGGCTGCTCCGCGATCACCGAATCAGTCTAGAGTCAGTAGACGAGAAGAGTCTAGGCTCGCTAGACGCTCGAGCGCCCCAGCCCCGGGAGCGACGAACGCCCGCGACGTCGAGGGCGGCTCGGGCGACCGGGACCCGTCCGATAGGGCTTGCTCGGGCTGCCTTGAACGGCAGGTTCACGGGTGGGCCCGGCCGGTTTCGAACCGGCGACCTCCGCGGTGTAAGCGCGGCGCTCTGACCAGCTGAGCTACAGGCCCCTCGACGGTCGCACAGCCTACCGGCCCGGTGGGGGCACGGCAGGGCTGTGCGCCGTCGTCCTCAGACTGTCAGACCGTCGAGCGCCGCCTGGTAGGCGGCCAGGTCACGGGCCTGTCCCGCGGGGTTCACGACACTCCAGCGCAGCACCCCGTCGGCGTCGATGAGGAAGCTGCCGCGCAGCGCCCGGCCCCGCTCGGCGTCGAACACGCCGTAGGCGCGGGCGACCTCCCCGTGGGGCCAGAAGTCGGAGAGCAGGTCGAACGTGTAGCCCTCCTGCTCGGCCCATGCCCGCTGGGAGAACGTCGGGTCGCAGGAGACCGCGAAGAGCCGGACGCCCGCCTGCTCGAAGGCGGCGATGTTGTCACGCAGCTCGCACAGCTCGCCGGTGCAGATGCCCGAGAACGCGAACGGCACGAACACGAGGACAACCGGGGCTCCCCGCAGCGTGGAGAGCGTCACCGGCGTCCCGTGGGTGTCGGTGAGGGTGAAGTCTGGCGCCGGGGCGCCGATGAGAGGCGCCGGCTGCTCGGTCACCGTCAACGACCGCGCCCGCGGTAGCCCAGGCGGGTGGCCGACCAGTCGTCGGCGATGGAGAAGGTGCTCGTGACGTGCAGGCCGGCTGTGGTGCCAGCCTCCTCGAGCTCGCCGTGGTCGACATGACCCGTGCGGCCCTTCTTCGGCGTGAAGACCCAGATGGTCCCGCCGTCGTCGAGCACGGTCTGCGCGTCGACCAGCATGTCGGTGAGGTCACCGTCGCCGTCCCGCCACCAGATGATGACGCCGTCAGTGACGTCGTCGTAGTCCTCGTCGACGAGTTCGGCCCCGGTGGCCTCCTCGATCGCGCCCCGCAGGCCGCCGTCGACGTCATCGTCATATCCGAACTCCTGGATCACCTGACCCGAGGTGAATCCGAGACGACCCGCCGCCTGTGCAGCCGCGTTGTCCGCGGTGGATGCCACGTCCTGACCCGTTCCCTTCCGTCACGACCGCCCGGGAGGGCGACCTGCTGATGCTCGCAAACCGTAGCCCACCGCACCGGACGATGCTCTGGCAAGGGCTGGTCGTGTCGTTCCCACGTCCGCTGTCGCGGACGTCACGTCCCATTTTCGGTGTCCGGTGTGACTTTGTGGGCTGCGAGGTCGGAGAATGGCCACGACTACCCGAACCTGTCGAGCCGCAGCAGCGTGCCACGACGGCGCCGGGCCAAGAGAGCGCGCTGAGGCCGATGGCCTCGCCGCGGACGAGAGGCGAGGAGCACAGGTGGCTTCGACCGAGGACACAGGTCCGCTCATCAACGGCTTGCTGAGCCAGGTACCGGACATCGACCCTGAGGAGACCGGCGAGTGGGTGGACTCACTCGACGGCCTGATCGACGACAAGGGCGGGCCTCGCGCGCGCTACGTGCTGCTCAACCTGCTGAAGCGGGCACGCGAGCGCAACGTGGCGATCCCGACGTCGCTGAACACGCCGTACGTGAACACCATCGGTGTCCACGAGGAGCCCTACTTCCCGGGTGACGAGGTCCTGGAGCGGCGTTACCGCTCGTGGATCCGCTGGAACGCGGCCGTCATGGTCACGCGCGCGCAGCGTCCCGGGATCGGGGTCGGCGGGCACATCTCGTCGTACGCCTCCGTGGCGACGCTGTACGAGGTGGGTCTCAACCACTTCTTCCGTGGCAAGGACCACCCGGGCGGCGGCGACCAGGTCTACTTCCAGGGCCACGCCTCCCCCGGCGTGTACGCCCGCGGGTTCCTCGAGGGCCGGCTCACGGCCGAGCAGCTCGACGGCTTCCGCCAGGAGCTCTCGCACCCGGGCGGCGGCCTGCCGTCGTACCCGCACCCGCGCCTGGCCCCGGAGCTGTGGGAGTTCCCCACGGTGTCGATGGGCCTGGGCCCGGCGTCCGCGATCTACCAGGCGTGGACCAACCGCTACCTGCACGAGCGCGGCATCAAGGACACCAGCCAGCAGAACGTCTGGGCGTTCCTGGGCGACGGCGAGATGGACGAGCCCGAGAGCCGCGGCATGCTGCAGCTCGCGGCGCAGCAGGGCCTCGACAACCTGACGTTCGTCGTCAACTGCAACCTGCAGCGCCTGGACGGCCCGGTCCGCGGCAACGGCAAGATCATCCAGGAGCTCGAGGCGCAGTTCCGCGGCGCCGGCTGGAACGTCATCAAGGTGATCTGGGGCCGCGAGTGGGACGTCCTGCTCAACGCCGACAAGGACCGCGCGCTGGTCAACCTCATGAACGTCACGCCTGACGGCGACTACCAGACGTTCAAGGCGAACGACGGCGCCTTCGTCCGCGAGCACTTCTTCGGGCGCGACCCGCGCACCAAGGCGCTCGTGGAGAAGATGACCGACGACGAGATCTGGGCGCTGAAGCGCGGTGGCCACGACTACCGCAAGCTGTACGCGGCCTACGCGGCGGCGACGGCCCACACCGGCCAGCCGACGGTCATCCTCGCCCACACCATCAAGGGCTACGGCCTGGGCTCGGGCTTCGCGGGGCGCAACGCCACGCACCAGATGAAGAAGCTCAAGTCGGACGACCTGAAGACGCTGCGCGACTCGCTGCACATCCCGATCACGGATGAGCAGATCGACGAGAACCCGTACGTCCCGCCGTACTACCACCCCGGCGAGGACGACCCGGCGATCCAGTACATGCTGGAGCGGCGCCGGGCGCTGGGCGGGTTCGTCCCCGAGCGGCGCTCCAAGCACACGCAGGTCAAGCTCCCGGACGACAAGACCTACGACCTGCTCAAGAAGGGCTCCGGCACGCAGGAGGTCGCCACGACGATGGCGCTCGTGCGCCTGTTCAAGGACCTGGTGCGGGACAAGGAGTTCGGCCACCGGATCGTCCCGATCATCCCGGACGAGGCCCGCACGTTCGGCCTGGACGCGATCTTCCCCTCGGCGAAGATCTTCAACACCAACGGCCAGCACTACCTCGCGGTGGACCGTGACCTGATGCTCTCCTACAAGGAGTCCGAGAGCGGCCAGATCATGCATACCGGCATCAACGAGGCAGGCTCGGCGGCCGCGTTCCAGGCCGTCGGCACGTCGTACGCGACGCATGGCGAGCCGCTGATCCCGTTCTACTTCTACTACTCGATGTTCGGGTTCCAGCGCACCGGCGACCAGTTCTGGGCCGCCGGCGACCAGATGACGCGCGGGTTCCTCATCGGCGCCACCGCAGGCCGCACCACGCTCACGGGCGAGGGCCTGCAGCACGCCGACGGGCACTCGCCGCTGCTCGCGGGCACCCAGCCGCACGTCGTGCACTACGACCCGGCGTACGGGTACGAGATCCGGCACATCGTGCGCGACGGCATCCAGCGGATGTACGGCCAGGACGACCCGCGCGACCCGGACGTCATGTACTACCTCACGGTGTACAACGAGCCGATGATCCAGCCGGCCGAGCCGGAGGACGTCGACGTCGAGGGCATCCTGCGGGGCATCCACCAGATCGCCCCGGCCGAGGGCGACGGGCCGCGCGCCCAGATCCTCGCCTCCGGCGTGGCGGTGCCGTGGGCGCTCGAGGCCCGTCAGCTCCTCGCGGAGGACTGGGGCGTGCGCGCCGCGGTGTGGTCCGTGACGAGCTGGAACGAGTTGCGCCGTGACGGCCTGGCGGCGGACGCGCACGCGTTCCTGCAGCCTGGCGAGGAGCCGCGTGAGGCGTACCTGACGCAGAAGCTGCGCGGGGCCGAGGGCCCGTTCGTCGCCACGACGGACTACGACCACCTCGTCGCCGACCAGGTGCGCGCGTGGATCCCGGGCACGTACGCCACGCTCGGCGCGGACGGCTTCGGCTTCTCCGACACGCGCGCGGCTGCCCGCCGGCACTTCAAGATCGACGGTCCCTCGACCGCGGTCCGGGTGCTGCAGCAGCTCGCGCGGACGGGTGAGGTCCCGGCCGACGCCCCCGCGCGGGCGATCGAGCGGTACCGCCTGCACGATGTCACCGCTGGCACGTCCGGCAACGTGGGTGGCGACTCCTGAGTCGCTGACCTGGCACGGGACAGGCCCCGGATCGCAGTGGCGATCCGGGGCCTGTCCCGTTGTCCGTTGTCCGGGTAGTGCTGCCGCGGCGGGGTGGCGCGCCTCAGGCGTCGGGCGAGTGCTGCTCCGCGTGCGAGATGGCGTCGCCGAGCTCGAGCCGCAGGGCGGCCGCGGCGTCGGGGTCGGGGTACATGTCGAGCGAGGCGAGGTGCTGCTTGGCCTCGAGCGGGCGGCCCGCCTCGAGCGAGGCCAGGACGAGCTGGCGGCCGACCTCCAGGTCGTGCTCGCGCGGGCGCCAGTGCCCGACGCCGAGCCAGAGCGCGTCCACGGGCTTGTCCGCCTCGCGCAGCACCTTGAGCCCCTCGGCCAGCGCGCGCCCGGTGGGCTCCCGCTCGGCGGCCGTGGTCAGCCGGCGCAGGGTGCCCTCGTGGTCGTCGCGCACCGACAGGCGCGCCACCTCGATCAGCGGGTACCAGGCCCGGGGGTTCCCAGCGAGCTCCTCGCCGAGGGACCAGACCGCCAGGTCGGCGGCGCGTTGGCGTTCCCCGTCGGGCAGCGCCCGCGTGAGCGGGTCGTGCTCGGAGCCCTCGGGCTCGGCGGCGCGGCGTCGGACGATCTCCGCCAGCGCGCGGAAGGCCCGCTCGTTGTTCGGGTCGTCGCTGAGCACAGACCGCAGAGCGTCCTCGTGCAAGGTGTCCCCCCGGCGCGCAGTCTTAGTCGGACGCCGCGCGCCGACCCGCGACGCCGACGAGGGGCGACGCATGAGCTGACGGAGTCGCGGCAGGAGAGCCATGACGCGACCTTAGTCGCTCACCCCCGCCTCGCGCTCCCCCACGCGCCGGGTTGTCGCAGGTTCGCGCCCCGCACACTTTTGTCGACTTCCCACAACTCGGCCCTTATGCTCGGCCCATGGTCTCGCAGCGCCGCCACCCCGCCCCCTCTGCCGGAGCGCAGACGCCCGCGATCGACCACGACGCCGACGCGGCGGTGGGCCCCGTCAGCTCCCGCCCGGCGACCGCGCAGCGCGCGGGCATCGAGACACTCCGTCGTGTGCGCGACGGGAACGCCCTGCTCACGACTGCCGCGATGCGCCGGCTCGACGAGGACCTCGACTGGTACCGCGCGCTGCCGGCGGAGGACCGCTCCTCGGTCGGCCTCGTGGCGCAGGCTGGCATCAACGCCTTCGTCGACTGGTTCAGCGACCCGTCGACCCCGCCGCACGCCGTCGGGGAGATCTTCGCCGCGGCGCCGCCCGAGCTCACCCGGTCCATCTCGTTGCAGCACACCCTCCAACTCGTCCGGGTGCTCGTCGACGTGGTCGAGCAGCACAGCGACCAGCTCGCGGCGCCGGGCGCCGAGCGAGACCTGCGGGAGGCCGTCCTGCGGTACTCCCGGGAGGTGGCGTTCTCCGCCGCCGAGGTCTACGCCCGCGCGGCGGAGAGCCGCGGCGCCTGGGACGCGCGCCTCGAGGCGCTCGTCGTGGACGCGCTCGTGCGCGGCGACGTGGACGACTCGTTGCGCTCCCGGGTGGCGGCGCTCGGCTGGGTGGGGCGGGGCCAGACGCTCGTGATGGTGGGCACCACGACGTCTCCGCTGGACGATGTCCGCACCGCCGACCTCCGCCGTGCCACGCGCCGCGCCGCCGAGGACGCCCTGGTGGGGATACAGGGAGACCGGCTGGTCGTCTTCCTGGGCGGCGAGGGGGACCTCGCGGCGGCGGCGGTCTCGCTGCTGCCCAAGTTCGGGCCCGGGCCCGTGGTGATCGGCCCGACGGTGCAGCATGTCGTCGACTCGGCCCGCTCGGCGCGTGCCGCGTTCTCCGGGCTGATCGCGGCCCCGGCCTGGGAGCAGGCGCCGCGCCCAGTGCAGGCCGACGACCTGCTGCCCGAGCGGGTGCTCATCGGCGACGCCACCGCGCGCCGCATGCTGGTGGCCCAGGCGTACGTCCCGCTCGCAGCGAGCACCGGGTCCCTGCTGGAGACGCTCTCGGCATACCTCGGCGCCGGCCGCTCGCTCGAGGCCGCCGCGCGCACCCTGTACGTGCACCCCAACACGGTCCGCTACCGCCTGCGCCGGGTCGCCGACGTCACCGGTTGGGACCCGCTCGACCCGCGCGAGTCCTATGTGCTGCAGACGGCGCTTGCGCTGGGACGACTCGGCTCTGACGGGTGAGGAACTGGGGGCACTGGGGCCTTTGTAGGGTCGACACAACCGCCTGACCCAAGGTTGGTGCGCGTCGTGGGGACCGCCCGAAGGTCCCTGGACGGCATAGTCGACGTGTGCTTGCCATCGTGTGCCCAGGTCAGGGCTCCCAGTCCCCCGGAATGCTCGCCCCGTGGCTCGATCTCGAGGGCGTTGCCGGGCGTGTCGCCGCGTTCTCCGAGGCCGCAGGGCTGGACCTGAGGGCGCACGGCGTCGACTCCGACGCGGAGACGATCCGGGACACCGCCGTCGCGCAGCCGCTGATCGTGGCGATGTCGCTGATCTCGCTGCACGCCGTCCTCGACGGCCAGGACGCCGCCGCCGTCGCGGGCGTCACCGCAGGCCACTCCGTCGGCGAGCTCACCGCGGCGGCCGTCGCGGGCGTGCTCTCCGACGAGGACGCGGTGAGCCTCGTCACCGTGCGCGCCTCGCTGATGGCCCAGGCCGCGGCCGCCGAGCCCACCGGCATGAGCGCCGTCGTCGGCGGCGACCCGGAGCAGGTCCTCGCGGCGATCGCCGAGGCGGGGCTGTGGCCCGCGAACGTCAACGGAGGCGGCCAGGTCGTCGCCGCCGGCGCGCTGGAGGGCCTCGCGTCGCTCGCCCAGAACCCGCCGGCCCGGGCGCGGGTCATCCCGCTCCAGGTCGCGGGGGCGTTCCACACCCCGTTCATGCAGCCCGCGCTCGACGGCTTCGCCCCGGTGGCCGCCAGCCGCGCCGCCCAGGACCCCCGCCTGGTGCTGCTCTCCGACGCCGACGGCGCCGCCTACGGCGACCTGCCGGGCGAGCACGGCCCGCTGGGCTCCGCCTCCGACGTGCTGCACCGCATCGCGCAGCAGATCGTCGCGCCCGTGCGCTGGGACCTGTGCCAAGAGACGATGCAGCGGCTCGGCGTCACGGGCCTGCTCGAGCTCGCCCCCGGCGGGGTCCTCACGGGCCTGGCCCGGCGTACGCTGCCCGGGGTGGAGACGGTGGCGCTCAAGTCTCCGACCGACATCGAGGCCGCCCGCGACCTCATCGCCCGCCACGCTGCCCCGATCAGCCAGGAGGCCTCCTCGTGACCCGTCCCACCCTCACGCAGTCCACCGGACCGGCGCACTCCCGCATCCTCGGGCTGGGCGTCATGCGCGGCGAGCGCGTCGTGACCAATGACGACTTGGCCGGCCCGATCGACTCCTCCGACGAGTGGATCCGCCAGCGCACCGGCATCGTCACGCGGCGCCGCGCCGCCGAGGGCACCGGCGTGCTCGACCTCGCCGAGGAGGCCGCCAACGCGGCGATCAAGGACGCCGGGCTCACCGGCGCCGACATCGACGCGGTGCTGGTCTCCACCGTCACCTACTTCCACCAGACGCCGTCCGCCGCCGCGGTCCTCGCCGACCGGGTGGGCGCCACGCCCGCCGCGGCCTACGACATCTCGGCGGCCTGCGCGGGCTACTGCTACGGCATCGGGCAGGCCGACGCGCTGGTCCGCTCCGGCGCAGCGCGCAACGTGCTGGTGATCGGCGCCGAGAAGATGAGCGACTTCGTCGACCCGACGGACCGCAGCATCTCCTTCCTGCTCGGCGACGGCGCGGGCGCCGTGGTCATCGGCGCCTCGGACTTCCCCGGCATCGGGCCCACGGTGTGGGGATCGGACGGCTCGCAGTCCCAGGCGATCCGCCAGACGCACTCCTGGCTCGACACCCGGGACAATGGCGCTGGCTGGCCCACCCTGCGCCAGGAGGGCCAGAGCGTCTTCAAGTGGGCGGTGTGGCAGATGGCCCCCGTCGCGCAGCGCGCCCTGGACGCCGCGGGAGTCACCGCCGACCAGATCGACGCGTTCATCCCCCACCAGGCGAACATGCGGATCATCGACCAGATGATCAAGCAGCTCAAGCTGCCCGAGTCGGTCGCGGTCGCCCGCGACATCGCCGACACCGGCAACACATCGGCCGCCTCCATCCCGCTCGCGACCGAGCGGCTGCTGCGCGAGGGCGAGGTGTCGAGCGGCGCGCTGGCCCTGCAGATCGGCTTCGGCGCCGGCCTCGTCTACGCCGCCCAGGTCGTCGTCCTGCCCTGACCGCCCCGGCGGCGTTCGCCGCCCGGTAGCGTTCAGCCCCGTTCACCCCCGCATCACCCAACCAAGGAGAACACCGATGGCGCACAGCGAGCAGGAGATCCTGGCCGGACTGGCCGAGATCGTCAGCGAGGAGACCGGCCTTCCCACCGACTCCGTCCTGCCCGAGAAGTCCTTCACCGACGACCTCGACATCGACTCGCTGTCGATGATGACGATCGTGACCCTCGCCGAGGAGAAGTTCGACGTGCGGATCCCCGACGACGAGGTCAAGAACCTCGCGACCGTCGGCGACGCCGTGAACTTCATCGCCAAGGCGCAGGCCTGATCCTCGCCAGCCCCACATGCTCGACCGCGTCCAGGCCTGGCCGTCGCGGCGCCGTCCACCGGCGCCTTGACGGCCGGGTCCTGGCCGCACACCCATCGAACTGGAGCAGCCAATGACCCCCGTCACCGACGTCGTCGTCACCGGCCTGGGCGCCACCACGCCGCTGGGCGGGGATGTGGCCAGCACCTGGCGCGCTGCCCTCGCCGGTGAGTCCGGCGCCCGGCCCTTCGAGAACGACTGGGTCGAGACGTATGACCTCCCTGTGACCTTCGCGGCGCAGATCAAGGTCCACCCCTCCGAGGTGCTCCCGCGCCAGGAGATCAAGCGCATGGACCCCTCCGCGCAGTACGCGATCATCGCGACGCGCGAGGCCTGGGGCGACGCCGGCAAGCCCGAGGTCGACCCCGACCGGCTCGGCGCCGTGGTGTCCTCGGGTATCGGCGGCATCTGGACCACGCTCGACGGCTGGGACACGCTGCGGGAGAAGGGCGCCCGGCGCGTCCTGCCGATGACGGTGCCCATGCTCATGCCCAACTCCCCCGCCGCTTATGTCGAACTGGAGCTCGGCGCCCGCGCGGGCGCCCATGCCCTGGTCTCCGCGTGCGCCTCAGGCGCCGAGGCGATCGGCTACGCGGTCGAGATGATCCGCTCCGGCCGGGCCGACGTGGTGGTGGCTGGCGGAACCGAGGCCGCGATCCACCCGTTGCCGATCGCCGCGTTCGCCGCGTCGCGCACCGTCTCGTTGCGCAACGACGATCCTGCTGGGGCCTCGCGCCCCTACGACGTGAGCCGCGACGGCTTCGTGCTGGGCGAGGGCGCCGCCGTGGTGGTCCTCGAGAGCGCCGAGCACGCGGCGGCCCGTGGCGCCCGCGTGTACGCCCGCATCTCCGGGGTCGGGCTGAGCAGCGACGGGTATCACATCACCTCGCCGGAGCCGAGTGGCCGCGGTCAGATCGCGGCGATGCGGCAGGCGCTGGCCGACGCGCAGGTCGCGACCTCCGACGTGGTGCATGTGAACGCCCACGCCACCTCGACGGTGGTCGGCGACCTCATCGAGGCGCGCGGCGTCCGTGACGTGTTGGGCGCGGACGCGGACCAGGTCGCGCTCTCGGCCACCAAGTCGATGACGGGGCACCTGCTCGGCGGGGCGGGGGCGCTGGAGACGATCTTCACCGTGTTGGCGCTCGCGGAGCGCACCGCTCCCCCGACGATCAACGTCACGGACCCCGACCCGGAGCTCGTGCTGGACCTCGTGCGGGACAAGCCGCGCGACCTGCGCTCCGGCCAGGTGGCGGCGATCAACAACTCGTTCGGCTTCGGCGGCCACAACGTGGCACTGGTCGTGACGAGCGCCTGAGGGCGCCCATTCGACGCCGCTCAGCAGAACGGCCCCGACGCGATGAGCGTCGGGGCCGTTGTGCTGTCTGATCCGTCGAGGCGCCGTCAGCCGACGCGGTGCAGCCAGCGCACGGGGGCTCCGGCTCCGGCGTAGCGGAAGGGCTCGAGCTCGTCGTCCCACGCCTGGCCCAGTGCGAGGTCCAGCTCGGCCCGCAGCCGGGCCGGGTCGGCAGCGTGGGTGAGCGCCGCGCGGATGCGGTCCTCGGGGACCACGACGTTGCCGTGCACGTCGGTGGCCGCGTGGAAGATCCCGAGCTCGGGCGTGTGGCTCCACCGGGCGCCGTCGGAGCCGTGGCTGGCCTCCTCCGTCACCTCGTACCGCAGGTGGGTCCAGCCGCGCAGCGCCGAGGCGAGGCGCGCGCCCGTCCCCTGCGTGCCCTGCCACGAGTGCTCAGCGCGGTACATGCCGCGCGCTGCGGGCTGCGGCGTCCAGTCCAGGGACACACGGGTCCCCAGAAGATTCCCTGCTGCCCACTCCAAGTGCGGGCACAGCGCACGCGGCGCTGAGTGCACGAAAAGTACACCGCGGGTGATCGCACCTGCCATGTCGCCCTCCTGACGGATCGAGGTTCGTCTTCCCCAACGACCTCAGCCCGTTCCCGGGAGTTGCGGCACAGTCTCGCGGCGTGCTGGGGACAGCATGCCCGACGGCTGGGACGTGGCGCCAGCCGTCGGGCGAATCGCCCCGATTTCTCGGATGGAACCGCTGGGTCAGGCGAGCTGCTCCCGGATGGCGCGCATGGCCTTCTTGCGGACGGCGCGGTCGAGGCGGTCCAGGTAGAGCATCCCGTCGAGGTGGTCGACCTCATGCTGCAGGCACCGGGCCATGAGCTCGGTGCCCTCGACGACGACCTCGTTGCCGTCCAGGTCGACGCCGACCACGCGGGCGTACCACGCGCGGCGCGTCGGGTACCAGAGGCCCGGCACGGAGAGGCAGCCCTCGTCGCCGTCCTGGTAGTCGTCGGACAGCTCCACGATCGTCGGGTTCAGCACGTAGCCGACCTCGTCGTCGATGTTCCAGGAGAACGCCCGGAGGTTCACGCCGATCTGGTTGGCGGCGAGGCCGGCCCGGCCTTCGTAGTCGACGGTCTCGACAAGGTCCACGACGAGCGAGCGGACGCGCTCGTCGACAGTGGTGATCGGGTCGCAGGGGGTGCGCAGGACCGGGTCGCCGACCGTGCGGATCTCTCTCATCGCCATGGCGGGATTGTTTCATGCGCGCGGGGCATGCGTTTCGAGGTCCAGGCGCGGCGAGGACGCGGCGCCGATCCGGCCCGTGGGAGACCCCTCGTCGTGTGACGGACGGAACTCTGCGTCGGCCCCTTCTCGGTTGCGGCGGGCCGCGCGCCCGACTTACTTTGTACTGACCGGTCAGTTCAAACTGCGAAGGGCACACCGTGCAGCACGCCATCCAGAGCCGCCACGACGGCGCCGCCGCTCTCCCCACCGAGCAGCTGGATCCCGACACCGGCTCCCCCGCCACATCACGGCAGCCCACCGGACTCGCCGTCCGGGCCCGCGGCCTCGCCCTGCACGGCGCCCGCGGCCTCGTCTACGGCCCCCTCGACCTCGAGATCCCCCGAGGGGCCCTCCTCGTGGTCCAGGCGCCCCAGGGCGGCGGCCGCTCGAGCCTGCTGCTCACCCTCGCTGGCCGCATGGTCCCCGACAAGGCGAGCTCGCTGACGGTGCTCGGCGAGCCGCTGCCACGCCGCCGCACCGCGGTGCAGCGCCGCGCGGCGATCGCCGGGTTCCACGGGATCGACGAGCTCGACGAGTCCGTGACAGTCGGCGAGACCGTCCGCGAGCGGCTCGCCTGGCTCTCCCCCTGGTACCGGCGCACCCCACGCGTGGACCAGCGTGGGCTAGCGCGGCTCGCCCGGCCCGTGTTCGGCGAGCGGCCGCTGCCGCGCGTCGACAGCCTGGTGTGGGACCTCGACGAGGTCGACGTGATGCTCCTGCGGGTCACGCTCGCGATGGCGCAGCAGCCCGAGCTCCTCGTGGTCGACGACGTCGACCAGGTGCACGACTCGGTCCGCCGCCAGTTCGTGTGGACCCGGCTCGAGGCGCTCGCCCAGGGCGGCGTCACGGTGATCGCGTCGGTCGCGTCACTCGACGAAGTCGCCCGCATGCGGTGGGACCGCCGCCCCGAGCAGCTCACCCTCGCGACCGGGCCGCGCGCCCTGCACGCCGACTGACACCTCCCCGCCGCGCGCCTCGCGCAGCCCCCCGCCTCGAAGGACCCTGATGCTCTCCCTCACCTCGACCGGAACCGAGCTCCGCCGGTTCCGCCGCGGCCGGCTCCCCCGGCTCGCCGTCGCCGCGATGATCCTCGTCCCCCTGCTCTACGGAGCGCTCTACCTCTGGGCCTTCTGGGACCCGACCGGCAACATGGACCGGCTCCCCGTCGCGCTCGTCAACGCCGACCAGGGCGCCGACGTGGACGGCGAGCGGCTCGACGCCGGCGCCGACGTGACCACACGGCTCGTCGAGTCGGGCGACCTCGGCTGGGTCGAGGTCGACGCCGAGGAGGCCGCCGAGGGCGTCTCCGACGGCACGTACTACTTCGCGGTGACAGTGCCCGAGGACTTCTCCGCCGACATCGCCTCGGCGGCGGGCGACTCGCCCACCACCGCCCAACTCCTGGTGACCTACAACGACGCGAACTCGTTCCTCGCCTCGACCCTCGGCCGCAGCGCCATGACGCAGATCCAGTCCGCGGTGTCCGCGACGATCGGCGAGCAGGTCGTCGACCAGGTGCTCGTGGGCCTCGGCTCGGCGCGCGACGGGTTCGCGCAAGCCTCCGACGGGGCCCTGACCCTGCGCGCGGCGGGCGGCCAGCTCGCCGACGGCGCGCACGAGGTCGCCGACGGCGCCGCGAGCGCAGCCGCGGGCGCAGCCGCCCTCGCCGACGGCTCGCAGCAGCTCGTCTCAGGCTCGCAAACCCTCGCCACCGGCTCGCAGCAGGTCGCGACGGGCGCGGGCACGCTCGCCTCCGGCGCCGCCGCGGCAGCAGACGGCGCGGCGAGCCTGTCCACCGGGGCCCGCTCGCTGGCCGACGGGGCCGCGTCCGCCGCGTCCTCCTCGACCACCCTCGCCAGTGGTGCGGGCGACGTCGCCGCGGGTGTGCACAGCACCGTCACGCAGGTCGGCTCGCTCACGTCGGCCCTCCCCGGGCTCCAGTCCGGCCTGACCCAGATCGGCGGCTACCTCGGGGCCCGCGCCTCTGCGGGAGACGCCACGGCGTCCCAGCTCCTCACCGCACTCCAGCAGGCCCAGTCCCAGCTGCCCAGCAGCACGACCCTCGCCGCCATGTCGGGGCAGCTCGCCCAGCTCGACGCGGGCGCGGCCCAGGTCGCCCAGGGCGCGTCGGCGCTCAGCACCGGGCTCGGAACCCTCTCGAACGGGGCCGACGAGCTCGCCACCGGCGCGGGGGCGCTCGCCGACGGCACAGCGCAGGTGTCCGACGGAGCCCAGTCCCTCGCCTCGGGGTCCCAGGCGCTCGCCACCGGCTCTTCGACGCTCGCGTCGGGCACCACCGCCCTCGCCTCCGGCGCGGTCGAGCTGGCCGACGGGACGGGCGCCCTGGCGGACGGCGCCGGCCAGGTCGCCGAGGGCAGCGACCAACTGGGCGACGGCACGCAGACGCTCGCCGACGCACTGGCCGGCGGCGCGGACGCCATCCCCGACGACGACGCGAGCCTGCGCACCGACCGCGCGGAGATGATCAGCTCGCCCGTGTCCGTCGCGGAGGACGACCTCGCGACCGCCGAGGGCTTCGGAGAGGGCTTCGCGCCCTTCTTCCTCCCGCTCGCGCTGTTCGTCGGCTCGCTCATCACCTGGCTCCTGCTGCGCCCGCTGCCCACCCGCGCCCTCGCGACGCGCACGTCCGGCCTGCGCGTGGCCCTGGCCGGGTTCGTGCCGGCCATGCTCATCGGGGTCGGCCAGGTCGCCGTCATGCTGGGCGTCACCCACTGGGGCGTCGGGCTCGAGATGCACAGCGCCGCCGGGACCGTCGCTTTCACGCTGCTGATCGTCGCCGCGTTCCTCTCCCTCCAGCAGATGCTCACCACAGTGCTCGGCCCCGCGGCGGGCAAGGTCGCGATCCTCGCGCTGCTGATGTTGCAGCTCGCGTCCTCGGGCGGCACCTACCCGGTGGAGACCACGCCGCTGTTCTTCCGGGCCGTGCACCCGCTGCTGCCCATGAGCTACGCCGTGACCGGACTGCGCGAGGTCATCACGGGCGGGGTCGACGCGCGACTGTGGGGGGCGGTGGCCTACCTCCTCGCGGTGCTGCTCGGCTCGCTCGCCGTCACCGCATGGCGTGCCGGCAAGCTCCGGACGTGGAGCCTGTCCCGCCTGCACCCCGCCCTCGAGATCTGACAGGCTGCCCCCATGACCAGCACGCCTCCCGGCTCCGCAGCACCCCCGCGCCGATCAGGACGCGGTGACCGCGGGGCCGGGACCCGTGCGTTCATCGTGGACGCGGCTGTCTCGCTCATCGCCGACCGCGGCTTCTCGGCGACCTCCGTCGACGACATCGCCGCGGAGGCGGGAGTCGCCAAGGGGAGCATCTACTACAACTTCGGCTCGAAGACGGCGCTGTTCGAGGCCGTCATCGTCGAGGGCGTGGGCCGCCTCACCACCGCCCTGCGCGCCGCCGCCGAAGGGCTTGAGGGCCGCGCGGCGATCGAGGCCCTGGTGAGCGAGCTGCTCGACCAGGTGCGCACACACCCCGACTTCGCCAAGCTCATGGTCGCGGAGATCTTCCGCACCGGCCGCGACTGGCAAGAGTCGATCCGGCTGGTGCGCGAGGAGTCCATGGGCATCTTCGCCGACGCCGTCGCGACGAGCCGCCCCGACCTGGACCCGAGCCTGACGGCCGCGGCGATCTTCGGGGCCACGCTCGTCACCGGCCTCGAATGGCTCGCATTCCAACCGCATCGGCCCGCGGCCGACGTGCGCCAGTCGGTCCTGGCGACGGTGCTCGACGCGTACTGAGCACCTCGCCCCATGCACACGACGAAGGCCCCGGGTTCATCCCCGGGGCCTTCGTCGACGTGTGCTGTGGAATCAGCCCTCGGTGCGCTGCTGCGGGACGCCCGTCAGCAGCTCGCGGACCTCGGCCTCGTGGAAGCGACGGTGCCCACCGAGGGTCCGCACTGCCGAGAGCTTGCCCGCCTGGGCCCAGCGCGTGACCGTCTTGGGGTCGACGCGGAACAGGACTGCCACCTCACCGGGCGTGAGCAGCGCACCCGGCATCTGCGTGGCGGACTCGTTGCGGTTGGGGGTGGTAATGGCCATGACTGGTGACTCCCGTCGTTCGGTAGCTCGGCTAACCGTGAAGGCCCCGTGGCTTTGCGTCCCCACCTCGCGGCGGGTTTGCCGTTCTCGCTGACGCCCTGAACTATGCAGGAAACTGGACAAGCGTGCAAGAAACTGACCGGGTGAAATCGGGCGGTCTCCTGAACATCCGCCTGTAACGGCGCCCTCCGCGCGAAGACCGGAGAAATCGCAACAACATCGACGTCCCCGATGCACGGGACCAAGGTCCCCTCTATGCTCGGCGCAACGTCCAGGCGCGAGCGGGACGTGGTGGCGAGATGTCCACGGCAGGCGAGGGCGCCTCATCTTGTGCGGATGAGGCGCCCTGTCTCGCTCCCGCCTCGTCAAGCGCCATGAGGCGGTCGCGCGGACGTGCCCGTGCGACGGTGGGCCAGGTGGGGCTTGAACCCACGACCGACGGATTATGAGTCCGCTGCTCTGACCGGCTGAGCTACTGGCCCGCGACGGGACAGGTTACCGGTTCTGACCGTCAGCCTGGTGATCCCGGCCTTGACGCAGCCCACGGCTCCGCCCGGCTAACGTGGGCATGTGCCCCTCTTCTCGCGCCGCCCGTCCCTGCCCGACCCGGTCCGAGGCCGGCTGGCCCTCCCGCCCAGGGACCGCGTCCTCGCGGTCGTCGAGCTCGCTGACGGCCGCTGGGCAGTCGCCACCCGGCTGGCCCTGTGCCTGGCCGACACCGGCGCCGAGGCGGGCGCTGTGCGGCGACGCCCCTGGATCGACGTGGACCGCGCCCAGCTCACCGTCGAGACCTCCACCATCACGGTGCACTGGGTCGACGGGACCACCGAGGACCTCCCGCTCACCGAGCGCGGGGCGCCGGCGTTCGCGCAGACGCTGCGTGAGCGCGTCCAGTCGTCGGTGGTGCACTCCGAGACGGTGGTGCTGCCCGGCGGTTCGACGGTCCGGGTGGCGTTGCGCCGCGACGAGCAGGGCGACCTGGTCTCCCAGGTGATCGGCGACGGCTCGGTGGACCTGTCACAGCCTCGCGTCGGGGCGCTCGTGGACGCGGCGGAGCTGCGCGTCCGGCGAGCCGCGGGGCTGCCCGACTAGAACCTCGGGCGAGTGTCCCCGACGAGGCCCAGGGGGCGCCCGCCGATTTCGAACCACCCTCACCCGGCTGCTACAGTCTTGTCCGCCACGATCCCTCGTAGCTCAATTGGCAGAGCATCCGACTGTTAATCGGACGGTTACTGGTTCGAGTCCAGTCGAGGGAGCAACGCAAGGCCCTGACCGCGGAGAACACCTGCGGTCAGGGCTTTTCTCATGAGCGTCGATGACCCTGCCGCGCAGATCCACAGCGCCGGGCTCTGGCGCCCGCCCCCGGCCCGGCCTCACACTGCATTTGCGCCGTGGGCAGACCCGTCGCCCTCACCCAGGACCTCCTCCCGAAAGGTCGCGACGTCGGTGCTGCGGACCGTCACCTCCCACCTCTCGTTCGACGTGCTCGGCCCCGCCGACCTGTACCTGGCGGTGGCGGTGGCCGACGGCGCCTATGACCGCCAGGAGCACCTGACCGTCTCCCATGCGCACGGGCAGCTCGACGTGGAGGAGATGAAGGGGCCGAACGGCTCGCGCGTGCACCGGGCGGCGTCTCCCCGGGGGCGGGTCGTGGTCGACTACCGGGCGCAGGTCTCCGGGCTCGCCGACCCTCCTGCTGTCGAGGATGGCGACCTGTTGGAGTCGCTGCGGCCGAGCCGGTACGCGCAGTCGGACCGGCTGTTGGCGTTCGCGCAGGCGCAGTTCGGGCCGCTGGAGGGCAGGGCGCTGCTCGACGCTGTCGTGGGATGGGTGCGAGGGCATGTCTCGTACGTGTCAGGGTCGAGCGGCCCGACCGACGGCGCCACCGACACGCTCCTGAGCCGGCGCGGGGTGTGCCGTGACTTCGCGCACCTCGTCATCGCCCTCCTGCGGGCCCGAGACGTGCCGGCGCGGCTCGTGTCCGTCTACGCCCCCGGGCTCAGTCCCATGGACTTCCACGCGGTCGTGGAGGCCTATGTGGACGGGGCCTGGACCGTCGTCGACGCGACTGGCCTGGCGCCGCGCGCGGCGATGCTGCGGATCGCCACCGGAAGGGACGCCGCCGACACAGCGTTCCTGTCGAACTACGGCGGGCAGATCACGTTGCGGGCGTTCACAGTGACGGCCACGACGCATGGCGACCTGCCGGCCGACGACGGGGTCTCTCCCACGACGCTGCGCTGACCTCGCGGGGCCGGGAGGCGCGTCGAGCGTCAGGCGTTGGCGCTGTCGCGCAGGGTGCGGCAGCGTCAGGCGTTGGCGCTGTCGCGCAGGGTGCGGCGCCGGGCCTCGACGGCGACGAGCTCGGCGAAGGCGGCCTGGTAGCCCGCTGGGTCCTGGGCGCCGTCCATCCGCTGCAACCGGCCGCGCAGGTCGGCGATGTGCCGGGTGAAGCCGATCTCGACGAGGGCGAGCACCACGCCGCGCACATAGTCCGCGAGCGCGGCAGGGCGGTCCTCGGGCAGGGGCGCCACGGCGAGCTCGGTGACGAGGCCCGCGACCGGCTGGGCGGCCTCCTCCTGGACGCGCGCGACCCAGGCTGCGGCGTTCCCCGTGCCGGAGCCGGCCAGCGCCTCACGGGCCCCCTGGAGGCCGCCTGCGGCCCGGATCGCCTCGTGCACGGCCCGGTAGGCGGGCGCGGTGAACGCGTCGGCCTGCAGGTGGTCGAACTCCTCGGGCACGAGCTGGGGGTGCTGCAGGACGACCTCGAGCACGGTGCGCTCGGTGCGGGCCACGGGGTCGCGCTGGTCGGGCTGCCGCATTCGCGCCACCGGCACGTGCTGGCCCTCGTCGGAGGGGGCGCGGTCGGCGCGCTGCGGGCCGCCGCGACCGTCGGGGCGGCCGCCGCGCGGGTCGTTGCCGCGCCCCGCCCCGCCTTGGCGCCCGGCGGACCGCACGGCGTCGCTCACGGACCCCTGGTCCATGCCGAGCCAGCCGGCGAGGAGCCTCGTGTACTCGGGCCGCAGGGCGGTGTCGCGGATGCCGGCGACGACGGGCGCGGCGGCCCGCAGCGCGCCGACGCGGCCTTCCGCGGTGCCGAGGTCGTAGGCGCGCAGCGTCGCCCGGATGACGAACTCGAAGAGCGGCTGCCGCCCGGCGACGAGGGCGCGCACCGCCTCCGGACCCTGGGCCTGGCGCAGCTCGCAGGGGTCCATGCCGCTGCGCTCCACGGCGACGAACGTCTGCGCGGTGAACGTCTGGTCCTCGCCGAAGGCGCGCAGCGCGGCCTTCTGCCCAGCGGCGTCGCCGTCGAACGTGAAGATGATCTCCCCGCCCACGGACGCGCCGGAGGCGAGCTGCACACCGCCGCTGGAGCCGGCGTCGCCGACGAGGCGGCGCACGATCCGGGCGTGGTCGGGGCCGAAGGCGGTGCCGCAGGTCGCGACGGCGGTGCCCTCCCCTGACAGGTGCATGGCCATGACGTCGGTGTACCCCTCGACGACCACCACGCGCTTCTCCTTGGCGATCTCCCGCTTGGCGAGGTCGATGCCGTAGAGCACCTGCGACTTGCGGTAGAGCGGCGTCTCGGGGGTGTTGAGGTACTTGGGGCCCTGGTCCTCGTCGTAGAGCTTGCGCGCCCCGAAGCCGATGGTGTCGCCGGTGACCTCGCGGATGGGCCACACGAGCCGCCCGCGGAACCGGTCGTAGAGCCCGCGGTTGTTCTGGCTGACGAGGCCCGAGGCCGTCAGCTCCGCCTCGGTGAAGCCACGTCCGCGCAGGTGGCGCAGCAACGAGTCGAACCCCTGGGGCGCGTAGCCCACCCCGAACTGCTCCGCGGCGTCGCGGCCGAAGCCGCGCTCGGCGAGGAACTGGCGCGCGGTGGCGGCGCCGGGCGTGGTGAGCTGCTCGGTGAAGTAGGCGGCGGCGACCCGGTGGGCCTCGAGCAGCCGCTGCCGACGCCCGGGCTCCTCGCCGGGGCGGGGGGCGCCGCCCTCCTCGTAGCGCAGTTGGAGCCCGACCTTGCCGGCCAGGTACTCCACGGCCTCGGCGAACGGGAGCCCGTCGATCTTCTGCACGAACGAGATGACGTCGCCGCCCTCGCCGCAGCCGAAGCAGTGCCACAGGCCCACCTGGGGGCGGACGTGGAACGACGGGGAGCGCTCGTCGTGGAACGGGCACAGGCCCTTCGCGGAGCCGACCCCCGCCGACTTGAGCGTCACGTGCTGGCCGACGATCTCCTCGATGTGGGCGCGCTCGCGAACCGCCTGCACGTCCTCCCGCCGGATCCGTCCTGCCACGACCGCAGTCTAGGCGAGCGGGCTGGTCACGCGGCCCACCCCCGGCCGGGCGGTCAGCGGCGCGGCGGGCGCACCAGGCGGCCGTGCAGCTCGGCGGCGGAGACGTCGGTGAGCGAGGCCACCTGGTCGATGACCACACGGAGCCGGGCGCCGTCGTCGGCAGCGGCAGCCCAGTCGGCGGCGAAGGGTGGCTCAAGGCTGACGGGGGCGCGGTCCGCCATGACGTGCACCAGGTCGGCGAGGATCTCGCGCTGGCGGTGGTAGAGCGGCTCGAGCTCGCGCGGCGCCATCACGTAGGCCACGGCGAGGCCCTTGAGGACGAGGATCTCGGCCATCGTCTCGTCGGGCACCACGAGGTTGGCGGCGTACCGCGTGAGCGGCCCCTCGCCGTAGAGCTCGCGCGTGGCGGCCTGGGCGGCGCCCGCGAACCGGCCGATGAGCTGGCTGGTGGCGTCCTTGAGCATCGCGAGGGCGCCTCGAGAGCCGTCGAAGCCGTGCTCCCACAGCCCCTCGGCGTTGAGGCGGTCCATCGCGTCGAGCAGCCTGTCGCCGTCGATGTCGTCGCCGTACCAGGCCTGCACGCCCTCGACGACGCGGGCGCGCTCCTCGGCCTGGGTGAGCACCACGAGGTCGAGGCGTCCGCCGACCACGGCGTCCTCCACGTCGTGCACCGAGTAGGAGATGTCGTCTGCCAGGTCCATGACCTGCGCCTCGAGGCACTTGCGACCCGCCGGGGCGCCCTCGCGCAGCCAGGCGAACACCGGGGCGTCGTCGCTGTAGACGCCGAACTTGTGGGTGGGCCGCCCGTCGGGCATCACCGGGCCCTCCCCCGCCGCCCACGGGTACTTGGTGGCGGCGTCCAGGCTCGCGCGGGTCAGGTTGAGGCCGACGGCACGCCCGTCCGGCCCGACGACCTTCGGCTCGAGGCGGGTCAGCAGCCGCAGCGTCTGGGCGTTCCCCTCGAAGCCGCCGATGCCGCGCGCGATCTGGGCCAGCGCGCGCTCGCCGTTGTGGCCGAAGGGCGGGTGGCCCAGGTCATGGGCGAGGCAGGCGGTGTCCACGACATCCGGGTCGCAGCCCAGGGCCTTGCCGATCTCACGGCCCACCTGCGCCACCTCGAGGGTGTGGGTGAGGCGGGTGCGCACGAAGTCGTCCGAGCCGGGGCCCAGGACCTGCGTCTTGGCGCCCAGGCGCCGCAGGGCCGAGGAGTGCACCAGGCGCGCGCGGTCCCGCTCGAACGGGGAGCGGGCGCGCGACTTGGGCGCCTCGGCGACCCAGCGCGCGCGGTCCACCTCGGTGTATCCGTCGATCAGGGTCTGAGCTGTCACGGGCCTCACCCTAGTCAGCCTCGCTGACGGGGCCTCCGGCGCTCCACAGGCCGGCGCGGCGACGCCGCGCCCACCCCCGGCGCCAGCCTCACGCCAGGCGCCACACCTGCACGCCCGGGCCGTCGCCGGGCAGCTCGATGCCATCCGCGCGCAGCCGCAGCGCGGCCCCGCCGTGCAGGTTCTCGACGTCGCCCCCCGCCGGCACGAGATGCCGCGGCAGCGTCGCCCCGCCCCACGGCGCCCGGGACGCGAGCACCAGCACCCGCTCGTCGGCGGTCTCCCGCAGGTACGCCACGGCATCGGGCTCCACGAGCGCCCACCGCAGGCCGCCCTCGCGCAGCGCCCGCGAGCCGCGGCGCATGGCGATGAGCGAGCGGTAGAGGTCGAACGTCGCGGCGTCCCAGCCCGGGCCGCCGCCGGCGTCGATCTGCGGCCACGGCATCGGGACGCGCGCGTGCTCGCCGTTGACGCCGGTCAGCCCGCCCTCGTCGCCCGCGAACATCACCGGCGTGCCCGGGTAGGTGAACAGCAGGCCCGCGGCGACCTCGGCCATCTCGCGGGACTTCACCACCGTGCGCAGCCGCGGGGTGTCATGCGAGCCGAGCATGTTCCACTGGTGCGTGGTGATCGACCACGGCACCGCGGCGTCGAACTCCCGCATCGTCGCGACCACCGAGGGGCCGTCCCGGCGCGGGATCGACGTCGGCAGCCCCAGGAAGCCGAGCTGGTTGTCGGGGTCCACGAGCCATGTCCATACCGGGCGGGTGAACGCCGTGTAGTTCATGTTCGTGTGCCACCCGCCGGCCCGCAGGTCCAGGCCGGCGTCGTGGAAGTGCTCGGCGGCGAGCACGGCCTCCGGGTTGAGGTCGCGCATCGTGGCGCGAATGGTGCGGGCCACCTCATGCGTGAAGTCGTCGGCGCCGTAGCGGCCCGTCATGTTGGCGACGTCGATCCGCCAGCCGTCGAGGCTCACGGGCTCCCGGAGCCATCGCCCGATGACCGAGTCGGGACCCTCGATCAAGCGCTCCGCGAGCGCGGGGGCGTTGTAGTTGAGCTTGGGCAGCGAGGCGTGGCCCAGCCAGGCCACATAGCCGGGATCCTGCTGCTGCCAGTAGTAGAAGGACGCCTCCTCGCTCGCGCGGTCGGCCTGCGCCCGCGCGAACCACTCGTGCCCGGCGCCTGTGTGGTTGGTGGTGAGGTCGCCGATCAGCCGCATGCCGCGGCTGTGCAGCGCACGGCTCAACGACACGAGGGCCTGGTCGCCGCCGAGCAGCGGGTCGACGTGGTCGAACGTGCTCGCGTCGTAGCGGTGGTTGGAGCGCGCCGGGAAGATCGGCGTCAGGTAGACGGTGTCGACGCCGAGCCGCTGCAGGTGGTCCAGCCGCTGCTCGATGCCGGGCAGGTCACCGCCGTAGAACTGCGTCGCGACGCCAGGCCCCGCGGCGATCGACTCATCCGCCCAGTCCGCGGGCTGGGCCCAGTCCGGCAGCTCGCCCACCGGCGGGCCGGTGTGCCCGCTGGAGCGCGCGAACCGGTCCGGGAAGATCTGGTAGACGACCGCGTCGTCCAGCCACCCCGGCGCCGGCTCATGGGCCGAGAGCCGGAAGTCGTGCGTGTCGGCCACGTCCCGCGCATGCGTCCCGGTCCCGTTGAGCCAGCGGTAGCCGCCCGGCTCGTCGAGCAGCGCCCGGTAGCCCGTCACCGGGTTGTGCATCGGGAGGTCGGCGACGTACCAGCGCTCATGCTCGTCGGCGTGCTCGAGCCGGGCGGGCGCCATGCGCGGCTCGGCGTCGCGGACGGTGCGCACCCACAGCGCCCGCTCGGAGCCCGTGGCCGGCACGCGGAAGCGCACCGGGACCACGTCGCCGAGTTGCGGGGCGCCCTGCGGGACGTACAGCTCCGACCCGTCGTGATGCGGCTGGTCGAGGAGGTGGCCCGCCACGCGTCAGCCCTTCACGGAGCCCGCGGTCAGGCCGCCGACGATGTACTTCTGCAGGAAGAGGAACAGCGCCAGCACCGGGATGGCGGAGATCACGGCGCCCGCCGCGAACAGGCCCCAGTTGGCCTCGACCAGGTCCGAGACCCAGTTGTAGAGGCCCACGGCGAGGGTCCAGTTGCCCTCCGACTGCAACACCGTGCGGGCGATGATGAACTCGCCGAACGTGCTGATGAAGGACAGCAGACCCACGACAGCCAGGATCGGCGCGACCAGCCGCAGGATGATCGTCCAGTAGATCTGCGCGTGGGTGGCGCCGTCGATCTTCGCGGCCTCGTCGAGCTCGCGCGGGATCGTGTTGAAGAACCCGTACATGAGGAACGTGTTGACGCCGAGCGACCCGCCCAGGTAGATGCAGATCAGCGCGAGCCGGCTGTTCAGGCCCAGGCCCGGGATCACGTTGCCCAGGGCGATGAGCAGCAGGAAGATCGCGACGAAGGCGAGCATCTGCGGGAACATCTGGATGATGAGCAGCGTGGTCAGCCCCACCCGGCGCCCGGTGAACCGGAACCGGGAGAACGCGTAGGCCGCCGCGGCGCCCATGAGCACTGTGCCGACCGCCGTGATGCTGGCGATGACCAGGGTGTTGGCGACCCACTCCCAGAAGCGGGTCTCCCCGAGCTGGGCGTAGTTGGAGAAGCTCACCTGGGAGAACAGCTTGTTGGAGCCCGTCAGCGTCCCCTTCTCGCTCAGCGAGGAGGAGATGATGTAGAGGATCGGGAAGCCGGCGTAGACCACGGCGACGACGCCGATGAGGTGGCGCCAGCCGAGCTCGCGGGCCCAGCGCTTGAAGCCCATGCGCTGCGTGACCTCGGCCTTGCGGGTGTCCGGGGCGCGGGTGGGGAGGACGTCGGTGGCCATGTCAGCTGATCTCCTCGAGCGAGCGGGTCCGACGGAACGCGATGGCGGAGACCGTGCCGACGATGATGAAGATGATGATCGACAGCGCGCTGGCCAACCCGAAGTCCTTCGGGGCCGATCCGTCGATTCCGGAGACGGAGTAGACCATCGAGATCAGGATGTCGGTGTGTCCCAGTGGCACCGAGGCGTCCGCGAATCGGGGCCCGCCGCCGGTGAGCATGTAGATGAGCGTGAAGTTGTTGAAGTTGAACGCGAACGACGAGATGAGCAGCGGGGCCGTGGAGACCAGCAGCAGCGGCAGCGTCACCGAGCGCAGCGTGCGCCACTTGCTCGCGCCGTCGATCTTCGCGGCCTCGAGCACGTCCCCCGGCAGCGACTGCAACGCGCCGGTGCAGATCAGGAACATGTAGGGGAAGCCGAGCCACAGGTTGACGCCGAGCACGGCGACCTTCGCCAGCACCGGGTCGGTCAGCCAGCCGATCTGCGCGCCGCCGAGCAACACCTGGTTGACGAACCCGTAACTGCGATTGAGCATCCCGGACCACAGCAGCGCCGCCAGGAAGCCGGGGATCGCGTACGGCAGGATCATCAGCGTCCGGTAGATCTTGCGCCCGCGCAGTCGCTCGTCGTTGAACACGATGGCGAGGAACAGGCCGAGGGCGAACGTCGACACCACGGACAAGATCGCGAAGGCGAACGTCCAGGCGAGGATCTTGACGAACGGCTGGGAGTAGCGGCTGTCGGAGAACGCCGTGGTGAAGTTCTCGAAGCCGACGCCGACGCGCCAGCCGACACCGAGCTTCTTGCCGAACGCGTCCTCGAACTCGCCGCGGTCGTTGGGCGAGTACACGTCGCCGGTTGTCGTGTCGGTCATCGTGTCGGCGGCCTCGTCGTAGACGAGGGTCGAGGTGTAGGCGTACCCGGTGCGGGCGTCCTGCGTGCGGATCGAGCCGTCCTCGGGGTCGTCGGAGAACGGGACCCGCAGGTTGGTCACCTCGGTCTGGCGGGCCAGGACGGCCTGCCGGTCGAGCACCTCGTACCCCGGGACCTCGACCACGGTGGTCCCCTGGACCACCGCGTCGTCCGCGGTCTCGAGCGGCTGGTCGGCGCGCCCGACGCGCACGTCTCCGTCCTCGGTGAGGACGCCGAACGCGAGCTCGTCGCCGTCCGCGAGCACTGTCAGCGGGTAGGAGGCAGAGCCCTCGACGCGGCGCTCGTTCTGGATGAGCAGGGCCTCGATGGCCTGCTCCTTCGTGGAGTTGTGCCCGTCGCCGTAATTGGTGAAGGCGACGTAGCCCGTGTAGGCGACCACGTAGATCTGGAAGACCAGCAGGAACGCCAACCCCGGGAGGATGTACTTCAGGGGCAGTGCGCGACGGGAGAAGTACACCCAGTTCGCGACGACCACCAGGGCCGCCATCGCGGCGAAGATGCCCCAGGCCTCGGCGTTCCAGGCCGCGAACAGCGCGTACACGCCGAGCGCGTCGATGACGGCCATGAGCACGAGTTTGGCGACGAAGCCCCGGGTGAACTCGCGCGCGTGGGACCTGTCGATCGGGCGCGCGCGTCGCTTCGGGGGCGTGCCACCGCCGTCGCGGACTCCGGGGGTCGTCGGCTCGACGACCGCGGGCTGGGGGGTGGACATCACTGCCTCCGGGGCTCAGGTGCTCAGGTGGGCGAGGGGCGGGAGGGCGCCCTCGACGGTGAGCCGGTGGCGTGCGGCTGGCGCACGCCACCGGCTCGTGCGGTGCTACGACCGCGGGGTACGGCTCACTTGCTGATCGCGCCCTCGATGTCCGAGACCATCTTGTTCCAGGCGTCGGCCGGAGCCGCGGCGCCCGAGATGATGTTGGCCTCGGTGACGCCCCAGAACTCCCAGACCGAGTTCATGGCGGGGATCGACGGCATCGGCGCAGCGGTGGCGCCCACGGCCGCGAAGCCCGTCATGATCGGGTCGTCGGCGAACTTCTCGGCGGCCGACAGGAGCGCCGGCGGGCGGTTGCCCGCCTCGGCGAGGGTCACCTGGGCATCGGTCGTCGCGATGTAGTTGACGAGGAAGTCGTTCGCGAGCAGCGCGTTGTCGCTCTGCGCGCTGACGTAGAAGCCCTGCACGCCGGCGAACATCTCGGCGGGCTGGCCGCCGGCCGACGGGATCGGGTCGATGGCCAGGTCCAGGCCCTCGAAGGACTCGATCATCCAGGGGCCGCCGATGATGAACGGCGACTCGCCGTTGGAGAACGCCTCGACGGCGATGTCGTAGGTGATGTCGGTGCTCAGCACGCCCGCGGCGCCCTGGGCCTGGAGCCACGTGGCGTACGCGACGCCGGCCTCGCCGCCGAGCGTCAGCTCGTCGGTGTAGGAGCCGTCAGCGTTCTGCGCGAACACCGGGGCGCCGAAGGACGTCTGCAGCGGGTAGTAGGTGTAGGGGTCGCCCTCGACGCCGGTCTGGACGAGGATCGGGTACCGGGTGCCCGCGGCCTGGCCGGCGGCGACAGCCTCGTCCCAGGTCGTGGGGGCCGTCGCGGCGAGCGCCGTGTTGCGGATGAGGGCGATGTTCTCGACCGCGTACGGGACGCCGTAGACCTGGCCGTCCTGCGAGAAGGCCTCGGTGGAGGTCACGATGAAGTCGCCGGCCTTGTCGCCGAGCTCCACCGGCGCGACGACGCCGTTCTGCAGGAAGGCGCCGAGCCAGTCGTGGCCGCCGACGGTGATGTCGGGGCCCTTGCCGGTCGGGACCTGGGCGATGAAGTCGGCCTGGATGTCGCCGTAGTTCTTGAGGACGAGCTCGACCTTGAGGCCGGACTCCGTCTCGAAGGCCTTCGCGGCCTCGGCCACTGCGTCCTGGCGGGTCTCGTCGACCCAGATCGTCAGGGTGTCCTCGCCCGACCCGGCGGTCGCCGACTCGCTTGCGGGCTCGGCTGAGCCCGAGCACGCCGCGAGTGTCAGCGTGAGGCCGAGCGTCGCAGCGACTACAGGGATGCTCCGTCGCATCATCGTTCTCCATATCGACAGGGGAGATGCCGCATCGGAGGGATCTCCCACCGACGCTGGCCTGGTGTGGCGTGACGCTAACGCTTTTGCAAGCCACCTTGCAAACCGTTACGGTAACTTTCAGGCAACAGTTGCAAGGTCGGCTACGCGGGCACCTCCGTGGGCTCATACCCGGACGAGGAGGTCCTATGTCGCTTACGCTGCCCCACGTGCGCACCCGTCTGACTGACCTGGCTGAGCAAGCCGGAGTCAGCACCGCGACTGTCTCGCGCGTGCTCAACGGCAAGCACGGCGTCTCCGCGCAGACTCGGCAAGCCGTGCTGGCTGCCCTCGACATGCTCGGCTACGAGCGCCCCGAGAAGCTCCGCACCCGGTCGGCGGGCCTCGTCGGCCTCGTGGTCCCCGAGCTCTCCAACCCGGTCTTCCCCGCGTTCGCGCAGGTCATCGAGACGATGCTGTCGCAGCGCGGCTACACCCCGCTGCTGTGCACGCAGTCCCCCGGCGGCACCACGGAAGACCAGTACGTCGAGATGCTCCTCGAGCACGAGGTCGCGGGCATCGTCTTCGTCTCCGGCCTGCACGCCGACACCTCGGCCAGCCCCGAGCGCTACCACCGGCTGCGCAGCCGCGGGCTGCCGATCGTGCTGGTCAACGGGTTCTCCGATGGCGTCGACGCCCCCTCGGTGTCCAATGACGACCTCGCCTCGATGGAGCTGGCCTTCCGCCACCTCGTCTCCCTCGGCCACAAGCGCATCGGCCTCGCGATCGGCCCCGACAGGTTCGTCCCCGCCCAGCGCAAGGTCGAGGGCTTCACCCGCAACCTGGAGCGCCACTTCGGCGAGGTCGACCCCACGTCGCACGTCGTCACGACGCTCTTCACCGTCGAGGGCGGCCAAGCCGCGGCCGGCGAGCTCATCGACTCCGGGCACACCGCGATCATCTGCGGCTCCGACCTCATGGCCCTGGGCGCCGTGCGCGCCGCCCGCCAGCGCGGCCTCGCAGTGCCCGACGACCTGTCGATCGTCGGCTACGACGACTCCCCGCTCATCGCCTACACCGACCCGCCCCTGACCACGGTGCGCCAGCCGGTGCAGGCCATGGGACATGCGGCGGTCAGCGCCCTCGTGTCCGAGATCAACGGCGTCCAAGCCCCGCGCGCCGAGCTGCTCTTCCACCCCGAGCTGATCGTGCGCTCCTCGACGGGCGCCGCCCCGGCCTCCCCCGAACCGCTCGCCCCCGCCGGCCTCTCAGCAAGCACGGCCACCATCACCACGTGATCCAGCACGCACTGCGCACGGCCCCCATCGGCATGCGCTCGCACTCCCGGGGCTTGGCAGCCCACCCGTCCTGAATCGAGGAAACCCGTGTCCATCGCCGACCCCCACGGCACGATCACCACCACGACCACGCTCGTCCACGCGCCCAACGCGACAGCCGGCGAGTGGTGGCGGAACGCCGTCATCTACCAGGTCTACCCCCGCTCTTTCGCCGACGCGTCGGGCGACGGCATCGGCGACCTGCCGGGCGTCACCTCGAGGCTCGACCACCTGGCGCGCCTCGGCGTCGACGCGATCTGGCTCTCGCCGTTCTACAAGTCCCCGCAGGCTGACGCCGGGTACGACGTGGCGGACTACCGCCAGATCGACCCGCTGTTCGGCACCCTCGAGGACTTCGACGAGCTGCTCGAGCGCGCCCACCTGCGTGGCATGCGGATCATCGTCGACCTGGTGCCCAACCACACCTCCGACGAGCACGAGTGGTTCACCGCGGCCCTCGCCGCCGGGCCCGGCAGCCCCGAGCGCGAGCGCTACATCTTCCGCGAGGGCAAGGGCGAGAACGGCGAGCTGCCCCCCAACAACTGGGAGTCGATCTTCGGCGGCCCGGCCTGGACCCGCACCACGGACCCGTCCGGCGAGCCCGGCCAGTGGTACCTGCACATGTTCGACACCCGTCAGCCCGACCTGAACTGGGACCACCCCGAGGTCCGCGCGGAGTTCGAGGACGTGCTGCGGTTCTGGCTGGACCGCGGCGTCGACGGCTTCCGCATCGACGTGGCGCACGGCATGGTCAAGGCGCCCGGGCTGCCCGACTGGGACGGCTCGGTCTCGATGATCGACGGCTCGCATGACGAGGACGGCTCCACGGGCGCCGGCAACTCCGGCCCGATGTTCGACCAGGACGGCGTGCACGACATCTACCGCGCCTGGCACAAGGTCCTCGCCGAGTACGACGGCGACCGCGCGCTCGTCGCCGAGGCGTGGGTGGAGCCGCTGTCCCGGCTCGCGCGCTACGTGCGCTCCGACGAGATGCACCAGGCCTTCAACTTCTCGTTCCTCAGCACCCCGTGGGACGCCGCCGCGCTGCGCACCGTCGTGACCGCGTCGCTGGCCGCCAACGACGCGGTCGGGGCGCCCACCACCTGGGTGATGTCCAACCACGACACCGTGCGCCACGCGTCGCGGCTCGGGCTCCTCGAGCCGAACTCGCGCCCCAACGGCATCGGCCACGGCGACGAGCAGCCCGACGAGGAGCTCGGCCTGCGCCGCGCCCGCGCCGCGAGCTTGATGATGCTGGGCCTGCCCGGCTCCGCGTACCTGTACCAGGGTGAGGAGCTCGGCCTGCCCGAGCACACCGCCCTCGACGACGACCTGCGCCAGGACCCGGCGTGGTGGCGCTCGGGCCACACCGAGCGCGGCCGTGACGGCTGCCGCGTCCCGCTGCCCTGGGCGTCGGACGCGCCGGGCTTCGGCTTCTCGCCGACGGGCGCCACCTGGCTGCCGCAGCCCGCGCAGTGGGCGGCGTACGCGCTGGACGCCCAGAAGGGCGTGCCCGGCTCGACGTACGAGATGTACCGGGAGGCGCTGCGGGTCCGCCGCGAGTTCCACCTGGGCACCGGCTCGCTCGCGTGGGTCGAGGGCGTCGGCGACGAGAAGGCCGCGGTGTCCTTCGTGAACCGCGACGTGCTGGTCGTGGCGAACCTGGGCGACGAGCCCGTCGAGCTGCCCGCCGGCGCCACGGTGCTGATCTCCAGCGCCGACGTGGTCACCGAGGACGGCCGCACCGTCGTGCCGACCGACGCGACCGTGTGGGCGCGCCTGTCCTGACCTGCCCCGCGACACGCCACGCCCGGTGAGGCGTGGCGTGCCCGCGGCTGGCCCGGTGCGTGCGAGAGTGCGACCGGCGAGGGATCATCCCGATATGATCCGGGCGCCGGTCGCACTCGCGGCACCAGCACCAGGCCAAAGGAGGCGGACGTGGGATCGTGGCGACCCGCGACGATCAACCTGGTCGCGACACGCGCAGGGGTGTCCCGCGCCACTGTCTCCCGGGTGATGAACGGCAAGTCGTCGGTGGCGCCCGAGCTCGCCGCGCGGGTCCACGCGGCCGCGGCGGCGCTCGAGTACCGCCCGAGCATCGTCGCCCGAGGGCTGGCCGGTGGCCGCACCTCCACCGTGGCGCTCGTGGTCCCGGACTTGGCCAACCCCCTCTTCCAGGGGATCCTGCGCAGCCTGGGCCAGGCCGCCGGGCGCGCCTCGCACCGGCTGCTGGTGGCGGAGTCCAACGAGGACGTCGCCGCCGAGATCGAGATGGCCCGCGAGGCCCGGCGCCGCTGCGACGCGCTGGTGCTGTGCGCCCCGCGCATGTCAGCCGAGGTCCTCGCCCAGCTCGCGCCCGAGCTCGAGCCGCTGGTGCTGCTCAACCGTGCCGTGCCCGAGGTCCGCTCACCCCAGGTCACCGTCGACTACGCGGCGGGCATCCGCGACTTGGCCTCCCATCTGGAGGGCCTGGGCCACTCCCGGCTCGCCTACCTGTCCGGCCCCGCGACCAGCGCCTCCAACGCGCTGCGCCTGCACGCGCTGCACGAGCTCACGGACGCCGGGCGGATCCAGCTCGACGTGCTGCCCTGCGGCCCGTCCTTCGCCGACGGGCATGCCGCCGCCGGCGCCGCGCGGGAGAGCGGGAGCACGGCGGTGGTGGCCTACAACGACCTGGTGGCCCTCGGCGTGCTGTCGGGGCTGCACGAGCTGGGCGTGCGGGTGCCGGAGCAGATGTCGGTGGTGGGCTTCGACGACATCCCGTTCAGCGCCTACTCCACCCCGACGCTGACCACCGCGACGGTGCCGACGGATGAGATCGGCGAGCACGCCTGGGCGCGGGTCAAGGCGTTGCTGGACGGCTCCCCCGTGCCCGCGGACCTGCGCCTGCGGCCGCGCATCGTCGTGCGAGGGAGCAGCGCCCTGGCGCCGTGAGCGGCGCATCGGCCGGTGTCAGCCGCCGGAGATGCTCAGTTCGGCCTCGTGCAGCGCGCGGCGGAAGTCCTCCGACAGGTCGCGTGAGTCCAGCCAGCCCTCGGGGAGGATCGGCCGCTTCGGCGAGCCCGCCCGCCCGCGCTGGCCCTCGGCCGCCTCACCCGGGTACGGCTGGTCGAGGTCGAGCGCCGCGAGCCTGTCGTCGAGCTCGGCGAGCGTCGAGACCAGGCCCAGCGCGGCACGCTGCTCACCGCCCACCACATACCCCTTGAAGTACCAGGCCATGTGCTTGCGCATCTCGCGCATCGCCTTCTGCTCCTCGCCGAAGTGCTCGATCATCAGCTCGGCGTGGCGGCGCACCACCGTCGCGACCTCGCCCAGCCCCGGCCGGACCCGCACGTCCGAGCCGGCGAAGGCCGCAGCGAGGTCCGCGAACAGCCACGGGCGGCCCTGGCAGCCGCGACCCACGACCACCCCGTCGCAGCCCGTCTGCGCGACCATCGCCAGCGCGTCCTCGGCGGACCAGATGTCGCCGTTGCCGAGCACCGGGATGTCGGTGACAGCCTCCTTGAGGCGCGCGATCGACTCCCAGTCGGCAGTGCCGGAGTAGTAGTCGGCGGCGGTCCGCGCATGCAGGGCCACCGCGGCCGCGCCCACCTCCTGCGCGACCAAGCCGGCTTCCAGGTAGGTCAGGTGCTCGTCGTCGATGCCCTTGCGCATCTTCACCGTCACCGGGACGCCATGCGGGCTGGCGGCGTCGACAGCCGCGCTGACGATCGAGCGGAACAGGTCCCGCTTCCACGGCAGCACTGCTCCCCCGCCGCGACGGGTGACCTTCGGCACCGGGCAGCCGAAGTTCAGGTCGATGTGGTCCGCGCGGTCCTCCGAGGCGATCATCCGCACCGCGGCGCCGACGGTCCCCGGGTCCACGCCGTACACCTGCACCGAGCGGGGCTTCTCATCGGGCTCGTGGGAGATGATCCGCATCGACTCCTCGCCGCGTTCCACCAGCGCCCGGGACGTCACCATCTCCGCGACGTACAGCCCAGCGCCGGACTCGCGGCACAGCCGACGGAACGCCGCGTTGGTGACGCCCGCCATGGGGGCCAGCACCACGGGGGTGTCGATCGTCAGGGGCCCGATGCGCAGCGGGGGCAGCACCTGGCCCGCTTGGGCGGCGGGCGCCGCGGCGGCGGCGTCCGGGAGGTTCTCAGTCACAGAAGGCACTGGACGATTGTCCCCCACCGCGCGGCGGCGGTCGAAGCGGGTCGCCGGTCCGCCACAATTCCCCGGTGCCCGCCCTCCGCAGTCCTCGCCGCACGACCCTGGTCCTGCTCGGCATCCTCGTCCCCGTCGGCCTCGCGGCGCTGGTGGGCATGCTGCTCACCTGGCCGGGTGAGCCCGCCGCCACCCACGGGTCTGTCGTCGACGTGGAGGTCGAGCACCCCACCGCCACGGTGGCCTCAGCCGTCACCGCCCAATGCGAGGGCACCGTCGAGGACATCCGGCCCGACGGGTCGGTGCCCGCGTCGGTGAGCTGCCTCCAGGTGCGGGCCACAGTGACGAGCGGACCCGAGCGCGGCGCCGAGATCGAGGTGTGGGCCACCGCCACGCTGACCCCCGACGACGTGCCCGCGGGGACGCGGATCGTGGTGCAGCGCTACCCCGGCGCCGACGGGGAGCCGGATGTGTGGGCGTGGCACGACTTCGAGCGGGCGCTGCCGCTGATGACCCTGGCCCTCGTGTTCGCGCTGGTCACCGTGTTGGTGGCGGGGATGCGGGGGCTGCGCGCCATCATCGGGCTGGCCATCGGCTTCGGGGTGCTGGGCGCCTACGTGCTGCCCGCGCTGCTCGCCGGGTCGGACGCCCTCGTCGTGGGGCTGTGCGGGTCGGGCGTCATCATGTACGTCGTCCTGTACCTGGCCCACGGGTTCTCCGAGCGCACCTCGACGGCGTTGCTCGGCACCGTCATCGGGTTGCTGGTCACCGCGGGGCTCGGGATCGTCGGTGCGCGTTGGGCGCACCTGTCGGGCGTGGTCAGCGAGGACACCTACCAACTCGCCGGGCTGCTGGGCGACCAGGGCGCCAGCGCGCTGCGCGGCGTCTTCCTGTGCGGGGTGGTGCTCGCGGGGCTCGGCGTGCTGAACGACGTGACCATCACGCAGGCGTCGGCGGTGTGGGAGCTGCGCGCCACGATGCCGGGCGCCAGCCGTCAGGAGCTGTTCCGGCGCGGGATGCGCATCGGCCGCGACCACATCGCGTCCACCGTCTACACGATCGCGTTCGCCTACGCGGGGGCCGCGCTGCCGGTGCTGCTGCTCGTGCAGGTCTACCAGCTCTCCCTCGGCCAGACGCTGACCAGCGGCTCCTTCGCCGAGGAGATCGTGCGGACGCTCGTGGGGTCCATCGGGCTGGTGCTCGCGATCCCCCTCACCACCGCCGTCGCGGCGCTGGTGGTGAGCGCCTCACCCGTCGACGTCGCGCCCGGCGGCGGGCGCCGGATCCGCCCCGGGGCCGCCGGGCACGGCCACAGCCACAGCCACGGGCACGGGCACGGGCACAGCCACGTCAGCGGGCACTGAGCGGCGCGCGCTGACCACCACCGCCGCCACCGCCGTGGTCAGCGGGATCGCCAGCACCAGGCCGATCGAGCCGACGAGGGTGCGCACCACCTCCTCGGCGATCTCGCCGCTGGTCAGCGACGCGAGCAGCGGCCGGTCGGACATGCTCACCAGCAGGATCAGCGGCAGCGACGCCCCGAGGTACGCGAAGGCCACGGTGTAGACGGTGGACGCGATGTGGTCCCGGCCGATCCGCATGCCCCGGCGGAACAGCTCGACGCGGGACATCGCCGGAGCACCGGCGTGCAGCTCCCACACGGCCGACGCCTGGGTGATCGTCACGTCGTTGAGCACGCCGAGCCCGGCGAGGACGATGCCGCACAACAGCACGTCCCGCAGCGTGACCAGCGGGGCGTAGTGCTGCAGGTCGAGGGCGTCCTGCCCGACGACGCCCGTGAGCTGCGCGGCGCCCGTGGCCCAGGCGGCGAGCGCCGAGGTGGCGACGAGGCCGCCAAGGGTGCCCACCAGCGCCGTGGACGTGCGCGCCGAGAACCCGTGCGCGAGGTACAGCAGCACGAACATGAGCCCGGTGGCGGTGACCAGCGCCACCGGCACGGCGGGACGGCCCTGGAGCAGCGCCGGGAGCATGAACACCCCGATGCCGGCCAGAGAGACGCCGAGCCCGGCGATGGCGGCGAGCCCCCGCCAGCGCGCCACAGCCACCACCAGCACCGTGAAGACGGCTGCCAGCAAGGCCATCGGGGGCCCGCGCACGAAGTCGACGAAGACATGCGTGGTGGTCGACGCGCCGTCTGCTGCGGCGCCGGGAAGCCGCATCACCACGAGTCGGTCACCGGGCTCCACCTCCGGCAGGTGCTCTGGCGGCACAAGCACCGGAGTCGGCTCCCCCTCGGCGGTGCGGGCCCTGACCTGGTCCTCGGCCGCGGCGTCGGCGTCCACCGCGAGGACCTCGACCTGGGCATAACTCGACCCGGGCGCGAGCGTGGTCAGGCTGGGCGACTCGGCGTCGGGCCAGAGCAACCAGGCGCCGAGCAACGTGACGGCCAGGGCGGGCGCCAGCACTGCTGCGAGCACCGCGCGAACGCGGCCGTCAACACGGATGCGGGCATGCGTGTGCGAGTGGGCGCCCGGCGCGTGCGACAAGGCGGCCTACTCGCCGACGAGTCCGTCGACGGACTCCCGCAGCAGGTCGGCGTGGCCGTTGTGGCGGGAGTACTCCTCGACCATGTGCACCAAGATCCAGCGCAGACTGGGCGTCCGCCCGTCAGCCCAGGCCCGTCGGGCGGGGGTGTCCAGGCCGCCACCGTCGGCCAGCGCCAGCGCGACGAGCTCGCGGGACCTGTCCACCGCTCCCTGCCACAGCGCCAGGAGCTGCTCGGGCGTGTCCTCGGCGGCCGAGTGCCACTCCCAGTCGGGGTCGGCGCCCCAGTCCACCTCGTCCCACGGCGCGCTGGGCTCGAGGCCGTGCAGGGATCGCGAGAACCAGTGGTCCTCGACGTACGCCAGGTGCTTGATCAGGCCGCCCAACGTCATCGACGAGGCGCCCGCCGTGGCGCGCAGGGCCTGCGCGTCGAGCCCCGCGCACTTCCACGCGAGCGTGTCGCGGTGGAAGTCCAGGAACCCGAGCAGTGTCGCCGTCTCGTCGGCCGCCACCGGGGGCTCGACGCGTCCCTGCTCATCCACTGCCATGCGCGCGAAACTACCTCAGCCGATCGCGAGGACGGGGGCGCGCCCACTGGGCGCGCCCCCGTCGCTGCGTCAGGCTCCGACGAGGCGTGTGGCCAGGTACGGGGTGACCTGGTCGAGCGAGACCCGCTCCTGCGTCATGTCGTCGCGGTGGCGGATCGTCACGGCCTGGTCGTCGAGCGTGTCGAAGTCGACAGTGATGCAGAACGGCGTGCCGATCTCGTCCTGGCGGCGGTACCGGCGGCCGATGGCCCCGGCGTCGTCGAACTCCACGTTCCAGCTGCGGCGCAGCTCGGCGGCGAGGTCGCGGGCCTTGGGCGACAGCGCCTCGTTGCGGCTGAGCGGCAGCACGGCCGCCTTGACCGGCGCGAGGCGCGGGTCGAGCTTGAGCACCGTGCGGGTGTCGACGCCGCCCTTGGTGTTGGGCGCCTCGTCCTCGGTGTACGCCTCGACGAGGAACGCCATGAGCGAGCGCGTCAGGCCTGCTGCGGGCTCGATCACGTACGGCACCCAGCGCTCGTTCTTGGCCTGGTCGAAGTACGACAGGTCCTGGCCCGAGTGCTCGGTGTGGGTCTTCAGGTCGAAGTCGGTGCGGTTCGCGATGCCCTCGAGCTCGCCCCACTCGCTGCCCTGGAAGCCGAAGCGGTACTCGATGTCGACGGTCCGCTTGGAGTAGTGCGAGAGCTTCTCCTGCGGGTGCTCGTACAGGCGCAGGTTGTCGCGCTGCAGGCCCAGGTCGACGTACCAGTCGGTGCGCGCGTCGATCCAGTACTGGTGCCACTGCTCGTCGGTGCCGGGCTCGACGAAGTACTCCATCTCCATCTGCTCGAACTCGCGCGTGCGGAAGATGAAGTTGCCGGGGGTGATCTCGTTGCGGAACGACTTGCCGATCTGGCCGATGCCGAACGGCGGCTTCTTGCGGCTGGTCGTCACGACGTTGGCGAAGTTCACGAAGATGCCCTGCGCGGTCTCGGGGCGCAGGTAGTGCAGCCCGGACTCGTCCTCGACGGGGCCGAGGTACGTCTTGAGCATCATGTTGAAGTCGCGGGGCTCGGTCCACTGGCCGCGGGTGCCGCAGTTCGGGCAGGCGATGTCGCCGAGGCCGTTCTCGGGCGCGCGGCCCTTCTTCTCCTCGAACTCCTCGAGCAGGTGGTCCTCGCGGAACCGCTTGTGACAGCTCAGGCACTCGACCAGCGGGTCGGTGAACACCCCGACGTGGCCGGAGGCGACCCACACCTTGCGGGGCAGGATGACTGACGAGTCGATGCCGACGACGTCCTCGCGGCTGGTGACCATAGCGCGCCACCACTGCTTCTTGATGTTCTCCTTGAGCTCGACGCCCAGTGGCCCGTAGTCCCAGGCGGAGCGCGTGCCCCCGTAGATCTCTCCGGACGGGAAGACGAAGCCCCGGCGCTTGGCCAGGGAGGTGACGGCGTCAAGACGGGACGGGGCCACAGCTCACACTCACTTTGTTCTCGCGTGCCCCCGCCTGGCTGGTGGAGGCTCCGGGACGAGGTTACCGGGGCCGTGCGGCGCCATGCCCCCGGGCTCCATCAGATTGACAATGATTCTCAATCTAATGAGAATGATCCTCATGCAATTCGGACGCGGCCTGCTCGGCCCCACCTGCGGCCTGTCCCTGGCAGCGCTCATCCTCACCGGCTGCGGCGCCGCCGCCGACGGCGCCTCCGACACGCGGCTCAGCGTGTCCGCCTCGTTCTACCCGCTCCAGTTCGTCACCCAAGCAGTGGGCGGCGACCGTGTCGACGTGTCCTCCCTGACGCCGCCCGGCGCCGAGCCGCACGACCTCGAGCTCTCCCCCAGCCAGGTCAACGCGCTGCGCTCCGCCGACCTGGTCGTCTACCTCTCCGGCTTCCAGCCCGCGGTCGACGAGGCCGTCGCCACCGCCGACCCCGCGCACATCGTCAACGCCGCCGACGTCACCACGCTCCTGCCCTTCTCCGACGAGCCCGTCGAGGAGGCCGGCGAGGAAGACCACGCCGGTCACGACCACGCCGATCACGACCATGACGGCCACGACCACGGCGACCTCGACCCGCACTTCTGGCTCGACCCCACCCTGCTGGCCCCCGTGGCCGACGCCGTCGCCGCCCAGCTCAGCGAGCTCGACCCCGACGGCGCCGAGGAGTTCCAGGCGAACGCCCAGGCGCTCACCGCCCGGCTCGACGAGCTCGACGCCGCGTACCAGCAGGGGCTGGCCTCCTGTGAGCGCCGCGTGTTCGTCACCACGCACACCGCCTTCGGGTACCTCGCCGAGCGCTACGGCCTCGAAGAAGTCGGCATCTCCGGCATCGACCCCGAGGCCGAGCCCTCCCCCGCCCGCCTGCAGGAGATCCGCGACGTCGTCGAGAGCGAGGGGGTGACCACGATCTTCTTCGAGGCGCTGGTGAGCCCCAAGGTCGCCCAGACGCTGGCCGCGGACCTCGGGATCGAGTCCGCAGTCCTCGACCCCCTCGAGGGCGTGAGCGGCTCGCAGACCTACTTCTCCGTGGCCGAGGACAACCTCCAGGCCCTCCAGACCGCGCTGGCCTGCGCATGAGCGCCGACGCCCAGCCCACCCCGGCCGCCCCGGCGCCCACTGACGGACCGCCGGTCCTCGAGGCCCAAGGCCTCGGCGTCGCACTCGGCGGCCAGCAGATCCTCAGCGGGATCGACTTCGCCGTGCGCCCCGGGGAGGTCGTCGCGCTGCTCGGCGCCAACGGCTCCGGCAAGTCGACGCTCGTGCGCGCGCTGCTGGGCATCGTGCCCACCGACGCGGGCACGGTGCGGCTGTTCGACAAGCCGCTCGGCAACGGCGTCCCCTGGAACCGGGTCGGCTACGTGCCGCAGCGCCTGCCCGCCGCGACGGGCGTTCCGGCGAACGCCCTCGAAGTCGTCGCCTCGGGCCTGCTCACCGGCCGGCGGCTGCGCCCGCCACGCGACGCCCGGCGCCGGGCCCGCGCCGCGCTCGAGCAGGTCGGCCTCGCCGACAAGGCCCGGCGGCCCGTGCACGAGCTCTCCGGCGGGCAGCAGCAGCGCGTCCTGATCGCGCGGGCCCTGGTGCGCGACCCCGACCTGCTCGTGCTCGACGAGCCCACGTCGGGCATCGACATCCCCACCCAGCAGACGTTCGTCGACACCGTCCAGCGGCTGCACGCGGGCGGCGCCACGATCCTGGTCATCCTGCACGAGCTCGGGCCGTTCGCCCCCCTGATCCAGCGCGCGCTCGTGCTCCGGCACGGCCGCCTGGTCCACGACGGCGCGCCGCCAAACCCCCGTGACGAGCACGCCGCGCCCGGACACCAGCACACCCACCCGCACCCGGATCCCGAGCCGCCGAACGCCGGTCCCACGATCACCATCGAGGTCACCCCATGACCTGGCTCGACCAGATCATCACCATGCTGGAGTGGCCGCTCATGCAGCGGGCGCTCCTCGCCGCGCTCCTCGTCGGCGCCGCCGCCCCCGTGGTGGGGACATTCCTGGTGCAGCGGCGGCTCGCGCTGATGGGCGACGGCATCGGCCACGTCGCCCTCACCGGTGTCGCGCTCGGGTGGCTCGTCGGCAACTGGGCGAACCTCGTCCAGCACGACACGCTGGCCGTGCCCGGCGCCGTGCTGGCCGCGATCGTCGGCTCCGTGGTCATCGAGCTCGTCCGGGAGCGCGGCCGCACCAGCGGCGACCTGGCCCTGGCGATCATGTTCTACGGCGGCATCGCCGGCGGCGTGCTGCTGATCAAGGTCGCAGGCGGCACCAACGCGAACCTCATGGCCTACCTCTTCGGGTCGATCTCCACGGTCTCCGGCGGGGACCTGTGGTGGACCGCCGCGCTGGCCGTCGTCGTGCTGGGCGCCGGGGTCGGGCTGCGCACCGCGTTGTTCTCGGTGAGCTACGACGAGGAGTTCGCGCGCGGCTCAGGGCTGCCCGTCCGGTTCCTCAACATGCTCATCGCCACCGTCGCCGCGCTGACAGTCACCATCGCGATGCGGGTGGTCGGGCTGCTGCTCGTCAGCGCCCTGATGATCGTCCCGGTGGCCATCGCGCAGGTGTTCGCCCGTTCCTTCGGCCGCACGATGGCGCTCGCGAGCGCGATCGGCGTCGCGGTGAGCGTGATCGGCCTGTCCGTCACGTACTGGCAGGACTACCCGCCAGGCGCCACGATCGTCGTGCTCGCGATCCTGGTGTACGCCGTCGCTGTGACACTGCGACCGCTGATCCGCCGCCCCACACCACGCGAGGACCCCCACCCCGACCTGCCGGACGACGTGCTCCTCGCCGTGGACGCCCGGGACTGACGCCCTGATCCCGGGGCCTTAGAACGCTCGTAGACTGGACCCTCGTGAACGATCCTGCTGCCGCCTACGGACTGGGTGGCCGCCCCTTCTGGTTCGTCATCATCGCGCTCGTGGTGATCGTCCTGTGCCGATCCCACCTGACCTACTGGGTGGGCAGGGCGGCCTCCGTGGGCGCCGGCCGCCTCGCCGCCACCGGCCGCGGCCCCCGCTGGTGGACGACCCTCCGGGCGCGCGCCGCCGCGTGGGGCTCCACGGTCCCCGCCAAGCGCGCCGCCGCGGCCGTGCACCGATGGGGCCCGCTGGCCGTGACGTTCGCCTACGTGACCGTCGGCGCCCAGACCGCCGTGCTCGTCGCCGCCGGCGTCGCCCGCATGCCGTACCTGCGCTTCACCCTCGCGTCCATCCCCGGGGCCATCGCCTGGGCCTTCATCTGGGGCACGGTCGGGCTCGGGGCGGTGTGGGCCGCCGCGGCGCTCGCCGCCGAGTCGCCCTGGGGGCTCGCCACCGCCGCGCTCGCGCTCGCCGGGATCGCCGCCTGGTGGTTCCGGCGCCGCGCGACGCGCCGTGCCGGGGCCGTCGACGCCTCCGACGACGCCCCCGTCCCCGCCGCAGGGCTCCCGCTCGACTGACGGGCTCAGGCAGGCGGGGCCGAGACGCAGAACTGGTTGCCCTCCGGGTCGGCGAGCACCGTCCACGCGAGCCCGTTCTCCCGGTGCTCGGCCACGAACTTCGCGCCCACCCCGATGAGCCGGGCCACCTCGGCCACCCGGTCCGGCGTCGTGAGGTCCAGGTGCACGCGGTTCTTGCCCCGCGTCGGCGCCGCCACCTGCTGGAAGCCCAGCGCGGGGCCGCCCTCCGGCCCCGGCGCGACCACCACGAAAGGCGTGTCCGCCGGGTCCTGGACGACACCGCCCGTCTGAGCCGCCCACCACTGGGCCAGCGCCGGGGCGTCGAGAGCGTCGAAGGTCATCATCTCCACGGTGAGTGTCATCCTCCGCACGCTAGCGGCCGACCCCGACACCCTGTCCAGCCTTACCGCCTACGCGACGGGCTGGTCGACGGCTCCCCCGTAGCGCCGGTCGCGCCGCGCATACGTCTCGACGGCGCGCCACAGGTGCCGGCGGTCCACATCCGGCCAGGGCTCGTCGAGGAAGACGAGCTCGGCGTAGGCGGACTGCCAGATCATGAAGTTGGAGGTGCGCTGCTCCCCCGACGTGCGCAGGAACAGGTCCACGTCCGGCAGGTCGGGCTCGTCGAGGTGCCGCGCGATGGTCTTCTCAGTGATCTTCGACGGGTCCAGACGCCCGGCGGCGACCTCCTCGCCGATGGCCCGCACCGCGTCGGCGATCTCGGCGCGGCCGCCGTAGTTGACGCACATCGTCAACGTGCACGTGTCATTGCCGCGGGTGAGCTCCTCGGCGGCCTCGAGCTCCTTGATGACCGAGCGCCACAGTCGCGGGCGCCGTCCGGCCCAGCGCACCCGCACGCCCCAGTCGTTCATGGTGTCCCGCTGTCGGCGCAGCACGTCCCGGTTGAAGCCCATGAGGTAGCGCACCTCGTCGGGTGAGCGCTTCCAGTTCTCGGTGGAGAACGCGTACGCGGAGATGTGCTTCACGCCGATCTCGATGGCGCCCGCGACGACGTCCAGCAGCGACGCCTCGCCGGCCGCGTGGCCCGCGGTGCGCGGCAGCCCACGGGCGTTCGCCCAACGGCCGTTGCCGTCCATGACGATCGCGACGTGCTGCGGGATGAGCTCCGCGGGGATGGCAGGGGGACGGGCGCCGCTGGGGTGCGGCGGCGGAGCGATCGGCATCAGACCCTCTCGACCATGGGCAACGAGCGCAGTTGGCGCTCGAGGTGGAACTGGCAGTATGCCGCGACGAGGCCGTCCGCCTCACGCCGGTGCCGTTCGGCGCTGGCCTCCGCGACGTCCCAGTGGCCGGCGAGCAGCGCCGCGAGCAGCGTGAACGTCTCCTGCGCGGGGGATGTGGCCCCTGGCGGACGACAGGCCTGGCAGACGGCCCCACCCTGCGCCACGGCGAAGGACGTGTGCGGGCCGGGGCGGCCGCAGCGCGCGCAGTCGGCGAAGCTGGGCGCCCAGCCGGCGATGGCCAGCGCGCGCAGCAGGTACGAGTTGAGCACCAGGCCGGGGGCGTGGTCGCGCGCCGAGAGCGCACGGACTGCGCCCACGAGCAGCCAGTACTGCTGCACCGACGGGTCGTGCTCGTCCTCGACGAGCCGCTCCGCGGTCTCGAGCATCACCGTCCCGGCGGTGTACAGCGCGTAGTCCTCGCAGATGGGCCGCCCGTACGCCCCGATGGTCTCCACCTGGGTGACCAGGTCCAGCGAGCGGCCGGTGTTGAGCTGCACGTCGATGTGCATGAACGGCTCGAGCCGGGAGCCGAACCGGGAGGTGGTGCGGCGCACGCCCTTGCCGACCGCTCGGACCTTCCCGTGGGTGCGGGTCAGCAGGGTCACGATGCGATCGGCCTCGCCCAGCTTGTGGGTGCGGAGGACGATGGCCTCGTCGCGGTAGAGGCTCACCCGGACATTATCCGCCGAGCACGACCACCTGGTCACGTCCGCCACGCTTGGCCGCCCGCACGGCCTGGCCGAGGCCGTCGAAGAGGGCGTCGGCGCTGCCCACGTGGGCGACCCCCACTGAGAGCGTCACCGCGAGTCCCGGCGCGATCGCGTTCCAGTCGGCGTCGTGCGCGCCCGCCAAGATGCGCCGCCCGAGCCGTTCCAGCCTCGCGGCGCTCATCGCCGCACCCGGCGGGGGAAGGATCACGAACTCGTCGCCGCCGAAACGCGCCACCAGGTCGTCCTCCCGGGCGAGGTCGCTCAGCAGCTCGGCGATCTGCACCAGCACCGCGTCGCCAATCACGTAGGAATGCTGGTCGTTGACGAACTTGAAGTCGTCGACGTCGACGAAGAGCCCCGCCAGCGGCCCGTCGCCACCGGCGACGAAGTCCTGGATGGCGCGCCGGTTGCCGACCCCGGTGAGCTCGTCGAGAGCGCTCAGGGCAGTCGCCCGGGCGCTCTGCTCGACCAGCTCCTGGATGCGGACCTTGCTGAGCAGTGCCTCGAAGCGCTGCTCGCGATCGGTCCATGTGCGGCGCGCGACCCGCCGGAACATCACGGTAGCCTGCACGGCCGCCGGGTGGTCGCCGTGCCGTCCGCGCGCCGCCTCCAGCAGCACCGCGTCGACGGCGGTCAGCCACACCTCGCGTTCGCGCGTCTCGACCTCGGGGCGGACCTGCGCCATCATCGCCTCCGCCTCCGCGTAACGCCCCACAGTCGTCAGCGCCAGGCCGATCGCGCACATCGCGGCCACCCATTCGGGCCTCCCCCGGAACTGCTCGAGGGCCGCGCCCGCCCGCTCGGCGAGGGCCAGCGCGCGCCGGGGCTCGCCCAGGCCGACCATCGCGACGATCTCCGCGGCATCGGCGGAGACCGCGTGGTCGACGGGGCCCGCGGCACGGTTGCCCCCCACCAGGCGGCGCAGCAGCAGCACGCGCGACGCGAGCTCGGCGAAGGTCGCGGACGCCTCGCGCTCCAGGCCCAAGACCAGCAGCCGGGCGCCCCACTCGGCGAGGTTCCGCATCGACTGGGCCACCACGTTGGCGTCGAAGCCCGCCGGGACCAGACGGTGCAGGCGGCGCAGCAGCGCATGGCTCTGCTCGTAGAGCTCCGCAGTCCGCAACCCGTTCGCCAGCACCGCGACGGCTGACGCCTGGTTGTACCGGCGCCCGTCGGGGACGCCCACCAGGCTCCACACGCGGGCCAGCAGGTCCATGACCTCGATCGCGGCGCCGGCACGGATCCGCGCGAGCGCCCGCACCGCCAGGGCCTTCGCCTGCCAGTAGGGCTCATCGTCGCGCTCGGCGCGGGCCAGCAGCTCATCGGCGCAGTCGACGGCGGCGTCGACCTGCTCCAACTCGATCAGGCACTGCCCGCGGGTGAACAGCAGGTAGCGGACCGTCGCCTCGTCGCCCGCCAGCTCGGCGAGCGTGATCCCGTGCGCGCACAGCAGCAGCGCCGCTGGGGGGTTCCCGTGCAGGAACTCCCAGTAGGCGCGATCGGCCACGAGGTCGAACACGCCGAACTCGGAGGTCGCCACGAGCTCTGCCCCGATGGTGCCCACCCCGTCTCCCCGCATCACCAGACGCGCCGCGCACGATGTTCCTCGATGCTCATCGGCGCGCGTGGCCCGCTCTGCAGGGTCTCGGCGGAACGTCACCCGAATGAGTGCGCCCGGCGCAGCACGGCGAAGGCCGCCAGACGCGGGTGCGTCCGGCGGCCTTCGCCGAGGTGCTGCGGGTCAGCGCTGCGCGCGGTTCACCGCGGAGATGATCGCCTTGAGCGAGGCAGTCGTGGTGGACGGGTCGATGCCGACGCCCCAGAGCGTCTGGTCGCCGACCGCGCACTCGACGTACGCGGCAGCCGTCGCGTCCCCACCGGAGGACAGCGCGTGCTCGGCGTAGTCCAGCACCGAGACCCGCACGCCCAGGGAGCCCAGCGCGTCGAGGAACGCGTCGAGGGGCCCGTTGCCGGAGCCCTCGAGGGTGCGCGGCTCGCCGCCGTCGGCGACGTCCACCGAGAGCGTGACGGTGCCCTCCTCGGAGCTGGTCATCCGCATGCCGCGCAGGCGCAGGCGCCCCCACGCCGCCAGCGGGCCGCCCGGCTCCACGGGGAGGTACTCGTCGTTGAAGATCTGCCACAGCTCGTCGGCGGTGACCTCGGCGCCGTGGGTGTCGGTGTGCGCCTGCACCACATGCGAGAACTCGATCTGCAGACGGCGCGGCAGGTCGAGGTCGCGCTCGGACTTCATCAGGTACGAGATGCCGCCCTTGCCGGACTGCGAGTTGACCCTGATGATCGCGTCGTAAGAGCGCCCCACGTCCTTGGGGTCGATCGGCAGGTACGGCACCGCCCAGACCAGGTCGTCGACGTCGCGGCCCGACGCGGCGGCCTCGGCCTCCATCGCGTCCAGGCCCTTCTTGATGGCGTCCTGGTGCGAGCCCGAGAACGCCGTGAAGACCAGGTCGCCACCCCACGGGTGCCGCTCGCCCACCGGCAGCTGGTTGCAGTGCTCCACGGTGCGGCGCACGTTGTCCAGGTCGGAGAAGTCGATCTCGGGGTCGATGCCCTGGCTGAACAGGTTCATCCCGAGGGTCACCAGGCAGACGTTGCCGGTGCGCTCCCCGTTGCCGAACAGGCAGCCCTCGATGCGGTCCGCGCCGGCCAGGTAGCCCAGCTCGGCGGCGGCGACACCGGTGCCCCGGTCGTTGTGCGGGTGCAGCGAGAGGATGACGTTCTCGCGGTAGCGCAGGTTCCGGCCCATCCACTCGATCGAGTCGGCGTACACGTTGGGCGTGGCCATCTCGACGGTGGCGGGCAGGTTGATGATGACCTTGCGGTCGGGCGTCGGCTCCAGCACGTCGAGCACCGCGTTGCAGATCCGCGCGGCGAACTCCAGCTCGGTGCCGGTGTACGACTCGGGCGAGTACTCGTAGAACACCTCGGTGCCGGGCACCGTCTGCTCGTACTTCTTGCACAGCTGCGCGCCGGACACCGCGATGTCGACGATGCCGTCCTCGTCGGAGCGGAACACCACCTGGCGCTGCAGCGTGGACGTGGAGTTGTACAGGTGCACGATGGCCTGCTTGGCGCCGGCGATCGCCTCGTAGGTGCGCTCGATCAGGTGCTCGCGGCACTGCGTGAGCACCTGGATGACGACGTCGTCGGGGATCCGGCCCTCGTCGATCAGCATCCGGACGAAGTCGAAGTCCGTCTGTGACGCCGAGGGGAAGCCGACCTCGATCTCCTTGAAGCCCATCTGCACGAGCAGCTCGAACATCTGCAGCTTGCGCGCCGGGCTCATCGGCTCGATCAGGGCCTGGTTCCCGTCACGCAGGTCGACGGCGCACCAGCGCGGGGCCTTCGTGATGCGGCGGGTGGGCCAGGTGCGGTCCGGCAGGTCGACGGTGATCTGCTCGTGGAACGGCGCGTACTTGTGGACGGGCATGCCGGAGGGCTGCTGGGGAGTGCGGTCGTGGTAGCTCATCGAGGATCCTTCGCTGGTCGGTGGGAAGCAGCCGGCACACCGAACACCGCGGCGAGGATGCGGCCTGACTAGGCCTCGCCGCGGCGAAGAAGAAGGAGCAGCTCGAGCTTCAGCACTCGGCCACTGTACTCCGGCGGCACGCGCCAGGTGAGCCCGCGGCGCGCCGTGGGCTCCTACCCCAGGACGACCAGCTCGTCCGCCGTCCAGGCCAGCAGGTTCCCACCCTCCACCGAGACGAGCGTGGTCCCGTGCGGGAGCGGCGTGGACCAGTACGACACGCCGTCCGCGATCCCCCGGGCCACGAGCACCGGCTCGCCGTCGACGCCCAGCTCGGCCGTGAGCACCAGCGACCCGTCCGACACCGGGGGCAGGCTCAAGTCCGTCTCGATATCCCACGCCACCTCGCCCGAATGGGCGTCAACGCTCAGCTGCCGGCCAGGCGCCGCCAAGATGAGCTGGCCGTCCACGATCACCGCCGGGTCGAGGTCCGTGCCGATCGTCCAGAGCTGCTCGCCGCCGAACGCGGTGGCCGCGCTGATCTCACGGCCCGCGTCCAGCAGCACGAGGTCGTCGGCGGTGCCGTCGTCCACCGGGGGCCGGGCAGGCAGGGAGGGCATGTCCCGGAGGCGACGGCCCGTGGACCCGTGCAGCGCTCCCCCGCGCGCCGTGGACCAGGTGCCGAACCGCTCGCCGTCGGAGCTCGCCAGGACGAACGCGAGGTTCGTGGCCCAGTAGAGCTCGGCGCCGTCCTGCGCGTCGAGGACCGCTGTGCCGTACCCGCCCAGCAGCACATGCTCGGTGGTGACCACAGCCGTCGGCCTGCTGACGTAGACGTCGGAGCCGATGGACTGGCGGCTCTTGTACTCCCACTCCGCGACGCCGGTCAGCGGGTCGCGCAACGCCGCGCGGAAGAACCCGTCGGAGTCCTCCGTCACGAGCACCACGTCGTCGCCGCGCCGCTCGATCAGCGTGACCTCGTCGGCGACCTCCCACTCGCCGGCCACCGAGCCGTCCGCGGAGTCCAAGGCCACGACCCGCGCCGCGGGCGTCGCCGTGCCCTCGGCGCCGGCGTAGACGGGCGGCGGCGTCCGCACCAGGCACACGACGTAGGCCCCGACGTCGGCGCTCGCGCTGGGGCAGTCGGGGCCCTGCGCCTCCGCCGCGACGGTCGACCCGGCCACGAGGCTGGTCGCCCAGCGCTCCTCGCCGGTCCGCGCGTCGAATGAGGCGACCTGCCAGGAGCCGTCCTGGCCGCTGAGCACCGCCAGCCCGCCGCCCGCCGCGAACGCCGTGGCGCCGGCGCCCACCGGGCTCCGCCAGAGCTCGACGGGCGCCCCGTCCAGGGGCCGCAGGAGGCCGGGGACGGCGGCGAGCCGCTCGAGGCGCTCGCTCTCACCACGCGCGGACAGCGCCGAGCCGACGGCGAGGGCGAGGACGACGGGCACAGCCACCGGCCACCAACGGAGCGCCGCCCGCCCGGCGCCACGCGAGCGCGGCACGTCGGACGGGTCGTCGAAGGATGTCGAGTCGCCCGGGTGGAGCGGATCGCGTGCCGGACCGCTGATCGAGTGGTCGTCCTCGACGAGCTCGACCGCAGCCATGCGGTTCAACGGCGCCAGTGCCATACGGGCGATTCTAGGCCTGCTGACGCACCCGCGGGCCTCGGACCAGGCGCAATCCGCAGTTGCCGAAGGAGACAGTCGCCCCCACCGGGAGCCGCACATGCTGCTCGGGGCCGCACACGATCTGCTGGCCGTCGGCCAAGGTCACGAGGGTGCCGTTGGTGGAGCCGCGATCGGCCACCCAGACGGCGCCGCCGTCGATCCCGATCTGCAGGTGCGTCTTGGACACGGACCTGCCCGGGTCCACCACCCGCACCACCTGCGCGCCGTCCGAGGCGACCGGGTTCCGGCCGATCAGCGCAGTGCCGACGACCCGCACCAGACGGCCGTCATGCAGCTCGATCTCGGCGCCTGTCGGGTCGGCGTCGGCTTCCGGCGCCGCATCCTCGAGCGCCTCCCGCGTCCGGACGGGCGACCGCCGGGTCACCTCGAGCTCCGGGTCGAGCGTGTCGTCGACAGGGCTGGCGGCGAACTGCACCGGGCGGACGACCTCCATCAGGCGGGTGTCGACATCCGGGGCCACGCCCGGCTCCCGCAGCGGCGGCAGGACGAGCGCACCGGTCGCCGGGCCGTGCCGGTCCGCCAGGAGCGCGGTGAGCCGCCGGGAGGCGGCGGCGTGCGCGTCCTCCTCGCCGGACGACGGCGACGACCCGGTCAGGCCCAGCGCCGCCCAGGTGTCCGGCACGGCCGGCGGGGCGACCGGGAGGCCACGCTCGGCCACAGGCTCCGGGTCGACGGGCAACAGCTCCACACGCTCGGGCCGCTGGCGGCCCGACGTGGATCCCCCGCGTGAGGCCGGGCGGCGGGCCGCCGCGCGGCCACGGACGTCCACGACCTCCGCCCCCGTCAACTTGTCATGCCAGCCGCGGTGGCGGCCCGAGCTGTCGAACGCCGGGGAGGCCAGCATGACGAACTGCCCCACCAGGCAGGCCAAGGAGCCGCCCGCGATGAGCACCGAGCGCTGCAGGGCGCGCCACATGCCGATCGGGTCTCCCGTGCGCACGTCGACGGTGCGCAGCCCCAGCAGGCGCCGGCCCACCGTCCAGCCACGCGAGCCATGCGCCCACCACTGCGCCGTCAGCAGCACGAGGCCGAGGAATGTCGCGGCCCCCAGCGGGCCGAGCACGCGCGGGGACCAGTCGAGCCCGTCCCACCCGGAGTCGGTGAGCTGCTGCGCCCACACGGCGAGCACCGAGCCGAGCGGCACGAGGGCCACCGGCGCGACGAGCGCGGCGTCCACCACGCCCGCGAGGAAGCGCCTGCCGAGTGGCGCGGACGGCGCGGGCACCAGGTAGCGCGGCGAAGCGGCGGTCATGGGATGCGTGCCTCCTGATCGACTTGCGCGCTACGACGGGCCTCGTGTGGTGCGGCGCCATGGGCGCCCGCCTTCGGCCGGCCGCGCGCCCGGTCGCGCCGTGCCCGACGACGACGCTCACGACCCGAGGCGAGCGAGACCCTGGACCGCCACCACCGCCGACGCGAGACGCTGGCCCGCAGACGGGCGAGCGCGGCGTCGACCCGCGACCAGTAGGCCGTGGCGACGTGGTCGCCTGGCGTGTCCGGCCCGAAGACCACGGCGTCGGCCTCCTCGGCGAGGACCCGGACGATGGCGGCGACCTGCGCCCCCGCCTCCGGCGCGCGGTCGGCGAACGAGCCCGCGAGGGCCTGCGCCGTCTCCCGGCGGGTGGCCAGTGGCGACGTGGGCCGGCCGAGGTCGTGCACCGCGTCGAGCACCTCGTCCCAGCCGCCAGCCACCCTGCCCACCGCGTCCGGGTGACGCCGACGGCGCCTGCGGCGACGCAGTTTCAGGGCCACGACCAGGAGGAACGGGCTCGCCAGCAGCAGCAGCGGCGCAGTGGCCACCCCGGCGACCAGGAGCACACGCCACCACAGCGGCCGGTTGTCCGGCTCGGGGTCCGGATCCTGGGCCTGCGGCTGCTCGGTGTCGTCCTCCGGCGGCGAGTCGGGCTCGGGCGGCGCCGGGGGCGGCTGGACGACCTGCGGCTCCGGGTCGGACGGCTTGGTGGTCGCGTCCTCCTGCGGGGTCTGCGCGCGCGGCGGCGTCGGGTCGAACGCGACCCAGCCATGCCCGGCGAACGCGATCTCCACCCAGGCCTCCACGTCGTCGCCGGTGAACGTGATGGCGTCGGCGTCAGGCTCGGCGTCACGGCTCGCCGCGGCGTCCTCCACGCGGTCCTGAGGCGCCACGAAGCCGATCACGACGCGCGAGGGCAGCCCCATCTGGCGGGCCATCAACGCCATCGCCGACGCGTACTGCTCGCCGTCGCCCACCATCAGGTCGCCGCCCAGCAGCGACGTGAGCCGGTCGGCGCCGTGGCCGGAGAGCGACGGGTAGTCGCCGCTGAGCCCGTGGCTGAAGTAGCCGTCCTCGGTGAGCGCCTTCTCCAGGCTGCGGGCGATCTGCACGGGGGTCCCGGCGTCGCGGGCCACCGAGGCGGCCGCGACGGCGACGGCGTCCGGGACGGAGGCGACGCCCGGGACGACCACCGACGCCGCGCTGGCGTCGCCGACCACCTCGTCCGACGGCTCGTCCGGCACCACCACGTCGAGGGTGTAGGACAGGCCGGGCCGCAGCCCGCTGGTGAGCACCGCCGATCCGGTCGCGTCGTTGTAGCGCAGATCGGCGTCCGAGGCGCCCTCCACCTCCACGGCCCGAGCCTGGCCGACGGTCGGCAGCCACACCCCGGCGAGCTCGCGCACCTCGATCCGCACGCGGGCCTGCTCGCCGCTGGCCGAGGTGTCGATCGTCTCGCCCACCCGCCGGAACTCGCCGGAGGCCGCGGCGGACCCGTCCCCGGCCACGTTCCACACCACGCCGTCGAACCGGTCCATGGTGGCCAGCCGCACCCGGGCCCCGGCGGGCAGGCCGCTCGCGGTGAACAGCTCGACGTCCTTCTCCTTGACGAGCTTGCGGAAGCCTGACAGCGGGCTCGGGTACGCGCTCGGGTCGAACGGCGGCACGATCTCGTCGCGCAGCACGAACCGGGGCGTGTCGCCGACGACCAGCGGGGCGCCGGCCATCCCACCGGCCACGGTGAGGCCCACGAGCGAGACCACCGCGACGACCCGCCGGGCCCGGAGCAGGCCCCCGCGCCATGAGGCCCAGCCCAGCAGGACCACGCCCAACGCCACCCCCGCGGCGACGGGCGCGAATGTCTGCCGGGTGCCGAGCAGCACGGCCAGCACCAGCACGGCCATCGGGGCCACGGCCGCCAGTGCCGCGCGCGCCGGGCGGCGTGCCCGCAGCGTCGTCGCCGTGGCGACCGCCGAGCCCACCAGCGCCGACGTGAACGGCACGACGAGGAAGTTCGCGGCAGCGCCCAGCGGCGGCTGCAACGTCAGCACCTGCTTCCAGGTCGTCGCCGCGCCGGCCGCCAGCGACAGCAGCGTGTCGGCCGTCGGCAGCACCCCCGCGATCGTGGTCGACGGCGCCGCGAACGCCCCGCCGCACAGCAGGTACGCGAGCACCAGCCCCGCCACGACGGTCATCGCCGACCAGCGCCGCAGCGCGCCCAGCACGGCCACCCCGGCGCCCAGCACCAGGCCACCGGCGATGGCCGGCACGGCAGCGGCGGCGCCGTACACGGGAATGAGCGGGATCAACGCCACCGCCATGGCGCTGACCAGCACCACCACGTCCACAGCGGCCCGCCAGCCGGTGCGCGCGACCACGGCGCTCATCCGAGCGCCCTGCGCAGCACCCGGGGCAGGTCGTCGAGGCCGCCGAGCGTGGCGAGGGTCAGCGAGCCCTGCGTCCGCACCTCCACCTCGGCGCCCAGAGCGCAGGTGATCATGACCGTGCGGGTGCCGACGGGCACATGCCGCACCCCGGCGCGGAGCTGTGCCACCGTGGGCGTCGAGCCCGCGACCAGCAGGGCCACCGACGCCTCCGGGGTGTCGCGGGCGATGCGTCGGCCCAGGTCCCCCGCGCCAGCGGTGCCGAGCGCCAGGGCCAGCGCGGCGCAGTCGTCGAGCAGGCGCGGCGGGGTCTCGACCCGCAGCCGTCCTGGGCCCGCGAGCACGGCGAGGTCGCGCTCCTCGCGCAGCACCTGGACGCCGAGCGAGGCCACAGTCGACACGGCCAGCTCGAACTCGTCGTCGTCGGCGTAGTCGCGCGGGTCGGTGGACAGCGCCACGACGGTCTGGGTGCGGCGGGTGTCCTCGAACTGCTTGACCATCAGCGCGCCACGTCGGGCGGTGGTGCGCCAATGGATGTACCTGCGGTCGTCGCCGGCCACGTAGTCGCGCAGCGCGTGGAAGGACAGGTCGCTGTCGGACAGGTCGCGGGTGGACTGCCCCTCGAGGTCGCGCAGCAGGCCCGAGCTCGCGCCCGCCAGGGAGACGATCTCGGGGTGCACGAACAGCTCGGCGGGCTCGGTCCACCGCAGCCGCCTGCGGGCCAGGCCCAGCGGGTCGCCGCGCACCGAGCGCACCGGCCCCACCACGACGACGGCGCGCCGCGTCGTGGGGATCGCGAACAGGTCCTCATGCTCCTCGCCGCTGGCCAGCGACGGCAGCGCCAACTCCGCCGCGCCCGCCCCGACGGGCAGCTCGATCCGCGCGGGCAGCGACCGGTGCCGGGCCGTGTTGCGCACCGCGAGCCGCCCGACGGCGCGCTCCCCCACCCGCACCCGGTGATCGGCCAGGTACAAGTCCACGACGTACCTGTCGCGCCCGACGGTCATGAGCAACGACACCGCCACCGCCACGGCCAGCGCCGCCCCGGCGCCCGCGAGCTCGAGCCAGCCGAGCCACCGGCCGAGCACGACGCCGACCAGGGCGCCCGCGAGGGCTCCCCAGCCGACAGGGCTGATCCGTGGCACCGTCAGACCGCCCGCAGGGCCGGGGGCTGGGTGTCGGCGACGATCCGGTCGAGCACATGCGTGGTGGTGACACCGGCGAACTCCGCCTCGGTGTCGAGCATGAGGCGGTGTGCGAGCACCGGGGAGGCGAGCGACTTCACGTCGTCCGGGACCACGTACGAGCGCCCCTCGGACGCGGCCCAGACCTTCGCGCAGCGCACCAGCGCCAGGCCTCCGCGCACACTGGCGCCGAGTGCCGTCTGCGCGTCCTCGCGGGTGGCCTCCAGCAGGCGCGCCACATAGTCGAGCACGGCGGCGTCGATGTGCACCGTCGTCGCGAGCTGCGCCATGTCGCCCACGGCATGCGTGGTGATCTTCGGCTTGAGCGTCGTCGTGCGGTCCTTGGCGCCCGCGAGGATCTCGACCGCCGACGCCCGGTCCGGGTAGCCCAGGGACGTCTTGATGAGGAACCGGTCGAGCTGCGCCTCGGGCAGCCGGTAGGTGCCCGCCTGCTCGATGGGGTTCTGCGTCGCGATCACCATGAACGGGCGGCCCACCGGGTGCGTCACCCCGTCGACGGTGATTTGCGCCTCCTCCATGACCTCGAGCAGCGCGGACTGCGTCTTCGGCGAGGCCCGGTTGATCTCGTCGGCCAGCACCACCGACGCGAAGATCGGGCCGGGATGGAACTCGAAGCGCCCCGATCCCTGGTCGTAGATGGTCACGCCGGTGACGTCGCTGGGCAGCAGGTCCGGCGTGAACTGGATGCGGTGGTGGGTGCCCTGCACAGTCGCCGCGATGGCCTTGGCCAGCGACGTCTTGCCGGTGCCCGGCGCGTCCTCCAGCAGCAGGTGGCCCTCGGCGATCATCGCCGTCATGGCGAGGCGCACCGCGTGCTCCTTGCCGAGCACCGCCCGGCCCACGTTGTCCACGAGAGTGCCGAACGTCTCGGCGAACCACGTCGCTTGCTCAGGTGTCATCGGGGTGCTCTCTCTGGGTGGGGCGGGTGCAGGGAAGTGCTCGGGGCCGCGGCGCCGTGGGGCGGCCCGGGTCGGGGCGGCTCATCGGTCATCCGCTCGTGGCCGGGACGGCGATCTCGGCCGACGTCGCCCAGGCCCCCGGGCCGACGGAGCTCAGCGCCCGGACGCGGACCGTGACGGCGCCGCCGCCGGCCACCCCCTCCCCGACGACGCTCACGACCCCGGCGCCGACGGAGCCGGCGGAGAGCCTCGTCCCGCCGCGCAGGATCTCCCACTCGTAACCGGTGACCGGCCGCCCGTTGGCGGTCGCCGCCGTCCAGCTGAAGTCCAGCACCTCGGCGCGCGGGGACGTCGCGGCCAGTCCGGTGGGGGCGCCGGGGACAGCCGGCTGGCCGGGCGCGGCGGACTGGCGGACTGCCTCCGACCATCCGACGGAGTTCCCGACGCGGTAGTCCACGGTGACGGTCCCGCCGGACTGATCCACCTGCGCCGGTGGCGCCCCGTCGACCCAGCCTCCCGCGCTCGACGGGTTCCCCCCGGCGTTGATCCGGTGCTGGCGACGCGTGATCGCGGCGCCGCCGTCAGCCCCGTCGGCAGCGGAGACGACAACCTGGTCGACGCCGCCCGACGTCACGGAGAGCTGCGGCGCCGCCGGGGCCGTCAGCACGGTGACCGCCGGGAAGGAGACCCACTCGCTGGCCAGGTCGCGCGAGTTGACCGCGCGGATCCGCAGGGTGAGCGTCGTGCCGCCCGCGATATTGGGGATCGTCAGCGTCGTGGAGGTCAGGGAGTCGTCGCGCCCCTCGATCTCATACCGGCTGATCGACATCCCCCGGCCCCCGGCGTCGCTCGGCGGGCTCCACGACAGCACCACCGAGCCGGCACCGAAGGCGGCATTGGCGGAGGCCGTCGCCGAGAGGCCCTTCGGGGTGTCGGGGGCGCTGTACGTGGTGCCGGTGACGGAGCCCCACGGGCCCTCGCCCGCCTTGTTGACGGCGCGCACGCGGATGTCGTAGCTCCGGCCGCGCTCCGCCTCGGCGATGACGTAGTTGTTCACGTTCCCGAGCGGCGCCGGCTGGGCGCCGTCCACCGAGACCTCGTAGCGGGTGATCTCGGCGCCGTTCGTGGCCGGCTCCGCCCAGGTGACGTCGATGCGGCCCGTGGTGCCGAACCAGCCTGTGACCGTGCCGGTGGCCGTGACCACCGGCGCCTCCGGGGCCTTCGCCGGGACCTCTGGCGATGACGCGAGACTCCACGCGCTCGGCTCAGGGAGCTTGTTGTAGGCGCGCACCTGGACGGTGTACGCGGTGCCGTTGCGCAGCCCCGTGAACGTCGCCGACAGGGACGACGTGGACTGGGTCGCGCTGCCGCTGCCGGGCGCAGGCGAGATCATCACCTCGTAGCGGGTCACCGGCGAGCCAGGGCTCGTCGGCGCGCTCCACGTTGCCGTGACCTGGCCATCGCCGAAGCTCAGGGCCGGCGCCTCCGGCCGGTCCGGCACCGCGTCGGGCCGCGCCGTCGCCGAGGCGGGGCTCGGGTCGGACCAGTCGACGGCGTTCTTCGCGGCGACAGTGAACGTGTACTCGACGTCGTTCGTGAGGTTGTCGATCGTGCAGGTGGTGCTGGCGCACTGGCGCTCGGTGCTGCCCGGCACCGTCACCCGGTAACCGGTGATGCGCTCGCCCCTGTCGTCGGGCGCGTCCCAGCTCAGCACCACGGTGCGGTCGCGCACCTCGACGACGCGCGGCGCCTTCGGGGTGGCGGGCTTGCCGCGCACGACCACCGTGATGCGGCCCTCGACCTGCCGGTCCGGGTCGCCTGTGGCGTCGCGCACCGCGAAGCGGACGACCATCGCGCCGACGAACTCCGCGCCGGGCCGCACGTTGACTGTGCCGCCGGAGACGGACGCCGTGCCCGCCCCGGGCGTCTCCACGACGGCCTCGACGATGGTCAGCGGGGTGTCGGGGAACGGGTTGTAGGCGCCCGCGAGCGCGTCCACCGCGGTGTCGCGCCCCTGCACGCCATCCGGGATGTGCCGGTCCACCACGCGGGGCATCGCCCGGGTGCTGGCCGTGGCCCGCAGGTCCACCTGCACCGTCATGGAGCCCGCCCTGCCGTAGCCGAGCGCCACGTCGAGGGACCCGGTGGTGCCCTTCGACGTGGTGCGCCCCGCCGCGACGCGCAGCACCGAGCCGTCCAGCGTGGCGGTGAACCCGGAGGGCACGGCGGAGCGGAGCTGGTAGGAGTACACGTCGGCTGCGCCGCTGGCGCCCTCGGGTCCCGTGGTGAAGGTGCGCAGGTCGACGACGATGGGCTCCTCGCCCGGCGCCACGGCGATCGGCGGGGCGACGAACGTCGGGGGGTAGTCGTCCACCGCGTACACGGTGACCGCCAGCGTGATGACGGAGGTGCGGCCGGTGGTGTCGGACGCGCTCGTCCGGTCGGTCACCGGGACCGTGATCGAGGCCGGCCCGGCGTAGCCCGCCGCCGACGTGAACACCAGCGTCGTCGGATCCCGCACCAGGTCGGAGCCATCGGACTTCGTGGCCTGCACCGCGTCGGGGTCGGCGATGGTCGCGGTGCGCCCGGGGGCGACCTGCACCTGCTCGTCGAGCGGGATGACGAGTTGCTCGCCGGACGCCACCCGCAACGCCGGCGCCTTGGGCCGGGGCGTCGGGGGGAAGAACCCGAGCGCGGGCACCGTGATGAAGGCATAGGTGCTGGCGGTGCTGGAGGTGGTGTTGGTCAGCTGGTAGGGGACTGTCTGCGCGTGGTCGACCAGCGTGATGACGACGCTGCCCGTGGGGGTGACCGTCGCGACATCGGCCGCCGACGCGGGCACTGACACGGCGAGGTCGCTCAGCGGGCCGCTGGGGTTCTGCGCCACCGCGAGGACGTCCACCTCGACGCTCTCCCGCCCGAGGGTGTCGATGGCGGGCACCACGACGTCACGGGCGACCGGCGGCAGCACGGGCGCGTCCTCGAGCACCGTGACCGTCAGCACCGCGGAGTCCCGGCCACCCCGGGCATTGGTCACCGTGTACGCGATCTGCAGCACACCCGGGTTCGACGGCGCCTGCACGATGATCCGGCGCCCCTCGACGCGCGCGTCGATCCCGTCGGCCTTCTCCAGGGTCTCCGAGAGCAGGAGCTCGCCGCCGCTGGCGTCGATGTCGTTGGCGAGCACGCGGACCTCGACCCGCTGCCCGGGGCGCACCGTCACGTCGTCGTTGCGCGCCGTGATCTGCGCGGACGCGGCGGGCCGGGGGCTGATGCCGACGCGGACCGTCGCGACGGCGCGCTGCCCGGTCCAGTCCTCCACGGCGTAGGTGAACGAGTCGGTGCCGGACTCGCCGGGCAGCGCCTCGTACTCCAGCCAGTCGGCGCCCGACGCGACGACGCGCCCCTTGGCGGGGGCGACCGCCACGCCGAGCAGCGTCACGCCGTCGCCGTCGTCGTCGATGCCCACCAGCGGCACCGCGATGCGCACGGTCTCCCCCTCGAACACCCGGGCCGTGAGGTCGCGCGGGCGCGGCGGCGCCTTGGCCGTGGCGTCCGACGCGTGCACGCGCACGGTGAGGGTGGCCGCGGTCTCGTTGCCCGTCTCGTCGCGGACGATGAACGTCGCGTGGGCGGTCAGCGCCTTCGCGGGCGCCTGGTAGCGGAGCACGTCGCCGGAGACGAACAGCAGGCCCTCGCCCTCGCCGAGCGGCTCGGCGAGCTCGGGCACCACGGTGAGGGCGTCGCCGTCGGGGTCGTAGGCGTGGTCGAGCACGGGCACCGTGACGACGCCGCCCGTGCGGACGCTGACCTCGATGTTCTCCACCACCGGCGGCTGCGCGACGGCGGAGGCCGGCACCGGGTGGACGGAGATCTCCCCCACCGCCGACGCGGGCCCGTTGGACACCGTGTACGCCAGCGACACCGGCGCGGTGAGGGTGCGCGTCGCGGAGATCTGCACCAGCTCGTGGTTGAGGATCGCCACCCGCAGCCCGGAGTCCGCGGGGACGTCGACGGACTGCAGCACCAGCACGCCGCCGGCGGGGTCGGAGTCGTTCGCCAGCGGCGCCACAGTCACCTCGCGCCCGGGGGCGAGGTAGACCCGGTCGCGGACGGCCACGGGGGGCTCGACCTGGGACGGCCACTCGAGCACGTCGATCCGCGCGAGGCCGGTGGCCTGCTGGGGCGCCGCCGCCACCACGAAGCTCACGTAGTACGTGCCGGGGCGCGGGGCGCTGAACGTGAAGGTGCCCGCGGCCAGGTCGGTGGTGATCTTCGCGCCCGCGAGCTCGTCGACGCCGGCCAGGCGCACCGGCTCCTTGCCGCTGGTGCGCACGGCGTCGAGCGGTTGCAGCCGCACAGGCTGGTCCACGTAGGTGACGGCGTGCACCGGGTCGATCTGCGGGGCCAGCGAGCCGGCGGCCCGCACGTCCACGATGAGCGTCCCCTCGGCGGTCTCCTGGCCGTCGGAGACGAGCAGCCTGATCTGGGCGCGGCCCAGCGCGCCGCCGTCCGCCTGGTACGTGACAGTGCCGTCCTGGCGGAACCGGACGGTGCCGGCGTCCGCCGTGGCGTCGACGAGCGTGAGGTCGTCGCCGTCCGGGTCGGTGAAGTCCGCGAGCGCGCTGTACTGCGCCTGCGCGTCCTGTTCGACGCTCAACGAGCCGATGCGCGTCTGCGTGGGCGCCTCGTTGAGGCCCGGGTCGCGCACGGTGAGCAGCACACTCGCCGTCGAGGGCGCGCCGGTGCCGCGTCCGTCGGAGATCGTGTACGTGAAGACCGCGGACCCGCTGGCGTCCGGGTTGACCCGCACCTGCAGCGCGCGCCCCCCGTAGATGGCCTGCAGCGTGCCGAACTCCTCCGGCAGCTGGTCGAACTCGCTGACCGCGAGGATCCCGCAGTCGGAGGACGAGTCGTTGTCGATGACCGGCAGGATCATGGTGCGGCCCGGGCGCACCCCGAACTCGTCGTCGGTGGCCTGCGGGATGGTGGCCTCGGTGCCGCACTCCGCGAGCAGGTCCTGGGTCGTGGAGGCGCCCTCGGCGTCCTCCTCGCGCTCCTCCGGCTCGTCCTCGGGGACGATGTCCTCCCAGTTCGGCTCCCGCAGCTCGGTGTCCTCCTGGGGCATCCACAGCCGCCCCCGCAGGGTGTCGTTGAGCACCACGATGCCGCGGTTGACGCGGAAGGCGAGCTCGTCCTGCGTGGACATGCCCTCCAGGTCCAGCACCTCGGGCTCGCCGTCGCCGCACACGCGCAAGTACGAGCCAGTGCCGGTGGCCCACGCCCCGTGGGCGCAGCCGTCCAGGCGCACCGGCGCGGCGGGCACGCCCTGCCCGGTCGTCGCATGGCGCTCGGCGTCGCCGCCGCCCAAGGGCGCCTCGACCAGGGCGTCACGCGTCGCGACGAGCACCGCGTCGTCCGCGGGCCCGGGCTGCTGCAGCACCAGGTCGCGCCCGCCGTCGAGCTCGATCGCGGCCTGGCGCGTGCGCACGGTGCTGCCGCTCAGCCCCACCGGCTCGTCGCCGACCGCTGTGAGCTGCTCGACCTCGGCGCCGAGCGTGCCCGCGGCCTCGGCCTGCGGCTGCCCGTCGAGCAGCACGACCCGCGTGACGTCCCCGGTCTCGGCCGCCACCCCGTAGGCCACACCCGCGTCTGTCACCACGACGCGGCCGCCTTCGCCGAGCGCCATGTCCGGGGTGTCGGACGTGGGCGCCAACGACCCGAGCTGCGCGACGGGGCGCACCCAGGCGTCGCCGTTGGGCGCGATCACCGCCACGGCGCCGCCGCCCATCGACACCTCGGCCCCGGAGGGCAGCGCGACCTGCGCGGCGAGCGTGACCGACGCCGGATCGACGACGGACACGGTCAACGGCTCGACCAGCAGCACGTCGGCGCCGTCCTGCAGCACGTCGAACCTGCTGCCCGTGGTCACCAAGCCCGCGTTGAGCTCCTCGACCTGCGCGTTCAGCCGCCCGAGCCGCAGGGACTCGGTGGCCGTCAGCCACACCCCGGAGTCGTTGAGGTCGACGCGCGCGAGCGGGAAGCCCGGGTTCACCAGCGCCAGCACGGCCAGCACGGCGGGCACGGTGACGACGGCGGCGACCTGGGCGGTGCGGCGACGGACGGCTATCAGGCTCATGGCGCGCAGGCCTCCGCGGGCTGCGACGACGACGCGCGGTTCGCGCGGACGATGGAGACCTCCACACAGACGGGCTCGTCAGGCGCCGCGGGGACGGACACCCGGCGCTCGGCGACGAGCTCCAGCTCCGTGCCGCCGGTGGCGGTGCGCACTCCCCACAGGTACTGGTCGCCCTCGGCCGGGTCGGGGTTCGACCAGGTGAACTCGACGCCGTCAGCGGTCCGCCGCCCCTCGAGGCCCGCCGGCGCGGGCACCACTGTGGACACGCCGCCGACCGTCGGGGCCGCCAGCTCGGTGGCGGTGGAGCCGGGGCCGATCGGCGCGTTGTCGCGGCCGCCCAGGGTCAGCGCGGCGACGCCGGCGAGCACGGCCACGACCAGCACCGCGGACACCGAGCCGATCGCCCGGCGCATCCCCCGGCGGGAGGATCCGCCGTCCGCCGGGGCGCCCGGAGCGCCCACGACACGCGGCGAGCCCGAGGCTCCGGCCGCGCCCGGCAGCGGGGCCACCGCTCGGGGCGACTGCACACCGGCGGGCAGGCCCAGCGCGACGGCCGGCCGCGCGTCGGACGGGCGCCCGCCGACGGGTGGGACGGCCGCCAGCGGATCGACGGTGTGCCCGGGATCGGGGGGCCGCGGGGCGCCGGCGTGCGTGCGCGCGGACATCTGCGCGGGCAGGCCCGTCGAGTCGATGCTGATCACAGGGCGCAGCCTGGTCGCGTCGTCGCTCGCCGGAGCCGCGGGCGCCGACGCGGCGAGCTGCTGGGCCGCGGACATCGGCGGGGTGAGGCGCGCGTCATCCGGCAGGTCCAGCGGCGTCACCGCGAACCCGAGCGCCGCCTCGATCTGCTGCAGGGCCCGCGCGAACGCGGCCGCGGTGGCGAATCGCTGGTCCGGGTCCTTGGCCATCGCGCGGGCCAGGACAGCCTGCAGCGAGGCCGGCACGTCCTCGCGGCCGGTGGACGCCACGGGGGTGCGCTCGATCCGGGCGACGACGTCGGCGGCGCCGTTCGGGCTGCCGGGCGCCTCGAAGGGCGTGCGGCCCGCGAGCAGCGAGTAGACGGTCGCCGCCAGCGAGTACACGTCCGAGCGGGTGTCCCCGTGGGGTTGGTGCGCGAGGAGCTCGGGCGGCGACCACGGGATCGACATGCCGAGCGCTGCGCCGGCGCCGGCGCCCGTCGTCGCGGCGATCCCGAAGTCGGTGAGCGCGGGCCAGCCGAAGTCGGTGGTCAGCACGTTCGCGGGCTTGATGTCCCGGTGCAGGATGCCCGCGCGGTGGGCCGTCTCCACGGCGGAGCCCACGCGGATCGCGATCCGCAGCGCCTCCGGCACCGAGATGCGCTCACGCCGGTACCGCTCGGCGAGCGCCGGCCCCGAGCAGTACTCCATCACCAGGTACGGGCGGCCGTCGGGCGCGATGTCCGCGTGATGGATCGTGACGATGGACGGGTGGTGCGACAGCTGTGCCATCAGGTTCGCCTCGGTGCGGAACCCCGTGCGCAGATCGTCGTCGAGCGATCCCGCGAGCAGCACCTTCACCGCGACCAGGCGGCGCGGCAGGTCCTGCTCGTACAGGAAGACGTCGGCGAAGCCGCCGAGGCCGAGCACCCGGATGAACCGGTGCCCGGCGATCTGCGGCGGCGTCGACGCCACACGGCGTGCGGTCACGTACCCCGCTCCACCGTGAACGTGACACCGTCCCCGAGGTCGACGAGCTCGCCCGGCCGCACGAGCGTCGGCTCGCCCGGATGCAGGCGGCGCGCGCGCTCGCCCTGTCGCGACACCAGCACGCCGTTGGTGGACTGCAGGTCCGTGACCAGCACGTCCTCGCCCTCCATGCGCACCTCGGCGTGGGTGCGCGAGATGTCCTGCTGCGGTGACGGCACACTCACCAGTCGCGGCAGCTCGCTGTTCGTGACGCGCAGCACCTGCGGGGCGCGGCCGAGCAGCACCGACCGGTCCAACGGGACGACGGCGCCGGTGGACAGCATCAGCCGCATGGCCGCCGGGGGCTCCGGGGCGACGACCCGGAACGGGCCGGGCACCTCGTCGCCGGCCCACGACGGGAGCTGGTCGCGGATCGCCACCAAGTCGCTGCTGAGGATCGTCAGGCCGTCATGGTCGTCGGGCGCCAGGAGGTCGCCGGCCGGGGCGGGCGCGGCGTGCATCGCGGCCTCAGCCTCGGCGACGACGGCGGACGCCTGCTCGGCGTAGGCCGAGCCGAACACGCCGCCCAGGCCGACCCGGTCGAGGTCGGCGTTGTCCACCCGGTCGACCTCCGCGCGGAGCTGGTCGATCCGGAACGGGTCGGACGGCGCCGGGCTGCCGGCGTCGAATGCCCCGCCATGGCCGTGTGCGGTGAGGGCGTCGACGGGCGCCTCGAACGCGACCGACGGGGCGGGCTCGGCCGCCGGCTCCAGCAGCCAGGCGGGGGCGCCGACGATGAGGGTCTCGGCTCCGAGGGCGGGCTCGTCGCGCTGCGCTGGCCCGTCCGGCTCCGGCTCGCCCTGCGGGCGCGCGTCCTCGAGCTCCGTCGCCCAGACGGCCAGCTCGGGCGGCAGCGCTGTCTCCTGCGCCAGTGCGGTCTCGATGGCGGGCTCGGGCTCGCCCACCTGGAAGGGCTCGCTGACCGGCTCAGGCTCCAGGACGGGCTCAGACTCCAGGACTGGCTCAGGCTGCTCGGCCGGCTCAGGCTCGTCGACCGGCTCGGCATGCGAGGACACGGCGGCCCCGCCCACCCGCTCGGCGTCGTCGTCGGCGCGGATCTGCTCGACGCCGGCTCCGGCGGTGGCCGACAGCGCGACGCGCACCCCACCCGCCAGCACGACGCCCGCGGCGAGCGGGAGCGCCGTCGACACAGTCCAGGGCGCGCTCCCCGCGACGCGCACGGTCATGACGTCGGCGCCCTCGGCGACGCGCTCGGACCAGGTGGTGACCTCGCCGGCCGCCAGGACGCGGCTCCCCCCGGCGCCGCTGACCTCGACTTCGACGTCCCCACGCAGCGCGGCGTGCACGCGGCCGCCGGTGACGTCGACGAGCGCGAAGGGCTGCAGGCCGCTGATGCCGCCGCGCAGCAGGACCTCGAGCTGGTCGGTGAGGCCGCCCGCGGCGGGCGCCGCGTCCCACACCGCACGGACCGTCTCGGGCGAGGTGGTGGGCGCGAGCAGGGCGACGATGCCGCCGCCGACGACGGCGTGCCACTGTCCAGGGGCGTACTCCGGCACGATCACTGTCAGATCTCCCTCGGTCTGGCACGCGGCACTGTCGCGCCGTCGAGCATCTCGTCCCATGCGCTCGCCCCAAGCCCGGCGCCCGCGCGCGGGACCGTCAGGTGCGTGTCGCCTTCCTCTGCCGTGGCGACGTCCACGACCACTGTGCTGACGTTGTCGTGGCCGCCGGCCTCGACGGCGAGCCGCACCAACTCCTGGGCGGCGTCCTGCGGGTCGGCGAACTGCCCGAGGACGTCGGCGATCGCCGCGTCGGACAACTCGCCGGTGAGGCCGTCGGAGCACACGAGGACCCGGTCGTGCGGCCCGGCGGGGATCATCCAGTAGTCGGGCTCCGGGCCGGCGCCACTGCCGAGGGCGCGCGTGAGCACGTGGCGCTCGGGGTGCGTGCGCGCCTGCCCTTCGTCGATCTCGCCGTTGTCGAGCATCTCCTGGACCACCGAGTGGTCGACGCTGATCTGGCGCAGGTCGCCGTCCAGCCACCGGTACACGCGGGAGTCGCCGACGTTGAAGACCAGCCAGTAGGAGCTGCCCTCATGCTCGGCCACGGCGACGCCGGCGACTGTGGTGCCGCAGGGGCGCCCCTCGAGCGCCTCGCGGATGCGCTCGGCGGTGCGGGTGAAGCAGGTGTGCACGTCGTCGGACGTGGCGTGGGGGCGGCCGGCGAGCTGGGCGAACTCCTCGACGGCGAGCCTGCTCGCGACGTCGCCCGCGTCATGGCCGCCCATGCCGTCGGCGACAAGGAAGACCGGCGGGTAGGCCAGCAGGGCGTCCTCGTTGACCGCGCGCACCAGTCCGCGATCGGTCGCGGAACCCCACGACGTGCGCAACGACTCACCCCCAGGATTGTCCGGGACGGCGTCGCGCCCTCGAACTGGTTGTATCGGCCCACATCGTGCCCTAGTTGAGGGGCAGATGCGTACCGCCGCCCACCTGGTCAGATGCCGAGTTGGTACACGCCCCAGTAGGCGAGCACGACGAGCAGCACCATCGAGCCGAGCAGCGTCGAGCCCAGGCTCCCGATGGCGACGGCGCCCCGCGCGATCATCGCGCGCTCCTCGCGCAGCCGGCGCACCCGGTCGATGAGCATGACGCCCGCGACGACGGCGCCGATGCCCAGCGCCCGCACCGCCAGCCATCCCCCCTGCACGATCCACACGTTCCGCTCGTAGCCGAGCGCGAGCCGCGCCACGGCCAGCAGGTACCAGATCAAGGCTCCTATGGTCAGCAGCGCGAGCACTCCGAGGGACCAGGTGCGCGCGGCGACGCCGGGGGCCATCGCTCGGCGTGCGGGCGACCCGCGCAACCGGTCGACGCCGCGCGCGGCGAGCAACCCCAGCGGCCCGAGGACCACCAGCGCCGCCCCCGCCGCGGCCACTCCGACCACCACGTCGCCGTCGCCCAGCCAGCGCGGCGTCGGCACCGGCCCGGCCAGGTACGCCTGCGCGGGATCGGCGCCGGCGATGCGCGGCGCGGCGCCGGCGGTGCTCGGCAGCCCGTCGACCCAGTCGGACAGGTCCCGCAGGAACGTCGCCGAGACCTTGCCGTCCACCTTCAGGCCGTGGTTGGCATCCTCGTAGTAGCGCACCGTGATGTCGGTGTTCCCGACGATCGCGGTGTCCCGGATGATCTGCTCGGCGCCCTGCACCATCGGCATGGACAGGTCGGCGGTGCCGTAGACGACCAGCACCGGCTGCGTCATCTGCCGCTGGAACGGCGCCACGTCGAAGTCGATGTACTCGAAGTCCCCGCCGGGCAGCGACATCCCGACCGCGCGGGGGATCGCGCGGAACACCCCGCCCGGGACGTCGGTGTTGCGCAGGTAGGCGTCGGTGGCGAACGCGGCCTGCTGGCGGGGCGGCACCACGGGCGCGGAGACGAGCACGACGAAGGCGACCTGCGCGTCACGGGCCGCTATCACCGGGGCGATCCAGGCGCCCTCGCTCTCGCCGTAGACGCCCACCTGGTCGGGGTCGACCCCGGGCACGGTGCGCAGCAGCCGCACCGACTCCTGGTAGTCCGCCGCCATCGCCTCGTAGTCGCGGTGGCTCGTGGTGTAGGTGTCCATCCGCTTGCTGGGCACCAGGGCCACCACCCCGGACTCGGCGAGCGCCTGCGCCTGCGCGCCGAACGCCTCCTCCGATTGGCCGGTCCCGGCGCCGTGGATGAACACGACCCCGGGGCGGCCGTCGGGCGCGCCGATCGGCTCCATGAGGCGGGCGGCGACAGTGGCGCCGTCCAGCTCGACGACCATCTCCGTGGTGCGGACGTCGTACTGGTGGCGCGCCTGGGCGCCGCCGATGGCGGTGGACTCGCTCTCCCGCGGCAACGGGTCGCTGATCGGCGCTGGATCCCATTGCGGGCCCATGATCGCCCCGATGAGGGCGAGGAGGATGATGCCCACCGCGGTGCTCCCTGCGATCCGGTAGGGCATCCTCCCAGTATCCCGCACGGCCGGTGGGTCGGCCTCGGGTGTCAGGTGCTGGCTCACTCGCTGGTCAGAAGCCCAGGCGGCCCAACTGCTTGGGGTCCCGTTGCCAGTCCTTGGCGACCTTCACGTGCAGGTCGAGGAACACCCGGGTGCCGAGCAGCGCCTCGATGCCGTGGCGGGCCTGCGTGCCGACCTCGCGCAGCCGCGAGCCGCCCTTGCCGATGACGATGGCCTTCTGGCTGTCCCGCTCCACGAAGAGGTTGACCCGCACGTCGAGCATGGGCCGCTCGTCGGTGGAGCCCTCGCGCGGCACCATCTCGTCAACCACCACGGCCAGCGAGTGGGGCAGCTCGTCGCGCACGCCCTCGAGCGCCGCCTCCCGCACCAGCTCGGCGACCATGACGGCCACCGGCTCGTCGGTGAGCTCGCCCTCGGGGTACAGCGCGGGCCCCTCGGCCAGGTGGCTCACCAGCACGTTCTCGAGCACGTCGACCTGGTACCCGGACTCGGCGGAGACGGGCACGATGTCCGCCCAGTCGCCGAGCTGGGAGATCGCCAGCAGGTGCTCGGCGAGGCGCTGCTTGCCCACCAGGTCGGCCTTGGTGGCGATCGCGACGACGGGGGTCTTGGCCGGCCCCTGGGCCAGGTCGTGGAGCTGCTCGGCGATGAACCTGTCCCCGGGCCCGACCTTCTGGTCGGACGGCAGGCAGAAGCCCACCACGTCCACCTCGGTGAGGGTGTCCCGGACGAGGGTGTTGAGCCGCTCGCCCAGCAGGGTGCGCGGGCGGTGCAGCCCGGGGGTGTCGACCAGCACGAGCTGGGCGTCGTCGCGGTGCACGATGCCGCGCACGGTGTGCCGGGTCGTCTGCGGGCGCCCTGAGGTGATCGCGACCTTCTGGCCGACGAGCGCGTTGGTGAGGGTGGACTTGCCGGCGTTCGGTCGCCCGACGAAGCAGGCGAATCCTGAGCGGAAGGTCATTCGGGTGGCTCCAGTGTCAGCGTCGTGAGGGGAAGTCGTCATGGTCGTCGGCCTCGTCGGGCTCGTCGTCTCGGGCGATGCGGCTGGCGAGGATCGTCATGATCTGCTTGCGCCGCCCGCCGGCCTGCTCGGCGACCAGGTGCAGGCCGTGGATCTCGCCGACCGAGCCGGGCAGCGGGACCTTGCCGAGCGCCTTGGCGAGCAGCCCGCCGGCGGTGTCGACGTCGTCGTCCTCGACCTCCAGCCCGAACAGCTCGCCCAGCTCGTCCTTGCCGAGGCGGGCCGGGACGCGGATCACGCCGTCGCCCAGCTCCTCGACCACCGGCCCGGAGCGGTCGTGCTCGTCGGTCAGCTCGCCGACGATCTCCTCGAGCGCGTCCTCGATGGTCACGAGCCCGGCGATGCCGCCGTACTCGTCGACGACGATCGCGATGTGCGACGAGCCGGCCTGCATCTCGCGCAGCAGCTCGTCGACGGGCTTGGACTCGGGGACGAACACGGGTGGGCGGGCGATCGACGCGGCGGGGGCGGAGGCGGCCTGCGGCTCGTCCGCGAGGCGCCGGACGACGTCCTTGAGGTACAGCACGCCCCGCAGGTCGTCCACCGAGTCGCCGACCACCGGCACCCGGGAGTAGCCGGAGCGCAAGAGCAGGGACTGGGCCTTGCGCAGCGTGGTGTCGGCTCCGGTGGTGAGCATGTCGGTGCGTGGCACCATCACCTCGCGGGTGAGGGTGTCGCCGAGCTCGAGCACGGAGCGGAACATGTCGCGCTCGTCCTCCTCGATGACCTCCGACTCGCTGACCCGCTGCACCATGTCGCGCAGCTCGTCCTCGGCCTCGACGGTCCGGCCCGACGGGGCGGCCCGCGCGAAGCCGCCGACCAGCGCGGAGACCACCAGCAGCAGCCGCGAGAACGCCACCAGCACCGTCACGGGGTGCTGGCGGCCCAGCGTGCGCGGGCTCACCCGCACCAGCAGGTACGCCACGAGCGCGCACAGCACCCCGGCGACGACCAGCACCACGTACCAGGGCCAGCCCGTGGACGCGACGATCAGCGTGAGGCACACGGTGGCCGTCATCTCGCCGAGCAGTCGCACGAACGCCGCCGACGACGAGACGCGCACGGGGTGCTCGACGAGCTTGCGCACCCGGTCCGCCGCGGCGTGGCGGGCGGTGTAGAGCTCCGCGACGGCGGCACGGGTGACGCGCAGCACCGCCACCTCGCTGGCGCTCAGCGCGGCCGCCAGCACGATCCCGACGAGGGCGAGGGTGACCAGCAGCCCGATGGGCGGCTGCGTCATCGACCGGCCAGGAACGTCAGGAGGAGCTGGCGTTGCAGCGCGAACATCTCCTTCTCCTCCTCGGGCTCGGCGTGGTCGTAGCCCAGCAGGTGCAGGATCCCGTGCGTGGTCAGCAGCAGCAGCTCCTCGGCGGTGGAGTGCCCGGCGACGCGCGCCTGCTCGGCGGCCACCTCGGGGCACAGCACCACGTCGCCGAGCAGCCCGGCGGGCGTCTGCTCGCCCTCGCGCCCGGGGCGCAGCTCGTCCATCGGGAAGGAGAGCACGTCGGTGGGGCCGGGCTCGTCCATCCACTGCACGTGCAGCTCGGACATGACGTCCGTGCCGACGAGCAGGATGGACAGGTCCGTCTGCGGGTGGACGTGCATGGCATCCAGCACGTAGCGGGCGAGCGCGGCGAACTCCGCCTCGTCGACCTCGGCGCCGGACTCGTTGTTGACCTCGATGCTCATGACCTGTCCCAGCGCGCGTACGCGTCGATGATGTCGCTGACAAGCCGGTGACGCACCACGTCCGACGACGTCAACCGGCAGAACTCGACGTCGTCCACGTCGGCGAGGACCGACTCGACCGTGCGCAGCCCGGAGGCCGTCGCAGCGGGCAGGTCGACCTGGGTCACGTCTCCCGTGACCACCACCTTGGAGCCGAAGCCCAGGCGGGTGAGGAACATCTTCATCTGCTCGGTGGAGGTGTTCTGCGCCTCGTCGAGGATGATGAAGGAGTCGTTGAGGGTGCGCCCGCGCATGTACGCGAGCGGGGCGACCTCGATGGTGCCCGCCTCGATGAGCCGCGGGATCGACTCGGGGTCGATCATGTCGTGCAGCGCGTCGTACAGCGGGCGCAGGTACGGGTCGATCTTGTCGTTCAGGGTCCCCGGCAGGAAGCCGAGCCGCTCCCCCGCCTCGACGGCGGGCCGGGTCAGCACGATCCGCGTCACGGTGCGCGCCTGCAGCGCCTGCACGGCCTTGGCCATCGCGAGGTACGTCTTGCCGGTGCCGGCGGGGCCGATGCCGAACGTCACGGTGTTCCTGTCAATGGCGTCGACGTAGTCCTTCTGGCCCGCCGTCTTGGGCCGGATGGTGCGCCCGCGCGAGGACAGGATGTTGAAGGACAGGATGTCGGCCGGGCGGCCCACCGCGCCGGCGGTCAGCATCTCGACGGTGCGCGTCACGACGTCGGGGGTGAGCGGCGTGCCGCTGAGCGCCATCTCGACCAGCTCGTCGACCAGCCGCGCGACGAGCGCGACGTCCCCGGCGGGCCCGGCCATCGAGACCTCGTTGCCGCGGACGTGGATGTCCACGGTCGTGAAGCCGTGCTCGATGGCGCGCAGCACCTCGTCCCGGAGCCCGAGGAGCTCGACCATCGACACAGCGGGCGGGATGGTGATCCGGTGCTCGACCCGGGCCCCGGCCGCGGTGGTCGAGCGTCGTGCGGATGTGCTCTCGGCCATGTGCTCGGCTTGCGCCGCTGCGCTCCTTCGGTGATGACGTCCTGACGTGACGCTGATCCCCCCATCCTACCGAGCGGCGCGCGACACGACGTGCGCCCACGCGCTCAGGGTCGCCCCGCCCGGCACACTAGGCGCGACACCCGACCCGAGGAGCCCTCGATGCCCGCCGGACATCTCGCAGCCGTCACCCGGACCACGCTCGCAGCCGCCCTCGCGCTCGGCGGGGTGCTCAGCGCCGCGGCATGCGCCGCCCGGCCAGCCGACCAGGATCTGGGGTCTCCCGCCACGAGCGCGAGCGCCTCGCCCGACGGCCCGACGGCCGGCGGCGGCGCGACGACGACCCCAACGCCCGAGCCCACCCCGCCCGCCCCCGACGCCACAGCCACGGCTGTGCTCGACGATGTGCTGGTGAACGGCCAGAACTCCCTCCTCGAGCCCCGCTCAGGGGCCACAGTCACCGGCCCGCAGGTCACAGTGACCGGCGAGGGCACCGCCTTCGAGGGGACGCTGGTGTGGGAGGCCGTCGACGTCGGCTCGGGGCAGCCGGTGGCGCAGGGGTACACCACTGCGGGGGCCAACGGCGCGATCGGCCCGTTCGAGATCCGCGAGACCCTTCCGTCGGGCACGCTGCGCCTGTCGGTGTGGGAGCCGGGTCAGGACGACGAGGCCTCGGCGGAACGTCGCGGGCTGGTGACTGTGACGTTCACCGTCCAGTAGCCCGCCTCGGGGGTCAGCCCCAGCGACCGAGCCGCTGCGCCAGCATGGCCAACGCGACCGGGCCCGCAGTGGAGGTGCGCAGCACATGCGGGCCGAGCCGCACAGCGCTGGCGCCCGCCGCGAGCAGCGCCTCGAGCTCGCGGGCGGAGATGCCGCCCTCGGGGCCGACCACCACCAGCACCTCGGGCGCGGGGGCATCCGGCGCCGCGGGCTGCGGCAGCCGCACGTCGGCGATCGGCGCGCTGGCCTCCTCGTGCAGCACCAGGGCGACTCCCCCGGCGGCCACGACCTCCTCGACGCGCGCGGCCAGGCCGCGCCCGTCGACCGCGAGGCCGACGTCCGGGACTCTGGCGCGACGGGACTGCTTCGCCGCCGCGCGCACCGTGCCGAGCCAACGGGCGCGGCTCTTGGCGGCGCGGTCGCCGCGCCACACCACCACGGAGCGCTCGGCCTGCCACGGCAGCACGGCGTCGACCCCGACCTCCGTCGCGGCCTCGATCGCCATCTCGTCGCGGTCGCCCTTGGCAAGCGCCTGCACCAGCACCAGCCGCACGTCAGAGGCGGGCTCGCGCACCACGTCGAGCACGTCCAGCCGCACCCCCTCGCCGCCCACGGCGGCGACGGAGCACTCCAGGCGCACCCCGGCGCAGTCGACGACGTCGACCCGCTCGCCGGCGGACCGCCGCTGGACCACTCCCGCATGGCGCGCCTCGGCGCCCTCCAGCACGTACACGCCCCCGGGGGCGACGTCGTCCAGCGAGCCCGGCGAGGCCAGGAAGACCGGTGCGCTCACCCTCAGCGCCCGGCGAGCTTCTCGCGGAGCTTGGCGAAGACCCCCGAATGCGAGGAGGCGAGCCGGGTGTCCGGCCGCTCCTCGTTGCGGGCCGCCGCCAGCTGGCGCAGCAGGTCGGACTGCTCGTCGTCCAGGTCGGTGGGCACCTTCACGTCGACGTGCACGTGCAGGTCGCCACGGCCGCCCACATGCAGGCGCCCGACGCCCAGGCCCTTGAGCGTGACCACCTGCGCGGGCTGGGTGCCGGGGCGCAGGTCCACCTCGCGCGGGCCGTCGAGGGTGTCGAGGGTCAGCATCGTGCCGAGGGCCGCGGCGGTCATCGGCACCTCGAGCGTGCAGTGCAGGTCGTCGCCGCGCCGCACGAACGTGTCGTGCTTGCGCTCCCGGATCTCCAGGTACACGTCGCCCGCGGGGCCGCCGGCGGGGCCGACCTCGCCCTGGCCGGTGAGCTTGATCCGGGTGCCGGTGTCCACACCGGCGGGGATGTCGACCTCGAGCGTCCGGCGCGAGCGCACCCGGCCCTCGCCCGAGCACTCCGGGCAGGGCTCCGGGATGACGGTGCCGAAGCCGTGGCACGCGGCGCAGGGCTGGGACGTCATGACCTGGCCGAGGAACGAGCGCGCGACGCGCTGCACGCTGCCGCGCCCACCGCAGACGTCACAGGTGCGCGGCGACGTGCCCGGGCGGCAACAGCTGCCCGAGCAGGTGGGGCACAGCACCGCCGTGTCCACCTGCACCTCGCGGTGCGAGCCGAACGTGGCCTCTGCCAGGTCGATCTCGAGCCGCACCAGCGCGTCCTGGCCGCGACGCGCGCGCGGGATCGGGCCCCGCTGCGCGCTCTGCCCGGCCGCGGCGCCGAAGAACGTCTCGAAGATGTCTTGGAAGCCGAAGCCGCCGCCCATGCCACCGCCCGGCGACGCGGGGTCGGCGCCCAGGTCGTACATCCGGCGCTTCTCGGGGTTCGACAGCACCTCGTAGGCGCGCGAGACCTCCTTGAACCGCTCTTCCCCGGCGCCCTCGCCCGCGACGTCCGGGTGGTGCTCGCGCGCGAGCCGCCGGTAGGCCTTCTTGATCTGCTCGGGGCTCGCGTCACGCGGCACGCCGAGGATCTCGTAGTAGTCGCTCACTGATCGCTTTCTGTGGGAGGCGGGAGGATGTGGGGGCGGGTGGTCAGCCGGCCAGGATGCGTGAGAGGTAGCGCGCGACCGCGCGCACCGACGCCATCGTCCCCGGATAGTCCATGCGCAGTGGCCCGATCGATCCGATCCGCGCCACTGACGTGCCGTCGACGCCGTAGCCCGTGGTGACGAAGCTCGTCTCGACCAGGCCCTCGTGCTGGGTCTCGCGGCCGATGCGCACCGAGACGGCCTCGGCGTCCTCGGCCATCTCGCCCAACAGCCGCAGCAGCACCACTTGTTCCTCAAGCGCCTCGAGGACGGGGCCGATGGTGTGCGCGAAGTCCGCGCCCCCGGCGCGCGCGAGGTTCGCGGCGCCCGACAGCACGATGCGCTCCTCGCTGTCCTCGGCGAGGGTCTCCTCGACGACGCCGACGACGGCCCGCACGAGCTTCTCGTCGCCGGGCGCGAACGCGTCCGGGAGCTGGGAGAGCACGTCGTCGAGGTCCGCGAGCCGGTGGCCGGCGGCGGCGACGTTCAACCGGATCCGCAGCCGGGCGACCACTGCCTCGTCAGCCGGCGCCTCGAGCTCGAGGGTGCGCTGCTCGACGCGCCCGTTGTCGGTGATGATGACGACGAGCAGGTGGCGCTCCCCCACCGGGACCAGCTCGAGGTGCCGCAGCGACGAGCGGCGCAGCGACGGGTACTGCACGACGGCGACCTGCTGGGTGAGCTGCGCGAGCAGGCGCACCGCGCGGTCCACGACGTCGTCGAGGTCGACTGCCTCGTCGAGGAAGCCCTGGATGGCGCGCTTCTCCGGGGCGGAGAGCGGCTTGACGGTGGAGAGGCGGTCGACGAAGACGCGGTAGCCCTTGTCGGTGGGCACCCGGCCGGCCGAGGTGTGGGGCTGGGCGATGTACCCGCCCTCCTCCAGCACCGCCATGTCGTTGCGGATGGTCGCGGGCGAGACGCCGAGCGCATGCCGGTCTGCGAGCGCCCGGGAGCCGACGGGCTCACGGGTGGCGACGTAGTCCTCGACGATCGCGCGCAGCACGTCGAGGCGACGGTCCTCGTTCATCTCACCTCCTGGCGCCTGAGTAGCCGTGGGTAGCACTCCTGGGGCACGAGTGCCAATTCTACGCGGTCGCGGGAGACTGCGGACCGCCCCCTCCCTGGGTGTTCGCCGAGCGCGTGCGCAGGTCGATCACAGCGACGACCAGCGCGACTGTCACCAACGCGGAAGTGACCAGCAGCGCGCGCCCCACCGCGAGGCCGCCGGAGCCGCCGGCGGCGAGCGTGGCATAGAACACGGCGACGTTCACGGCCACGCCGAGCGCCGAGCCGACACGCTGCCCGAGCTGCAGCATGCTCGCCGCCACGCCCGCCGACCCCACCGGGGCGCGCTCGAGCGTCAGGGTCTGGTTGGGGGCGATCACGAGGCCGCTGCCGGCGCCGGTCACGAGCTGCGTGGCGGCCACCACCCAGCCGACGGTGGACGCGTCGAGCGTGCGGAAGGCCAGGTCGGCGCCGGCCAGGCCCAGCAGGACGAGCACCAGCCCCACCACCACCAGGCGCCGCCCATGCCGCACCACGAGCCGCCCGGACAGCGCGGCCGACACCGCCGAGGCGATGGCGAACGGCATCCCGACGAGCCCCGCCTGCAGCGCGGAGTACCCGAGGATGCTCTGCAGGTACAGCGTGATCACCAGGAAGATCGCGGTGAAGCCCGCGAAGTAGGCGAAGCCCAGCAGCGCGCCGTTGCGGAACGACGGCTGCCCGAGGACCGCCGGGTCCAGCACCGCCGCGCCGGTGCGTCGTTGGTAGCGGCGCTCCCAGACGACAGCGGCGGCCCCCACGACCGCCGCCACGGCCCACCACCACCAGCGCGCCGGGTCGTCGCCCAGGCCCGTGGTCGTCACCAGGGGCAGCATCAGCGCGACAGTGGTCAGGCCGATCAGCGCCAACCCGACGGGGTCGGAGCGCGGGGCGCCGTGCGGGCGCGTGCGCGGCAGCCATCGCAGGGCCAGCGGCAGCACCACCGCCATGACGGGCACGTTGACGATGAACACCCACCGCCACCCGGTCTCGGTCCCGGCCACCTGGATGATCACGCCGCCGAGCAGCGGGCCGATCGCCGTGGAGACCCCGATCGTGGCGCCGAAGGCCCCGAAGGCGCGGGCCCGCTCGGGACCCCGGAAGAGCTCCTGGATCAGACCCGTGATCTGCGGGTTCAGCACCCCGGCGCTGAGCCCTTGCAGCAGCCGCATGACGGCCAGCGCGCCGCCCGTCGGCGCCAGGCCCGCGCCCAGGCTCGTCAGCGCGAAGCCGATCAGCCCGGCGATCATCAACCGGCGCCTGCCGCGAGCGTCGCCCCACCGGCCCGCCGGGACCAGCGCCAGCCCGAACGCCAGCGTGTAGCCGGCCACGACGAGCTGCAACTGGCTCGAGCTCGCGCCGAGCGCCGCGTCGATGGACGGCAGCGCCACGTTGACGATCGAGACGTCGAGCATCGTCATGAAGCCGATGGCCAGGCACACCAACAGGGCCCGCCAACGGCGGGGGTCCGGCACGAACTCGCCGGTGGCAGGCGACATCACACGCCCAGTGCACCACGCCATCCGCCGCGCCCGCAGCGCGCCACCCCTGGAAGCCTCCACCGGCTGGGCCGGACCCGCCCTTAGGCTCACCGGGTGACTCACGACCGCTACGGCCAGGACGTCCTCGCCAGCGCCCAGCGCCCGGCCCACCACCGTGCGCCGCGCTCCTCGACACCGCAGGCGGCCGAGCTCGGGCTGGTGGTCGAGGAGGTCACCACGGGTTGGGTGGGCGCCGTGGTCCGCGTCGAGAAGTCCGGCGGCCAGCACGTCGTCGTCCTCGAGGACCGCAAGGGCCGTACCCGCACCTTCCCGCTCGGCCCGGGGTTCTGGGTCGACGGCTCCCCGGTGGAGCTGACCCCGCCGGTTGCCGCGAGCGCCCCCGCGCCGCCGAAGCGCACGGCGTCCGGCTCGGTGGCGGTGCACGGCGCCCAGGCCCGGGTGGCCCGTGGCAGCCGCTTGTGGGTCGAGGGCAAGCACGACGCCGAGCTCGTCGAGAAGGTGTGGGGCGACGACCTGCGCCTCGAGGGCGTCGTGGTGGAGCTGCTCGACGGGGTGGACAACCTCGCCGACGCCCTGGCCGACTTCGCGCCCGAGCCGGGCCGCCGGGTGGGCGTGCTCGTCGACCACCTGGTTCCCGGGTCCAAGGAGCGGCGGATCGCCGACGCGGCATTGCGCACCGTCCCCGCCGGCACGGTGCTGGTGCTGGGCCACCCGTACATCGACGTGTGGCAGGCGGTGCGACCCGAGCGCGTGGGGCTGCGCGCATGGCCGGTGATCGAGCGCGGCACCGAGTGGAAGCTCGGCATCCTGCGCGAGCTGGGCTGGCCCGCGGACGACCAGGCCGACGTCGCTCGCGGGTGGCAGCGCATCCTGCGGTCGGTGCGCTCCTACGCCGACCTCGAGCCGTCCCTGCTGGGCAGGGTCGAGGAGCTCATCGACTTCGTGACAGCCCCCTGACGACGCCGCGCCCGGCTCAGCCCGCGACGGGCTGGCCCAGCAGCCGGCGGTACAGGTACGCCTGCGCGAGCACCACCAACGGGATGGCCACGATCAGCCCCACCCCGCACAGCAGCGCGCCGACGATCACCACCAGCAGCCCGGCGAGGGAGAACAGCGCCATGGTGGCGGCGTTCTTGGTGATGAGCTGCGCACTCGAGCGCAGCGCGTCCAGGGCGTTCTGGCGCACGTCGATCACGAAGTACAACGTGAACTGCAGGAAGAACCACACCACGAGCGCCCCGATGCCGCAGACCAGCGACCCGAGGGACGTCAGCACGCTCACCAGCAGGGCCGCGAGCAGCACGTCCCCGAGGCTCGGGAACGAGAACATCGTGCCCATGTCGAGCCGCTCCCCACGGCTGATCGCGAGCGCTCCGCGCACGATCGCCGCTTGCAGCACGTAGGTCACGAACATCACGACGAGCGTCAGCAGGAGGCTGCTCAGATACGCGCCCACCCCGCCCACCACGCCGATCCCGCGGTAGTCGCTCCAGTCGACTCCGAGGTCGGCGGCGGCGACCGCCACGTTCCACAGGATCGACACGAGGACGCCCACCAGCAGGAAGGCGATCACCGTGACGAGGATCGGCCCGAGGTTCGCGGTGAAGGAGCGCCAGCCCCAGGCGTAGGCGTCGC
>NZ_JAUDBQ010000033.1 GCF_030372105.1 Cellulomonas cellasea | reverse complement strand
CAGCACCATGACCGGGCCGATCGCGTAGAGCGCGGTGTCGGTCATCTTGTCCACCGTGCCCGCCGCGAACCGGCGACCGGCCACGACCTGCACGATTCCCAGCACCACGAACGCGCCCACACTCATCTGGGCGGCCACGGAGAAAACAATCATCGGAAGCTCAGCAGTGTGCATGAGTCACAGCTCCTCAGGGTTGGCCACAGACCCCGTGCCCGAACCACTGGGCTGGGCGTCACGGTGGGGCGTGATCACCAGGCGCGGACGCGTGATCGCGGGGTCCGGCAGCGGCTCGACACCGGCCAGGTCGCCGTGCTCGGCGCGCAGCTCCTCGACCGGGCCGTAGCTCAGCGCCCGCGACGGGCATGCCGACACACACGCCGGGTCCTTGCCCTCAGCCCGGTAGTCCGCGCACAGGTCGCACTTGGACATGTGGCCGGACTCCGCGTCGAACTGCGGAGCCGAGTACGGGCACGACCACTCGCAATACCGGCACCCGACGCACTTCTCCTGATCGACCGAGACGGTGCCGTCCTCGTTCACGTGCATCGCCGTCGTGGGGCACACCCGCACACAAATCGGGTCCTCGCAGTGGTTGCACGCGATCGACGTGTAATACGAGAACACATTCGGAACAACG
>NZ_JAUDBQ010000032.1 GCF_030372105.1 Cellulomonas cellasea | reverse complement strand
GAACACCATGACCGGCCCGATCGCGTAGAGCGCGGTGTCGGTCATGACCTCGACGTTCTCGCGCCCGAAGCGGCGCCCGGCGACAACCTGGATCACCCCGAGCACGACGAACGCGCCCACGCTCATCTGGGCGGCCAACGTGAACACAATCATCGGAAGCTCAGCAGTGTGCATGAGTCACAGCTCCTCAGGGTTGGCCACAGAACCCGTGCCCGAACCACTGGGCTGGGCGTCACGGTGGGGCGTGATCACCAGGCGCGGACGCGTGATCGCGGGGTCCGGCAGCGGCTCGACGCCGGCCAGATCACCATGCTCGGCACGCAGCTCCTCGACCGGGCCGTAGCTCAGCGCACGCGACGGGCACGCCGCCACACACGCCGGGTCCTTGCCCTCGGAGCGGTAGTCCGCGCACAGGTCGCACTTGGTCATGTGGCCGGACTCCGCGTCGAACTGCGGAGCCGAGTACGGGCACGCCCACTCGCAATACCGGCACCCCACGCACTTGTCCTGATCGACAGTCACCACGCCATCAGGGCCCTGGCTCATCGCCGTCGTGGGGCACACCCGCACACAAATCGGGTCCTCACAGTGGTTGCACGCGATCGACGTGTAATACGAGAACACATTCGGAACAACC
>NZ_JAUDBQ010000031.1 GCF_030372105.1 Cellulomonas cellasea | reverse complement strand
GCGTACGACGTCGCTGAAGCCGCGCTCGGGGATTACTCGTGCGCCAGGGCCGGGGGGTGACGGTGCGTGCCTCGGGGCCCGTCGACGGCCACCGAGCGGGTCTCTGCGACCTCTGGTGCTCCGGGCCTGCCTTCACGCACGCCGCACCGTCTCGGGATGCCCTTTGGTCTCACTACACCCGGGGGCCAGCCGGTGGACTTCTACGCTCACCCGGCACGCCGTTCCGGGGTCCTAGCGGTGCAACGTCTGGCTCAGCGGCTACGCTGGCGTTTGTGTGATTCGACAATCCGCACGGTAGGTCCCTCACCTGGCCAGGTGGGGGACCTACGCGTTTTCTAGGCGTGTCGGAGCACCCTGGGGGCCTGCCTCCCGGTCGGCGGCCCCTGCGGGACCGCCGCCGCCCAGGAGGCAGGCCCCCAGGGAAGCCCGCGCGAACAGCGCCAGAGAAATAGCCGGCCAGGCCCCACAGCCGGCTAGGAGCCGGCCTTCTGCCGGCGCCGGTCGAGGATGACCTGCGACCCGCACGCCTCGCAGGTGAGCCGATGCCACTTCGGCCCCGTGCTCACGTTCGTGACGGGCTGGCACAGGAGCGCGTAGGTGGCATCGCAGCGCCCGCACTGGCCCTCGTAGTAGGTGCGCGGCCACCGCTGGGACGACCCCCCGCGACCGGTCACCAGCCGCCCGCTCACAGGGACCCCGCCGATCGCTTCATCAGGGCCTGGCGACTGGTGCCGGTGACCTCCGCCAGCCGCGCCCACGAGACGCCAGCACCTCGCAGCTGCGAGACGGCACGGTCGCGCAGCTCGAGAGCATCCAGGCGCCGGGCGTCCAGATCGCGCAGGAGCTCGACGGCCCGCGCGAGGTCCGCTTCTGCCCGAGCAGGGGCGGACCTCACCGGAGCGGCGACACGGACAGCGGGGTGATCGGACACCGCCGCACGCGCGCGAGGGGGGCGCGCTCGACCACGCTTCCGGGACGACTTCGACATGTAACCCAGGTTACACCCCGCCCGGCGGCCCTGGTGCCGAAAACCTGCGCTGACCTGCGGAAACATCCGCGCACGAGGTTTGACAGAAAGGTTATTCGCAATCTTCGCTAGGGCGCTCCGCGCGGCTGCCGCGCGGCTGCGCCGCTTGCCCTCAAGGACAGGGCCAGTGCAGCCGGTCTGGCGTGCGGGAGGCTCACCCGGTGAGGCGGCTGTCGCACCTCGGGCGGTGGTCGCCCTGCCGGTGCCCGGCTCTAGCAGGGTGTCTTGTCGGTCGGTCGATCGGCCTGCGGCGAGTACGGTGCTGGGCGTAGTCGAAGGCCGGTGGAATCGGCCCGGCGGGCCCGCTCCCCAGCACGGGTAGAGCGGGCCTCGCTGCGCTCGGGCTGCAAGCCTCTTGATCGCTCAGCCCCGAGCAGTGGTGCGAGCCGCCTCCGTGGGAGGGAGTGGGGGCAGAGCGATGCCCCCCTAGAGCGCAGGGTGAGGCGTGGAGCGCTCTAGAGGTGCCTCCGCGGTCGGTC
>NZ_JAUDBQ010000030.1 GCF_030372105.1 Cellulomonas cellasea | reverse complement strand
CCCCGCCGAGCCCCGCCCCTCGCGGCGGCGACGGCACGGCGGAGATGGCACGGCGAACGGCCCGCACCCCCACCAGGGTGCGGGCCATTCTTTTATCCTGCCCTCGACGTGGTAATTCTCGATCTTTTTATCCCGCCGCGGGCGTGGCAATGATCGCGAGCGCGATTCGCGGGGCAATACCTCACGAGCTTGTTTCGTATGTGTGCCGCACGAATCGACCATCACGGGTCGAACACGTCGATCACTGGCAGGACCATTGCCCTAGATGGTTTTTCATGTTGGCGCGGACGATTGGGCAATCGATCTCGGTGCACCCCGTAGTACCTGAGAACTGCTCGAAAGGATGCCCCGATGACGACCGTTGGGACGCAAGAGAAGCCACAGGCGGCGGGCTTGCCACGTCGCTCCTTCCTGAAGTGGTCAGGGGCGGCCGGTGGCGGCGCCGTGCTGGTGGGCGCAGGCGCCTCCTTCGGTCTGCTGCCCGGGGTCGGCGCGGCGAACGCGGCCCGGATGAGCCCCGCGGACTCGGGTGACAAGGCCGTGTGGAACGCCTGCCTGGTCAACTGCGGGTCGCGCTGCGCGCTGCGCCTGCACGTCAAGGACGGCACGCTCGTCAAGGTCGGCACCGACGACACCGGCTCGGACAGCCTCGACGGCCCCCAGCTGCGGGCCTGTGTCCGCGGGCGCTCGTTCCGCCACCGCGTCTACAACCCCGACCGCCTCAAGACCCCCATGCGCCGCAAGCCCGGCACCAAGCGCGGCGCGGGCGAGTGGGAGGAGATCTCCTGGGACGAGGCGCTCGACACCATCGCGTCCGAGCACGCCCGCGTCGTCAAGGAGCACGGCCAGGAGGCCGTCTACCTGCAGTACGCGTCGGGCACCGCGGGCGGCAACATCACCAGCGGGTGCTGGAGCAGGCTGCTCTCGCTCGCCGGCGGCTACCTGGGCTACTACGGCAGCTACAGCACCTCGCAGATCACCTACGCGATGCCGTTCACGTACGGCGCGCGCATCGAGTCGAACTCGATCGGCGACACCGTCCACTCGAACCTCGTCATCTACTGGGGCGACAACCCGGTCGAGACGCGCATGAGCGGCGGCGGCAACATGTACAACGCGCAGGTCGCGAAGAAGGACTTCAAGACCCGCACCATCGTCATCGACCCGCGGTACTCCGAGACCGCGCTCGACCTCGCCGACCAATGGATCCCGATCCGCCCGGGCACCGACGCCGCCCTCGTCGCGGCGTGCGCGCACGTGCTCATCACCGAGGACCTCGTCGACCAGGAGTTCCTGGACACGTACTGCGTGGGCTACGACGAGGAGCACATGCCCGAGGGCATCCCCGCCGGCAGCTCCTACAAGAGCTACATCCTCGGCAAGGGCCCCGACGGCACGGTCAAGACGCCCGAGTGGGCGTCGGAGATCACGGGCATCCCGGTCGACGTCATCATCCAGCTCGCCCGCGAGATCGGGACGGCCAAGCCGTGCGCGATCATGCAGGGCTGGGGCCTGCAGCGGCAGGCCAACGGCGAGAACAACTGCCGCGCGGTCATGATGCTCCCGATCCTCACCGGCAACGTCGGCATCCACGGCGGCGGCAACGGGTCGCGTGAGGGCACCATCAAGTTCCCGCTGGCCCGGATGGGGCTCGCCAACCCGATCAAGACCAAGATCTCGTGCTTCATGTGGACCGACGCGATCGAGCGCGGCGCCGAGATGACCGAGATCGCGGACGGCGTGCAGGGCAAGCCGCAGCTCGACGGCCCGATCAAGATGATCATCAACGTCGCGGGCAACGCGATGATCAACCAGCACTCGGACACGACGCGCACGGCCAAGCTCCTCGAGGACGACTCGCTGTGCGAGCTCATCGTCGTCGTCGAGAACCACATGACGTCGTCGGCGCGGTACGCGGACATCCTGCTCCCCGCGACCACGAACGCCGAGGAGGACGACTTCATCGCGAGCGAGTACTCCGGTGACACGGCCTACGCGATGATCGTCGACAAGGCCATCGAGCCGCTGTACGACGCCAAGTCGCACTTCGACATGTGTGTCGAGCTGTCCCGCAAGATGGGCCTCGAAGAGGAGTTCACCGAGGGCCGCACGCTGCAGGAGTGGCGCACCGAGCTCATCGCCCGCACGAAGAAGGACGTCCCGAGCCTTTACAGCGAGCAGGAGTTCCGGGACAAGGGCGTGTTCCGTCTGTCCAACCCGGACGGCACCTTCGTCGCGAGCAAGGCGTTCCGTGAGGACCCTGTCGCGAACCCCCTGACGACCCCCTCCGGGAAGATCGAGATCTTCTCCGAGCGGCTCTGGGAGCGGTCGAAGGTCTGGACGTTCGACGGCGGCAAGAAGGGTGACAAGCTCACCGCCCTGCCGGAGCACGTCCCGACGTGGGAGGGCGCCGAGGAGGCGCTGACCAACGAGAAGTACCCGCTGCAGTGCATCGGGCACCACTACAAGGGCCGGACGCACTCCTCCTACGGGAGCGTCGACTGGCTCATCGAGGCCCACCCGCAGGTCGTGTGGATGAACACGCTCGACGCCCAGGACCGTGGCATCGACAACGACGACGTCGTGCGGGTCTTCAACGACCGCGGCGTGATCCAGCTGCCCGCGCGGGTGACCCCCCGCATCATGCCGGGCGTGCTCTCGGTGCCCCAGGGCGCCTGGTACTCGCCTGACAAGGACGGCGTCGACACCGGTGGGTGCATCAACACGCTGACGGACTGGCACCCGTCCCCGTTGTCCAAGGGGAATCCGCA